>NZ_JBFUER010000022.1:0-533 GCF_056403855.1 Mesorhizobium sp. P2_E7 | reverse complement strand
TGGCGGCGGTGTTGTTGTTGCCCGCCGCATCGGTGAAGGYGCTGCCGGCCACGTTGATGGTGGCGGCGGTGGTGCTGCCGGCGGTGGGCGTGAAGTCGGCGGTGTAGCTGGTGCCGCTGCCGGCAAAATTGCTCAGCGTGCCACCGGTGACGGCGACATCGCCGCTGCCAAAGTTGGTCGACGCCTCGCTCAAGGTGAAGGTCAGGTGCGCGACATCGCCGATCTTCAGGGCATTGTCATCGGTGCCGAYCACAACCGTCGGATTGACGGTGTCGACCGTCGCGGTGTCGGTGTTGGACACCGTGTTGTCGTTGCCGACCGGGTCGGTGAAGGTGTTGGCCGCCACCGAGATCGACACCGGCGTCGTCGAGTTGTCGGCGACCGTGAAGGTCGCGGTGTAGGTCTTGCCCGACGGATCGCCGACAAGATCCTGCGCCAGGCCGGAGATCGAGCCGCCCGCCACCGTGATGTCGCCCGTATCGAAGCCGGTTGGCACCTCGGAGAAGGTGAAGGTCACCGCCGAGGTGTTGTGG
>NZ_JBFUER010000021.1:0-564 GCF_056403855.1 Mesorhizobium sp. P2_E7 | reverse complement strand
GTGTCGGTGTTGGACACCGTGTTGTCGTTGCCGACCGGGTCGGTGAAGGTGTTGGCCGCCACCGAGATCGACACCGGCGTCGTCGAGTTGTCGGCGACCGTGAAGGTCGCGGTGTAGGTCTTGCCCGACGGATCGCCGACAAGATCCTGCGCCAGGCCGGAGATCGAGCCGCCCGCCACCGTGATGTCGCCCGTATCGAAGCCGGTTGGCACCTCGGAGAAGGTGAAGGTCACCGCCGAGGTGTTGTKGTGGTCGTCGAAGCTGGTGCGGTCGAGAGCGACCACAACCGTCGGATTGACGGTGTCGACCGTCGCSGTGTCGGTGTTGGACACCGTGTTGTCGTTGCCGACCGGGTCGGTGAAGGTGTTGGCCGCCACCGAGATCGACACCGGCGTCGTCGAGTTGTCGGCGACCGTGAAGGTCGCGGTGTAGGTCTTGCCCGACGGATCGCCGACAAGATCCTGCGCCAGGCCGGAGATCGAGCCGCCCGCCACCGTGATGTCGCCCGTATCGAAGCCGGTTGGCACCTCGGAGAAGGTGAAGGTCACCGCCGAGGTGTTGTGG
>NZ_JBFUER010000020.1:0-639 GCF_056403855.1 Mesorhizobium sp. P2_E7 | reverse complement strand
CGGTGAGCGCATCGTGCTGGTCACCACCGCTGACGACGCCGATCCGGAAGAACTGCGCGCCTTCGGCAAGAAAGCGGGCGCGGCCGAACTGATGGTGCCCAACGACATCGTCAAGGTCGAGGAAATCCCGGTGCTGGGCTCGGGCAAGACGGATTATGTCTCGACGCGGAAGCTGGCGATCGAGAAGCTGGGGCTGGGCGTGGCGGCTTAGGGGCGGTCAGAGACGACTATTCCAAATGCTGGCGGGACAGCACCCCCCTCTGTCCTGCCGGACATCTCCCCCTCAAGGGGGGAGATTAGATGTCACGACGGCCTTCGCCAATTTTCATCGTTGAAGAACGGGCGTAAAAACGGAAGCTGCTAATCTCCCCCCTTGAGGGGGAGATGTCCGGCAGGACAGAGGGGGGTTGTGAAGGAACTCGACCGAGCGTGGCTGCGCGACTCTACCCGATATCCGAAGGCGGGACCTTCTCACCCTCGCGCAGGGCGCGTTTCGAATAGGCGCGCACGCTGAACGGCAGGAAGATGAGATAGCCGGCGACTGAGGCGGTCAGCGTGTACCAGGGATAGGTCATCAGCAGCAGCACGTAGAGCACCACCGCAAGGATGATCGGCAACACCTTGTCGCCCGGCACTTTC
>NZ_JBFUER010000019.1:0-743 GCF_056403855.1 Mesorhizobium sp. P2_E7 | reverse complement strand
CCTATACCCGCGATGCCGGCTCGGCCGGCGGCCATGACGACGTCTTCACCTACACTATCAAGGACGGCGACGGCGACACCTCTCACACCACGCTCACCATCTCGATCGGCGACGGAACGCCGACCGTATCGATCCCGGCAGCGGGCGGCGACGACACGACGGTCTATGAGGCTGGCCTGCCGGCGCGCGCCGGCGAGCCTTCCGGCTCGAACGAGCCTGCGACCTCGGAAACGACCTCGGGTACGATCGGCTTCACGTCGCCGGACGGCCTGACGACAGTGTCGCTGGGCGGCCATGTACTGACCGGTGTCCCGACGGCGTTCGCCGACGGGACGACAGGCACGCTGACAGCAAGCTATGTCTACAATCCGGCGACCGGCCTCGGCACGATCAGCTATTCCTATACGCTCATCGACAACACGCTGACCGATCCGTCGAGCACCAGCTTCGCGGTGGTGGTGACCGACGCCGACGGCGATCCGGCGCCGGCCGGTAATCTGGTCATCAACATCRTCGACGACGTGCCGACGGCAAACCTCGACACCAACAGCATTCTATCGGGCCAGTTCGGTCCGGTCACCGGCCAGGTGCTGACCAACGACGTGTTCGGCGCCGATGGCGCCACCACGACCGTGCCGGCCGGCGGTGTCGTCGGCGTTGCCGTCGGGACCACGGCGGGCGGCGTCGACGCCAATGTCGGCACCCAGATCCAGGGCGCCTACGGCAAGCTGACGCTCAATGCC
>NZ_JBFUER010000018.1:0-863 GCF_056403855.1 Mesorhizobium sp. P2_E7 | reverse complement strand
GTCGGCACGTCGTCGATGATCTGGATCGAGAGCGTGCCGGGAGCCGAGACATCGCCATCGGTGTCGGTGACCGTCACCGACATGTTGTCGAAGATGGAATCGGTGCCGGCAACGGAATGGGTCTCGTTGTCGAGGAGCGTATAGGTGTAGCTGACCGTTCCGCTGCCGGCATTGAAGCCGGTGATGGTCAGCGTGTTGCCGTCGGGGGTCGTGACGTTGACCGGGACCGAGCCGCTGTTGGCGAGGGCGGCTGCCGAGATCGCGGTGCCGTTGATGGTCAGCGTCGCAATGCCGTCTGGCGAGGTGATGGTGAAGGTGCCGGTGTTGTGCTCCGACGGATCGCCGTCGGCGCCGGCTGCGGCCAGTTCGCCCGAGCCTTCCGAGCCGGAGCTTGCCGGCAGGCCCTTCTCGTTGACGGTGGTGTCGCCGCCGCTGCCCTGCGGTGTCAGGTCGCCTACGGTTGGCGTTCCATCGCCGATCGAGATGGTCAGCGTGGTGTGCGCCAGGTCGCCGTCGCCGTCCCTGATGGTGTAGGTGAAGACGTCGTTGTGGCCGCCCTGCGAGCCGGCATCACGGGTATAGGAGTAGGTACCGTCGGCATTGAGCGTCAGCTTGCCGTAGGCGCCCTGGATCTGGGTGCCGACATTGGCGTCGACGCCGCCCGCCGTGGTCCCGACGGCAACGCCGACGACACCGCCGGCCGGCACGGTCGTGGTGGCGCCATCGGCGCCGAACACGTCGTTGGTCAGCACCTGGCCGGTGACCGGACCGAACTGGCCCGATAGAATGCTGTTGGTGTCGAGGTTTGCCGTCGGCACGTCGATAGAATGCTGTTGGTGTCGAGGTTTGCCGTCGGCACGTCG
>NZ_JBFUER010000017.1:0-1096 GCF_056403855.1 Mesorhizobium sp. P2_E7 | reverse complement strand
GAGCGACTGCCATTTCCAGCCTTGAGAGCTATTTCGGCGCGGTGCCAGATCCGCGTGCGGCCAACGCCACGCACCGGCTAGGCGATCTGATCGTGATGATGATCGCCGCAAGCCTGTGTGGCGCAACCAACGCGACGGAGTTTTCGCTGTTCGCGCAAGAGCGCAAGCAGGCGTTGTCGCGTTTGATCGACTATGAAGAGGCACCCAGCCATGACACCTTCTCGCGGCTGTTGCGGCTGCTTGATCCGGAGGCCTTCGGGCGTGCGTTCGCTGCCTTTGCCGCAGGCTTTGCCCAAGCATGCCAAGGTGAGGCCCGCCAGGGCGTGATCTCGTTGGACGGCAAGGCGCTGCGGCGGGCCTATGAGAAGGGCCTTGCGGCCAGCCCGCCGTTGACGGTGTCGGCCTTCGCCACCCAGACGCGGCTGTGTCTGGCAGCTGCCTCGCCCGGCGATGACGAGAATGAGGTCGAGGTTGCCCTCAAGGTTGTCGAACTCATTGATCTTGCTGGTCGATTGGTCACGGCCGATGCGCTCCACTGTCACACGCGCATGGCTGAGGCCATTATCGAAGGCGGTGGCGACTATCTGCTCGCACTCAAGGGAAACCGCCGACACTGGCTTGCCCGCGCCAATCGTCATCTGGCCGAGACTACCCCTGCCATCGCGCAGCAGACCCAAACCAGCCATGGTCGCAGTGAATGGCGCCAGGCGGAGGTCGTGGCGGCGTCCGAGCCACTGATGGCCGGGCACAAAGCCTTCATCCGCATCACCAGCCAGCGCGACCAGGCCAAGCCGCTGACGCGCCTGTTCATGGCTTCAACGCTGCTGTCGCCGCAACAGGCGATTGACCTCGCCAGAGCCCATTGGCAGATCGAGAACGGCCTGCATTGGATGCTCGATGTTCATCTGGATGAGGACCTCAGCCGCGCCCGCAAAGACAACGCCCCTGCCAACACCGCGCTCCTAAACCGTCTCGCCAGGAACATCCTCCAACTCGCCGATGCAGACAAAGTCCCCATCAGCCATCGCATCAAGAAATGCGCTTGGAATGACGACTATCTCATCAACGCTCTAAGCCATATGCGATAGCCCTGCCC
>NZ_JBFUER010000016.1:0-1177 GCF_056403855.1 Mesorhizobium sp. P2_E7 | reverse complement strand
AGTGTCCAGCCGATAGATGGGTAACAGTTTGAACCGGATACATAGGTAACAGTTTTGCCCTATGTTGAGTTCGCCGCRGCGCCAAGCGGTTTGGTTGGCGCGGCGCTTCGGCGAACCAGTTTSCTGTGCTTCTGGTCGATAAACCCGAGCGGATGGGCATAGAAGCGCATCGCCCATTCGCCGCTCTCCGTTTCTTCGATGGCAACCGGTTCGCCTGCCAGCGTGGCCGAGACGTAGATTTCGGCGCCCTGCCATTTGACGGCGCCGTTCTGGCGCACACTGCGCACCGCTGCCTCGGCCGGATAGTCCGGCTCAGGGGTAGTCTTGGGCATGGGCCGGGTCGAGGGCCGGTAATGCTGTGCTGGGGTTCCCATACCAAGTGCCTCGTGCGGGCGCTCCTCATTGTAGCTGCGCCGGAAGGCCTCGAAAGCCTGGGCTKGGGCCGTTCTGTCGGCTTCCGGCGCCTTGGCCATCGGCAGCATGGTCAGATGGAAACGTTCATGGCGTCCGTTCTGCTGCGGCTTCCCCGGCTGGATGCGCTCAAGGACGATGCSGAGTTTGACGAAGCGCGCCGCGAGTGGCGTCAGCCCGGTGACGCCGGCCGATGCAAATGGTGAACCATTGTCGCTTCTGAACCGATCCGGCAGGCCATTCTCCTCGAACAACCGCTCAAACACCGGCCAGGCCTCTTCATCCGCCGTCGAGTTCGTTGCCTCCAGCCCCAACAGATAGCGGCTCGCCACATCCATCACCGTCAGCGGTTCGCAACGCCAYCCGTCTCGGGTCCGGAACCAGCCCTTGTGGTCCCGGTCCACACCGTGTTCGGCTCCGAAGCCTCCGGCCATGGGCCATTGCCTGCCGCCTTCCARCGCCTGCGCTTGCGYCCCACAAGTCCATGTCGCTTCAGAAGTTCACCAGCCGTCGAGACCGCGGGCCAGCCGCAGCAAGGCTCCGCATGCTTGAGCCTGGCCATGATCTTCTTGGGACCCCACAGCGGGTGCGCCTCTTTCATAGCAACGATCCGCTCCACCACATCCCAAGGCGTAGCCCGGCCGTGATTGAGCGGCGCACGCGGAAGATCATGCAGACCTGCCGGCCCAAACTTCCGGTAGCGTTCAAGCCATTTGTAGCCAGTCTTGCGAGAGATACCGAACGTCGCACACAGCTGCGTCATCGT
>NZ_JBFUER010000015.1:0-2500 GCF_056403855.1 Mesorhizobium sp. P2_E7 | reverse complement strand
GGTCCTCACCGGATTACCAAACCTAACCAAACTCCGAATACCTGGGAGTACTAGTCGGCAGACACACGGCGGGTGCTAACGTCCGTCGTGAAAAGGGAAACAACCCTGACCTACAGCTAAGGTCCCCAAGTTATGGCTAAGTGGGAAAGGATGTGAGGATCCCAAAACAACCAGGATGTTGGCTTAGAAGCAGCCATCATTTAAAGAAAGCGTAACAGCTCACTGGTCTAAATAAGGGTCTTTGCGCCGAAAATGTAACGGGGCTAAAGCCATACACCGAAGCTTAGGGTTTGGTCCGCAAGGGCCAAGCGGTAGCGGAGCGTTCTGTAAGCTGATGAAGCCATACCCGTGAGGGGTGGTGGAGGTATCAGAAGTGCGAATGCTGACATGAGTAACGTAAGGGGAGTGAGAGACTCCCCCGCCGAAAGACCAAGGGTTCCTGCTTAAAGCTAATCTGAGCAGGGTTAGCCGGCCCCTAAGACGAGGCGGAAACGCGTAGTCGATGGGAACCACGTTAATATTCGTGGGCTTGGAGGTAGTGACGGATCGCACAAGTTGTCCAATCTTATCGGATTGAACGGGCAGCGGAGCGGTTCCAGGAAATAGCTCCTCCTTATAAACCGTACCCGAAACCGACACTGGTGGTCAGGTAGAGTATACCAAGGCGCTTGAGAGAACTATGCTGAAGGAACTCGGCAAATTGCACGCGTAACTTCGGAAGAAGCGTGACCCTTTTCTACGCAAGTAGAGGAGGGTGGCACAGACCAGGGGGTAGCGACTGTTTATCAAAAACACAGGGCTCTGCGAAGTCGCAAGACGACGTATAGGGTCTGACGCCTGCCCGGTGCTGGAAGGTTAAGAGGAGGGGTGCAAGCTCTGAATCGAAGCCCCAGTAAACGGCGGCCGTAACTATAACGGTCCTAAGGTAGCGAAATTCCTTGTCGGGTAAGTTCCGACCTGCACGAATGGCGTAACGACTTCCCCGCTGTCTCCAGCATAGACTCAGTGAAATTGAATTCCCCGTGAAGATGCGGGGTTCCTGCGGTTAGACGGAAAGACCCCGTGCACCTTTACTATAGCTTTACATTGGCATTCGTAGTGGCATGTGTAGGATAGGTGGTAGGCTTTGAAACCTGGGCGCCAGCTCAGGTGGAGCCACCCTTGAAATACCACCCTTATTACTATGGATGTCTAACCGCGGCCCGTTATCCGGGTCCGGGACAATGTATGGTGGGTAGTTTGACTGGGGCGGTCGCCTCCTAAAGAGTAACGGAGGCGCGCGATGGTGGGCTCAGAACGGTCGGAAATCGTTCGCTGAGTGCAATGGCATAAGCCTGCCTGACTGCGAGACTGACAAGTCGAGCAGAGACGAAAGTCGGTCATAGTGATCCGGTGGTCCCGCGTGGAAGGGCCATCGCTCAACGGATAAAAGGTACGCCGGGGATAACAGGCTGATGACCCCCAAGAGTCCATATCGACGGGGTTGTTTGGCACCTCGATGTCGACTCATCGCATCCTGGGGCTGGAGCAGGTCCCAAGGGTATGGCTGTTCGCCATTTAAAGCGGTACGTGAGTTGGGTTCAGAACGTCGTGAGACAGTTCGGTCCCTATCTGCCGTGGGTGTAGGAATATTGAAAGGATCTGTCCCTAGTACGAGAGGACCGGGATGGACGGATCTCTGGTGGACCTGTTGTGGCGCCAGCCGCATAGCAGGGTAGCTATATCCGGACGGGATAACCGCTGAAGGCATCTAAGCGGGAAACCCACCTTAAAACGAGTATTCCCTGAGAACCGTGGAAGACGACCACGTTGATAGGCCGGGTGTGGAAGAGCGGCAACGCTTGAAGCTTACCGGTACTAATAGTTCGATCGGCTTGATCGTTCTCATTCCTTATGCCCATCTCGGCGCAATCCGAAGGATTGTCGCCAATCAGATGGATGGCACAGCAAAGACCAGCGAACAGCTCTGACAGAGCCCCAGGCATTACGCCTGATGCAATGTCGTGGCCAATCGCTCAAAAGCTTCTCGAATAACGTGCGTTTTGCCGACCTGGTGGTTATGGCGGAGCGGCTGCACCCGATCCCATTCCGAACTCGGCCGTGAAACGCTCCAGCGCTGATGGTACTTCGTCTCAAGACGCGGGAGAGTAGGTCGCTGCCAGGTCTGCCAAACGCACGTTGCTTACATCCAGAAATTGGATGAAGCGAAATCACATCCAATCGGATGCGAAATCTTCTCTGCACGAAAAGGCCCGCCAAGGGACGTCGGGCCGCGCAAGCGGCCCTTTCATTTGGTGAGCCATCTATCTATCTATAGGCCATCCTGTCTAAAGGCACCGGCCGACACACAAGTTGACGCGGGGTGGAGCAGCCCGGTAGCTCGTCAGGCTCATAACCTGAAGGTCACAGGTTCAAATCCTGTCCCCGCAACCAAATCAAAAAAGGCCCGCCACAAGCGGGCCTTTTTGTATCTGGAGGTCGGCCGGCGATCTTAACCACC
>NZ_JBFUER010000014.1:0-24332 GCF_056403855.1 Mesorhizobium sp. P2_E7 | reverse complement strand
CTACGTCTCGGCCACGCTGGCAGGCGAACCGGTTGCCATCGAAGAAACGGAGAGCGGCGAATGGGCGATGCGCTTCTATGCCCATCCGCTCGGGTTTATCGACCAGAAGCACAGGAAACTGGTTCGCCGAAGCGCCGCGCCAACCAAACCGCTTGGCGCCGCGGCGAACTCAACATAGGGCAAAACTGTTACCTATGTATCCGGTTCAAACTGTTACCCATCTATCGGCTGGACACTAATCGCAGAGGTCGCGGCCTTCATAGGGTTGGGTTCCTCGCCCCCGCGGGAGCGGGGGAGAGGTGGCTCGGCGAAGCCGAGACGGAGAGGGGGAGCGCCCTATGCGATTGCTCTGCCCAATCGACGTAACCACCATCAATTTCCAGAAATTTTGACCGCCCTGTCGGGCCGCACCCACCCCGCCCGTCCTTGGATCAAAGATTTCCATGAACCAAACGCAGCGCTGAAGCGACCCACGCTCAGGCAGGGAACCTATTGGCTGAACGACCATGAAAACGGCATCGAGACTTCTCCAGATCATCGCGCTCAGCGCCTGTTTCGCCGCGCAGGCCCATGGCGCCTTCTCGATGCCGGGCGTGCGGCAGGCAATGCGGACCATAGATAGCGCAAGCGCCCAAAGCGCAAAGCCAAGCAGCGCCACCCTTCAAATCGCAGCGTCGAGCTAAGCTGCCAGTCCGCCGGCCTGGGTCATCAGGAACGCCTCGCCGCAGGCTTTCGCCAGATTGCGCACGCGCAGGATGTAGCTCTGCCGCTCGGTCACCGAAATCACGCCGCGCGCGTCGAGCAGGTTGAAGACGTGGCTGGCCTTGATGCATTGGTCGTAGGCCGGAAAGACCATGCGGTGCATCGGCAGATTGTCGTTCGAGGCCGGGGCGCCAGCGGCGAGGAGCGCCTTGCATTCGGCCTCGGCGTCTTCGAAATGCCGGAGCAGCATCGCGGTGTTGGCATATTCGAAATTGTGCCTGGAATATTCCTGCTCGGCCTGCAGGAAGACCTCGCCATAGGTGACTTTTTCATCGCCTTCGCGGCCGTTGAAGTTGAGGTCGTAGACATTGTCGACGCCCTGCACATACATGGCGAGCCGCTCCAGGCCGTAGGTCAGTTCTCCCGCCACCGGCGCGCATTCGATGCCGCAGACCTGCTGGAAATAGGTGAATTGCGACACTTCCATGCCGTCGCACCAGCACTCCCAGCCAAGTCCCCAGGCGCCCAGCGTGGGGCTTGCCCAGTCGTCCTCGACGAAGCGGATGTCGTGCAGCAGCGGATCGACGCCGATCGCCTTGAGCGAGCCGAGATAAAGCTCCTGCAGGTTCGGCGGATTGGGCTTCAGGATCACCTGGTACTGGTAATAATGCTGCAGCCGGTTGGGGTTTTCGCCGTAGCGGCCGTCCTTCGGTCGGCGCGAGGGCTGGACATAGGCGGCGTTCCAGCCCCTCGGCCCAAGCGCGCGCAGCGTGGTTGCCGGATGGAAGGTGCCGGCGCCGACCTCCATGTCGTAGGGCTGCAGGATGACGCAGCCATAGGCGGCCCAGTAGTTGTGCAGGGTCAGGATCAGCCCCTGGAACGAGCGGCTGGGATGCATATGGTCTGACGTCACGGCGGCCTCGCAAAGCGCGAAAAAGAAGGACATTCCCTAGTTCCCGGTCCGGCTAGCGTCAAGGCAGCGTCTTGTCACCAGGCATTTCCCGGGAGGTTGAACGCTTTGCTTCCGGCTGGCCCATTGCCGGACGGCGCCGGCGGCCGTCTGCTCGCCTGAGTTCCAACGACAAAGGTTCAGCCATGTCCGGCCAGTCCATCGTGCGCCCCATCACCCGCCATGATTACGAGCAATGGCTGCCGCTGTGGGACGGCTACAACGCCTTTTACGGCCGCTCGGGCGAGATCGCCCTGCCCGGCGATATCACCGCAATGACCTGGTCGCGCTTTTTCGACGCCTATGAGCCGATGCATGCGCTGGTCGCCGAGAGCGAGGGCAAGCTTCTCGGTCTCGTCCACTATCTCTACCACCGCAGCACCACGGCGATTTCGCCGAACTGCTATCTGCAAGACCTTTTCACCACCGAGGCGTCGCGCGGCAAAGGCGTTGGCCGGACGCTGATCGAAGGCGTGTACGAGCGGGCGAAAGCCGCAGGCTCGGGCCGCGTCTACTGGCTGACACACGAAACCAACCACACCGCGATGAAACTTTACGACAAGGTCGGCGATCTTTCGGGGTTTGTCGTCTATCGAAAAATGTTCTGAAAACAAAAACGGGGCTCAGTGAGCCCCGTTTGATTAGAAGTATGGCCGTTTACCCTTTCGGCGCAGGCGCCGGGGCGACCGGCTTGACCTTCGGGGTTTCCTGCGCGGTGTTGGATTCGATCGGCGGCAGGCCCTTCATCAGCTTCTGCTGCAAGGTGGCAAGCACATCGGGATCGGGCTTCAGGTCGCGCGCCTGGTTCCACTGGAAGGTGGCTTCCAGCTTGCGGCCGACACGCCAGTAGGCATCGCCGAGATGGTCGTTGAGCACCGGATCTTCCGGCTTGAGCGACACGGCGCGCTCCATTTCACGCACGGCGTCGTCGAACCGTCCCATGCGGAAATAGGCCCAGCCCAGCGAATCGACGATGTAGCCATCGCTCGGCCTGATATCGACGGCCTTCTGGATCATCGCCAGGCCTTCCTTGAGGTTCATGTTCATGTCGACCCAGGAATAGCCGAGATAGTTCAGCACCTGCGGCTGGTCGGGGAACAGTTCCAGCGCCTTGCGGAAATTCGGCTCGGCCTTCGGCCATTCCTTCAGCCGCTCATAGGCAATGCCGCGCTGGTAAAAGATGTTCCAGTTGGCATTGGTCGGTGTCTTCAGCACCTCAACCGCCTTGTCGTAGAGGGTGGCGGCGGAGCGGAAATCCTCCTTCGAGGCATAGACCCCGCCCAGCGCCAGATAGGCGCGCATGTCGTCGGGGTGGGCGTCGACGAAGGCCTTCAGATGGGCGATCGCCTCATCGTGACGGTTGAGATCGGCAAGGTTGAGGCCGAGTTGCAGGTCGGAAAGCTCCTTCAGCGGCGAGTTGGCCGGGATGCGGCGGTAGAGCGCAATGGCGCCTTCGCCGTCCTTCAGCTGCTCCGCAACGGCGGCAAGCTGTACCAAAGCGGCATCGCTGTCGGGCTTCAGCGCCAGCGCATATTGCAGATAGAGGCGCACGAACGGCTCGCCGCCGCCGCGATTGAGCGCGATGGCGAGGTCGAGCAGGATTTCGGAGGCGCCTTCCGACGGGCTTGCGACGAAGGGCTCAATCTTGTCGCCCTTGCTGATCCTGTCGCGAAGCGCCTGGATGTCGAGCTTGCCCGGCGCGAAGGCCTCGGCCTTGTCGAGCACGTAGAGCGCCTTGTTCTTGTCGCCCTTGCGAGCCAGGAACGACGCATAGGCCTGGGCGTTGCGCATCCATGTCTCGGGCGCGGCACCGCCGGCCGTGGTGTCGGTCAGGGTCGCGTCATAGAGCGCATCGGCCTTGTCCGACATGCCTGAGGCATCGGCGATCAGCGCGCGGTGGAAGGACTTGAACAGGCCGAACCAGTCTGGCCCCTGCAGCTTGTCGATCGAGGCCATCGCCCCGGCGGCATCGCCGGCGCCCTCTTGCGCCCAGCCGGACATGACGCCGGAAATCAGCCGGTCGAGATCGGATTCGAGCGACAGCTTGAGCCAGTATTGCGCCTTGGTGAAATCCTTCTTGTGGAAAGAATCGACCGCCAGCGCCAGCCGCGAGAAGCGCTCGACATCGGGAACTTCCTTGAGCTTGTCGGCATAGACAAGCGATTCCTCAAAGCGCCCCTGCGCGATCAGCGACAGCATCAGGCTTTGCTGCAGCGAGGTGTCGCCGGGATTGAAGGCCAGCGCCTGCTTGTAATAGGCGATGGCATTGTCGAGGTCGTTGTCGCCTTCGGCGATGCGGGCGGCGAGATAAGCGCCCGAGAAGGATGTGATCTTGACCGGGTCGGTCGATTCCTTGGCGTAGGCGGGCAGCGGAGAAATCGCCATCCCTGCCACAATTGCCAGCCCTGCGAGCCAGCGCGCACGTCCTTGCCGCATCGTATCCCTTTCAGCCAGACGCGACCCGCACACATGCGGGACCGCCATAGACTCGATGTTTCCGGACAAAGCATGGCCTTTTTGGGGTCAGGCTTCAATCCGGGCCGAATTCACAATCGGGTCACCCGATCAACAAACCATGGCGACGCACACACTTGTCGGTTCGGGATAATAGCAGATCAGGGTTGGGAGCTACAGCCTGACATCGCGATATCCGCCTGCCGCGACAGTCGTGCACAGGCCGGCCCATTCGCAGCCCTGGCAAGCCTCACGCGTCACACCGGCTGAAAAGGCCGCGCGCAGGCCGGCAAGCGTTGCCGCGTCGAGGCTGAAGCGGGAGCCGGCCTGGATCGGCCGGGCCAGCAGTTTGCCGACATCGCGTGCCGCCAGTTCGTCCCGGCCGGCCGCACTTTCGCCCAAACAATGCGGCTCGGCCTCGCCGAGCAGCGGCTGGCAGATATCGTCAGGGCCGGAGACGATGAGGATATCCTCGCCCCGGCCAAGACGTTTTGCGATCGCGTCATAATTGGCGATGAAGGCTGCGCTGTACCCTTTGCCGACATAGGTCAGCAGGCAAAGCAGATGATGAGAGCGCAGCCTGACGGTCATCGGTCTTATGATGCCTTCCCGGCCGGATCGGTCTTGTTGCCGGAGAAGAGCTTGAGTGTCGCGGCGCCGAGCGCCGACTTCAGCAAGCCGCCGACGAGGAAGGGCAGGAAGCCGAAGGTGATGGCCTGTTCGAGGCCGATCATGGCGGCGAGCCAGATCGTGCCGAGAACCAGGCAGGCGAGATTACCGAGGACCATGGCAGCGAAGGCAAGCAGCACCTGGCTGCCGTTCCAGCCGCGCTCGGCCAGCCAGCCGACAAGCGCGCCGACCAGCGGGAAGGCGAAGAGATAGCCACCGGTCGGCCCGACGAAATGCGCCACGCCGGCAGCGCCACCGGCCAGAACCGGGAAGCCGACAGCGCCCTCGACGAGCCATGCAGCGATGGTGATGGCGCCAAGCCGCCAGCCATAAAGCGCGCCGATCAGCGTCACGGCGAAGGTCTGCATGGTGACCGGCACCGGCACCATCGGCACTTCGATGTAGGACGACAGCGCCAGAAACAGCGTGCCGAGGACGACAGCTCCGACCTGCCAGCCAAGCGAGCGGGTCTGCAGGCGCAACGGGCTGAAGGAGGGCTTGGAGGGCGAAAAGGCGATGTCGGTCATGGCGGCTTCCCTGCTGGTTGGAAATTATAGATAGTTTTGTTGTTCGATCTATTATCGAATCCATATTTGCGTAGAGATGGCAAGGGGTGAGGTGGAATTGGCCACGGATTTCGTCATTCTAGGGCGAAGCAAGGAGCGGAGCGACGCAGCGCAGACCCTAGAATCCATGCCGTTACTTAGGAGCGTTGCAAGGGTGCGGAATTCTGCTCCGCTGCAGCCTTGGCCAAGGTCGCGGCATGGATCATTGGGTCTTCGCTCCGCTTCGCGTCGCTACGCCCAAGGATGACGAAGCTGAGGGGCCGCAGCTAATCGCAGCTGCCGCCCTTACCCGACGATCGCAAACGCTTCGCGCGTCTTGCCGGAGGCGGTCCTGACCGGTTTCTGGCCGATCCATTGCACATGCCGGCCAAGGGTGGCGGCGGCCGACTCGGTGTTGCCTTGCCTAAGCGCAGTCAGGATCGCGCGGTGATCCTGGTCGGTGCGGATTTCCCATTCCGTGCGCCAGGCGGCGAACAGGAAGCGCGCGCTTGCCGCATGCAGATCATCGATGGTGGCGATGAGCCGCGGCATGCCGCAGGGTGCCAGGATCAGCCGATGGAAAGTGCGGTTGGCTTCCTCCCAGGAGCGGACATCGCGGGATTTGTCACCGGCCTTTGTGGCTTCTTCGGCAAGGTTGAGAATGGCCGCCGTCAGATGCGGCGCGGCGTGGCGCAACGCCAGAACTTCGAGCGCGGCCCGCATTTCGGCGACTTCCCTGACCTCGCCGAGATCGAAGGCGGCGACCCGCACGCCTCGCCTGGGCTCGCCGATCGCCAGCCCTTGCGCCTCCAGACGCCGGAAGGCCTCGCGCACCGGGACATGGCTGGTCTGGAATTCCTCGGCGATATGGTCCTGCCGCAGCCGGGCCCCCGGCTCGATCGCGCCCGATATGATGCGATCTGCCAGCACCTTGCTGATGCGCACGGCGATGGTGTCGTCTGCGGTCTTTGCCATGTTTTATAGATAATTTGCCAAGCAGCCGATTGTCGAGACGCCTAAGTGCGATTTGCCGTCAAACAGCCAGGCGCCTAGATCAGCAGCGCAAAACCCGCAGCCTTGTTGACGCTTTCCTTGACGATCGCCAGAGCGCCTTTCACGATCTTTTCGATTGCGGCCTCCGTCATCACCGTCAACATGGCTATGGTTGCGACGACATGGAACCGGGCGGTTTTCAGGTGCTGCTTGGCACGTGTCTGACTAAGCTCGCCATTCGCAACCGCTTCGATGATCAAAGCTATGCGCTGCGCCAGCCCCCGCAACTCCACGGTCGCGGCGGTCGCCATGGATTTCCAACTGCTGCCGGCTATTTGCGCGGCCTGCGTGACGATTTTGGAGCCGATATCTCCGACGTCGAGAGCCATGATGCTTCCTCCTCAGTAATTCTTTGCGCGCAAGGCTGTCAAAGCAACGCGCACCGCCGCGTCAATCTCCTGGCTGTCGAGCAAAGCCACCGTTGGTGTAAGGCGTCCCGCCTCCCGATGGTCACCTTCGAGATCGTCCTGCGCCATGCGCACGCCGCGAATGACGACCGCTATGCAGTTACCGGAAACATCAAGAGCCGACGGGTCGGCGCCACCAACCTGACCTTCCGCCCTGGCTATCGCAGCTTCGCCGGTATCAAGACCAATCGATGCAATTAGCTGAAGGGCTTTTGATGTAGGGCATGTCCGGCTGCTGAGAACATCGGCTCTCAGTTGCAGATTGGAGAGGCTGGCGGCCGCGGCCGCATAGTATTTCCTGGCGCCGTCGGAGTCATAGGCCCCCTTGGGTGTTCCGGCGTTCATCTGCATGGTTTTGATGAACTCGGCCGCGGACTTCTGGAAGGCGTTCAGTTCGTCGTCGATAGCCTTGTCGTACGGCTCGCCGATTGTAAATGAGGTGCAGCCGGCCAAGAGCAGGCAAAACACGACAACAAGAATTCTGTTCATATGACAATGCCCCCCAGCAAGGTCCTATATAGCGAGCCAAGTCCCCACCTGGCCGCCATTCCCCATCCTAATGCAAGATTCTAACAAAGCCTGCCTTCGCCAGACAGACAACAGCAAAAGCCCTCGACCAATGTCGAGACAAATCAGAATTTTGCAAACTTCGAAGGGGATTATTCTCTCTTACGGAGCCCCTAAAACCCATCGCTATCTTAGATAGAAATACTGTCTTGCTTTGGAGTCAATGCTGAAAATAAAATTTCTCTTGACCAAGACCATCCTGGACAGTCCACCACTTGAGTTTGACGCGACGTCAACCAACAAGCGGTAAATTTTTGGACTGTATAATCCAGCGAAACGGACTGCACCGTGAAGTATTTCACAGACGCTGGAATATCTCTGCCGGCCAGTACTGAGCTGGATCCGATCCAGCTCAGTCATGCCAGTCGCATAGCGGCCTCAGTTCACCCGGCTGATGCAGAAATCGATGACGTCGATCAACGCCGATTTCTGCGGCGTCGCTTCCAGCGGCGCCAGCGCGTCGCGGGCGATCTCGCCGAAATGGCGGGCGCGGCCGATCGTGTCGGCAATGGCGCCATGGCGGGTCATCAAGCCGATCGCCTTTTCCAGCCCGGCATCGTCGGTGACATTGTCCTCGATGGCGCGCTTCCAGAAGGTGCGTTCGGCCTTGGTGCCACGCCGGTAGGCGAGGATGACCGGCAGCGTCACCTTGCCCTCGCGGAAATCGTCACCGACATTCTTGCCCAGCTCCTGGCTGGAGCCGCCGTAATCCAGCGCATCGTCGATGAGCTGGAAGGCAAGGCCGAGATTCATGCCGTAGGAGCGCAATGCCGCGCGATCGTTGCGCGTCGCCAATGCGATCACCGGACCGACCTCGGCGGCGGCGGAGAAGAGTGCCGCGGTCTTGGCCTTGATGACGGCGAAATGCTCGTCCTCGGTGGTGTCGAGGTTCTTGGCGGCGGCAAGCTGCATCACCTCGCCCTCGGCGATGATGGAGGCGGCACTGGACAGGATGTCGAGCGCTTCCAGCGAGCCGACATCGACCATCATGCGAAAAGCCTGGCCGAGCAGGAAGTCGCCGACCAGGACGCTGGCCTGGTTGCCCCAGATCATGCGCGCGGTCTTCTTGCCGCGGCGCATGCCGCTCTCGTCGACGACGTCGTCATGGAGCAGCGTCGCGGTGTGCATGAATTCGACCGAGGTGGCGAGCTTGACGTGGCCCTCGCCGGAATAGCCGAACATCTGCGCGGCGGCGAGCGTCAGCATCGGCCGCAGCCTCTTGCCGCCCGACGAGATCAGATGGTTGGCGACCTCCGGGATCATCTCGACGTCGGAGCCCGCCTTGGACAGGATCAATTCGTTGACGCGGCCCATATCGGCGGATGTCAGATCTATGAGATCCTTGATGGAAGCAGGCTCCCGCTTCCCGTTTTCGATGTTGAGAACGACACCCACCAACAAACACTCCCGTCTTGATCACGCGTGCGACGGCACCCTGGTCCCGCTATAGACTCTAGGGCGGCACATACGGGCACGGCAAGAGGCGAATTGGCGCGGCTGCGGTGACGGCGTGTCAACCCTTGGAGCCGCTTCACACTTTTCGGCACATGCTCCAGCGTTTACATCAACGCTGCAACCTGCGAACTTCGTCCGATGATAGAACTCGTCCGCACCAACGATGCCGTGATCATCTCCTTTGTCGAATCGCTGATGCGCGATGCCGGGATTGCCTGCTTCGTCGCCGATCAGAATATGAGCATTCTCGAAGGGTCGATCGGTCTTTTGCAGAAGCGCGTCATGGTCGACGCCGACCAGGCCGATCAGGCGCGGCGCATCCTGAAAGACGCCGGCATCGAGAACGAAATCCGCCAGAAATAATGGCTGAAGCGAGCGCCTTCGCCAGTGACACGCCGGCCCATACGGTCGATGCGTTCCATCGCGGCCGCTTCTGGCTGGTGCAGCCCACGACCGGCCATCGCGCCGGCATGGATGCCATGATGCTGGCGGCGGCGGTGCCGTCCGCCTTTGCCGGACGGCTTGCCGATTTCGGCGCCGGCGCGGGGGCCGCGGGCCTTGCGGTGCTGTCGCGCTGCCCAGCGGCCGAGGTCGTGCTCGTCGAACGCTCGACCGAGATGGCGGGGTTCGCCGCAACCACGCTCGCCCATCCCGGCAATGCGCATCTTGGCAACCGCGCCTCGGTGCTGACAGGCGACGTCACGCTGTCGGGCCGGGCGCGTGGCGAAGCCGGACTTGCCGACAGTTCCTTCGATTTCGTCATCATGAACCCGCCCTTCAACGCCACCCAGGACCGCGCCACACCTGACCCGCTGCGCAGGCAGGCGCATGTCATGGAGGACGGACTGTTCGAAAGCTGGATCAGAAGTGCGGCCGCGGTCGCCAAGCCGCGCGGCGGCCTGGCCGTCATCGCGCGGCCGGAACAGCTCGGCGAGCTCCTCGATGCCTTGTCGGGCCGCTTCGGCGACGCCGAGATGCTGGCCGTCCATCCACGCCCGCAAGCAGCCGCCATCCGCATTGTCGTGCGGGCGACACTCGGCGCGCGTGGAAAACTGTCGATCCGCCCGCCGCTGATGCTGCATGCCGAGACGGGCGATGGCCCGTCGGAACGGACCGAGATGATCAACAACGGACTGGCATCGCTGTTCGGCGATTGAAGTTGGGGCTGAGCATGCTGCGCCGCAAAAGCAGCAGTGCGACATGCATTCGCCCCAAAACCGCGGCATTGCCGTTGGCCAGCAAATCCCTACATGCCCGGAGCAAGATTCTTGCCGCCCGAGGAATTTCTTCCAAAACTGATCTATCTTGCTCTTTTGCCACTGGAGACAGCCACCTCGTGAAACGCCTTTTCAACCGCCTGCTGCCGAAATCCTGGCGCTCCAGCGTCGTCACCATTCCCGTCATCAGGCTGCACGGCACCATCATGGCCGGTGGCGGCCAGTTCCGGCCGAGCCTGTCGCTTGCCTCCACGGCCGCCCTCATCGAAAAGGCGTTCCTGTTCGACGCGCCGGCGGTCGCCATCTCGATCAATTCGCCCGGCGGTTCGCCGGTGCAGTCGAGGCTGATCTTCAAGCGCATCCGCGACCTGGCTGTGGAGAAGAACAAGAAGGTCCTGGTCTTCGTTGAGGATGTGGCGGCCTCGGGCGGCTACATGATCGCGGTGGCCGGCGATGAGATCTTTGCCGATCCGTCCTCCATCGTCGGCTCGATCGGCGTCGTCTCGGCCTCGTTCGGTTTTCCCGAGCTGATGAAGAAGATCGGCGTCGAACGCCGCGTCCACACTGCCGGCCAGAACAAGGCGGTGCTCGACCCATTCAAGCCGGAGAAGAAGCAAGATGTCGAGCGCCTGAAGGCACTGCAGCTCGAAGTGCACGAGACCTTCATCGACCTGGTCAAGGAGCGCCGCGGCTCGAAGCTGAAGGACGATCCGGACCTGTTCACCGGTCTGTTCTGGACCGGCAAGAAGGGGCTGGAGCTTGGTCTCGTCGATGCGTTGAGCGACATGCGCACGGTGCTCAAGACCCGCTTCGGCGCGAAGACCCAGCTCCGGCTGGTCACGGCGCCGCGTGGCCTTTTCGGCCGCATCGGCCTGTTCGGCTCAAGCTTTTCGGCGCCCGATATCGCTGCTGCTGCGGCCAGCGGCGTGATCGATGCGGCGGAAGAGCGCGCATTGTGGGCGCGCTTCGGGCTTTGAAAAAGCGGGGAAACCGTCTAGCATAACAGCCTGACCGACCCGATCGGCCGCCTTTGCCGCCTTGCGAGGGAGAGTTTTGAGATGCCGCAGATCATTTTCTTCGCAGTCGTCGGCGCCGCCGCTTATTTCGGCTATCGCACCTTTGTCCGAGAGGCCGAGCGCGTGACCGCCAAGGTGCGGCGCACCGAAAAGCAGGCAGCCAACGGCACGAACGGTACGCTGGTCCAGGATCCCAAGACCGGCGAATATCGCCTGGCCAAGGACTGAGCATCATCCCGCTTGCAGCTGATACGGTGGATGTCGCGGCCCGGACGTGGCTGGCACCCGCCAAGATAAATCTGGCGCTGCATGTCACCGGCCAGCGCGCCGACGGCTATCATCTGCTCGAGAGCCTGGTCGTTTTCACCCGCTTCGGCGACAGGGTCGAGATCGAGCCTGCCGACAGCGACCGGTTCTCCGTAGCGGGCCGCTACGCGACTTCTGTGCCGATCGACGACAGCAATCTGGTGGTGAAGGCGCGCGAGGCGCTACGCAGGCAAGCACGCCAGCAGAGCACGCCGCCGGTTGCCATCCGGCTGGAAAAGAACCTGCCGGTCGCCTCCGGCGTCGGCGGCGGCTCGAGCGATGCGGCGGCGGTGCTGCGCGGCCTTGTCCGGACATGGGGGCTCGATATCGGCGAAGCCGACCTGGCGCGGATTGGTCTCACGCTCGGCGCCGATGTGCCGATGTGCCTTGCGGCAAAACCGCTGGTCGCGCGCGGCGTCGGTGACGAGCTGTCGCTGGTGCCGGATTTTCCGGCGCTGGCTTTGGTGCTGGTCAATCCCGGCGTCGCCGTTTCAACCCCCGATGTGTTCAAGGCGCTCGATAAACGCGACAATGAAGCGCTGCCGCCGCTGCCGCGCGCATTCGACTTCCACAGTGTCCGCAACTGGCTGGAGATCACCCGCAACGATCTCGAGGCCGCTGCGCAGGCGATCCAGCCGCCCATCGGCAGAGCGCTTTCCCTGCTGAACCGGGCCGGGTCGGGATTCTCGCGCATGTCGGGTTCCGGCGCGACGTGCTTCGGGCTGTTCGAGACCGGCAATGTCGCCAAGCGCGCCGCCGCCGAGATCCGCAGCCGCGAACCCGACTGGTTCGTCGCCGCGACGCGCAGCATCGCTTCGGAGGGGGCCGATGGCCAAAATTGACGAGAGCCGCCCCTTCATCCCGGTGCGCATCGCGGTGCTGACGGTTTCCGATACGCGCAGCCTGGTCGACGACAAATCCGGCCAGACGCTGGCCGACCGCATCGCCGAGGCCGGCCATGTGCTCGCCGCCCGCGATATTGTCACCGACGACAAGGAGAAAATCCGCGACAAGGTGCTGGGCTGGTCGCGCGACAAGGAGATCGATGTCGTCATCACCACCGGCGGCACCGGCTTCACCGGCCGCGACGTGACGCCGGAGGCTCTGGAGCCGATCTTCGAAAAGCGCATGGACGGCTTTTCCGAAGTGTTCCATCGCATTTCCTACGACAAAATCGGCACTTCGACGGTGCAGAGCCGCGCCACCGGCGGCGTCGTCAACGCCACCTTCGTCTTCGTGCTTCCGGGCTCGCCCGGCGCCTGCAAGGATGCGTGGGACGGCATCTTGAAGCCGCAGCTCGACTACCGCCACATGCCCTGCAACTTCGTCGAGATCATGCCGCGCCTGGACGAGCATTTGCGGCGCGGCAAGGCCGGTTCGTAAAGCAAGGCAAACGGCCGCCGTGCTCGGCCTTTGTCAGGCAGCATGGCGCTTGCGCCTTCGAAGGGTCATTTCCTGCGAGCGGCCCAAGGCGTAATCTGCCGCGAGGTCTTCAAGGCGGAACGACACGATGAACGCGCATCTGGGCGGCTGCCATTGCGGCAACATCCACCTGACATTCGAAACCGGGATAGAGCCGGTTGAGATGGAGATCCGCGCCTGCCAATGCGCTTTCTGCGTCCGGCATGGCTCGCGCGCTGCGGCTGACCCGCAGGGACGATTGATCGTCGCGGTCGAGGACGAGGCGCGATTGCACCGATACCGGTTCGGCTTGCGCACCGCCGACTATCTCATCTGCCGGGACTGCGGCGTCTATGTCGCGGCGGTCACCACCGATGGCGACGAGGCAAGGGCGATCGTCATCGTCAATGCGCTGGACGACCGGCCGCGGTTCAGCCGCGAGCCGGTCCCGATGGATTACGGTGCCGAAAACCGCGAGGGCCGCATCGCGCGGCGTCAGGCGCGCTGGATGCCGGTCGAGATCCGGATCAGCGGATAACCGGTTCGCCGTGGAAGCGGCGGCGCGAGGGCGGCGACACGCCGAATCCGACCTCCATCATCAGCCGCGGCGTGCGCGACGGCACGGTGCCCATATGGAAGCCGAACGGGTCCTCGACAAAGCCTAGACCGGCCTCGCCGGTCAGCGTGACCGGGCTGTCGTCGCCATAGACTTTGAGAACCTCTTCGGCCGGATGGCCGACGAGCAGCGTCAGCTGGTGTTTTAGACTGCGCCTGTTGTGGCTGCCTTTGACATAGACATGCGGACCGGTCCCGGCATCGCAAGGCTTCAGGTAGAAGAAGAATTTCAGCATCCGCCAGTCGTCGAGATCGAAATGGTATTTGCCGAGCGAGGCGAGGTTCTTGTCGGCATCGGAGGCCTCGCCGGTCGGAAAGCTCCACCAGACGCGCGTCGTGATCAGCTTGGCCTGCCCGCCCAGATAGTTCTGGGCAATGTCGAGCAGCAGCGGATCGTTCTGGATGGCGAGTGCCGCCTTGCAGCCGAGGATGCGCTCGAAATAGTGGCCGCTAAGCAAGGAGCGGCCGAAACGCTTCTCGGCTTCGGAATGATCCCCAGGCATGAATTCGAGCCGGCGATCGAAATTGCCGAAGCATGGCGTGCTCTGCGCGAAACTGGCGATCTCCTCATGGATTGCCTGCGGCAGGACCAGGCCTGAGAACAACCCATCAGTGCGCAGCGTTTCGACGATCGACTTGAGCTCGACGCCCCTGAACATCGTCGCTCCGACACTCTGCGCCGGGCGCGCTGCTCTGGCGCCCAGCCAGTGCAGCTTGCGCGCCGGCATGGTGCGGGCAAGCATGAACATCGGCAGCCAGGCCGGATTCTCGCGCAGGTCGGACAGATAGGTCGGGATGCGCGCGGCGATGCGGCGAAACAGGCTGCCATTGCGGGCAATGGCTTCCAGGCTGGCGGCGCCGGATTTGTCAGCGGTCGAAAGGTTCATCGGGGTCCTCAGGTATGAACGGAAGCCGACACAGCGTCGGTTGCTCACCGCTCCGGCAATACCCAAACCCAATTGTCCCGCACTGAGGGGAATGCTACCCCCGCGTCATATTTTGTGCAATGCACAACAGACAACGCACCTGCAAAATTCACGCGGGCTAATGAATGGGCAACGGTTCGGGCGCCCGCGAACGGCCGAGCAAAAGCACCTTACTTCGGCGGCGCCACCCAGATCTCGGCATTGAGCCTCTTCGTCGCCAGGCCGCGAGCGATGGCCTCGGCGCTACGGGCGCTTTTTGCCAGGGACGAAGCCTGCCGCTTGCTGATGACCAGCCCTTCGGCCAGCGCCCGGTTTCCCCGGAGCACCCGCGCCAGGAACGGTGTGCGGCTGCCGCGCGAACGGGAAAAGCGCGCCGGCATGGTTTGCCGCGCCGTGTGGGCGACAACGTCATCGATCCAGCCTTCCGAAAGCCGCGCGCCAGGTTCCAGAAACAGCAGCCAGTCGCCTTTCGCCTGCCGGATCCCGGCTGCAATGCCGCCGGCGACGAAGTGACAGCCGGCGTGGTCGGCGACACGATGCGTCTGGTCGGTCGAGCCGGTGTCGCAGACGATGACATCGCGCACCACGCCCTCGACCGCACCGCCGATCAGCGAGGCGAGCGTGCGGGCAAGGCCCTCTTCGTCATCTCGGGTTTCGATAAGAACGCTGAGCATATTTAGCCGAATAGCGGAAAGCCTGGCGCAGCGCCAGTTTTGCATTGCACAACAAAAAAGTTCTTGCTTTGTTCTCATCGGCAAAATAGGATTATTTTCATGAACAGACCGAATCGACAGCCGGCCGACAGTCCCTGGGAGAGGGCGAAAATGGAACATATCGTGCGTGCGGACATTGCAGCCTTCGGGGCAGGAAGAGCCGAGATGGCCAATGCGATGATCGAACAGAGCGGCATGCGCGTCCGTCCGGACCGCAATCGCGGCCGTTCGGCCGGCATCAACCCGTCCGGCCGCTTCGAACCGGTCAGCCGGCATGTGTTCGACGACGGCTGGAATTCGCTGGAGGAACTGCCGCCGTTCAAGACCGAGGTGCAGGTCGAGAAGCCGCGCACCATCATCACCCGCAACGAATCGCCCGACATTTCCTTCGACCGGTCGATCAATCCCTATCGCGGCTGCGAGCATGGCTGCGTCTATTGTTTCGCGCGGCCGACGCATTCCTTCATGGGCCTGTCGCCGGGGCTGGATTTCGAATCGAAGCTGTTTGCCAAGCCCGATGCGGCGCGGCTGCTCGACAAGGAACTGTCAAAGGACGGTTATCAGCCGCGCACCATCGCCATCGGCACCAACACCGACCCCTACCAGCCGATCGAGAAGCAATACCGGATCATGCGCGAGATCCTCGAAGTGCTGGAGGCGCGCGGCCATCCGGTCGGCATCGTCACCAAGTCCGCTCTGGTGACGCGCGACATCGATATCTTGTCGCGCATGGCCGAACGTGGGCTGGCCAAGGTAGCGCTGTCGGTGACGACGATGGACCGCATGCTGGCGCGCACCATGGAGCCGCGCGCCTCGACGCCGACCAAGCGGCTGGAGGCGATAAGGCAGCTTTCGGATGCAGGCATTCCGACCTCGGTCATGGTGGCGCCGATCATCCCCGGCCTGACCGACCAGGAGATGGAGCGCATCCTCGATTCGGCCTGCGCCGCCGGCGCCCGCGAGGCCGGCTATGTCATCCTGCGCCTGCCGCTCGAAGTGGCGCCGATCTTCAAGGACTGGCTGCTGCGCCACTATCCCGACCGCTACCGGCATGTGATGTCGCTGATCCGGTCGATGCGCGATGGCAAGGATTACGATTCGGAGTGGGGCAAGCGCATGAAAGGCGCCGGACCCTATGCCTGGCAGATCGGCCGGCGCTTCGAGATCACGGCCAAGCGGCTCGGCCTCAATGCCGAGCGGCGCACGCTCAGGACCGACCAGTTCGTCGCCGCCGCCAATGCGACCGAGCAGTTGATGCTGCTGTGAACATCCCTCTCCTGCCCACCGTCTTCGGCCGGGCAGGAGACCCAAGAATCCCGTCCGGCCTGTCCCCCGGCCTGCAGACGGTGCCCTCCCGGTCTTGCCCCACTCGACCCTGGAGGGACTTGCGGAGAATCGGAGCCGATGCGAACCTCGCCGCAACATGGCTCGCGCGCGTTCCGATTCTCCGCTTCTTTTCGAAATCGTCGAGAAGCCTGACTTCTCCTTCGAGACGAAGGCGATGGCCGAAGGCCTGTGGCCGGTGGCAGGCATGGACGAGGCCGGCCGCGGTCCGCTGGCCGGACCGGTGGTGGCGGCAGCCGTGATCCTCGATCCCGCCAACATTCCCGACGGGCTCGACGATTCCAAGCGGCTCAACCATCTGCAGCGCGAGGCGCTGTTCCTGAAAATCCTGGGCTCCGCGCTCGGCGTATCGATGGCTTCGGTGAGCGCCGAAGGCATTGACGGCAGCAACATCCTCAAAGCCAGCCTCGAGGCAATGCGCCGTGCACTTGCCGGCCTGCCGATCCAGGCAAAGCTGGCACTGGCCGACGGCCGCGACGTGCCGCCGGGTCTCCTCTGCGAGGGCCGCGCGCTGATCAAGGGCGACCAGCGCTCGCAGTCTATCGCCGCCGCCTCGATCGTCGCCAAGGTAATGCGCGACCGCATGATGTGCGGCTGCGGCAGCCACCACGAGCGCTACGGGTTCGAGGTCCATATGGGCTACGCCACGGTGAGGCATCGCAAAGCGATCGAAGCGCATGGGCCGGTGGCGAGGCTGCACCGGGCATCGTTTGCGCCATTCAGGCTGGGTGGGGTTGAGGTGGTGGAAGAAGAGGGTTTTGTGTTGGAGTGAGGGTAATCTCCCCCCTCGAGGGGGAGATGGCCGGCAGGCCAGAGGGGGTCGTTGCGCGTAAAGCGCTAGCCCCTTTTTTCGTGACAGAAAAGGCGTAGCGCCCGGTCGCACCGACCCCCTCTGTCGCCTACGGCGACATCTCCCCTCAAGGGGGGAGATTATCAGCACTCAACAAAAAAGCCGCCAGGTCACCCGGGCGGCTTCATGTCTGCGATTCTAATCCCGCTCAGTTCAGCTTGGCCTTCACGTCCTGCAGCGCGGATTTGAACAGGTCGGCGCCGGCTTTCGCATCGACCTTGACTGCCAGCAGCGCACGCGCTGCCTCGACGGCGATGTCGACGGCACTGGCGCGCACTTCGGCGACGGCCTCGCGCTCGGCCTGGCCGATCTTCTGCTCGGCAAGCGCGGTGCGGCGGGTGACGTAATCCTCGGTCTTCTTGTGCGCTTCGGCGGCAAGCATCTCGGCCTCCCGCTTGGCGGCGGCGACGATTGCCGCGGCCTCCTGCTCGGCTTCCTTGCGCTTCTTCTGGTACTGGCCGAGCAGCTGCTGGGCCTCCTCGCGCAGCTTGCGGGCTTCATCAAGCTCGTTGCTGATCTTGGCGGCACGGGCGTCGAGCGCCTTGGCGATCAGCCCCGGTACCTTGATGTAGACGGCGGCGCCGAGGAAAATGATCAGGGCGACGGTGGCCCAAAGCGTTGCGAGAGATGTGGCGTCCATGATGCGCTCCTCACCGGGCCACGGATTTGACGGCCGCCGCGATCTCGGCCTTGCTGGCCTTGCCGCCGACAAGCGCATCGACAATTGCCGAAGCGGTGTCCTCGGCGATCGTGCCGACTTCCTTCATGGCGTTGGCCTTGATGGAAGCGATGCTGGCCTCGGCCTCGCCGAGCTTTTTGTCGAGCGCGGCCTCGACCTTCTTGCGGGCAGTTTCGGCTTCGGCCTTGGCCGCGTCGTTGGCCTGCTGGCCGATCGCATTGGCCTTGGCCTTGGCTTCCGCCAATTCCTGCTCGTAAGCAGCAACGGCAGCGTCAGCCTCGCCCTTCAGCCTGGCGGCCTGGTCGAGGTCCTGCGTGATGCGATCGCTGCGCACGTCGATGATGCCGCCAAGGCGCGGCATCACCACCTTCTTCAGGAACAGGTAGAACAGCCCGAACGTGATCGCCAGCCACAGAAGCTGCGACGGGAACGTCGCCGGATCAAATGGCGGGAACGTGCCGTGCGCCTCAGCGGGCACGCCGGTGCCGGAATGCGTGTCGCCTTCCGTGCCGGTATGAGCGCCTTCAGCGGCGGGTGCG
The DNA here is from genome assembly GCF_056403855.1 of Mesorhizobium sp. P2_E7. Taxonomy (NCBI): domain Bacteria; kingdom Pseudomonadati; phylum Pseudomonadota; class Alphaproteobacteria; order Hyphomicrobiales; family Phyllobacteriaceae; genus Mesorhizobium; species Mesorhizobium sp. P2_E7. Next base: position 5,925 of record NZ_JBFUER010000014.1, on the reverse strand, counting down.
GACTCTTGCGCAAAGGCAGATGTCACGAACATGGACTATCCCCTGATATCAGGCATGGCCGCAGGGTAGCGGCCGGCCTGTCCAATCTTCTCGAGTGCTCAGCCGAACAGGGCGAGGAGCGCGATGAGAAGCGAGAAAATGCCCAGAGCTTCGGTCACGGCGAAGCCGAAAATCAGGCGGCCGAACTGGCCATCGGCAGCCGACGGATTGCGCAGCGCGCCCGCCAGGTAGCTGCCGAAGATGTTGCCGAGGCCAATGCCCGCGCCGCCCATGCCCAGGCAAGCGATACCAGCGCCGATGTACTTTGCTGCTTCTGCGTCCATTTTAAACTCCTTTGGATCTGTAATTCCGTTGCAATTCCATCCGGCGAAGATGCCGGAAACTCTCGATCAGTGCCCGGGATGCAGGGCGTCGTTCAGGTACATGCAGGTCAGCACGGCAAAGACGTAGGCCTGCAGGAAGGCGACCAGCAATTCCAGGGCGGTCAGCGCGACAGCCATGGCCAGCGGCAGCACCGAACCGGCGACGCCGACAGCGCCCAGCGCGCTCAGGCTGACGACGAAGCCCGAAAACACCTTCAGCGTGATGTGGCCGGCCAGCATGTTGGCGAACAGACGAACCGAGAGGCTGACCGGACGCGAGACGAAGGAAATAACTTCGATCAGCACCACCAGCGGCAGCAGGAAAACCGGAACGCCATGCGGCACGAACAGCTTGAGGAAGCCCAGGCCGTGCTTCGTGAAACCGTAGACAACGACGGTTCCGATCACCAGGGCCGCGAGGCCGAAGGTGACGATGATGTGGCTGGTGACGGTGAAGAAGTAGGGGAAAAGGCCAAGCAGGTTGGCAACAAGCACGAACATGAACAGCGAGAACACGAAGGGGAAGAACTTCATCCCTTGCGTTCCGGCGGCGTCGCGCAACATGTTGGAGACGAACTCGTAGCCCATTTCCGAAACCGACTGCAGGCGACCGGGAATAAGGCTGCGGCTGGAAGTCGAGAGGTAAAGAAACGCCGATGCGACGAGCACGGTCGCGACCATGAACAGAGCCGAATTGGTGAAGGACAGGTCATAGCCGCCGATGTTGATCGGAATCAGCTTGACGATATGGAACTGGTGGATCGGATCGACCTTGTCAGCAGCCATTTACATCCCCGTCAAAGCCGCGAACGGCCTTAAGTGTCCTTATGCGCCATTGACGACGCCAGTTCATTCTTTCGGATCGCGCGACTTCTCGCTTTTTCCGAATTCCGCCACAACCCCTGCCGAACGCAGGACATTGAGCACGCCGGCGCCAAAGCCCAGCAACAAACCGACGACCAGACCCCATGGCGAGGTTCCCGCCACACGATCCAGAAACCAGCCAAGGCCCACACCCACCACTATCCCGGCGATGAACTCGCTGGACAGCTTGAGCGCCTGGCCATATCCGGCCGTCGCCTTCGCGCCGTCATTCCCCTCTAGCCGATCCGGCCGTCTTGTCGCAAGCGATGCTCCAAGCTCGCGCCGGCGGCGCTCGAGTTCTTCGTCGCGGATGTCGGCTTCATGCTTGCTGCCGCGGCCGGTTTCTCCGGTTCCGTGTGGCCCATTCTTGTCGGCCATCGAACCCCCCTGCCCGGTCAGACCGTCACCGTCCGTCCGCTTCTAAAGTCGCCGGCAACATAGTTAGAGGGTCCGCGCCCGTCAAGCCACGGGCGGGACTTCAAAGTCATGTATTTTTTCTAATGAAATCAATCTCTTGCCGAGGTGCGACATCGTGCCCGGCACTATGGGGTCGGCACATGCCCCGAATCCGTCCGGCGACCGGCGTCCGATTTCGGCGCCCGGGGGCTTTTGCGGCTCGTAACAGACGGCAGCCCGAAGGGCTCAGCTCCAGCCGCCGCCATAGGTGCGGTAGAAGATGTGCAGGCCGATCTTGGTCATCTTCTGCATCGTGCGCGCCCAGCCCGGATGGACATAGTTGGCGTAGTAATGGGTCGATGAGCCGACTTCCGGAATGAAGATCTTGCCGGCGGTGACGGCCATGGCGACATCCTGCGCCACCTTGTAGTTGGCAGGGCTCTCGATGCGCTTCTTGCGGCCGTCGCAGGCGAAGGAGAACTGGCAGCGGTTCAGCCAGTTGTCGTTCTGGTAGACGACGCCGCAGATCGAGTTCGGATAGGCCGGATTGCGGACGCGGTTGAGGATGACCTGGGCGACGGCGGCCTGCCCGCGTACGGATTCGCCGCGCGCCTCGAAATAGATGCCGTTGGCAAGGCAGGCCTGCTCCTTCTTGGAGAAGACGCTGGCCGGCAGCGGGTTCTGGATCCACGAGTGATCGCCCTTGGCCATCGGCGGAATGAAGCGGCCGCTGTTCGGCTCCTCGTCCTGCAGCAGCGCCTCGAAGGGCGAGGCCTTGGCGTAGTCGGGTTCGGCCTGGGCATAGGCGGTGGCCAGCACGTCCGGCTTGTCATTGTTGACGAGGGCCGCAAGCATGGCCGGCACGCCGGGATCGGGCTTCTTGTCCACATTGGTATGGAAGGCCTGGGCGATCTGGATTTCCTTGCCCTTGATGCCGGGCTTGGCAAAGGCCAGCTTCAGGCCGCTGTCCATGCTCGGCCGCAGCAGCGAGGAGGTGCGCTGGAAGATCGAGCCGGCATTGAAGTTCTTCGGCGGCGCCACCGGCGAGACCTGGATGATGCGGCCCTTTTTGTCGGCGCGCATGATGCGGTCCTCGTCGGGCGTGATGCCGGCGACATTGCCCTTGCCGCGAAACGAGACCTTGCCGACGCCGGGCAGGCGCACACCCGAGCCCGAAAGCGAACCGGTGGTGACGGAATCGATGAAAGGCATTTCGGCGGCATGGACCGAGCCGGCGACGGAGCGCTCGACATAGGAATTCCAGCGGGTGCCCGACGCTTCGAGGCCGGAAATCAGGCTGCCCATGTCCTGGTAGGCGACGACTGTCGGAAAGCCGACCCAGATGCCGAGCCCGATGACCAGTGGCGATACGAAGGAACGTTTTTTCTCACCGGCGGCGGCAGCCAGCCGCTTCAAGACACGTCGATGCACAGGAAACTCTCCAGAAACGCCACTGAGCCACTGGAGAGCCAAAGTGAAGCATTAACCTTGATGCGGGGTTAACGTTAACGATGGTGTTTTTTCAAACTGCTCCGGAATGGAACGCCGTTCGCGGGTCCGTCAAGGTGGTCAGTTCGGCCGCAGCAGGATCGGCCAGGCGATGAGTGCGCAGAGCGCCCCGACCAGCCAGACGCCTGGCCACGACCAGACGAGCAGCAATGCCGGAATGGCCGTCGGCACCACGAAGAAGGCGATGAAGACGAAGCTGTTGGCAAGCCCGAGCGCGGTTCCGGCGCGGCTGGCACCTGCCAGCGTGGCAAGCTCGGTGTAGGCGACGCCGTGCCAGGCGGAGACCGAGATGCCGGCAACGACCAGCAGCACCGCGATCGCCGGCACCAGGGTGGCGTGCGCGCTTGGCGTGGCTGCCGCCGCCAGGACCAGCAGGCCGAGAGCCGCGAAGCCAAGCGCGCTGGTCATGCTGCAGAGGCGCAGGAACCAGCGGCGGTTGCCATGGCGGTCGGTGAAGCGGCCGCTCCAGACGCGCATGATCATGGCGCCGGTTTGCACGGCGGCAAGGCTGGCGCTGATGGTGAGCGTGCCCATCCCGGCGAAATCGTGCAGGAAGACGGAGGCGAAGGTCAGCACCGCCACCTGCGGGAAGCAGAGCAGCCCGATGGCAGTGGCGATGCGCCAGACCTCGACGTTGCGCAGCGGCGCCGGGCCGGCCGGCTTTGCCATGGCCGCGCTGCCGGCATTGTCCAGCTCCGGCGGCTGGTGCAGCCAGCGCCAGGCAAACAGCGCCGAGACAGCGTTTACAGCCGCCAGCAGCCCGAAGACCGCCGCGAAGCCATGCGCTGACGCCAGAGACGGCAGGACCAGCGCGCCGAGCCCGCCGCCGAGCGGCACGGCCGTCTGCCTGATGCTCATGGCAAAGCCGCGCTCGCCCTCGTGGAACCAGGCCATGATGGCGCGGCCGCTGGAACCGTTGACACTGCCGCCGAGCAGGCCGGTGACGAGAAGGCATGCCGCCAGCATCGCAACGCCAGGCACATAGGTCGCCGACGGCACGATGAAAAACGCCATCAGCGCAAGCCAGGACGCCGTCGCGCCGAGACCGGTCAACAGCACGCCGCGATCGCCCCAGCGGTCGGTGAGCAGGCCCCAGGGCAGTTCGCTCAAGGCGACGCCCAGGCCGAGGAGACCGAGGACGAGGCCGAGATTGCCGTTAGAGAGCTGATAGCCCGAACGCAGAAACACCGCTGCCGCCGGTATGCCGGCGAAGGTGGCGGAGAAACTGGCATTGGCGGCAACGCCGATGCCAAGCACCTTCCAACGATGATTGGCGCGAAATCGTTCAGCCTTCGAAGTGGCGGTGACAGCGGCTCGACCAACCCGGCCTGGCTCACAATTTGCGTCGGCAATCGACATGGCGGAACTCCTGCAATGGCCCTTCCGGACCTTGACGCCTTGTCTTTATCGCCATAGCTTCATCCCGAATATCGGGAAGTTTTTGACTATTATTCCCGGAAATCAGGATTGTTCCATGCGGCGCGTAACCTTCGACCTCGATGTCCTCAGAAGCTTCGTCACTGGCATGGAACTCGGCAGCTTCGCCAAGGCCGCCGACCGGCTCGGACGCTCGACCTCGGCGGTCAGCGCGCAACTGAAGAAGCTGGAGGAGCAGGCGGCGACGCCGATCTTCCGCAAGTCAGGCCGCGGCCTGGCGCTGACCGAAGCCGGCGAGACCATGCTTGGCTACGCCAGGCGGCTGCTCGAGTTGAATGACGAGGCGGCCTCAGCCATCCACGACGTCGAACTGGAAGGCTGGGTCAGGCTCGGCCTGCAGGAGGATTTCGGCGAGGCGGTGCTGCCGGAGGTGCTCGGGCGCTTCGCCCGCGCGCACCCCAAGGTCAAGATCGAAGCCAGGATCGGGCGCAGCTATGAACTTGCCGAGCGGATCACATCAGGAAATCTCGACATTGCGCTGGCCTGGGACAGCGGCCAGGCACTGCCCTACAGCCGGCATGTCGGCGATGCGCAATTGCGCTGGATCGGCCCGGCAAAGCTGATCGAGACCAGCCTGCGCGAGGGCGAGGCGCTGCCGCTGGTGGCACTCGAAGCGCCGTGCCTGTTGCGCACGGTGACGACCGAAACGCTCGACCGCGCCGGCCTGCCGTGGCGGATGGCTTTTTCCAGCCCCAGCCTTGGCGGCATCTGGGCGGCGGTTGCAGCCGGCCTCGGCCTGACCATCCGCACCGATATCGGCCTGCCGGCCAATGTCAGGGCAATGGCGCCGCAGGTGCTGGGTCTGCCCGCGCTGCCGACAATGGCGCTGGTGCTGCACCAGAAAGATGCCGAGCTCGACCCGGTGGCGGCGCGGCTGGCGGATATATTGCTGCAGGCGGCATTGCAGGCGCTGCCGCGGACGGATGAGGGGCTGAGAGCGGTGGCTTAGTGTCCAGTGTCGCGTTCCGTCACACCCCCCTCTGTCCTGCCGGACATCTCCCCCTCAAGGGGGGAGATTGGCTGGCACATTGGCTTTCGCCAATCAACGAGGGTGAAGGAGAAGCGCCTTCAGCGGAACTGCTAATCTCCCCCTTGAGGGCAGGGCTATCGCATATGGCTTAGAGCGTTGATGAGATAGTCGTCATTCCAAGCGCATTTCTTGATGCGATGGCTGATGGGGACTTTGTCTGCATCGGCGAGTTGGAGGATGTTCCTGGCGAGACGGTTTAGGAGCGCGGTGTTGGCAGGGGCGTTGTCTTTGCGGGCGCGGCTGAGGTCCTCATCCAGATGAACATCGAGCATCCAATGCAGGCCGTTCTCGATCTGCCAATGGGCTCTGGCGAGGGCTCTGGCGAGG
>NZ_JBFUER010000013.1:0-30060 GCF_056403855.1 Mesorhizobium sp. P2_E7 | reverse complement strand
CCTTCACCGATGCGGCGGGCAACAACAACACCGCCGCCACGCAGCTGAGCATGACGGTGGATACCGTCGCGCCGACGGTCTCCATTGGAATCAATGACACCGCGCTCACGGCCGGCGATGTCGCGACGGTGACCTTTACCTTCAGTGAGGTACCGTCGAACTTCTCCGCGGCAGACGTTGCCTATGACACCACCAGCGCGACCCTGGGCGCAATAACGCCCACGGGCGATCCAAGGGTCTTCACGGCCACTCTAACACCGATCGCGTCGATCAATGATGCTACCAACGTCATCACCGTCGGCACTTCCTGGCAAGACCCAGCGGGTAATGCCCCAGCGGCCACAACCAACTCAGTCAACTATACAGTCAACACCGCCGACGCGCCGCCGACAGTGGTCATAACGTCGGACAACAACGGTTCGAAACCTACGGTTACATTTACATTTAGCGAAGCGGTTACAGGATTTGACCTCAGCGACCTCCAGATTGTCGGAGCAACTGTCAATGGACCGATCATTCACGTAGGGATGACTGGTGGCCAAGACATTTACACGCTGGCTCTTAAGGACGCGTCTGGATCGGGGTCGCACACTATTCGCGTGATAAGTAGCGGTACGGGGTCGTCATTCTGGACTGATTCTACCGGACATGGCGGTATAGGGAGCCCAGTATTCAACCTGCCCGCCGGCACTGCCGGAGAGCCTATCAATCTCGCCCTTACCGATCCATCACATGAGGGTGCTCTCATCACCGTCACGGTGAAGGACGTGCCTTCGGGCTGGACCATCGACGGCGCAACCCACAACGCCGACGGCAGCTGGACGGTTCAGACCAACGACCTGCACGGGCTGACGGTCACCACGCCTGCCGATTTCGCCGGCGCGGCGGTGCTCGATGTCCAGATGAGTTGGATCAACGCGGACGGCACGGCCGGAAGCGCCTCGGTCGCCGACAATGTCGAAGCCTATGCGCCGGGCTCGCCGATCTTTGCCTGGTCCGGCGACGACGTGCTGAGCGGCTCGAGCGGCAACGACCTGTTCGTCTTCTCGCAGCCGATCGGCAACGACACGGTGCACAGCTTCGACGCGGCGGCCGACCAGATCGACCTGATCGGCTATTCCGGCTTCCAGAGCTTCGCCGACGTCCAGGCGCATATGGCCGACGACGCCAACGGCAACGCGGTGATCACGCTTGGCGACGGGCAGTCGATCCTGCTCGACGGCGTGCATTCGAGTGCACTTGCAGACGGTAATTTCACCTTCGATCAGACACCGGTGGTCAACAATGCCGGAACCATGACGATCGGTGACGGCGCATTGCTGCCGCTGAGCGGCACCATCAACAACAGCGGCCTCATCTCACTCGACTCTAGCGGCGGCGACACGCTGCTGCAGGTCATCCAGCATGGCGTGACCCTGCAGGGTGGCGGGCAGATCCTGCTGTCCGACAGCGCCGCCAACATCATCTCCGGCACGGCGCCGGACGTCACTCTGGTCAATGTCGACAACACGATCGAGGGCGCTGGCCAATTGGGCGGCGGAATGCTTAGCCTCGACAACCGGGGCACCATCATCGCTACCGGCTCGAACGCGCTGGTCGTCGATACTGGAGGCAGCGTCGTCGTCAATTCGGGAACGCTGGAGGCAACCGGCTCCGGCGGCCTGACGATCACCGGCGGGCTGGCGAATTCCGGCATGCTGTGGGCCAATGGCGGCAACATTGCCATCAACGGCCAGGTCACTGGCGACGGCGACGCGACGATCGGCAACCTGTCGAAGCTGGAGTTCGGCGGCGCCTCGTCGACGGACGTCACCTTCGCGCATGATGCGGCCGGCACATTGCAGCTGGACGATTCATTCGACTTCAGTGGAAGCATCGCCGGCATCACCAATGACGACAAGGTGAACCTCGAAGATATCCTGTTCGGCACCGGAACGTCCGCTGCCTATCAGGCGGACCTCGACGGCGCCGGAGGAACGTTGACCGTCACGGACGGCACGCACAACGCCACGCTCCACCTGCTCGGCGTCTACGATGCCCACAGCTTCACACTTGCCGACGACGGCGCCGGCAGGACGGTGGTGCAAGTGAGCGACTTTGTGATGTGAACCAAAAGGAGAGCCGCAGGCGCGGCTCTCCTCATGCTGCCGGTTGCTGATTCAGCTTACGAATTAAGGTTTACGGCAGGAAGAGGAAGGGATCACGTGGCCGGTTGGACGATCAGGAGTAGTATCGGTTCCGGGCGTGGACAGGGGGGCGGTTTTCCGCTGGGTAGTTGAGTCTCGACAACAAATCCAAGATCGTGAAGGACGCGCTTCGCGCATGCCGCCGCTATTTTCTCGTTGCGGCTGCATTCAGCCTGGCGATCAATCTGCTCTATCTCGCGTCCCCACTTTACATGCTGCAGATCTACGACCGGGTCGTCACCAGCGGCAGCGAAACCACGCTGGTGATGCTGACCCTTGTGTTGCTGGCGGCCTTCCTTTCGCTGGCCGGCCTTGATCTGGTGCGCGCCTGGGTCCTGACGCGTGCCAGCGCGCGGCTCGACCGGCTGTTGTCGGCAAAGATCCTCGCCGCGTCGGTCGAAACCCCATCGCCCGGCTCCTCGCCGAGCCAGCCTATCCGCGACTTCGACACGTTCAGGCAGGTCATCGCCGGCAGCGGCATCCATGCCCTGTTCGACCTGCCATGGTCGCCCATCTACATCGGCATCATCTTCCTGCTGCATCCGTGGCTCGGCTTCTTCGCACTGGGCAGTTCGCTGCTCTTGATCGCCATGGCCGTGCTCAACGAATATCTGGTGCGTTCGCCGCTGAAACAGGCCAACGACCTGGCGACGACAAACTACAACTTTACCGAGATGAGCCTCAGAAACTCGGAAGTCGTTCGCGCCATGGGGATGATCGACGGTCTCATCCGCCGCTGGGGGCGCGACCGTAACCTAGCGCTGCGGCGCCAGGCGGAGGCAAGCGATCGCGCCGCCCTGATGTCCGGCCTGATCCGTTTCTTGCGACTAACCATGCAGTCGTTGATCCTCGGCCTTGGCGCCTATCTGGTGATCGAGCGGCAGATCACCGGCGGCACCATGTTTGCCGCAAGCCTCTTGCTGGGCCGGGGGCTACAGCCGGTCGAGCAGATCGTCGGCCTCTGGCGCAGCCTGATCCTGGCGCGGGCGGCGTTGGCAAGGGTCGAGAAGCTGGTCGACGGGGGACCGCGGAACGAACGATCATTCAACTTGCCGAAGCCCACCGGCAAGATTTCGGTCGAGCAGGTCAGCTTTGCAATTGCCAGCCAGCAGAAAGTGCTCCTCCGGGACGTATCGTTCCGGTTGGAAGCAGGCGAGGCGCTCGGAATCGTTGGCCCTTCCGGCGCCGGCAAATCGACACTGGCACGTCATCTCGCTGGCGTCATGCAACCCAGCCGCGGCACCGTCAGGCTGGATGGCGCCGACCTGTCGCAGTGGGGGCACGACGCGCTAGGCGACCACATCGGCTACCTGCCACAGGACATCGAACTCTTTGCCGATACGGTCGCCGCCAACATCGGTCGCTTCAAGACCAATGTCGACCAGGAGGTGATCGAGGCCGCGCGGCTGGCTGGCGTGCACGAGATGATTATCCGCCTGCCGCAGGGTTACGAGACCCAGATCGGCGAAGGCGGCGCAGTCCTGTCAGGGGGATATCGGCAGCGGATTGCCCTTGCCCGAGCGGTTTTCGGCACACCGAACCTGATCATTCTCGACGAGCCTAGTTCCAATCTCGACGCCGATGGCGACCGCGCGCTGAGCGACTGCGCGATTGAGCTCAAGCGCCGCGGCAGCACCGTGATCATCGTCTCGCACCGGCCCTCGACCCTGGCGAATGTCGACAAGATCCTTCTGTTGCGCGATGGCGCCGTCGAGGCCTTCGGCATGAGGAACGAGATCGTGGCGCTGCTCAACCAGCGCGCTGCACCAATGGCGGTGGCAACCCAATGAGCTGTGGCCGGAGAGATCGATGAGCGACGTCGCCCTCACCTACCGGAGCCTGCCCGGCGAAACCGATATCCAGGCCCCGGATTCGATCCGCGCACCGACCTATATCGGCCTGCTGATCATCGTTGCCTTTTTCGGAATTTTCGGCGGCTGGGCAGCCTTTGCGCCACTGAACGGCGCCGTGCTCGCCGACGCCATCGTCAAGGTGGAAGGCAATCGAAAGAGCGTACAGCATTTCGACGGGGGTACAGTGAAGGAGATCCGCGTCAAGGATGGCGACGTCGTCAGGAAGGGCGACATCATGCTGAAGCTGGACGACACCAGAATCCGGTCCGAGTTCAATCTCTATGCCCAGCAATATGCGCTTTTGCGCGCAACCGACGCCAGGATCCGGGCCGAACTGGACGGCAGCGTGGCTGTTGCCTTTCCCAAGGACATCCTCAAGGAGCATGAGGACTATCTCAGGGATGCAATGGCAAACCAGATCGCCGATCTGGAAAGCCAGCGCGCCTCGATGGCCGGCGCCACGCAGATCCTCGAGCGGCGCATTGCCGAGCTCGAGGAGCAGATAAAGGGCAAGCAGTCTCGGGTCGAATCCTACCAGGCACAGCTGCAATCGACGATTGACGAGAAGGCCAGCCTGTCGAAGCTGCTCAAGGCCGGATTGACGACCCGCCCTCGCATCCTGGAACTGGAACGGTCCGCCTCGGATCTGCAGGGCCTGATCGACGAGAACCTCGGCGCAATTGGCGGCAGCCAACAGAGCAAAGCCGAGCTCGAGAGCCAGATCGCGCAATTGACCAACGAGCGCCGAGCCAAGCTGTCCGCCATGCTGATCGATACGCAATCGAACCTTGCTGACCTCGTGCCCAAGATGTTTGCCGCCCAGGCTGCCATGGACCGGGCCGAAGTGCGCGCGCCCTATGATGGCCAGGTGATGGATCTCAGCGTCTTCTCGATCGGTGCGATCGTGGCGCCAGGCCAGACCATCCTCGACATCGTGCCGACGGAGAATTCGCTGATCGTCCAGGCGCAGGTTCGCGTCGAGGACATATCGAACCTGCGACCCGACATGGCCGCCGAAGTTCGTTTCACATCCTACAAGCAGCGTTCGATACCCATAATTCATGGACGCGTCACCCGCATTTCGGCGGATCGCATCACCGATAGCAAGACCGGGTTTCCCTACTACCTCGCCGACGTGGCTGTCGATCCGGTGGAATTGGCCGCCGCCCCACAGATTGCGCTTTACCCAGGCATGCCGGCGTCCGTCATGATCGTTACCGAGGAACGCACCGCACTCGACTACATTTTAGGCCCGCTGGTTGTGTCGTTCCACTCGGCGTTTCGCCAGAAATGACGGCATCGCCGATCGATTGGTGATACCGGGTTTTGATGTCAGGCCTGTAATGGGCAAAGGCGGTGCGACGGTGGGTCTGGTTAGGAAACATCCAGCCGCTTGGAGATCGAAACGATCCAGGCACGCAGTTGTGGTCCGAATGGCTTATCCAGAGCGGCGCGGTCCCAGGCAAGAAAATAGGCAGCGGGCAATTGTACGCGCTCGTTGAAGGGTACGATCAGCCGGCCGGATGCAATATCTTCCGCCGCCATCGACAGTTGAGCAAGGACAAACCCCCTTCCATTGATTGCGGCATCAATCGCGGCACTGGACAAGGAGAACGCCACTTCACCGGACGTCCTCCGGTGCGATGCGCCGATAGTCCTGGCCCACTCCGCCCAACTCGGCGGCGATTGATGGTCTCTGGCCCATTCTATGCCGAGCAGGGGAAAATCAAGGATATCCGACGGCCGCTTGACGGGGTGGCTGGCCAGCAATCCAGGCGCACAAGCGGGGACCACCCAGTCCGTGAACAACTCGGTATAGTGGTCGAACTCGTGAACCTTCGTGCCGTATGAGATTCGGAAATCCACCTGGTCGTCATCGAAACGCGGCTCCTGCTCGGCACCGATCAAACGCACCGTCGCCCCGGCGTGGGCGATCTGCCAATCCAGAAGCTGTGGCGCCAGCCATTTGCTGGCAAGCGAGGGCAGGCAAGAGATGGTGAGCGCGCTCTCCGAACGCGCCCGCTCGACAATGTGCTGCGCGTCGCGAAGCTGTTCGAAGCCCGAGGAAACGGCCGCGTGGTAGGTTCTCCCCCAAGACGTCAGCGCGACACTCCTGCCACGGCGTTCGAGTAAACTGAGGCCGAGCGCGTCTTCCGCCTTGCGGATCTGCTGGCTGACCGCGCCGACGGAAACCCCAAGCTCTTCGGCGGCGGCGGTAACGCTGCCGCATCGGCCGAAAGCCTCGAACGCCTGTATGGCACGGAGAGGGAGCGCGTTCTTCACCTGGGAACAATCCTGGGGTCGCTTTGTTTTAGCATTTCTAAAATAGAACGCAGATGCAAGCCCTTTGTCGTTCCTGGCCCGAGAGCTATCGATTTGGCAGTCGCAAGCTCGGGAGGACGCCATGTTTCTTCGAAATTGTTGGTACGTAGCGGCATGGGACGCAGAGGTCGGCGAGGGGCTCAAGCCCGTGCGCATCCTCGGCGAAGACATTGTCCTCTACCGCAAGACGGATGGCGTGGTGGCCGCCCTTGAAGACGCCTGCCCGCATCGCAAGTTGCCGCTGTCGATGGGCCGCATCAAGGGCGACACGGTCGAGTGCGGCTATCATGGCTTGACTTTCGACAGCACTGGAACCTGCACCCGCGTGCCCGGGGCGGAAAAGATACCGCATGTCGCCTGCGTTCGTCCCTATCCGATTGCCGAACGTTACGGGCTACTGTGGGTCTGGATGGGCGAACCGCAAAAGGCCGATCCCGCACTGATCTTCGAAGTCGACCACTGGGGCGATCCGGCATGGGGCGTCAATCGCGGCGAGTCGATGACGCTCGACTGCAACTATCTCTACATGACCGACAATCTGCTCGACCCCTCGCATGTGTCCTGGGTCCATCAGTCGTCGTTTGGCGGCGTCCAGGCGATGGAAGACGCGCCGCTCGAGACCACCGTCGGTTCGGACGGGGTGACCGTCTGGCGCTGGATGGTGGATGTCGAGCCGGCGCCGTTCTACGCGCCGTTCCTCAAATTTTCAGGCAAGTGCGATCGCAAGCAGCACTACGAAGTGCGCTATCCCAGCAACGCCATCATCAAGGCCATCTTCGTGCCGGCTCGCACTGGCGGCGAAGGCAAGCCGTATCATGAGGATGTGTTCCTCATGGACAGCTACAACTTCATGACGCCCGTCGATGAGAACCAGACGAAATATTACTGGTTCCAGATGCGCAACTTCGCTCCCGACGACCAGGAGGTCTCGCGCCAGTTCGCCACATCCGTGCGCGGGGCATTCGATGAAGACCGCGCAGTCCTCAATGCCGTGCATAAAGGCATGGCCAACAAGCGGACGCCCAATCTCGATCTCAAGATCGATGTTGGCCCGATGCGCTTCCGTCGCAATCTCTCAAAACTCATTGCCGCTGAAAGCCAGCAGCTGGCGGCGGCCGAATGAGCTCACTGTCCGCCCGCGCAAGTTTGGGACGGAGCGGGTTTCGTGACCTGAAAGTGGTCGCGAAGGTGAAGGAGAGCGCGATCATCACATCGTTCCTGCTCGAGCCGGTGCAGGCGCAGGACTGGCGCGCCTACCGACCGGGTCAGTTCCTGGTGTTTCGTATTCCGGTCTCGAAGGAAACGGCGGGCGCAAAGGACCATGTGCTGCGCAACTACAGCGTTTCCGGCGCACCGGGCGTTGCCGGCTCCTATCGCATCAGCGTCAAGCGGGAGGCCGCACCAACACAAGGGCTTCCGGCCGGGGTGAGTTCCTGCTTCCTGCATGACGAGGTCGAGGTCGGCGATGTCCTGTCGGCCGAGGGACCGCGTGGCGATTTCGTTCTCGACACCAGCAGCAATCGGCCCGTTGTCCTGCTCAGCGGTGGCGTCGGTCTGACGCCGATGGTTTCGATGCTGCATGCGCTTGCATCGGCACCCGATCGCCGCGTCGTCTTCATCCACGCCTGTGAGAACGGGGAGGTTCATGCGTTTCGCGAGGAGGTGTCGGCCCTGACCGCTGCGCGATCCGGGATGGCCGTTCACTTCTGCTATCGCTTCCCGACCGAGCGCGACAGATCGGACCGAAAATTCCACAGCGAGGGCGTGGTCTCGCGCGAAACGCTCCAGCGTCTTTTGCCGCTCGACGATTACGACTTCTATCTGTGCGGCCCGCCGCCTTTCATGCAGGCTGTCTATGCCGCCGTGCGGGGGCTTGGCGTGCCGAAGGCGCGTGTCGCCTACGAGTTTTTCGGCCCGGCCACGGTGCTCGATGTCGCCCAGCCTGCCGTCACCGTCTCACCAAAAGTGGAGTCCGTGGTCGACAGCAAAGCCCCAGACAGCAAAGCAATTGTGGTCGAGTTCCGGAAATCGGGCATCGAGGCTGCATGGGACGGGGTCTCGTCCCTGCTCGAATTTGCTGAAAAGCAAGGCCTGGAACCGGAATTCAGCTGCCGCGCCGGCGTCTGCTCCACATGCAAGTCGCGGCTGGTCGACGGCGAGGTCAGCTATTTCGAAGAGCCGCTCGATGACCTTGAGCCGGGCGAAGTGCTGCTGTGCTGCTCCAGGCCGCTCGGCTCTGTCGTCGTGGATATCTGATGGATCGCATCCGCCAAAAGAGCGTATCGGGAAGGACGTCTGGATTGGACAATTCGAGCACATCAAAGTCAGCGCTGTCCTTCAATCCGCATATCGCTTCATTGCCGCCCTACAATGCCGGCATGAACATTGCGGTGGCGCGCACGCTCAGCGGGCGTCAGGACATCGCCCGGCTGGCCAGCAACGAGAATCCCGACGGCTGCTCGCCAAAGGTCATGCAGGCGCTGGCATCGCCATCGTTCGAACCATGGCGCTATGCCGACCCGGCCTGCACGGCGTTGCGTGCAGCACTTGGCGATAAGGTGGCAATCGACCCTGGTCTGATCGTTGTCGGCAACGGATCGGAGGAAATGATCGCCGCGATCTCGCGCGCCGTCCTTGTGCCTGGGGCTTGCGTTGTCACGACGGTGCCGAGCTTCGGCCTGCACGAAATTGAGCCGCTGGCGGCCGGCGCCAGGGTGATCAAGGTTCCCATGACCGCTGACATGGGCTTTGATCTCGGCGCACTGGAAGCCGCAATCGCGACCGGACCGAGGATCGTCTTCCTTTCCTCGCCCTGGAATCCAGTGGGGCCGGGGCTTGACCGTGCCGACTTGCAACGCCTCATCGCCGCCATTCGCCCGGGCACGCTTCTTGTCCTCGACGAAGCCTATTTCGAATTCGCCGATCCGGGCGCGCCCGACGGCATTGCGATGCTTCGAGACAGCGGCATCGACCATGTCGTGTTGCGGACATTTTCGAAAGCCTATGGCCTTGCCGGGCTGCGCGTCGGCTATGCGTTGTGCTCCAGCCTCGAACTCGCCGGTGTCATCGCCGCCGCGAAAACACCGTTCAACGTCAACGGCGCGGCACAGATCGCGGCCATCGCCGCGCTGGCCGACGACGGCTGGATGAAAGCCTCGGCCAATCGTGTGCGAGCAGAGCGGGAGCGTGTCGCCGCGGCACTCGCTAGGCTCGGCCTGCGGGTTGCGCCGTCACAGACCAATTTCCTGTTCTTTGATTGCAACGGCGACAGCGCGCGCCTGGCGGCCTCGCTGCTCGGGCAGGGGATCATCGTCAAGGCGTGGCGCGAGAGCGGCTATGAATGCTATCTGCGTGTGACGATCGGCTCGCCCGCCGACAATGACCGTTTTGTCGCGGCGCTTCGGGGGCTCGCAGGCCAATGAAATCCGCCGCTGTTGCACATGAGGACAAACGCATCGGCAATCCGGTGCCGCTACCGGTCGTTGAAAGCCTTCGCAGCATCGTCGGCAACGCGAATGTGCGTATGGCCGACATCGTCGGGACGGCCGACCGGGACGCGGCCATCCTTGTGCTGCCGGCGTCGACGCAAGAGGTCGCCGCGCTCGTTCGCGTCTGCGGTCAATACGAAATCCCGGTGGTGCCGCTCGGCGGCGGGACGGGCCTTGTCGGCGGAAGCGTTTCGCATGCCGATGAGATCGTCCTGTCCCTGGCACGCATGAACCGGATCGAGCGGCTCGACCCGGTCGAGCGAACCGCAACCGTCGGTGCCGGCGTCACCCTGGAAGACTTGCAGACCGCAACCAGGCCCCATGGTCTGGAGCCGGGCATCGATCTTGCCGCGCGCGGCACGGCGACGATCGGCGGCATGGTGTCCACCAACGCCGGTGGTGTGATGGCGTTTCGCAACGGCGTCATGCGCCATCGGGTCCTCGGTCTCGAGGCGGTGATGGCGGATGGCTCCGTCTATGGCGATCTCACCCGGGTGGTGAAGAATTCCGCCGGCTATGACCTCAAGCATCTTTTCATCGGCGCCGAAGGAACGCTTGGCATCGTCACGCGCGTGGTCGTCAAGCTCGACCCGTCGCCCAAGGCAACCGCTACCGCGCTTTTCGGGCTGCCTTCCGTCGAGGCGGCTCTGGAAACCATCCGCCTGGCGTTCGAATCGAGCGCCGGGCATTTGCGCGCCGCCGAGGCGATGTGGAATTCCTATTTCAGCCTCGCCGCCAAGGCGCATGGCTGGTCTGAACCGGGCGTTGCTCCCGATCAGCCGATCTTCCTGCTGCTGTCGCTCGGCGGCGCCCGTGAAGAGGCGCTGCATGAGGATTTCGAGAGGCTCTATTGCGAAGTCGTCGAGCGTTTCCCGGAGGCGACAGGCATCATCGCCAGCTCGCGACGGCAGGAAGACGATCTGTGGCGGCTGCGCGAGGACAGCAGCGTCCTCTACCGCGCCCATCCGAACGCACCGTCGTTCGATGTATCGGTGCCGCTGTCGGAAATTCCGGCCTATCTCGATCGGGCCATCACTGGCCTTGCCGCGATCGAACCCGATCTCGCCCCGTATGTTTTCGGGCATCTCGCCGATGGCAATCTGCACATCATCCTGAACCGTCGCGGGCCGCTTCCCCAGCACATGGCGGCTGCGGTCGAGCGTGTCCTCTATGATGGCCTGCGCGAGCTTGGCGGCTCGTTTTCCGCCGAGCACGGCATCGGCTCCAAGCGCATCCATTCGCTGCTGGCAACGGCCGATCAGACCAAGCTCGCCACGATGGAACGGGTCAAGAAGGCGCTGGACGGCCAGTCGCTGATGAACCCCGACAAGGTGCTGCCCGGTCGTGGCTGGGTTGTCCGTTCGTCCAATCCCGCGTCCGATGAGCGCCGATCGCAACGCCAAGATGAGAACGCCGATGAATAGCCCCATCGCGAAATTGCATGGACCGGACAAATCGGCCGACGCTGTCGTTCGTGCAGGAGAACCCACGGCGCGCCATGACCATGCGCCGCAGCCATATGCGGTTTCCTTCACCGCGATGCGCGACAGGTTTCGCAAGGCGGCGCAGCGCGCGGGCGCGGAACTGACCGAATATCTCCATCCGCTGCATGGGCCGGACGGTGAGGTTCTGGCGACCGATGTCGCGCTGTTGGGGCGGCGCGATGCGCAAAAACTCATCGTGCTCATTTCCGGCACCCACGGCGTGGAGGGCGCTTTCGGCTCGGCCTGCCAGGCCGCCTGGCTCAGTCAGAAGAGCCCATGGAAGCTGGACGCGGAAACGGCCGTGCTGGCGATCCACCTGATCAACCCCTGGGGTACGGCGTGGTCCCGACGCGTCAACGAGGACAATGTCGACCTCAACCGCAATTTTATCGATTGGTCCGCGGGCACACCACCGGAGAACAACGCCTATGCCGGATTGCACGGCATATTGACGTGTAGGGAATGGGAAGGACCGGAGCGAGTCGCTGCCGATGAGAAACTGCTCGCCAGCAGAAAAAAGCTCGGGCAGGCCGGGCTGGCGGCCATTGTCGAGGCCGGTCAATACGAATTCCCCGACGGACTGTTTTATGGCGGCTCAGGCGCCGTCTGGTCGAACCGGACGTTGATCGACATCCTCTCGACCTTTGCCGCCGGCGCGCGTCATGCCGTCGTCTTCGACCTGCATACCGGTGCCGGCCCCTACGCCTATCCGGCCCTGCTTTCGGTCGCGACGTCCGAGCATTCCGGCATGGCGTGGGGCAAGTCCGTTTTCGGTCCGGCGCTCGCCACCGTCATCACCGGACCGGACGCGACGACCGGCACCGGCATTGCCGCGACGGCCACAGGCTATGTCTCCGAGGCCGTCGTCAGGGCGATGCCGAACGCGCGGGTGCTGCCGCTCGTCGTGGAATGCGGCACGCTGGATGGAGCCGCCGTCATGGATGCGGTCCAGGCCGACAACTGGCTGCATCTTTTCGGCAGGATCGATTCCGTCATCGGCAAACGGATCAAGGCAACGCTGCGCGGTGCTTTCATTCCCGACGATCCGGATTGGCAGCGGACCTGCCTGTCCACCAGCCTGCGCTATTTCGATCGCGCGCTGACGGAATTGCAGGCGGTCGAAGCCGCGGCAAGCGGGCTCAGCCAGAGCGAGCAAACGCCGTCACCGGCTCGCATTGCCGCTGCGGACCAAGCAGCCTTGCTGAAGGCTGCGACACCGGCGGTGCAGATCGAAGACCTTCACAAGAGCTTCGGCTCCCTACTGGTGTTGAAAGGCGTCAACCTCACCGCGCACGCCGGCGAGGTCATTTCGATGATCGGCTCATCCGGCTCTGGCAAGAGCACGTTCCTGCGCTGCATCAACCTCTTGGAACAGCCGGACGGCGGCAAGGTCGCCATCGACGGCGAAGTCATTAAGATGAAGCAGACGTCGAACGGCCGTGCCGGGCCGGCCGACATGGCCCAGGTCGAGCGAATTCGTGCCCGCGTCGGCATGGTGTTCCAGGGCTTCAATCTGTGGCCGCACATGACGGTGCTGGAAAATATCACCGAGGCCCCTCGGCATGTCCTGAAGGAGTCGCGCGACAAGGCCGTCGACCACGCCCATGCTTTGCTGAAGAAGGTCGGGCTTTCCGACAAGCACGCGCATTATCCAGGCCAGTTGTCGGGAGGCCAGCAGCAACGCGCCGCCATCGCCCGCACGCTTGCCATGCGGCCCAAGGTCATCCTCTTCGACGAGCCGACATCGGCGCTCGATCCCGAGCTGGTCGGCGAGGTGCTGCGGGTGATCCGCCAGCTCGCCGAGGAAGGCAACACGATGATCCTCGTGACGCACGAGATGCAGTTCGCGCGCGAGGTTTCTCACAAGATTCTGTTTCTCCACCAAGGAAAGGTGGAGGAGGAGGGCGCGCCGGCGGAGCTGTTTGGCAGCCCGCGCTCGGAGCGTCTGCGCCAGTTCCTGGCCCGGACGCTGTGACACCCTCGAAGGCTCCCGTTGGCGCCGGAGAGGTCGATAGCAATGAACATCAAAAAAGGGGAACTGACCATGAAACTGAAAGTCTTGTCGTTGCTCGCATTCCTGGCCGCGAGCACCGGAAGTGCGCTTGCCGCCGACGGTGAATTGTCCATCGGCACGGAGGGCGCCTATCCTCCGTGGAGCATGTCCGACGCCAATGGCAACGTCACCGGTTTCGACGCCGATGTCGGCGCCTTGCTCTGCACCAAGCTCGAGCTGAAATGCCATTTCGTCGTGCAGGCCTTCGATGGCCTGATCCCGGCGCTGAAGGCCAAGCGCTTCGATGTCATCATCTCCGGCATGTCGATCACCGCCGACCGCAAGAAGGAGATCAACTTCAGCGTCGGCTATGCCGAACTCGCCAATATGTTCGTCGCCCCGAAGGGCTCGGATCTCGCCGGGATCACCGACGTCGACACGCTGCTGAAAGCCCTCACGGGAAAGAAGGTCGGCGTGCAGGCCGGCACGACCCACGCCCATTTCCTCGAGAAGCGTGCGCCCGATGCCGACCTGAAGACCTACGACACGCTGGACCAGATGCAGATCGACCTGGCGAGCGGCCGCATCGATGCGGCTTTCGCGGATCAATCCGCCCTGCAGGACTTCCTGGACAAGCCGGACGGCAAGAATTTTCAGCTGGTCGATGTCAAGATTCAAAGCAAATTCGATGCAACGCTCGGTGAAGGAATCGGCGTCGGCATCGCGCAGGAAAACACCGAACTCAAGGGCAAGATCGACAAGGCGCTGTGCGAACTGATCGCGGATGGTTCGATCGGCAATGCCAGCCAGAAATGGTTCAAGACGGATATTTCCAGACCCTGCAACTGACGCCGTTCAACGTGCGGCATCGCATGCGCCTGGCAGGCGCATGCGACTGTCTCGTTCACACTTGATAGTAGAGCAATCTCATGGAATTCGGTCTCTGGCAGGTTTGGGACGCTGGTTGGGTGGGTGCCATTCTGCGCGGCGCTGCCGTAACTATTGCGGTCGGCTTGTCCAGCATGGTTGCCGGACTGCTGATCGGCATTGTCTGCGGCCTGATCAAATGGGCCAGGATATTTCCGCTGTCGCTGCTGGTGGACGGGTACACGTCCGTGGTTCGGGGCGTTCCCGAACTCCTCGTCATCTACCTGCTGTTTTTCAGTTCGGTCGAATTCGTCACCAAGGTCATCACCGCTTTCGGCTATGCCGGGCTGGCGGAGAGCGGTTATGCCTTCGTCATCGCGGTGATTGCTATCGCCGCAATCTCTGGCGCCTACTCGACCGAGGTGATCCGGGGCGCATTGGCGTCGATCCCCAACGGACATATCGAGGCCGCGCGTGCCCTCGGCCTGCCAGGCAGCCGTATCTTCCGCCGCATCATAGCTCCGCAGATGCTGCGTATCGCGGTTCCGGGCATCAACAATGTCTGGCAGACCACGATCAAGGATACGGCGCTGGTTTCGGTGGTCGGGCTGCAGGAATTGATGCGCATTTCCTATATCGGCGCCAACTCCACCCGCCATCCGTTCATCTTTTATCTGATCGCGGCCGTCGTCTATCTGGTCATCACGCTTGTCAGCCAGGCCGGCTTCGACGGCATCGAACGCCTGCTTCGGCTACGGGCGCGGAGGTAGGACCATGGAACTCATCCCGCTTGCAGTTCCCGTTCTGCTCAAAGGCTTGTGGGTTACGGCTGCGCTGACACTGGTCTCGGTGCTGATAGGCTTCAATCTCGGTCTGGGATTGGCCCTGATGCGGCTGTCGACCAATCGTTTCGCGGCCGGCTTTGCCAAATATTACAGCAACGTCTTTCGCGGCACGCCGCTGCTGGTCCAGATCTTCATTTTCTACTACGGGCTTGGCGAGGTCAGCCTGGTCCGGGACAACGCTGTCCTGTGGTGGGTGATCAGCGACGGTTCCCGCTGCGCGGTGCTGGCGTTGGCGCTCAACACCGCAGCCTATACATCCGAGATCCTGCGCGGTGGGCTGATGTCGGTCCCGGCAGGCCTTGTCGAAGCGGCACAGGCTTGCGGCATGTCGCGGCTTCTGCGCTTTCGCCGCATCGAGTTCCCGCTAGCGATCCGCCAGGCGCTCCCGGCCTATGGCAACGAGCTCATTCTCGTGGTCAAGGGGACGAGCCTGGCCTCCACCATCACCGTGCTGGAGATCACCGGCTACGCCAAGCGGCTGATGAGCCAGACCTTCGCGATCTTCGAAATCTTCGCAATTGCCGGAATACTGTATCTGGTCGTCAATCTGCTGCTGATCGCGATCGTACGCTCGATAGAGCGGTATCTCATGAGGCACGAAGCACAGGCTCGCCAAGGCATATCCACACCGCGTCTGGATGCATCGGCAGCGGTTTAGAGAACGGCCGTAGGCGCGGCGGGACCATACGGAACAATACGAGACGATTTCTGGTTTTGGCCTACGAAAAAGCCAATGAAATCAAAGACTATGGTACATCCTCCTGGCCCGTCATAAGTCTTGATTTCATTGCAGAAAATTGCCTGCCTTGATCTCACGACAGCGGGATGCTCTGCGCGCTCCTGAACCAATCGAGCGGGTTGTATTTGCGCTTGGTGCTCTGCAACGGCATGAGGTTGTCCTTGAAATAGAGGTACATGGCGTTGCTGATCCCGGGTGTTCCGTTCACGCCGAGCGCGGTGTCGCAGTAGTTGAAGTAACAGCCGTCGACGGTCCCGGTTGGATCCCGGCGCGGGTCGGGGAAGCCGCCATAGGCGGAGTAGACCTCCGAATACATGCCGTTAATCCAGTCGACATGGGCCTTGGCCTGCACCGGGTCGTCCTGGCCGACGGGCGCGCTGTTGTCCCAGTAGGTCTGGTATTGCAGCTTCATGTACGAGCTTCGCTGGGGGATCGCCGTGGTGCTGGACCCAACAGTGTTGATCTTGCCGCCATAGGAGTCGATCTGGCACAGGCTGGCCGCCATGTCCGAGGCCGGCACCCCGGCCGGCACCTTCTGCAGCCATGTCCACAAAGCCGAGACCTGCGCCGGTGGAAAAGCCTTGTTCATATAGGCCGACTTGTATTTGCCGAAGCGGTTGGGACCCGAGCCGTTCACCTGCTGCACGCCTTCGAGGAAGGTGTAGCGGCGGAAGACGTTGCTGTCGGTCGGCATCAGCGGACCGTTGTCGGCCAGCCAGCCCGGATGGCCGATATGCTGGCCCGGCATGTCGGAGAGCGGCCCAAGCGCCGCATAGCGCTGCCGCCGCGCGTTGACGCGTCGGGTCAGGTCGACTTCGTAGGGTGCGACGTCGGCTCCGAGCGGCTGGTTGTAGAGATAGAAGGTCGACACCGTCATCGAGCCGGCCTGCTGGTGGTTGGCGTGGAAGATGCTGAACTCGTCCCACGGCGCGGTGTAGCACTCGTACTGGAAGAAGGTGTCCAAGTAGGTCTGCAGCACGCCGGCGCTGGTGAAGTTGGTCCACGGAATGGTCAGCGTGTTGACATAGAGATATTGCGGCGCCACCGGCGGGTCCTGGAAATAGTAGCGGGTGATGATGCCAAAGTTTCCACCGCCGCCGCCCCGTATCGCCCAATAGAGGTCGGAATGCTGGCCGGCGCTGCAATAGACCAGTTGCGGCGTCCTGCCGTCGCCCGGCGTGACCACGACGTCGGCGCCGGTCAGATAGTCGATCGCCAGGCCGAGCAGCCGGGACAGGATACCGTATCCGCCGCCGGTGATGTGGCCGCCCAGTCCGACCGAGTAGCAGGAGCCCGCGGGCAAGGTGCGGCCATAGACGTTGAAGAACGTCCGGTACATGTCCCAGTTGCCGTTGCCGACATCGATGTAATAGCCCTTGTCGACGTCGAAGCCGTAGCTGTTGACCCCGGTGACGTCGATGATGCACTTGGTCGTCGAATTGTAGACGAAGCCCTCGTAGCAGTGGCGGCCGCACGTGATCTGGATCTCGCCGGGCTTGTAGCTGTACTTCCAGATCGCCTGGTTCATCATGTCCCGGACATCGTCCGCGGTGGTAGGGGTGAACACCATTTCGAGGTTGGGTGCGAACCAGCGCCGGTCGAAACCCTGCCGGTCCGATACGAGCGGCGGGCGGCGATAGGGCATGGGCGGTGTTGGCATGTGCGAACTCCTCTCTCATCGAACGCCTGTCGCTTGGTGCCTGCTTTGCAGACCCGCGCCGGTCGCTTCGCGCAAGGGCGAACGTCTTTCCCCGGCGCCGATCCGTCGAAACATAAGTAAGTCTTAAAATAACATAGCAACTGAGTATACTTCTCAATCAGAGAATTAGGCGCCTGTGACCGACCAATGTCAATGGATCCTCGTCGGCGAATACTTTGCAGGCTCGGTCATCGCGCCACCGCGGTCTTGCGGGCCTGCATCAACGTGCTGAGCGGCACCATGTCAGCTTGCTACACTGCGTTACAAAAATGCCGTTTCCGGACACATTGACGATACTCCGCAACGACCAAATCGCGGCCAGCTTCGGATGCAATTTTGGTCAAGGAGGAACAAGCGTGCTTGAAAAACCATCCACTCACTCAAGGTCGGCGCAGCGCACCGTTTTCGTCAATGAGCTGACCAACGGTGTTCTTGACCCGGCGGTCGCCATGCTCGGGCCGGTCGCCGATGGCGGCGTCATCATTGCCAACACCGCGCCCGGATGCTGGGGGCCGATGATCACGCCCGCGATCCGGGGCGGACACGAAGTCACCAGGCCGGTGGCCGTCGAAGGCGCCGAGATCGGCGACGCCATCGCCATCCGCATCCGCTCGCTGGTGGTCACGTCGGCGGCGACGGCATCCGGCCATGACAAGGTCATGGCCGGCCGTTTCAACGGCGATCCCTTCTGTGCGGCAGTCTGCCCCCGCTGCGGAACGGAATGGCCGGCGACGCGCATCGAAGGCATCGGCCCGACCTCCATCCGCTGTGAAGAGTGTGGAGCCGACGCCACGCCCTTTACCTTTGCCAATGGCTATACGATCGCTTTCGATGACGAGCGCCATGTCGGCCTCACCGTCGATCGGCGTGAAGCGGAAAGGATGGCGAAGGACGCGGGCAAGCTGATGGCTCTGCCGGATACGTCGATCCAGAATCCGATCCTGACCTTTGCTCCGGCTGATCTTGTCGCAGTCGCCACGCGACTGCGTCCCTTCCTCGGGCAGCTCGGCACCACGCCGTCCAAGGCGATGCCGGATTCGCACAATGCCGGTGATTTCGGCGCGTTCCTGCTGGACGCGCCGCACGTCTTTTCGCTGACCAGGGAAGAGCTTGCCACCCACAAGACCGACGGTCATCTCGACGTCAACACGGTTCGCGAGGGAGCGGTGCTGATCTGCCCGGTCAAGGTTCCGGGCGGCGGCATCTACCTGGGCGACATGCATGCTTTCCAGGGCGACGGCGAAATTGCCGGGCACACCGCCGATGTGGCGGGCACGGCCACGCTGGAAGTGCATGTCATCAAGGGGCTGAAGATCGACGGCCCGATCCTCTTCCCGCGCGGCGAAGATCTGCCCTACCTCGCGCGTCCTTTGACGGCCGGCGAGAAGCACGCTGTCGCCGCCCTCGCCGCCCGGCATGGAATTGCCGAGGTCGAAGAGGACGCGCCGGTCACCTTCATCGGCACCGGCGCCAATCCGAACCAGGCGACCGACAATGGCCTGCAACGCGCCGCCGACGTGCTTGGTCTCAGCCTTGCCGAGGTCATGAACCGCGCCACTGTCGCCGGTGCGATCGAGATCGGGCGGCATCCGGGCGCCGTGCGCGTCACACTGCGTGCTCCGCTCGCGGCGCTGGATGCCAAGGGCCTGGGTGACTTTGCCCGCGGCCTTTACGGCCTCTAGCAACGCTCAGTGTTCCCTGCACGGCCGTCAGGCGGCCGTGCCCCTGTACCCAACTTGTTGAACCCAAACTTTTCCCGAATGTCGCCGAGCGGCTCCATCTAGAAAAGGACGACTGGATATGACCCGTACAAAACGTTTTCTTGCCTCCTCCACGCTGATCGTGGCAGCCGGCCTGCCGATCTCCGCATACGCCAACCCCTCGACCCCGACCGCCATAGTCGCGCAGGCGGACGCAGCTGCGACGAGCGAGGCGGCGCGTCCGGCCGACACCGCCATCCGCCCGTTCCAGTTTCATGCGACCGACCGCGAACTGGCGGACCTCAAAAGCCGTATTTCCGCGACCAAGTGGCCGAGCCGGGAACTGGTGAACGACATCACGCAAGGGGTGCAGCTGGCGACCATGCAGAAGCTCGCCCAGTATTGGGCGAGCGACTATGATTGGCGTCGGTTCGAGACCAGGCTGAACGCCCTGCCGCAATTTGTGACGACCATCGACGGTGTCGACATTCATTTCATCCATGCCCGTTCCAAGCACAAGAACGCCATGCCAATCGTCATCACCCATGGTTGGCCGGGCTCCGTCATCGAGCAGTTGAAGCTCATCGATCCGCTGACCAATCCGACCGCGCATGGCGGCACCGAGGCGGACGCGTTCGATGTCGTCATCCCCTCGCTTCCCGGCTACGGCTTTTCCGGAAAGCCGACCGAACTCGGCTGGGATCCCCAGCGCATCGCGCGGGCCTGGACCGTGCTCATGAAGCGGCTCGGCTACAGCAGGTTTGTCGCCCAGGGTGGCGATTGGGGTGACGCCGTGACCGAGCAGATGGCCGTTCAGGCGCCGCCGGAACTGGCGGGCATCCACACCAACATGCCGGGTGCCGTCCCCGACGAGATCGAGAAGGCGCTTGAAGCGCGCAAACCTGCCCCCGCGGGCCTGTCGGCCGACGAGCAGCGTGCCTACGGCCAGCTCGACTTCTTCTACACGCACGGCCTCGCCTATGCTCAGGAGATGTCGGCTCGGCCGCAGACTCTGTACGGGATCGAGGATTCGCCGGTCGGTCTTGCCGCCTGGATGCTCGATCACGACGCGCGCAGCTATGAGCTGATCGCGCGGGTGTTCGATGGCAAGGCCGAAGGGCTGACGCGCGATGATGTGCTGGACAACATCACGCTCTACTGGCTGACCAACACCGCCGTCACGTCGGCCCGTCTTTACTGGGAAAACAAGCTCGCCTTTTTCGCACCGAAGGGGATTACCATCCCGGTTGCGGTCAGCGCGTTCCCGGATGAACTCTATCAGGCTCCAAAAAGCTGGGTCGAGAAAGCCTTTCCGAATCTGCTCTACTACAACCGACCGGAAAAGGGTGGACACTTCGCCGCCTGGGAGCAGCCCGAAGCCCTGACCAAGGATCTTCGTCTCGCGTTCCGGCCGCTGCGCTGATTGTCTGTTGCGGATGGCGCCGATCGCATCCACTGGCCCAATGTCGGTGGATGCGATCTCGACCTTTCAATCCATTACATCACGAGGCATGTCCTCGTCCCCGGAGAGGCTCATGAAATTCCTGACGATCTACATCCTTGGACTGGCAATCCTGGCCGCGCCTTGCGTTTACGACCCGAAATCGCAGGAGCCATCGCCCCTGGCCGGCCTCGTCGCAGCGGCCTCCGCCTCGGTGGCGCCGGTCGGCTTGCAGTTCATCGACCTGCGCGTGCAGGCGGTGACCGACGACGGAGTGGTGGAGGATACGTTCCGCGTCGATCTGCCGACCGGCGTTATTTCCAACCATATGGCCGATCGTCGTGCAGGCGTGCAGATCGGGTTCTTCTCGGACCGGGCTCCACCGCGAATTGAACGGCAGTGCGGAGGAGGCAAACGTGCTGGCCAGGGCTCTGGGCAATTGGACCGCCCTGCAGATTATCGACCGGATATAGTTCGAACAGCTCACGACGGGGTACTTTCGCCGCTGTGAAAGCCGATCCGTGCCAGTCGTCAAGCCGCGATAGCTTGGTCAGCTGACGGCCGATCGACGTCCGAGGTTTACCGGATCGGCGTCTCGCCGCGAAACAGCGGCTGGTGCGCCCGCATCAAGCTGGCGATCCGGTCGGCGACTTTTCGCACCGGCGGGGAGTGACGTTCCTCGTGATGGGTGACGATCCATTGGTCGGTTTCGAGTTCGGGGATAGGCTGGGCGACGCGAACCAGCCGCGGATCGCTGTCGCCGACGAAGCACGGAAAGATGGAAAGGCCGGCGCCGGCGGCCACCAGCTCACGCACTGAATGCGTATTGTTGCCGCGCACGGCGATGCGGTCGCCGTGATGGGCTTGCAGCCAGCGCGCCGAGGCGACGTTTGCCCCTTCGCCAGTAACGCCGACGAACAAACCGGCGGCAATGCCATTGATCAGGTGTCGTCCCGAATAAAGGGCATAGGCGACCTTGCCGCTCTGACGGCCAGCCAGCCACTGTTCGGTCGGGCGCTCGCTGCGGATGCCGATGTCGGCGGCACGGCGACCGATGTCGACCCGCTCGGTGGTGGTGACAAGCTCGAGCCTTATGCCGTCATCGACCGTCCAGATTTCGCCGATATGGGCCGAAACGAAGGCCGAGGTCCATGGCCCGGCCGAGACGCGGACGATGCGGTCTGGCAGGTTTCCCTCGCGCCAGCGGGTCAGCGACTGCATTGCCGCCTCGACGTCTTCGGCGCGCCGCAGCAGTTCTTCACCGACCGGGGTCAGCCGGTAGCCGGTCTGCTGACGCACGAACAGCGGTTCACCGATCTGCTTTTCGAGCGCGGTGACGCGTCGTCCCAGGGTGGCCGCACTGAGGCGCGTGGTTGCCGTCGCCGCGCTCAAGCCACCCAGCCGCGCCACGTCGAGAAACAACCTCAGATCGTCCCAGCCAATGTCCATTTTTCAGAAATGAAAAACTCGTTGCGACCATGGCTGTAGCGCGAAGCGGGCATCACGCGCAAGTATGCAGGCGTTGGAGGCATTGGAAAATTCTGCCTGGGCGGACGGTGACAAGCGCCTCGGCTGACCAAGAAGCCGGCGTAGTCCTTCGATCACGCAAGCGCTTTGAGCAGATGTTTTGCGTTTTCAAGCAACCCAGGTGCGTGGGCATTCTGCGCGCCAAAGGAGACGATCATGCTGGATGAACTTCGATATCGTTTCGCCCGCTGGCTTGTCTATCGCCAGACGCTTGCGAGCTTGAGGCAGGCCCCGGACAGCACGCTGGCGGATGCCGGCATTTCTCGCGAAGAGATCCGTGAGCGTGCCCGCCACGCCAGCTTGCGCCGTTGAGACTATGGAGACGGCCATGCAGATGATGGAGCTTTGGGATGGCCGCTCGGTGCCGCGCATCGGGATCGGCACCTGGGCGGCGGGCGGCGCCGCGCGCTGGAATGATACAGCGACCATCTATGGCGAGGTCGATGACAGCAGGTCGCAAGCCGCGCTGGCGATGGCCTATGACATCGGTGCGCGGGTATTCGACACGGCTGCCGCCTATGGCGCCGGCAATGCAGAGCTGATCCTCGGGCGGGCATTGAAGGGCAAGGACGAAGCCGTCATCGTCACCAAGGTCGGCTATTTCGGCGATCCCGAAACGCGCAAGATCGCTCCCGAGGATGCCTCTGCCGCGGCGATCCGGAGATCGATCGACAATTCGCGGCACCGCCTGCAGCGCGATTGCATCGACGTCGCGCTGCTGCATATCAACGAATATCCGATCGAGCGCGCTGGCGAGGTGTTCGATACGCTCGGCCTGTTGCGTCAGGAGGGCAAGATCGGCGCCTTCGGCTGGAGCACCGACCACTGCGAACGGCTTGCCGCCTACGCGCCACGCGAGGGTTTCGTCGCCGTAGAGAACGACTTCAATGTGTTTACCCCGGCGCACGAGCTGATGGCCGTTGCGGCGCGCGAGAACCTCATCTCGTTCAGCCGGTTGCCCCTGGCAATGGGGCTGCTCACCGGCAAATACACGCCGGCTGTGAAGCTGCCTGCCGATGACGTGCGCGGCGGGAATGCCGAATGGATGGTGTTCTTCAGGGATGGCGCCGCCAACCCGCAATACCTGTCGAGGCTAGCGGCAATCCGCGACCTGCTCAGCTCAGGCGGACGCACGCTTGCGCAGGGCGCGCTCGGTTGGATCCTCGCCAGGTCGGCGATCACGTTGCCGGTTCCCGGCTTCACGCGGCCCGAGCAGGTCGAGGACAATCTCGGTGCACTGGAAAAAGGGCCGCTGCCGGCAGCGGCGATGGCCGAGATCGACGCCGTGCTGAATATTGCCGAGACCGCCTAGTGTGACGATCCCGAAATTCGCATCCAACCACATGGCCGATCGTCGTGCAGCCGTGGAGAACGGGTTCTTCTCAGACCGGCTCCATCGCGAATTGAACGGCAGTGCGGAGGAGGCAGACGTGCTGGCCAAGGCCCTGGGCAGTTGGACCGCCCTGCAGATTATCGACCGGATATAGGTGACGCTGCATCGTCAACTGAAGCCATCAACTACCCAGCTGGCAGCTCGATTCGTCGGGTCGGCAACAGAGCCGGCCTCCGGCGTGGCCCGTTTCAGAGTTAGTTGGGCAGGTGCGACAATTGAAATCCAGGCTTGTGTTCGGCGCCGGATAACAGCGATTCCGCCGACCGGAACATGTCTTCGAATGCCAGCTCGTTTTCAAACACCACGCCGCCGACGCTGATGGTCAGGATATCCTCTGTTCCTTTCGGCGCGAAATAGGCTTGCGCCACGCGCGCCCGGATCCGCTCGCCGATCTCCTTGGCGTCGTCTTCCGTCGCACCGGGCAGAAAGACCCCGAACATGGAGGTTCCGATGCGGCCGACCAGATCCTCCTTGCGCACCGATGACTGGATGGTCGACGCTATGAGCCGCAAGGCCTCGTCACCCCAGCCCAGCCCGAAGCGCAGATTGATCGACCTGATATGTTCCGGATGAATGACCAGGAAGGCGCCGGATCTTGGACCGGACGATTCCTGCCGCGGTGTTCTCCTGTCAACCATCGCCGTGAAGACTGTCCGGTTGAGACAGCCAGTCAGGCTGTCAAAGGTCGCCGACTTGTTGAGTTCTCTTCGATAATGGCCGAGTTCGATCCGCTGCAGGCCAATGAACAGGAGAAGCGGGCCACCGATGATGACTGGCAACAGGACCGCTGTGACCATGCTGCGGCCGAACGGCGTCAATGCTTCCGAGAACAGAAGCAGGTAGTTGAGGCCAACTGACAGCAGCAAGAGTCCCGCCGATCCCAGGGCGGTCAGCCATGCGACGTCTTTCCATTGCCGGGGCGAGCTGTTCGCCATTGGGGTCGTCATTAGCCAAACTCCCGCGGATCGAATCGATTGGTCATAAGGCCAAGGTGTTGCACATTCAGTTTCGAGGAATCATACAATTTGAGTAATGGCGCAATCGCCTACCATCGGCCCGAACATGGCCTTCAAAGCAAGGCTGCGCGGGCAACGGTTAGCGACACCGAATTGTCGGCTATTGTGGCGGGCCGAATATGCCCATCTCCGCATCCTTGGCCACCGCTTCGGCCTTGCCGTAGATGCCACTCGCCAGGGCCGTCGCCCAGCCGTTGGAAACAAGCCAGGCACCGACGTCCTGTTTGCCCAAATTGCACGGTGCGGCAATGGCAAAACGATCGATATACGGCGGCACGACGCATTTGAGCGCCCGACCGCGCAGCCACGAATTGAACGTTGCTCGTGCACGCTGGCCGCAAGGCCAGGCGACGCCGCGAAACAAACAGGTCGTGTCCGGGTCGATGCCCTGGACCCCGCTGATGGCTACCGTGCGTCCCATGGATTCGAAGGTCGCCGACGAGGTGGCAACCGGTTGGTACAGCAGCACCGCTGACCAATCCTTTGGCATCCGCATCCCTGCGGGTGCTGCCAGGCCAAGGTCGCTGAGCGGCGGGCGCGGCTCTGCCCGTTCGATTTGCGCCGGATCAAGCTGCGGCGGCGCGATAAGGTCCTGAGCAATCTTGCGTGCCCGCCCTCGCCATGGCGTATCGGCGACGGTCGCTGGCGGTCGCGCTGGCTGGCCATCGTCGATGGATCGACGTGGCGCTGGTAACGGTCGATCGATCGAAAGAAAATCGGCGGCTCGGACAATCAACAAGACCCCAGCCAGAAGCAGCAGGCTTCCGAGCAACACCACCAAGCGATTGCGCCTCAGCCAGCCCATCAGCTCAAGCAGACCCCGGGGCGTCTCGCCCTCAGAGCAATTCCAGGAAAAGTGTGCAACGGTTTTCCGTCCGGAATTGCGTAAAACAAATACTTAGAGCGGAGCAGCGATTCCGCGAAACGCTGAACCGCTCTAGTACCCAGACGTCGATTTGGCGACCAGTTTGAGCGCACCTTTTTGAACCTGATAAAAGGGCATGGATCGCTCGCTGGAGCCATCCGCCCGAAACCGGAACAAGCCGGTCGATCCGCGAAATCCGCTGCGATTTTCGAGCACCTGCTTGTTGAAGCCGTCAGGACCGACCGCGCTGGCAATCCCCGCTGTCAGGGCGACCATATCATAGGCGTAGGCGACATTGGGGTCGGCCGGATAATTGTAGGTCGTCTTGAAGCGGTCGGCGATCGGCCCGGTTTCGTTTGGGTCGAGGGTGGCGATGTAGGATCCTTCAAACAGCGGTTCGATCGGACGTTCCAGCCAGCGGTTGGTTCCAACGACGGCGACGGCTTTTCCAGGAATGCCTTTCGATTTGAGCGCCGCAAGGATCTGTGACGGGTTATCGTCGCCGCTGGCGATGACGATGGCATCGGGAGCATCGACCAGTGAGCCCATGTCGTTGACCGCTTTTGTGCCGCCGTCACCGGCCGAATACGGAATGGTGACGGCGAGCGTCGCACCATAGATGCTGAGGCTGTTGGCGACCCGCTTTTCAATCGCGCCGGCATTCGCGCCGGCCGCGACGAGCAGCACGAACTTCTTGCTGCCTTTGGCTGCCAGGCCGGCTGCGCCCGCGGCCGCACTGTCGGCCTCGTTGAGACGCACCGCATAGACGCCCGGGCCACCGGCGAAATTGTCGGCCAGCGCCAGCACCGGCGGCCGCTGCGATCCCGACAGCTTGGCTATGTGCTGAGCGGCAGGAAGCTCGACCGGGCCGATGACGATCTTGGCTCCGCTCGTGATCGCCTGCACCGCCAATTCGCTGGCATGCGCGCTGTCGCCCTTGGTGTCCTCGACCGTGACCGTGAGCAGGGCATTGCCAAGATCGCTCATCGCTAGCTTGGTCGCGTCGAGCATCTTCCTGCCGTTTTCGCCGGCGGTCCCAGGGGCCGACAAAGGCAGCAGCATCGCGACCTTCGTCGGCCCGGTGCCGAGCGATTGCGTGGCCGGGCTGGCAACGGCGCCGGTGGCCGGCGCTCCAGGTGCGGCGATCGCTGCCGGATCGAGCGCGTCCGAGACGCTGCCTTTCGACTGGCAGCCTGACACCATAACCGCAAACGCGATCGCCCACGTCCACGAATAGTGGCCCTGCCGGCCAGTTTTCATGATACCTCCCCCTATCCCGCCGAGTGTTCGTCCCGGTCTCATCCCATTCATCTTACGGCAGACTTGCCTCGCCGTCTTTGTAATTGCTGCATTGTGGTCTAGCCGTCGAAGAGTCTTGCCCGGAGCGCCTTGATCACCTTGGCTTGCCCGACGCTTCGATAGTCGGCGCATTTCATGTATCGCGGCCCGGGCACGAACAACCGGCGCACGCAAATCCGCTTGCCTTGGGCAGGGGCGCTGTCGTCTGCGGACGGGAATGCGGAAAAGCCGAACGTCGCCACCGGTAGCGGCCCGGTCACCGCAAAACCTTCTCGCGCCAGGATTGCTCGCGCATGCCGGCAGTAGCGTACCGAAAGTTCGGAGAACCGGGTTTCACCATGCCCGGCGCGATACTTCATGACGGTGGTGCAGAGGTCGCCTGCGGCAAGGCTGTTCGCCTGCGCCAGATATCTGACGCCGAGCGCGATGTTGGTCGCCGGCGCGCCGAGCTCGTCGAGAGAACCGCGAAAGCCGAGCATTCGCGCCGTTCCCGGCATCACCTGCATCAATCCGACTTCACCATCGGCGCCGTGCACATCGGGATCGAAACCGCTTTCGATCTCCATCACCGCGTGCGCCAGCACCGGCTCCAGGCCGTAGAGCGATGCCTGGCATGTCGCGAACGCCTTGAATGTCTCGCGCGTCCATTCCGGGGCGGCGTCGCAGCGGGCCGGCCGCGGTAAGCCGAACGGGGCTGGTCGTTCCAGCCAGTTGGCGTGGGCTTGCGTGAAAAGCTGGCCAAAACCGGCGAATGCGATCGCCGCAGCGATCGCCTTGGTCAATCGTCCGCCGACCATCGCGATCAGCCAAACGGCGCGGCTCGATCCCTGCCGGTTAGTTCATGTACTCGACCATGCGATCGTGGAAGCACTCGCATTTGTTGAGGGTATCTTCGTCTTTGTAGTTCGTCTTGAGATAGCCATAGGCCATGCCGCAGGCGACCTTGGCTTCCGACGCCCAGACGAAGGCCGGGCGTGAAGAGTTGATCCATTCCGAGCTGTTGGCGACGGCCACCGACTCGTCCATCAGCTTCACCACCTCGGCCTTGAGATCGACGATGTTGTCGTTCAGCACCAGGTTCGACGTGCCGACCGTGCGGCAATAGTCGGCCACCGGCCCTTCGATGATGTCGGCGGCGAAGCCCGTCGATCCAGCCAGCAGCAGCGCCGCAGCCGAAGCCAGCAATCTTGCACAACGCTTCATTTAAGTCCCTCTCCAAACTGCGGTTTTATGTTTCGCTAATATATAGCATGAGAGCACGGCCACGCATAAGTGCTAAATCGTGGCCGTGTGCTGTTGATGCTGTGTGTCGTCGTAGAGGATGTTGATCGTGCCGGCGGCCGGCGCATTCTGCAGAACGGCGACATCCACGAAGTTGGCCGCGTTGCCCGATCCGCTGGTGTCGACGCTCACGGTGCTGGTCGCGCTGTCGTAATGCACATAGTCGGCGATGTTGCCGGCCGGCGCCTTGT
Source organism: Mesorhizobium sp. P2_E7 (assembly GCF_056403855.1). Lineage (NCBI taxonomy): Bacteria > Pseudomonadati > Pseudomonadota > Alphaproteobacteria > Hyphomicrobiales > Phyllobacteriaceae > Mesorhizobium > Mesorhizobium sp. P2_E7. The sequence goes on along the minus strand of NZ_JBFUER010000013.1, from coordinate 1,871 downwards.
CGAACAGCGCGCTCAAGTCGATCTTGTCCCCTTCACCGCCATGGAAATCGGCGATCAGATCCTTGATGTCCAGATTGTCGATCTTGAACGTGTCGGCTCCCGAAGTGCCGGCGATGGCGGCAGTGCTTCCGGAGCCAGCGCTATCGTAGTTGCCGAAGCCGATGTCGCCGACCGCGCCTGTCTGACCGTCGGCAGTCGTGAAGGTGGCTTCGCCATAGGTCAAGACCGAGCCGTCCGCCGAAACCGAGTGCTGATTATTGCTATCGAGGCCTATCTCGACGATGCCCAGGGCGGCCAGCGACTTGAACTCGCCTGCATCCGACACGCCGTTGCCGTTGGCATCCTGCCAGACGCCAAACTGCGCAAAGTCGTGATCGGCGGCAGTCAGCTTGCCGTCATGGTTCGTGTCATAGAGTTGTTCGAGCGCGGCAAGGTCGGTCGCGGCGCCGGCGGCATGCTGGGTGAAGACGATCTCGGAACCGTTGTTCACTTTGCCGTCGCCATTGAGATCGATCGCCAGGATACCGTCATGCGTGTCGACCCAGGCGGTCTTCGAAGCGACGCCATCGCCGTTATAGTCGAACGAAACGGCGGAGTGCGTCAGATCGGTGGTGTGGATTCCATCGTGGTTGAGGTCGAGCACGACCGGCGCGGCAACCGCAAAGGGTGTCAGCCCGGCGGCCACGTGGACAGTGAAATTCGCCGTCCCTGTTGCGTCGCCATCGCCATCCGTGAGTTGCAGCGTCACCGGAATTGTATGGTCGACGGTGGTGCTGCTAACCCCGAGATCGGTGAGGTTTAGCTTGGTCTTGCCCGTCGATTCATAGGCGTCGACCCATGCGATCTGTGTTCCTGCAGGCGATGTGATCGTCAGCAGCGTCGAACCGACCGTTGGAATGAAGGAAGCCGTGGTTCCGTTTGTATAGTGGGCGACGAACTCGATCTTGTCACCGGCGGTAACCGCATCGAACGAAAACTTGGCATAGCTGACGCTGGCTATGGCAATGGCCGGCGGCGTGTAGGGTCCGACGCCATCGTAGTCGTTAGGCGTTCCGAAATCGAAACGCATGAACTCGCCCGCGTCAAAGTTGTTGTTGCCAAGCCCCCAACCGGCGCTCGAGCCGTTGACATTGGACGTCTGCGTGAGCGCCGGATTGCCGCCGGCAAGCCAAGCTGCTTCATTGAAGCTGCCCGTCGGCGCCCAGCCGGTCACCATCACGACATTCTGGCCGCCCGCCGTCACCACGATGGAATTGCTGGGGCCGGAGCCGTAGGCGCCGCTCGAGGCAATGGAAACATTGGTGACAGTGCCGTCCAACGGCGCCAAAAGGTCGAACGTGTACTGCCCCGACGTGCCGGCATTCGGATTGACGGTGATGGTGAAGACCGCCGTGTCGCCCGCATCGTGGGTTCCGCTGTTGTTGTTGTCGGCATAAGCGGTCAACACACTGCCCGACTGTTCCGTGATGAGGTTGTGGCCGGCCGAGGTGATGCCTGTTGTGTTGGCCGTAATCGTCATGGTGGCCCCGGCTCCGTCGGCGCCAGCGACAAAGTGGAGTGTTCCAACCGCCGGCGCTTGCGACGTATCGGTGCTTGCCTGCTGGCTTTGCACGGTTCCCAATGTCGGCACGTCGTCGATGATCTGGATCGAGAGCGTGCCGGGAGCCGAGACATCGCCATCGGTGTCGGTGACCGTCACCGACATGTTGTCGAAGATGGAATCGGTGCCGGCAACGGAATGGGTCTCGTTGTCGAGGAGCGTATAGGTGTAGCTGACCGTTCCGCTGCCGGCATTGAAGCCGGTGATGGTCAGCGTGTTGCCGTCGGGGGTCGTGACGTTGACCGGGACCGAGCCGCTGTTGGCGAGGGCG
>NZ_JBFUER010000012.1:0-50340 GCF_056403855.1 Mesorhizobium sp. P2_E7 | reverse complement strand
AAGCCGCGGAAGTCGAGATTGGGCCGGTTGACATACTGCACCGGAAACCGGAACGGCAATTCGACCGCGGCCTCGTCGACCGATACGGTTTCGAGATGCTCGATAAGCGACGGGCCGGAATACCACGCCGTCTTGTCGGAGCGGCTGGTGACATTGTCGCCATAGCGGGCCGACATCGGGATCGGCACGATCGTCTGGAAGCCGAGCTCGTGCGAGAACTGGCGATAATCCTCGACGATGCGGTCGAACACCGCCTGGTCGAAACCGACGAGGTCGATCTTGTTGACGGCCAGCACGATGTGGCGGATGCCGAGCAGCGAGGCGATGATGGAGTGGCGCCGGGTCTGGCGCAGCACGCCCTGGCGCGCATCGATGAGCACGATAGCGAGATCGGCGGTCGAGGCGCCGGTCGCCATGTTGCGGGTGTACTGCTCATGGCCGGGCGTGTCGGCGACGATGAACTTGCGCTTGGGCGTGGCGAAGAAGCGATAGGCGACGTCGATGGTGATGCCCTGCTCGCGCTCGGCCTCGAGGCCGTCGACCAGAAGCGCGAAGTCGATGTCGTCGCCGGTGGTGCCATGCTTGCGCGAATCGCGTTCGAGCGCGGCAAGCTGATCCTCGAAGATCTGCTTGGTGTCGGACAGAAGGCGGCCGATCAGCGTCGACTTGCCGTCGTCGACCGAGCCGCAGGTGAGGAAGCGCAGCAGCGACTTCTTCTCCTGTGCCGCCATGTATTCGCGGATGCCGTCGGTGGGGGCGAGGCTCTTGGCCACGTGGCGCATGGCTAAAAGTATCCCCCGCGCTTCTTGTCGAGGCGCAATTTCATGCGCTCGTCATCTCTGGAGATTAGCATGCCATCGCGTTCCATCACCGGCCGTACCTGGGTGAATAGCGCCTACTGCGGTGGAACAGGAACAGGTTAAGGATCGGCGTACGGCGGCTGTCATCCACGGCAGTCCGCCGCGCGATGCAATCCCAAAGGCGGCCCCGCAATATGCCAGGCGATCCGATCTCATCCCTGATGGGCATGGTCATCTCCAAGCCTATCACTAGCTCTTCATAACCCTCCTGCTCGCGGCTGTCTTCTCACTATCTGCGCTTCTGGGAGATCAGGTAAAGAGCGCGTCCGTGAAATGGTCCAATCGATGGGTCAGGTCCGCCTAACTCGAATTGCAAGGCTTCCTGTCATGAAGGCCCTGTGGCGAGGAGCCATCCCATGCCAATGACGCTGACTATCGTTGCTGCCAGCCCCGATGTTAAGCCCGTCCGCCGTGGGGCCAAATGCGACCCATTATGGGTCAGCACGCCTGGCACCGCAATTGCGTTGATAGGGTGTGGGCTAGGCGAGGGCCCGTCGTCTCGCAAATGGGGCGGCGGGCCTTTGGTCAGCGAGGATTTGGATGGAGCGGCCCGGCACCCCCTTGTTGGGATGGGCTAGGACACCGGGCCTAACCGACGGGCAGTTTGTGAGAAACCGCGCCGGGGGCTGGGGGACTATATGCGATCATCCCGGATATGTGCAAAGCATACGAACGAGGTACGGACGTGCGCTGGTCCCTGAAGGCCTGGGAAGTGGCGGTCTCCCTGCCAGCATAGACTACGAGCTCTTTCTGGTCCTGCGCGCATATCTCCTTTTGACCTACGACGATTTAGCTTCGAGCAGCATGGGCTGCGCCTAAGGGAGTGTGGACCGGCAGCGGTCAGTGCGGTTCCATAAAATTGCGGCCCGATTCCTCTCCGAATCGCAAGTTCGCACCACTGATGCCGAGACCTTCCGCATACACTTTTTGGTGTGGAATCAAGCCTGCACAATTCGTGGCTGTCAGGGGCTGATATATTAGCTAGCTAAGATATAATTACAAATTGTTAACCAGGATTAATGCGTCTTATCCACAGCATCGTAGTATGCCTTGCAGGTTGGGTTACCTCTAAAGGGCAGGGAAGCCATACGTCCGCGCGTTGGGGCGGCGTATGCCCTACTCCTTAAATCCATTCCTAAGACCTAGGCAGCCTGACACACGATAAATGAGCGTATCAGTTCACGCTGACAAGCTTTTGCGAGGGAGCCAAACCAAAAGGAGGAAAGGCAAAGTCAGCGGCGGAGAGGAGCAGGTAAGTCGATGGAACACCAAACTTCCGATTTTTCGAAGCACGCGACAAGACCGCTACACAACGGGCCGGACGCAAATGGCCTTATCAAGTCCGATCTAGAAGACGGACATCGAGGCGAAGGTCTTGTGATGATTGTGGACAAGCGAGCACTTGAGCGTGAATGCCTTGCCCGTGGCCTTGTCGAACACAATCCCACTTTGCGCGTTAGCGCGGTAGGATCGCTCGACGAAATCCAGCACACTGCCGGAGAAACGGAGCCGTCTGCGATCCTCATCATCCTTGGTTCCAGAAAGGTCTCCGACCCGACTAGCCGGGCGGAACTTACGCATTTCATTGCCGAGATTGGCGCCGTACCCGTAATCGTCGTGGTGGATTCCGACGAGCCGGCGGAGGTTCTCGCCGCACTCGAATGCGGCGCCCGTGGCTACATTCCCACAAGCGTGACGGTGAAGGTCGCTGCCGAGGCCATTGGTCTCGCTCGCGCCGGAGGAATCTTTGTACCTGCCAGCTGCGTGCTGGCGCTCCGAGAGCTCATCCACTCGTCCGCAAACGGTGCCCGTCCGCTCGCCGGTATGTTCACCATACGTGAGGCGGCGGTCGTGGAGGCGCTCAAGAAAGGCAAGGCGAACAAGATAATTGCCTACGAACTCAACCTCTGTGAGAGCACCGTCAAGGTGCACATCCGCAATATCATGAAAAAACTGAAGGCTACGAATCGCACGGAGGTAGCGTACAAACTTAGACAGATGTTGCTTTGAAGGCTGCCTCGATCGGTCTCGCCTGGTCTACCAGTACAACTGCTGGATGCGTAAACGGGCGGGACCAGCGGGTCGCCGTTCTGATCTAACAGAAGGTCGATCGTCTCGTCCGAGCCTTTCGCGAGACAGACACTCTCGGCGGGTGTTTAGGTACGTTCCCGGCCAACCGTCGTGGACCCTGCCTTCACCAGAAATCCAACGCTGCCCTCTGCGAGCTCCGCGCCCCGAAAAGCGGCTTCGGCGGCCTTCAATCCACCCGTCAGTCTGCGGACCATTGCAGCTGGTCCGAGTACGTCAGGTGGAAGGCCTGGCGGACCACCGGTAGGGCGCTTCGGTGGCCAGAGTCTGAGGCCGAAATAGCTGGCGGCCGAGCGATCGATCCCGCCACTGAACTGCACCAGCAGCGCTTGGCGCGAGTTCCGGGCAATACGGCCTAGGCTGTTGATGTCCATTGGTGGTTTGTGGGAGGGCGTCATCGCGACCACGATCACATCCCATGCATCGCCGGTCAGGAGCTCGGGGTGCGAAAAAACGCTTACACTGGCCCCACCCTCGCGTAGTGTATGCTCAAGGGATGGTGCACAGGGCGTGTCGCAGACGATGGCAATCCTCGCGGCACGTTGATCGACACCGGCATCGCCGAGCAAGATGCAGCATACCCGCGCGAACTCCGGCAGCAGGTCTATAGCTGGGTGGCTGAGATTGGGAGCGGCAACCTTGATGCCGGCCTCGTCACAGGCGTCGAAGTCCACGACGCCCGGCCGCAGCTCCCATGGTTCTGCCATCAGCGAAACAACTGCATGCGAGGGCAAGAGTTCGATGAGCGATCTCGAAATCGGCCCGACCTGGAGAGAGTAGGTAACGATGTCGACATCCTGCCATTTGCGGCTGTCGATGCGGTTCGCCACTTCAACGCGTTCGGCGACCTTGGCCTGTTTGGCAAATGCCAACGTAGCGTCCGCAGTTGCCGCGAAGCTCGGATGTCTAGAGGAGATGCGGGTGAGCGCAACGACACGTCTGGCATTGGCGAGCGCCGCCACTGTGGCGGTCACCGCCTGGTATCCTGTCGCGGCACCAACGACCACGGTGAGGCCGGAGAGATCGAGATCAAGCGAGGCTATTTGCTTGCGCACGATAGCAAGTACTCCGGCAATGTCGATTTCCGAAACATCAACAGCAAACGACTTTGCGGGAAAATCACGTGACGAAGGCATCAACCCAGGCACCACGTTGGGCGCTCCACAATATCGGATAGGACGGTGGTATCCTTTGAGCGATCAACTGCCTGCGGGGTCCTAAAGTGCGATGCATGTGTACTTCCTGCATTGACGGACGCCTAGCGGCCCTGCGCATTTAGCAAACGTGGTTCCTTTATATCCTATCCTTGCGAGAGCGTGACGGCCGGAACTTGGTTGGCGCTTTGACCTTATGATCGCCGAACGAATTAGAATCCAGTTCTGCAATACTGCCGAACCTGGCGATCTGCTACTGCAGCAAATGGATGCAGGTGATACGCCGTTTGATCAGAAGGCTTACCGATGTACGCCGCCGACGCGCCTATCAGGCAAAGGTGTAAAGAGCGCAGGGTATGGCGCTACCTCCTTTGCTTCTCTTGCCGACAATGACAAGCCACAGTGAAGTGGGCCAACATCAGCAGCATTTCTTGGTAAGAACCCGTGACAATCAGCGCATTCGATATAAAGCGCCGCAGGCCCGGCATCCGCATACGACAAACCGTCCATCCGCTTGGAGGCCGGCCCAAGAGGATGATGGACGTGTCTGTCGCATTGATCGCGCTTGTTCTCGCTGCTCCGGTGATGCTGGCGGTTGCCCTTTTGATATTGGTGACCGACGGGGGACCGGCGGTATTTTCACACACCCGGGTAGGTTTCAACGGCAAGCGCTTCGCCTGCTACAAGTTCAGGACCATGGTGGCCAACTCGGAGCGGGTTTTAGCCGACTATCTCGCGAGCAATCCCGAAGCCGCCAAGGAGTGGGAGCAGAATTGGAAATTCAAGAACGACCCGCGCATCACATTCCTGGGGCGTATTCTCCGAAAGTCGAGCCTGGATGAGCTGCCGCAACTCATTAACGTGCTGCGAGGCGAGATGAGTTGCGTCGGTCCTCGTCCGGTCGTTCCGGACGAATTGAAACGTTACGACTCCTGCGCGATCGACTACTTAAAAACCCGGCCGGGGCTAACCGGCCTGTGGCAGGTGACAGGCAGAGACGCAATGGACTATCCCAGCCGTGTCGCCATCGACAGCCGGTATGTGCGGGAATGGTCCCTATGGGCCGATGTCGTTATTCTCGTGCGGACTGTTTTCGCCGTGATGAAATTCGACCGTGCGTCTTGATGAGCGCGTCGCAAATTTCTGCCTTATGCTGTCGTCGTCCCAAAATCGCAGCGTGCTTTTGCGACCGCAACGGCGAACAGATGCGGCGCCGGGGCGGCGAAACGGCACCCGCAGACCGTCACTGCTCACGTGACATGCCTCGGCGCCAGACGACGCCAAGGAAGAGACCGAGCAAATAGGCGCACTGCAGAACGACAACGAGAAGTAGGATTGAAAGCAGGCGGTGCCAATCACTGCCAATTCCACCTGCAAGGGCGCCGCCTACGACAGTCACCGCGGTCATGATGATGAGCGCAGCTGCTCGAAAACGCAATCCCAGCAGAATGCCGATTACACCGACCGCGACAAGGCCCCAAAGCACGGCGATCTCCTATGGGTGGAAGACTCAGTGTGCCATATCCAAGTCTCCCACATCTGCGAATCGGCACCAACACTCAATCCGACCGCGCGGTCTCGCCGAAGCTCAATCAAGGGGCGGAAATCGCTGCAACTCCGCCGCTTGCACAAAAGGCGTAGAGCACCCTGTCCAAATGCCCCCTTTTCGCTCATTTCCTTGTCCTCCCGCCGAGCCTACGCTGCTTGTAAATAGGTATGCGGAGATTCACCCGCCATGCGGCAGCATGCAATGAAAATATAAGGCGCGCAGGGAACGCTGAGCCTATGTTTATCGGTGCTGCTACTCAGGACAACAAGGCGCTGGACGTTGCGCGTTGGGGCAGGGCTGTGTCGGCTCGAAGTTCCCGCACAATGCTTTCGGTGTGACATCTCATCTATGCTGCAGGCATTCGTTCTTTTGCTGATCGTGTCCATCTGGTTCCCTGGCGCAACGCGGATTGCCGGGACGGATGGCTCGCTTTCCTTCTTGCTTGCTCTGTTCTGCGCCCTCTTAAGCGTCGTTGCCTATGCCGAAACGGCAAGACGACTCCATCGGGTGGAAGCGACCTTGGCGACTGCGGTGCTGACGATATCCGCTTTCATCATCATCCTGTCCCTGCTGTCGATGCTCTACGCAGACAATCCGCTCAGGACGATGCGCGCGGTTTTCGCACAAGTGTTTGGTTTCGCGATTATTCCAGCAGTCGCAGCGATCTCCACGAGACGCAAAGGTCTCGTGGCAGTCGACAGGGTTGTGATGGCGATAGTCATTATGAGCGTTGTAACATCCTGTCTTGTCGCAATCGGACTAGGCGATGCCAGATTCGCCGATCGGGCCGAAGGCTATTTCAAGCACTCGAACCAGCTCGGGATCGCCTTGTCGGCCGGTCTGCCGCTCATCGCCGCGAAGATGGTCTCATCTCGCAAGCATCGAGTTCTTCTCTTGGGCTGCCTCGTCGCGGTGCTCTTGGGTTTGGTGAAATCGGGTTCAAAGACAAACTTCGTTCTCGGTGTGGCGGGGCTCGGTGCATTCTTCGGATTATATAGTATATATCTAATCAGAAGAAAGAAGAGTCCGATAAAAATAATAGTCGGAACCGTTGTTGCTCCGATATTGTTCCAAGTGAGTCTGATGGCATTGCAGTCCCTGAACCCACGGGCTTACAACCTTCTGGCTCTTCAACTTTCCGGAGGCGAGGCGCATTCGGTGGTATCGCGACAGCGCCTGTGGTCCATATCGATAGATCTCGGCCTGTCGCATCCGTTCATGGGAGTGGGGGCAGGGCAGCCGGTGGGCGATATCGCTCCCCATAGCCACAATTTGTTCATCGACTTCTTCAGAACACTGGGAGTGCCCGGACTCGCTTTGGTGTCGATCATGGTTCTCGTTGTCTTGGCATATCTGGTTAGCGCCGTCCTCTGCACATTGTTCGGCAATGACAAGGGGAGCGACCAGGCGGCGCAAGTGAATGTGATGGTGCTCGGAGCGTCGGTTTCCCTGTGGAACTACATCGTCGCAAACCAGATGAGCGATTCCTTCGGTCCATCAACTGCGGCCTTCTTCTGGCTGCCGTTGGCTTTGCTCATCTTCTACCGCGGCATGCAACGATCATTGCAGACTGGTCTTGAGCGTCCAAAGTTGTACGCGGGGATCGGGTCCCAACTATTTCAACATTGAGCTGTTCTTCAACCTTCCGAAAATCAGCTTTGACCAGAACCCAATGATTACGCACACAGGTCGCGACCTGACGGCTGACTTGCCGCCAAGCGTCGAACCATGCGCGCTTCAAACAGACATCCGATTTGTGGAATTCTTTGGTCTCCCCGGAATTGGAAAGACGACCGCATCCACCCTATTAGCGCAAGGCCTACGGCGGTGCGGCCCGTTGGTAGCCGATGTGCAAGTAGCGTGGGAGGCCAGAAATTTCATCGGCCGCCAAATCTATAGGATCGGTATTATTTCACGAAGATTTAGGGATCGTGAGTTTCGCTCCCTGTTCGCGCGAATTGCGCGCTTTGTCATCGAAAGCGGGCAATCATCAATTGTCGATGCAGCCAAAGTCATCTGGAATCTTTCGTTTGTGGTTGCCTATGTCCAAAGCGAGAGAGCAGAAAATAATACCATTGCTATAATGGATCAGGGTCTGTTGCAGGGGTTCTTGTCCATTTTGCTTAAGAGTCGGAATCGAGCAACATCCGAGAAGTGGCTTGATATTCTGTTCGCCATTGGAGTGCACGACATAGCTTTTGTCCATCTGCGCGGCGAACTCGGCGTGGCACGAGATCGACTTCAGAAAAGGGGCGATCGGTCCTCGCGGATGCAAAGGGCATCTCCTGACTGCGACTTTGATCTCTGGTTGACGGCGGACCGTGCTTGCCGCGAGATTGCGGCCGATCTTGAGGGGGGGATGGGAACGGAAGATCACGCCGGCGTACTGGCGGCGGTCGCCGTGGAAAGGTTCGCATCACCCGAAGACGTCGCCGAAAGGGTTCTCGATGCTGTGCTCCTGGCCTGCCTCGAACGGCATCGGCTGTGCGATTCGGTAGGTCAATGAGCACGAGCATGGATCGTCGTTTATTCATGGGCGTCGCCGGCTTGTATCCTGTGATCGTCCTGTTGCCCGGCTTGTGCCAGGCCCAAGGTGGCAACGAGTTCGTTCTGGCAGGTGAGTATGGCTTCGAACAGCAATTGATCCGGAATCTCCAGCCGGGAGCAACTATCAACGCTCGCAATGCTGCCTTCACAGTTGCCAACAGCAGAAACATCGATCCCAGCGCGATGATGGGCTGCGACGAGGGGCCGTTGCCGGTCAATCGGTATCCTGTCGTCATCCGCAACTGCCCCGGCGTTCACTTTGTCGGCGGACGTTTCGACGGCCAGGTGCCGCTAACATCCGATTGGCGGGACACCTACTGCAATAGCGCGGCTCTGCTTGTCAGGGACGGAACCACCGATGCGACAATAGAAGGTGTCCGTGCGCGCCGCTGCTGGGACGGCATTCGTTTTGCCGAGCACGCCGACGGCTTTCGTCTAAAAGGATGCTGGCTCAGCGAAATCAGGGATGATGCCGTGGAGAACGACTATCTCCTCAGCGGCATCATTGAAGACTGCCTATTCGACGGATGCTTCTCCGGGATCAGCCTGGATCCTGCGTCAAACGAACGGGACGGAACAGGAGAAACCGTGCGGATCGATGGATCCCTAATCCGTATGCACGCTTTTCTCTCCAAGGGCGAAATCACACATCAGGCGCCGATCAAGGCTGTCGATCAGTCACCCAGGTTGAGGATCACGGAATCGGTTTTTGCATTGGCTGCCGCTAACATGCGTGGGTTCCGTCGCCTGGAAAGAACATGGCGGCTGACGATTGAAAGTCGGGACAACGTGTTGCTGTGGCTGCCCGATGAGTCAATCCCCTCCGCATTGCCGCTGCCGCCGTCTGGTTTCAGATTTCTGACGGGCGCCAACGCCCGCGAATATTGGAACAAGGCGCATCTCCAGTGGATCGAGACACACAAGGACGTGGTTCGGTTCTCCGACGAAATGCTGTGAAAAAGTCGTAGCCGTCGGGCAATGATCATCCCTGCGAAGATCATCCGAACTGGGAAGTCTTGTGGCCCTTACAGGCAACCTGCCTTGCAACAACAGCTTGGACCATCACCGCCATGAACCAGCACGAGGCGATTGACAGAAACGTGGTGTCAGGCCCCGCCGATCACGGTCATGGGACGTTTGTAATCCAGGGGCGGTTGGCACGCGTCAGGGGCCAAAACATCCTATACAGCCCGTCCCGGCAGGCCATTTTCGCCATCAACGATACTGCTGCCGACATCTGGCGCTCTCTGGAAGAAGGCATGTCACCGCAAGCCATTTCGGCCGAGATGGCGTGCGTTGGCGTTCATAGGCTTGAGGCAGACAGGCATGTCGAGGCTGCGCTCGGGGATTGGCAGCGGCTGAACCTGATACGGCCGTTCGCGCCTTTGTCTGCTTCGTCAGCTCAAAAGGCCGTGAGCCAGGTGGTCGCCGTTGCGGGCCTCAACATACGCATCGTCTATCCGGCAGCCTGCGCCTTTCCCGCGATCACCGTGTTTCGGCACCTTGAGGTCCAAAGAGAGACTGCCGACGTTCTGCTCGAGGTGGTCGGGCATGGGGGGCGGGTCCATCTGCTGAGGGATGGCGAGTGGATTTTGTCCTGCTCCCTCGACGAGTTACCCGTCATGCTGAAGGGGCAATTGCTGACCGAGGTTCTGGATCACGGCGCCTATGAACTTGCTCTCCATGCGGCAGCGCTTTTCAGAAATGAACGCATCGTTCTTCTTTGTGGCAATCCGGGCGCCGGCAAGACAACGCTGACCTTGGCATTGGTCCATGCAGGATTTGGCTTTGCCGCAGATGATGTGACGCTGCTGGACTCTAGGGGGCATGGGATTGGCCTTCCGTTTGCCCCGGCAGTCAAGGCGGGAGCATGGCCGCTGCTGGCCGAGTACTGCCCCGACCTCGGTGCGGTTCCAGTCTGTCGCCGCCCAGATCGCAAGCGTGTGCGGTTTGCCGTACCCAAGGCGTTCGTGCCCTTGCCTCCCGCTCCCCTACCTATCGGCTGTGTGGTCCTGCTCCGTCGGCGTCGCGACTCGAAAGCTAGCCTGGAGCCGGTCGATCCAGCTCACGCATTGCGCGGTCTTCTTAACGGCGCGCTTGCACCCGGCGGAGAGCTGAGCGGCACCGCATTTGACGTCCTGGTCCAACTCATCGGATCGGCGCGAACCTATTGCCTGGCCTATTCGAGGCTTGATGATGCAGTACAACTGATCACGAAAGCGTGCCGATGATCAGCAGGGGCGTCGCGCTACAGGCGTTGGTCGCCGGGCTGCGCGGCAGTCCGACCGACCGGACCGATTGGCGGGCCGTGATTGCTCTGGCCAATCACACCCTGCTCACACCCGATTTATTCTCGTCGCTCGCGCGCGCCGGACAGACCCACCATCTTCCGCAGGACGTGCGCGAGTACCTTCAGTTCGTTCACGACTGCAATCGGGAACGGAACCTGCGCTTGCGTATCCAACTGCATGAAGCCGTTGCGGCTCTCAACAGCCGCGACGTCGTTCCGTTTCTGCTCAAGGGGGCCGTTCCCCTGTTCCTTTCGCCGGCCGGCCGGGTTCCCAGCAGGATGACGAGTGACCTCGATCTAGCCGTCGAACCGCCCGAAGAGACGATCGCCCGAACCTGTCTCGAAAAGCTTGGCTACGTCGATGTGGCGGGCGCTCGAGGCATGGCCCGCCAGCAGGACGCCGGCATGCTTGAGCTCCGGACGAGCCGGGCAAACGGCTTTGACCCCCCCAAGCTCGTTCAGCGAGACGGCCTTCGGGTGAAGATTCCGTCTGCTCAGTCTCGCGCCCTGCACTGGATGGTGCACGACCTTCTCAAGGAGGGAGATTATTGGCGCGGAAGGATAGATCTCAGACACCTTCATGATCTGGCCCGATTGGCGGAAAGCGACGGCGTGGACTGGACGGTACTGCAGGCATCCATGTCGGATCGAAGCGCCCGCAATGCGCTCGACACTCAGCTGCTGGCCCTGCACCATTTCTTTGGGACCAGAATCCCGGCAAAATGTGCACAACGCCCAATGGTCCGTTTCCAGCATTGGAGGCGCATCTTCACGGCGACCCACCCCATCATCGGCGCCCCGTTGCGGCTGGCCGGCAATTTGATGTGGGGCACATGGCGGTTTTCACGCGCCTACGGGTTGGCGCGACGTCGACCGTCCGACCTCTTGCGTCGCATAGCTCGCACACTCTTCAACCCTAGTACGAAAATCTAAGCCTTTTGGAGAACTAGTGCCCCCGTATCAGCAAGCCTAATGTGAAAGCTGTGAATTTGAGAAAGTTTGTGAAGAGGTCTGACATGTCAACTGAAAGCACAAAACGCTCGGAACGAACGCCGGAAACCCTGGTCTCGGAGGCTCAAGCGCGCCGTGAATTTCTCAAGAAGGCGGGGCGTTTTGCGGCGGTTACGCCGCCGGCTGTGACGCTCTTGCTCGGCACAAGCTTGAACTCCAGGGCGATTGCCAAATCGGGCGGCTCAAAGCCGGGCAATGGATGGGGAGACAAGAACCATATTCACGTCGGCCCTCCCGGCCAGGCGTAAGCTCCTGGAGCATCTTGGTCGCTGAAAACAGCGTCTTGAGGACATAGGGCTCCAGCCTTTTCATTTGGAAGCCCGGACCAGCCTCACATTGCATTGACATCATTCCGAACTGCAATCAGCGCGCCTTTCGGCCGGCGTGACGTGCGCCGAGGGATTGAGCCATCACGCCGTGCCGGTTTCAGACGAGCCAATCATTAAAATGGAATTCATAGATTTTGCCGTCGTTCTCGGTTGGGTTCGCGTCATTGTCCACGCCCCGATCGACGATATAGAGGCTCATATGGCTCGGATCGTCGCTGCTTGGCGCCAGCGCCAATCCGGCCGGTTTTTTCGCGTGGGCCGAGGAGATATCGAGCGTACCCAAAAAATCCCCTGTCGTTGTAACCATTGCCACTGAGTTGCGCGACTGAATGATATAGAGGAGATCGTTGACCGGGTCATACGCGATGCTTTCATCACCCGGGGTTCCCAGCGCAGAAGCAGAAAAACTCGTCACGATGTCATCGCCGCCCGTACTCGCGACGCCGTCGAATTTGCCGTTCTGACCCGGTGCGACGGTGTAGATGTTGTGCGTTGTGCCATCCGCGACATACAGGACGCCACGTTTGGTATCATAGGCAACGCTTTCCGGATCCGTGCTGCCGAATGCTGACGTCTTGAACGAGGTCACGATGTCGTCGGACGTATTGTAAAGTCCATCATTGCCGGGGTTCAGTTCGTACACGCTCTTGGTGCCGGTATCGTCCGCGAAGAAGAGATGGTGGTTAGCAGGATTATAAGCGATCCCGGCGGGCTCGTCGGAGAAATTGATGGTCGTGAGTGTTCCCACCAGATTGCCGCCCAGGGTCGTTTGGTAGAGATTCTTGCCGGTAAAAATGGACATCTCCTCCACTTCGCTGTCGGCAACAAGCAGCGTGCCCAAGTGGGAGATATAGACGATATCAGTGGGGTCGGGGCTCGGCGGCGACCACAGCGAAGTCAGGATAGTATGGGCCAGGGTCACCGACGTCGGCAGCTGGTGGGCCATGACGTTGACGTTGAAGGCATGGGTATCGATGCTGCCATCGGACGAGGTGGCCGTGACGGTGAGGGCGATCGAAGGCTCCGACGTCGCGTTGAGCGTGCCGGTACTCGAACGCGTTATGACACCCGTGCTTGAATTGATGGTGAACCGCGAGTCGCCGATGCTGTAGGTGACCGTCGAGCCGGCATCGGGATCCGTGGCCGCAGCGGTAATCCCGATCGCTGTGCCGGCGGCGGCGTTCTGGGCAATCTGGTTGCCGGCTGGGTTGGCATCCGGCGAGGAGTTGAAGACGACCGGCTCAGGGCTGTTGAGGACGGCGAGGCTGAAGGCCCGGTTGGCGGTGCTTCCGTCGGACGAGGTTGCCGTCACTGTCAGATTGATCGACGGCTGGGTCTCAAAGTCGAGCGTGCCGGTGGCTGAGCGCGTGATGACGCCGCTGCTGGAATTGATTGCGAAGCGAGAGTCATTGATGCTGTAGGTGACGGTCGAGCCGGCATCGGGATCCGTGGCCGAGGCGGTGATCCCGGTGGGTGCACCTGCCGCAGCAAGCTCCGCGATCTGGTTGGCGGCGGGGTTGGCATCCGGCGAGGAATTGAAGACGACCGGCTCAGGGCTGTTGAGGACGGCGAGGCTGAAGTCCCGGTTGGCGGTGCTTCCGTCGGACGAGGTTGCCGTCACTGTCAGATTGATCGACGGGTGGGTCTCAAAGTCGAGCGCGCCGGTGGCTGAGCGCGTGATGACGCCGCTGCTGGAATTGATTACGAAGCGCGAGTCATTGATGCTGTAAGTGACTGTCGAGCCGGCATCGGGATCCGTGGCCGAGGCGGTGATCCCAGTGGGTGCACCTGCGGCGGCAAGTTCCGCGATCTGGTTGGCGGCGGGGTTGGCGTCGGGAGGTGCGTTGAAGGCCACCGGCAGCTGGTTGGCCGTGACGTCGACGTTGAAGGCATGGGTATCGATGCTGCCATCGGATGAGGTGGCCGTGACGGTGAGGGCGATCGAAGGCTCCGACGTCGCGTTGAGCGTGCCGGTGGCTGAGCGCGTGATGACGCCGCTGCTGGCATTGATGGCGAAGCGAGAGTCGTCGATGCTGTAGGTGACGGTCGAGCCGGCGTCGGGATCCGTCGCTGAGGCGGTGATCCCGATCGCCGTGCCGGCGGCGGCGTTCTGGCCAATCTGGTTGGCGGCGGGGTTGGCGTCCGGCGAGGAATTGAAGGCGACCGGCTCAGGGCTATTGAGGACGGCGAGGGTGAAGACCTGGTTGGCGGTGCCTCCGTCGGAGGAGGTTGCCGTCACTGTCAGATTGATCGACGGCTGGGTCTCAAAGTCGAGCGTGCCGGTGGCTGAGCGCGTGATGACACCGCTGCTGGCGTCGATGGCGAAGCGTGAATCGTTGAGACTATAGGTAACGGTCGAGCCGGCATCGGGATCCGTGGCCGAGGCGGTGATCCCGGTAGGTACACCTGCCGCGGCAAGCTCGGCGATCTGGTTGGCGGCGGCGTCGGCGTCGGCCGGGGTGTTGAAGGCCACCGGAGCGCCGGATGCAGGCAGCAGATATTCGATGTGCAGCAGCGGAGCGCCGGTCGGCGAATATTCGTAGGAATCGGCCGTGCGCGTCCCGGTGCCGGTAACTATAAATGCCATGTCGTTGAGCGCCGCCCAGCCCGAGCGGTTGACGATCTCCTGCACGATCGTCGACAGGTCCGGCGAGCGCTCGGCCAAGCCGTGGGCGCCGACCGTGGTCCACGGGTCCGGCGTCCAGGCGGCGGACGCGTCCGTCGTCGCGCGTGAGGACACGTTGAAGCTGACGCTGGTGAAGGCGCTCGCGTCGTCGGCATCTTCGCCCTTGATCAGCAGCGAGGTCGCGCCGGTCTTTACCTCATTGGCCTGGAACTGGATGTAGGCGCTGGTGATGGTGGCGCCTTGCGGTATGTCGATGCCGGTGAAGCGGATGCCTACCGTCTGGCGGGTGCTGCTGTCATAGCCCAGTTCCAGATCGTTGGTGTTGGTTGAGATCGCGCCCGAGCCCTTCTGCTCGACATCGTCGCCGGCGGTCGCCACCCTTGTCTCGAAGATCGGGTCGATCGCACTGGAGCTGGTAGCGAGGAGGCTGCTGGTGGTGACCGCGGTGCGCGTCGAGACCGTGCCGATGTCAGCAAATGCCTCAGGGATAGTGGTGGTGGAGGTCAGAAAGCTGTCGGCGTGACCCTTTTCCACATTGTGCCACAACCCAGAGGCCTTCGCCGCAAGCCTGTCGAGAAGCATGCTGTCCAGATGAATGCCAAGTCTGGCTGCCGCCTCGGTGAGGCCAGTCAGTTTCAATCCGCCCTCGCTCCCCCATGCCGGCGTGATCCGATGCTCGGAGACGAGATCGAGCTGGTTTGCGGCGGGATCAAAGCTGGTGGTGTGACCGCCCTTGCCGGTTTCGGCACCGAGCCCATCGCCAAGCTCGGAGAGTACGCGCGGAGACTCGCTGCCGCTCGCTGATCCGCTTGGCTGGGTCCAATTGTCAATGTTCAGCCAGTCGAAGGCGTCGATGCCGAATTCCGTCATCAAGAGTTTCGCGTCACCCCAGGGAAGCTCAGGCAGTTTAGCCATGTTGGATTTCCTTTTCGCACTTCTCTCGATTAAATCCGGAATCGCCACGTGCCCGACGGGGCGTCAGTTCCGATACCCGATCGAGCATGGCGACGGTAACGCAGCGCACGAAAGCCGCGGCCCAAATGTTCTGTCGTGGACTAGTCAGTTGCCTTCTTCATCCTGGGCCAGGCGGGCGCCACCGCAGCGAGCAAGCGCAGCAATGATTGCCCGTCCCGCCCAAGAAACAGCGAGGGCAGGATCCAGCACAGCAGCAAGCCCCCGGCAGATGCCAGCAATGCCGTATCGATGAGCAGGGGAAGAGGAGATAGATGGAACTCGCGCAGCCATTCCACCAGTGCCCAGACTCCGGTTCCGACAACGCCCGCGAGCGCGAGCCCGGGCAGGTGTGCCACAAGGAAGTCCCCCCATGTCATCCCGGTCACGCGGAGGCTCAATTGTGCCATGAGCAAGAAGTTGATCCCGAAGGCCGCGCCGACGCCGAACGCCACGCCCTCGAGGCCCCAGAATTGCCCTATGAGGGAGCCGGCGAAGACGCCGATGGTGAAAACTGCCTGGCGCCAGGCGCGAGCGTAGACCGTTCCTGTTGCGCGCGATACGGAATCGCTGAGCTTGTAGCTCGTGCGGAACAGCATGCTGAACGCTAAAATCCGGAGCGGGTCGACTACCCCTATCCATCCCCGCCCGAGAATGACCGCAACCAACTCCGGCGCGACGATCGCCACGACCACACTGGCCGGCAGGACAAGCAGAGCGCAACCCGCGACTGCGCTGCGATAGGCACGCGCAAGCCGCGCGGGCTGCTCCTGGACCAGCGCCATGGTCGGGAACAGCACCCGATCAAGAACCTGCCCGACGATGACCGCGGGCGTCGTCATCAGTTGTGACGACAGGCCGTACAGTCCAAGTGCATCGGCGCCGAGCCATCGGCCCACGACAAGCCTGTCCGCTTGGGTGGCGAGGTAATTGCATACCCGGGCAATGGTGAACCCGCTCCCGAAATAGAGCAACTCGGTGATGGCGTGTCGCTCCAGCAAAGGCCGCATCGGATGTGGCTGGCCAGCGAGCAGCACGACCATGCGGATGAATTGCTGGATGAGGAGCGCGCCGACAAGGGCCCAGATGCCGAAGCCGAGCCAAGCCAGGATCGGACCGGCAACGACGTAGCCCGTCGCGAAGGCGCAGGCATCGACGAGCGCCAGCCAGCGGAATCGCAGCGCGCGCTGAGCTGCGGCCAATGCCACCATGGAAGCTCCTTGGAAAAGAAACACGAAGCAGATGGCACGAACGACCGGAGCCAGATCGGGGAGTCGAAGCAAGTCGGCAATTGCCGGTGCCATCGCCCAGACCAAAGCGGACACAAACAGGCCGAGGAGGCACGACATGGTAAAACCGACCCGAAGATGCCGCTCTTCCAGCACAGGTCGCTGGACGATCGCGGGGGTAATGCCAAGTCCCTGGAAGATCGCCGAAAACTTGATGACGATCAGCGCTGCGGAGTAAAGACCGAACTCATTGGGCGATAACAGCCGGGCCAGGATGAGAAGAGCGACAAGCTCCGCGACCGCGAGTGCACCCATGGACAAGGACGTCCAGAACATGCCCACGACACTTTGTTTTGCCAGCCCGCGCCTGTTGTTGCTCACGTCTGTCTCCACTCCTCGGCCCACCCAAACAGGGACCATTGCGTCGCCCCCTTGAGTCGCCGAGCGACGGCTCGGCGACGCGCCCGCAACGTCACGATCGCATTGGTCATGATGGGGCTCGGCCGCCGTGCCGACCGCCCGCGCCTTGCGCGCCTCACCTATTGAAGAAGCGACGGAATTTCGTAGCGATAGAACTCCATCTCATCCCGGACCTCTGGTATGATCGCCGTCAGGTCTTTCTTTTCGAGGCGGAGCCACTTCTGCTGGCGGCCGGGGTCAATCATCTCCTTGGCCTTGCGAGCGATATCGTCGGTGCAATTCAGCCCGCAATGTTCATAGATGCGGCGCAAGACCAACTCGGGATCCTGTATCAAATCCTCATAGCGAAAGGACAGCACGCGGCCGTTGCCCAGCTTCGCGAGATCTTCTCGAGCCCTTCGATTGCCACGCGCCCACTGGCGTGCGATCACCGTCAACTTTTCATGCTCCTTCAGATCCCGATCTATTCCATTGTAACGCGGCCCATAGACCGATGTGTATTTCCGTCCAAGCAGTCTTTTTGTGACTATCTGTTTTATAACATCTTTTGCGTAATAATGGATTTGTGTGACGGGAGTGATTTTCAAGAGGCGTATTAGTCCCTTGATAGACTTTGCCCGTTGCCACTTAAGCTCCATCGAGCTTATGTACGAAAATGGGTTCCGCGTAATATAGAGAAATATAGCCTCCGGGAAAATCTCGTGGACAAACGGCACGCGCAAGACGTTGGCAGGCGTGTTTTCCATGATTTGCCGGTCACCGTGCCGCGACTGATAGTCGAGGAACCGGCCGCGAATGTAACGAGCGACCCTATCGGTGGCATCGGTTTCGACGAATTCGTCATGACGCCGCGCCGGATCGGCGTATAGCCACAAGGTTTTTGGCTCGTACCAGGTAACGATGTCGGGGTGCAGCCCGATCAATTTTTGTGCAATTGTCGTCCCCGACCGGTAGTTGCCGATCAGAAAAATCGGAGGTTTCAGCTCTTTTTCTGTCATCACAAGTCTCCGTCGCTAAAGGGTGAGCCAGGATTACGCCGGTCCGCATGCCAAGCTGCGGATTGCACACGCGATGCGCGATCGGACGATGGGAGGGCGGCGACGGGCGCGATGTAACGTCTTGCAGAGCGCCGCCGCCCGGAGGAGGGATCCGCTCTGCTCCGTTTCGACATGGGAATTCGGCCGCCGGAGGCGGTTCCGACGACTGCCAGTGCTGTCCCAAAGATCATGTCAAAGTTCTGGAGATGAGATTCTTACCCGTCGGCCCGATCAAGACACGAAGCAGGAATGTTGCGGAGCAACAACGGCAGGCCTGCACCAAGCCGTGTTCGATGGGGCGCACCCCGTTGGTGCTATTGGCCGACAATGCTTGGCTGAAGTGCCGGGCCTTCGGCATTGGGTGCCGCCATTGTTCCGGACGTGTCCGGTGCGTAGAACCCCTTGTTGGCCACGATCGAAACCTCGATGACGTCGCCAGCTCTGACTTCCGTATTCTCATCGGCGACGATGTCGTGGGCGACTTTCTGGTCGCGCCTGAAAATCGAAATCTTCACAGAGCCTTGTAGGTCGTCGAAGGTCCTCTGTTCGCCATATGTGAAGATGAAGAGAAGCTTGTCGGCAACATACCTTATCTGACTTTGAATTTTTCCCAGCTCGACCTGCGTATCCTGCGTTTGCGAGATCAAGTCAATTTCATAACTCTGCTTCTTTTTTCTCAGCTCACTCTCCGAGTTCAGCATCGCCTGCTGCGCCTGCTCCTGCTGCAGTTCGGTCTGCGCAAGTTCGGCGCGATAGCTCGTATGGGCTCTTTCCGCTGTCATGACGTTCGAGTTGGTTATCAGACCTTTTTCTCGCAGCGACCGGGCAGACTGCAGTTCTTCAAGTTGAATGTTCGCGGTCTTTTCCCTTTCTTTTCGCGCGGCAGCGACCATATCTACTTCCTTCCGGGCCCGATCCAACGAGACATTCAGGTAAGAAATGTCGTCCCGATATGCGGTAAGGCGGGCGTCCAGTTGCGCTTGTTCGGACGCAATGATGTCGGCAATCAAGTGTCCGCCAAACTCGACCGGCGGATCCGCCGGAGCAACGAAGGATTTGTCCGCCCGGCTTTCCGCCTGAAGCCTGGCGAGCCGAACCTTCAGACGATATTCTTCGATCGCCAGACCTGCGCGTGCGCTGCGCAGATCAGCTATTTGCAGGGCCGGCTCCGTGTTTCCCACCACGGTGGCCCGAAAGCCGCCGGCTATGGTGAGTGCATGGCGAACGGTAATTCCGGGCTGAAACGGGTACGATCCGGGATGTGCCACCGTTCCGGAAATAAAGAATGGCCGGTACTGGCCGATCTCGACTTTCACGAACGGCTCGAGGATGAGCTTCTGCTGCTGAAATGCACGCTGAATGGCCTGGGAAAGGGCAACGCTGGTGAGGCCGCGCGCCTGAACATCACCCAGCATGGGAAGTGATATCGAGCCGCGATCATCGACCACGACGTCCAGCGGATAGGATTCCTCGCCAATCACGGATACCCGCAGGACGTCGCCCGTGTCGAATGTATATCCATCCGCACGGGATGCATCTGCGGTGAGCAGAACAAAGGCAATGGCGAGCCCACAAATCATTGCCAGCATGCGGCCGGCTCCAGGTTCAAATCCGGGAAAAAGCCGTCGGGCCCAATCCTTCACTCGCAAAAGCTTGGAAGGAAATTGCTGGTCAGCACGCAAACGCATCGTCGTACTCCGATTGTCTTGCCTGCCGTCAGGACCAATCGATATTCGTCGACCGGAGCGTGACAGCAGGTATTCGTTAAGTTGGAACGGTAGCCTTGGAAATCCGTGCTCCCTCGAAGGAGCAAAGGGATCAAAATTCATGCAGTCCTAAGGATTGCTTGGCGAGGCCATCGCGAATTTGGGTCTCGGTTGGCCTTGCGGATGAAAGGGCCGATTCAAGAACGGATTGATAAATCAACTCGACCCGATCACACATGGCATCCAGACCCCAGGATGAAAGGTCGGTGAGTTTCGCGCCATCAGCGAGTTGAGCGCGGCGGTGCTCATTTTGGAGAAGGTCGGCGATCGCAGCCGCTGCGGCGCCAACGTCTTCTTCGGGCGTCACAATTCCATTCACGCCATGCTTTACAACCTCTTCCACTCCCGGCAGATGCGAGACCACACTGGCTCGACCGCCCGCCAGATACTGCATCATGACGCGAGGTAGTCCTTCTCGCATCGACGTTAGCACACACACGTCTGCTAGACTGATCAGCCGCTCAGGCTCGCTATGGTGGCCGATCATACGAATGTTGTTTGCGAACTTGGATCGTTCAATCGCCGATTCAATAGTGGCCCGCGCTGGTCCTTCACCTGCCAGGATCAGTCGTACGTTCGGAATTTGGTGGACGACTTGCCCGAACGATTCAATGAACTCGACATGGCGTTTTCTCGGCTCCAGTGCAGCTAGCATCAGGACCACAGGTGGCTTTGGCTCTCCGACGGCCGTCCCCAGCAGCAGATGGGGGTCTTGCGGCCATTGCGCGTTCGCGAAGCGCGCCAGATCGAAGCCGGAGTGAACGACATGGTGCTGATCGGCGCTGCCCAGATGATTGGCGATGCAAATGTCGCGCATAGCCTGACTGACATCGATGAAAGCGCGCGTGAACTTCGCGGCCAGGCGTTCGGCACCCAGAAATATCAGCCTGCGCGCGCAGCCCACATGCACGAAAGGCAAAATGTGCACGCCATGGATGATGCAGGGGATATTGGCTTCCCTGGCAGCAAGCCGGCCGACGATACCGGCTTTGCTTTGATGTGTGTGCACGATGTCAGGCCGCCAATCGCGCATAAGGCGAGTGAGTTGCCCGAATGCAGACATGTCACGGGATGGTGAAATCGAATTGATGAGTTTTTCCAGGGTCACCACTCTGACGGCTCTGGCAACGGATGTCCGCAACCCCGGGTCATACTCCTCGCCGTGAACCAAAAGCACGTCGTGGCCGTGCCGCGCCTGAGCTAGACAGCAGGCCAATGTGTTCTCTTCAGAACCTGCCCGAAGCAGTCTGGTGAGCACATGAACGATCTTCATTTGCTTATACCTCAGGGGATTTGAATCCGGGGCGCGCATACGGGTGAAAGGGGAGCGCAAAATCAAATTTCACGCGGCCGCGACTTCCGACAGCGACCTCGGCGCCGGCACTTCTGCGCTGTTCGCCGCTGGCCGGTCGCGCTCGAACTGTTCGGTTCCGGGCAAGGCATGCAGCCAGGCTTCGCGTCTCGCGGTCCACAATTCATATTCGGGTACGAGATCGGTCGGCACGACATCGAAGCTGCCGATCGCCACCGCGGCTTCGGTGTCGTCGACGAAGGCGACGCGCCCGCCGCAGGTCGGGCAAAAGCTGCGCATGCCATAGGAGCTGACGAGGCCCGTCGCCTCGAAGGCCTCCCGCGGCCAGATGGCAAAGGCCGAAAAGGCCGAGCCGCCGGCCTTGCGGCAATCCTTGCAATGGCAAAGACCAGTGCGGAGCGGCGGACCGCGGACCAAGAACTGCACGCCGCCGCACAGGCAACTGCCGGTCCTGCGTATGGTGTCGAACATGGCAACCTCCGTCGTTGTGTGGAGCTGCGGGCCGGGTGGGACAGGTTCTCGTCCAAACAGAGCCATATTGGCTCGTTGGAGTCAGAGCCCCGTGCTGATCCCGGGATGAAACGGGCTCTAGCAGCGCGCCGCCATCGAGCGCGGGCGCTCGGCGGTCTTTCCCCCGCCTGGCAGGGAACACCGGTCGATTCGCGATGGCGCAAGGCCCTGTGTCAGGGACTGTTGGGGATTGGTCGATAGCCGCCAGGCCTTCCTCTCACAAAGACAGCCAGATATGCCTGAACAATTCGCGGCCGACCGCCTCGATGCCAGCGCTTGCGTCAATGGTTCGGATGGTCTTGTCCTTGGCTCGCAGCTCCGCCATCAGCGACAGCCGTGCATCGAAGGCTTCCTTCCTGATTTCTCCCGGCTTTCGCTGCTCGGAGACGGCAAAATCGGAAACGAGGTGCAAAGTAAGGTGTGGCCGGCACCCCGCCATCTTCTGATAGAGCCCCTGCTCGAGCCGGGCGAGAGCTGACAAGCCAGGGACGGAGAACAGGTGCGGTGGGATGGTTGGCCCGTCCAGATGTCCCCTGGCGAGCGCTTGCGGCCACCTGTCGCAAATGACGATCAGGCCGCGCGTCGCCCATCGATGCGCGCGTTTCACGACAGCGTATCGCTCATACGCGATCAAAACTGCCCACAATGCCAGCGCGGCGGAAGCAACTCCTCCCTTCGACCAATTTCGGCTGGCGGAATTGTTGCCACCTTGCTGGGCCAAGGACTTAAGGCGGCGTCTATGGGGAAAAACCAGAGTCTGCAACGCCTTGCGAAGCCACCATCCCTTGCCATCTCCGGTCCCGACGTATGCTTGCGCACACCCGAATTTCCATCGAAATATCTGTGTCAGCCGATCAACTTGAGTGCTCTTTCCCATGCCATCAGGCCCGACGAGCGCCACTACAAAGCCGCCAGCCGCAGGCCGTCTCTTTGGCGGAAATCTGCCGGGCATCCAGCGGTGGAGGCATCTCAACGCGAGATAGGAGGACTTGCGAACCATATGAATGAGGGCATCGGCGATTCCATAACGTCCCGTGTAACCACATAATTCCCGGATCGTACGCCGCAGCCTGGAAAGATCTCCACGGTGGGCGAGCAAACTGTCGGTGCTTTGCAGGAACCTGCACCTCGCCGATCGTCCGCCGCCAAACGTGTATTCCACTTCATGCTCGCTCGACAAAAACGGCAGACGTGCAAATTGGTCCTTCCAACCATCCTTAACTGTGATCCATTCCTTCCACGGCGGCCCCCAGGCCCTAAAGGCGAAGCGCGCAATTGCGATTCGAATCTCATCTTCGGGAGAGACGACGGGGACCGCTATGCCGTCGACACAAGTCGACTCCCATCGCGTAATCGCCGCATAGTCGAATATGGGATAGCGCTTGCGAAACTCCCAGCCGACCCGGACCCCGATATGCATATCGAGATGGAGATAGCGGCCATGCGAAAAGTCGGGCAGGAACCAGTCCTCCCGGCCGGCGCAGACATTGTCGTAGCAGGACAGGCTCGCGCTGCGACGGCCGTGCAGCTTGCTCACGATCGAGCAGAAGGCTGGGTAGTCCTGTTTGTCCAGAAGGACATCCAGATCGTCCCGCCCCGCAAGTCCATATTGCAGGGATGCGAGATCCTGAATTATTCCGTACTTCAGACCGCCCTCGTTGAATGCTCGAAACAATTCTGTGGCGATCGGCAGGACCGGCACCGTCTTGACGGGCAGGAAGGGGGCGCTTCCGTAGGTTTGTGTGAGACCTGCATCTGCCCTGCTTCCCGACGGGCTTGCGCCAACCACCTTGGCTGGCGCTGAAACACCCGCGCCCGGCGTCAACGCTTCGGTCCGCATGCTTGCCTTGGCCTCTGGAGCCCAGCGACGATACTGTTGCGGCTGCAGGCCATCCTGAGGCCCTCCAGGATCCGCGGGACGGTGCCTTCCGGGTTTGGATTTCCGTGAGAGTTGCAAGGGGTTTCCTCAGTTGATCGTCTCGAGATCCAATCGCTCATCGTAGCCGGAAAGTCGTCGAATTGGCGCCATATCCATCCATCGGCGGCTGACTGGTGGGACGTAGCATCCAATGTTCTCAATGCCGGCCTGAAGGCTGGAATGTCGGCTTTTGCAAGCTGCCGCATCGAGGGTGAATTGGGTGCCAATTCGTCCCTCCTTGCCCGATAGTCTCGGTATCTTCCGCGCAAAAATTGTTAGATTAAAATTAACGCATAGAATTCAAGAAATTGCCGAAAGTTTATCCCGATCGATCGTAATGGGAATCGACCGACTCATAATATTGAGGAGAATTCTGACTGCTCCAGAACTTCCGACATGGTCAAGAACGCCAAGCTGATCTGAAAACGGGCCGTCTACTATCCTAACTCTTTGACCTGGCATCAAGAGAATGTCCGGGTGCAAAATACCGTCCTCGTCCGTTGCTGAGATCAAAGACTCAATCACGCCATAAGGCGCAGGTATAGGCAGCCCTTTGCTCATCACGAGTTTTCGGACGCCGACGGTCGAGTTGATCGGGTACCAACTCTGGTAATGAACAGCCAGCGAGACGAACAGATAGCATTCGAAATACGCACTGGAGACGGTTCTAACAATGCGAGCGTGGCGGACGGTTCGTCTTCGCTTGGGTAAATAGGTTTGGAAGTTTTGCGACAATAGGTGCCGCTCCGCCAAGCCCTCCGAATGCTGGTGCGTCTGGACCACGAACCAGCGCGCGGCGTGCCCCTCGCGAATTTGTCCGCCCGGTTCAAGAGAGCGACTATAACATAGGTTAGCGTGCTGCATGGCGAAATATTTTCTCTAGTTGAGATAGTAACTGTCCGAAACACTACTTTCCAAAGACGTGTAAGGGCCATATTTCGGAAGCTTTGGTTCCTCCACCATTGTTAGGGCGATGCCGGCAATCTTGGACCGGCCGCCAAGATGGCGAATTCCTTCGGCAACGGCCTCGCGCGAGGTTTCACGCCACTTCACGACAAAGAGGACTTTGTCGACATACCGCGCCAGGATCGAGGCATCGGCCGCAGGTCCAACAGGTGGTGCGTCAATGATCACCGTGTCGAACCTCCCGCGAAGCTCGTTGAGGACCTGGCGCATTCGCGCGGAAGCGAGAAGGGCAGGCGGATTGCGGGTCCTTGCGCCGGCAGGGAGAAGGGAAATCCCCGAGCGTTCGTCCCGATGAATCGCGTTTGCAGCTCTCATCGGCAAAGTCAGAACGTCGACCAACCCGACCTTATCCGCCATGCCGAAGAAAGCCGTGGCAGCAGAAAGCCGCAAGTCCGCATCGACGACCAGAACCCGTTCGCCGTCGGCCGCGGCGGAGCAAGCCAGGCTCAATACCAAGGTTGTCTTTCCTTCGCCGGGCATCGCCGATGTCACCAGCATGAGGCGGGGGGATCGGACCAGTTCCGGTGTCGCTTCGATCCCCAGACGAAGCCGCCGCACGGCTTCGCTATACCTGGATAGTGGTCTGCGTTCGAGATAGGCCACAGGCTGAGCTTGCGACTGGCCATCTCTCGACCAGCCCGACATCCTTGGCATGGACGCAAGAACCGGAACTGCCAACTCGTCCTCTATCTGCTTCTTTGCCATGAAGCCGGAAGCGAAAAGTTCACGAAGAACGGCGCCGGCGCCCCCGACGAAGAGGCCGAGGACAAGTCCCAGGGCCGCAAAAAGAGGCCTGTTCGGGAAGCTCGGCGAATCCGGAATACCCGCGTCGGTGATCACACGCACGCCGCTGTTGAGGAGGGTGGACTTCTCCTCGGTGAGCTTGGCGCGTGACAGGAAAGTCTCAAAGAGTTCCTTGTTCGCGGCGGCAATCCTCTCCAGATCGCGCAACTGGACGCCGACCTGCCCTTCGATTTCGGATCGGTTGGATACTGAATCCAGGGCTCGAGCCAGAGAAGCTACCCGGGCCTCTGCGGCATCGACTTCATTCTTCAGATTGCCAATGAGACGCTGTACTTCGGCGGCGATCTGTCCTTCGATGTCGCGGCGCTCTGCCTGAGCTGTCATGACATCTGGATGCCGATCCCCATATTTCAATTTGAGGTCGGCTTCCCGTCGTGTCACTCCAGAGAGCTGAGCCCGAAGTGCGCTGATGACCACGGATTGCAGTACGTCCGGTATCGACTGGATGTCGCCTCCGCTAGTCTGCAATTTGTCAACTTGTTGAAATTGTGCCCGTTTCTCCGACAGTTCGGCGCGCGCGTTAATCAACGCGACATTCAATTCGGA
This sequence comes from Mesorhizobium sp. P2_E7, assembly GCF_056403855.1. NCBI lineage: Bacteria > Pseudomonadati > Pseudomonadota > Alphaproteobacteria > Hyphomicrobiales > Phyllobacteriaceae > Mesorhizobium > Mesorhizobium sp. P2_E7. Next base: position 24,427 of record NZ_JBFUER010000012.1, on the reverse strand, counting down.
CAGCTGCTGGTCAGTCAAACTGCCTGCTGGCGTCGCCAACAAATTGTGATCGATCCGAAACTTCTGGACGGCTTGTTCCGAAACGCTCAGTTCCGCTCGCAGAGATGCCGCCCGCTCACTGAGCCATGTGGACGCTTTCCTGGCCCCTTCGTAGCGAGACCTTACGCGATCAGCGAGATAGGCTTGGGATATGGCGTTCGCCAGAGAGGCTGCTTTTCCCGGGTCGTAAGCGGTCACTGAAATCTCAATAACATCCGCCATCCCGACACGCGAGACTCCGAGCGCGCCTTGCAGCCATCCCAATGCCCCCAATCCGATCTTGGGATCCTCCGTCAGCTTTTCGCTGTCGATGACCTTCTGCAGGAGCGATGCGGATCTCAGAACCGCAATCTGACTTTCGATGAATGTCGAATTGTCGGCAAAATCAGAATTGGAATAATCCTGCGGAGTCATATAGTCGATTGGGGAATCGAGTAAGATTTGTGCAGTCCCTGTATACGATGGTGGAAGCACATAGGCGGCAACAACAAATATGCCAAAGGTGACCGCCGCAATGCTGCACACGAGTTTCCATCGGCGGAGGAAGAAATCAAGAATTTCCCTGACGTCCAGCGGTAGCAACTCTCGGGTTATGATCGGATTATCCGTTGGACTTGCCATCTCCGAATCCTTGCGATCAGCAGCACAACTCCGCCCCTCCAGCCGTCGGCTGAATTTGCTTCACATCGAAATAATTCGGGCAACCGCCTGTTTAAGCGCAATAAAGACACATGACAGGGTTGGTTCCCGCCATTCGGCATGTCCAAATCGCTCCCGCCCGACGACCGGTAGCATCGCCGGCCAGTCCGAAACATAACAGCTTCGCGGACATCGTCGCCATTACCATTATTGAGTAGTAAATCGGCTAAAGGTCGATCTGGTCTACCCGACAAGGCTTTCAGACCTTAGGACATTCGCTGGGAAATCTGTCGCTCTTCCGCGAGGTCTGCCACCACCGACCACTATCAGGCGCGCAGGAAAATCTACGCTCCAGGCGCCGAGCAAGCGGCCGGCCTCGTCCAGCCTGAGGTTAATATGGATACTTACAGTGACGTTGTTCCGAGGCTTGTGGATTGGGCGGCCATCAGACCGTTGTCCATTCTGATGCTGTCTGCAACCTGGCCGTTGATGCTTCTTCTGAATAGGGGCCGGTTGCTGGTCTACGGGGCCCTAGCCTTTTTTATTGGAACCGGGGCCCTGATTGTATTCGGCATCGAAAGGCCCGCGGGAGCAGCCGTTGTCGTTTTGGCCTACAGTTTGCTGGTTTCAGTTGCCTTGCTTTCCACCTGCAGGCGACTTGCCCAGATAGAAAACCGCCTTGAATCGGTCATATCGGCACTCGACGACCTGGAGGTGGCCGAAGAAAGATGGCAGACTTACAACGCCCAACGTGCCCTGCGACGCCGGAAGTCAACGGCCAAGCCAATGCAGCAAATCGTTTTGACTGGCGCAACGCAGGGTCTCGAAAGAGATAACCAGGTAGTCGCCGGCCCGCCTTGACAAGAATTGCAGCCTCCCGATCCGCGAGTGGGATTGGCTATTCCGGCTTCAGCTCGACCCGCGGTACCCGACGGACTTACAGAAAAGCGTCAAGCAGGGCCGCTATCAGTTGAACGGTTCTAGTTCGCGAGGGCATTAATCGCGATGACCAGCGTTGGTCGACTTTCATTCCAGTGGTTTCCACGCTCGCTACGGCGGGACGAAAGTTGCGCGATCCCTTGGAAGTCGTTTGTGCCAGGGCGCCCGACGGGTACACCAAAAGTGGTAAGGTTGTGCCCAATAGTGGTAGGCTGCGACGCCATTCGGCTAAATCGATAGAGGGAACTTTTTATCCAGTTAATGGTTTGCAAGTCCGTGTTGATCGAAGGGGCGATCATGGGGTGGGGCAATTAGGAGAAAATGGACTTATCAAAACAGGCTTTTGGACTGGCGAGGGGACCTACGCTTGCTGACGCGAGTTGGGAAAAGGGATTCTCTGTTCTCCCGGGGGCTGTGCGCCGACGTTATCCAGCGAATACGACAATTGCACGCGAGCATCAGGCCCGATCCCTTGTCCTGGTAGTGACTGCGGGATGGGCCGCATTCGTCAAGACATTGCCGAACGGCTCGCGTGTCATCGTCGATTTCGCGCTTCCTCGCGAAATTGCCTTGATTGAGTTCAATGGACAACGAGCCGAGACGGTAACGGCTCTTTCTGATGTGACTGCGATCGAGTTGATCGGTCCTGTCCGTACTTGTTTGTCGCGCTATCCGCAGGCCATCTGCGAGACTATCCTGCTAGCCGAGGCAAGGCGACACTCCAGGGTTACGGAGCATCTGGTCGGAGTCAGTAGAAGGGGGCCAGTGCAACGCACAGCTCACCTTCTTCTTGAACTGGCCTGCCGCACACATCGATCAGCATCGACATATCCGGACCGCTTTGAATGCCCGCTGACGCAGGCCGAACTGGCCGACGCGTTGGGGCTTTCGGCTGTGCATGTAAGTCGCGTATTGAAGGATTTGCGGGAAAGCGGATTGGCTTCATTCCGCAATGGTGTGGTCGAGTTGCATGACCATGCGGGACTTATCAAAACAGCCGGATTTGATCCGTCTTACATTTCGACTTGAGGTCAAGCGTAGTGCTGGTCTCCGCCCGGCAACCGGATCGATCCTCTGGGTGGTCACGCCACGCCCTCTTGCTTGTTCAGGTCGGTAACGTACCGCGCCGCACGCGCTACCCGAAGTGTAGAGGAAATGGCCGGTGGAGGGCCTGCGGGGGGACGTGAGGACCGCACCGGCCACTACTACGGCGAGCTTGAGGTTACGCAGCCGCACTTTTCAATTTACAGGCACATTAGGAACCGAGCAATTAAGCCTATCGGTTGTGCCCGCTGATATCGGGATCGTCCGACCGCCTTGGCAAGCTTTCTTTTCGATAACAAACTTTGTCATGTCCAATCGGTCTTCTAATCCGATCGGGAGGCGCGTGCGACCGATCAATCCACGCTCCCTGATCAGCGGTAGCAACTGCTGAAGAATCCCTCACGGAGGAACGCCGCTCCTCGCCCGAGGAGCCTCTGCATTCTAGTTCTTTTGCGTTGTGAGCTCATCCAAGTAGTGGAATGGACTGCGTGCCATATGAGGTCGTAGCGTTCTTTTTTTGCCAAGGCTGGGGAGCCGTATGATACCGCTGCAAATCAAAGAACTGTTGGAAGTTGGGGTATACCGGCGAACCATCAGGGCACTCGACCACGCCTATGAAGTCGACATAGCAAAAGCGCGCACGCTGGCGGAGCGGGAAAAGGCTGAGTACCGACATTATTGGGAAACGCTGCTGTACTATGAACAGATTGCGGAGATAAAAACGCGGCGAATCCTCCGGAAGGCGGATCGCCTCAATGTCCCGATTGGCTACGCGGGCGACAACAGCCCAATGTGGAGGAGATCGTCCCAGCTTAACAGCTGGATTCTGACGCCTCTTGGTTACTCTGAAGTCCAATATATGATCCGCCAACAATGCAAAGATCGCCGACAGCTCGCCACCACCTGGTCTGGCGTGTTCGTCGGCCCACTCACCCGGCTAGCATCCGTTTGGCTGTTTGTGCGGGGGCAGTAAGCTGTACAGGGAGTCAGTTGCGCTGGCTCTCTTCACCAAGGCTCCGCATGAGGGGCAAACTCGGGATGCCCAGTTATTCGAGAAGAACGGTGCTGTCGAGAAGCATGGTCGAAATGGGCCTCTTCTCCGCGGTGATGAACACCCTGGTGCTAGTTCTGCCCCTCTACATGCTGCAGGTATATGATCGGGTTTTGCCTGCAGCCAATCTGGACACTCTCGCCTACCTGACCTTACTTGCGCTTTCGGCGCTCTTACTCTTCGGAGCACTCGAAGTCGTTCGAGGAATATATGCGAGCCGGCTCGCCGCGCGGCTCGATGTTGCGTTGGGTGCATCGTCTTTTCTCGCAGCAATGAGCGGTCCACGCGCCGGACTCGGTGATGTCCAGGCCTTGCGCGACTTGGCGACGCTGCGTGGGTTCATCGCTTCGCGCACCATCTTCTTCCTATTCGACCTCCCTTTTGGGCCTATCTTCGTGGGCCTGCTTTATTTCATCCATCCGCTGCTGTTCCTGGTAACGGTGATCGGCGCGGCTCTCATGGTTTCCATCGCCGTGCTGAACCAGGTCGCGAGTTCGCGGCCCGGCAAGGAGGCGGCGGAGAATCTCAGTGCCTCAATGAATTCGGCGCAGGCCTTCGCGCGAAACTTCGAAACGGTCCGCGCACTCGGCATGGTGTCCAACGCGATAGAGTTCTGGGGTGCCCGTTTTTCCGGCTCGCTGCAGGCTTCGGATGGGCTCGCTCGCATCAACGCATTTTATGGCGGCGTGTCTCGCACCACGCGGTCGGTTCTGCAAATCGCGATACTAGGCGTCGGCGCATATCTGGTTCTGCACAACGAGATGACCGCCGGGATGATATTTGCGTCCTCGATGATATCCGCGCGCGCCTTGCAACCTCTTGACCAGATCGTTGGAAGTTGGAGGCAGATCACCGACGCCAATCTCGCATGGAACAGGCTTTCTGCCATGCAATCCGGGCCCGCCAACCAGGAAAACGTCAAGTTGCCGACCCCTGAAGGAGTGTTGAGCGCGGATCAGATAGTCTACCACCTTCCTGGATCGGCCGATGGCGCACTACCACTCATAAAGCGAGTGACTTTCGAAGTCGCCGCTGGCGAAACCATCGCCATTGTCGGCCCGAGCCAGGCCGGAAAATCGACGCTGGCGCGGCTCATCGTCGGCGCCATTGAGCCCCGCTCTGGCGCGATCCGTGTCGATGGCGGCGATATTCGAAATTGGGATCCGGAGGAGCTTGGCCGGCATATCGGCTACCTTCCGCAGGATGTGGAACTCTTCCCTGGAACCATCGCCCAGAACATTGCGCGCTTTGAGCCGGACGCACCTGACGAAAAGTTAGTCCAAGCGGCCCAGCAGGCGCAGGTACATGAACTCATCCTGGGGCAGAGGAATGGATACTCGACAGTGATCGGGCCCGCTGGTGTTCGCCTCTCAGGCGGCGAGCGTCAACGCATCGGCCTTGCGCGCGCCTTTTACGGCGATCCCAAGATCCTGGTGCTCGACGAGCCTAATGCTAATCTTGACACCTATGGCGAAGCCGCGCTTGAGCGTGCCATCATCCAGGCACGTTCACGAAAAACAACGGTGCTTGTCATCACCCACCGGCCTTCCCTTGCAGCCAAATGCGATAGCATCCTCATGCTGCGCAATGGCCAGGTCGAGATCTATGGTTCGACCAAGGCCGTGCTCGACAAACTTGCCGAGCGACAGGGGCAAGCAAAATCGCCCGCAGCGTCCCAGTCGCGTGACAACGAAGGAGTGGTGCCCTTCCGTCACCCACACGCGTGGAGATAAAGGTCGCCAATGACGGTTCCTAGCCAAACCATCGAGACGGGTGCCAATACGTATCGCTGGCAACGTGACGTCGATACACGCACGGATCGGATCACGCTGGCGGGGTATGGAAGCGTGGCCGTTTTTTTGCTCGGTTTCGGATTCTGGGCAGCCACTGCACCGATTTCCGGGGCAACGATTGCGCCGGGTGTGGTCGCGGCAGCAGGACAGAACGTCATGATCCAGCACCTCGAAGGGGGTGTTGTCAGCAGCATTAGAGTCCGTGAGGGCGACAGGGTCTCAAGAGGCCAGGCCCTGATCGTGCTCGATCCCACGGTGGCGCAGTCTCAGCTCAACCGTGTTCTCAAGCAGTGGGTCGCACAGAAAGCTGAAATTGCGCGGCTCGAAGCAGAGCGGGACGGGTCGGAGAAAATCGTCCTGCCCGGGGACCTGGGAGCCTATTCTGGCGCTTCCGAATTAAGTGACGTCTTTGCAGAGCAGACCAAGGAATTTCAGGCCCGCTTGGCGCGTTACGCGGCGGAACAGGCGATCCTGAGGCAGCGGGTGTCAGCCCTTCAGGAGGCGGTTATCGGCCTGACGGCGCAGAAAGATGCGGCGGAAAATCAACTTGCCATCGTCAACGAGGAGACGGAACGAAAAAAACGCCTGCTGGAAAGAGGGCTGACAAATCGCTCTGAATACACTGATCTTCTGCGTAGCACCGCAGAGCTGGTTGGCCAGGCAGGATCTCTGGAAGCGCAGATCGCCAGTTCGGCGACCCAGACTGTGGAAGCGCGTCAGCAGATTGAACGGCTCACAACAAGCCGGGTCGAGGATGCTGTCACGGAATTGAACAAAGCGCGGGCGCAGGTCGCGGATCTCGAAGAACAAATCAACGCTGGCCGATCGGTCCTGGACCGGACGACGATCCGGGCGCCGGTGGACGGCATCATCGTTCGATCGCTCTACAATTCCGAAGGCAGTGTCATCCGTGCGGGGGAGGTGGCGATGGAGCTTCTGCCGACCACGAACGAACTCATCGTCGAGGCGAGGATAAAGCCCGAAGACATCGACTCAATTCGGGTCGGGCAGGACGCAAACATGATGTTCACGGCGCTCAATGCGCGCACGACGCCGAAAGTACCTGGAAAGGTGTTCTACATTTCGGCGGACCGGCTGATAACACCCAGCACGGGGATGCCTTACTTCACCGTCCGGCTTAAGATGGCCGACAAGCTGCCACCTCAGGTCAAGCCCGAGCAGATATATCCAGGCATGCCGGTCGAAACATTCATTTCAACCGGCGAACGGACGTTTCTGGCTTATCTGACCAAGCCCCTGGTGGATTCGTTCCAGCGCGCCTTCCGTGAGAGATAGGCCCAGCTGCCTGCTGGAATCGCACCTTTCACATGTGAAGCGGGCGCCGGATCAATCCGGCGCCCGCTTCATCACGGTGGCGGGCTTTTTTGTTGTATTAGTGGAACGGCATATAAGGCCGTAGGTTGTGTACGCAGCAGCACCGCTGCTGGCCAAGGTCCGCAAGACTTGGCCGGGCCCGCGTCCTGCCTTGGTCGCGGGCCCGCAACTGCACGGCTGCGTCAGACCACTTTGGACAAGAGGCCGCTTAGCTCGGCGCGGCGGAAGGAAGCAGCATGGCGCGTGGAGTCGACATTGCATAAGGATGTCACTATATAGCGGCGGCTTTGACCGCGTACCTCTGGTTGCGCCCACGAAGCAGCAGTAAATGTGCTGCGCATTGTGATACCTATTGTGATACAAATCGGTCTTGAAAACCGGGAAAAAGCAAATAGAAACAGCAGCATAGGGTCGCAAGCGATCCCAGCCAACGGTACCACTCAATCAAACAATCAGAACGTGCTCCTTGAACCCTTCCCCTCCTTCGGCTCCTCGGACCTCGGACAAGTTCAACTTGCCCGGCGAAGCCGACTCGGTTCGAATGGCAGCATGCATCCTTTACCGGGTGCGGACGTTTACGATTACCAACCGGCATAGCCGCCAGGGAAAAGCAGTATGAGTGAACATGCGATCGAGTTTTTGCGCGGGTGGATCGGTGAAAAGGTCCACTGCCAGCACTCGCCGGTAAAGATCGAGAAGCAGGCCGAGACCCTCGCCAAGGAATGCGCCGCCAAGGCGGCCGAAGTCGGCATCCCGCTGGAAGATATCCAGGAAGAAGTCGGCGACATTCAGGAACTGATCGCTTCGCGGCTCGAAGAGGCGGCCGAGGCCGACCAGGGCAACGCGAATCCGGGCAAGCCTGCCGAATGAATGTCAGGCCCGGCCGCAAGAGCCGGGCGCTCCCATTTACCCAAACCGATCCTTCAGCCACGCTTTCGGCAGCGCCGGCACGAAATTGCCGTCGCGCCCGTCCATATCCTCATTGGCGACCATCGCATTGAGGATCGCTTCCTCTACACCCTGCACCACCGCATCGAAGAACGGGTCGATATCGACGTCCGGGATGAAATCGGCGTTTGCCTTTTGTCCTGATTGCGCAAGTGCGGCATACGGATTGGCGGTCGAGAAGGCGAGAAAAATGTCGCCCGAACTGTGGTAGCCGAAGCCGCCGGTCATGGCGATGCCGAGCGGCACGCGCCTTGCCAGCCGCTTCATCTGGTGCGGCAGGAAGGGCGCATCGGTAGCGACGATGGCAATGATCGAGCCCTTCTCGGCGCGCTGCGTGCCTTCGCGGATCGCCGGCTCCACCAGATCGGACCCGACGCGCGCGCCGCGCAACGTGAAATTGCGCCGCTTGCCGAAATTCGCCTGCACGAACACGCCGACCGTATGCCTGACGCCTTGCCATTCGACGAGGCGCGAGGCCGTGCCGGAGCCGGCCTTGAAGCCGAAGGCGATCATGCCGGTGCCGCCGCCGACGCTCCCTTCCTCGATCGCTCCGCCCGCAGCCCCGTCGAGCGCGGCTTCGACATGCTCGAAGCCGACATGGTGACCGTTGATGTCGTTCAGGAAGCCGTCAAAGGTTTCCGCCGCCACCGGCAGCCCCCAGCCGCTGTCGAGTGCGGCCGGCAGCACGCGTTGCATCCAGCGCAGAGTGCCGTCGCGGGTGACGCCGCAGGAATGGGTGTTGGTGATGGTGACCGGCAGGTTGAAGGCGCCGACCTCCTCGATGATATGCGAGCCTGTCAGCTCGCCATTGCCGTTCTGGCTGAACACGCCGGCAAACACCGGGGTGGCGAGCTCAGCCAGCGGCCGCGGCAGGATGGCGGTGACGCCGGTGCGCACCGGTCCTGTGCCGACATCGAGCGGTCCATCGCCGGAGATCAGCGTCGCATAGCCGACGCTCACGCCGGCCACGTCGGTGATGGCATTGAAGCGGCCCGGCGTGCCGTCGAAGGCAATGCCGAACGCACGGGCGCGCGGCTTGCCGGCCGGCGTTTGAAGATGCGGGTCGTGTCCGGTCATGCCGTCCTCCAGAGCAATTCCAGGAAAAGTGTTAGACGGTTTTCCGTTTCCTCGAAACGATGAACCGCTCTAGAAAAGCGAGCCCTGATTGCCCGGTTCTTTGGGTTTGCTGGGGGCAGCCTTGGCAGGCGCGGGCTTGCTGGCAGGCGGCACGGCCGCTGGTTTGGCAACTGCCTCCTGCTGCCCTGTCCCGCCGGTCGCAACGGCGTCCGTGGTGCCGTCGGCGAACTCGATTTGCAGGGCTGCCCCCGGCGCGACATCGGCAGCCAGCTTGATCACCACGCCTTCGGCGTCTTTGACCAGCGCGAAGCCGCGCGCCAGCACCGCCTTGTGCGACAGCGTTGCCAGCAAGCGGTCGGCCTGGGTCAATTGCCCGCGCAGCCGGTCGAGCCGTCGTGACACGGCATGATCCTGACGGCGTGTCAGTCCCGCCAGCGCGTCCGCCTGCAATTTCTGCCGCCTGACAATCGGCGCTGGCGACAACCGCTTTGCCGTGCGCGAAAACCGGGTGCGCCGTTCGCGCACGATGCCGAAAAATGCCGCTTGCGCCCGCGCCAGATCGCGGCCGGTCAGCGTGCGGGCCTCGTTGATGCGTCGCGACAGGGTGGCCGGCGTCAGCCGCTGGCCCTGAAGCTTGGTCCGCTTGCGCTCGATGCTGACCGACAGCGCCCGGCCGAGCCGGCTGGTCGCCTCGTCCAGGCGCCGGCGCGGCAGCGCCAGCAACTGGTCGGGCGAGGGGAGCGCTCGGGCGGCTGCACGCGAGGCCTGCCGCTTGCGTTCGAAATTGCGCAACACCGCCGCCTTGAGCCGCGCACCGAGACTGGCAAGCGTCGCTTCGAGATCCGCCTTCACCGGCACCGCGATCTCCGCTGCACCGGTCGGCGTCGGCGCCCGCATGTCGGCGACGAGATCGATCAAGGTCCAGTCGGTCTCGTGGCCGACGGCCGAAATCACCGGGATGCGCGAGGCGGCGACGGCGCGCGCCAGGCCTTCATCGTTGAACCCCCAGAGATCCTCGAGGCTGCCGCCGCCGCGCGCCACGATCAGAAGATCTGGCTGCGCAATGGCGCCATCCCAGGCCAGCGCGTTGAAGCCGTTGACGGCGGCGGTCACTTCGGCTCCCGCCGTGTCGCCCTGCACTCGCACCGGCCAGACCAGCACATGCAGCGGAAAGCGGTCCTTGATGCGGTGGATGATGTCGCGGATCACCGAACCGGTCGGCGAGGTGACGACGCCGATGGTGCGCGGCATGAACGGCAGCCGCCGCTTGCGGCCGGCGTCGAACAGCCCTTCGGCCTGCAGCCGACGCTTACGCTCTTCCAAAAGTGCCATCAGCGCGCCGGCGCCGGCCGGCTCGAGATTGTCGATGACGATCTGGTAGTTGGATTTGCCGGGATAGGTGGTGAGCTTGCCGGTGGCGATCACCTCCATCCCCTCTTCGGGGCGGAATTTCAGCCGGCTCATCGTGCCTTTCCAGACCACGGCATCGAGCCGCGCGCGGTCGTCCTTCAGCGTGAAATAGGCATGGCCGGAAGAGTGCGGCCCACGATAGCCCGAGATTTCGCCGCGCACCCGCACATGGCCGAAGACATCCTCGACCGTGCGCTTCAGCGCGCCGGAAATCTCGCTCACCGTGTATTCGGTGGCATTGGTGCGTGATTCGGCTGTTGCGTCGCTCATCGGCCGATTGAGCGGCTGTTGTCGCCCCGCGTCAAGATTCCATAACTTGATCTTAAGCCCGGCTTGATTGACTTTGAGGCAAAGGAGGACGCATGAGCGCACGCCCGAACAACAGCCCGTTGACGCACCAGGTCACGCTGACCGTGCTGATGCTCGCCGCCTTTGCTTTGGCAATGGTCGTCGGCTTTGGCATATACGCGACCGCGCAAGCCGATCATGTCTCGCTCGAACGGCAGAAGATCTTCCTCGCCAATGGCCTGAAGGATCAGATCGCAGCGGTCGCGCGCGAGCAGGAAAGCGTTACCGTCTGGGACGATTCCGTGATCAACACCAAGGCCGGCAATCGGACCTGGATAGAGGAAAATCTCAGCGTCTGGATGTACTCCTACTACGGTCACAACCGGGTCTATATACTCGACGCCGCGAACCATCCGGTCCACGCCATGCGGGAGGGCAAGGTGCTCGACCCGTCCGTCTATGGCGAGGACGAGCCCGCGATGCAGCCCACCATCGAAAAACTGCGCGGCATGATCAGCCGGCCACCGAAGGCTGATGCTTCCGGGGCGCCGACGAAGATGGTCGCCGAGGATCTGGTGTCGCTCGGTGGCAAGCCTGCAATCCTCAGCATCATGCCCCTGGTGCCCAGTTCGGATCGCGTCAGCCAGGCGCCGGGAAGCGAGTATCTGCATGTGTCGGCCGAGTTCCTCAACGATGCGGTTATCGCCAAGATTGCTGAAAAATACCTGCTGGATGGCGCCCATCTGCTGACGCTGTCGCAGCCGACCGGCTCTGCCGCCATTCCGCTGCTCGATTCGCGCGGCGTCATCCTCGGCTATATCGGCTGGGACCAGGAGCGCCCAGGCCTGACGCTGGTACGCAAGGCGGCCCCGGCCTTGATCATCGGCCTGCTGCTCGCGGCAAGCGTGCTCGCCTTCCTGCTCCGGCGTCTGCGCCGTGCATCATGGGCGCTGCAAACCAGCCAGGACCAGGCGCAATATCTCGCCTTCCACGACATGCTTACCGGCCTGCCCAATCGGGCACTGTTCGAGGACCGGCTGCGGCGTGCCTTGCTCAGCTCAGGCACCGATGCCGGCAAGGTGGCGCTGCTTTACCTCGACCTCGATCGTTTCAAGCATGTCAACGACACGCTCGGCCATCCGGCCGGCGACGAGCTCGTGCGCCAGACCGCCGCCAGGCTGCAGCATACGGTTCGCGACGTCGACACGGTGGCAAGGCTGGGCGGCGACGAATTTGCTGTGATCCTGCTCGATGTCCGCGACATCAGGAGCGCAGAAGACATTTCGGAGCGGGTGCTGCAAAAATTGCAGGAGCCGTTCAAACTGATGGACGATCAGGTCTTTGTCGGCGCCAGCATCGGCATTGCCTTGTCGACGGGGCCAGATGCCGATGCCGACGACCTGCTGCGCAAGGCCGACATCGCACTCTACGAAGCCAAGAGGAATGGCCGCGGACGTTACCAGGTCTTCGCCGGCGACATGGACGACCTTTTGCTGCGCAAGCGCAAGGTCGAGAGCGAGCTGCGCAATGCGCTGAACGGCGGCACCGGCATCAAGCTCGCCTACCAGCCGGTCTTTGCCAGCAACGGCAGGACCATTGTCGGCGCGGAGGCGCTGATCCGCTGGGCACACGACGTTCATGGCGCATTGCCGGCGGCGCAGTTTATCGCCATCGCCGAGGAACGCGGCATGATCGGACAGCTCGGCGCATGGGTGCTGCTGGAAGCCTGCCGCTTCGCCGTCCGCACCGAATTGCCCTGGCTCGCCGTCAACGTGTCGCCGCTTCAATTGCGCGACGCCGGCTTTGCCGAAGAGGTTGCCTCGATCCTCGCCGAGACCGGACTGGCGCCGGAGCGTCTGCAGCTCGAGATCACCGAAAACGTGCTTTTGGAAAATAGCGACGCGGCCAGAACGACGCTCGCCAACCTGCGCCGGTCGGGCGTCGGCATCGTGCTCGACGATTTCGGCACCGGCTATTCGTCGCTGAGCTATCTGCGCCGCCATGCCATCGACAAGCTCAAGATCGACCGCTCCTTCGTGCGGCTTCTCGATGGCGACGGCAATTCGTGCGCCATCGTCAAGGCGCTGATTGATCTTGCCGGCGCCCTCGAGGTCGAGGTCACCGCCGAAGGTGTCGAGACCGAAGCGCAGAAGGGGCTGCTGGTCGCCATGGGTTGCCAGCAGCTGCAGGGCTATCTCCTGTCGCCGCCGCTGGAGCCGGCGCAATTGCTGGCGCTGCCCGGCCTGTCGTCGGCCAACGCAACGACAGAGGAGGCCGCTTCGGCCTGATCGTCCCTACCAGCCCGGCAGAATCTGGTTCGGCTTGCTCCGCTTCATCTTGGCGAAGGCAAGTGCCGCGAAATCGAAGCTTCCCGTCTCTTCGCCGAGCGGCACGGAAATGTTGTCGAGGCTTTCCGAGATATGCCGCGCCAGCGCATCGACGATTTCAGGCCGCGAGGTCTGGCCGCGCATGATGCCAATGCGGCAGTCGGGCAGGGCGCCGAAGCCGTCGGCTTCGCCCAGCACCCGCATGCCGGGGCGTAGCGCGCATTCCGGCAGCACGGAGATCGCCAGGCCCGACAGCACCGCCGCGGTGATGACGGTGGCCGAGAAGCTGGTGAACAGGATGCGATAGTCGCGGTTCTGCCGGTCGAGCACATCGACGGCGGCGCGCCGCCAGATGCAGTTCGGCCGGCCGAAGGCCATCGGCAGCACTTCCTGTTCATGCGTGGCATGGTTGGCCGAGGTCACCCACAGAAGCGGTTCGCGCCGCACCACTTCCGACTGGCCGCGTGTATCGTTGTGCGTCACCAGCGCCAGATCGAGGTTGCCGCGCTTGATATGCTCGACCAGGCCCGGTGTCGGCTCGCAGATGACGGTGAGCTCGACGCGCGGGTTGGAGCGTGTGAAGCGCGCCATGATCTCGGGCAGGAAGCGGTCGGCATAATCGTCGGGCGTGCCGATGCGGATGGTGCCTTCGAGCCGCCGGTCGTCGAAGGCGGCCAGCGTCTCGCGGTTGAGATAGAGCAGGCGCCGCGCATAGGACAGCAGCTTGTCGCCTTCCTCGGTCAGCCTGTTGGTGCGGCCGTCCTTTTCGAACAGCGGCTTGCCGATCCGCTCTTCCAGCCGGCGCATCTGCATCGACACTGCCGACTGGGTTCGAAGCACTTCCTCAGCGGCGCGGGTGAAGCTGCCGGTATCGGCAATCGAGATGAAGGTCTGCAACTGGTCGAGATCGAGTGGCGCTTTCATCGGGTCCAATCCATCACTAGCGTTGATGCTAAAGATTAGAAACATTCGTTGGATTAATCAATCGCGTCGTGGCAAATTCCCTGACATCCACATGAAGCCACTGCATGTCGCCCAAAAGTGGGCCCCGGTTTTGGGGCAACGACATGCACCACTTTAAGTGAATCGAGACCGGAACGGCGCTCTTCCCAGGCACCGTTTGCCCGGCTTCGTCCGCTCGACTCCGAAGGAGACTGACATGACCACGATCGATTTCGCCACCGAGACCTCGCGCATCACCTCGCGTCCGGCCGTTGCGACGCGCGTGGGCAACGCGCTTCTCAACGCCTTCCAGGCCTGGAAAAATCGCCGCGCCTTCTATCGCCTCGGCGAGATGTCGGACGCCGAACTCGCCGATATCGGCCTGACGCGCGCCGACCTCCATGTCGCCATAGATGTGCCGTTTGGCGGCGATCCGACCGTGAAGCTGCGTGCGATCGCGAGCGATCGTGCGGACACGATCGAAGATCTCGCCCGTAAGGTAGCGTGATATCAGGCGCCGTGTTTCGGCTGCCGTGAACCTTTTATCGGCTTGCGGCAACCAAGAACTATCGCAGGCTTCCCCACTCCCTGCCGGATCCCCGCCGGCCAGCCTGCATATTGCCCGGTCCTCCTCCAGGACCGGGCTTTTCTTTTAGGGCTCCGTCGTCATCCTAAGGTCTGCGCCGCGTCGCTTCGCACCTTGCTTCGCCCTAGGATGACGAAGTCTCGACGGTCAGCGACAGGCCTACCGCCGGTCCATGTCCCGCTTGAACTGATCGAAGATCGTTTCCACGCCCTTCTGATACTCGTCGCGCTGCTGGGCGCCAGTCTCGAACATCTTGCCGAAAATATCGTCGAACGGGTTGCGTGGCCTGCCGCTTGGATTGGTCTGCGGTTGCGGCGCCTGGCGCTGCTGTGGCGCCTGCTGCGGCTGGGGTGCTTGCGGCTGCTGCGGCGCCGGCTGTCCACCGGGCAGGCCGAAGCCGCCGCCACCACCTTGCCGCAGCATCTCTTCGAAAATCTTGCCCAGCGGGTTGTCGCCGTAAGGGCTCTGCGACTGTTGCGGCTGCGCCCGGCCCTGCGGCTGTTGCGTCGCGCCGCCGCCGAACATGTCCTGCAACACCTTGCCGAGTGGATTGTCGCCATAGGGGTTGGGCGCCTGCTGCTGGCTTTGCGGCTGTTGCGCGCCGCCGCCGAACATGTCCTGCAGCACTTTGCCGAGCGGGTTCTCGCCGTACGGATTGGGTGCCTGCTGCGGCGCCGGCTGTGCGCCGCCGCCGGCTTGCCGCATCATCTCTCCGATGATGTCGCCGAGCGGATTGTTGCTGCCGCCGAAGCCGCCGGCGGCCTGCATCTGGTTTGTCGTTTGCTTGAACAGTCCGCCCATCACCATCGAGGCGATGGCCGGCAGCATCTGCTGCAGGATCTGCTGGCTGACGCCGGTCGCCTGCGCCGCCTGGCTGGCCACGGCGCGCGATAGCTCCTTGGAGCCGAACAGATGCCCCAGAATGTCATTGCCCTCATTGACGCCTTGCGGCGAGAAAGCCCTGGTCGCGTCCTCGAAATATTTGGCGTGCTGGCCACTTGCCATCGCCGTCATGAAGGCGCCGAGCCCGTAGGGGTCGGCCGTGTTGCGCTGCAACCCTTGCGAAAAGGCCGGCAGCAGTGCGGCGACCGCAGCCTGCGTCTGCTGCATCGAAAGCCCGTATTGCTGGGCAAGCGCCTGCATCCCGTTGCCGTTCTGGGCCTGCGCCAATATGTCGAACAAGGTAGGCATAGGGTTCTCCTCCGGGAAATCCTCGAGGGAGAGCCTAGTTCGTTTCGATGTTCGATTGAAGCGGCTTTTGCCGCCGCTCAAGCCGCGCCGTTAATACGCATATTCCATGAACACCGGCTCGATCGAACCACCCCAGCGCGTGTGGTAGGCCGACAGCATTTCCTCAGCACTGGTGGTGCCCCGCGCCACGACTTCGTCGAGCGTATTGAGGAACGAGGTCTCGTCATAGCCGTCGCGGTTTTTCTTGCCGCGGTTCTTCAACCCCATGCGCGAAATGACCAGCACGTCGCGGGCGATGTCGCGCAGCGTCGTGTTGCGGAAGGGCGCCGAAATGCCTTGTTCCGGCACTGCATTGCGCATCGCCAGCGTCTCTTCATAGGTCCAGCTCGCGGTCAGCGCCTCGGCGGCGTCGAGAGCGGCCTCATCGTAAAGCAGTCCGACCCAGAAGGCCGGCAGCGCGCAGATGCGCCGCCACGGTCCGCCATCGGCGCCGCGCATTTCAAGGAAGCGCTTCAGCCGCACATCCGGAAACAGCGTCGACAGATGGTTCGCCCAGTCGCCCATCGTCGGCAGCCCGTCCGGCACCTCATTGCGCGCGGCACCGGCCATGAACTGGCGGAAGGTGATGTGCGTCATGTCATGATAGTGGCCGTCGCGAATGACGAAATACATTGGCACGTCGAGCGCCCATTCGACGTAGTCGGCAAAGCCGAATTCGGGCGAGAAGCAGAATTCGAGCAGGCCCGAACGCTGGTTGTCGGTGTCGCGCCAGATGTCGCCGCGCCAGCTCTGCAGCCCATTCGGCCGGCTGTCGGTGAAGGGCGAATTGGCAAACAGCGCCGTCGACAGCGGCTGCAGCTTCAACGACACCTGCATCTTGCGGCGCATGTCGGCTTCGCTTTCGAAGTCGAGGTTCACCTGGATGGTGCAGGTGCGATACATCATGTCGAGACCCTTGGTGCCGACCTTGGGCATGTAGCGGGTCATGATCTCGTAGCGCGATTTCGGCATTTTCGGCGTCTCGGCCAGCGACCATTTCGGGCTGCCGCCGAGGCCGAGGAAGCGGATGCCCATCGGCTCGGCGATCTCGCGCACCTGCGCCAGATGCGCATTGCCCTCGCGGCAGGTCTGGTGGATCGACTCCAGCGGCGCGCCGGAGAGCTCGAACTGGCCGCCCGGTTCCAGCGAGATGGCGCCCTGGCCGGTCGGCTCGACCAGGCCGATGATGCGGCCGTCGTCGATGATCGGATCCCAGCCGAGCTTGTGCTGCATGCCTTCGAGGATGGCGCGGATGCCGCGCTCGCCGCCATAGGGCACTGGCGCGTTGCCATCGACATAGAACGGGAACTTCTCGTGCTCGGTGCCGATCCGCCACTTGTCGCGCGGCTTGTTGCCTTCAGCCAGATGCTCGACGAGTTCGTCGATGCCTTCGATCGGCCGGAAATCCGTAGTGTCGCGCGCCATTTGGGCCCCCTCTGCGGTTCTCGAAAGACCGCCGGCGCTAGATGGACGAAATGTCAGTAGTCGATCAAGCAAAAAATCCTGAGCCACAGGTCAACAGGAATTGAACGTTACCGCCCCGCCTGTCTCTTGCAATAGCCGACGTCTCACCAGTCTCCGATGGTTGCTTGCATCACAGCAAACGCGGCGACCGCTGCTGTGTCGGCGCGCAGGATGCGTGGGCCGAGCGGGATGGCGGTGACGAAGGGGAGCGCCCGCAGCATCTTGCGCTCCTCATCGGAGAAGCCGCCCTCAGGCCCGACCAGCAGCGCCAGCTTCTTCTCCGGCACAGCCTGCAGTGCCGGCAGCGGATTGTTGGTCGAGGCGTCCTCGTCGCAGAAGATCAGTCGCCGTTCCTTGTCCCAGCCGGAGAGCAGGCGCTCGAACTTTTCGGCCTCACGTACTTCCGGCACCGCCAGGATGCCGCATTGTTCGGCCGCCTCGACGACATTGGCGCGCAGCCGGTCGATGGAGGGTTTTGCCACCTGCGTGTGCTGGGTGATCACCGGTTGCAGGATGCCGGCGCCCATCTCCACTGCCTTCTGCACGAGATAGTCGAGGCGCCCCTGCTTCAGCAGTGCGAAACAATAGACGAGATCAGGCAGCGGCGGTTGTGGCCGCTGCAGCACCAGCACCTTCAGCCGCACCGCCTTCTTCGACTTGGTGGCAATCGCCGCCGACCACTCGCCGTCGCGGCCGTTGAACACCAGGATTTCGGCGCCTTCGCCAAGTCGCAGCACATGCATCAAATAATGGCTCTGCTGCTGGCCGGCATCGAATTCGATGTCGGCTGCGAGATCGTCCGGCACGAAAAGCCGTTGCATCTTGTAATTGGCGCGCATCGCCGAGGAATGGGCGAGGCGGTGTCTGGCGTCAAGCCTTGGCCGAAGGATGCCATACCGGCTCAAAGCCCTGCCGCAGCACCGAAACGGTTGTCGCCGGTGTCAGCAGGAGCAATGGCCGCCCGGCAAGGCTGTCGAAGGCGGCCGGATCGCCATAACCGGCGAACGACCAGGGCAGTGCCTTGCCGCCGCGCAGCGCATAGGCGGTGCCGCCATCGGCGATCATTGCCCCGTCGGGCAAGCCGGCAAGCTCGTCGACGGTGATATCAAGTGGCTTTCCACCAGAAGCCAGCCGCTCCTTGTGCAACTTCTTGTCGACCATCGGTGCGCGCGGCTCGGCTACGCCGAGGGCTTTGCCAAAGCGGCCGACAAAATCCGTGGCGCGCTCACGCCGGCAGTAGAAACAGGGCCGGTGCCCGGCCGCCAGCGCCGTCACCTCGTCGAGGAAGAATAGCTCGGTCCAGCCGGCCTTGCCACCCGGCCGATTGCGGCCCATCGGCTCGCGCCGCACATTGCGGAACTGGCACACGCAGATGATCCAGGCCGGCAAGGCCCAGTGCTTTTTCAGCAAAGTCTTCGTTTCCGGGTCGTGGATGATGCCGCGATTGCCGGTAAACAGGCCGCGCTCGGATACCGCATGGATAGCGCCGAACGGATCGACCCGGTTTTGCAGTGGCATAGCTCTCTCCCGAATGCGTATCTTGGCTGCGATGCTGGCGACATGATATCGCTCGTCGCGTCATTTCATGTCAGCAGGGTTTTTTCGATGCGGGTGCTGGTAGTCCAGAACTACGACAATACCGGCCTTGGCCAGGTCGGCGCGGCACTAGCCGAAGCCGGCGCCGATCTCGACCTGCGCCGGCCCTACAAGGGCGATCCGCTGCCGGAGGACGCCACCGGACACGATGCCATGGTGGTGCTTGGCGGCGGCCAGAACGCGCTGGCCGACGATGACTATCCCTATTTCCCGGCGTTGCTCGACCTGACCCGCGATTTCGCCGCCAAGGACCGCTCGGTGCTCGGCATCTGCCTCGGCAGCCAGTTGGTTGCGCGGACCTTCGGCGGTAAGAACCAGGTCGGCGGCGCCACGGAATTCGGCTGGCACAAGGTGTCGCTGACACCGGAGGCCAAGGCCGATCCGGTGCTTGGTGCGCTCCCCCAGGATTTCCCCATCTTCGAATGGCACGACGACACCTTCGCGCTGCCTGCAAATGCGGTGCGGCTTGCCGGTAGCGAAATTGCCGAGAACCAGGCGTTTCGCATCGGCCGCGCTGTCTACGGCTTCCAGTTCCACTTCGAAGCCGACCGGCCGATGGTGAAGGACTGGAGCACATCCTTCGCACCGCTCATTGCCGAGCGCCATCCCGACTGGCACGACCGGCTCGATGGCGAAATGGCTCGCAACGGAGCGGACGCCGATGCCGCCGGCCTCGCCATTGCCCGCGCCTGGGTGGCGACGATCTGAGCCCAGCGGGCGCGGCCGTTGCATAATTGGCACGCGGCGGGGAATCCGCCGGGGACAACGTCTTTCATCCTTGGTTTGTGGCCGAACGCTATCCTACAAGGCGCGCGCTCTGCATCGGCAATGCAACCGCGATGAACCTTCTGTGTGCTCCGCGCGACACACCGCCGATACAGAATCGACCTACAAGCGCGAAATCGTCGAAACTTTGAGACGAATTCTCCGTTTCAACGCATTGGTAACCGCCTCGTGCCCAGATGCAGGAAGTTCAACTAGAGATGACGTCCGTGAAAGCAGCGCTTCTGTCCTTTGTCATGCTCTCTGCCATCGTGCTGTGCGGTCTCGGCATTTATTCCGCCGATGCAGCCAACAACCATCAGGCCGTCGACGGCTACGGCGTCACCGCCGCGCTTCGCTAAAACGCCTTTCCTTCCACAGTCAGGATACGCTTGTCCGCGCCGTCTACGGCGAGCGCGCTGAGCATGCCTGACTGCCAGGCGAGCGTGTCGACATTGACGCGGTTGGGCATCACCTCGGCCTCTGGCACGGGGGTGTGGCCGTGCACGACCACCTTCGGGTAAAGCCCCGGGTGGTTGTGGAAGACGTCGCGTATCCAGATCAGGTCCTGCGGGTTCTGGCTCTCCAGCGGCACATCCGGCCTGATGCCGGCATGGCAGAAGAAGAAATCACCGAAGCTTATTGAAAACGTCAGCGACCGCAGGAAGTCGACATGGGCCTGCGGCACGGCCTTGACCAGCGCGGCGTGTCCCCGCCGCACCGTTTCTGCCTTGCCGAACCAGCTGATATCTCCAATCAGATCAACGCCATAGGATCGTGCCGTCTGCACGCCGCCATAGCGCATGAACAGCCCGTCCGGGTCGGGTTCGTCGAGAAAATCGAGGAAGCCGATATCGTGGTTGCCGGCGAGCATCAGATGCCGTGGATCGCGTTTTTGCGCCGCGATCAGGAAATCGAGGACGCCTTTGGACTCGAGGCCGCGGTCGACATAGTCGCCGAGGTGGATGACGCGCCAGTCGCTGGTCGGCTTGTATTCAAGCTCGCTCTCGATGCGGCGGTGCATGGCTTCGAGCAGGTCGAGCCGGCCATGCACGTCGCCGATCGCGTAGAGACGCATGCCGTCCGGGGCGCGCGCGTCAAGGTAATGGATACCGGTCTCGGTCAAGGCTGGCGTCGTCTCCGTGATCCAGCGAGGCTAGGACCAATCGGTGAACAAGGTCCTAGCGCCGCAACTGATCCTTGCCCATGTCGGTCACCAGGCGTTTGCCGCACAGCGCCAGCGTGATGTCCATCTCCTTGCGGATGATCTCCAGCGCCAGGGTGACCCCTTCCTTGCCCATGGCGCCGAGACCGTAGAGGAACGGCCGGCCGATATAAGTGCCCTTGGCGCCGAGGCACAGCGCCTTGAGCACATCCTGGCCCGAACGGATGCCACCATCCATATGCACCTCGATCCTGTCGCCGACGGCATCGGCGATTTCTTCCAGCGCCATGATCGACGACGACGCCCCGTCGAGCTGGCGCCCGCCATGGTTGGACACGACAATCGCGTCGGCGCCGGTCTTGACCGCCATCAGCGCGTCCTCCTTGTCGAGAATGCCTTTCAGGATCAGCTTGCCGCCCCAGCGCTCCTTGATCCAGGCGACATCCTTCCACGACAGCTGCGGGTCGAACTGTTCGTTCGTCCACGACCCCAGCGAGGAGACATCTCCGACGCCCTTCGCGTGGCCGACAATGTTGCGGAAGGTGCGGCGCGGGGTAGCCGCAATGCCCATCAGCCAGCGCGGCCGCATGGCGATGTTGGCAATGTTGGCCAGCGTCATCTTGGGCGGCGCCGACAGACCGTTGCGGATGTCCTTGTGGCGCTGTCCCAGGATCTGCAGGTCGAGCGTCAGCACCAGCGCCGAGCATTTCGCCGCCTTCGCCCGGTCGATCAGGTTGAGCACGAAATCCTTGTCGCGCAGCACATAGAGCTGGAACCAGAACGGCTTTTTGGTCACCGAGGCGACATCCTCAATCGAGCAGATGCTCATCGTCGACAGCGTGAACGGCACGCCGAATTCTTCCGCCGCCTGCGCCGCCAGCATCTCGCCATCGGCATGCTGCATGCCGGTCAGCCCTGTCGGGGCAAGCGCCACCGGCATCGCCACTGTCTGCCCGATCATGGTCGATTCCAGCGAACGGTTGCTCATGTCGACCAGCACGCGCTGGCGGAATTTTATCTTCTGAAAGTCTTCTTCATTGGCGCGGTAGGTGCTTTCCGTCCAGGCACCGGAATCGGCATAGTCGAAGAACATTTTCGGCACCCGCCGGCGCGCCAGATCCTTGAGGTCTGCAATGGTGAGGATGTCGCTCATGGTGGTTCCTAACCTGTTGTCTTCATGCCGTCGCCGGCGTCGGAGCGTTGCTTGAGCCTGAGCCGCGACACGCGCTGCCAGTCGCCGCTGCGCTCGGCCTCGAGCATCGAGCGCTCGACATAGGAGATGTGGTCCATCGCCGCCTGGCGGGCAGCTGAGGGATCGCCGGCCTTCACCGCTTTGTAGATCGTGCGGTGCTGGGCCAGCAGCGCCTCGCGCGCGCCGGGCACGGTGAACACCAGCAGCCGGTTCTGGAACACGCCTTCCGACAGCAACCGGTAGCAGGAGCGCAAAGTGTGCAGCAGGATGATGTTGTGCGCGCATTCGCAGACCGCGTGGTGGAACTCGACGTCGATCTCCGCCTCGTCGTCGAAATCGCCGGTGCGATGCGCCTCGTCCATGCGCGCCATGATGCGGTCGAGCAGCGCAATGTCGTCCGCTGTCGCACGCCGCGCCGCATATTCGGCCGCCACGCCTTCGATTTCGCGGCGGTATTCCAGATAGTCGGTCACCGCCTTGCGGTGCATCGAGATGAGGTCGGTCACCGGCCTGGTGAACAATTGGCCGATGACATCGGCGACATGGGTGCCGCCACCGGCCTTGGTGGTCAAAAGCCCGCGTCCTTCCAGCGCCTTCAGTGCGTCGCGCAGGATCGGCCGCGACACGTCGAACTGGCGCGCCAGTTCGCGTTCGCCCGGCAGCCGGTCGCCGGTGCGCAGCACGCCTTCGAGGATCAGGCTTTCGATCTGCTGCACCACCTCGTCGGCGGTGCGAGAATGCTCGATCCTGGAAAAAATATCGCTCAACGGGGCGCCTGGGAAATTCTGCCTGGAGCATGATGCCGAAAAGTGTGAAGCGGTTTTCGGACGACATCATGCTCTGCTTCTATGGCGCAGATTAAAGCCGCTGTCGCCAACTGGTCAAATTATTTATCCAATTCGCCCGACATGGTCGCTTCCCGTGCCGCGCCGGCGAAATCGCTTCGGCTAAACTTTGCTGTTTACGCGCCTCTTCTGATGTCCCAAGACGGCGCGACAACACGAAGGGTCGAGAACAGGGGGACCAGCCGTGTCGGACGAGACGTCCAATCTCGAATTCCAGCCGCGCGCCCAAGGCAGCGTGATGGGCTTTCCCGCGCATGAGGGACGGCCCGGCGCGCTTGGCGAGGTCCATGCCCGGCCGCATCCGCTGATCGACAAGCCGCGCGTGCTGGTGCAGCTCGCCTTCATGACCGAAGGTGGCTCCGGCGTCGACATGGCCGTGCTCTCCGAACTGTCGCGGCGCCTCGGCATCGCCGCGCCCGACCGTCACGCCCGCCATCATGCCATGAAATGGGGCAAGGGCACGCTGCGCTGGGAGCGGCATACCGAATTCTCGACCTATCTGTGGGAAGGGCCGCTTGCCGAAAGCAGCAGGGCGCAGGAAGACTCGCCCTTCGGCAACGGCTTTTCGCCGCCGGGAACCGTCATCTCCGGCATCCGGCTCGAAATCCGCAAATGGACGCAGGCGAGCGAGAAGCTGATCGCGGCCTTTGACCCGACGAGCCTGTGCTATTCGCTGGTCGAGCGCGGCAATGCGGCCATCATCACCGACTTTCGCCAGGATGGCGACGGCCTGACCCGCATCCTGGTGCTCGACCGCGGCCTGACGCCGGCGCGCACCGGCGCCCTGTCACAGCGGCTGATCGACATCGAGACCTATCGGACGCTTGCCATGCTCGGCCTGCCGCTGGCGCTGACGCTGTCCGGCCGCGCCCGCCGCATCGAGGACCGCCTGGCGCAGACCACGCTGGAAATGAAGGTCACTGAAACCCGCGACAGCCAGACGCTGCTCGCCGATTTGACCGAGCTTGCCGCCGAACTTGAGGCCGATGCCGCCTCCAGCCTCTATCGCTTCGGCGCCAGCCGCGCCTATGACGGCATCGTCGTCGAGCGGCTGGAAGCGCTGGAGGAGGAGGCGGTGCCCGGCTACGACACCTGGGGTGGCTTCCTGCAGCGGCGCGTCGCACCCGCCATGCGCACCTGCCGTTCGGTCGAGGAGCGCCAGGCCAACCTGTCGCGCAAACTGACCCGCGCCACCACGCTGCTGCGCACCTGGGTGGATGTCGAGGTCGAAAAGCAGAACCGCGACCTGCTGGCCTCGATGAACAATCGCGCCCGCCTCCAACTGCGCCTGCAGCAGACGGTCGAAGGTCTCTCCGTCGCCGCCGTCTCCTACTATGTCGTCGGCCTGATCTCCTATCTCGCCAAGGGCGCCTCGATCTTCGGCCATGCCTTTGCGCCTGAAGTCGTCACTGCCGCCGCCGTGCCGGTCGCCATCCTGCTGGTCTGGTGGGGCGTGCGTCGGGTGAGGCGCATGCACTCCGAGCCAGCGAAACATCCCGGCGAGTAATCTCCCCCCTTGAGGCAGGGGAATCGCATATGGCGATTTTGGGCTTGAAGTTGGCTTGAGAAGAGATTCTTTGGGAAGGCAGTCTTAGCGAAGGAGCGACTGCCATTTCCAGCCTTGAGAGCTATTTCGGCGCGGTGCCAGATCCGCGTGCGGCCAACGCCACGCACCGGCTAGGCGATCTGATCGTGATGATGATCGCCGCAAGCCTGTGTGGCGCAACCAACGCGACGGAGTTTTCGCTGTTCGCG
>NZ_JBFUER010000011.1:0-119838 GCF_056403855.1 Mesorhizobium sp. P2_E7 | reverse complement strand
CGCGAACAGCGAAAACTCCGTCGCGTTGGTTGCGCCACACAGGCTTGCGGCGATCATCATCACGATCAGATCGCCTAGCCGGTGCGTGGCGTTGGCCGCACGCGGATCTGGCACCGCGCCGAAATAGCTCTCAAGGCTGGAAATGGCAGTCGCTCCTTCGCTAAGACTGCCTTCCCAAAGAATCTCTTCTCAAGCCAACTTCAAGCCCAAAATCGCCATATGCGATTCCCCTGCCTCAAGGGGGGAGATCAGCCCCCCTCAATCATACGTCAAATCCGTCGCCTTGCCGCCGAACACCCGATACGCATAGAACGAGTAGAAGATGATCACCGGCAGCACGACCACCGTGCCGGCTAGGATGATGGCGAGGCTTTCCGTCGCTGACGCTGCCTGCCAGATGGTCAGCCTGTCGGGCACCACGAAGGGGTAGAACGACCACGCCAGGCCGGCGAAGCCGAGCGCGAAGATGGCGGCGAGCGTCAGGAACGGCCGGAGCGCATGGCGGTCGTCGGGCTTGGGCAGATGGAAGGTCTGCCGCCACAGCCACAAAAACAGCAGCGCCGACAGGATCGGCAGCGGCGACAGATAGAGCATTTCGGGCCAGACGAACCATTTGGCGAAAATGCGCGGGCTGGCGAAGGGTGTGGCCAGCGACACCGCAGCCATGCCGAGCGCGGTCAGCACCAGGGCGGTGCGCAGCCAGGCCACCGCCTTCTTTTGCAATTCGCCTTCGGTCTTGTAGATCACCCAGGCCGCGCCCATCGCGGCATAGGCGGCTGATAGGCAGAGCGCCACCAGCGCGCCGAACGCGATGCCGCCCAGGCCGACATCGAGGCCAAGCACATAGACGCCCAGCATATAGCCTTGCGACAGCGAAGCGATGATGGAGCCGAGGAAGAAGATGCGGTTCCAGCGGTGCTTCTTGCCAGACGGCACCTTGGCGCGGAAATCGAAGGCGACGCCGCGCAGGATGAGCCCGACCAGAAGCACGAAAACCGGCAAATAGAGCGCGGTGAGGATGACGCCATGCGCCATCGGGAAGGCAACCAGCAGCAGGCCGACGGCCAGCACCAGCCAGGTCTCGTTGGCGTCCCAGAACGGGCCGATGGCCGCGATCATCGTGTCCTGCTCGGCATCTTCGGCCACCGAGAACAGGATGCCGATGCCGAGATCGAAACCGTCGAGGATGACATAGATCAGGATGGCGAGGCCCATCAGGCCGGCGAAGATGAGGGGGAGCGCGGTTGGCCAGTCGAAGGTCATCGTCTCACTCTCCTGCAGCCGGCTGCGACATCGCCGTCTTCATCACGCCCGGCAGCGGCGAGGTGTCGCCGTCCTTGGCCGCCTTCAGCGCCAGGTGCACCAGCACGCCGAGATAGGCGATCAGCAAAAGCACATAGAGGATGAGATAGATCGCCAAAGTCAGCGCGACATGGCTGCCGGCGACCGGGCCGACGGCATCCGCCGTCTTCAGCACGCCGGTGACCAGCCAGGGCTGGCGGCCGATTTCGGTCGTGTACCAGCCGGCAAGCGTCGCCAGCCAGCCCGACAGCGACATCGGCACCATCAGCATGGCCAGCGGCTTCGGCAGGCTGTGGCGGCGCTTGAGGAAGAAGGTCGCCGACCATGAGACGATGAGCATCAAAATGCCGGTGCCGACCATGATGCGAAAGCCCCAGAACAACGGGAGGACCGGCGGGTGCAGGCCGGGATAGTCGTTCAGCCCCGGGACGATGCCGCTGGTGGAGTGCCGCAGCACCACGCTGGCGCCATCGGGAATGGCGACCTCGAACCTGTTTTCCTTCGCCGCCTCATCCGGCCAGGCAAACAGCACCAGCGGCACGTTGGGGCCGGTGTTCCAATTGGCCTCCATGGCGGCGATCTTCTGCGGCTGGTGCTCCAGCGTGTTGAGCCCGTGCTGGTCGCCGGCAAAGATCTGGATCGGGATGAGGATGGCGGCGGTGAAGACGCCGGTGCGCAACGCCTTCCACATCGATTCCGAACGGTCGCCGCTGAGGTAGCGCAGCGCCGACAGGCCGGCGATCAGGAACGAGACGGTGAGCCCTGAGGCGAGCAGCATGTGCGTCAGTCGATAAGGCATGGACGGG
Source organism: Mesorhizobium sp. P2_E7 (assembly GCF_056403855.1). Taxonomy (NCBI): domain Bacteria; kingdom Pseudomonadati; phylum Pseudomonadota; class Alphaproteobacteria; order Hyphomicrobiales; family Phyllobacteriaceae; genus Mesorhizobium; species Mesorhizobium sp. P2_E7. The sequence continues at coordinate 117,730 of NZ_JBFUER010000011.1, read as the reverse complement.
TTGAAGACGATCGCCCACCAGTCGACGGGATGCGCCTTGCCGTCGATCATCTCGAAGCCGGCCGGCGTCTGCATCCAGGAGTTGAGCGCGATGATCCAGAAGGCGGACAGCGTGGTGCCGCCGGCAACCAGCACGGTGGCCAGCGTATGGACGCGGTTCGACACCCGGCGGAAGCCGAACAGCATGATGCCGAGGAAGGCCGCCTCGAGGAAGAAGGCGGTGAGGATCTCGTAGGCGAGCAGCGGCCCGGCAATGTTGCCGACCGTTTCCATGTAGCCCGGCCAGTTGGTGCCGAACTGGAAGCTCATGGTGACGCCTGAGACAACACCCATGGCGAAGGACAGCGCGAACACCTTAACCCAGGTGAAATAGGCGCGCATCCAGGCGGAATCGCCGGTGGCGTTGTAGCGGAGCTTGAAGAACAGCAGCACCCAGCCGAGCGCAATGGTGATGGTCGGAAACAGGATGTGGAACGAAATGTTCGCCCCGAACTGCATTCGCGACAGGATGAGCGGGTCCATGGCGGGCTCCGGCTGCTGTTTCTTGGCGCAGGATAGGCTGCCGATGCGGTGCGGTCAAAGCGGCGTGGCGCCACGCGGGGCGCGTTGTCGCAGCAGATGAGGCCAATCCGTCAGCGGCCCCGGCTACCCCGGCGAAACGGCCAAAAGGGAACGTTTGTCCAGAATTGTCAGCAATGGCATTGACTTCCGGGTTCGCGAACCGACATTCAGCGCAATAATAATCCCCCGCCTCTTTCAAGCAGTCGTTTCCCGCCCCATGCCTTCCACCAATTCGCCATCGATCATTTCCATTTCCGGGGTCACCAAGACCTATGCCACCGGCTTCAAGGCGCTGAAGGAAATCAACCTCGACATAGAACGCGGCGAGATCTTCGCGCTGCTGGGGCCGAACGGCGCCGGCAAGACGACGTTGATCTCGATCGTCTGCGGCATCGTCAACCGCTCGTCGGGCACGGTCACGGTCGACGGACATGACATCAATCGCGATTACCGCGCCGCGCGCAGCCTGATCGGGCTGGTGCCGCAGGAGCTAACCATCGACGCTTTCGAAACCGTATGGACCACGGTCAATTACAGCCGCGGCCTGTTCGGCAAGGCGCCGAACCCCGGCTTCGTCGAGAAGGTGCTGCGCGATCTCTCGCTGTGGGACAAGAAGGACGCCAAGGCGATCACGCTGTCTGGCGGCATGAAGCGCCGGCTGATGATCGCCAAGGCGCTGTCGCACGAACCGCGCGTGCTGTTCCTCGACGAGCCGACGGCCGGCGTCGATGTCGAGCTGCGCCAGGATATGTGGGCGATGGTGCGGCGGCTGCGCGACGACGGCGTCACCATCATTCTGACCACGCATTACATCGAAGAGGCCGAGGCGATGGCCGACCGCGTCGGCGTTATCAACAAGGGCGAGATCATCCTGGTCGAGGGCAAGGCGGAGCTGATGCGCAAGCTTGGCCGTAAGCGGCTGGTGCTGGAGCTGCGCACGCCGCTCACCGCCATTCCCGACGCCTTCTCCCGCTATGCGTTGGAACTGTCGGGTGATGGCGGACAGCTGACCTACACCTATGACAATCAGAGCGAACGCCCCGGCGTCGCCTCTCTGCTGCGCGAGCTTGAGGCCGCCGGCATCCAGTTCCGCGACATGGACACGCAGAACTCTTCGCTCGAGGAGATCTTCGTCAATCTGCTGAGGCAAGAACCATGAACTGGCGTGCAGTCTGGGCGATCTACCGGGTCGAGATGGCGCGTGCGTTCCGCACCGTGCTGCAGAGCATCGTCTCGCCGGTGATCTCGACATCGCTCTATTTCGTTGTCTTCGGCTCGGCCATCGGCTCGCGCATCACCGAGATCGACGGCATCAGCTACGGCGCCTTCATCGTGCCCGGCCTGATCATGCTGTCGCTGTTGACGCAGTCGATCTCCAACGCCTCCTTCGCCATCTATTTCCCGAAATTCGTCGGCTCGATCTACGAGCTTCTGTCGGCGCCGGTGTCGTATCTGGAGATCGTCATCGCCTATGTCGGTGGCGCCGCGACCAAGTCGATCATCCTCGGCCTGATCATCCTGGCCACGGCCTCGCTGTTCGTGCCGCTGCACATCCAGCATCCGTTCTGGATGCTCGCCTTCCTGGTGCTGACGGCGGTGACCTTCAGCCTGTTCGGCTTCATCATCGGCATCTGGGCGAAAAGCTTCGAGCAGCTGCAGCTGGTGCCGCTGTTGATCATCACGCCGCTGACCTTCCTCGGCGGCAGCTTCTACTCGATCAACATGCTGCCCGAGGTCTGGCGGACCGTGACGCTGTTCAACCCGGTCGTCTATCTCATCAGCGGCTTCCGCTGGAGCTTTTATGGCAAGTCCGACGTCTCGGTCGGCGTCAGTCTCGGCATGACGGTGGTGTTCTTGGCGGTCTGCATCGCCGTTGTCGGCTGGATCTTCCGGACCGGCTACCGGCTGCGCAACTGACGAACCGTGGCTTCGGCCAAGGGCTAGATCGCCTTGATCAGGCGCAGCAATCCGAGCATTTCGAACAGCGTGCCTTTGCGGAAGGCGATGTAGGTCGGCTCCTCGACGCCATGGAAGCGGCGCTTGAACGCCGCTTGGCCCTTAAGGTTGAACTTGCTGCGGTTGACCCAGGGCGATTCATAGGCGCGCTCGAAAGCGTTACGCCAGAAGCTCGATTCGGCAAATTCATTGGTCCCGACGTGGAGCATCGGCGACAGGCCGAGCGTGACGACCGAAATACCCTCGCTGCGAAAGCGGTCGACGGCGAATTTTGTCAGGCCGATCTCGGCATGCGGCGAGGCATCGATGTGCTTGCGCTTGAACGAGGTGGTGTAGCCGATCACCTTGCCGTCCTTGAACAGCGGATCGAAATCGAGCAAGGCGACGAGTTCGCCTTCCGGGCTGTAGAGCACGAAACGGCGCATATCGATGCCGAGATGATCGGCAAAGGGGCGGTTGAGGAACGCCATCTCCCAGCGCTTGACGATGCGGTCGGCCCGCCAGTTCTGCGACAGGCGCTGGACCTCATCGAGATAGACCGCTCCCTCGCCAAAGGAAAACCCCTTCTTCAGGAGCCAGCGTTCGGAATAGCGCACGGTTTCGTTGCGCTTGCCGGAAAAGTCGTGCGCGGGAAGCTCCAGCCGCGTATCGATGCCGAGACGGTTGACCTGGTAGCCGAGGCCGGAAAGCACGCGCGCCGTCGGCTCGCCGATCTGCACGAACCACGGGCTGTCGGCGGCTTCGACGAAGCGCCTGATGTAGTCGGGCCGACCGGGCGGATGAGCCACCGGGTCGCCGAGCGCGAAATGATGCTTCATCTTGGTGCCGAAGGCGATATAGCCGTCGGCGTCGCCGAAATAGGACAGTTTTTGCTGCACGGCGGTCGAATAGGCCAGCGAGAAGTCGCCGTGCTGGCGGACCAGCGCCAGCCGCTCGACATGCGTCAAATCCAGGCGCGGCACCTTGGCTGCGGCGCCCTCCAGCAGTCTGTCGAGAAAGATACGCAAGGAGGGCATGGTCGAACTTCCGCGTGCCGATGATAAACAGAGGCCTGCCCCCCAGGCCTCGAATCAGTCGCATTGACGCGACCTCATTATCGATCATATGGCCGCTGTGCCATATAGGACGGGTCCCCATGGCGCAGCTAAAAGGGAATCTCGACCGAATGGCGGCAACCACACGCGAAACGATGCCTATCGTCCCGGGGCCGAAAGGACCCGACGAGACGGTGATCGTCATTGGCGCCGGCGCGGCGGGGCTGGCCGCCGCCGACGCGCTTGGCCGACGCGGCATGGCGGCCGTCGTGCTGGACAAGGAACAGCGGATCGCCGAGCCGTGGCGGCGCCGGCACGAGAAGCTGACCCTCAACACGCATCGCGCCCTTTCGGCCCTGCCCGGCCTTGCCTTTCCGCCGCGCACCGCCGCCTTTCCGAGCAAGGATGTCATCGTCGGCTATCTCAAGGATTTTGCCCGCACCCGCGGCATAAGGGTTGAATTCGGTACCGCCGTCGAGAGGATCGAGCGCAGCGGCAGCCACTGGCTCGTTCATACCGGCCAAGGCGTGCTGAGCGCACGTCACGTCATCGTTGCCACAGGTCGTGATCGCTTGCCGTGGACTCCGGACTGGCCGGGCAAGGCGACTTTCGCCGGCAAGCTCGTCCACGCCGCCGATTTCGGCACCGCGGAGGACTATGCCGGCAAAAAAGTGCTGGTGGTCGGCGCCGGAAATTCCGGCTTCGACGTGCTCAACCATCTTGCTCGCGCCGACACAGAAGCCGTGTGGCTGTCGGCCAGACAGGGTCCGTCGCTGATGCCGAAGCGGATCGGCAAGGTCGCCGTCGCGCGCTTCGGCGGCTTCATGGCGATGCTGCCGACTTGGATTGCCGACGCGGTGATCGCGGCGACGCAACGCCTGGTGTTCGGCGACCTCACCCGTTTCGGCTTGCCGCCGGCGCCGAAAGGCGGCGCCAGCCGGCTCGGCGTCGAGCAGATCGCGATTGCCGTCGACGACGGCGCGGTCGCCGCGTTGAAGGCCGGCCGCATTTCGGTGGTGGCGCCGGTGGCAGCCTTCGAAGGCCAGGCCGTGCGGCTGACCGACGGCACGGTCATCTCGCCGGACGTGGTGATAGCGGCGACCGGTTATCGCACCGGGCTGGAAACCATGCTGGGCGATCTCGGCGTACTCGACGCCAAGGGCGTGCCGAAAGCCAATGGCGGCACCCCGAGTGGCCAGCCCGGCCTATGGTTCATCGGCATGCGCCCGAGCCTGACCAGCTATTTTCATAGCGCGGGTATGCAGGCTGAGGCGATTGCCAGGCAGATGGCACGGGAGTTGTAGCCGAGCGCTGGACAGAGAAACACAGCGCACTCTCGAGATTGCTGCTGCATCCGCACGACGGGATCGCATACCTCGGCGATTAGCCGAAGCGCCCCGTCCCTTCGTCATCCACGGGCGGAGCAAGGAGGGTAGCGACGCGGCGCAGACCCGAGGATCCATGCCGCGACATCAACGCGTTGCTACGGTGCAGAATTCTGCTCCGCGAACGCTCCACGGCGAAGGTCACGGAATGGATCCTCGGGTCTTCGCGACGCCGCTGCGCGGCTGCTTCGCCCGTGGATGACGAAGCTGAGAGGACTGCGGCCAACCTCCAAAGCAAGCTCTTGAAGTTGTTCGTTGCCTTGTTATATAACATGTAATGAATAAGCGAGCAAACTCACCCATGGAAGACATCATTCGATCTCTTGGCTACCTCACCCTCGGCAGCAGGCTGAAGCGCATCGGCGAGCAGTTGCAGGCCGACACGCAGCGCATGCTCGATGGTCTGGAGGTGCCGGTGCAGTCGAGCCAGTACCCGCTGCTGGCCGCGCTTGATCGACTCGGGCCGCTGCCTGTCGGCGAGCTGGCGCAGTCGCTCGGCATCACCCAGCCGGGCGTGACGCGCAGCGTGGCGCTGCTTGCCGAGCTGGGGCTGGTCGAGGTCATCCAGTCGGACGGCGACCAGCGGCGGCGAATGGTCTCGCTGACCAAGAATGGTCAACGTCTGGTCGACAGAGCGAAGCGGGATGTCTGGCCGCGCATCGAGAATGCCGTCGCCGATTTGTGCAAAGGGCTGACAGGGCCGCTTCTCGAACAACTCTCCGCCATCGAGGACGGCCTGGCGGCAGCTCCGCTCGATCGTCGTGTAAAACAGGGCGTCGCGCCATGAGCCATGTCCTCGACCGTCCTGTCTGGAGCGCGCTCGACACGCGGCATCGCATCTTTGCCTATGGCGACAAGCTCGCCAGACGTTATCCCTCCTCGATCGTCCCCTTCGCGGCTTCAGGCGCAGATGACGCTGAGAGCCTGCAGGCGCTCGGAAGACTCGTTCCCGCAGGTGAAAGCGTGTTCATGCTTCAGGCGGACGCCATTGTCCTGCCGCCGGAACTGACCGCAACCACGACCGCCTTCGGTGTTCAGATGGTTGCCGAGTCGCCATTGCCCCCCGTGTCGGATGAGCGCGTCCAGCAACTCACGCTGGACGATGCGGCCGAGATGCTCGCTCTGGCGTCGCTGACCAAGCCGGGCCCGTTCACGCTCAAGGCGCTTAGCCTCGGCGATTTCTGGGGCGTGAAGATCAATGGCAGGCTGGCGGCGATGGCCGGCGAGCGCATGAAGCAGCCCGGCTACAGCGAACTCAGCGGCGTCTGTTCGCATCCGGACTTTCGCGGCGGCGGCCTCGGCCGGCTGCTGTCGGTGTTCGTGTCCAACCGCATCGCGGCGCGCGGCGAGGTGCCCTACCTGCACGCCTATGCCAACAATGCCAACGCGATCGGATTGTACGAATCCATCGGTTTTAAGCTGAGGTCAGAGATGAACGTAGCCGTCGTGCAGCGCGCCGGCTAGAGCAATTCCAGGAAAAGTGTGTGCGGTTTTCCGTCCGGAATTGCGTAGAAACAAAGAGATAGAGCGGTTCGCCGTTTCCGTGAAACGGTGAAACGCTCTAGGCAAGAGCCATCCTTATGGCTTCACGCCGATTTCGGCTCCAACCGGCGGAAACCCACGGTTTCCATAAGCATATCCTCCTCGACCATACCGGCATTGTGGAGCGCGAGCACGTTCAGCGCGATCTCCCGCGCCTCGGCCGAATCGGGATGCACGTCGCGCCTGCGGCAGGCCTCGTCGAACACACGTTGCAGCTTGGCGATGTCATTGGGCCTGAGCAGGCCACGGTCATAAACAGACTTCGGCATGGCAGCCTCCTCTACAAGACCTAGGGCGCTGAGAATAAATGTCCAATCTTTCCCGAGGCTTGAGTGGAGCAGACGCCCGGATTTGAGTGAATCCGGCCCGAACGTTGCAATCGCACCGCGATCTTGCTGCCACTCACCGCAGTTCGCTTGACGTCCCGGCACGCTTGCGAAACAAGGGCTGCCACAAACGGCAGCGAGGCACAAAGTGAGTTTCTGGGGACTGGCGCAGCTCGTCATTTCGACGGTGATCTTCCTGCTGGCGGCAATCGCAGCCAAGCAATGGGGGCTGGCGCCGAGCCTCGGCAAGATCGTGCTGACGCTGGCGCTCTATACGGCAGGCAACCTGATGATGCTGCGGCTGGTCCGCGAATTCGGCATGTCGGTGTCGTTCAGCCTGTCGGCGGTGATCCAGCTGGTGGCGGTCAATGCGGTGGCGTTGATCTTCTTCGGCGAACGCGTCAACGCCTTGCAGGCGACCGGCATTGTGCTGGCCATCGCCGCGGTGGCGCTGATCACGCTCGGGCCCTATCTGCAGGGGCGGCTATAGACCGATGAAGGCTACCCTCCGCACCCTCACCAACTGGATCGAATTTCCGGTGCTGCTCGCCGGGCTGATCATCGCCGGCGGGCTTTGGGGGTTCGAGGAGCTGATGGAGGTGGCACGCGACACCACCCCGCATGCTTTCGATACCGAGATCCTGCTCGCCTTCCGCCAGGCCGGCCATCCCGACGTTCCGCTCGGGCCGCTCTGGCTGCAAGGCGCGATGCGCGACATCACCAGCCTCGGCAGCTCGGCGGTGCTGACGCTGATCGTCACGGCGGTGATCGTCTATCTCGTGCTGATCCGCAAGGCAGGCACAGCGCTGTTCATCCTGGTGGCGGTGGCCGGCGGGCAGTTGCTGTCGACCTTGCTGAAAGCCGAGATCGACCGGCCGCGCCCGGACCTCGTCTCGCACCTCGTCACAGAGACGTCGCTGTCGTTTCCAAGCGGCCATGCCATGGTCTCGGCGGTGACCTATTTGACTCTCGGCTCGCTGGCGGCGCGCTTCCTGCCGGGACGTACGACGAAGATCTTCGTGCTCTGCCTGGCGGTTCTGACGACACTGCTGGTCGGCGTCAGCCGCGTCTATCTCGGCGTCCACTGGCCTTCCGACGTGCTCGCCGGCTGGTGCGCCGGCTTCGCCTGGGCGATGCTGTGCTGGCTGGCAGCGCGGCTGCTGCAGCGGCGGCATGCGGTGGCGAATAGTGACAGCGAGTCTGAAAACTGACAGTCCGGAGCGACCATCAAATCAGCCGGTTGATCAGCCCGTGTCCGCAGCCCGCCAGCAGAAAAACCGCCGACAGCAAGGCTGCCGATGTCATCAAGGTCTTGAAAATCTTCAACCGATATCTCCCCTCCAATGAGAACCAAAGGCGGGGAGCGTAGCATGCTTATCCGGTTTCCCGCCCATCCGACTCCACAGGCAATATCATGTCTCATATATGCTTTATGATGGTTGAAACATCACCATGATTGTATTATACGTAGAAACCGCAGACTCAGACGGGGGCTCAGGCCGATGATCACTGCCGCGCAGATGCGCGCCGCGAGGGCGCTGGCCGGCATCGATCAGAGGACGCTCGCCGAGCGCGCCGGCGTTTCGCTTCCGACCATTCAGCGCATGGAAGCGAGCGACGGCGTGGTCAGGGGCGTGGTCGACACGCTGATGAAGGTCATCCAGGCACTCGACGAGGCCGGGGTGGAACTGATCGGCGAGAACCAGACCAGCGAGCGCGGTGGCCGAGGCGTGCGCCTCAAGTCTGCCGCCCCGCCGAACCCGCAAGGCTGAGCCGGCATACAGTCGCGACGGCGACCGCCGACAGTCCTGCCGACGATCCCGCCGCCTTCACGCAAGCGGAAGGCAGTCCATGGACCAGATCCGACGAGCAGTGCATCAACCGGCCCAGAAGTCGGCCCAGAAGTCGGCAATGCCGACATTTTCCGAGCTGTTCACACCAAAACTGGTGACGGTCTGGCGCGAAGGTTACCGCCTGCCGCAATTCAAGGCCGACTTCATGGCCGGGCTGACTGTCGCGATTGTCGCGTTGCCGTTGTCGATGGCGATCGCGATTGCTTCGGGCGTAACGCCGGAGCGCGGCCTGTTCACGGCCATTGTCGGCGGCTTCATCGTCTCGGCGCTCGGCGGCAGCCGCTTCCAGATCGGTGGGCCGGCCGGCGCCTTCATCGTGCTGGTGGCAGCGACGGTGCAGCGCGAAGGCATCGACGGGCTGCTGCTGGCAACGATGATGTCGGGCGTCTTCCTGCTCGCCATCGGCTATCTCCGGCTCGGCACCTACATCAAATTCATCCCCTATCCGGTGACGGTCGGCTTCACCGCCGGCATCGCCATCATCATCTTCTCCGGCCAGATCGTCGAACTGTTCGGGCTGACGCTTGCCGGGCCCGAGCCCGGGCCGCTGCTGCCGAAACTGATGGCGATCGGGCAGGCGGCCGGCACGGTCAACATCTCGGCGACGATGGTGGCGGTGCTGACCATCGCCACCATCGTCGGCGTGAAGCGTTGGCGACCCGGCTGGCCGGGCATGCTGATCGCCGTCGGGCTGGCCTCGCTTGTCGTGGCGATGCTTTCGCTTCCGGCGGAAACGATCGGCACCCGCTATGGCGGCATTCCGCGCAGCCTGCCGTTTCCGGCGCTGCCGGCGCTCAGCCTCGACAAGGCTATCGCTGTGCTGCCGGATGCGGTGGCTTTTGCGCTGCTCGGCGCCATTGAATCGCTGCTCTCGGCAGTGGTCGCCGACGGCATGACGGGGCGGCGGCACCGCTCCAATTGCGAGCTGGTGGCGCAAGGCTTTGCCAACATCGCGTCTGCCCTGTTCGGCGGCATCTGCACCACCGGCACCATCGCCCGCACTGCCACCAATGTGAGGGCCGGCGCGCATGGGCCGGTTTCGGGCATGCTGCACTCGCTGTTCCTGCTGGTCTTCATGCTGGTGGCCGCACCACTGGCCAGCTACATCCCGCTTGCCGCCCTTGCCGGCGTGCTGGCGGTGGTGTGCTGGAACATGTTCGAGAAGCAGGCCTTCGCCACGCTGCTGCGCGCCTCGCGCGGCGATGCGCTGGTGCTGATGGCGACCTTCCTGATCGTCGTCTTCCGCGACCTGACCGAAGGCATTGTCGTCGGCTTCGCGCTGGGGTCGATCCTGTTCATCGACCGTATGGCCAAGTCGATCGCGGTCGAAGCGGACCAGTCGCTGGCGCAGGACGACGTCGCTGACAGCGCCAGCGTCTATGATTCCAGCGAGGCGACCGACGCCGAGACCGTCGTCTATCGCATCTCGGGCGCGTTCTTCTTCGGCGCCGCCTCCACGGTCGGCACCGTGCTCGACCGTATCGCCGACCAGCGCAAGAACTTCATCCTCGATTGCTCGGCGGTGCCTTTCTTCGATTCCACCGCGGCCAATGTCATCGAGGGCGCGGCCCACAAGGCCAGGCGCGCCGGCGTGCGCTTCATCATCTCAGGCGCCTCGCCGCAGATACGGCGCACGCTGATCAACCACGGCGTCAAGCGCCCGCTGGTGACCTATGCTGCCTCGATCGGGGATGCGCGGGCGCAGTTGGCCCCGGAGAAGGCGTAGCCGCCGGCCGGGGACCGGCCGGCGGTCGATCATTGCGATGTTCCGTCGAAGGTCTCCGCGGCGATATCGCCTTCGTTCATCAGCGGCACGAAGATTCGCGTGCCATCGGTGCCGATATCGGCGCTGCCCGGCTTGAACTGCGCCACAACCTGCGGAGCGCCGCCATCCTTGTAGCGATAGAGCGTGCCGGTCATGTAGGCGGTGGCGTAGATGCTGTCGCCGATGGCGACGACGCCGTCGAGGTCGGCGAAATTTTGCGCGCCGGGCATTGGCGTGACGGCTTTGCTGGCGATATCCACCGACAGCAGGCCGCCGGGCTCGGCGGTGCTGAAGTCGGGCTTGATGCCCTTGCCCCAGGACGCCACGATCAGCCGGCCGCCATCGGCGAAGACTCCATTGGGCGAGGCCAGCATCGCGTCCTTTATGAACAGCTCGGGCTTGTCGCCGTCGATGCGGTAGATGGCATCGGCCAGCATGTCGGTGACATAGACCTTGCCCGACCTGTCCGACGTCACGTCGTTGAGGAAGACGGCGCCAGGCACATCGATAGTCGAGACGAGCTTGCCGCTGGCGAGATCGACGACGCGCACCTTGGTGATGTCGGCGACGTAGAGCTTGCCGCCGGAGATTGCCGAGCCTTTCGGCGCATCCATGCCGTCGGTCCAGTGCTGGCTAACGACCTTGCCGTCCAACGACAGTACCGAGAGATAACCGTTGCCGTCGGCTTCGCCGGGATTGCCGACGATGTTGGAGACGATGATGCGGTTGTTGGCGGCATCGAACAGCGCCGATTCCGGCTGCTGGAAGCCGGAGGCGCGCCAGATCTCGCTGGCCTGGGCGGCCGGTGCAAGCACGATACCGAGGGCGGCGAAACAAATAGAGGTGATGAGGGGTTTCATGGCCAGGTCTCCTGTGATGACGAGCGGAGAGCTAGAGATTTCGATACTTTTCGGGAAGATCGATTACAGCTAGTATCGAAAACCGATACCAAATCGCGCAAAAGAGGTGCATCCCATGAACGGCCTGATCTTCGAGGCGCTGAAGCGGACGCTGAAGGCCAAGGGCGTCACCTATCGCGACCTTGCCGAACGGATGGGCGTTTCCGAGCCGACGGTGAAGCGCATTTTTCACGAGCGCAATTGCAAGCTCGACCGGTTGGTGGAAATCTGCGCCGCCGCCGGCGTCGAGCTGGAAAACGTGCTGGGATCGATGAACAGGGGGCCGGGACCAGTCAACCGCATCGCGCCGGAGATCGAGCGCAAGCTCGCCGGGCGGCCGGCGCTGCTGTTCATCTTCGTGATGCTGTCGGAGAAATTCACGCCCGAAGGCGTCATGCGCTCGCAAGGCTTGAGCGAAGCCTCGATGTTCCTCTATCTGCGCGATCTCGAAGCGCTCGGGCTGATTGCGCTCGGCAGCGGGCTGTCGGCACGGCTGCTGGTCGACACGCCGATCCAGTGGAATTTCGAAGGGCCGCTCAGGCCGCTGTTCGAGATGACCAACAAGAATTTCATCGGCTGGGCGATCACCCATCTGGAGCGGGAAGCGACCTTCGTCTCGTTCTCGCGGCGGATGCGGCCGGAGACCGCGGAGATGGTGAAGCGCGAGGCCGAGGAACTGGCCGATCGCGTCAAGCTGCTCGCCCATCACGACCAGCACACGACGCCCGAGGACGGGCTGACCGGCTACAAATGGACGTTTGCTTTCGGTGCAACGCCGTTTCCGGCGATCATGCCGATCGGCCCGCACCCCAGGGATGCCGGTGCGTCCGACCGGCCCGCCGCTCCGGCAAAGGGACGCCGTCCTTTGCCGGCCTGACACGGCCAAGCCTCTGCCTTGTCCTGCTTCGGTTTTCACCCAGATCTTTTGTCTGGACGTTTTTGCTCTTTGCAGCCGCGTTTCAAAAATGAAACCCACATTCGTGATAGAGTTCGCGCATTGATTTGCCAGACCGCATGACACGCCCCCATGAATCGAAGTGATCCCATGCCGACAGCGCCAACACTTGAGCTTCGCCGCTATTCGCGCCTGAAGAATTTGCGGGAGCGCGCGGAACGCCAGGGTGCTGCATTGCAGTTCTGGGCGCGTACCGCATCGCTTGCTGTGATCTCCTGCTTCTTTTCATTGATCAGCCGCTGGGATGCCGCGTTGCTCTTCGTGCTGGCGGGCCTCGTGCTGTTCCAGCTCGTCGGCCTGATCCAGTTTCTCTTTGCGCGTCGTCGCAGCACGGCGCGATGGTGGATCGGTTACCTCGTCGGTACGCTGGACATCATTCTGCTGACCGTTCTGCTGATAACGCCCAACCCGTTTTCCCAGGAGGTCGCGCCGGCCGCGATGCAACTGCGCGAGGGTAGCTTCAAATTCCTGCTGATTTTCGTATGCCTTGGCGCGCTGACCCTTTCGACACGATTGGCGCTCTATCTCGGCGCGCTAGCGGCCTTGACGTGGACGATCGGCGTGGGATGGGTGATTCTTCGTCCGGGAACCGTCATTCCGGCGACGAACCTCTATTCGATGCCGATGGCAGAGCGACTGAACCTCTATCTCAACCCCAATTTCGTCGACACATTCGCGCAGGCGACCAACGTGTTGATTGTGCTGATTATCGGCGCAATCATGGCACTGGTCGTCTCTCGTTCCCGACATCTGTCGGATGACTATGTCAAGGCAGAGCGCGCCCGCGCCAATCTCGCCCGGCATTTTTCGCCCAATGTCGTCGACCAGCTCGCCACCGATGACGAGCCCTTCGGCCCGGTCCGCCGGCAGGATATCGCGGTGCTGTTCGCCGACATCGTCGGCTTCACACACTATTCCGAGGATCATCCGGCCGAAGCAGTGTTCGAACTTCTGCGTCAGTTCCACCGTCGCATGGAGCAGGTCGTTTTCGACCACCATGGCACCGTCGACAACTATATCGGCGATTGCATCATGGCGACATTCGGGGTTCCGCAAGCCAGCCATGACGACGCGACTCGGGCCATCCGGTGCGCCGAAGCGATGATCGCTGCTCTCGAAGACTGGAATGTACAGCGTGTGTCCAGGGGATACCCGCAGCTGGACGTTCGGATCGGTGCACAATATGGCGCAGTCGTCATCGGTGCGGTCGGCAGCGAGCGCAATCTGTCCTTCGCGGTGGTGGGCGACACCGTCAACGTCGCCAGCCGTTTGCAGTCGCTCTGCCGTGAGCTTCGGGCGAGTATTTGCTTTGGGTCACGACTGATTGAGGCCGCGAAGGCGGAATCGCCAACGGCACAGTTGAATGCGCGCGATCATGGGCCGGTGAATATCCGCGGCCGGGACGAACCGGTCCATGTCTGGGTCGAACACAGAGCCGAAAACCAGAGCGCTATCGCGGTTTCGGCGTGATGTAGGCCGCCATGTGAAACGCCTGCGCCTCGGTCAGATAGGGGTAACGCAGCCCGAAAGCCGTCACGTGTCTGAGGCGATTGCTCCAGCTTTCGTGGCTGCGGCGTCTGTGCTTGCCTTGTCGTCCCAGGTCACCGTTCGGTAGTCGAAACCATATTCCAGCGTCGGCTTGACGATGCGGAAAAAGGGCGACAGGTCGAAATCGCGCGGCGTGTAGAGCGAGTGATGGCGGATGTGCAGGATTTCCTTGCGCATATAGGTCGACTGCGCCGAGGCGCGGCCGGGTGCGCGGGTGATCTCGGGCAGGATCGGATAGCGGATCTCGCCATAGGCCTCGGCAATCAGCGTCGAGCAGATGGCGCGCGTCGGATCGCCCGAGCCGAAAGCCAGCATGCGGCGGCGCCAGCGCACCGGCACCGGCGGTGCCGGCAGGAAAAAGCGCAGCATGTCGAAGATGTTCTTGAGGTCGTATTTCAGGCCGAGCTTGCCGATCATGAAGGCGACGACCTTGTCGCGGTCTTCCGGCGTCAGGCCGCTCGCGCGACAGATGCGCGTGTTGTAGGTGCGGTAGCGCGACAGCGGCACGGCGACACAGCCTTCGCCGAGCGTAACCTCGATCAGGCGCGGCCGCTCCGACCCATCAGCGGGTTCGGACAAGGCATCGCCAACATAGAAGGCGGCGTGCGACCACGTCGACTGGGTCAGATATTTGATGACCGCGGAGATCTTCTGGTTGCCCTCGATGAGCAGGATGTCGCCGGGTTCGAGCGCGCGACGCAGCGTCTCGGCGTCGGACGGCGTGTAGGGCTCATAGCCGGAGGATTCGTCCTGCAGCCGGCCGGCAAGCCAGCGGCCAAGTCGGTCGAGAAGCGTTTCGGCGGGCGCGGTCATCGTAGAGCGTGACTAGCACGGGCCGACCGGCAAGGGCCAGCGCGCCGTCAACCGACCGGAACGCCCGTCTCTTCCTGCGGCGCTGGGCCGGCCAGGTCGTCGCGCGCATTGCGGGCGAGCTTCCTGGTCGAGTGCTTGGGGCTGTCGCCGAACAGTTCGGCGGCCCCGGCGAGACAGGCCTTCTTCAGGCTTTTTTCCGAGCGCTTCAACAGCTTGCCCAGGAGTTTGGTGTCGTGCGCATCGCCGAGCGGCTCGCCGTCGGCTTCGAGCAGCGCGCGCATGACGAAGACATCGTGCAGCTCGCCCAGCCTTTCGCCCAGTTCGTCGACCGCCTTGCGCCGCACCTTGATCGGCGTCGGCCACAACCGGCCGAGCAGCGACAAATGCATTGAGTGGGTCTTGGCCGCCTTGCGCAGATCGTGGAAATCCTCGGCCCCGCCGCGCGATCCCGCTCTGTCCAGCGCCTTCCTGGCCCGGCGCAAGGTGGCGCGGGCGCCGTCGGCGAGCACGTCAGCGGCATGCTCGGGCAAATCCGGGAGCAGCAGCCGCTCTATCCGCACCAGGCCTTCCTCGCAGGCGGCGGTGGCAGCACCTATGGCCGCGTCGAGGCCGGCGCCGGCATGGATTTCATGTTGGCGGGTGATAAACAGGTCGCGCACGCTGTCGAGGCCGCCGCCGGCAACCTGCTCTGGAAAGGCGGCCGCCAGCCGGTCGACGGTTTCGACCAGAGCGGTCGCCTCGCGTGGGCCCGCCAGCAGGGCGGCCACCTGGCGGTAGCACTGGTTTTCGGTCTGGCAAAACGTTTCGTTTCCGGAATGGACGAGGCGCAACAAGGCGCGCGCGCTCTTCAGCCGCTTGCGGCATTTGTGCAATGCCTGCTCCGGCCGGTCGCGCGCCGCGGCCAGATGGGCAAGCGCCTTGCCGATTTCCTCGCCAAGGATACGCCTGACCTCGCCGGTCAGCGGCAGGCGCGGATCGATGCGAAAACTCATGCGGCGATCTCCGGAATCCCCCCAAGGGCGAGCGACGCGTTGTAAAACCTTTGCTCGCCGGTCACTTCGCGGCCGAGCCAGTCGGGCAGCATTTCGTCTGGTACATTCTCCGGCGTCTCGAGCTCGGCCACCACCAGGCCGGCAAGAATCCCGCCGAAAACATCGACTTCATAGAGATAGCCGCGATGCCTAACATGGTGGCGTGTCTTCTCGATGACATGTCCGATGGCGAAGGCCAGCATCTCCTCGGCATCGGCCAGCGGGATCGGATATTCGTATTCGTCGCGCTCGCGGGCGCGGCTGCCGAATTTGAGCGTCAGCTTCGCCGAGGTGCCGTCGCTGATGCGCACCCGCACGGTGCGGCCAGGCGCTGCGGCAAGGTAAAACTGGCGAATGCGGATATTCGCCTCGGCCAGATTGCGCCATTCGGCGCTGGAGACCAGGAATTTGCGTTCGACTTCCTTGCCCATGGCCGCGCACTAAAGCGTCTGCGGCTCGACATGGCAAGCCGGCACAGAGAATCAATTTGACTTTAATCAATCGATTGATTAAATAGTCTGCATGATCAAAGCCGCACCCGAAAAAATGCCCCGCCAGGAAATATCGCCCGCCGAGCAAACGCGCGCCGCACTCGTGCTGGCCGCGCTCAAACTGTTCGGACGGCAGGGCTTCGACGGCACCTCGACACGCGAGATTGCGGCTGAGGCCAAGGCCAATATCGGCTCGATCGCCTATCATTTCGGCGGCAAGGAAGGCTTACGCGCCGCCGCCGCCGACCACATCGTCGAAACCATCCAGGCCATTGCCGGACAGGCGATCGGACCGGCGCAGGCGTCGACTCCGTCCACCCCGGAGGCTGCCAGGGCGCAATTGTTCACCGCGCTGGAGGCGATGGTGGGATTTATCGTTGCTAGCCCCGAGGCCGGCGAGATCGTACAATTCGTACTCCGCGAGCTCTCGCATCCCACGGCGGCGCTCGACCGTATCTATGCCGGCGTGTTCGAGCCGACGCATCGCCGGCTCTGCCAGGTCTGGGAACAGGCTACCGGCGAGCCAGCCGAGAGCGAGGCCACCAAGCTCACCGTTTTCACCATGATCGGCCAGGTCATCTATTTCCGCATCGGCCGTGAGGCAGTGCTGCGCCGGATGGGCTGGCGCGAGATCGGCGCGGCGGAAGCCGCCAAGGTGGTGGCGGTCGCCACGAACAATCTCGAGGCCATGCTGGGCGCGCGCAAACCGGCCGCCCGCAAGGAGGGCAAGCGATGAGCTTTTTCTGTTCCCTGCCGCTCGCGGCCCAGCTGTTCGGCGCCTGCGCGCCGGCAGCGCCTCTCGCCGTCGGCTATGTCGAGGGCGACTATGTCTTGCTGGCGCCGATCGAGGTGGCGCAGGTCGAGACCGTCACGGTCAAGCGCGGCGACCGTGTCGAGCCCAACACGCCGGTGGTGACGCTGGAAAGCGCCGATGCCAAGATTGCCGTGGCGCAAGCCGAAGCGGCGCTGGCGCAGGCGCAGGCGCAGCTGGCCGATCTGCAGGTCGGCAAAAGGCCGGAAGAGATCGCCGTGCTGAAGGCCGAGGTCGACATGGCCCGCGCGCAAGCCACCGACGCCAGGCGCCGCTATGACCGCGCCGCCGACCTGTTCAAGCGCGGCACCGGCACGCAGGCCGACTACGACACCGCGTCGGCGACGCTGGAGACGGCCAATGCGCAGGTCGGCCAGGCGGAGGCAAATCTCGCCGTCGGCGGCCTGCCGGCACGAGCTGAAACGATCAAGGCGGCCGACAACCAGGTCAAGCAGGCGCAGTCGGCCCTGGAACAGGCTCAGTGGCGGCTGTCGAAGCGGGTGCTGGCCGCGCCGTCGCCCGGCCGCGTCAACGACGTCATCCGCAACCCCGGCGACACTGCCGGCCCGACCGCGCCCGTCATTTCTATACTGCCCGATGGCGCCGTGAAACTCAGCGTCTATATCCCGGAAAGCGCCTTCTCCTCGATCAAGGTCGGCACGCTGCTTGCCGTCCACTGCGACGGCTGTGGCGAGGGCGTGAAGGCGCGCGTCAGCTATGTCTCGCCCGATCCGGAATTCACCCCGCCGGTGATCTATTCGCTCGAGAACCGGCAGAAGCTGGTCTACCTCGTCGAAGCCCGGCCCGAGGGCAATACGGGCCCGCTGCAGCCGGGTCAGATCGTCGATGTCGAGCTGGCGGCCTCAGCAAAATGAACGCCATTGACGTCCATGGCCTGGTCAAGCGTTTTGGCGACAAGACCGTCGTCGACCATGTGACGATGTCGGTGGCCGAAGGCGAGATCGTCGGCTTTCTCGGGCCGAACGGCTCGGGCAAGACGACGACCATTCGCATCATGTGCGGCCTGCTGACGCCCGACGAGGGCGAAGGCACGGTGCTGGGATTCAACATCCGCACCGAGTCGCTCCGCATCAAGCGCGAAGTCGGCTACATGACGCAGAAATTCTCGTTCTACGAGGATCTGACGATCGGCGAAAACCTCGAATTCGTGGCGCGGCTCTACCGGCTGAAGCCGGTCGAGGAGCATGTCGCGCGCACGCTGGAAGAGCTCGGCCTGACGACGCGGCGCAACCAACTCGCCGGCACGCTGTCGGGCGGCTGGAAGCAGCGGCTGGCGCTGGCCGCCTGCATCATGCACAAGCCGAAGCTGCTGCTGCTCGACGAGCCGACCGCCGGCGTCGACCCCAAGGCGCGGCGCGAATTCTGGGACGAGATCCATCGCCTCGCCAGCCGCGGCCTGACCGTGCTGGTCTCCACCCATTATATGGACGAGGCCGAGCGCTGCCACCGCATCAGCTATATCTCCTATGGCAAGATGCTGGCCACCGGCACGGTGGACGAAGTGGTGAGGAATGCCGGGCTGACCACCTTCGTGCTGCAGGGGCCGCGCCTCGACCAGGTTGCCGATGCCCTGAAGGAACGGCCGGGCGTCGACCAGGTTGCGCCGTTCGGCGCCACGCTGCACGTCGTTGGCTCCGACAAGGCAAAGCTCGAGAAGGCGCTGGCCGACGTCGAGAAGGAGCACAAGGGCGTCACGGTAAAGCCCGGCGAAACCAGCCTCGAGGATGTGTTCATCCAGTTCATGTCCGGCTCGAAGGACAATATGGCATGAACGGCATCTTTTCCTTCGCCAGGCTTGGCGCGCTGCTGATCAAGGAATTCATCCAGATGCGGCGCGACCGCATCACCTTCGCCATGATGCTTGGCGTGCCGCTGGTTCAGCTGGTGCTGTTCGGCTACGCCATCAACAACGACCCCAAAAGCCTGCCTGCCGCACTCGTGGCGACCAGCAACGACCCTTACACCCGCGCCATTGTCGCGGCGCTTCAGACGACCGGCTATTACCGTTTCGACCACGTCGCGCAAAGCGTCGAGGAGGCCGAGTTCCTGATGGCACACGGCGACGTCACCTTCGTCGTCACCATCCCCGCCGATTTCGGCCGCCGGGTCGAACGCGGCGACAATCCTGAGATTCTGATCGAGGCCGACGCCACTGACCCGGCCGCCGCCAGCGGCGCCATCTCGACGCTAAGCACGGTCGCCAGCCAGGCGCTGCTTCGGGCGCAAGGCATGCAGGAGGCGGCGACCGAGAACGCCAGGGGCCAGCTCGACGTGGTGGTGCACCGGCGCTACAACCCGGAAGGAATCTCGCAATACAACATCGTTCCCGGCCTGCTCGGCGTCATCCTGCAGATGACCATGGTGATGATGACCTCGATCGCGCTGACGCGCGAGACCGAGCGCGGCACGATGGAGAACCTTCTGGCGATGCCGTCCAGCCCGCTCGAGATCATGATGGGCAAGGTGCTGCCCTATCTGGCGGTCGGCGCGGTGCAGGTGGTGGTGGTGCTGGCGGCGTCGAAGCTTTTGTTCGCCATCCCCTTCACCGGCTCGATGTCGCTGCTGCTCACGGCAGTGCTGGTGTTCGTGCTGGCGCTGGTGCTGCTCGGCTACACCATCTCGACCATTGCCCGCACACAAATGCAGGCGCTGCAGCTGACCTTCTTCTTCTTCCTGCCGTCGATTCTGCTGTCGGGCTTCATGTTCCCCTATCGCGGCATGCCGGGCTGGGCGCAGATCTTTGGCGAGATTTTCCCGCTGACGCATTTTCTGCGCATCACCCGCGCGGTGATGCTGAAGGGCGCCGAGCTGCCGGCGGTGGCGGGCGAGATCACCTGGCTGGTTGCGTTCGTGGCCTTGTTTGCCGGCGTTGCACTGGTGCGATTCAGGCGGACACTCGATTAGCTCTCAAGGATTGAGCGATCTCGGACCGCTGACGAAGGGGCTGCCCCTGACATAGAACCGCAGCGGGCGGTCCGCATCCTTGGAAATGCCGATGCGGATGCCTTGGCCGATGTCGCCGGCTTGATGCTCATCTTCGGCCAGCCATAGCGGGCCTTGCCGGCACAGATCGAGACCGTCGAGCGAACGGTCGATCCGCAAGGCCTGGGCGAGCCGTCCCGGACCTCGCGCCAGGTCACGCAAGCGCTGAACGCCCCGGTTCTGCTGCATAAGCGGAATGCCTTCGATCGGTTCGAGCGCCCGGATCAGCACGCCGGTGCCGGTGCCGGCCCCCTCGCTGGAAACGTTGAGCATCCAGGAGACGCCATAGGCGAGATAGATGTAAGCGTGGCCGGCCTCGAGAAACAGCGAACGGTTGCGCGGCGTCATACCGCGATAGCCATGGCCGGCGGCGTCGCCGACGATATAGGCTTCGGTCTCGACGATGCGGCCGCTGACGATACCTTCCGGCAGCTCCCGCATCACCAGCCTGCCGATGAGATAGCGGGCGAGAGCAGCCGTATCTTCCGGCAGGTCGGCGCGGTCGAGTGGGCGGCGGCCGGTCATGCTACCGCCGCCTGGCTTCAAGGTATCCGCTCGACCCATTGTGCGCGCGAAGGGCCCGGCTCGAATGGATCGCCAAAGTACTGGGTCTCGC
The DNA here is from genome assembly GCF_056403855.1 of Mesorhizobium sp. P2_E7. Lineage (NCBI taxonomy): Bacteria > Pseudomonadati > Pseudomonadota > Alphaproteobacteria > Hyphomicrobiales > Phyllobacteriaceae > Mesorhizobium > Mesorhizobium sp. P2_E7. The sequence goes on along the minus strand of NZ_JBFUER010000011.1, from coordinate 97,142 downwards.
GGGCCACCTTGCCATCGAGGAACTCCATGATGCTCACCGTATAGGACGGAACCCCGTCATAGGTCAGGACATACTCGGTGATCCAGAGGTTTCCGGCGCCGATGATACGGCGCACGGAAAAGCGTTTCTGGTTCGGCTGCGCCGCCCGCGAGGACTGGATGTTGTGCCGCCCGACAATGCGCTCGCCCGATTGCGGATAGTCGAGCACCGCGTCGTAGCGATAGATCTGATGCTCCGCCTCGAAATCATTGGCATCGGAGGCCGCCCAATGGCGATCCAGCGCCGCTCTTATCTCAGCGTCTGCCATACCGGTTCTCAGGCCGCGGCCATGATCTCGGCATAGGTGCTGAAATCGACATTGCCGCCCGACAGCACGACGGCAACGCATTTGCCTGACAGCTCGATCTCGCCCGACGAAAGTGCTGCCAGAGCTACGCAGCCGCCGGGCTCGACCACCAGCTTAAGGTGGGCCATGGCGTCGCGCATCGCCTGTGCGGCCGCCTTGTCGGAGACGGCGATGGCGCCGGCGAGATTCTTGCGGTTGATCTCGAAGGTGATCGCGCCGGGCTCGGCGGTGAGGATGGCATCGCAGATCGAGCTGTGGCCGGGTTCGTTCGAAACCCTTTTTCCCTCGATCAGCGAGCGGCGGGTGTCGTCGAAATGCTCGGGCTCCACCGCCCACACGGCAGTGCCCGGCGAAGCATCCTTGACGGCGATTGACACGCCGCTCGACAGGCCGCCGCCGCCACAGGGAATGAGGACAGCGTCGAGGCTGATGCCCAGCGCCTTGACCTGGCGCATCAGTTCAAGGCCGATCGTGCCCTGCCCCGCGATGATGGCCGGATCGTCGAAGGGCGGCACCAGCACCATGCCCTTGTCCATATAGGGGCGCACCACGGTCATGCGGTCGTCGCGAAAGCGATCGAACGGCACCACCTCGGCGCCCATCTTCCGGACATTGGCGATCTTCATCGCCGGCGCATCGGCCGGCATGGCGATGACCGCCTTGACGCCGAACATGGCGGCCGATGCTGCGACGCCTTGCGCATGGTTTCCGGAAGAAAAGGCGACGACGCCGCGGCCGCGCTCTTCCTCGCTCAGCGTCGACAATTTGTTGTAGGCGCCGCGGAACTTGAACGAGCCGGTGCGCTGCAGCGTCTCCGGCTTGAACAGGATGCGGCCGCCGAAGCGCTTGTTGAGTTCCAGCGATTCGATCAACGGCGTTTCGACGATCAAGCCGGAGAGCCGCGCGGCGGCGGCGTGGATGTCGGCAATGCCGGGAAGCGTGGTCATGGCGAAGTCCTGAGAGGGATGAGATCGGCGCATGGTGCACGCAAAGGCAGGACGCGCACCAATGAAAAAATGTGACCGTTACAAAGTTTGGCGGGGATGACCCGCGTGGAGGAGGGTCAAACTGGCCCACCGCTCCCGCCTTTATCCGCGGAGCCGTATCGGCTAAGGGGCGGGGGAAGCAGAATTCCGGACCGCCAGAAATGACCGCCAAACCAAAACCCCTGTTCCTCGGCATCGACACCGGCGGCACCTATACCGATGCCGTGCTGTGGTCGGAACAAGGTGGGCCAAAAGGCAAGGTGCTCGCAAAGGCCAAGGCGCTGACCACGCGGCACGATCTTGCCGTCGGCATTTCCGGCGCGGTCGATGCGGTGCTGGAGAAATCCGCCACCGATCCGGCTTCGATTAAACTGGTGTCGATGTCGACGACGCTTGCCACCAATGCGCTGGTCGAGGGCCAGGGTGGCCGTGTGGCGCTGATCATGATCGGGTTTACCGAGGCCGACCTTGCCCGCGACGGGCTGAAGACCGCACTCGGCACCGACCCGGTGGTGTTTTGCTCCGGCGGCCACGATGTCCACGGCAATGCGGCCAAGCTCGACCTGTCGGGATTGGAAGCGGCACTCCCCGAACTCGGCGCCTCGGTGTCGGGCTTTGCCGTCTGCGCCTATTTTGCCACCCGCAACCCGGCGCATGAGCTTGCCGCGCGCGACCTGATCCGCGAAAAGACCGGCCTGCCGGTCACCGCCAGCCACGAATTGTCAGCCAAACTCGGCGGCCCGCGCCGCGCGCTCACCACTTTGCTCAACGCCCGGCTGATCTCGATGATCGACCGGCTGGTGGCGGCGACCGAAGGGTTTCTGGAAGCCCGCAACATCGCGGCGCCTCTGATGGTGGTGCGCGGCGACGGCGCGCTGGTCTCGGCGGCCTTTGCCCGCCAGCGGCCGATCGAGACCATTCTGTCCGGCCCGGCCGCCAGCCTGGTCGGCGCGCGCCACATGACGGGCCTGGACAACGCGATGGTCTCCGACATTGGCGGCACGACCACCGACGTTGCCGTGCTCGATGGCGGCCGTCCCAGGCTCGATCCCGAAGGCGCCACCGTCGGCGGCTTCCGCACCATGGTCGAGGCGGTGGCGATGCGCACCTTTGGTCTTGGCGGCGATTCCGAAGTGGCGCTGGAAGACGGCGCGCTCAACCCAAAAATCCTGCTTGGGCCGCGCCGCCTGGTGCCGCTGGCGCTGGCCGGTATGATGCATGGTGTTTCCGTGACCTCGGAGCTTGAACGCCAGCTGCGCGCGCCAAACCCGGGCCGCATGGATGGCCGCTTCGCGCTGCGCACCGGCGTGCCGGACAGGCTCGCCGCCGGCCTCACCGCGCCTGAAGCAAAGCTCTACGAGCAGATCGGCGCCGTGCCGCTCGCCATCGACAGGCTGCTGGCGTCGAACGCCCAGAACGCCACGTTGAACCGGCTGGTGTCGCGCGGGCTGGTGCATATCTCGGGCTTTACGCCTTCGGACGCCGCCCATGTGCTGGGCAAGCAGGCCAATTGGGATGCGGCGACTGCCCGGCTCGGCGCGGAGCTGTTTGCCCGCAAGCGCGACGGCCGCGGCCAGAACATCGCCGCCTCGCCGGAAGTGATTTCCGAACGCGTGCTGCTGACGCTGACCCGCTGGTCGGCCGAATATATCTTGGAAACCGCCTTCGCCGAAGACGGGCTGGATGGCGCCGCCACCGTCGCGCACGCGCTGGTGCAGCGCGCCGTCGACGCCCATCCCGGCATCGCACGCCTCAGCGTCGCGCTCGACCGCCCGGTCATCGGCCTCGGCGCCTCGGCGCCGCTGCATTATGCCGGCCTGGCCGAGCTGGTCGGCAATGACTGCGTGGTGCCGGAAGACACCGACGTCGCCAACGCGCTCGGCGCCGTCGTCGGCCAGGTCCGCGTCTCCGCCGAAGCCCGCATCAGCCAGCCCAAGGAAGGCTTGTTTCGCCTGGCGTCGGGGCAAACCGTGCGGGACTTCACCGACGAGGCCAAGGCGATTGCGGCGGCGGAAGCGGATGTGCGGGCGATTGTTGCGGAGCGGGCGAGAGATGCCGGCACTGACAATGCCGAGATCGAGGTCGCGACGGAGTTCAAGGTTTCTACGGTTGAGAGCCAGCGCATGTTCATCGAGGCGCATGTGGTGGCGGTGGCGTCGGGACGGCCAAGGATTGCGGTGTAGAGCGCCCTTTTCCTTCTCCCCTTGTGGGACAAGGTGGATCGGCGCGCAGCGCCGAGACGGTTGAGGGGTGCTGGAAGGAATGAGGCGCTGGTGGTATCTGGAACACCCCTCATCCGTCGCCTTCGGCGACACCTTCTCCCACAAGGGGAGAAGGAAGGTCGCGCCATCCTTCACCCTAAGCTGAATTGACCCTTCACCCCTGACATGCCAAAGGCCGCAAAGCCTTTCATCTGGAGAAGCCCTGATGACCGATCGCGTCGAGATCGCCGGATTGCGGATTGCCCGCGAACTGCACGACTTCGTAGTCAACGAAGCGCTGCCGGGCACCGGCATTGCGGCCGACGCTTTCTGGAACGGTTTTTCGGCTATTGTCCACGATCTCGCCCCGAAAAACCGGGCGCTGCTGGCCAAACGCGACGCCATGCAGGAAAAGATCGACGCCTGGTACCGTGCCAATGGCGCGCCGATCGACATGGAGGCTTACAAGAGCTTCCTCAAGGAGATCGGCTATCTCGTGCCGGAAGGCCCGGCCTTCTCTGTCTCGACCGATAATGTCGACCCCGAGATCGCCATCGTCGCCGGGCCGCAGCTGGTGGTGCCGGTGATGAATGCGCGCTATGCGCTCAACGCCGCCAATGCGCGCTGGGGTTCGCTCTACGATGCGCTTTACGGCACCGATGCCATCCCCGAAACCGGCGGCGCCGAAAAGGGCAAAAGCTTCAACCCCGTGCGTGGCGCCAAAGTGGTTGCCTGGGCGAAGAGCTTTCTCGACGACTCCGTGCCGCTCACCTCCGGCAAATGGGCTGGCGTCAACGGGCTTACAGTCCAGGGCAGCATCTTGCGGCTTAGCGCCGGCGCCGGCGGCACCACGCTGGCCAATCCGAAACAGTTTGCCGGCTATCGCGGCGATGGCGCCAACCCTGAAGCCATCCTGCTCACCCAGAACGGCCTGCACATCGAAATTCTCATCGACCGCGCCAACCAGATCGGCCGTACAGATCCGGCCGGCATTGCCGATGTCATCCTGGAATCGGCGCTGACCACCATCCAGGACTGCGAGGATTCGGTCGCTGCAGTGGATGCTGAAGACAAGGTCGTGGTCTACCGCAATTGGCTCGGCCTGATGAAGGGCGACCTGGCGGAGGAGATCAGCAAGGGCGGCAAGAGCTTCGTGCGCAAGCTCAACCCGGACCGCGCCTGGACGGCGCCGAATGGCGGCGCGCTCAGCCTGCCCGGCCGCTCGCTGATGCTGGTGCGCAATGTCGGCCACCTGATGACCAATCCGGCAATTTTGGACCGGGACGGCCATGAGGTTCCGGAAGGCATCATGGATGCGGCGCTGACGGCGCTGATTGCCCTGCACGATGTCGGGCCTAAGGGGCGGCGGATGAATTCCCGCGCCGGCTCGATGTATGTGGTCAAGCCGAAGATGCATGGGCCGGAAGAGGTCGCTTTCGCCGTCGAGATTTTCGACCGCGTCGAAGCGCTGCTCGGCATGGCCAGAAACACCATCAAGATGGGCATCATGGACGAGGAGCGGCGCACCACCGTCAACCTCAAGGAGGCAATCCGCGCGGCGAAGGAGCGCGTCGTGTTCATCAACACCGGCTTCCTCGACCGCACCGGCGACGAGATCCACACCTCGATGGAGGCCGGCCCGATGATCCGCAAGGGCGACATGAAGCAGGCCGCCTGGATTTCCGCCTATGAGGCGTGGAATGTCGACACCGGGCTCGAATGCGGGCTGGCCGGCTACGCCCAGATCGGCAAGGGCATGTGGGCGATGCCCGACCTGATGGCGGCGATGCTGGAACAGAAGATCGCCCATCCCAAGGCCGGCGCCAACACCGCCTGGGTGCCGTCGCCGACGGCGGCAACGCTGCACGCCACCCATTACCACAAGGTCGATGTCCATGCCGTCCAGGCGGCACTGAGGAGCCGGCCGAAGGCCAAGCTCGACGACATATTGTCGGTGCCGGTGGCGGTGCGCCCGAACTGGACGCCGGACGAAATCCAGCGCGAGCTCGACAACAATGCGCAAGGCATTCTGGGCTATGTCGTACGCTGGATCGACCAGGGCGTCGGCTGCTCGAAAGTGCCAGACATCAACGATGTCGGCCTGATGGAAGATCGCGCAACGCTACGCATCTCCTCGCAGCACATCGCCAACTGGCTGCACCACAAGGTCTGCTCGCAGATCCAGGTGATGGACTCGCTGCGGCGCATGGCGGCCATTGTCGACCTGCAGAATGTCGGCGACCCGCTCTACCGGCCAATGGCCGCCGACTTCGACAATTCCATCGCCTTCCAGGCCGCCTGCGACCTGGTGTTCAAGGGTCGCGAACAGCCGAATGGCTATACCGAGCCGGTGCTGCACGCGCGGCGGCTGGAGCTGAAGGCGAAAGAGCGGGCCTGAAGGTAATTGCTTGTTACTGGCCGCTCCGCATGTGGGGTGGGATCCGTATGTGGTCGCCGGTTGCGGTGGCCTCACACGCGTTGGGTCGAGCGCGACAAGAAGATGTCGGTATGCCTGACATGCGCCGGAGTTTCGCGAAAAGGCGCGCAAGGCCTGAAGCCGAACGCCTCGTACACGGCAATGGCGTTGCTCATATAGAAGGTCGTGTGGATCAGCACCGTGCGGGCGGGCCCTTTCTCGATCTCCGCCAATGCAGCGCTCATCAGTTCGCGACCTATCCCTAGTCCGCGGAAAGATGCGTCGACGAAGAACCTGTGAAGCTCCACTGTGTTGTCGTCGAACTGGTCAAAGGCGAGGCAGCCTGCCGGCCGGCTCTCCGATCGCGCAATGAACGCCATGGCATCAGGCACGCCGAATTGCACTGCCAGCTCCGGGCCGCTTGTTTCCGGCTGGAAGAGGGTCCTGATATCCTCCTCCGAAACGCCGTGGGGCGCCGAAGCGTCGACATCCCATTGCGCAAGCTTGCGACAGAGCCCTGCCAAGGTCTCGAAGTCTTCGGCGCCACGCGCCGGTGAAACTGAGATCATCCCTCGCCCCCGCGGATCTACGCGATCATAGCACGCACGCCCCCCCGACGCGAAATGCACATCGCCCGGCTCGGTTAAGGCGGGGCGGCGCCTACGCCGCCTGTGCCACGCGCTCCGACATCATGCGGTAGGAAATCGCCTCGGCCAGGTGGATGCGGCCGACGGTTTCGCTGGCGTCGAGGTCGGCCAGTGTGCGCGCCACTTTCAGCACGCGGTGATAGGCGCGCGCGGAAAAGCCGAGCTTTTCGCTGGCGTCCTTCAACAGCGACAGGCCGGCGGCATCCGGCATCGCGATGTCCTCAATAACAGAAGGCGAGCAATGCGCGTTGGTAGTGGCGCTGGTCACGCCGAGGCGTTCGAAGCGCTCCCGCTGGATGGTGCGGGCGCGCGCCACGCGCTGCGCGACGGCGGCACTTTTCTCCGCCCGGTCCGGCCGGATCAGGTCGGCGGCTGAGACCGCCGGCACTTCGATCCTGAGATCGATGCGGTCGAGCAGTGGGCCCGAGATGCGCGCCTGGTAGTCGGTGCGGCAGCGCTCGCCGCGCAGGCAGCGATAGCCCGGTTCGCCCGCCATGCCGCAGCGGCACGGGTTCATCGCCGCCACCAGCTGGATGCGCGCCGGATAGGTAACGCGGTGGTTGGCGCGCGCGATCATGCAGTCGCCGGTCTCCAGCGGCTGGCGCAGCGCGTCCAGAGTCTGCGGCGAAAATTCCGGAAACTCGTCGAGGAACAGCACGCCGTGATGGGCGAGCGAGACCTCGCCCGGCCGCACCCGCAAGCCGCCGCCGACCATCGCCGCCATCGAGGCCGAATGATGTGGCGCGCGGAACGGCCGCCGGTCGGTCAGCTTGCCTTCGCCGAGCTCGCCCGCCACCGAAGCGATCATCGAGACTTCCAGAAGCTCCTTCGGCGCCAGCGGCGGCAGGATCGACGGCAGCCTTTGTGCCAGCATCGATTTTCCCGAGCCTGGCGGGCCGACCATCAGCAGGTTGTGGCCGCCGGCTGCCGCCACTTCCAGCGCTCGCTTGGCGCTCTCCTGGCCCTTGATGTCGCAGAGGTCGGGCAGGTCGCGCGCCGAGACATGGATGCCGGGCTCGGGCCGTGACAGGACTTGCGTGCCGCGAAAATGATTGGCAATCGCAATCAGGCTGCGCGGCGCCAATATGTCGAAATCCTTGCCCGCCCAGGCCGCTTCCGGCCCGCAGCCGAATGGGCAGATCAGGCCCTTTCCCTCTGCGTTGGCGCCGATCGCCGCCGGAAGCGCACCGGCAACCGCGGCAATGGTGCCGTCGAGCGACAATTCGCCGAGCACGACATAGGAGGCGAGCATGTCGCCCGGAATGGCGCCCAGCGCCGCCATCAGGCCGAGCGCGATCGGCAGGTCGTAATGACTGCCTTCCTTGGGCAAATCGGCCGGAGCGAGGTTGACCGTCACCTTCTTGGACGGCATCGACAGGCCTGACGCATGCAGCGCCGCCTGCACCCGCTCGCGGCTTTCGGCCACCGCCTTGTCGGCCAGGCCGACGATCTGCATGCCGACCTTGCCTGGCGCGATCATCACCTGGACATCGACCGGCACGGCCTCGATGCCCTGGAAAGCAACCGTGCGAACCCGCGCCACCATGTTTGTCTTGAGCCCCTCATGACGGCTCACCCTGGCCTTATGTTCAGGCCGCGAGCGATGCTGGCACAAGACAACCACAGATTTCAGGCTTAGGCAAGAACATTACAGGAACATGTGTTGGCGGCACGCGGTATCGCTTCGCGCGGGGATCTCGCAGTGTTCACCCGCCGCGGCGCTTGGCATCGCTCGTGGAAACAGCGGCGATGATGCTGCCAAACGATATTCGCCTGTAGGCATAGCGACCAGGGAATCGGAAACGGATATACCTCTCGCCACCGCGCGTCTTGGCGCTTTGCAATGTCCAGGTTCGATCCAAGAATGATTTCCATCCCCGACCTTGAGGGCCCGCTTTCCTCGAAAGCGCCAGCGACGCTTGCCGACGAGGCCGAGCAGATCGGTCTTGATGTCTTCGGCGTCAGCGCGCAAGCCCAGGTCCTGACTGCCGAGCGCGACATGAATTTCCTGCTGACCACGCCGGACGGTGCGAAATATGTCTTGAAGATATCAAATCCCGCGGAAGAGCCCGCCGTCACCAATCTCCAGACGAGCGCGCTGCTTCATCTCGAGGCAACGCGGCCACGCCTTCGCGTTCCACGCATCGTGCCGGCGCTGGACGGCAGCGTCGAGCCACCGATCGCGCTGCGGGAAGGCCGCACCAGCGTGGTTCGGCTGCTGAGCTACCTCTCGGGCGTGCCGCTCCATGCGCTACCCAGAACGCGTGGCGTGCGGCAAAATCTGGGAACACTGCTCGCCGAGCTCGATATCGGGCTTCAGAACTTCTCCCATCCCGCGCAGCGCCACAGCCTGCCGTGGAACAGCATGGATCTGCCAAGGCTGGAGCCGCTGCTCGGCACTGTCGAGGATGAGGCCCTGCGCGGCTTGGCCGAGCGCGCCATCCGCGACTTCGCCGATGTCGTTGCGCCGGAAATTCCCAGCCTGCGAGCGCAAATCATCTACAACGACCTCAATTTCTACAATGTGCTGATGGACCAGACCAACAATGAGGCGGTGGCCGGCCTCATCGATTTCGGCGACATCATCCACGCGCCGCTCGTCAATGACGTCGCGGTCGCCGCCAGTTACCATTTCTCCGACGCCAGAGGCTCGCTGCTTCCGCTGGAGGAGTTCATTGCGAGCTATCACCGGCGGCTGAAGCTCACCGATGCCGAGATCGCGCTGGTGCCCTTTCTCATCGCCTCGCGCATGGCCACGACCGTGCTGGTCGCGTCGTGGCGGGCGAGTTCGCATCCCGACAACAAGGACTATATCCTGCGCAACAGGCCCAACGCCCAGGCGGGGCTGTCGGCGCTGCTCGGCCAGTCGAGGGATGAGAAGCGCGCCTGGATCAACGGCGTCTGTGGAAAGGCATGAAATGAGCAGCGCGCGCGATACCAGCATGGCCAATGCCTTCATTCCCGGAAACTCGCCGCTCCCGCAGACCATGCACGCGCTGGTCGAAAGGCGTGAACGCGTCCTCGGCACCGCCTACCGGCTGATGTACCAGGAGCCGATCCATGTTTCGCGCGGCGAGGGCGTCTGGCTGTTTTCGCCCGAAGGCGAGAAATATCTCGATGCCTATAACAACGTATCTTCGCTCGGCCATTCGCATCCTGCCGTGGCGCAGGCTATAGCCCGGCAAGCCTCGGTTCTCGCCACCCACACGCGCTACCTCCAGGATGAGATCCTCGACTATTCCGAGCGGCTCTTGGCGACGTTTCCGCCGGCCATCGACAATGTCATGTTCACCTGCTCCGGCAGCGAAGCCAACGACCTGGCCTACAGGGTCGCGAAATACCAGACCGGCGGCACCGGGGTGATCGTCACCGAGACGGCCTATCACGGGATAACCGACGCAGTGTCGCAGTTCTCGCCGTCGCTGGGTCCGAACGTGCCGCTCGGCGCGCATGTCTTCAAGGTTCCGGCGCCCGACAATTATCGCCTTGGCGCGGAAGCCGCCGCTATCTTCCTGAACGGCGTCGATGTGGCGCTGGATGCGATGGCCGCGCGCGGCATCAAGCCGGCGGCGCTCATCGTCGATTCCATATTCACCAGCGACGGCATATTCGCCGAGCCGCGCAATTTCCTCGCCGCGGCGGCGCAAAAGATACGCGCGGCCGGCGGTCTCTACATCGCCGATGAGGTCCAGTCGGGCTTTGGCCGGACCGGCACGCACATGTGGGGCTTCGAGCGCCACAATGTGCTCCCCGATCTGGTCACCATGGGCAAGCCGATGGGCAATGGCTTCCCGGTCGCCGGCATTGCCGCGCAATCCCAAATCATTCGCGAGTTCGGCCTTAACGCACGTTACTTCAACACTTTCGGCGGCAACGCCGTCGCCTGCGCGGCCGCCATGGCGGTTCTGGAGACGATCCAATCCGAAAGGCTGATGGATAATGCCCGCCAGATGGGTGATGCGCTTCGGTTGCGGCTGGCGGCACTCAGCGCCCGCTATCCTCAAATCGGCGACGTGCGCGGCGCCGGCCTGATGATCGGCGTCGAAATCGTCGCTGCCGATCGCGCGCCCGACAAAACGGAGACGACGCGACTGGTAAACGGCATGCGCAAGCGCGGCGTCTTGATCAGCTCATGCGGCGCCGGCCACAATGTGTTGAAGATCCGCCCGCCGCTGATATTCCAGCCGGAGCATGTCGATATTTTTGTGGCGGCATTCGAGGCCATTCTCAGCCGATCCGAGACCGCCGGACCGCTTTGAGAAACTATTTCCGCTTTGCTTCCACCGCATCCCAGAACAGGCTGGCGATGTCGGCGCCGCCGAAACGTTGCACTTCGCGCACGCCGGTCGGCGAGGTCACGTTGATCTCGGTCATGTAGTCGCCGATGACGTCGATGCCGACGAGGATGAAGCCGCGTTCCTTCAGCGATGGCCCTATGCGGGCGCAGATCTCGCGTTCGCGCTCCGTCAGCTCGGTCTTTTCGGCGCGGCCGCCGACATGCATGTTGGAGCGTGAATCGTGGTCGGCCGGGACACGGTTGATGGCGCCGACTGCCTCGCCGTCGATCAGGATGATGCGCTTGTCGCCCTTGCGTACATCCTTGAGATAGCGCTGCACGATATAGGGCTCGCGCGACAGCTGGGCAAACATCTCGAGCAGCGAGGCGAGGTTGCGGTCGTCTTCCTTGAGATGGAAGATGCCGGCGCCGCCATTGCCGTAGAGCGGCTTGACGATGATGTCGCCGAACTCTTTTCTGAAGGCCGCGACTTCCTGGGGGTCCTTGGTGATCAGCGTTTCCGGCATCAGGTCCGGAAATTCGGTGACGAAGATCTTTTCCGGGCTGTTGCGCACCCAGGCCGGGTCGTTGACCACCAGTGTCTTCGGGTGGATGCGCTCGAGAATGTGCGTAGTGGTGATGTAGTTCATGTCGAAGGGCGGATCCTGGCGCAGCAGGATCACGTCCATCTCCGACAGATCGGTGCGCACCTTGTCGCCCAGCGAAAAATGATTGCCCTTCTCGTCGCGAAGCTTCATCTCCTCGATGCGGGCAAACACCTTGCCGCCCAGCATCGACAGCCGGTCGGGCGTGTAGTGGAACAGCTGGTGGCCGCGCCGCTGCGCCTCCAGCGACAGCGCAAACGACGTGTCGCCGGCGATCGAGACGGTGGAGACATGGTCCATCTGGACGGCGATCTTCAGGGGCATCTTATGGTCTCCAGCGGGCTATGCCGCCGATATACGGAACTCGGGGGCTTCTGCCAATCGGCCAGAGCCTTCAGCTCTGCGGCGCGTCGCTTGGTGCAAGCGCTGGGGAGACTGTTTCGAAATTCGCTCTGGCGAGTCAGATGGGGGTGTTTTCGAGAACCGGAGCGCAGCGGACGTTTGGGTCCGTGAGCACCGGAAGCCTTCAGATGGCCGCCAGAGCGAATTTCGAAACAGTCTCAGCGGTCGAAGACCAGCCGCGAGTAACCGAGGAAGGACAGCGCCATGGCCACCAGCGAGGCAATCGCAAGTGCCGCCAGCGGCGGCATTGCCGGCAGCGCGAACAGGATGGCGCAATAGATGAGATAGTTGACGATGCTGGTGGCGATGCCGACGCCGCCATAGCGCGCGCCCTCCTTCGCCATGCCGCGGCCCGACGGCGAAAAGGTCAGGTGCCGGTTGATCTGCCAGGTGACGCAGAGCGCAAAGCCGATCGACAGCACGCGCGCGACGAGGGGCCCGAGCGGCGTCACCGCCAAAACAAGCCAGAGTGCGGCGGCATCGGCGACGAAGCCGACGCCGCCGGCCAAGACAAAGCGGGCGATCCGGCTCACGGCCTCAGGCTGCCCGGGGCGTCTTGCCCGGTTCGGCCTTCGCGGTTTCACCGGTACGCTCGCGCCGTTCGACCCGGCCCGACGGCACCGAGAGATAGAAGATGCGTTTCTGCTCGGCGCGTCCGCGCGAGACCGAATCGAGGATCAGTCCGGTCACCATCGCAAGCATCGACAACAGCAGCAGGCCGACCGACAGCACCCAGGTCGGCATGCGCGGCACGAGGCCGGTCTGGGCGAATTCGATCAGCACCGGCGTCATCAGGGTCAGGCTCGATGCCAGGAAGAAAATCGCAAAGGCGCCGAAGAAGCGCAGCGGCTGCGTCTCCTTCATCAGCATGGCGAACATCCACAGGATCCTGGCGCCGTCGCGATAGGTCGACAGTTTCGACGACGATCCCTCCGGCCGGCGGCCATAGTCGAGCGCGATCTCGCTCACCGGCAGCTTGAGCTGCGAGGCATGCACAGACATTTCGGTCTCGATCTCGAAGCCGCCGGAAACGGCGGGAAAGCTCTTGACGAAGCGCCTCGAGAAGACGCGGTAGCCGGAGAAGATGTCGGTGAAGTCGGTGCCGAACAGGCGCTTGTAGAGGCTGTTGAAGATGCGGTTGCCGAAGGCATGGCCGGAGCGGCCGGCATCGTCGGTGACGCCGCGCCTGGTGCCCACCACCATGTCGCAGCGCTCGGTCTGCAGGATGTTGATCAGCTGCGGCGCGTCTTCCGGCGCATAGGTGCCGTCGCCGTCGGCCATCAGATAGATATCGGCATCGATGTCGGCGAACATACGCCGCACGACATTGCCCTTGCCCTGGCGCGGCTCGCGGATGACGATGGCGCCGGCCGCGCGGGCCTTCAGTGCCGTCAGGTCGCGCGAATTGTTGTCATAGACATAGATCGTGGCCGACGGCAGCGTCTCGCGAAACCCCCGCACCACCTCGGCGATGGTCAGTTCCTCATTGTAGCAGGGCAGGAGCACGGCAATGGCCGGCTCGTGGCGGACTTCGTGCGGCATTTCCGTCTCCCGATGCCCGGCGGAGCCTCCGGCCGCGCTCAAATGCGGCCTCGCTCAGGCGACTTTACTATTTATTGAAGCTGTTAAGGCTAGGTTTAAGCCGAGCTTCTTTCCGACAAAGGCCATGACGATGAACGCAGCCAAGGCGGGTGCTTCCTCCTGGAAGTCCGATATGACGCTGGCGTTGCTTGCCATGCTGGTGGCGCTGGCCGTCAATGCCACCACCGGCTTTCGCGAATTGAGCAATGCCGGCGGCGACAATGACAGCTTGCTGCGGCTGGTCGAGGTTCGCGACATGCTGGCCGGCCAGGGCTGGTTCGACCTGCATCAGTACCGGATGGGGCCGGAAGGCGGCTTCGTCATGCACTGGTCGCGGCTGGTCGATGCGCCGCTCGCCGCCATCATCCTCGCCGCCTCGGCGCTGACCGGCAGCATGGCCATGGCCGAGGCGATCGCACAGGTGCTGTGGCCGGCGCTGCTGTTTTGCCTGGCGGTGTTCTGCCTCGCCCGCGCGGCGCGCAGCTTTGCCGGCGCCGGCGCCGTACTGCCCGCCATCGTCATCGGCGCGGCGGCGCTGCATTTCATCGGCATCTTCTTGCCAGGTGCGCTCGATCATCACAATGTCCAGCTGACGCTGACCATGGCCAGCCTCAGCCTGCTGCTCGAGGCGCCCACGCACCGCTGGGCGGCGCTGATTTCGGGCCTGTGCGCTGCACTGACGCTGGCCGTCGGCATGGAAACCGCGCCCTATGTCGCCACCATCGGCGCCTGCGTCGCCTTGCTGTTTGTCGTCGATCCCGGTGGCGAGCATCGGATCGCAAGGGACTTCGGTCTCGGTTTCGCCGGGGTCTCGGCACTCGTCTTCGTCACCACTATCCCGCCATCGGCCTGGGGCCAGGCGCAGTGCGATGCCTTCTCGGCCGTGCAATTCGTGGTGGCGGCAGTCGCCGGACTGGGCCTTGCCGTCGTGACGTCGCTCAAGGTGTCCAATGGCACGGCCAGCCGCCGCCTGATCTCGCTCGGCCTGCTCGCGCTTGTGCTGGGCGCCGTCGTCGTGGCGCTGTTCCCGCAATGCCTTGCGGCGCCCTACGCAAACCTCGATCCGCGCCTCAAGGAATTGTGGCTCGACCACATCGATGAGGCACAGTCGCTGTTCCATATCGCCGTCAACGAACCGGCCTCGCTGGCGGCGCGCTATGTTACGCCGCTGGTGGCGATCCTGCTGATGGCGCTTCGCCTGCGCGGACCCTGGCGCCGCCAGGACAGCCTCGTTGGCGCCTTGCTGGTCGCCGCCTTCCTCGTCAGCGTCTGGCAGGTCCGTGGCTCGACATTCTCGATCGCCCTGGCCGTCATCCCGCTGTCGGCCTGGATCGCAAACTGGCGCGAACGGGCCAGCATCAGCCCTTCGCGCAGCGTGTCGCTGCGCATGGCGGCAGTCTGGCTGGTGTCTGTGAATGCTGTCTGGGCCGGCGCTGCCGCCGCCACCTCGAGCGCATTCGAGGCCGACAAGGTCTCCGCAGCGGCCAAGGGCGCCGATCCGGCCTGCACGCGCAAGGCCTCCTTCACGGCACTGGCCGGGCTGCCGGACACCACGGTGCTTGCGATTTCCAATCTCGGCTCGCCCATCCTGGCCTATTCCGGCCACCGTGTCTTTGCCGGCCCCTACCATCGCAACATCGCTGGCGACCTGCTTGCGCTCGATGCCTTACTCGGGTCGGCTGAGCAGGCCAAGGCGATCGTGGCGCAGCACCATGTCGGCCTGGTGGCGCTCTGCCGCGGCAGCGCCGAAACCAAAGTGCTCGCCGCCAAGGCGCCGGAAGGCTTCCTGGCCGGGCTGATGCAGGGAAGCGTCCCCGATTGGCTCGAACCGGTGGCCGAAACGCGCGGAAACCCGGTCGAACTCTACCGCGTCCGTTAAAGCATCATTCGCCAGCGAAAAATCGATTTCGCGATACGGTTCCTAAACGCTTTGCTGCCAGTCTCAGCGTAAATTTCGGACGTCAAAAACAGGGATACCGATGCAAACGACGTTTGGCACCGGGCAGGCAAGCAGGGAAAACACGGATCTGGCGTTCACCGACACGCTGACCGGGCTTGGCAACCATCGCCGGTTCTTCGACAAGGTCGATCGCCTGATCAGCGACCGCGCCGACGATCCCGCGCCCTTCACCGTCGGCATTCTCGACCTCGACGGTTTCAAGCCGATCAACGATCTGTTCGGCCACAAGGCCGGCGACGACATACTGATCCAGGTGGCGATGCGGCTGCGCGCCTCGATGGACAGCCATTCCACCGTCTGCCGCATCGGCGCCGACGAATTCGCCTTTCTCTATCCGATGGTGTTCTCGGAGGAAGCCGCGGCCGAGAAGTCGCGCATGATGATCGAAATCCTGTCGGCGCCCTATGATGTCGGCGAACGCACCGCCAGGCTCTCGGCCTCGGTCGGCTGCTCGCTGTTCTATTCCGGCGACGAAACCACCGAAATCCTCGTCCACAAGGCTGAAACGGCGCTCTACCACGCCAAGCGGTCGGGCCGTGGCCGCGTCGTCGTCTATACCAGAGAGATGGAAGAGGCGGCCAAGCGCGTCACCCGTATCGAACAGGCGCTGCGCCGCGCCGTCTCGGCCGGCGAGGTGGAACCGCATTTCCAGCCCATCGTCGATCTCAACACCCGCCGCACCATCGGCTTCGAGACGCTGGCGCGCTGGACCGATCGCGACCTCGGCGTCGTCCCGCCGACCGTGTTCATTCCCATCGCCGAGGAGCGCGGCATCATCGGCCCGCTGTCGCAGCTGGTGCTGCGCAAGGCGGCCGAAGCGGCGCGCAGCTGGCCGAAGGACCTGTTCCTGTCCTTCAACCTGTCGCCCTCGCAGCTCGTCGACCAGAACACCGGCCTGCACATACTGTCTATCCTCGATCGCACCGGCTTCGATCCGCGCCGGCTGGAGATCGAGATCACCGAAACCGGCCTGATGAACGATCCGGCCTCGGCCGAGAAGATCGTCGAGGATCTGCGCCGCGTCGGCATCCGCGTCTCGCTCGACGATTTCGGCACCGGCCAGTCCTCGCTCGGCCGTTTGCGCGAATTTCACTTCGACAAGCTCAAGATCGACCGCGCCTTCGTCTCCTCCATCCTCGACGACCGTCCGTCGGAGCACATCATCCGTGCCATTCTCGCCATGTGCGAAGGGCTCGGCATGGACGTCGTCGCCGAAGGCATCGAGGAGGAAGCGCAGGCCGACCGTCTTGTTCAGTTCGGCTGCGCCGGCGGGCAGGGCTATCTGTTTGGCAAGCCGGTCGATGCCGACGCCACGCTCGGCTACCTCCGCGATTCCTATCGCGGGGCGCTTTACGCCAAGGCGATCTGACCGGGCGCCCCGCCGCATCGAGTGGGTAGAGGTTCCTGCCTGGGCAGGCCTGGTCCGATGTCTTGCGTCCTTTTGTCTGACATAAGGCGAAGAAATCACCGTTTTCGCCCTTGCTCCCCGGACTTGGCTGGCTAGGATGCGCGCCGATCGGGACCGGGAGTGAAAAACATGATGCCATCGGCGGACTTTGCCGACCTCAGGGGCGCCTCGGTGCTGATCACCGGCGGCGGTTCCGGCATTGGCGCGGCATTGACCGAGGGTTTTGTTCGCCAGGGCGCCCATGTCGCCTTCATCGACATCGCCGATGGTCCAAGCACGCTGCTCGCCGATCGCGTCGAAAAGGAACTCGGCCGGCGGCCGCTCTACCTCAAGACCGATCTGCGCGACGTCGAGGCGCTGCGCGCTTCGGCCACCAAAGCGGCTGAGGCGCATGGCGACGTTACCGTGCTGATCAACAATGCCGCCTGGGACGAACGCCATGATGTCGCCGACGTCACCGTCGAGTTCTGGGACAACAACCTTGCCATCAATCTGCGCCCGCACTTCTTCACCGCACAAGCAGTGGCGCCGGGCATGAAGCGGGCCGGCGGCGGCTCAATCATCAATTTTACCTCGACCTCCTATCTCATCAACCACCCCGACATGCCGGCCTACACCGCCGCCAAGGCCGGCATTCTCGGTCTGACCAAGGGTCTTGCCGGCAAGCTCGGTGTCGACGGCATCCGCGTCAACGCTGTTGCGCCGGGCTGGGTGATCACCGATCGTCAGCGGGAACTCTGGGTCACCGAGGACAGGCTTGCCGCCCATGTCGCCAAGCAGTGTATCAAAGAGGTCATGCAGCCAGACGACATGGTCGGCACCGTGCTGTTCCTGGCTTCGGACGCCTCGCGTATGCTGACGGCGCAAATGCTGATCGTCGACGGGGGGTTCCTGTGAGCCCAGCAAGTCAAAATTCAACAAGCAAAGCGCCGGCCGTCGCCGCCGTCGACTGGGGCACGACCCGCATGCGGGTCTGGCTGATCGACGAGGCGGGTGGGGTGCTGGCCGAACGCCGCGGCGATGACGGGCTGATCACCGCCCAGCAAAAGGGGTTTGCCACCATCCTTGAGGGCCATCTGGCGGCGCTCGGCGCGCCGGCTTCGTTGCCGGTCATCATTTGCGGCATGGCAGGCTCCCGCCAAGGGTGGCTGGAGGCGCCCTATGTCACCGTGCCGGCGCCGATCGGCGCGATCCTCGCGGGCGCCGCCCGCATTCCTGGCCTCAGCCGTGACATCCGCATCGTGCCTGGCCTGGCGCAGCGGCTGGCCGATGCGCCTGATGTGATGCGTGGTGAGGAAACCCAGCTGGCCGGTGCCGGTTTGCCGGCTGACGGTCGCCATCTTGTCTGCATGCCCGGCACCCATTCGAAATGGGTTCTGGTCGAGGATGGCGCGGTCGATGGCTTCTGCACCTGGCCGACCGGCGAGCTGTTCTCGGTGCTCGCCCAGCATTCGATCCTGCGCCATTCGCTGGGCGACAACCCGAATCCGGTCACGCCAGACAATCCATTCTTCCAGGACTGGTGCCGGAAGGCGCTGGCCGAAGGTGGCGACGTCACTTCGCGGCTGTTTTCGATCCGCGCCGCAGGTCTGTTGCAGGACCTCAAGGCCGACGATGCCGCCGCCTGCCTGTCCGGCCTGCTGATCGGCGGCGAGATCGCTTCAGCGGGCCGCCGTTACGGCGAAAGCGCCACCGCAATCGTGCTGGTCGCCTCTGGCGCGCTTGCGGCGCTTTACCGGCAGGCGCTCGACCTCGCCGGACTTGCCGTCAGGACGGTCGACGCCGATGAGGCGGTGCGTGCCGGCCTGATCGAGGCCGCGCGGGAAAATGGCATGATTGCCAGAAATGGAGTGACCGCGTGACCCAGACCGCACCTTTTCCGAAGCTCAAGCGCGGCCTCGTCGCCATCCTGCGCGGGCTGAAGCCTTCCGAGGCTGTTGCCATCGGCCAGGCATTGTTTGATGCCGGCATCGAAGCCATCGAAGTGCCGCTCAATTCGCCCGAGCCGTTCGTCTCGATCGCCAGCATTGTCGCGGCATTGCCCAAGACGGCGCTGGTCGGAGCCGGCACGGTGCTGACGCCGACCGATGTCGATGCCTTGGCCAAGGCCGGCGGCTGGCTGCTGGTCAGCCCCAACATCGACGCCGATGTCATGGCCCGCGCCATGCATCATGGCATGGTGACGATGCCCGGCGTGTTCACGCCCACGGAAGCGTTCCTGGCGATCCGGCTTGGCGCTTCGGCGCTGAAATTCTTCCCGGCAAGCGTGCTCGGTCCCGGCGGCATTTCGGCGATGCGCGCCGTGTTGCCGGCCGACACCGTGGTGGGCGCCGTCGGCGGCGTTTCGGAGAAAGACTTTGCCGGCTACAAAGCTGCTGGGGTGAGCGCTTTCGGTCTTGGCTCCAGCCTCTTCAAGCCAGGCATGAGCGTCGACGAGGTGGCGACGCGCGCCAAAGCCGCGGTGACGGCTTGGGATGCGGCATTCGGCGGAGCGGCATGATGGAAAACGTTTCGGTTTTTTCGGATCATGTCTGTGAGTTGGGCGAGGGTCCGAGCTATGATCCCGCCACAGATGCGCTGTTCTGGTTCGACATCGTCAACGGGCTGTTGCTGGAGCAGGGCGTCACGTCAGGCGCATTAAAGGTCCATAAGCTCGGCCAGATGGCCAGCGCCATCGCCATCATCGACGACAAGCGCCAGCTGATCGCCACCGAGACCGGCCTGCAGGTCCGCGATGTCGCGACCGGCAAGCTGACGTTGCACACGCCGATCGAGGCCAACAATGCGCTGACGCGCTCCAACGATTCGCGCGTCCATCCTTGCGGCGCCTTCTGGGTCGGCACCATGGCCAAGGATGAGGGCAAGGGCGCCGGCTCGATCTACTGGTTCTTCAAAGGCGAGTTGCGCACGCTTTACACCGGCATCACCGTGTCGAACTCGATTTGTTTCTCGCAGGATGGGACGATCGCCTACTACACCGACACCGCGACCGGCCTTTTGATGCGCGTCGCCTGCGACCCCGCGACCGGCCTGCCGGTTGGCGAATCGAAAGTGTTCGTCGACCACCGCTCCTCGAAGGGCTATGTCGACGGCTCGGTCGTCGACCGCGACGGCGTGTTGTGGAACGCCGTCTGGGGCGGCAAGGCGGTCAAGGCTTATGCGCCCGACGGCACGCTGCTGCGCGAAATCCCGATGCCGGCGACGCAGTCCTCCTGCCCGGCCTTTGTCGGTTTCAAGGCCGACCGGTTGGCGGTGACCTCGGCTTGGAAGGGCAAGGACGACAAGCAACGCAAGCTCGACCGGCAGGCCGGGATGACCTTCCTGCTCGACATCCCCGTCAACGGCCGCTTCGAGCCGCGTGTGCTGATCGCCTGACGATCGTCTGCCCCAGGCTGTCACGCAACCGCCCGGCTCGGTCGGTTTCACGCAAGCCGATCGCGCCAACCATGCGATGGTAACCGCTTCTATTGCCGAGAGCCGTCCATCCGATGCCGCAAAAAACGCCGACCCTGATCCTCGTCCATGAGCCGGAAAAGGCCTGTTTCGACCGGCTGGTCGCCGACGGGTTTCCGGCCGAACGTGCGCTCGAAATCTCGTCCTATTTGGCGCAATCGACCGATCTTGCCCCCGAATTCGATGGACTTGCCGCCGCTTGCGAGCGACGCAGCCTCGCCTTCCTGCCGGTCGAACTCGACGATGCGGCAGCAACGCTGGCGAAAGCCGATCCTGAAACGACCTTGGTCTGGACGCTGACCGACGGCATCGCCTATTTCCGTGGTGCGGCGGCACCGGCGCTCGCCAGGCTGAGTGGGCTCAAAACCATCGGCGCCGACGATGCGCTGTTCGCGCTCTGCCAGGACAAGTTCCGTTCCGGCGCCGTGCTCGGCGCGCTCGGCCTGCCAGTGCCGCAGGCCGGCCTCGCCCGCGACGGCCGCTGGCTGGCCGAGCCGCCGCCATCAGCCGCCGGCTGGTTCGTCAAGCCGAACCGGCTCGGCTCCAAGGTCGGCATCTGGCCGGATTCGCGCTGCCACGAGCTGCAGCACGCGCTGGAACTTAGCCGGCGCGTCTACGCCGCCTACCGCGACGATGTCGTCGTCCAGCCCTATGTCGCCGGCCGCAATGTGCGCGCCAGTTTTCTAGGCCTCGAGCCGGACACCGGCGCGGAAGCGCTCGGCATCGTTTTCGTCGACTCCGGTGGCGATTTCCAGACTATGGCCGACTCGATGGCGCTTTACGGCGACACCGGCGAGGCCGCCAAGGCGGCCGGGCTCTACAGCGAGCCGGTGCTGGAGGCGGTCGCCGACGCCCAGCCGGCAGCCGCGGCAACCATCCGCCGCATGGCCGAACGGCTGGTCAGCGGGCTTGGACTGCGCGACGTGTTTTCCATCGATTTCAGGGTCGAGGCCGACGATCACGTCCACCTCATCGAATTCGAGGTCTGCCCCGGCCTGCCCTGCTTCGATTTCCGCGCCTATTGCCGGCAGCAATGGGGCATGACACTAACCGATGCGATGGCCGAGACCGCCACTAACCGGTTCAAGCGCTAGACCCCCTCGACCAGCACGATCTCGCCGTCGGCCACCTTCTGGCGGATGGCGACGGCGCGCTGGTATTCCGGCGAGTGATAGCAATCATGCGCCACGCTGAGCGATTCGAATTCGATGATGACGTTGCGGGCGCGGCCTTGGCCCTCGGCCTTTTCGTGCTCGCCGCCGCGCGCCAGGAATTTGGCGCCGAAGCGCTCGAAGGCGAGCTTCGACGCCGCGACATAGTCCTTGTAGCCTTCAGCATCGCGCACATCGACGCGGGCGATCCAGTATCCCTTTGGCATTGTTCTCTTCTCCTGGTTCGAAAAATGTCAGGCGGCGCGCATCTCTTCCAGTATGGCCTCCGCCGCTGCACGCCTGTCGCTTGCAGCGACGATAGGGCGGCCCACAACAAGGTGGCTGGCGCCATTGCGGATCGCCTGGCCGGGCGTCACCACGCGCTTCTGGTCACCATGGTCGCTGCCCTTGGGCCGGATGCCGGGCGTCACCACCGCCAGATCAGGCCCGACGATGCGGCGCACCGCTTCCGCCTCTTCGGCCGAGCAGACGATGCCGCCCATGCCGGCATGCAGCGCCTGTTCGGCGCGCCTCAGTACCAGCGTATGCGGATCGTACTCATAGCCGGCGTCGATCACGTCCTGTTCGTCCATCGAGGTCAGCACGCTGACCGCCAGCAGGCAGAGATCGCTGCCCTCGGCCGCCTCAACCGCTGCCCTCATCGCCTTGGGATAGGCGTGGATGGTGAGCATGGTCATGCCCATGCGCACGATGTTCTCGACGCCCTTGGCCACCGTGTGGTCGATGTCGAGCAGCTTCATGTCGAGGAAGATCTTGGTCCCGCCGCTGGCCAGCTCCCTGGCGAAGTCGAGCCCGCCGGCGAAGGCCAGCTGATAGCCGATCTTGTAGAAGGAGACGACGCCCTCCAGTTCGCGCACCGCCTGCTCGGCTTCCCTGACAGTCGGCACGTCGAGGCCGACGATCAGCCGGTCCCGCATTGTGGTCGCGTGGATCATGCCCGGGTCGACAGCATATGCGAGGTTTCGATCAGCGTGCGGCATAGGTGCTCCATCGATTTGTTCAGTCTCTCATCCCTGAAATTGCCGTCGGCGTCGAAGGCGCTGGCGCCATCGGCTACCGAGCATTCCGGCGTCACCACTTCCGCCTGGCAGCGTACCAGCACGGCGCGCAGATGGTTGATGCAGCGTATCCCGGCGAAATGTCCGTTGGAAGACGAGCACAGGCCAGCGACCTTGCCGGCAAACGGCCTGAACGTGCGGCCGCTATCCGTGCGCACCCGGCTTACCCAGTCGATCGTGTTCTTGAGCAGCGGCGGGATCGAGCCGTTGTATTCGGGCGTCGCAATCAACAGCCCGTCATGGGCGGCGATCAGCCGGCCGAGCTTCACGGCATTGTCGGGAACGCCTTTTTCCTTTTCGAGATCTTCGTCCAGGATCGGCAGCGGATAGTCGGCCAGCGAAATGCGGGTCACCTCGGCGCCCTGCATGGCCAGCTCCTTCTGCGCAACATCGGCGGTCCTGCCGCTGAAGGCGCCGCTGCGCAGCGACCCGGCAAAGACGAGGATTTTCGGGATCACTGCCATTGGCCACCCTTGTTCCGGGACAGGTACAGCCAAGGGCCAGTCAAATCAACGCGCCCTAGTGCGCTTCGCGGCGATAAATCCACAGCTGCGTCGGCGGGATGTTGCGGAAGATGAAGTCGAAATGCTTGACCGTGTAGTCGCCGCGGCCGGGCGGGATCGGCGACAGCGGCCCGTAGGTCAGCTGCACGATCGGCCGTCCCACCGGGATGCGGTCGAGCAGGCTTTCGATATAGGCGATGCGCTGTGCCACAGGGAAATTGAGCAGCGGCACGCCGGAGACGACGGAATCGAAGACCATCCCGCTCTTCTCGCCAAGCGTGGCGTTGAGATTGAAGGCATCGCCCTCGATGACGTTGACGCCGGGATAGAGCTGGCGGAGATGCCGCACGAAATCGGTGTTGTATTCGACCGCGTAGAGGTTTTCAGGCCGAACGCCCTGGGCGAGGATGGCGCGGGTGATGACGCCTGTGCCGGGGCCGACCTCGAGCACCGGCAGGCCGGACTTCGGATTGACGATGGAGGCCATCTTGCGCGCGGTGATGGAACTTGTCGGCACGATCGAGCCGACGGCCTTCGGCTTGTCGATCCAGCCTTTGAAGAATTTGAGCTCGTCGTCGAACTTTTCCGCCAGCGCCTTCCTCAATCCCGGACCACGTGCCATGCAAGTTCTCCTCAACCGCCCCCCTGCACGCTACTTAGCAGCTAACAGGTCCAAGGCAAGGCGCGATCTGGCATAAGATGTTGATGACGTTCGGGAAGCGCCTGGGCGCGTTCACCTGCGCCGGCTGCATACGAGACAATCAATGCTCGCCGAATGACTCGAAAAAGTCCTTCATGCGGGCGAAAAAGCCGCTCGACTGGGGCGAATTGTCTTTTGACGACAGCTGCTCGAACTCTTCCAACAACTCCCTCTGGCGCCGCGTCAGGTTCTGCGGTGTTTCGACCGCGGTCTGGATGTAGAGGTCGCCGACATTGGGCTGGCGCAGCACGGGCATGCCCTTGCCCTTGAGGCGGAACTGGCGGCCGTTCTGCGTGCCTTCGGTCACTTTCACCTTGGTCTGGCTGCCGTCCAGCGTCGTCACCTCGAAGGAGCCGCCAAGGGCAGCCGTCGTCATCGAGATCGGCACCTTGCAGTAGAGGTCGGCGCCGTCGCGCTGGAAGAATTCGTGCGGTTTGACCGCCAGGAAAATATAGAGGTCGCCCGACGGGCCGCCGCGCAAGCCGGCCTCGCCCTCATTGGCAAGCCGGATGCGGGTTCCGTCCTCGATGCCGGCCGGGATGTTGACCGACAGCGAGCGTTCTTCGGTGACGCGGCCCTGGCCGGCGCATTTCGGGCACGGGTCCTTGATCGTCTGGCCGCGGCCCTGGCATTGCGGGCAGGTGCGCTCGATCGAGAAGAAGCCCTGTGTCGCCCGCACCTTGCCATGGCCGTGGCACATCGAGCAGGTCACCGGCTGGGTGCCGGGCTTGGCGCCGCTGCCTGAGCATTCCGTGCATGAGATCGAGGCCGGCACGCGGATCTGCGCGGTTTTTCCGGCAAACGCCTCTTCCAGCGTGATTTCCATATTGTAGCGCAGGTCGGCGCCGCGCTCGCGGCCGCCGGAAGAGCGGCGCTGGCGCCCGCCCATCATGTCGCCGAAAATGTCTTCGAAGATATCGGCGAAGCCGCCGGCGCCAAAGCCTTGCGCGCCGCCATTCATGCCGCCCTGCTCGAAGGCGGCATGACCGAAACGATCGTAGGCCGCGCGCTTCTGCGGGTCCTTCAGCGTCTCGTAGGCTTCGTTGATTTCCTTGAACTTGTGCTCGCAGGAGTGATCGCCGGGGTTGCGGTCGGGATGGAACTGCATGGCGAGCTTGCGGAAAGCGCTCTTGAGCTCCTTGTCGTCGGCGCCCTTTTGCACGCCCAGCGTTTCGTAGAAATCAGCTTTCATTTTTTCCCGCAGTCCGGATGCTCAACGTCTTGATGCATGTTGCGTCGTTTGCCGGCACGTCGTCTCGATTTAGGAGCGGTGCTGCCCGGATGCTAGGGCTGGCTCGGACTTGTTTGTGTTTTTCGGCGACTTTTTCGGCAGTACCCGCACTTTTTCAGCGAGGGTTGCAAAAAAGCCCGGCTTTGCGCCGGGCTTTCTGCATTATCTTGCCGTCAACCGGTTCAGGCCGACTTCTTCTTGTCGTCGTCTTCGTCGATTTCTTCGAAATCGGCGTCGACCACGTCGCTATCCTTGGCGGCGTCCGCCTTGGCGTCGGCTTCCGCCGCTTCCTTCTGCGAGGCCTCGTACATCGCCTGGCCGAGCTTCATCGAAGCTTCTGCAAGGGTCTGCGACTTGACCTCGATATCGGCAGCGTCGTCGCCCTCGGCCGCAGTCTTCAGCGCCGCGATCGCATCCGATATCGCCGTGCGCTCGGTTTCCGAGACCTTGTCGCCATATTCCTTCAGCGACTTCTCGGACGAATGCACCAGCGCCTCGGCCTGGTTGCGGGCCTCGACCAGCGCACGCCGCTGCTTGTCGGTCTCGGCATTGGCTTCGGCGTCCTTGACCATCTTTTCGATGTCGGCGTCCGAAAGACCACCCGAGGCCTGGATGCGGATCTGGTGCTCCTTGCCGGTGCCCTTGTCCTTGGCCGACACGTTAACGATGCCGTTGGCGTCGATGTCGAAAGTGACCTCGATCTGCGGCACGCCGCGCGGCGCCGGCGGGATGCCGACCAGGTCGAACTGGCCGAGCGCCTTGTTGTCGGCCGCCATTTCACGCTCGCCCTGGAAGACCCTGATGGTCACGGCCGACTGCGAATCCTCAGCGGTCGAGAACACCTGGCTCTTCTTGGTCGGGATGGTCGTGTTGCGTTCGATCAGGCGGGTGAACACGCCACCCAGCGTCTCGATGCCGAGCGACAGCGGCGTCACGTCGAGCAGCAGCACGTCCTTGACGTCGCCCTGCAGCACGCCGGCCTGGATGGCGGCGCCGAGTGCGACGACCTCATCCGGGTTGACACCCTTGTGCGGCTCCTTGCCGAAGAACTGCTTCACGATCTCCTGGATCTTGGGCATGCGGGTCATGCCGCCGACCAGAACCACTTCGTCGATCTCGCCGGCCTTCAGCCCGGCATCCTTGAGCGCCGCCTTGCAGGGCTCGATCGTGCGCTGGACGAGGTCGTCGACCAGCTGCTCGAACTTGGCGCGAGTCAGCTTCAGCGTCAGGTGCTTCGGGCCGGTCGCGTCGGCGGTGATGAAGGGCAGGTTGATTTCGGTCTGCGTCGTCGACGACAGCTCGATCTTGGCCTTTTCCGCAGCCTCCTTGAGGCGCTGCAGGGCCAGCTTGTCGTTCTTCAGGTCGATGCCCTGTTCCTTCTTGAACTCGGCCGCCAGATACTCGACCAAGCGCATGTCGAAGTCTTCGCCGCCGAGGAAGGTGTCGCCATTGGTCGACTTCACCTCGAACACGCCGTCGCCGATCTCGAGCACCGAAATGTCGAACGTGCCGCCGCCAAGGTCATAGACGGCAATGGTCTTGCCATCCTTCTTGTCGAGGCCGTAGGCGAGCGCGGCTGCCGTCGGCTCGTTGATGATGCGCAGCACTTCGAGGCCGGCGATCTTGCCGGCGTCCTTGGTGGCCTGGCGCTGGGCGTCGTTGAAATAGGCCGGAACGGTGATGACCGCCTTCTCGACCTTCTCGCCGAGATAGGCTTCCGCCGTTTCCTTCATCTTCTGCAGGATCATGGCCGAGATCTGCGAGGGCGACTGCTTCTTGCCGCCGGCCTCGACCCAGGCATCGCCATTGTCGCCCTTGACGATCTTGTAGGGGACAAGCTTCTTGTCCTTCTCCGTCACCGGGTCGTCATAGCGGCGGCCGATCAGGCGCTTGACCGCGAAGATGGTGTTTTCAGGATTGGTGACCGCCTGGCGCTTGGCCGGCTGGCCGACGAGACGTTCGCCGTCGCCGCTGATGGCGACGATGGAAGGCGTCGTGCGCGCGCCTTCCGCATTCTCGATCACCTTGGGTTCCTTGCCATCCATGATGGCGATACAGGAGTTGGTGGTGCCGAGATCGATACCGATTACTTTTGCCATTTTTCTAGTCTCTCCGCTAAGCAGGCTCTCAGGACCCGTAAGGCGTTCCGACGAAAGCCCCTGTTCACAAGAAATCCCGTTTGGCGACCGGTGTTCCGCCGCCGCAGGGCTGGCGCGTATATAAGAACAGGCGGCATCGGGCGCAAGCATTCTGCGCATGGCGTCCACTATGCGTCTTCTGGCGCCAAATCGCCCCTCCGTCGGGGCGGAAGCGGTCAAGTGGACAGCATTGTGGACGAAAAGGCCGCTTCTCATCGTTTTTGCCGCAGCTATAGTGCCATAACGTTTGGGGAATTGATGATGCGTTGGATTTTTGGGCGATTGCTCGCCCTTTTTGCCGTTGCCAGCCTCTCATGGGTCACTTGCCCGCCGGCCCAGGCGGTCGAATTCCAGACAATCACCATCAAGGTCGGCTATGGCGCGGGCGGCGGCTATGACCAGACTTCGAGGCTGATTGCCCGTCATCTCGGCCGGTTCCTGCCCGGACAGCCCAACATCATCGTGCAGAATGTGCCGGGTGGCGGCAGCCTCAAGCTCACCAAGATGCTTGTCGGCAGCGAACCGGCCGACGGAAGCGTCATCGCCTCGATCAGCGAAGCGATGTTCTACGCCCCGATCCTCGATCCCGAAAACGCAACCTTCGACCCGCTCGCCTTGCAGTGGATCGGTTCGCTGGTCGACGATCCGGCCTATTGCCTGACCACCAAGCGCTCCGGCATCGACACGATGGAAAAGTTCCTGCAGTCGGATTTCCTGATCGGATCGACGGGCAAGAACAGCACGACCTACATTTTCGCCGCCCTTGCCAAAAACGGCATGAAGGCCAGCTACAAGATCGTCACCGGCTTTGAGGGGACCGCCGATATCGAGCTGGCCATGCAGCGCGGCGAAATCGCCGGCATGTGCGGGGTCTCGAGCTCGCTGCTCAGGAGCGATCGCGCTGCGATCAACATCATCGGCATGTTCGGACAGGGCGGCAGCGTGCCGCGCCTCACCGAAAGCATCGTCGATCCGACGGCACGCCAGGCCGCCGACCTGATCGAATCGGCTTTGCACATCCACCATCCGCTGGTTGCCCCGCCGGGAACGCCGAAAGAGACCGTCGACGCGCTCCGCAAGGCCTATGCGGAGATGGCCGCGGACCCGGATTTTCTCGCCGACGCCACCAAGCTTGGCGACCTGGCCATCAAGCCGACGTCCGGCGAGGCGATCAGCGAGCTGGTCGCCCGACAGTTGAAAGCCACACCTGCGGTCTTCGCGGCCGCCCGGGAACTCGTGAAATAGGCCTCCAGTGGATTTGATCCTTACCGCCATCGCCGAGATGGCGCAGCCATTTCGCATGCTCATGCTGGTCACCGGCGTGTTCGCCGGCCTCGTCGTCGGCGTCGTGCCGGGCATTGGCGGCCTGTTCGCGATGGCCCTGCTGATCCCGATGACCTACAATATGGACCCCTACGCCGCCTTCGCGCTGCTGCTCGGCATGGGTTCGGTCACCACCACATCGGACACCATTCCGGCGATCCTGTTTGGCGTTCCGGGCTCGGTCGGTGCCGCGGCGACCGTGCTTGACGGCCATGCCATGGCCAAGAAGGGCGAAGCGGCGCGTGCTTTCGGCGCCTCCTATTCGGCCTCGATGATCGGCGGCGTGTTCGGCGCGCTGGTGCTGGCGGCGGCAATTCCGGTCATGCGGCCGCTGGTGCTCTACCTCAAGACGCCGGATTTCTTCGCCATCTGCGCCTTCGGCCTCTCCATCGTCGCTATCCTCGCCGGCAGCCAGCCCTTGAAGGGTCTGGCGGCGGCGATGCTCGGCATGCTCGCCTCTTTCATAGGCATCGACAGCATTGCCGGCATCGAGCGCTGGAGTTTTGGCCAGATTTACCTCTGGGATGGCTTGCCGATCTCGCTGGTCTTCCTCGGCCTCTTCGGCCTGCCCGAACTCGCCTCGCTGCTGTTGCGCGGCTCCATCCAGGGCAACGCCGAGCGGCCGACCTATGCCGGCATGTGGCAAGGCATCAGGGACACGCTGCGCGAATGGCCGCTGGTGCTGCGCTGCAGCGCCATCGGCTCGCTGCTCGGCGCCGTGCCCGGCATCGGCATCGCCGTGCTGGACTGGATCGCCTATGGCCATGCCTCGCGCCGGCCGGGTCCGGGGCCGAAATTCGGCCAGGGCAATGTGCGCGGCGTCATCGCGCCGGAAAGCGCCAACAACGCCAAGGAGGGCGGCTCGCTCATCCCCACCATCGCCTTCGGCGTGCCGGGCTCGGCTTCGATGAGCATCCTGCTCGGCGCCTTTGTCATCCACGGCCTTGTCCCCGGCCCCGACATGCTCGGCAAGAACGCGGCGATCACCGTTTCGATGGTGCTGTCGATCGCCGTCGCCAACATCGTCGGCGCCGTCACCTGCCTGCTGTTGACCAGGCAGCTGGCCCGTATCGCGCAAGTGTCGGCGGCGATCCTGGTGCCGCTGGTGGTCACCTTTATCGTCGTCGGTGCCTACCAGACCAATATGAGCGCCTTCGATTTCCTGCTGGTGATGCTGGTCGGCGCGGTCGGCATGGGAATGAAGGAACTCAACTGGCCGCGCTCGGCCTTTTCGCTCGGCTTCGTGCTCGGCCCCAGCCTCGAAAACTATTTCTTCCTCGCCTACCAGATTTCCGGCTGGGCCTGGCTGAAACAGCCACTGGTGCTGATCCTGCTTGGACTGGCCATTGCCGGCGTGGTCAGGCAGACCGTGTCCTGGATCAAGGCCCGCGGCAATGCGGGCGCCCTGCCACCGGCGCTGCCCGATATCGCCGCCGGCGGTGCCTTGACGCTGCTCGGTTTGGCGGCTCTGGTCACCGCTCTGCTCGACTTTCCCTTCGAAGCCGCCATCTTCCCGGCCATCACCGCCGGCCTTCTGGCACTGTTTTCCTTGCTGACCACCGTCCAGACCGTGCTGCGCTGGCGAAAGCCAGCCCCTGCCGACGGAGCCGATATGACGCCGGCCGGCGAATGGCAGCCTTCCGATGGGCCGGCGATAAACGGCAATCTCACCGTGCTTGGCCTTTGCCTGGCGCTCGCCTTCCTGGTCCTGCTGGCCGGTCACCTCACCGCCAGCTTCGTCTTTGTCGCCGGCGGCATCTGGATGCTCGGATCGCGGTCGCCGAAGATGGCGCTGGCTGTCGCCGCGGGCACGACGCTTTGCATCTATGCGGTGTTCGATCTCCTGGCGTCGCAGCCCTGGCCGACGCCGTGGCTGGCCGGTCTAGTCAAGGCTTTCTGAGGAACAGCCGCCGCTCATACAGGTGGCGAAGCTGCGAGCCTTATTTCGCGGCAGCGCTTCCCATCGCTTTCACCGCCGCTATGATATTGGCGGGATCGCTTGGGGTACGACATGAACTGTCCGACGGTTGCGCGGCTGCCGCGCGTTTTTCTGGTTGGCTTGGTCTTGATGCTCGCTGCCTTGACGGCAGCGCACGCCGTAGAGTTCAAGACGATCACCATCAAGGTCGGCTATGGCGCGGGCGGCAACTACGACCTGTCGTCGCGTCTCATCGCCAGGCATCTTGGCCGCTTCCTGCCTGGCCATCCTGATATCGTCGTCCAGAACGTCCCCGGCGGCGGCAGTCTCAAGCTGACCAAGATGATGCTGGGCAGTGAGCCCGCCGACGGCAGCGTCATCGCCTCGGTCAGCGAAGCCATGCCGTTCGCGCCGACATTCGATCCGGCCAACGCCAATTTCGATCCGCTCACCATGCAATGGATCGGGGCGCTGTCGTCCGAACCTTGCCTGTGCGTCACCAGCAAGGCGTCCGGCATCGACACGGTGGAAAAATTCCTGGCCCAGGAGTTCCTGCTCGGCGCATCCGGCAAGAACAGCCTGAGCTACATCGCCGCGGCACTGGTGAAGAACGGCCTCAACGCCAAATTCGGCATCGTGACCGGCTTTGAGGGATCGGCCGATATCCTCGTCGCCAGCCAGCGCGGCGAGGTCGCCGGCCTCTGCGCGCTGCCCTACTACGGCATCGCCGACAAGCTCGACCAGTTCACCATCCTCGGCACGATCGGTCCAGGCACCGTCGCGGCCGCGCCGACGCTTCCGCGTTTCTCCGACCAGATAAAGGATCCGCTGACGCGCCAGGCGGCCCAGTTCATCGAATTCTCGCGCGGCTTCTATTTGCCGTTGATGGCGCCGCCCGGCATTCCGCACGACACGCTCGACGCGCTGCGCAAAGCCTATGTCGACATGAGCAAGGATCCGGATTTCCTGGCTGATGCCGTCAAAATGGGTGGCATCACCGTCGACATCACGCCGGGCGAGGAGATAGCGGCGCAGGTGGCGCAGGAGCTCAAGGCGGATCCGGCGGTCTTCGAGGCTGCCAGAAATCTCCTGAAGTAAGCTTTTGACGTAAAGCCTACGGTTTGGCGGCAGCCGGCGACAGCGTTTCGACAAGGCTGCGGCGCAGCAGCTTGCCATTGTCGCTGTAGGGCAGAGAGCTCACCAGCCTGACCTCGCGCGGCCGCCGGTCGGGCGAGATGTTGGCGCGCAGAAAGGCCTCGAACTCGGCCACGCTGCCTTGGTCGGCGACGATGAACGCAGCGATCTCCTGGCCCATCATCGCATCGGGGAAGCCGGCGACCGCGACATCCCTGACCTTGGGATGGGCGCGGATGAGCTTCTCCAGTTCCTGCGGCGCGACATTGACACCGCCGCGCACGATCATGTCGGCCTCGCGGTCGACAATGGTCAGGAAGCCGTCGTCGTCGAGGAAGCCGATGTCGCCGGGAATGCCCCAGCCGGCGCCCATCACTTTGGGGTCGACGAACGGCTTGTTGCCGGCCGACACCACCGCCGAAACCATGGTCGACGTCCAGGCCTTGATCAGGCCGCTCTCGCCCTTGCCAAGCACGCGCCCATCCGCATCGAGAATTTCGACACGCACATCGGCAAACGGACGCCCGGCGGTGCTAGGCTTGGCCAGCACGTCGGCACCCGACAGCGTGGTGATGCCTCCCGTCAGGCTCGACGCATAGTTGATGCGATAGCCCGGCGAAAGATTGCGGTAGGCCGCCAGCTTGTCCTCGACGGTCGCCGGGCCGCCGATGCTGAAAAGCACCGCCAGGTCCGGCAGCAGCCGGGTCGAGCGCTCGCCCACTTCGCGCACCAGCCGCGTAATCACCGGCGGCGGCAATGCTGATCCGCTGGCCTGGAACGACAGCAGACCCTCGATCAGCTCCGAGGGCGTGAACAGCGGCGGAAAGAAGTTGATCGTCCCGCCATAGCGCAGATAGCTGAACACCTGATGGCGCGTCGCCGAATAGGACATCATCATCGGCGTCAGCAGGCGCATCACCGTCCCATTCAACCCACGCCGGTGCGACGTCACGCGTCCGGCAAGCGCCTCATGCGACTGCAGATAGCCTTTTGGATCGCCGGTGGTGCCGGACGAGAACATCAGGAACGACGGATTGCTGTCGCCGCCGACCTCGCCGGCATAGGGCGCCGGCGCGGTGTGCTTCCAGTCGTCCTGGAAAAGCACGCCCGGATAGACATCGTCCCCGGGTGGGCTGCGGCTTTCGAGGATCAGCGTCAGCACGAAGTCGCGCGCAAACTGCGCTCGTTGGCTGCGCGGCGCACGAAAGTCGGCAATCGAAACCGTGGCGCCGAGCTTCCAGCAGGCGAGGATCGACAGCACCACGTCGATGTTGCCGATCATGGCCAGGCCGACGCGATCGCCGGAGCGAATGCCGAGCGCGCTGAAATTGCCAGCGAGGTGGTCGATCTGGGTCAGGGCTTGCGCATAGGTGATCTGGTCGCGGCCGCTGACCATTGCCACGCGGTCGCCATGGCCGGCGAAGGCAGCCAGTACGTCGCGGCCAAAACCCATCTAGCGGACCGGCATTCCGGCCGGCGCGCGCCTGGCGTCGAGGAAAGCGATGATGGCGGCGTCGATCGCGTCCATGTTCGCGGCGCGGAACTTGTCATGCGTTCCCGGCATGACGATCGTTTCGACCCGCGTGTTCTCGCTCGCCCAGCTCTTATACTGCTCGACCGTGGTGGCGCTCCATTCCGAGCTGGCGACGACCAGTATGTCGCAAGGGTAGGAAGACGGTGAAAAACCCGCGGCAGCGCGCACCAGCATGCTCTTGAAGGCTTTCTGCCTGGTATGGCGCCCGAGCCTGGATTGCCCAAGCCCGATCGCCGCAAGACCACCGCGCAGCGCCCGCCAGTAGGCGACCTTGCGGGTGATCTGGCGCCGCCTTTGCGCGGTCATGCGGTTGTCGGCCATCGGCTTCAGCCAGGCCGAACCCAGCGGTGGCGGATCGATCAGAAGCAAAGCTGGCCGCTCGCCGGTTGCCTCGAAGGTCAGCCGCCCGACTTCGATCGCCAGCAGCCCGCCGAGGCAGATGCCGCCGACAACGCGCGGGTGCTGGCCGGTGGCCGAGCTTAGGCCGTCGAAATAGTTGGCGCTGATTTCCTCGACGCTTTCATACAGCGTCTCGCCGGGCTCGAGGCCCATGCCGCGCACGGCAATGATGGAATAGCGCTGCTTCAGCGCCTTGCCGAAACGGTTGGCGAACAGCGCCGAACCGGAAATGCCATGGATCATGGCGATCGGCTCCTGGCCGTGGCTGCCGGAAACCTGCACCGCCAGCCGCCGCGCCGGGTGCTCGGGCAATTGCAATGCGATCAGTCTGCCGAATTCGCGCGGTGTCGGCGCTTCCAGCAGCACCGAGGTCTGCAGTTTCACGCCGAACCGGCTCTGCACCGCCAGGACGAGGGTTTCTGCGGCCAGCGAATCGCCGCCCAGATCGAAGAAATTGTCGTCGAGGCCGACCGAGGCCAGCTGCAATTCTTGCGCAAAGATGCCGGCAATCGCCTGTGCAGGCCCGCTGCCCAGTGCGGTTTGGCCTGGCCGGATGGTGTTATGCATGTTCATCGGCAAGCCCTTGAACCGATGGAATTGCCGTTGTCGGCAACAAAGCATCCCCTGAATGCCTGTCCGCTTTTAACCCACAGCCTATGCGTTGAACAAGTAGCCTGGCCCTACGCAGTACCGGCAGGCGCCGGTCCGAAGGCCTTCGCGCATAGCGCCTGCAGCTTGGGAAAGACATTGATACCGCCGGCAATCACCTGCGTGCCGTGGGCAAGCACCGTCCTGGGGTCCGGCTTCAGCACCGTGCCGCCGGCCTCTTCCACCAGCAGCATGCCGGCCAGGCAATCCCAGGCGTTCATGTGTTCCTCGACATAGCCGAGCAGCCGGCCGGAGGCCGCATAGGCCAGCATCAGCGCGCCCGATGCATTGCGGAAGAAGACGCCGCCTTCTGCCATGATCAGGCCGACGAGCACCGCGACATGCCTGGTCTCGGCACGGTTCGACAGCCCGGTCCCGACAGATCCTTCGCCGAGACCGGCACCGATGCTGGCCTTGATCGGCCTGCCATTGACGAAGGCGCCTCCGCCGCGACGGCCGTGAAAAGTCTCGCCGGTCGAGGGCTCGTGGATGACGCCGACGACCGCCTCGCCATCTTTGGCGCAGGCGATGACCACGCACCAGGCGGGAATACCGCGCACGAAATTCGCCGTACCGTCGATCGGATCGATCACCCAGACATGGCCCGTCGATCCGGCAACCGCTTCATGTTCCTCGCCGACAATGCCATCCTGCGGATAGGCGGCGGCGATTGCCGCGCGAATGAACAGTTCCACCTCGCGGTCGCCATCGGAAACCAGGTCCTGATGGCCCTTGCACTCGATGGTCAGGTTTTCGAGATCGCGAAAATATTTCAGCCCGAGTTCGCCGGCGCGGCGCGCCAGGTCGATGGCGAAATGCATGCGCTGGTTGAGATCATGGGTCACGGCACGGCTCTCGGCTGAGGAAGGCGTCTGCCTTTAGCAGACGCCTATGTCAGGCAAAAGCCTGACGAACTCCTCAGGCGGCTTGCGACAGCGATTTATGCGCCTCGGCCAGGATCTCGAACGAGCGCACGCGTGCTGCATGGTCGAAAATCTGCGCCGTCACCATCAGCTCGTCGGCGCCGGTGCGGCGCACGAAGGCGTCGATCCCTTGCCGGACGGTTTCGGGCGAACCGACGACGGCGCAGGACAGCGCCTGGCCAAGCATCGTCTTCGCCATAGGCTCCAACGTCTGGTCATAGCCCTCGACCGGCGGCGGCAAGCGGCCCGGCCGCCCGGTGCGCAGATTGACGAAGGCCTGCTGCAGCGAGGTGAACAGCAGTTTTGCCTCGGCGTCGGTCGGTGCGGCAAAGACGTTGAGACCGAGCATGACGTAGGGTTTGTCCAGCTGTTCGGACGGCTGGAAGCGCGAGCGGTAGATCTCCAGCGCATGGTCGAGCTCGGCCGGCGCGAAATGCGAAGCGAAGGCATAGGGCAGGCCAAGCATGGCGGCGAGCTGCGCGCCGTACAGGCTTGAGCCGAGAATCCAGACCGGCACTTTCTGGCCTTCGCCGGGCACAGCATGGATGCGCTGGCCCTCTTCGGCCGGCTGGAAATAACCCATAAGCTCGACGACATCCTGGGGGAAATTGTCTGACGCTTCGAGGTTGCGGCGCAGCGCACGCGCCGTGCCCATGTCGGTGCCGGGCGCCCGGCCAAGGCCGAGATCGATGCGGCCGGGGTGCAGTGCCGCCAGCGTGCCGAACTGCTCGGCGATCACCAGCGGTGCATGGTTGGGCAGCATGATGCCGCCGGCGCCGACGCGGATCGTCTTGGTGCCGCCGGCGACATGGGCGATGACGACGGCGGTCGCCGCACTGGCGATGCCGGGCATGTTGTGGTGCTCGGCCAGCCAGTAGCGCTTGTAGCCCAGCCGCTCGGCATGGCGGGCAAGGTCGAGCGAATTGGCCAGCGATTGCGAGGCGTTGCTGCCTTCGACGATCGGCGACAGGTCAAGTACGGAAAGAGCGGTCATGGGCCTCAAGCCTTTACGATGTTCAGCTGCCGGACCTTGGTTTCGAAGGCGGCACGGTCGGGGATGATGATGTCGAGCTGGCTTTCCAGAATGTCGGCGAATTCCGCCGCTGTCGCGATCTCGCGCTGCTCGCTGCGGCCGCCGACATGATAGGTCGAAAGCCTGGCGTTGCGCAGCGCATAGCGCCGGTCTGGCAAGGCGCGCGCCGCAACGACGGACGACAGGAAATGCGAGGTCGGATGGGTCGAGACGAAGTAATTGGCGACCGCATAATCGACTTCATAGGCCGGCTGCATGTCGAAGCGATAGAGTGTCGGCCAGTCGCCGCCGACATTGGCCTGCACCCGGAAATGATCTGAAGTCTCGATGATGCGGAACGTTTCGTGCGGGGTCTGTTGCTCGAGACCTGGCTCGAGCAACAAGGGTGCTGTCATCGTGAGGCCACCGAAGCCGACATCGGCTATGTAGGTTCGGCCGTCGAGTTCGATCCGCAACAGCATGTGGCTGCGCGCGGTGATGGCGTCCTCCGGCTGACCCCTCAGAACCCGCGCCGCGAGGCCGCTGACCTCAAATCCCAGCGTCTTCAGCGCATGCATGAGGATCAGATTGTGTTCGAAGCAGTAGCCGCCGCGGCGGCGAGTAAAGATCTTGTCTTGCAGCGAAGCGAGATCGAGCTTCACCGCAATGCCCAGCAAGGGATCCATGTTTTCGAAGGGGATCGCCTGCGGATGCTGCCGGTGCAATGCCTTCAACGTATCCAGCGACGCGTCCCGCGAGCCGGCATAACCGATGCGGGCGAAATAGGCGTCGAGATCGAAGGAAGCATCGTTCATGGGAAGGCACCGGGCATTGACCGGCCGGATATAGGCATCCGATGCGGGGGCCGCAAATAGGCCCGCCGGTTATGCCGCGGCCTTGTCGCCTTCCTCGGCAGCTTCGTCTTCCACCACGATTGCCGTCTGCTGCGCGGCGAGGAAGTTGCCGACATGGCTGAGGCCCTCGAAGTGATCGCAGAACACCTTGACGACGACCAACAGCGGCACCGCCATCAGCGCGCCGACGAAACCCCACAGCCAGGACCAGAAGGCGATGGCGATGAAGATCGCCACGGCGTTGATCTCGAGGCGCCGGCCGACCACCATCGGCGTCACGAACTGGCCCTCGACGATGTCGCACAAAAGCACGAAGGCCGGCGCCAGCAGCGCGTAGGAGATCGAATCGAAGCTGATCAGCGCTATGATGCTGACCAACACGATGGTCATCAGCGCGCCGACATAGGGCAGGAAATTGAGCAGCGCCGCCATCGCTCCCCAGACCAGTGGGTTGGGCATGCCAAGCCCCCACAGGCCGAGGCCGATCACCGTGCCGAGGCCGGCATTGATGACGGCGACGGTGAGCAGATAGTGCGAGATTTCGCGCTCGACGTCGTAGACGACACGCAGCGCCCGCTTCTTTTCGCTGAGCCTGGTGAAGGACTGGATGATCTTTTCGTAAAACATCGTGCCGGATGCCAGCAGGAACAGCGACAAAACGAAGATGATGGTGATCGAGGTGCCGGCCGAAAGGATGTTGTCCGCGGCCGACGACAGCATGCCGGACTGCGCCACCGTAACCTTCTGGACGTCGGGTTCCTGCGAGGTTTCGGTCAGCCCTTCCAGCTGATGCGCGATCTGCATCATCCTTTCGAAGGGACGGCGGAACTGCGCCATCCGCTCGCTCAACTGCTGGCCGATCGAGGAGGTGTTGTTGATGAGGTCGATGACCGGACCGCTGAGCAGATAGCCGGCAGTGGCAAAGATACAGACAGACAGCACCACCAGCAGCGTTGCCGACACCACCTCGGGCACGCCGCGCTTGCGCAGGAAGCGCACGATCGGCGTCAGGGTCAGCGTAAGCAGGAAGGCGAGGATGACCGGCATGAAGAAGGCGCGGGCGAAATAGAGCGCGTAGATGGCCATCAGGATAAAAATGCCGATAAGCAGCGAACGCATCAGATGCGTGTCCGCACGGGCAGCCAGGCGCGGATCGGGGCTTTCGGCAGCGCCTGCGCCCGAAGCTGTTTGTTCGGCTTTCATCATGCTCCCCTCACGGGCAGCAAAGCAATTGGGGCTGCCCGTCGACGGAAACGTCCAGTCGGCTTCAAGGTTCCAGCTAGCCCGCAGGCCGCCAAATGCGTGCCTGCGAGGTTTCAGGCGGCGGGGGCCGTCACCGCCGGTACGGCCTTCGCCGTTTCCTTGCGCACGATCGGTGCCACCTTGGTGCCGTAGAGTTCGATCGCCTTCATGATCTTGGCGTGCGGCATGGTGCCGATCGCCATCTGCAGCAGGAAGCGGTCGTTGTTGAAGATCTTGTGCTGGGCGACGATCTTTTCCGCCACAGCTTCAGGATTGCCGACGAACAGCGCGCCGTTCGGACCGCGCGACTGGTCGAAATGCGCCCGCGAGGTCGGCCCCCAGCCGCGCTCGCGGCCGATGCGGTTCATCACTTCGGCTTGCGGTCCGTAGAAATCGTCAGCGGCCTGTTCGGTGGTCTCGGCGATGAAGCCGTGCACATTGATGCTGGTGGCAAGCCCCGTGGGGTCGGTGCCGGCCCGCTTGGCAGCCTCGCGATAAATGTCGAACAGCGGCGCGAAGCGCGCCGGCTCGCCGCCGATGATGGCCAGCGCCAGCGGCAGGCCGAGCACGCCGGCGCGCGCAGCCGACTGCGGCGTTCCGCCAATGGCGATCCAGATCGGCAGCTTCTCCTGAAAGGGGCGGGGGTAGACGCCGCGGTCGTTGATCGCCGCGCGCAGATTGCCGGACCATGTGACTTTCACGCTGTCGCGAATGGCCAGCAGCAGGTCGAGCTTTTCGGCGAACAGCTCGTCATAGTCTTCGAGATTGTAGCCGAACAGCGGGAAGGACTCGATGAACGAGCCGCGCCCGGCCATGATCTCGGCGCGGCCGCTCGACAACAGATCGAGCGTTGCGAACTGCTGGAAGACGCGCACCGGATCGTCCGAGGACAAAACGGTGACCGCGCTGGTCAGCTTGATGCGCTTGGTGCGTTCGGCGGCGGCGGCCAGCGCGACCACCGGTGCGGATGCGGCATAGTCGGGGCGGTGATGTTCGCCGAGACCAAAGACATCGAGGCCGACCTGGTCGGCCAGCTCTATCTCTTCGATCAGGTTGCGCAGCCGCTCGTGCGGGCCGACAGCACCTGGGCCAGGCTCCGGGCTGACATCGGCAAAAGTATAGAGACCGAGTTCCATGATCTGTCATCCAATGGTTGGGTTTTGCGGCTAGAGGTAGCGACCGAACCGCCTCGCCGCCAGAGGGGCGGATGGTGAACAGTGCATGTCGGTTTCGGCCAGCTTCTGTCGGCTTTGGTCGGCAAAAGCGCGTCTCCCGGCTGCAACAGCATAGAATTTCATGGCTGGCATACCGTTTTGGCGCTTGAACTCTCGGTTTTCGCGCGTATGTAAGCGTCGCGAATTGACTTCAGGGAAGTGGACTTGGCTATCTACAGGGAAAAAGACATTTTCGAGCGGCGCAATGCCGCGAACGAGGCAAAGAAGGCGCTTCTGGAGCGCTTCAAGTCAAAGCCGGCGGCAGATGATCCTGCAGTGCTGGCCAGACAGGCCGAACGCAAGGCGATCCTTGAGGCGCGTGAGAAGCGCGAGGCCGAAAAGGCCAGGCTGAAGCAGGAAAAGCTGGCACGCGAAGCGGTCGAGAAGGCCGAGCGCGAGGCAGCAGCCGAAGCGGCGCGTATTGCGGCCGAAGAGGCAGCGCAGGCTGAAGCGAAGATCAAGGAAGCCGAAGAGAACGAGCGCATTGCCCGTTTGCTGGCCGACGAAGCCGAACGCAAGGCCAAGCGCGACGCACGCTATGCGGCGCGCAAGCAGCGCACCGGCCGGACGCCTCCGGGCTTCTCCGCCCGCTAACGCTTCGATCGAACGGTCGGACATCAGGGTCGCCTTCCAGCGGCCCTGAACGTATTTGTGCGCCGATTTGCTTGCTTTGCTTAGGCGGCGAGCTTCAGCCCCATAATGCCGCAGACGATGAGCGCGATGCAGCCGAGCCGGATCGCGGTCGCCGGCTCGCCCAGCAGCCAGATTCCGAGCAGTGCGGTACCAACCGTGCCGATGCCGGTCCACACAGCGTAGGCGGTGCCGACCGGCAGCGTCTTCAGCGCCAGACCGAGCAGGCCGAGGCTGACGATCATCGAGGCGACGGTGAGCACCGTCGGCAGTGGCTTTGAGAAGCCATCGGTGTATTTGAGGCCGATCGCCCAGCCGATCTCGAACAGGCCGGCGAAAAACAGAAAAATCCACGACATCGGGATGCACTCCATTCCATGAGGATGGCGGGTCGTCCCGGCCGGTTTTTCGGGGAAGGCGCGAGGTCGTCCTCGCCGCCTCGATATAAGCGGCTTCGCTTGCCCGATCAACAAAACACCGGCAGCATTGTCCATGCCGCCGGTGTCTGGATCTGCGCCGAAACGGATTGCCGGATATCAACGGCCCCGGGGCAGGCTTACTTGTCCTTGAGCCTTATAGCCTTGACGGGCGGCGCCTTGAGCGCCGGAGCCGCGGCAGGCTTCTTAGCGTCCTTCTTCGGCTTGCGGGCTTCCTTGCCCGCCTTCATCGCACCTTTAGCCATGATTCGGTCCTCCAATTGCTGGGACGCCAAGTGAAACAAGAGAAACGCCGGACTGCAAGGGGGCTGGCGCCTGTCGCCGGCGCCAGCAGGCCGCTTTCAACCGCTTTCTAATTTGCTCGTAAACCATGCCGGTCCGTGCCATGGTTGCCTTCGCACTGCAGCATCAGGCCGCGCTTCCTGCCGGGCGATGATCAGGCAGGCCGGTCAGGACACAGATGCGAATCCACATCGGCTGCGAGATGAGCTTCGACTTTCCGCAGGAAACGCCGCTGATCGCGATGCTCAACGTCCACTACTCCAGGGCATCCGATCTCGAGCGGCCGGATTTCCTGACCTCCAATCCGGCCGTGCCGATCCAGAGCTACCGCGACAGTTTCGGCAATTGGTGCAACCGGTTCAATGCCCCGCCCGGCCGCTTCACCTTCGGCACCGATTCCGTGATCCGCGACCCCGGCACCTTCGAGATGGGCGACCTGATGGCCTGGCAGCACGAAGTGCGTGACCTGCCTTCGGACACGCTGCTGTTCCTCTTGCCCAGCCGCTTTTGCGAGAGCGATCTCCTGGCCAGCGAAGCCTGGCGGCTGTTCGGCAACACACCGCTCGGCATTGCCCGCGTCCAGGCAGTCTGCGACTTCGTCCACAACCACATCGTCTTCAGCTACGGCAACGCGCGGCCGACGCGCACGGCGGCCGAAGCCTATCGCGAGCAAAGCGGCGTCTGCCGCGACTTTGCCCACCTCGCCGTCACCTTCTGCCGTGCACTCAACATCCCAACGCGCTACTGCACCGGCTACATCAGCGACATCGGCCTGCCCAAACCCTGGGCGAGCATGGATTTTGCCGCCTGGATGGAGGTCTATCTCGGCGGCCGCTGGCATGTCTTCGATCCGCGCAACAATTCCCCGCGCATCGGCCGCATTCTGATCGCCTCCGGCCGCGATGCCGCCGACGTGCCGTTGACCCATATTTTCGGACCGGGCACGCTGGCCGGCTTCAAGGTATGGACCGACGAGATCATCGAATAAGGGCGTCTTTTCCGCCAGCTTGCCTTCAAAAACCTGAACGACCGGGCGTCTGGCGCGTTGTGATGCCCGTGGAGCTTCGGTCGCAGGGCCGTTACATTGGGTGCCTTGGAGGGACAGCATGGCAGCGCATGGCGGGTCGAAGACGGTCATCTACGCGGCGCTCGCCGGCAATCTCGCCATTGCGCTGACCAAATTCGTCGCCGCCTTCTTCACCGGCAGTTCGGCCATGCTGTCGGAAGGCGTGCACTCGCTGGTCGACACCGGCAATGGCGGCCTGCTGCTCTACGGCATGCACCGCGCCGCCCGCCCGCCGGACCGCACGCATCCGCTGGGCCATGGCCGCGAGCTGTATTTCTGGAGTTTCATCGTCGCGCTGCTGGTCTTCGCGCTCGGCGCCGGCGTGTCGTTCTATGAAGGCGTCGTCCACATCATGGCGCCCGAGCCGGTCGCCAATCCCAAGATCAACTACATCGTTCTCGGCCTCTCGATGCTGTTCGAGGGCAGCTCCTGGTATGTGGCGCTGAAGGAGTTCCGCCGTGAGAAGGGCAAGCAAGGCTGGCTGCAAGCCGTGCAATCGAGCAAGGATCCGAGCGTCTACACCGTGCTGTTCGAGGACAGCGCCGCCCTTCTCGGCCTCGTCGTCGCCTTCGCCGGCATACTGGCGGCCGAGGTCCTCGACATGCCCGAGCTCGATGGCGCCGCCTCCATCGGTATCGCCATCATCCTCGGCGCCACCGCCATTTTCCTCGCCCGCGAAAGCAAAGGCCTGCTCATCGGCGAGCCGGCCTCGCCGGAGGTCCAAACCAAGGTGCTGGCCATTGCCCAGCAGGACCCAGCGGTGCAGCGGGCCAACGGCGTCCTCACCGTACACATGGGACCAGAAGAGATCGTCGCCGGCCTCAGCATCGAGTTCGAGGACCATCTGACGGCGCCCGAGATCGAAGCCTGCGTCGAACGCCTGGAGACGCTCTTCAAGATAGAAATGCCGGAGATCACCAGGCTGTTCGTCAAACCGCAGACGACGGGAACCTGGGAACGGCGGCGCAAGGCGGTCGAAGCGGCGTCGGATTAGAGCAATTCCAGGAAAAGTGTGAGCGGTTTTCCCGGGAAAAGCGCGTAGCGCTTTCCCTTGGGAATTGCGTCAAAACAAATGGATAGAGCGGTTTGCCGTTTCCGTGAAACGGTGAAACGCTCTAGCGCTGGACCAGAAGTCCGCCGTTGGCCCGGTCACCTTGTCCCGCTAAGATCAGGCGACGGATTTCGGAGGAGCAACCATGAAAATCGACGGCGGGTGCCATTGCGGCGCCATCACTTATGAAGCAGAGGTCGACCCGGAAAAGACCTCGATCTGTCATTGCACCGACTGCCAGCAACTGACCGGCACGGCCTTTCGGGTCACCGTTCCCGCGCCTGAGGATCACTACCGGATCACCAAGGGCATGCCGAAGGTCTATATCAAGACAGGATCGAGCGGCGCCAAGCGCGCCCAGGCCTTTTGCGGCGACTGCGGTTCGCATCTTTACGCGACGTCGGTTGGCGACGGCCCGAAGGTCTATGGGATCAGGGCGGGGACCGCGCGGCAACGCGAGGATCTGGTTCCGACCCAGCAGAAATGGCACCGCTCGGCCCTCCACTGGCTTCCGGAATTCGAGGGCGTAAGCATCGTGGAGGCGCAGTAGCTCCTGCCTGCCGGTTTAACGGGCCCAAACCCGACGATGATGTGCTAGGCTCACCATCAAACGAATGGCGGGGATAGCAATGTCGGAAACGGACAAGGTGTTTGCCGGCTCGATTCCGGAAAACTACGACCGCTACATGGTGCCGTTGATTTTCGAGCCGTTCGCCGCGGATATGGCACGACGGGCAGCGTCCTTGTCGCCCGGCGCCGTCCTGGAAGTCGCCGCAGGCACCGGGGTCGTCACCCGCGCATTGGCGCCAAAACTGTCGCCTGGCGCAAGCTATGTCGTGACCGATCTCAACCAGCCGATGATCGACTTTGCGGCTTCGCAGCAAGCTCCCGACAGCCGCATCCAGTGGCGCCAGGCGGATGCCCTGGCGCTGCCGTTTGAGGACGCGACCTTCGATCTCGTTTGCTGTCAGTTCGGCGCGATGTTCTTTCCCGACCGCGCCGCCGGCTATCGTGAAGCAAGGCGGGTCCTGAAACCCGGAGGCCATTTCCTGTTCAA
This sequence comes from Mesorhizobium sp. P2_E7, assembly GCF_056403855.1. Lineage (NCBI taxonomy): Bacteria > Pseudomonadati > Pseudomonadota > Alphaproteobacteria > Hyphomicrobiales > Phyllobacteriaceae > Mesorhizobium > Mesorhizobium sp. P2_E7. The sequence continues at coordinate 53,335 of NZ_JBFUER010000011.1, read as the reverse complement.
CGTATGGGATCGCATCGAAGAGAATGTATTCGCCAACGATGTGACGAACGCTCTTGCGGAGATTTTTCCGGACGATCCGCCGCGCTTTCTAGCCCGCACGCCGCACGGCTACCATGACACGGCCATCATCCGCCGCGAACTGGAAGATGCAGGTTTCTCCCGTGTGGCGATCGAGACGAGAGCCGAACAAAGCCGTGCCTCCTCGCCGCGCCTTCCGGCCGTTGCCTATTGCCAGGGAACTCCGCTTCGCAACGAAATCGAGGCCAGAGGAAAACTGGAAACCGCTACCGATCATGTCGCAGCCGCGATGACGGCGAGACACGGCAGCGGCGAGGTTGCCGCTAAGATTCAGGCACACGTAATCGTGGCTACGGTCTAATCGTCGCCTTCGACGACACGCAGCCTGAGCTGCCCCGTCTTGGAATCTGCCATCCGCACGCCGGGTTCGGCCTTGGCGGGTCCGCCGCGCGCTTCGGCTTCGCTTTCGCCGAACTCCAGCGCCTCGATCTTCTGGCCGCGCCGGGTCACTTTCGATGTCGACACCAGTATCTCGTCGATGTCCTTGGCCGACTGGCCGAAGTGCGTCTGCAGCCGGCGCACGCGTTCGTCGACGCGCGCGACATCCTCCATCAGCCGGATGACCTCGCCCTGGATAAGATGCGCCTGTTCGCGCATGCGGGCGTCCTTGAGGATGGCCTGGATGACCTGGATCGACAGCATCAGCAGCGACGGCGAGACGATGATGACGCGAGCCCTGTGCGCCTTCTGGATGAGAGCGTCGAAATTTTCGTGGATTTCGGCAAACACCGATTCCGACGGCACGAACATGAAGGCGGTGTCCTGCGTCTCGCCCTGGATCAAATATTTCTCCGAGATATCGCGGACATGGATTTCGATGTCGCGGCGGAAGGCCTGGGCCGCGACCTTCTGCAGGTCGGCGCCGTCGGCGGCGCGGATGGCGTTCCAGGCTTCCAGCGGAAACTTGGCGTCGATGGCAAGCTGCGGCGCGCCGTTCGGCATCCTGATCAGGCAGTCCGGGCGGCTGCCATTCGACAGCGTCGCCTGGAACTCATAGGCGCCCATCGGCAGGCCGTCGGCGACGATCGCCTCCATGCGCGACTGACCGAAGGCGCCGCGCGTCTGCTTGTTGGACAGGATCGCCTGCAATTGCACAACCTGGCCGGCAAGCGACTGGATGTTGCCTTGCGCGGTGTCGATGACCGCCAGCCGCTCCTGCAATTTGGCCAGGCTTTCATGCGTCGATTTGGTCTGCTCGGTCATGGTCTGGCCGAGGCGACCGGTCATGGCGTCGAGCCGCTGGCCGATCGACTGGTTGAGTTCGGCCTGCCTTGCACCGAACACATCGGCAATGGCCCCCATGCGGCCCTGCATCTCCGCCTGGCTTTGCAAAATGCCGGCCATCCGCGCCTCGGCGTCGCGGGCGTGCTCGGCGGCTTCTGCCGCCGCGATGGTGCGCGCCCTGGCCGACCGCCACAGGGCGACCACCAGCACCAGCAACAGCCCGAGAAACACGATCGCGCCGAAGGCCAGCGCATGGCCGAGCGTGATCGTGGTGGCGCCGAGCCGGGCGACTGGCTCGGAAAGGATGGAATTCAGGTCGTTCATCCCGCCAGCATAGCCGATTCGCCGGCCTGGCACAGATCAAAACGTGAACGGGCGCAAACCGCCCCGGTTGACGCTTTTCGCATGACGTCTTAGGTGAGACGCCATGTCGATCAAGCCGCTCATCATCCTTCCCGATCCCATCCTGCGCCAGGTTTCCAAACCGCTCGAACGCGTCGACGCGTCCGTGCGCAAACTGGCCGACAGTATGCTGGCGACCATGTATGACGCGCCGGGCATTGGGCTCGCCGCGATCCAGATCGGCGAGCCTGTGCGCATGCTGGTCATCGACCTCGCCAAGGAAGACGAGACGCCGGCGCCGCAAGTCTTCATCAATCCCGAAGTGCTCGAAAGCGCGGACGCGCGGTCGGTTTACGAGGAAGGCTGCCTGTCGATCCCCGACTATTACGCCGAGGTCGAGCGCCCGGCTTCGGTGCGGGTGAAATATCTCGACCGTGACGGCAAGCTGCAGGAGATCGAGGCCGAAGGCCTGATGGCGACCTGCCTGCAGCACGAGATCGACCACCTCAATGGCGTGTTGTTCATCGACCACATCTCGAAGCTTAAACGCGACATGGTGGTCAAGAAGTTCAAGAAGCTCGCCAAGGACAAGGCGCCGGGCAAGCTGGTGGGATAGGAAGATGCCGCTTCGCGTCATCTTCATGGGCACGCCGGAATTTTCGGTGCCGGTGCTGCGCGCGATCGCCGAGGCCGGACACGAAATAGCAGCCGTCTACACCCAGCCGCCACGCGCCGCAGGCCGCCGTGGGCTGGAACTGACGCCGTCGCCGGTGCAGCGCGAGGCCGAGCGGCTTGATGTCGCGGTAAGCTCGCCGACGTCGCTGAAGAGCGAGGCCGAACAGGCCGCTTTCCGCGCCTTGCAGGCCGATGTCGCCGTCGTTGTCGCTTATGGCCTGCTGCTGCCGAAGGCTATTCTGGAGGCTCCGCGGCTCGGCTGTATCAACGGCCATGCCTCGCTTTTGCCGCGATGGCGTGGTGCTGCTCCCATCCAGCGCGCCATCATGGCCGGCGATACTGAGACCGGCATGATGGTGATGCATATGGAAGAGGGGCTGGACACCGGCCCGGTGGCACTGGTTGAAAAATGCGCCATCGGACCCGATATGACGGCCGGCGATCTGCACGACCGCTTGATGAAGATTGGCGCTACCCTGATGGTGGAAGCGCTGTCCCGATTGGAGACAAATACGCTGGCATCGGCCTTGCAGGCGACGGACGGGGTGACCTACGCCAGCAAAATCGATAAATCGGAGACGCGTGTGGACTGGACGCGGCCGGCTGGCGAGGTCCACAATCACATTCGCGGCCTGTCGCCATTCCCTGGCGCCTGGTGCGAGGCCGACATTGGCGGCCGCACAGAACGGCTGAAACTGCTTCGCTCGACGCTTTCTGAAGGCACGCTTTCTGAAGGCATGGGCGAGTCGGGAGGAATTCTCGATGACCGGCTGACGGTCGCCTGCGGAACAGGCGCAGTCAGGCTGGTCGAAGTTCAACGGGCGGGCGGAAGGCCCGCCGCCGCGCAGGAGTTTCTGCGCGGGGCCAAGATCGAAAAAGGAATGAAATTCTCATGAGCATGATGTCGATACGAGCGGCAACGCCGCGGGACCGCGAGGCTATTCGCCTCGTCGAGGAACACGCATTCGGCCAGCAGGCGGAGGCCGGTCTGGTCGACGCGCTGGTCACCGGCGGCGACGCCGTTGTCGAGCTGGTGGCGGAAGAAGACGGCCAGGTGGTCGGCCACATTCTGTTCTCCAGGCTGTATGTGCAGAATGGCGGCAAGAGCTTCCCGGCAGTGGCGCTGGCGCCCTTGGCGGTCGAGCCGTCTTTCCATGGTTCGGGCATTGGCGGTGCGCTGATCCGCGAGGCGCATATCCGCCTCAAGGACGCCGGCGAAGTGCTCGCCGTTGTCTTGGGCGATCCGGCCTATTACGGCCGCTTCGGTTACAACCATGCGCGCGCCGAAAACTTCGAGAGCGAATACCAGGGCGAGGCGCTGCAGGCGCTGGCCTGGGGTGACGCCCCTGAAAAAGGCAAACTGGTCTACGCCCAGGCCTTTACCGCACTCGCCGCCTAAACGGCGAGTGTCGATCGCCGATGCCGCGTTTTCGTCTCGATATCGAATATGACGGCAGCCTCTTCGCCGGCTGGCAGCACCAGGCGGATCAGCCTTCGGTGCAGCAGGCGATAGAGCAGGCGATCGAGAAATTCAGCGGCGAGGCGGTGCGGTTGCGCGCCGCCGGCCGCACCGATGCCGGCGTGCATGCGACCGCACAGGTGGCGCATGTCGACCTCGCCAAGGCGTGGCCCAACGATAAGGTACGCGACGCCATCAACGCGCATCTGCAGGCGGCAGGCGCGCACGTCGCCATCCTGCAGGCGGCGGTTGTCCCCGACGATTTCGATGCCCGTTTCTCGGCCACCGGACGGCACTATCTCTACCGCATCCTCAACCGGCGCGCGCCGGCAGCGATGGAAAAAGGCAAGGTCTGGTGGGTGCCGAAGCGGCTCGATGCGGGCGCCATGCACGAAGCGGCGAAAGTCCTGCTCGGCCGGCATGACTTTACCACCTTCCGCTCGACGCAGTGCCAGGCCAACAGTCCGGTGCGGACGCTGGAGCGGCTCGATGTGAGCCGCCAGGGCGACCTGATCGAAGTCAGGGCCTCGGCGCGCTCGTTCCTGCACAACCAGGTGCGCTCCATGGTCGGCTCGCTGAAACGCGTCGGCGACGGCGGCTGGACGGCTGCCGATCTCAAGGCCGCGCTCGATGCGCAAGACCGCGCCGCCTGCGGTCAGGTGGCGCCGCCCGATGGGCTTTTCCTCATCGGCGTCGACTATCCAGAAAAATTCTAGGCCGGGGCGGCGGTCGGTACGGTGATGCCGAGCAGCGCCACCAGGCCGAACAAGACGGCCAGGGACACCACCAACATGCCTGCGAACACGGCGCTGCCCACAGCCGCGCCCTTGCCGATCGCGGCATTGGTCATCCGCCAGGTGAGCACCAGCGACAGCACCACCAGAACCAGCCACACCAATTCGGCGACTGGGTTGCCGGGCGGCAGGAACAGCCGGATCAACGCCGATGGCAGCAGCATCCAGGCGGTGATTGCCGACGCCCAGTTGCTGGCGACGACGTAGTGGACGAAGCGGTCGCCAATGCCGGCGCGCGACGCGACCAGGGCAAGCGCGACCAGCGGCAGCAGCCACGAGCCGAGGTCGACGGTTGCCAGGCGGACCAACATGCCCAGCCGCCCGGCAAACGCATTGGGGTCGCCGATCTCGTTGGCCGTGCCGACCCAGCCGACGATCATCGCCGGCGCAGCGACGACGATGGCAAAGAAGGAATTCCAGAAACCGTCCGCCGACAGGTCGAGCAGCCGCAATCCGTCGGCCTTGCCGAGCATCAGCCGCCAGGCGCCGGTAAGCGATGAAGAGGTCTCGTCAACCGAAAGCATGATCAGCCTTGCTCGAACCAGTCTTCGATGAAGCGCTGGTAGATCTGGGTCAGCGTTTCGAGGTCGGTCAATGCGACGCGTTCATCGACCATATGCATGGTCTTGCCGACCAGTCCGAACTCGACCACCGGGCAATAGTCCTTGATGAAACGGGCGTCCGAGGTGCCGCCCGAGGTGGAAAGCGCCGGCTCCTTGCCGACCGCCGCCTTGATCGAGCCGCGCAGCGTATCGATCAGCTTGTCGTCGCGTGTCAGGAAGACGTGGCTCGGCCGGTCGCGCCACACGAGCTCATAGTCGACAGGGGTTTTCTTGCCGGTCCGGTATTTCTTGCGCTTGGCCGCCTGGTCGAGCCGGTTGTGGATCTCGGCCTGCACCGTCTCGGCCGTCCAGGTGTCGTTGAAGCGGATGTTGAAGGTCGCCGTCGCCTTGGCCGGAATGACATTCGTCGCCGGATTGCCGACATCGATCGAGGTCACTTCCAGATTGGTCGGCTGGAAATCCTTGGTTCCCTTGTCGAAGACAGGGTGGAGCAGGGCCTCGACCAGGCTCATCAGACCGCGCACCGGATTGTCGGCAAGCAAGGGATAGGCGACATGGCCCTGGCGGCCGTTGACGGTGACGCTGCCCGACATCGAGCCACGCCGTCCGATCTTGATCATGTCGCCGAGCGCGTCCGGATTGGTCGGCTCGCCGACGATCGAGGCGTCCCATTTCTCGCCTTTGGCCGCCGCCCAGTCGAGCAGTTTTGTCGTGCCGTTGATGGCCGGGCCCTCTTCGTCACCGGTAATCAGCAGCGAGACCGAGCCTTTCGGCCCGCCCTTTGTTTCGACGTGGCGCGCCACCGCGGCGATGAAACAGGCGATGCCGCCCTTCATGTCGACGGCGCCGCGGCCGAACATCTCGCCCTTGGCGATTTCGGCGCCAAAGGGCGGATGCGTCCACGACGCCTCGTCGCCGACCGGCACCACGTCGGTATGGCCGGCAAACATCAGATGCGGCCCATTGCCGGAGCGGCGCGCATAAAGGTTCTCGATGTCCGGCGTGCCGTCTTCGGAAAACACCGGGCGTTCGACGGAAAAGCCGAGCGGCTTCAGCATGCCTTCCAGCGCGGCCAGCGCACCGCCCTCGGCGGGTGTTACGGAGGCGCAGCGTATGAGGGTCGCGAGGTTGGCGGCGGGATCGGTCGGCAATGTCATGGGCAAAGCGATAATCGAAAGCGAAAGGCCTGTCACGGTCAGAGATGATGACCGGTCCTGTCGCCGACATTATGGTTTTCATGTCGTATAGTGCAGGCCAACACCGGATTATCGCATGGCCAACGCCGAAAAGACCATCGTCATTGCCGGCGCCGGCAGTATCGGCTGCTATGTCGGCGGCTGCCTGGCGCTGGCCGGACGCAAGGTGGTGTTTTTGGCGCGGCCGCGCATCGCGGAGGCCTTGCAGGGCGGTGGGCTGCGCGTCACCGACCTCGATGGCCGCGACCGATCCATCAAGCCGGTGTCCGTCACCGCCGACCCGGCCGCCGCCCTGGCCATTGCCGATTTGGTGCTGGTGACGGTCAAGAACGGCGCCACCGAGGAGATGGCGGCGCTCATTGCGACACACACTCGCGGCGATGTCGTGGTGGTCAGCCTGCAGAACGGTGTCGGCAATGCCGACCGGTTGCGCGCCGGGCTCGGCTCTCGACCGGTGCTGGCCGGCATGGTGCCTTTCAATGTCGTCCAGTCGGCCGAAGGCGAGTCGCCGCTTCAGGTGCATCGCGCCAGCGAGGGCAAGGTGATGATCGAAGACGGCACGGCCGGCCTTGCCGGCCTTCTCGATGTCGAAGGCCTTGCCGTCGAAACCCATGTCGACATCAAGGCGGTGCAGTGGGGCAAGCTGCTGATCAACCTCAACAATGCGCTCGTCGCGCTGTCCGGCCTGCCGCTGGCGAGTGAGCTTGCCGACCGCCGCTGGCGGCTGATCCTTGCCGGTCAGATCGACGAGGCGCTGGCGGCGATGAAGGCGTCACACATCGCCCCGGCGCGGATCGGCGGCCTGCGCCCCGGCCTGCTGCCGAAACTACTCCGGCTGCCGGACTGGCTGTTCCGGCTGGTGGCACGCCGCATGCTGGCCATCGACCCACAGGCGCGCTCGTCAATGTGGGACGACCTCCAGCGTGGCCGGCCAACCGAAATCGGCGACCTGCAGGGAGCGGTCCTGAGCCTTGCCGAAAAGGCCGGCACGCAGGCGCCTTTGCTGAAGCGGGTCACCGCGCTGGTGCGGCAGGCCGAACGGGAAAAGCGCGGGTCACCCGGACTGACGCCGGACGCCGTCGCCGGATAGGCCGCTCGCCCCAAGGGTCAGACTTTGGCCTGCACATGAGCCCGGAAAAAGCAGGCACGCCGCCACCGCTGCGTCACAGCTTTGGCGCGCGCCTCGGAGCCGGCGCCTTGCTCGCCGGACGTGGCGCCGGCAGCGGCTGCACCGCCGGATGGTTCTCGATCAGCGTGATCTTCTGCCAGATCTTGCGCGACAGGTTGGACGCCAGGTTCTCGATGTCGTTGACGCCGTCGATGACCACATCGTCGTTGACCGACTGCGCGAACAGCGCAGCGATCTTGCCGGTGATCGACAGCATTTCCGAGCAATAGTCGAGGTAGCGCGCCAAGTCCGCGGCATTGGTGATGCGCGCCGGCGAATGCGCGGTCGGCCTGAAATTGGCAGACAATGCGGCCGGATCCTTGGTCAGCTGGTGCATGTCGATGACATGGATCAGCGACCTCAGCCCGTGCAGCTGGCGAAACACCCGCTTGCGCTTGATGCGCTCCTCGGTGCGGATCAGAGCCAGCAAGCCGAGCACGGCAAGGATGATCATGTTGATGGTGGCTTCGATGCCTTGCACCGACTGCACCGCGTCGTCGGCCTGCGAGATGTGGATGAGCGGCAGGATGGTGCCGACGAACAGGAAGATCAGCGCGCCGGCGACAACGGCAGCGACGATGGCGCCGCGCAGCCACCAGATCGGCGCCTCGAGCGCCTGCGCCGCCTTGGCCAGGTCGCGCGACAGCGACACCAGTTCGGCGGCGACACCGCGCAGGCCTGCCTCGGGAAAACGCTCGGCGACGCGCCCCTCCAGCCGCTCGGCGGTGTCGATGATCAGTTTCGGATCAAGCGTGCGGTAGCGCATGGCGAGATATCCGGTCGGCCCTCAGGGTTGTGCGGGCGAATTGGTGTGCCGGCCGTAGCGGTTGGGTCCGGGATCACTTCTGAAGCAGGCTAGAATGAGAAGAAGAATCGGGCCGATGATAAGAGAGATCAACGCGTAGTAAGTCGGCTTGCCGAAATCATGGAAACGCTTTGCGGTGACCGCGAAGCTCGACCAGGTCGAAATCAGCACCACGGTCCAGAACACAGTGGCCCACACCTGGCTATTTGCGGTGCCGGGCTCCAGTCTGGCAAACTGGTAGAGCGGGAAAAACTGGGCGAGCAGCAAAAGCAGGCCGGCCAGCGCATACGCACTTGGGCTGACGCGGCCTGAGGTTTTGAAGAAAAGCCAAATGAGGTCTGTTTTATTAGCCAAGCGGATCCGGTCCGTATTGATTGGCGCCCCTGTTGCCTTCGAGGATGCCCAGCTCGACGATAAGCCAGATCGCTCCGATGAACGGCACCAGCGCGATAAGTGTCCACCAGCCCGACTTGTTGCGGTCATGCCAGCGCTTGGCGTAGACGGCGAAGACCAGATAGAGCGTGGCGATCACATAGATCAGGTAGACGAAACCGTAGGGCATGTTGTTGAACGTGGTGCCGATGATGTTGTCGATGATGATGGCGATGATGGCGCCGACGAATATCACACCAACGCAAGCCCAGAACTTGGCGCGATTGATGCGGCCGTCAAAGCTGGTCAGAAGGTATTTCCAGTCCATGTCACCCCTCCATGCGGAATCAGCGCGACGGAATGTCGCGCCGGCGGAAGGTGCGTCCGTTTGCACAAAAGATCAATCGCGCAGCAATTCGTTGATCGAGGTCTTGGAACGGGTCTTGGCGTCGACCCGCTTGACGATGACGGCGCAGTAGAGGCCAGGGCCCGGCTCGTTGTTCGGAAAGGCCTTGCCCGGCATCGAGCCGGCGACGACGACGGAATTCGGCGGCACTTCGCCATAAAAGACCTCGCCGGTGGCGCGGTCGACGATCTTGGTCGACTGGCCGATGAACACGCCCATGCCGAGCACCGAGCCCTCGCGCACGATGCAGCCCTCGACCACTTCCGAGCGCGCGCCGATGAAGCAATTGTCCTCGATGATGGTCGGGCCGGCCTGCATCGGCTCCAGCACGCCGCCAATGCCGACGCCGCCCGACAGATGCACGTTCTTGCCAATCTGGGCGCAGGAGCCGACCGAGGCCCAGGTGTCGACCATGGTGCCGCTGTCGACATAGGCGCCGACATTGACGAAGGACGGCATCAGCACCGCGCCCGGCGCGACATAGGCCGAACGGCGCACGATCGACGACGGCACGGCGCGGAAGCCGGCCTTTTCGAAATCGACCGCGCTCCAGCCGTCGAACTTCGAGGCCACCTTGTCCCACCACACCGCCTGGCCGGGGCCACCCTTGATGATCTCCATCGGAAAGAGCCGGAACGACAGCAGCACCGCCTTCTTCAGCCACTGATTGACATGCCACTTGCCGTCGGCCTGGCGCTCGGCGACGCGCACCGTGCCGCGGTCGAGCAGGTCGAGCGCGGACTGGATGGCGTCGCGCGTTTCGCCGCGGGTCGCGGTCGAAATCGTGTCGCGCTCCTCGAAGGCCTTCTCGATGGTCTTTTCGAGGCTCGCCAGATCAGGCTTCGACATGATTTCGCTCCGTTACCGCGCTGTTAAGGCCATCGCCTTAACCTTGTTTTGAAAATCGCGCGGACCCTATGTTAAGGCGTATTGGGGGTCAATCGCGCGTGCGCCATGGGACGGCGCAAGTGAACTGTTGGGACGGGTAAAGCATATGACTCCTATGGAAAAGGCAGGATGGACGCCGCTGCCGCATTCGGACGAGGATCTGGAGCGCTCGAAAAGCGTGCCCGATACGCCGCAGACGCGTGCCGACACCTATCGTCTCGCCTGGAACGATCCCGACTTCATGACGCGTCGCGAATTGCGCGCGGTGCGGCTGCAGCTCGAACTGTTGAAGCCCGAAATGATTCTGGCCGAACGCGGCATCCGCTCGACGGTGATCCTGTTCGGCGGCGCGCGCATTCCCGAGCCCGGCGGCGACGCCTGGGCGGCCAAGAACGAGACGCAGAAGAAGAACCTCGAGGAAAACAGCAAATATTACGAGGAGGCGCGCAAATTTGCCCGCCTCTGCTCGCAGCAGTCGGCCACCTCCTATTATCGCGAATTCGTCGTCGTCACCGGTGGCGGGCCGGGTGTCATGGAAGCGGGCAATCGCGGCGCAGACGATGTCGGCGCGCCGTCGATCGGCCTCAACATCGTGCTGCCGCACGAGCAGGCGCCGAATGCCTATGTGACGCCGGAGCTGTGCTTCAACTTCCACTATTTCGCCATCCGCAAGATGCATTTCGTCATGCGCGCCAAGGCCGTCGCGGTGTTTCCGGGCGGCTTCGGCACCATGGACGAGTTCTTCGAGACGCTGACGCTGATCCAGACGGGCCGAATGGAGCGCGTGCCGGTGATCCTGTTCGGCAAGGCGTTCTGGAAAAGGGCGATCAATCTCGATTTCCTGGCCGAACAGGGCACCATCACGCCCGGCGACCAGGACATTATCGACTTCGTCGACACCGCCGATGAGGCGTGGGGGATTATCAGCCGGTTCTATAAGCTCTGAGAACCACCCTCGCCGGCCAGTGGTTGCGGCCGATGGATGAGCGTGACCAGCACGAAGGAAATGATCATCAGCAAGTACCAGGCCCCGAGCTTGTCGATCGAAACCGGGGTCCAGCCGGCGTTCTGATTGGGATAAATCCAGGCACGTGACCATGTGCCGATATTTTCGGCGAACCAGATGAATAACGAGACCAGGAGAAAACCGACGAGCAAAGGCATTTTGTGGCGAAAGCGGAAGACCCGGTAGTGAACGACGGTTCTAAGGTAGATCGCCGCCGTTGCCGCGAACAGTCCGTAGCGCAAATCGACGATGAAATGATGCGTGAAGAAGTTGGCGTAGATGGCCACCGACAGAAGTATGGTCGCCCAGATCGGCGGGTAGAATGTGAAGCGAAAGTCGAAAATACGGGCGATGCGGGCGAGATATGAGCCGACCGCCGCGTACATGAATCCCGAAAACAGCGGCACGCCGACGATACGGATCAAATTGTTCTCGGGATAAATCCACGAGCCGGCCGAGGTTTTGAAGATCTCCATGGCGGTGCCGACAATGTGGAAGACAAGAATGACCTTGGCCTCCTCCAGCGTCTCCAGCCGCAAGACCAGCATAGCGATTTGAACAGACAAAGCGGCGAGGAACAAAAAGTCGTAGCGCGCCAACATGGCATGCTCGGGCCACGAGAATTTCGTGGCGATGATCAAGGCCAGCATGGCGCCGCCGAACAGACAGGCCCAAGCCTGCTTCAGGCCGAACACCAGGAATTCGACCAGCGCGCCGGAGAGCCCGTGCGCCGGCAACCGGTCGAGCACGCCATGAGCGGCGGTATCGATCCGCTCCTCGAAGGACGTGAGACGCTTCAGGCGTCGACCTCGACGATTGCGGTGAGAAAACCGGCAAGGTCGTCGGTGACGAAATCGACGTCGTCCTCATTGGCCGGGTCGCGTTCCCAGATCTCGGCAAAGGTCGGTTCGAAATTGCGCGGCACCACCAGCACCGTGGTCATGCCCAGCGATTTCGGCACCGCCAGATTGCGGGCGAGATCTTCGAACATCACTGCATTGTGGCCGGTGACGGCATGCAGTTCGGCAAACTTCTCATAGGTCTGGCGCGACGGCTTCGGCGTCAGCCCGGCGGCGACGATGTCGAATATGTCGTCGAAATGGTCAAGGATGCCGAGCTGGCGCGCGGTCCGCTCGGCATGCCTGCGGTCGCCATTGGTGAAGATGAATTTGCGGCCTGGAAGCTGGCGGATGGCGGTGCCGAGCACCGGATCGGGCACCAGCCACGAATAGTCGATATCGTGCACCTTTTCGAGGAAGTCGTCGGGGTCGATGCCGTGGCGCGTCATCAGCCCGTTCAGCGTCGTGCCATATTCGAGATAGAGTTCCTTCTGCAGCTTGCGGGCCTCGTCACGCGGCAGCGTCAGCAATTCTCCGACATAGGCCGTCATCTTGACGTCGATCTGCGAAAACAGATTCGAATGGTGCGGATAGAGCGTGTTGTCGAGGTCGAACACCCAGTCGGTGACATGGGCGAAGCGGGCGGGATCGGGCGACGTGGTCATGGCGTCCTTATGGCACGAAATATCTGCCGTTCGAACCCCTTTCTGATGGCAGGCTTATCCACAACCTATACGCATCTAGAGTTGTAAAAATGGGCTCACCATTCAAATTTTAGCCATCGCCGAAAGGTGGCCTTCAGGGCTTGCTGGCACAGAGACGGTTCAGTGGGAGCCAGCGATGAGTCGCATAGTTTTAAAGTCCGCCGCCGTCGCGTTCGGCTCGGTAGCCGTCTCGCTTTTGCTGACGCTTATTGTCGTTCCCGCCATGGGTTTTCCGGTCAGCCGCACCATCTGGCTGACGTCAACGGTGTGCCCGCTGGCGCTCGCCTGGATCGCTTGCGCCAGCACCTTCTGGCAGAGCGACAGGCTGAAAGGCGCGCATCGCGACCTCGCCCGCGCGCATGCCCAGCTCGCCGCCGCGCACCGGCGTCTGTCGGAGAAGGCGAGCCGCGACGACATGACCGGCATGCTCAACCGCGAGAGCTTCTTTGCCGCACTCGACGGCTCGCGGCGCAAATCCGATCGCGGCGCGCTGCTGATCATCGACGCCGACCATTTCAAGGCGATCAACGACAGTTTTGGCCATCTGACCGGCGATGACGCGCTGCTGTTGATCGCCAGCGCCATCGAGCGTGGCGTGCGCAGCGGCGACGTGCTTGGCCGCATCGGCGGCGAGGAGTTCGGCGCCTTCCTGGTCGGCGCCACGGGCGCGGAGGCCAGGCGCGTCGCCGAGCGCATCCGCCGCGAAGTGGAGCTGATCCGCTTCCGCCCGGTCGACGAGCGCACGGTGCCGCTGACCGTCAGCATTGGCGGCATCACTTGCGGCGAGGACGCCAATGTTTCGGAACTGATGCGCGCTGCCGATCTGCGGCTCTACGAGGCCAAGCACCGTGGCCGCAATCTGTCGATCCTGGACCGGGACATTTCCGAGGCCGCCTGAGGCTCCCGACCATGCTCGCTAAGGTTTTGCTAACATTGTTTTTACGCAACCGCGCCGTTTACCCGGTTGTAAGCCGTTTACCACTAGGACTGGCACGGAAATGGCTTGTCTGGCCGGCACGTGTGCCGTTCAGGGAACGCCATGCGTGGATCGAAGGCCCCCATCGAGAGACGTGTCATGAGTTTCTTCAGCAAGAAAATATCGCGCCGCACCATCGTGCAGGCGCTGATTGCGATGCCGGCGTTACAGCTGTTTCGCAAGCTGCCTGACAGCGACCGCTCCCATGCCGCTCCCGACGAGATCGTCGAGGTCAATGGCTGGATCCTGAAGCGGAGCGACCTGGCATGATCTTCGACAGTTACGAGGCGTATCGCGCCTCGGATTTCAAACCCAGGGTCTGCATCCTCGGCTCAGGGCCTGCCGGCACCACCATCGCCAGGAAGCTTGGCGCCGCCGGCATTCCGGTCGTGGTGCTGGAGGCCGGCTCGCGCGAATTCAGCGACGAGTCGCAGGATTTCTACCGCGGCACCACGGTCGGCGATCCCTATTTCGACCTCGACATCACCCGGCTGCGCTTTATGGGCGGCTCGTCGAACCACTGGGCCGGCTGGTGCCGGGTGCTCGACAGCCAAGACTTCGAGCCCAAGGCGTGGGCGCCGGACACCGGCTGGCCGATCAGCCGCGCCGACATCGAGCCCTTTCTGCCCGAGGTGCATGACATACTCGAGCTTCCCGACTTCCGGCCCGATGTGCCGATTTCGGACGACATACGCTGGGTGCAGTTGATCAAGAGCCCCGCCGTGCGCTTTGGCGAGAAATTCGCCGACGAGCTCGACAAGAGCAAGAATATTGCCGTCGTGCTCAACACCTATGCCACCGAACTTGCAGGCGACGGCAAGCGGGTGACCGGCGCCAGGCTGTGGTCGAACGGCCAGGATACCGGTGCCTTCAGTGCCGACTATTTCATCGTCTGCACCGGCGGGCTGGAGAACTCGCGGCTGCTTCTGTGGTCGAACCAGCGCTCGAATGGCGGCGTGGTGCCGAACGCCACCGCACTTGGCCGCTACTGGATGGAACATCCGACCTTCGAGGGCGGCAATGCCATCCTGGCCGACTACAGCGAGTTCGAGGTCGACGCCGTCAACGAGGCTTTCTTCTCGCCGACGCTGGCCGCCATGGAGCGGCTGCAGATCATGAATTTCGGCATCCGCTTGATCGAGACGCCCTATGCCGGCATCAAGAGCCTGATTGCCGACCTCGCCTGCACCGCGCCCGACGCTGCCGAATGGTTGGCCTACCACCTCAGCCAGAATCTGCGCTGCGCCGCGCAACTCTACGTCGCCTGGGAACAGGCGCCGCTGGCTTCGAACCGGATCGAACTGTCGAAGACCGATGTCGACCACGCCGGCGTGCCGCGCATCGAGCTGCACTGGAAGAAGTCGCCGCTGGAGCGCCGGACCATTCTGGAGGGGCTCAAACTGTTCGGTACGACGCTGATCGAGAAGGACCTCGGCCGCGTCCGCATCATGGACTGGCTAGCCAACGGCCAGGACTACCCGACCGATGAGGAACTGGCCGGCCACCACCATATGGGCGGCACGCGCATGGGCACCGACGTGACCAAAAGCGTGGTCGACGCTAACTGCAAGGTTCACAGCATGGACAATCTCTATGTCGGCGGCTCCTCGGTGTTCTGCACCTCGGGCGAATGCAACCCGACGACGACGATCACCGCACTTGCATGCCGGCTTGGCGACCATCTGACCAAGGTCATCACAGTGTGACGCAGTCATCCAGGTGTGACGCAGTCATCACCGTCTGACCGCCAAAAGCGGACAGCGCCGGCAGGATTGCTGCCGGCGCCGCCCTGGCGCGCCTTTGGGTGGATTCAGATCTGGACCAGAGCGTGATTCCGAAACCGGTTTCGGAAGGGTCACGCTCAGCGGAGCCTCATCCCGATTCATCGGGATGGAACAGCCTCTAAAGGCCGTAGACGGCGATGCGCACCAGCACGGCCGCAGCCGCCAGCGCCACCAGCAATATGCCGAGGCCGATGGGCGAGCCCCAGCCATACCATTTCATCGCCATCTCGGCGTATTTGCACTCTTCCTCATGCGAGAGGGGCGCACGCTGTTGAATCAGGCTCATTTTTAACTCCTTGTCGGCGGCAGGCCCTTGCTATGTCCGGGCTGGAGCCGCATATTGATGCAATGGTCTAAATGTTAGACAGATTGATAGTTAGATGATCGAAATAAATTCGTCAAGCCAGAATCGTGAGGACATGACGACGGCCATCGGCCTGGCCATCATGCAGTGGCAGGACGCCACTCAGGCCTATGATGAGGCGGTGGGGGCAAGGCTTGGGCTGAACATGGCCGAGCGCCATTGCATCGGCCTGCTTTACGGCGGCCCGCAATCGGCCGGCGCCATCGCGATCGCAACCGGGCTGACGCCGGCTGCGGTGACCGCGCTGATCGACCGGCTTGAGGCGCGCGGCTACCTGACCCGCACGCGCAGTCTCGAGGACAGACGCAAGGTGGTGATCGAGGCGACGGAGGCGACGCGCGACCTGTCGGCGCGCTATTACGGCGCCATCGCGCGCGAAGGCGAAAAGGTCGTCGCCACCTTCAGCGACGCGGAACTGGCCACCATATCGCGCTTCGTCCACGCCGCACTCGACCTGCAGCGCGACCAGTTGGCCCGGCTGAAGGCCGAGGGACCGGACGCGCCCGGGCGATAGGATGCCGATGTGTTCGCGGTGTTACCGCATATATCGGCAGGGACGAGACTATTTCGGCTGGACTCCATAGGCGACAAGAAACGCCTCCACCGAGGCATCCGCGTGCCGTTCAAGGTCGGCCTTGGAGCGCCGGTTGCTTCCCGTGAACATAGCTTCGTTCATGGGGATCCATAGAAGCATTCCAAAAAAATGGCTGGCTGCCAGATGGGGATTATTGGTTTGCATCAGTCCGCGACTGGTGAGCTTTTGAAAGCAGGAAGCCATCGAGCCAAGCATGCGCTCGAAGCCCTTTTCGTACCAACTGCGGCCAAGCTGCGGCATTCGATCCGCATTGGCGATAATCAAGCGCCGCAGCTTCAACAACTCTTCATCCATGAGAACCGCCATCAGACGTCGGGCAAGCTGCTGCAGCCCACCTTCCATGAATTTCGCCTCGGAAAGCAGCGTCGTCACGGACTCGATAACATCGTTGGCCTGGGTAGCGGTTGCCAGAACGACTTCGGAGAAAAGCGTCTCCTTGTCCGTGAAATGCTTGTAGACGGTCTGCTTTGAAGCTCCCGCCCTGGTGGCGATTTCCTCCATGCTGGTCCCGTCATAACCCTTAGCGATGAACGCCGCCGTGGCCGCCTGGATGATTTCACGATCCTTGCGTGCCGATCTCGTCTCACCGTCGATTTTCATCACACTCCCTTGACCGGTACTAGACGGTACCGTTCCCACGTGATAGCCATGAAATTGGTACTGGACTGACTAGTACCTGTCAACGAAGGCAAGGCTTAGACCGATGACCAAGATGATCTTCCTCAATCTACCGGTGCGCGATCTGCAGGCAGCGACCAAGTTCTATCTCGCGATCGGGGGCACGCTCAATCCGCAGTTCTCGAACGACCAGGCCAGCTCGATCATGTTCTCAGACTCCATTGGGGTCATGCTGCTGACGCACGGACATTACAGCCAGTTCACGGCACGGCAGATCGGCGACGCCAAGCGTGACAGCCAGATGCTGATAGCGCTCACCACAGACAGCAAGGACGAGGTCAATGCGATAGTCGAGAAGGGCGTGGCGGCCGGCGGCCGCGCCGATCCCAACCCTGCGCAGGATCTCGGTTTCATGTTCAACCGCCACATCGAAGACCCCGACGGCAACGTCTGGGAGTTCCTGTGGATGAACCCGTCCGCCATGCAATAGGCCAGCGGGATCGAGCGCCCGAAGCGCGTCGCGTTGAAACGGATTCATGCGACGCGCTTCAGGTCTTTGCTTCCGGGCGCAACGCCTTAAACACTGGTTCCGGATTTGCTAGACCGTCGCCGGATCCAGCGCCGGCTGCCCCTTGCGGCGGGCGACGATGGCCTTGAAATCGGCGGTCCGGAACGCATCGCGCAACACATCGAAGGATGGCAGCACGAAATAGGCGCGCTGGAACTTGTTGATCTCGTAGCAGGTGCGCATCACAGTCTCCAGGTCGAAAGGCACATGGTGCGCACCCTTGCTGTCGACGGCGAACTGCAATTCGGTGAAGGACGACATCAGCCCGGCGCCGAAAGCTTTTAGCGGCTGACCCTTCTCCTGCATCAGCCCGTATTCGGCGGTGTACCAGTAGAGGCGGGTGATCATCTCGTCGCCGCCCAGCGCAATCACGCTCTCGGCCTTCTCGCCATACATCTGCATGAAATCGGCAAACACCGGCTGCGTCAGGATCGGCACATGGCCGAAGAAGTCGTGGAACATGTCCGGCTCGACGATGTAGTCGAGCTCTTCCTTCGTGCGCAGCCAGTTGGTCACCGGAAAGCGCCGGTTGGCGAGATGGTCGAAGAAGGGTGCCGCCGGAATGAGGCCGGGTACGGCGACGATTTCCCAGCCGGTCAGCTTGCGCAACTTGTCTGAGACCGCGCCGAAATCCGGGATCCTGTCGAGCAGGCCAAGTGTGGCGACGCCATCGAGATAGGAATGGTGCGCCAGTTTTTGGGTCAGCTTGGTCTGGCGGTCGCACAGCGTGCGCCACACCGCCTGCTCCTCGGCGCTGTAGTCATAGCCCTGCGCCACGGTGAAATCGCTGCGGCACACCGAATAGTCGCCACGCAGGCCTTGGGCAGCGCAATCACGGGCATACTCGGCAACGCTCATCGTCGTCATGGTTCTTCTCCCCTGATCATGTGACTTCGAATCTGTTCGCCAAATCTACCGGCAGCCGGCGAGGCAATTCAGCTTTGATGATGGCTTGGAGGTAGGATTTGAGGTAAAAGTCACCACACAAAAGCTGAAGGAGAGTGAAAATGCCTCAGTTTGACGATTTCGAGATCAAGATGCTCGACATCCTGCAACGCGACGGGAGAAAACCCGTATCCGAGCTGGCGCAGGAGATCGGCCTGTCGACGACGCCGTGCGCGCGCCGGTTCGAGGCGCTGCAGGAGGCCGGCATCATCAAGGGGTTTGCCGCCGTGCTCAGCCGCCGCGCCGTCGGCCTGATGGTCGAGGTGTTCATCGAGGTTCGGCTGGTCAGCCACAGCGACGGTTCGCCCGAAACCTTCATCGCCGCCGTGCAGCGCATGGACGAGGTGTCGTCGTGTTGGACGATGACCGGCGACCACGATTTCCTGCTGCATGTGATGGTGCCGTCGGTCGATGAGCTCAACGCTTTCGTCATGCACCGGCTGATGCGGCTTGCCGGTGTGCGCGACGTCCACACCCAGCTGGTGTTGCAGAACATCAAGGGCCCCGGCCATGTGCCGCTCGCCCATCTAAGGCGGTGACATCGCCTCACCTTCCCATGCTGTGGCCGGTCCGATAGCTTGGCTGGATGGATGTTCTAGATTGGCTAGCGCGCTGGTATGAGGCCCAATGCAATGGGGATTGGGAGCATGCGTTTGGTGTTTCGATCGACACCATCGATAACCCGGGCTGGTCATTGAAGATCGACCTTGCAGGGACGGACTGCGACGGGCGGACCCTCGATCCGATCTCGTACAACTACGAACATGAAACCGACTGGTGGCAATGCCGGACGGAGGGGAACGTGTTTCATGGCCATGGCGGCCCACTCCACCTTCGTTCGCTTCTTGAAAACTTCCGAGAGTGGGCTACGCGAATTCGCTAGCGCTACTAGCCGTAGGGGGAAACGCCCACATCGGCACCTGAGGAAAAGCTGCACGCAAACTGCTGAAGCAGGCCAAGCGGACGTCCACATCGACAACCAGCATGCGCGGACCAACTCCCGGGAGGTCCGTCATGAACATCGTGCTGATCAATCCGCCGCACACCGCCATCGGCAGCCGCGTGCCCGACGACCATCTGCCGCCGCTCGGTCTCCTGGCAATCGGCGGGCCGCTGCTCGACGCCGGCCACCATGTGCGGCTGGTCGATGCCGAGTTCGGGCCGATGCCGCTGGACACGCTTGTGCGCGATGCCTTGAGCGGCCAGCCCGACTGCATCCTGATCGGCCATTCCGGCTCGACCTCAGCGCATCCCACCGCGCTCGCCATTGCCCGCATGGTCAAGGCGCGCGAGCCGGCGACGCTGGTGATCTATGGCGGCGTGTTCCCGACCTATCATTGGCACGACATACTGGCGGCAACCGATGTTTTCGACTTCATCGTGCGCGGCGAGGGCGAGGCGACCATCGTTGCCCTCTTAAAGGCGCTGGACAAGCGCCGGCCGCTGGCCGACATCGCCGGCATCGCCTATCGCGACGATCTCGGCCGTCCCTTCGCGACGCGGCCGGCCGGCACCATTGCTGCCCTCGATAACTACCGCGTCGGCTGGGAGCTGATCGACCATAGCCGCTACAGCTATTGGGGCGGCAAGCGCGCCGTGGTCATGCAGTTTTCGCGAGGCTGCCCGCATCTGTGCAATTATTGCGGCCAGCGGGGTTTCTGGACCCGCTGGCGGCATCGCGATCCCAAAAAGTTTGCGCAAGAGATTGCCTGGCTGCACCGCGCGCACGGCGTCGAGCTGATCAACCTCGCCGACGAGAACCCGACCGTGTCGAAGAAAGCCTGGCGCGCTTTTCTCGACGCGCTGATCGCCGAGAACGTGCCGGTGCTGATCGTCGGCTCGACCCGCGCGGACGACATCGTGCGCGACGCCGACATTCTGCATCTCTACCGCAGAGCGGGCGTCATCCGCTGGCTGCTCGGCATGGAAAACACCGACGAGCAGACACTTCAATTGATCCGCAAGGGCGGCAGCACATCATCCGACCGCGAGGCAATCAGGCTGCTGCGCCAGCACGGCATATTGTCGATGGCGACCTGGGTGGCGGGTTTCGAGGACGAGACCTTTCGCGATCTGTGGCGCGGCTTCCGCCAGCTGCTTGCCTATGACCCCGATCAGATCCAGGCGCTTTACGTCACCCCGCATCGCTGGACGCCGTTCTTCCGCATCGCCCGGGACCGCAAGGTGATCCAGACGGACGCCAGGCTGTGGGACTACAAGCACCAGGTGCTGCAGATGACCCGGCTGAAACCGTGGATGCTGTTCTTCTCGGTCAAGCTGATCGAGGTTGCGGTGCAGTCGCGGCCGAAGGCGCTGGCGCGCATTCTCTTCCATCCCGATCCCGAACAGCGCCATTCGATGCGCTGGTACACGAAAATGGGCCGCCGCGTCTGGTTCCGCGAAGTCTGGGGTTTCCTGGCGTGGGACTGCCGCCTGAAGGATGGCCCGACGCTCGCCGAATTCTGGGGCGCGCCGCAGGACGCAGAGGAAGAATCGATGGTCGTCGTGCGTCCGCCGCGCAAGCAGGCCGAAACGGTCGCCGCGATCTCGCCGGGCGCCTGAACGGCCTGCCGTCATTTCATGGATATACGAGACGTATGTGTATTGACATACGCGGCGTATGTACCCATCTCGGACATACGGGGCGTATGTAACCGCCCCGGAGCGTAGGCCGAGATCGTCGGGAGCCTGCCTTGTCCAGATGGAGTGAAAATGACCAAACGTGACGCGATCTTCCCTGCCGACCGGCAGGCTCTGTACGAGATCAACCGCTATTCAGCAGCGATCCGCTCAGGCGACTTCTTGTTCGTCTCTGGCCAGGTCGGTAGCCGCGAGGACGGGTCCCCTGAGCCGGTCTTCGAAAAACAGGTCCAGCTTGCCTTCGACAATCTCGCGGCGGTGCTGAAGGCCGCCGGCTGCACATTCGATGATATTGTCGACGTGACCACCTTCCACACCGATCCCGCCGCGCAGTGGGGAGCGATCGATGCCGTTCGCCTGAAGGTGCTCGGTGAACCGCCCTACACCAATTGGACTGCGGTCGGCGTCAATTGGTTAGCCGGCTTTGACTTCGAAATAAAGGTCATCGCGCGCTTGCCCCAATCCACCTGATAGACTGGCAGCCTGATCGGCGGGCTGCGGCCAGCAGCCGCTCAGGGCACGATCAGCGTGCCGGCGCCGTGTTCGGTGAACAGTTCCAGCAGCACCGAATGCGGCGTCTTGCCGTTGAGGATGACGACGCCTTCGACGCCGCGCTCGATCGCCTCGATGCAGGTCTCGACCTTCGGGATCATGCCGCCCGACACCGTGCCGTCCTTGATCAGTGCCCTGGCTTCCGCCACCGTCAGCTCGTCGATCAGCTTCTTGTTCTTGTCGAGCACGCCAGGCACGTCGGTCAGGAACAAGAGGCGCGTCGCCTGGCAGGCGCCGGCGATGGCGCCGGCAAACGTGTCGGCATTGATGTTGTAGGTGTGGCCGTCGCGGCCGGGCGCCACCGGCGCCAGCACCGGGATCATTTCGGAGCGCGCCAGAAGATCGAGCAGCGTGCGGTCGACCTCGACCGGCTCGCCGACGAAGCCGAGATCGAGCACCCGCTCGATGTTGGAGTCCGGGTCAATCATGGTCTTGCGCGCCTTTTCGGCGAACACCATGTTGCCGTCCTTGCCGCACAGGCCGATCGCCCATTCGCCCTCGGCATTGATCAGCGCCACGATCTCCTTGTTGATCGAGCCGGCCAGCACCATTTCGACGATCTCGACCGTTTTCTGGTCGGTAACGCGCAGGCCGCCTTCGAACTTCGATTCGATACCCATCTTGGCCAGCATGGCGCCGATCTGCGGCCCACCGCCATGGACGACGATCGGGTTGACGCCGGATTGCTTCAACAGCGCGATGTCGCGGGCAAAAGCCTTGCCGAGTTCGATATCGCCCATGGCATGGCCGCCATACTTCACCACGACCGTCTTGTGCTCGTAGCGCTGCATGTAGGGCAGGGCCCGCGAAAGCAGTGCGGCCTGCATTTCGGCGGTGGCGGTGATCTCCGTCATCGGCTTGGTTCCCTGGATGTGGGTAAGGACGGCGGCGTCTTAGCGGGAATTGGCGCAGGCCGCAAACGGCTTTGCTGTCACAATGACGAAATCGCAAAGACGGCGCGATCTAGCCCGGCACCTTCAGCGGCGCCCGCCGCGTCAGCCAGCCCGAAATCTTTTCCATCTGCGCGGCGAGCGACAAAAGCGTCTCCTCGTCGCCGGGGCGGCCGACGGCCTGGATGCCAAGCGGCAGGCCGGCATCGGTGACAAGGACAGGCAGCGCGATCGACGGCTGGCCGCTGACATTCTGGATCGCCGGCCAGTGAGTGAACCACAGGCTCTTGTCCATCAATTGACCAAGCAGCGGCTTGAGCTTCAGCAGCCGGGTGAGGTGCAGTTTGTCGAGCAGGTTTTCGATCAGCTCGTCGGCGCCCTTCGGGTCCATGGCGCCGCAGGCCAGCGGCGGATGGGCAATGATCGGCATCAGCACGGCGTCATATTGCGCGGTCTCGGTGATCAGCCGGCGCGAAACGGCGTTGAGCCGCTGCAGGTCGGCATAAATCTCGCCAGCCGACACGACCTCGCCGAAGCGGGCGATGACGCGCGTGGCGCGCTCGATATCGCCCAGGACCGGGCGGCCGACGCGCAGCGCCTCGCCGCGCATCGTGCCGGCCACCGCCGAGGCGACGGTTTTGGCGAAATCGGCCATGAACTCACGATCGATATAGGGCAGGTCGATCTCCTCTACCGTGTGGCCGCCTTCGCGCGCCAGCGCTATCGCGATGTCGAGCGCAGCGAGCGTCTCGGCCGATATCGGCAGGCCGAGCGGCGATTTCCGGTACACGGCGAGCTTGAGCTTGCCTGGATCGCGCGCCGCAGCGGCGGCAAAGGTTCCTTTCGGCGCCGGCGCGGCATAGGGCGCCAGCGGGTCGGGCCCATGCGTCAGGTCGAGCAGCAGCGCGCAGTCGCGCACCGAGCGGGTGACGGCGTGGTCGACCACCATGCCGTACCAGGCTTCGCTGATCAGCGGTGTCTGCGGCACGCGGCCGCGCGAGGGTTTCAGGCCGACCAGTCCGGTGCAGGCCGAGGGCACCCGGATCGAGCCGCCGCCATCCGAGGCATGCGCCGCAGGCACCACGCCGGCCGCCACCAGTGCTGCCGAACCGCCCGACGAGCCGCCGCTGGTATGGCCCGTGTTCCACGGATTGCGGGTGATGCCGAAGGCGACCGATTCGGTCATCAGCCGCAGCCCTTGTTCGGGCGAAGTGCTGGTGGCGATCGGGATGAGCCCGGCAGCGAGATAGCGCTCGGTCATCACCGAGTTGAAGTCGGCGGCGAAAGCCGGAATGCGGCTGCCGGTGTGCGTCGGCACGCCCTTGATGGCGATGCCGAGATCCTTCAGCGCAAACGGCACGCCGGCCAAAGGCAGCTTGCGATCTATCGCTTTCGCCCGCGCCCGCGCCGCATCGTAGAGCGGTTCGGCGATGGCGTTGATATCCGGGCGGGTGGCCTCGGCGCGCGCAATTGCCGCATCGACAAGATCCTGCGGCGAGATCTCGCCCTTGTGCACCAGCTCTGCCAGGCCGGTTGCATCGTTGTCCCACAGCATCCGTTCGACCGACATTGCTGTTCCCCTTTCCGCAGGAGGCTAACGACAGGTGATTTCCTTGGCAACCGACCGACGATTACTGGCGGTTCGGCGGGGACTTCGTTTGCGTGGACAACAACATTTCTGCCTTTGCAAATAAATCGCAATCGCCTAGCTTGTGGGCATGACGCCGCAGGACATCTCCACCCTGATTGTCCGGACCTCGATGAAGGATCGGGCTGCGTTCGATCTGCTCTACCGGCAGACCAGCGCGAAACTTTTCGGCGTGTGCCTTCGTGTATTGAGGGACCGGGGAGATGCGGAAGAAGCGCTGCAAGAGGTCTTCGTCAAAGTGTGGACGAAGGCGGATCGTTTCGCGGTTTCTGATCTCAGCCCAATCTCCTGGCTAGTAGCCATAGCGCGCAATCATGCGATTGATCGCATCCGATCGCGGCGCAAGCCTGCTGCCGATATCGACGCCGCGCTTGACGTGGCTGACCCGGGTCCGGGGCCTGAGGCTATGGTTGTTGCGGGCGGTGAATCCGAGCGCATCTACCAGTGCCTCGAAGAGTTGGAACAAGACCGGGCGCAAGCCGTCCGAGGTGCTTACTTGAACGGCGAAAGTTACGCCGACCTGGCGGAACGTCACAAGGTTCCGCTGAACACGATGCGGACATGGCTGCGGCGCAGCCTGTTGAAACTTAGAGAATGTCTGGAAAGATGACCCTGGCAGAAGAAAATGGACCGGAACGTGGAGGCGACGACCTGCTCGCAGCCGAATACGTTCTCGGCGTTCTGCCAGCGGACGAACGCCAGATAGCCTCCGGACGTATCGACGCGGAGACCGGCTTTGCCCGTCTCGTCGATTCCTGGGAGGTCCACCTTTCGCCGATGGCCGCGGCCTATGCGGAAGTCGAGCCGCCGGCCACCATCAAGCCGGCTATCGATCGCCGGCTGTTCTCCTCCACCGCAGCGTCGACCACCGCGGCGCCGAGCGGCAGCCTGTGGGCGAGCCTCGCCTTCTGGCGCGGCCTCACCGCAGCGGCTCTCGCGGCGCTGGTGCTCTACATCGCCGTGCCTTATGTCAGGACGCCGGTCGTCGTGCCGCAAGAGCGCCTCGTCGCCTCGCTGGCTGCCGATGGCAGTGACGTCAAATACCTCGTCGTCTACGATGCCGGACGCCGCGATGTCGGCCTATCGCTGGTTTCGGGCGAACGCGCCGCCGGCAAGGACTTCGAACTGTGGATGATCGAGGGCAAGAATGCGCCGGTCTCGATGGGCGTCATTCCTGCCGGCCAGACCGCGCATATCCCGGTTGCCCCGGCCGTGCAGCAGAAGCTGGCGCAAGGCGCCGTGCTCGCGGTCAGCGTCGAGCCGACGGGCGGTTCGCCGACCGGACAGCCGACCGGACCGGTCGTCGCCGCGGGCGATCTGAAGGGCATCTGATAGATCTCAAGGCCATGACCTGACTACGAAAACAGCGGAAGTATATCTTCCGCTGTTTTCGTCCTGGCTTCGGTAGCGAAAATTAAAATTAGATCATCGAAAATTTAATTCGCCGACAAAATAAAGAATAATTTTTCCCGTTTCGCGGAAACTCAAGCAGTTCTATCCCGTATCTCCTCATGTTCCCGAAAGAGGAACAATAACCCGAGGAGTCCGAACACTATGCGTAAGCTCGCCACCCTTTTGCTCGCCGGTACCATTGCCGTCTCCGCCCTCGCCACCGCTGCCTATGCCGAAAATCCGATGGTTGGCGGCGCCGCCATGTTCGCCAACAAGAACATCGTCGAGAACGCCGTCAATTCGAAGGACCACACGACGCTGGTCGCTGCCGTCAAGGCTGCCGGCCTGGTCGATACGCTGCAGGGCGCCGGCCCGTTCACCGTCTTTGCGCCGACCAATGAGGCTTTCGCCGCACTTCCGGCCGGCACGGTCGAGACACTGCTCAAGCCTGAGAACAAGGACAAGCTGACCAAAATCCTGACCTGCCACGTCATCGGCGCCAAGGCGATGGGCGCGGACGTCGCCGCAATGGCCAAGGCCGACGGCGGCACCCACAAGGTCAAGACGGTCGGCGGCTGCGAGCTGTCGCTCAAGGCCGAAGGCGGCAAGGTCACCGTCACTGACGAGAACGGCAATGTCGCCAATGTGACGATCGCCGATGTCGAGCAGTCCAACGGCGTCATCCACGTCATCGACAAGGTTCTGCTGCCGAAGATGTAACAAAGCGCCTGCCGCCGACGAACAGTTGGTCAAGGCTCCCTGCAGATTGCGTGGCTCGCGCCCCCGTGGGCCGCGCAAACGACCGAGCGCTCCATCCCGTCCGCACCAAAGTGCGGAGCCGGTGTGGAGTGTTCGTTTGCGGGGCCACCGTCACCGGCTTTTGATTTTCCAGTGGCGGCCAGATTTGGCAAAACAACCCGCAGGAGGATTTCTGTCATGAACCGTCGCGATTTACTTCTCAGCGGCGTCGCCTTTGCGGCCGTTGCCGGCGCTGTGGCAACGCTGCGCATGGGCGGGCCTCAACCCGCCAAGGCTGCCGAAACCTTCGAGATCACCAAGACAGACGCCGAGTGGCACGCCATCCTGTCTGACGAAGCCTTCAACGTGCTGCGCAAGGAAGGCACCGAGTATCCCGGCACCAGCCCGCTGCTCAACGAGCATCGCAAGGGCATCTTCGCCTGCGCCGGCTGCGACCTGCCGGTCTACCCCTCGGAGACGAAGTTCGATTCCGGCACCGGCTGGCCGAGCTTCTGGCAGGAAATCCCCAATGGCATCGGCAAGACCGAGGACCGCTCGCTCGGCATGACCCGCACCGAGGTCCACTGCCGCCGCTGCGGCGGCCATCTCGGCCATGTCTTCGATGATGGCCCGGCGCCGACCGGCCTGCGCCACTGCATCAACGGCGTCGCGCTGACCTTCAAGCCAGCCGCGGCCTGACCTTCAAGCCAGCCGCGGCCTGACCGTCCAGCGTCTCCTGGTGATGTCGGAGATTTGGGAGGCGGTGCAACGACCGCCTCCTACCCATGAAAATGGGGCCAAAACTCTTAAAATCAAGAATTGGCAGATGCCTTTTTATGCGTAGATTCCGCAGCCCTTAACGAGAGGGCAAGACTCTATGCAACCAACTGAAGAACGCACTCGCCAAGGCGAGCGCAAATCGATCGGTCGTGCTGAGGCAGACCGGTCGCAAATCTCCCATCCTGTGGTGATCGTCGGAGGCGGGCCGACCGGACTGATGCTGGCCGGCGAGCTTTCCTTGGCCGGCATCGATGCCGCCATCGTCGAGCGGCGCGTTGGACAAGAGCTCGACGGGCTGCGCTCCGGCGGCCTGCACGCACGAACAATCGAAGTCTTCGACCAGCGCGGCATTGCCGACCGGTTTCTGGCGCAAGGACGGACTGCCCAGGTCGCGGGCTTTGCCGGCGTTTCCCTTGATATCAGCGACTTTCCCACCCGCCACAATTACGGGCTCGCTTTGTGGCAGAAGCATATAGAGCGCATCCTTGCCGACTGGGTGGAGGAGCTTGGCGTCACGATCTACAGTCGCTGCGAGGTGACGGCTCTCGTGCAGGATGAGAGCGGCGTCGACGTCGCGCTTAGCGATGGCCGCTCGCTTCGTGCCGATTACCTCGTCGGCTGCGACGGCGGCAGAAGTCTCGTACGCAAGGCATCGGGCATCGAGTTCCCGGGTTCGGACCCGACGACCAGCAACCTGATTGGCGAGGTCGAGGTAACAGAGGAGCCGAACTGGGGCATCCACCGCGATGCAACCGGCATTCATGGTCTCAGCAAGCTCGACGACGGGACCGTGCGGGTGATGGTGACCGAACGCGAGGTCGGGGCTGTCGCGCCGCCGACGTTGCGCGATCTGAGCGACGCGCTCATTTCCGTCTTCGGCACCGATTATGGCGTCCACAATCCGGCATCGCTGTCCCGCTTCACCGATATGACCCGGCAGGCAGCGTCATACCGCAAGGGACGGGTGCTGCTGGCGGGCGACGCCGCCCACGTGCATCCGCCGGACGGCGGACAGGGCATGCAGCTTGGCGTGCAGGACGCGGTCAATCTGGGGTGGAAGCTCGCGCAGGTGATCAGGAAAACAGCGCCGGAAAGCCTGCTCGATACCTACCAGGCAGAGCGTCATCCGGTTGCCGCGCGCGTGTTGAAAAACACCATGGCGGCGGTCGTGCTGCGCCGTGAAGACGAGCGCATAAAGGCGCTGCGAGACATGGTGTCCGGGCTCCTTGCCATGGAGGAACCGCGCAAGTGCTTTGCCGGCATGATGTCCGGTCTGGACATCCACTACGAGCTCGGCGAGGGGCACGAACTGCTGGGGCGTCGCATGCCGGATCTCGACCTCGTCACCGCCGATGGCCCGCAACGGGTCTTTGCGCTGCTGCACCAGGCGCGACCGTTGTTGCTCAACTTTGGAAAACCCGGCGCTTTCGACATCGGCCCATGGGCGGACCGGGTTCGCTCGGTCGACGCCAGATATGATGGTGGATGGGAGCTTCCGGTGCTGGGCGCCATCGAAGCTCCCGATGCCGTGTTGGTTCGTCCCGATGGCTATGTGGCCTGGGTCGGTGGCCCGACATCGGCGGGCTTGACCGATGCGCTGGCCAAATGGTTCGGACCGCGCCTGCGGCCGCACAACGGTCGTGAATCTCGGTAGCGGTTGATGCTTAAGCGTGACCCCGGAAATCGGGGGTTGATTTCCGGGGTCACACATGAGGGCGCCAGGCGGGGGAACCGGCGCGCTCAATGGCCTCCGCCGCCACCGCCCGCGGGCGGCGCCGGCTTGGAAATGACCATGGTGAAAACAGCCATGATCGCGAACAGGGCGGTCAGCATGGTGAAAACGTCCATGAACGACAGCAGCGACGCCTGCTGGTGGGCCATGCCAGACAGTTTGGAGATCGCCGCCTTGGTGGCGTCGAGCCCGGGCGTCTGCTGGAAGTCGAGTGTCATGTTCTGCAGCTTCTGCTGGGCTGCGGCACTACCCCATTCCACATGCTCGGCCAGCCTTGCATAGTGGAAGGCGCTGCGATCGATCAGCACGGTGTTGATGACGGCAAGGCCGACGGCGCCGCCGAGGTTGCGGGTCAGGTTGAACAGGCCCGACGCGTTCTTCAGCCGGTCCGGCGGCAAGGTGCCGAGCGCGATGTTGTTGATCGGCACCATGCACAGCATCATCGAACAGCCGCGCAGGATCTGCGGGATGAGCAGCTCATAGAAATCCCAGTCGGCCGTCAGATGTGTCATCCACCAGGTGCCGGCGGCAAAGCCGAGCAGCCCGATCATCATCATGACGCGCAAATCCATCTTGCTCGACAGGATGCCGGATATCGGCGCGGTGACGAACATCGCCAGGCCGCTGACGAACAGCGCCTCGCCGATCATCAGCGAGTCGTAGCCGCGGATGCGCCCGAGGAACACTGGATAGAGATAGGTCAGGCCATAGAGGCCGATGCCGATGACGAAGGAGAACATCGAGCCGAAGGCGAAATTGATGTTGGTGAAGGCCGTGAGATCGACGATCGGCTCCTCGGCGGTAAAGGCGCGCCAGAAGAACAGCACTGCGCCGACAACCATGATAATGGCGCAGATGAACACCGCCTGTTCCTGCAGCCAGTCATGGTTCGGACCTTCCTCGAGCACATACTCCATACAGCCGAGGAAAGCCGCCATGCCGGCAAGACCCCACCAGTCGAACTTGCTGAACAGGCCGAGATTGGGCTTGTCGAAATCGATCAGCGACCAGGTCGTCGCCGTCACCAGGATACCCGGCACGACATTGATCAGGAACAGCCAGTGCCACGACAGGGCATGGCTGATATAGCCGCCGACGGTTGGGCCGATGGTCGGCGCCAGCGTCGCCACCAGGCCGATCATCGGCGACACCATGGCGCGGCGCGACGGCGGGAAGATGGTGAAGGCCGCGGCGAAGACGCTCGGGATCATGCCGCCGCCGATGAAGCCCTGGATGGCGCGGTAGACGATCATCTGGTCGATGTTGGTGGCGGTCGCGGCCAGCGCGCTGGCCGCCGTGAAGCCGGCCGCGGCGCCTGCAAACAGCACCCGCGTCGACAGCATCCGGCTGAGGAAGCCAGACAGCGGGATCATCACCACTTCGGCGATCAGATAGGCGGTCTGCACCCACGGGATTTCATCGGAACTGGCGGAGAGGCCGGCCTGGATCTCGGCCAGAGAGGCCGAGACGATCTGGATGTCGAGGATCGCCATGAACATGCCGAACACCATCGCCAGGAAGGCGATGAGGCGGCGCGTCGAGATGGTGGTCGGCACCGCCGGCATGGCCGGCGCCGGCGCCGCTCCTGCTGTTATGGTTGCGGTTGCCATGGCGTTGTCCCCTTGCGGCCGCTCAGTTCGCCGCGACCGGAGCCGTGCGGCTGTCGACGGCGACGACGACGCTCAAGCCGGCGCGCAGCCTGCCTGCCTTCAGCACATCGGCCGGCACTTCAATGCGAACCGGGACGCGTTGCACCACCTTGGTGAAGTTGCCGGTGGCGTTTTCCGGCGGCAGCAGCGAGAACACCGCGCCCGAAGCCGGCGCCAGCGACGACACCGTGCCTTCGAAATCATGGCCGTCCGTGGCGTCGACCGAGACCCGCACCTTCTCGCCGGGAACCAGCTTGGCCAGCTGCGTCTCCTTGAAGTTGGCGACGATATAGAGCTTGTCCATCGGCACCACGACCGCGAGCTTCTGGCCGGGGCTGACGAGATCGCCCTGCTCGACCGAGCGGTTGCCGACGACGCCGTCATAAGGCGCCTTGAGCACGGTGAAGGACAGATCGCGCGCGGCCTTGTCGCGGCTCAGCTGGAGCGAGGCCAGCGTGCTGGCGGATTCGGCGCGCTGCGCCTCATACACGCCGATATTGGCCTGAGCGGCGGCGATCTGCGCATCGGCGCCGACAAGCGCTGCATTGGCCTGGTCGAGAGCGGTCTGGGCGTCGTCAAGCTGCGCCTGCGTGCCGACACGCGTCTTGACCAGTTGCGCGGCGCGCTGTTGGGCACGCACCGCGTTGTCGGCGGCTGCCTGGTCGGCGACCTTCTGCGCCTGCGCCTGTTGCAGCGAGGCTTGCGCCGCCTTCGTCTGCGCATCGATGCGGTCGAGCGTCTTGGCCAGCGTGGCGATCTGCGCCTCGGCCTGGGCGACGGCAATCTTGTAGTCGCCGGCGTCGATGGTCACCAGCGGGTCGCCGGCCTTGACCTGCTGGTTCTCTGACACGTTGATCTGGTCGACATAGCCGGAAATCTTCGGTGAAACGAATGACATGTCGGCCTGGACATAGGCGTCGTCGGTCGAGATCAGGAACCGGCCGTCGGTCCAGTAGTTATAACCATACCAGGCGCCGGCGCTGAGCAGTGCGAGACCGATAATCGGCAACATCAGCGAGCGCGCCGACCGCTTCTTCTTCGCGGGAGTCTCGGCCAGAACTTCGGCGGCAGGCTTGGGTGGCGCTTCCGGAGCTTCGATGACCGGCGACACCTTGGCGTTTGGAAAAGGCCGGACTTCGGCGGTCGTGGTTGGCGTGTTCGAGGACATGATATCTCGCTACTGTCGCTATATAAGGAAATCGTGTTATACTGAACCGTTCGGTTCGATGCGGACGTTGACATAGCGTTAAAGTGGGCCCATATCAAGGGCAATCGAACCGATCGGTTCGAATTATTTTGCGAGGTGTGACTTTTATGGCCGACACGTTAGCCGACGCCGAAAATGGTCCGTGCGATGTGCTGGACAGCGCGCGTCGCGGCCGCCCGGCGGCGGGCCAGGATCCGGTCAAGCGCAGCCAGATCATCGAGGGCGCGCGTCGTGTGTTCATCGACAAGGGCTTCGAAGCGGCGTCGATGAACGACATCACCCGCGAGGCCGGCGTCTCGAAGGGCACGATCTATGTTTACTTCGCCAACAAGGAAGAGCTGTTCGAGGCGCTGATCGAGGAAGAGCGCGGCACCATCTTCAAGAACATGTACGACATGCTCGACCGCGCCGACGATCTGCGCCAGACGCTGGTGAAGTTCGGCAAGGTGCTGTCGATGAAGATCACCTCGGCCAAGGTCATCCAGGCGCAGCGCACGGTCATCGGCGCCTCCGACAGGATACCCGACATGGGCGCGCGGTTTTATGAGCGCGGCCCCAAACGCGGCCACGACAAGGTGGCGCAGTTCCTCAATGCCGCCGTCGATCGCGGCCTGCTCAAGATCGATGATGTCGATCTTGCCGCCTATCAGTTCACCGAATTGTGCCTGGCCGGCTTGTTCCGCCAGTGCATCTTCGCCTATCGCACCAAGGCGCCGAGCCAGGATGAAATCGACCACATCGTGCAGTCGGGCGTCGACGTGTTCCTGAAATATTACGGCACCGAAAAGCTTGCCGAGGAAGAAAGCCACCAGCTGATCGCCCTGGAGGCGAAGGCCAAGGCAACGGTCTAGCTGGCTCGCTCAGCCGCCATTGGCGGCCAGCACGATCGCCGCGCGTAATTCGTCGAGACCCTCGCCCTTTTCCGACGATGTGGCGAGCACGAACGGAAACGCCGCCGGCCGCTTCTTGATCTTCGCAAGCGTCTCTTCGATCAGCCGCGGCACGCCCGCCGCCTTGATCTTGTCGGTCTTGGTCAGCACGATCTGGTAGGACACCGCCGCCTTGTCGAGCAGCGACAGCACCTCATCGTCCTTGGCCTTGATGCCGTGGCGGGCATCGATCAGCACGTACACGCGCTTCAGCGTCACGCGGCCCTTGAGATAGTCGAAGACCAGCTTGGTCCAGTCGTCGACTTTTTCCTTCGGCGCGCTGGCATAGCCGTAGCCCGGCATGTCGACCAGCGCCATCGGCGGCAGGTCCGTACCTTCGCCGGAAAACCCGCCCGGCACGAAATAATTGAGCTCCTGCGTGCGCCCCGGCGTGTTGGAGGTGCGCGCCAGCCCATTGTGGCCGACCAGCGCATTGATCAGCGACGACTTGCCGACATTGGAGCGGCCGGCGAAAGCGATTTCCGGCGGTCCTTCCGGCGGCAGGAATTTCATCGCCGGTACGCCGCGGATGAAGATCCACCCTTTGGTGAAAAGCTCGACGCCGATAACCGTATTGCCCAACGCGTTCAAACCGCTGCCTCCAGCCTGGAAATATCGGCGCCCCTGATGGCGTTGAGGTTGCGGCCGATCTTGTCCACCGGCCAGTTCCACCACGCCACCGAAAGCAGTCGCCGCACTGTCCTGTCGTCGAAGCGCATCTTCACCACCTTTGCCGCATTGCCGGCGACGATCGCATAGGCCGGCACGTCATGCGTCACCACCGATTTCGCCGCCACGATGGCGCCATGGCCGATCGACACGCCGGGCATGATCACAGCGTCCATGCCGATCCATACATCATTGCCGACCATCGTGTCGCCGCGCACTTCCTGCGACCACGTTTTCGGATCGAAACCGTGCTCCCAGCCATGGCCGAAAATGTTGAACGGATAGGTCGAGAAGCCGGACATCGCATGGTTGGCGCCGTTCATGATGAAACGCACTCCTTCGGCGATGGCGCAGAACTTGCCGATGATGAGCTTGTCGCCGATGAAGGGGTAGTGATGCAGCACGCACCGCTCGGCGAATTTGTCCGGTCCGTCCGGATCGTCATAATAGGTGAAGTCGCCGATCTCGATGTTGGGTGCAGTGACCAGCGGCTTCAGGAAGCCGACCCGGTTGTGCATCGGGATCGGGTGCTTGATGTCTGGGTTGGGTCCGTCCATGGCGAGGTCCGTCGAAGAGTGGTAGCCGGGCGCCGGCGCAATGCGCAGGCGCCGTTCAAAATAGCGTGATCCGCCCTATAGCACCAATCGCCCGATGAGCGAGCCCTGCGGGGCTGCGACGGTCACTTGGTGCCGCGGCAGATGACGATCGGATCGGACATCGACCGGTCGAAACCGGCACCCTGATAGACCTGGACGTTGGCGGCCCCAGGCGGCAGCAGGAAGCTGCCTTCGACGACCTTCTGGTCGCCGGTCGCCATGTGCAAGGCCCAGCTGAAGCTGCAGAATTGCGGCGGCGCCTTGGGTTCGACATGGCTGCAGTTCAATTGCGCGCCACCCAGCATGGCAGCGCCGCCGCAGCTGACAGCCTCCTTGGCGGCGGCCGGAAATGCGCATCCCCACAGCACAGCCACAGCTGCGATCCGAAGCCAATTCATCGTCATTTCTAAACCGACGCGTGCCGGTCCTTCTGTTGCGCCACGCCAATGGGACATTTGCTCCAGGCGGCCTAATCCATCTTGCACACGGCGTCCAGCAGGATTATGTGCATGATGATAATAAGCATGCTCATGAAAAGTTGCTCGCCGACTCCGATATCCTGCCATGTCCTCCTCAACCACCATCAGCTTCGTTCTGC
Source organism: Mesorhizobium sp. P2_E7 (assembly GCF_056403855.1). Lineage (NCBI taxonomy): Bacteria > Pseudomonadati > Pseudomonadota > Alphaproteobacteria > Hyphomicrobiales > Phyllobacteriaceae > Mesorhizobium > Mesorhizobium sp. P2_E7. Next base: position 18,946 of record NZ_JBFUER010000011.1, on the reverse strand, counting down.
ACGATGTCGCGCGCCTGCCTCGCAGGCGGTTTGAGCAGCGTTTGCGCGCATCCACTGTGACCCTCATCAAACCCAATCTGTTCGAGGCTCGGCTCATGCCAGCCATCGACCGGGAGAAAACCCATGGCTGAATCGACATCACCCAAAAAACCCGCGGAAGACACCGCGGACCGGCCGCGCGAGGTCATCCGGCTGGACAGCGAGCGCGAACAGCGTCGCGCCGGCACCGTCATCGACGATGGCGAGCTGGAAACGCCGGTTGCGCTCGAGCCGGCAGCACTCGAGGCGCCAACCAGGGAGCCGCAGCCGCAGCTGGCCCCGGTCATTGCCGCGCCGCCGGCGCCGGTCAAGCCGAAGCGCAGCCTGACGCGGCCGGTCCTGTTTGCCCTCCTGCCGATCGCGCTGATTGCCGGCGGCTACTACTACGTCATCGGCGGCCAGGTCATGACCACCGACAATGCCTACATCCAGGCGCAGTCGCTCGGCGTCTCCACCGACGTCTCCGGTACCGTTGATGAGATCGACGTGCACGAGAACCAGGCGGTGAAGAAGGGCGACGTGCTGTTCCGCCTGCGGCCCGCCTCGTTCGAGACTGCACTTGCCGCCGCCCAGGCGCAGCTCGGCACGGTGCGCAACCAGGTGCTGACCCTGCAGGCGAGCTACCAGCAGTCGCTGTCGCAGATCGACCAGGCCGAGGCCGACATCCCCTATTACGAGGCCGCCTTCCAGCGCCAGCAGGATCTGCTCAAGACCTCGACCGCCTCCAAGGCAAGTTTCGACAGCGCCCAGCACGACCTCGTCGCCGCTCGCCAGAAGGTGAGCGTCGCCAAGGCGACGGCGCAGGCGACGCTCGCCCAGCTCGGCGGCGACGCCAACCAGCCGGTGGAGAAGAACCCTTTCTACCTGCAGGCGCAATCGGCCGTCGACGACGCTGAGCGCAACCTCGGCGATGCAACCGTCAAGGCGCCGTTCGACGGCATCGTCACCAATGTCGATGCGCTGCAGGTCGGCAAGTATCTGCCGGCATCGCAGCCGGCCTTCAGCCTGGTTTCGGCGACCGATCTTTGGATCGAGGCCGAGCCGAAGGAAACCGAATTGACCTATGTCAGGCCGGGACAGACGGCGACGATCAGCGTCGACACCTATCCGGGCGCCGTCTGGCACGGCACCGTCGCCTCGATCAGCCCGGCCTCGTCGTCGAGCTTCTCGCTGCTGCCGGCACAGAACACCACCGGCAACTGGGTCAAGGTCGTGCAGCGCATCCCGATGCGGGTGACGGTTGATGATCTCGCCGGCAAGCCGCCGCTGCGCGGCGGCATGAGCGTCGTCGTCGACGTCGACACCGGCCATGCGCGCGGCCTGCCCGATTTCGTCACCAACCTCATCAACCGGTTCGAGCAGAAGTCATGACCAGCGCTGCAGCGACAGGTGCCACGCCGGTGGTCGCCAATCGCGGCGCCATCACCGCTTGCGTAATCCTGGCCGTCATCATGCAGGCGCTGGACACCACCATCGCCAATGTCGCGCTGCCCTATATCCAGGGCAGTGTCTCGGCCAGCGCCGACCAGATCAACTGGGTGCTGACCTCCTACATCGTCGCCGCCGCCGTGATGACGCCGCCTTCCGGCTATCTCGCCAACCGCTTCGGCCGCAAGCGCATCCTGCTGACCTCGATCACCGGTTTCGTCGCCGCCTCCGTGCTGTGCGGCTTTGCCCAGTCGCTGCCGCAGATCGTCGGCTTTCGCCTGCTGCAAGGCCTGTTCGGCGCTGCCCTTGTGCCGCTGTCGCAAAGCATCCTGCTCGACATCTACAGCGTCGAGGAGCGCGGCTCGGCGATGGCGCTGTTCGGCGTCTCGGTAATGGTCGGACCGGTGCTGGGCCCCGTCATCGGCGGCTGGCTGACCGAAAATGTCAGCTGGCGCTGGGTGTTCTACATCAACGTGCCAATCGGCGCGCTGGCCTTCGCCGGCGTGTCGATGTTCGTCATGGAAACCAAGATGGACCTCAAGGCGCGGCTCGACTGGCTGGGCTTCGGCATGCTCAGCATAACCATAGCGGCACTGCAGATGTTTCTTGACCGCGGCGAGCAGCTCAACTGGTTCTCCTCATCCGAGATCATCGTCGAGGCGCTGATCTGCGCTTCGGCCTTCTACATCTTCCTCGTCCACACCTTCACCGCCCGCAACAGCTTCGTGAACCCGCGCCTGTTCCTCGACCGCAACTTTGCCGTCGGCATGGTTTTCATCTTCATCATCGGCATCACCTATCTCGCCTCGCTGGCGCTGATGACGCCCTATCTGCAGACGCTGATGGGCTATCCCGTGGTGACGGCGGGCATTGTCATGGGGCCGCGCGGCCTGGGCACCATGGCCTGCATGTTCCTGGTCGGCAGGCTGGTTGGCAAGGTCGACACGCGCTGGCTGTTGTTCATTGGTCTCGCGATCACCGCCTGGGCAATGTACGACATGACCGGCTGGACGCCCGATGTCTCGCAATGGACGATCATCAGCACCGGCTTCATCCAGGGTGCGGGCCTCGGCTTCCTGTTCGTGCCGCTGACCACCATCACCTTCGCCACGCTGGCGCCGGAGCGGCGCGCGGAGGGCACTGGGCTCTACAATCTGTCGCGCAACATCGGCTCCAGCGTCGGCATCTCGGTCGTCACCGCGTTGTTGACGCAGAATGTGCAGATCAACCACGCCAACATCGCCACCTATGTGACGCCCTACAACCAGGCGTTCAGCGATCCCGCGATCTACCAGGCGATGAACCCTTACAGCGCCGCCGGCCGTGCCGCGCTCGACGGCGTCGTCACGCTGCAGGCAACGATCATCAGCTACATGGACGACTTCAAGCTGATGATGATCCTGTCGCTGGCGGCCATCCCGCTGGTGCTCTTGCTGCGCAAGCCGGCGACCCCGGCCAAGGTCGACCACAGCGCCGTCGTCGAGTGAGAAAACAAACCGGGGCCCTGCGAAGGACAAGCAGGACCCCGGCCGTGTCGAAGACGGCTTCCGCAAACACATGGCGGGATGGCAAGCCGGGAAAAGCCGTAGCGACTTGCCGTGATCCCTTTGCCGGAAGCCGTTACTTCGGCAACAGCACTTTGTTGACGACGTGGATGACGCCGTTCGACTGGTTGACGTCAGCGATCGTGACCTTGGCGGCGCCGCCGGACTCGTCGACGATGTAGAGCGAGCCGCCCTTGACCTCGGCGGTCAGCGTGTCGCCCGACACGGTCTTCATTTCATACTTGCCGCCCATCGCCTTGGCCTTGGTCATCATATCCTTGGCCGAGATCTTGCCGGCAACGACATGCGCGGTCAGGATCTTGGTCAGCTTGTCCTTGTTCTCGGGCTTCACCAGCGTGGCGACGGTCCCGGCCGGCAGCTTCTTGAAGGCGGAATCGGTCGGTGCGAACACGGTGAACGGACCGGCGCTCTGCAGCGTGTCGACAAGACCGGCGGCCTTCACGGCTGCCACCAGCGTCTTGTGGATCGGCGAGTTGACGGCGTTTTCGACGATGTTCTTCGTGGTCGACATCGCGGCGCCGCCGACGGCTGGGTTGGCGAATGTGTAGACGGTCGTGGCAGTAAGACCGGAAGCCGCGAGGACGGCCGAGATGCAGAGAGCTTTGAGGATGGACTGTGCCATTGGTGAACCCTTCCTTTGCGACAATTGTTGATTCGATTGTCGGGGAGAGTTACGCGGTGGCCGAGGGAAAGTTTCGAAAACGAGCGCAAAAAATATAATATAAACAAATACTTACGATAAAATTCGACTACCCAGCACCGATGGCCCCGCGACCTAAGTCACGAGGATGCGGCTCCAGCGAAGCAATTTTCGAATGAAGGGTGATCCGTCCTGAACGTCCTGGGGGATACAGGTTGAGACACGCCGTTCACGTGCTTCAAGTTTCGCACTTCACGGGAACGTGATGCACCTGTCGCCCAACAAAAAAGCCCCGGAGGAACGGGGCTTTCGAGTTCGCTAGAAGGGGCGCCGGCTACTCAGCCGGCGATGGTTTCTTTCGAAACAGCGCCGCCAGATTGTCCCACAATTCGATCTTGGCGCCCTGGCGCTTCATGATCACGCCCTGCTGCAGGATCGACAGCGTGTTGTTCCAGGCCCAGTAGATGACGAGACCGGCCGGGAAGCTGCCCATCATGAAGGTGAAGATCACCGGCATCCAGGTGAAGATCTGCGCCTGCGTCGGATCCGGCGGCGTCGGGTTCATGCGCATCTGCAGGAACATGGTGATGCCCATGACCACCGCCCAGGCGCCCATATGCGGCAGGAATGCCGGCGGCGCGAAAGGCAGCAGGCCGAACAGGTTGAAGATCGAGGTCGGATCGGGCGCGGCCAGATCCTGGATCCAGCCGAAGAACGGCGCGTGCCGCATCTCGATGGTGATGTAGAGCACCTTGTAGAGCGAGAAGAACACCGGGATCTGCAGCGCCACCGGCCAGCAGCCGGCGAGCGGATTGATCTTCTCGGTCTTGTATAGCTCCATCATCGCCTGTTGCTGCTTCATCTTGTCGTCCGCGTATTTCTCGCGGATCTCGAGCATCTTGGGCTGCACCTTCTTCATGTTCGCCATCGACGAATAGGATTTGTTGGCGAGCGGGAAGAAGATGGCCTTGACCACGACGGTGGTGGCCAGGATGGCCAGGCCGAAATTGCCGAAGAATTTGTAGAGCGTGTCGATCAGCCAGAACATCGGCTTGGTGATGAAATGGAACCATCCCCAGTCGATCAGGAGGTCGAACCGCTTGATATGGCGATCCTCGGCATAGGCGTTGATCTTGCCGACTTCCTTGGCGCCGGCGAAGATTTCCGACTCCACCGTCGTCGATTGTCCGGGTGCAACCGTGATCGCATCGGACAGGAAATCGGCCTGATAGCTGTGCGCGTGAGGCCCGGTAGGGAATTCGAAATAGGAGTAGTTGGGCTGGAATGGCTGCTTTTCGGTCGGCACCAGGGTCACAGCCCAGTATTTGTCGGTGATGCCGAGCCAGCCGTCGGTCGACTTGCTTGGCTTGACCTGCCTGTCCTTCTCGATCGCCGCGTATTTGTGTTCCTGCAGGCCCTCGGTGCCGGTGAAGCCGATCAGGCCCTCGTGCAGCACGTAGGTGCTGGCAACGGCCGGCTTGTCGAAGCGAGTGACGCGGCCGTAATTGTAGAGGGAAACGGTCGCCGCGCCGGAGTTCTTCACGGTGTCGGAGACGGTGAAAAGGTAGTCATTGTCGACCGAGAAGGTGCGCTCGAAGGTCAGGCCCCTGTCGTTGACATAAGTCAGCGTCACCGGGGTTGCCGGTGTCAGCGTCGGATTGCCAGCCACGGTCCAAACGGTGTCCGCTCCTGGCACGGAGCCGGTCTGCTCGACACTGGCGCTATAGCCGATTTCGGCAAAGTAGCCGTTGGGCAAGGCCGACGGATTGAGCAGGCTGATCTCAGGCGAGTCCTTGTCGACCGTCTCGGTGTAATGCTTGAGCTTGAGGTCATCGAGACGCGCGCCGGTCAGGTTGATCGAGCCCGACAGGCTCGGCGTGTCGATCTTGACGCGGGCTGTCGCCGCGAGGGCCTGTTCGCGGCTGGCCGCCGTTACCACGCCGCCGGGCGCGTTCGGAATGGCGCCGGGCGCCGCGGGCGCCGTGGTGCCGCCGGGATTAGCGGCCTCGGCCGCCTTCTTCTGCTCCGCCGCCCGCTGCTCTTCGATGCGCGTGGCCTCGGCTTGCCGCTCGCTGCGCGGCAGCACGTAGAAATATTGCCACAGCCCGAGGATCAGCACCGACAAGACGATGGTGATATAGAAGTTCCGGTTGTTTTCCATCGAAAGCCCTTGGCCTATCGTGTTCCGCTGAGACGGCGGGAGAGCTCGGCCTTCAATTGGCCGAACGGAATGGTAAGCACGTCTTCACGCCCGACGATGACATAGTCATTGCCAGGCGCCATGTCACTTGCGGCATGGGTGCGCACGGCTTCTTTCAGCCGGCGCCTGATGCGGTTGCGCACGACTGCATTGCCGACTTTCTTGGTGACGGTGAAGCCGACGCGCGGCGACAGACCGTCATTGCGGTCGAGAACTTCAACGAGAAAAAGCCGCCCGCGCCGCTTTTCACCGCGGCGGACGGCCAGAAATTCCGCACGTTTCAGAAGCCGCTTGGGGTTTGGTCCCACTGGCTTGCCGGTTGCGGGCAACGATCTCGTCTTCCGTTCAGGCGCTGAGCCGCTTGCGGCCGCGGTTGCGGCGAGCTGCGACGACGCCGCGACCACCCTTGGTGGCCATGCGAGCACGGAAACCGTGCCGGCGCTTGCGGACGAGTTTGGACGGTTGGTAGGTACGCTTCATTTGTTTTAATACCGCGGGGTGCGGCCCTTCTTGATTCTGTCACTGTGTAACAGGAGCTTTGCCGGGCCGGTATTGGCGCGATCGAAACCGCGCCGGGACGAATGGCCCGAGCGTGAGCGGCTTATAGAAAGAAGGGTTTTGGGAGTCAATCCGGCGCGAACGAGCAGTTCGTCCTAGCGCGAACGACAGTTCGTCGCGGCGCGAACGAGCAGTTCGATGCGGTCTTATTGCTGGTACCATCGTCCACCGAAGGATGAAATTGGCAAAAAAGCCGCAATCGCCTAATCTCAACCGATCAAGCGTTTGTGAAGACAGGCCTTAATGAGCGAACTTGCCTCAGCGGATGAAGGGACCGGCCCGGCGAAAGCCGACGCCAGCCCGGCGTCCGCTCGCCCGGCCCCAAGCCGTTCGGTGCCCCTGGCGCGCGGCCTGTCGACCAAGCTGCTGTTGCTCACCATCGTCTTCGTGCTCCTGGCCGAAGTCCTCATTTTCCTGCCCTGGATCGCCAGCTACCGCCTGGCCTGGCTGAAGGAGAGGCTGAGCACCGCCGCCGCCGTGTCGATCGTGCTGGTGCAGGGCGAGCCCAATTCGCTTTCCCGCGCCGCCCAGAACGACGTGCTGATGGCAATCGGCGCCAAGGCGATCGCGGTGCGCGACGGCGGCGTCTCGCGCCTGCTGGTGGTGGCCGAAATGCCGCCGCAGGTCGACGAGCATATCGACATCGCCAATGTCGGCATGATCAAGGGCATGACCGGGGCGCTCGACACGCTGTTCTTCGGCGGCAAGCGTATGCTCAGGGTCTTCGGCCCGGTCGGCGAAAGCGACAAGGAATTCGAGCTGATCATGCCCGATTATTCCTTGCGCAACGCCATGCTGCGCTATTCGCGCAACGTCGCCTTCGTCTCGCTGCTGATCTCGCTGTTCACCGCCATGCTGGTCTACGCCGCAATCGACCTGATCATGATCGGCCCGATCCGCACCATGACGCGCTCGATGCTGTCCTTTTCCGAGGCGCCTGACGATCCCGGGCGCATCATCCATCCGGCGGCCCGCGCCGACGAGATCGGCGTTGCCGAACGCGAACTGTCGCAGATGCAGGAACGGCTGCAAAAGATGCTGTCGGAGCAGAAGCATCTTGCCGATCTCGGCCTCGCCGTCTCCAAGATCAACCATGACATGCGCAACATCCTGGCCTCGGCGCAGCTGATGTCGGACCGCCTGCGCCTGGTCAAGGACCCGACCGTGCAGGCCTTCGCACCAAAACTGTTGCGCGCGCTCGACCGCGCCGTGTCCTATTCCGAAGGCGTGCTGGCCTATGGCCGCACCCAGGAGCCGGCGCCCTCGCGCCGACGCCTGCGGCTGCGCCAGCTGGTCGACGACGTCCACGGCCTGCTCGACATTGAGGACGGCATCGAATTCGTCAACGCCGTCGAACTCGCTTTCGAGGTCGATGCCGATTCCGACCAGCTGTTTCGCGTGCTTACCAATCTCTGCCGCAACGCCGTGCAGGCGATGGCGGCCGACGCCGAGAGCGCGCTGGTGCGCCGGCTCGCCGTGTCGGCCGAGCGCATGGGCAGCGTCAGCCGCATCATCGTCACCGACACCGGCCCCGGCCTGCCGCCCAAGGCGCGCGAAAACCTGTTTGCGGCGTTTCGCGGTTCGGCCCGCAGCGGCGGCACCGGCCTTGGCCTGGCCATCGCCCATGAACTGATCCGCGCCCATGGCGGCACGGTGGAGCTGGTCGAATCGATCGGCGGCCGCACCACCTTCGCCGTCACCATCCCCGACCAGCCCGTCCGCCTCGACCAGGCCCGCAACGGCCTGCGCCGCCCGGCCTGAGGTGATTCTCAGCACCTCGATCTGCGCAGGCAAAGTGCCTGCGACAAAACTTTTGCCGGATCGACTTGCTTTTCGGAAATTCAGTCGTTAGGGAACACGTCTCGTCGCGGCCGGTCGCCAGGACCGGATCGCGGGGCTATGCAAGTCATGGCCTGTTGCGCGCCCGTAGCTCAGCTGGATAGAGCACCAGACTACGAATCTGGGGGTCAGGAGTTCGAATCTCTTCGGGCGCGCCACTTCGGTACAAAACTGGGCACTCCACAACCCGCCGATTTTGCGCCAGACGCAGCGACGAGTGTGCGCAGGAGCACGCTTTTCGACCCCATGATGCGAACCTCTTTCGCGTCCACTTCCACTCGCTGGGCCAGCGCGCGCAAGTGATCGCGGCGATAGCCGCCCGCCTCAGTCCGCATGCGCCTGCGGGCCCGGCTGGCGAAGATTGTCAGCGCCCGCGGTGTGATGCTCGGCCCGGCCCGATTGCGCGCGCCCTCGGCCCGCTCTGCGTCGGCGCTGGTCTGGTCGCGGATGGATTTCAGCTCGGTGACGCGCTCCTCGAGCATCGGGTCTGATACTTCGGCGCTCCCGTTTTCGATGGCGTCGTACAGCCGCTTGAGTTTGGCTTCTGCCTCGGATGCACGCTTGCGCAATTCGGCGATATGCGTGGTTCGGCGCTCGGCGCGTTCCTTCCGGCGATGGAGGACGGCCGACAGAACTTCCTCGAGCGTTTGGGCTGCAAAAGACGTTGCTCGATGTGCTCGGCCACCACGCTGTCGAGCTTTTCCGTCGGAACGGTGAAAGTGCGCGCCACATCACGCTGCAGTGCTCCGTCCTCGCGCTTCGTCTGCCGCGTGAGCGCAATCGCGCAGAGCAAGCCATGAACGCATGGCAGCCAAAGGGCCGGGTCATCGGAGCGGAGTCAAGGCCGCAAGCCGGCGGAGCCGGTCGCGCGAAGCGCGAGCCTTGACGGCGTTCCGTTGGTCCGGCAGCGGCCTCCCATGCGGTCATGGCGGGCATCCATGCCGAGCATGCGCAACACGACGCCACGCTGCGAACGATGGCGCTCGGAACGTTGATTTTGAATGCTTTCTCGGTTCGAAAGCCACAGGCACGCGCCATTTGCGCCTCTCCCCTGCGAGAAATCGCCGCGCCACTCACTCCGTCGATAAAGTGGTGGATGGCGCGCAGGGATTGAAGCATACGGTCAAGGAGAGGGCGGGATCAGAAGCTTTGGGCCAGGGTGCGCGCCTCGCCGGCGGCGACCTCGCGGGCCTCGGCGTCGGCCTCGAGACCGAAGAGGGTCCGCTCGACGACAATGCTCTGGACATCGCGCACGCCGATGAATTTCAGCCAGACCTCCACATAAGGCTTCTGGAAGTCGTAGCTATCCCCGGGGGTCCAACTGCTGGTCGGGGTGTAATCGAGGCCGCGGGCATAGATCACCGCCGCGCGCTCGGCTTTCACCAGGCCGCCAAACCCGCTGTCGTCGAAGGAGAACAGGATGTCCTTTTGCGACACGAGGTCGATAAGGTGCTTGAGGCGATAGGGAATGGAGAAGTTCCAGAGCGGAATGGCGAGCAGGAGTTTGTCGGCCGCCAGGAATGGCGCGGCCAGCGCCCCCATCTTGGCCCATGCCGCCGCTTGGGCGGGAGTGCGGCCCTCACCGTAAATCCCGGCGTATTTGGCGTTCAGCGCATCGTCATCGAGCGCTGGGAGATCGAGCGCCCACAGATCCACTACCTCCACCTGATCAGCCGGGTGGGCGTAGCGGTAGGCCTCGAGAAAGGCGGTCGCCACTTCGATCGAGGCGGAGCTGGTCTTGCGGGGTGAACATTCGAGGTAGAGCAGCTTGGCCATGACCGGCTCCAGAGGCAGGGTTGCGGGTTCGAGCCCACCTTGGTCCGCCCGAATAAATTACGCAAACAACTTATTTCTGTAGCATTCAGTGGGAGTATGGATTAATCCGGACCCATGTTCGACACTGACCTCCTGCGTGTCTTCGTTACCGTCGCCGACAGCGGCGGCTTCACCCGCGCCTCCGAAATTCTGAACTCGACCCAATCGACCGTGAGCGCCCAGGTGCGCCGACTGGAAGAGCAGGTGGGCCAGCCGATCTTCGCCCGCAGCACTCGCAGCGTTCAGCTGACTGCCGCCGGAGAGACCCTTTTTGGGCTATGCCCGAACGATCCTTCGGATCAACGAGGACGCCCGCCAGAAGCTAGACGGCGCGACGCCCACCGGACGAATCCGCATCGGCGCCTCCGAGGACCTAACCGGCGCGTGGCTGCCGCGCGTCCTCAAGAATTACGTCTCGCGATTTCCGGGGGTCACGATCGATCTTGAGATAGGGATTGGTCCCCAGCTCATGCGCAAGCTGGATGACGGAGAACTCGACGTGATGGTGGCCGGACGCTGCGCAGGAGACGATGCCGACGGCTGGCGACTCTGGCGCGAGCCCCTGGTCTGGGTGTTCGCCCGCGAGCGGGAGCTTCCCATGCCGCTGCAACTGGCCCTCTTCCCGGAGCCCTGTCCCTATCGCGACGCTGCCTTCCGGGCGCTGAGTGCCATGGGCGGGTCCAAGCAGGGGTGGACGATCGCCTGCACCAGTTCGAGCTTGGCTGGGGTTCGCGCGGCCGCGCTAGCCGGCATCGCCGCTACACCGTTGCCGCGGAGCCTGGCGGGCGGGGACCTGCGCATAGTTGCCGCGAGCTCCGAAGAGCTCCCGCTTCTGCCCGACGTTGAATATGTCGCCAAGGTCGGCCGGCGGGCCAATTCGCCGGCCGTGGCCGCGCTCATGGACATGGTTCAGGCGGCGCCGGGCCCGGTCATCGCCTGAACCCCCGTCATTTGCCTAGTCGCAGAACATAGCACCTGTTGATCCGATCGACGGGACGCCGTTCTTGAGCGGCACGGCCCGTCGGATGCTGTCATCCACAAAACGTATGCGCCTGCAAAAGCCCAGTCCGCCCGTATTGTCGGCGCGAATGGTGGCGTTGATCGCCGAAAGCCCTTCGCCGCTTCGGCGCGCCTGCGCCGAGTCCGCTCGGTCGCGGCGGCGCACCTCGACGATGTCCGCGCCAAGATCGATGAGCTGGCAAAGCTCGAAGCGCTGCGTAGCGCAAGATCGCAGGTGGTCGCAGATTGTGGGGTCGGAGCGTATCGTCGGCCGCAGCATCATAGCGCCAAGGCGAAGCAATAGGGCCCATCTTAATCGGCCGTAGCGCGCCAAATCTAATTTACATGTCTACAGTTCGATCACTCCCCATAGGGCGCTGGGGAGCTAGCCATCGTCACTCGTAGCACCGCCGCGCAACGGCACCCATCGGGCGTCGCACAATGCGGTATCGGCCTTGGGCGGCTGAACCGCAGGCAAGATCTTTCAATCAGTGATTTGGAACAGATGCAGCAGGCTGCCGTTTGCCTTCTTTCGCCCATCTGAAAGGAAGCCAAAATGCCTACCCCTGCCGAACTCGAAGCCAAGTTCTGGAAGTCGTTGAAATCCGACATGACAATGATGATCGGCCTTGATGGATCGAAGGTCATCCCGCGTCCGATGACTGCTCAGATTGAGGATCAGAAAGGACCGATCTGGTTCTTCACGGCCACAGACACCGAGCTTGTCGAGGGCCTGAAGGATGGCGCCAGCGCCACCGCTACCTTCACATCCAAGGGGCACGACCTGTTCGCTACTGTGCAAGGGAAGCTCTTTCTGGACAACAACCCAGTGGTCATCGATCGGCTTTGGAATCGTTTTGTCGCTGCCTGGTTTGAAGGCGGGAGAGACGACCCGAGGCTGGCACTGCTTAAGTTCGACCCGCAGGAAGCCGAGATCTGGCTCGACAGCTCAAGCGTGACGGCAGGCATCAAAATGCTGCTCGGGTTCGATCCGAAAGAGGAATACAAGGACAAGGTCGCAAAAGTGTCCCTGTGAGGGACGCAACTTTAGCAATGCGAGGGCCGTTGAGCGATGGACACCAAGTCCTCGTTAATCGATACCGAAGCGGCCAATCGTGCGTTGGCCACATCGGAAGCTAGCAAGGCCGCCATAAGGGCAGAGGATGGGGACCGTGGTCGCGATGCGGCCTGGCCATCACAAATTCCGGCGCTCGGCTGGAAGGATATCGTCTGGCGGCTCTGGGAAGAGTTCAACAAGGACCGGGTTTTGCTGGTCGCGGCCGGCGCCACCTTCTATCTGCTGCTGGCGCTGTTTCCGGCACTGGCGGCCTTTATCTCGATCTACGGCTTTGTCGCCGACCCCGTCACGGTCGCGGACCATGTCGCCTATCTCGGCGGCTTGCTGCCGTCGGGGGGATTGGATCTCATTCGCGGACAGTTGCAGGCTTTGGCCAGCCAGAAACCGGGAGCGCTCGGGACAGGTTTCTTCGTCGGCCTTGCGATCGCGCTGTGGAGCGCGAACAGCGGCATGAAGGCGCTCTTCGATGCGATGAACATCGCCTATGAGGAAAGCGAGAAGCGCAGTTTCATCACGCTCAATCTGATGTCGATCCTGTTCACGATGGGAGCCTTGGTGATCGGCATCGTGCTTTTGCTGACGGTCGGCGTTGTCCCGGCCCTGTTGCGCTTCTTCTACCTTGACGCTTGGACAGAGACCCTTGTTGCGGTGTCTCGCTGGCCGATCCTGACAGGCTTCATGCTCACAGGCATTTCCCTGCTTTACCGTTTCGGGCCGAGCCGCGAACATGCGAAGTGGCGATGGCTGAACTGGGGAGCCTTGATTGCGACGGTGGTGTGGATCGCCGCATCGTGGCTGTTCTCCTTCTACCTGCAGCATTTTGCCAACTACAACGCCACCTACGGATCGCTGGGCGCTGTCGTCGGCTTGATGATGTGGACATGGATTTCCGTCATCATCCTCATCGCCGGCGCCGCAATCAATGCCGAGATGGAACACCAGACGGCAATCGATTCGACCACGGGTCCCGCTCTGCCGATGGGAGAGCGCGGTGCGGTGGTTGCCGACACGCTGGGCAAAACAGCTGATTAGGTCCTGGATCGCTTATCCGGCAAAGAGCCGACTCGTCGCTCGAAGCTTCAGGTGCCGGTTTGCCCAATCGGCCGTGCCCCCGCCAGATACCTTTCATTGTCGAACGGCTCCGCCTGGTTGCTGTCCGGGCTCCACATATGGCGGTGGGTCTCTGTCAAATTGCCGAGATAGACATGCAGTGCGCCGGACCTCGCGCTGCCGGTGTTGGCGACCGCATGCACCGTATCAGCGGTCATGTGCACCACGGCGGGGGCCGCTATGTCCTGCCGTTCCGGTGTATCGATCTCGGTGCCGTCGACGGGATAAATGAAGTTGGTCTCGCTGCCCTTGTAGATGCCGATCAGCGCATCCATCAAATGGTTGTGCGCGGGATACTGCAGGCCGGGCGACAGCGTGATGTGGTAGATTGTCAAGTCAGGGCTGGCATGCAGCAGCACCTCATCGTCTTCCTCTTCATGGGCGAGCACGCCCGATGCATGAAAGCGGTCGGTGTGTTCGCGCAGAACCGCCCTGACGCGTTCGAAGGGGTCAGGACCTTTGGCTGCGTTGACGATATCGGCGGTTACGGCGTAGAGAGGCGAGTCGGCGGCCAAAGACATTGTCAGCTATCCCTCTTAAGAAGCTTACTACTCGTAACTGAGATGCTCAGGCTAGCGAACGCCGGAACCAGCGTCAACTGGATGGCCCGAACGGAAGACCTGACATGATCGCCCCGAAATCCGCGTCCCCGTCGACCGCAGACATTTTGCGCAGCGAGGAGGCTTACGAGCAGCTAAAGAGCGATATCGTCGCCTGCGTGCTGCGCCCCGGCGAAAGCCTGACCGAAAAGCAGATCGGCGACCGCTACCAGATCAGGAAGGCAACGATCCGCTCGGCGCTCGCCCGCCTGACGCAGGAAGGGCTGATCAAGAGCGAGCCCAGGCGCGGCTATGTCATCGCACCGCTCAGCCTGCGCGACGTCAACGAGATTTTCGATGTCCGCGCCCTGATCGAGCCGGAAGTGTTCCGGGTGGCGGCCGCCAACATCACCGAGCGCGGCCTCGACGATATCAGGCTGGCGGCGCAAAAGGTGCTGAAGCCGGAGACGCTGCGCAGCCATGTGGCGTTTCTTGCCGCCGACCGCGCCTTTCGCCTGGCGCTGGCCGAGCTCTCGGGAAATCTGCGGCTGGCGCGCCTGCTCGACCAGATCCTCGACCAGTCGGAACGCGTTCTCCATCTCGGTTTCAAATCGCGCGACTTCACGCAAGTGATCATCGGTCAGCAAAAGGAACTCGTCCTTGCCTGCGAAGTGGCCGAGATCTCGGCCATCGCAAAGCTTGCCCGTTCGCACTGCCTGTTGCTCAAGAAGCAGGTGCTCGAGGCTCTGCTCGCCGGCTCAAAGCTGCAGGACGCCAATTTGCAAAGCTTCGCCTGAGGCGGCGAGCCCTGCGCTCACCTGTGGCATTCACTCGTCGATGAAGCGGATCTCGGCGTCGGCAAGGCAATAAGGCACGTAGCGGAAATCTCTGATATGGCTGACTTTTCCGTCCTGCCAGTCGACCAGCATGAAGCCGCGCACGGCGTCATCTGCCGCTCGCGGATCGCGGATCAGGATGGCCGGCCTGCCGTCGACGAAGCCAAGCGAAAGCGCCCAGTCGCTGACGCGGTCGTAATTGCCGAAATAGTTGGAAACCTGCGCCTTGCCGCGCATGCGGGTGCGGTTGACGACCTCGAGCTGAATGTCCTCGGCGATCAACGTGCGCACGGCGTCGAAATCGCGCGCATTGAACAGGTCGACATAGCGGCGCAGGCGCCGCTCTTCGTCGACATCGAGCTTTGGAACGGGCGCCTGTTCGTCTTGCGCCGCCAACAGCCGCAGCTGCGCCCGCCCGCGATGCAGCGCCGCCTTGGTCGCGGCTAGCGTCGCGCCGGAGACGTCGCAGGTCTCGTGCAGGCTGAGGCCAAGCACGTCGACCAGGATCACGGCGCTGCGCTGCGCCGTCGCCAACTGCATGAAGCTGCGCAGGCTGGTGGCGGTGGCGAGCCTGGCATCGGCGCTTGCGGAGGGGTCTTCGATCGTCGTCATATCGGTCTCGCTCATGCGCGCCTGCTCCCGCTGGCGCCGGCGCAGATGATCCTGCGCGGCATTGTGGGCGATACGGAACAGCCATTGCTCCGGCCGCTCGACAGAGGCGTCGCCGTCAATGGCCTGCAGCGCCTTGATCATTGTCTCCTGGACGATGTCCTCGCCATCGATCACCGAGCCGGCCATGCGGGCGCAGTAGCGATGCAGCTTCGGCCGCAAGGAGCCAAGCATCGCCTCCAGGGCCACGCGGTCGAGTTTTGCTGTGCTCATCCTGTCCATTCCCGGTATGACGCTCTGGCACGGCGCCAACGCCGTGCCAGTCGTTGCAATCAGGCTGGCACGGCCGCATCGGCACTGGCCAGCATACGATAGTTGCCGACGATCTTAGCCGGCGATCTGGCCAGCGGCGTCGCGCGTCGCCCGGCATGATCGGCGCTGAAGGCCTTGAAGGCGGCGAGCCCGGTCAGGCCGTCGCCATCCTGGCTGACAAGATGGACGAACTCGCCATTCTCCAGTTCCAGCACGAGGTAGCGCACGGATTGCGGCTTCGTTTCGTCGAGCGCCTCGAACACCTTTGCAACCAGCATACGGTTCTCGTCGATGCTTTCATCCTTCACGCCGTAGCGGATGAGATTGTAGCCCATTGTCGTCTCCTGTTTTTCAAGTCTGCACGGAGAAGACGTTTCGCGGTGTCGAAAAGATTCTCCGCCTCAGCCGAATCTTTTCGATCGTCCGGATCGTCTTTCCCCCGTGGACGGCTGCGCGGCAGCCATCGAGGAAGAGGAGAGACCCATCATGCACATCCAGTTTGCCGAGTTGCCGGTTTTCGACCAGGACCGCGCCAAGGCCTTCTATACCGAACACCTTGCCTGCCAGGTCATAGCCGACCAGCCGATGGGCGACAGTGGCTGGCGCTGGGTCGAACTGGCCTTCCCCTTTGCGGTCACCAATTTGCATTTCGTCAGGCGCGCCGATGAGGCGCCGAGCGCTGAACCCGTAATGGTTCTGGTCGACGACAATGTCGAGGCAACGATCGCCGCATTGAAGGCGCGGGGCGTCGAAATCATCACCGAGCCGCAGGAGGCGCCCTGGCAGCCGGGCCGCACCGTCGCCGAGTTCCGTGACAGCGAGGGCAACCGCATGGTTGTCGCCAGCAAATGACCGGGACCAGCGCAAAGCCGAACCTTGACATGAGACCAACAGGAGAGATGGACATGACCCCCCAATCGTCGACGCTGAAAGTGCCGGGCGCCAGCCTCTATTACGAGACGCGCGGCTCCGGCCCCGTGCTGCTGATCATCCCCGGCGGGCCGCAGGACGCCGGCGTCTTCGCCGATGTCGCGCGCCACCTCGCCGACCGCTACACGGTGGTCGCCTACGACCCGCGCGGCAATTCGCGCAGCACCTTCGATGGCGAACCGAAGGAACAGGATCTCGATGTCCATGGCGACGATGCCGCCCGGCTGATCGACGCGCTCGGCGCCGGGCCGGCCTATGTGTTCGGCACCAGCGGCGGCGCCCAGATCGGCCTCAACCTCGCCGCCCGCCATCCCGGCCGGGTGCGGGCGCTAGTCGCTCACGAACCGCCCAGCATGACGCTGCTCGACGACCCGGCGCCGGCGCTGGCCGGCATGCGCGACCTGCACGACACCTATCGCAGCCACGGCGTCGAGGCGGCGATGCAGAAATTCTTCAGCGAGAACGGCCTGTCGGAAGGGTCGGATCATGAAGCTGGACTGCACGAGCCGCAGGACGGGCCACCTTCGCTCGAACCGTCGCCCGAGGAGGCCGAGACCTTTGCGCGCGTCAGCGGCAATTTCGAATACTGGCTGGTGCATGGCGTCATGCCGCTGTCGCTCTACCGCCCCGATGTCGAGGCGTTGCGCGGCCGCCCTGTCGTGGTCGGCATCGGCGAAGAGTCCATCGGCCAGCCGATCGACGGCATGGGCAAGGCACTGGCCGACAGGCTCGGCAGCAAGCGCGCAGCCTTCCCGGGCGACCACATGGGCTTTGCCCCTTATCCCGACCGCTTTGCCGAGACCTTGCACCTGGCGCTCAGCGGCGCGTGAGAGTGTCGGTTCGATAGAGAAGGGCGCCCGCATGCATAGTGCGGACGCCCTTCTGCCATGAAAGTAACCGGCTAACATTGCTGTATCAGACAGCCTCCCAGCCGTCCTTGCCGCCGGCGCGGAAGATGGCGTCGATGACCTTCTGGTTGAGCACGGATTCCTCCAGCGTGAACACGCGCTCCTTGCCGCCCGCGGCCGCCCTGGCAAAGGTCTCGACCTCGCGCCGGTATTGCTGCGTGCCGGGAAAGCGGAACACCTGCGCCTCGGAGTGGTTCTGGTTGTGCAGTTCGATGCGGTGATGGTCGTAGAGCCCGGCATTGAACGGCGAGAACACTTCGATGAAACCCTTCTCGCCATGGAACACCATCACCTGCCGCGCCGCCATCTGCGTCGACAGATAGAAGGACAGTTCGAAATCGCCGAAATCGGCGCGAATCGAGGAGTAGATGTCAGTGCCGAATGTCTTGTCGCGCTCGATCGTCGCCTGCACCCGTAACGGTTCCTTGTCGGTGCAAAAGCGTGTCGACACGGTCGGGTAGACGCCGATGTCGGGCAGCGCGCCGCCTCCGAGATCGAGCTGGTTGCGCATGTTGGTGGGGTCGACATTGTAATAGGAGAAGGCGCCCTGCACATGCCGCAGTCGGCCGATGGCACCGTCGGCGATGAGGTCGCGCACCTTGATCCATTGCGGATGGTAGATGACCATGAACGCTTCGCACACCAGCACCTTCTTCTGGTCGCGCAGCTTGATCAGCGGGGCGATGTCCTTGGCATCGAGCGCCAACGGCTTTTCCACCAGCACATGCTTGCCCGCTTCGATGGCCTTGGCCGTCCATTCGACATGCTGTGAGGTCGGCAGCGGGATGTAGACGCCGTCGACCTCTTTCGACGCCAGCAATTCCTCATAGGAGCCGAAAGCATGGCGGGCACCAAAACGGTCGCCCAAGGCCTTGGCTTTCGACAGGTCGCGGCTGGCGATGGCCGACAAAACACCATTCTCGGCCTCGACGATTGCCGGCAGCAACTGCTCGCGGCCGATCTTGGCCGTCGACAAAACACCCCATCGGAACATCAGGCTTCTCCATTTGGTTTGCAGGTGGGGAGGTTTGCCTGAAATTGGGGGAAAAGCCAATCGGCGATGGGTGCTCGGTTCCTCGCCCCACGCAGTGGGGAGAGGTGGCCCGGCGTAGCCGGGACGGAGAGGGGGCCTTCGTAGAGAGCCGGAGCTCGCTAACAGGTGCACTTAGCTTCGCTATCACGGCCCAAGCCTCGCCCTGAGAGGGCTCTGGCTTCGCGACCGTCGCCCCTCTCCGTCTCGGGCTTCGCCCGAGCCACCTCTCCCCCGCTTTGCGGGGGCGAGGAACCCAAGTTGTCCGAACCGGATAGATGGGTAACAGAATGGACCGATTAGATGGGTGACAGTTTTCTCCCTCGCCGGGAGGACCGGCGATGGTTTGGCGAGAGACTGGCATCATGGATGAGCGGCTTCGGTTTGTGGTGGGATGCCTGACCGGCGAGGAGACGATGACGCAGCTGTGTGCGACGTTCGGTATCTCTCGCAAGACTGGCTACAAATGGCTTGAACGCTACCGGAAGTTTGGGCCGGCAGGTCTGCATGA
>NZ_JBFUER010000010.1:0-135259 GCF_056403855.1 Mesorhizobium sp. P2_E7 | reverse complement strand
GTCGAATGTCGACCTGGTCGACACCACGACGTCGACGGGCTCGGACAATGAAGGCGCGACGACGCATGTGACACTGTCGATCGCGGGCGGCAACGGGACGGATTCCTTGCTGCTGACGACGGACAACAGTCAGATTTCGCTGTTCAACGAGAGCGGCGTGATTGTCGGCCGGGTGGACCATCCGGACGGCACGTCCAATGCGACCGGAGCGGTTGCGTTTGCGATCTCGATCAACGATCTGGGCGAGGTTACGGTCGCCCAGTATCTGTCGCTCCATCACCCGACTTCACCGGACAATTACGACGAGTCGGTCAATCTCGGCAGCCTGGTGAACGCGGTCGTGACCGTGACCGACGGCGATGGCGACATCGCCACCCAATCGATCGGCATCGGCAACGCGCTCCAGTTCCAGGACGACGGCCCGACGATCAGCGCCTCCGGCACGGAGCCGACGCTGACCGTCGACGAGTCCAGCTTGGGCGACAACAGCGCCAGCTTCTCGGCGGCCTTCACCTCGAATGCCGGTGCCGATGGTGACGCCATCAGCTATGTGCTCGGCATCAACCAGGTCATCAACGACAGCGGCCTAACCGACACCTTAACCAGTGAGGCGGTCCTCCTCTCAGTCAATCTCAGCGGCGCGGTTGAAGGCCGCACCGCCCTCACCGACGAACTCGTGTTCACGGTCAGCGTCAGCGTCGCCGGCCTCGTGACACTCGATCAGGCGCGTGCTGTCATACACTCACCCGACACCGGCCCGGATCAGGAAACAACGTTGGCATCCGATGATCTCGTCACTTTGACGGCGACCATCACCGACGGTGACGGCGATCAGGCCTCGCACAGCGTCAACATCGGCACAAACCTCGTCTTCAAGGACGATGCTCCGACGATCACGGTGCCGTTCGACGGTGATGCATCCGGTGGTGGTAGCGATGGTACTCCCGAGACCCTGGATAACACGGCCGGTGCGCAGGCCAGCGGAGCCTTCGGTTACGACATCGGCGCGGATGCTCATACGGCCCTGTTCTATACGAACGGCGGTTCTGACTTTGTCGACCAGGATGGCGACCCGCTTAATGGCGTCCAGATCGCACTCACCGGCTCGATCATCGGCGGCGGCGGAGGCAATCTCATCACCTCGGACGTGACACTCACGTCGGAGGATTCCGACTTCGCGACGTTCGACTTCACCTTCACCTACCACAAGGACCCGGCGGATGACACCCAGATCGGCACGGCGGGCGGCACTCTCGTCTTCGACAAGGGTGCCGACACTTACACCATCACCCTGACCGACCCGCTCGAAGGATTCAGCTTCGACCTTATCCACACAAGTGAGCTCTTGTCCAAGCAGCCCACGGGCAACACAGGCCACCCGCAGATCGTATTGGAAAAGTTGCAGGCGGATGACCCGAACACGGCGGCTGACGAAGACTTCTTCGTGCAGTTCACGGCAAACTCGATCACCAACAAGACCGGGTTCGGTCTTAACACGACCGGCGACAGTGACGGTCCGAACGCGACACCCGCTGACAAAGCGTGGAACCCCGGCGATCTGGTCACCAACAACCACGAGGATTGGGTGTCTGCGACGCAGACCACCAACGGTGTCGCCGGTGACACGATCCAGAAGGGCGAACTGCTCACGTTGCGGTTCTTCGACAACAACGTCGGTATCGCAGCCGAGGTGCTGCAGACGCCGCAGACCTCGGCCTTCGCCGGCAGCATGGCCATCAAGTTCGACGGCATCGGCAACAGCGAGGACCTGATGCTGATCCTCAACCTGGCCGACAACGGTGCCGACAACATCTTCGGCACCGCGGACGATACCTCGATCACGCGGGCTATGTACGTGTCGAACGGCGATATCTTCAAGACGGGGCAGGTCCCGTCCCCCTACAGTTCAGAGTTCACGCTCGACAACAATGACGGCCTCGTGATCATCGAACAGAACGACTACAACGCAGCCGGCGAAGAGTACTTGCTGCAAGGTGTCCAGATCATGCAGTCGGGCAACGGGATCACCGGAAACGGCACGGCGATCGACCTGAACAGGGACGGCGGCAGTGATGCGACCACCAACCTGGTGAACTTCGACGGCACCGACAACGACGTGCTGAAGATCGTGGACATCGCCTTCAGCACGAGCGTGACCGAGACGCCGAATGCCAACCTCGAGTTCGCCTTCCAGGTGGCGGACGCGGACGGGGATATGACAGACGTCCAGACCATAATTGTCGACGTTGCCTGACGCTTGACCAAAGGGGGCAGCTAACGCTGCCCCCGTACCGCTCCCGCGATCTGTTGCACGGAGATGTCATCCGATGAAGAAAACCAAACAACAGCCCCCTGCCCTGCAGGTGGTGATGAAAGAGGCCAGACGGGCCATCCGTCCGCTTGTCTGGTTCAGCGGCGGCATCAACGTACTGATGCTGACCGGGGCGTTTTATATGCTCCAGGTCTACCACCGCGTGTTGTCCAGCCACAGCCTGGAGACGTTGGTGATGCTGTCGCTGATGGCGGCAGGGGCACTCGCGACAATGGCGGGGCTGGAAGTGGTCCGCGGGCGTCTTCTGGCCAAAGTCGGATCGTGGATGAACGCGCGGCTCGGACCAGTTCTCCTGACGGCATCGGTAGAATATGCCGCCTCGGCGCCGGGTCATGCCAACGCGCGCCCGCTGCGCGACCTGGATCAGGTACGGAATTTCTTCACCAGCCCGAGCATCTTCCCGATCCTCGATGCGCCTTGGGCACCGTTGTTTTTCGCCGCCATATTCTTCATGCACCCCTGGCTTGGCTGGTTGGCGCTAGGCGGCGGGATCGTCCTGTTTGCGTTGGCGTTGCTCAACGAATACATCACACGCAAGCCGTTGACCGAGGCCGCAAGCGCACAGTCGCAGGCATACGTGCAGGCTGAGGCGGCAATCCGCAACGCCGAGGTCGTCCAGGCGATGGGCATGTTGAAGCCACTGATGGAGGGCTGGAAAGCACAGCAGGACGAGGCAAACAAGGGACAGGTTCTTGCCGCCAACCGTGGCGGCGTCATCGCCGCCATCGCGCGTTGTCACCGGCTGGCCCTGCAGATGGCGATACTGGGTCTTGGCGCCTATCTGGTCCTTCGCAACGAGGCTTCACCTGGCATCATGATCGCCGCCTCGATCCTGATGGGGCGCGCATTGTCCCCGGTCGAGCAAGCGATCGGCACATGGAAAGCGACGGTCGGGGCGCGTGCCGCCTACCGGCGTCTCACCGCCGTCGCAGGACAGCATCTGGAGGCCACACCGGTTCTGCCCCTGCCACGACCGAAAGGCAGGTTCGAGGCCGAGAACCTTGTGCTTGGCCGCCAGGGTGGCGAGCCTATCCTGAAAGGGATCAGCTTCCAGCTCAAGCCCGGTGAAGCAATGGCGCTGATCGGTCCGAGCGGCGCCGGCAAGACAAGCCTGGCGCGCATACTGGCCGGCGCCTGGCGTCCGTCCGGGGGGCGTGCGCTGCTGGACGGCATGGACGTTGCCCAATGGGCGGCGGAGGACCGTGGTCACCATGTCGGTTACTTGCCGCAGGATATCGAACTCTTCGCCGGCACTGTCTCCGAAAACATCTGCCGCTTCGTGACACTCAACCCGACGGTCTTCAACAACGTGGTCAAGGCCGCGCAGCTGGCGGGCGTTCACGAGCTGATCAAGGGACTGCCGAAGGGTTATGCCACCGAGATCGGCGAATCCGGTGCGGTCCTGTCAGGCGGGCAGCGCCAACGCATCGGGTTGGCGCGGGCGCTCTACGGCGACCCGCCACTCATGATCCTGGACGAGCCCAATTCCAACCTCGACCGCGAGGGTGAGGACGCATTGATCGCAGCCCTCGGCACGGTCAAGGCGGCGGGCACGACCGTTATCCTGATCGCGCACCGACCAAACATCATGGAGAAAGTTGACAAGATATTGGTTCTCAACCGGGGCCAACAAGACCTCTACGGTTCGCGCGACCATGTCTTCAACGAGCTCACCGCGCGCATCCGCCAGGTAAATCAAATACCGGCGGCCCCGACGCCAGAGATCTCCACCACCGTGATCGGGGTCAGCAACGGTCCACGTCCCACTTCAAAGCGTACGTCGCGTCCATTGGGCACGACTGTCGTGGCGAACCAGGCATGAAACGGGAGCCGATATGAACGTCGTGCCGTTACCCCTGCCGCCGCCCTCCCTGCTGGAACCGGTGCCCCTGCGTCTTGCGGGCGTGACGTCCACCGGGTTCGCGATCATGTTCCTGTTCTTCGGCGTGGCCGGGGGTTGGGCGGCGCTGGCGCCATTGGACAGCGCCGCGGTGGCGCCGGGCGTTGTCAAGGTCGCCGGCGACCGCAAGCTCATCCAGCACCTCGAGGGCGGCATCATCGCGGAATTGAACGCCGCCAACGGTGATATCGTCAAGGCCGGTAAGGTTCTCGTCCGGCTCGACGATACACAGGCGAAGGCGCAGCTTGACCTGATCCAGAACCGGATAGCCACGCGAGAGGCGCTGGCCGCGCGTCTGAGGGCCGAGCGTGACGACAAGGCCGAGATCGAGTTTGATCCGGTGTTGCTCGCAAACCCCGCCACAGCCGCAAAGGACGCGGTGGCCGCGCAGCGTGACGTGTTTGCGGCGAAGCACCACAATCTGAAGGACGAACGGGAAATCCTCAGCCAGCGCCGCCAACAGACCCAGGAAGAAATAACGGGACTGGAGCAGCTTATCGTCACCAAGGACACGCAGATCAGGGCGATCGAAGGTGAAACCAAAGACCTCGAGAGCCTGCTCAAGAAGGGGCTGACCACCCGCGAGCGGAACCTGTTGCTCAGACGACAGCAGCAGGAGATCGAGGGCGAGCGCGCCACCAACATCGCTGCCATCGCTCGCGCCAGAAGCGCCATGGCCGAGATTGACATGCAAATCTTGAACCTCGGCACTGTGCGGCTGAATGAGGCCGTCGATGAGGTGAGCAAGGTCGAGGCAGAGTTGTTTGACCTCAGACAACAGGAGCGTGCCGCCAAGGACGTGCTTACCCGTACCGATGTCGTTGCACCGGTTGACGGCATCGTCATGGATCTAAAGGTCCACACGGCGGGCGGTGTCGTGAAACCCGGCGAGACATTGATGACAGTCGTGCCGCTCGGGCAACAACTCGTGGTCGAGGCCATGGTCAAACCAGAGGATGTCGAGACGATCACCGCCGGACAGCCCGCGCGCGTCAGCTTCCCGGCCTTCGCACGCTACAACCTGCCGCCACTCGACGGCGTCGTGGAGATCGTGTCGGCCGACCGCATGGTGGACGAGCGCAGCGGAGCACCGTATTTCGCCGCGACCGTGTTGATCGACAAGAGCGAGCTCGCCAAGCTGGAGGGCCGCAAGCTGCTGCCAGGCATGTCGAGCGAGGCGATGATCCGGACGGGTGCTCGCACCGTGCTTGCCTACCTCGCCGAGCCGATCACCCAGAACTTCCGCCGGGCAATGCGGGAAAAATAGTCAGGCCGCTCTGCTGGCCCACAACGCCCCGCGCTCGAAGATGGTGCGCATCTGCGGCACGGAAAACTCATCCGCCGTGTGGCCGAGCGCGCTGAAGAAGACGCGGCCCTTGCCGTAGCGGCGCTTCCAGACAACGGGCATGACGACGCCGTCGATGAAGTCGAGATGCTCGCCGCCAAACGTCGTCGTCGCCAGCACTTCGTTGCTCGGGTCGACATGCATGTAGTACTGCTCGGAATGGTAGGCGAAACCCTCGATGCCCCGCACGATCGGATCATCGCTGGTGATGTCGACACGGTAGTCGATGATGTCGCCGGGATGCGCAACCCATTGGCCGCCGGTCATGAACTGATAGGCCGGCTCGTTGCGAAAACTGTCGCCCATGGTGCCGTGGAAGCCGGCAAGGCCGGTTCCACCGCTGACGGCGGCGACGAGGTTTTGCAGCTCCGGTTTCTCGATCGTCGACATGGTGACCACCGGAACGATCAGATCGACTTTCGAAAGCTGCGGATCGGCAAGCACCGAGGTGCCCTGTTCGATCCGCACCTCGAAGCCATGCCCGGTCAATATCTCGCCGACGACAGCGGCGCTGCGGGCCGGCGTGTGGCCCTCCCAGCCGCCCCAGAAAATCAATGCCGTCTTGCTCATGCCCGTCTCTCCTTTGGTCGGCAATATTGATAGGCAAGCCGAACGCCTTTGTCTTCCCTCCCATGAGGGGCATTTCTGGTCGGGAAATCACGATCTGGCGATGAATTCCGTGGATGAGGAACGATTGGCCGCGCCTGGCGTCTTGTTTCAAGGACAGCCTGCACTCAAATCAGCTGTCTTCGTATTTGCGCAGACATCGGTCCGATCCGCCGTCACCAACCGGAACGCCTTTTGGGGAGACCGCCCTATGAGCTTCGCCCACACGACCGTCGCCGCCTATCTGGAAGTCATCACCATCAACCTCGTGCTGTCGGGCGACAATGTCGTGGTGATCGGCATGGCGGCCGCAGGCCTGGCCAAAGCGTTGCGCCAGAAGGCGATCGTGGCCGGCATAGCCGCGGCGGCGGTTATCCGCGTCGTCTTTGCCGTGATCGCGGTGCAGCTGCTGGAAATTCCGGGGATCATGCTGGTCGGCGGCATGCTTTTGTTCTGGGTGTGCTGGAACATGTTCCAGGAGTTGCGTTCCGCCGGCGGCGATGAAGACAGCGACGCCGACCCTGCCACGACAGCGCTTGCGGCGGTGCGGCCGGCCAAGGCGTTGCGCACGGCGATCCTGCAGATCGTGGTCGCCGACGTCTCGATGTCGCTGGACAATGTGCTGGCCGTGGCGGGTGCCGCCGCCCATGACATGAATGCGCTGGTATTCGGCCTCATCCTGTCGGTGGTGCTGATGGCTGTCGCCTCGACGCTGGTGGCGGCGCTGCTGGCCAGATACCGCTGGATCGGCTGGCTTGGTCTCGCGATCATCGTCTATGTCGCCGGCAACATGACGCTGGACGGCGTCGAGCAAGTAAGAACGGTCGACTATCACGCGCTGCTTTCGCCGGCTGCGAGCTAATCCTGCGCAGCATTCAACCGATATCGAAAATCCGCCCGGGGTTGAGGATGCTGTGCGGATCGAACGCCGCCTTGAGGCGGCGCATGGCCGATATCTCGGCGTCGCTGCGCACGAGGCTCAGCCATTTCTTCTTGTCGAGGCCGATGCCGTGTTCGGCCGAGACGGAGCCACCGCATGCGGCCACGCCGCGATAGATGATCTCATAGGCGGCGGCCGGCTCCCTGGTGTCGACCTGATAGTGCAGATTGCCGTCGCCGAGATGGCCGAAGACGTAGATCTCGGCGCTGCCATCCCTGGCGCGGATTGCCGCCTCGGCGTCGTGCAGGAAAGCCGCCATCGTTGTCAGCGGAATGGAGATGTCGACGCCGATCAGGCCTTCGATTGCAAACAGGAAGCGGTTGGCCTCTTCGCGCACGTCCCAAAGCGCACGGAATTCGCGCGGCGACTGCGAGACGACCACATCGTCGACGATGCCGTCCTCGACGGCCTGCATCAACACCGAAGCGAAACGCTCGCCGTCCAGCTCGGCCTGGTTGCCCTGGATCTCGGCCAGGACATAGACGGGCGCGCCGGCAGGCAGCGGCGCCGGCGCAGACATGCCGGCAATCATGGCGCCGTAGAGCGGCGAGAAGTTCACCTCATAGGCCGAAAGCAAGGGACCGAGCCGCTGCTTGAGCAACCCGAGCAGCGCAATGGCCGCGTCCAGCGAACCAAGCGCGCAGAAGGCGGCGACCTCGGTGGCAGGTTTTGGATGCAGCCGCAGGCAGGCGCGCGTGACGACGCCCAGCGTGCCTTCGCTGCCAATGAACAGCTGGTTGAGATCGTAGCCCGAATTGTCCTTGGCCAGGCCGCGCAGCGAGGTCAGGATCGAGCCGTCGGCAAGCACTGCCTCCAGCCCCAGAACCTGGGCGCGGTACATGCCGTAGCGCAGCACGCGGATGCCGCCGGCATTGGTGGCAATGTTGCCGCCGACCGTTGCCGTGCCGCGCGCGCCGATATCGACGCCGAACATCAGGCCGGCCGCATCGGCGGCTTCCTGCACCAGTTGCAATGGCGCGCCGGCTTCGGCGATGATGGTTGCCGCCTGGCGGTCGAGATCCTCAACCGCGGTCATGCGCTCCAGCGACAGAACCGCTTCCCCCGGCTGCACGCGCGCGGCGCCGGCCAGCCCGGTGCGGCCGCCATGGACGACCAGCTGCTGGCCAAGGCCGCTGCACAGGCGCAGGATTTCGGCGACTTCGCCAGCGCTGCGCGGACGCAAGACAAGTTCGGGCCGGCCTCCGCTCTTGCCGGAGAGATCGTCGCCATAGCGCGGATCGACGGCGTCGCCGGTGACAATGGCGGCGGCGTCGAGCTGCTGATGAAGCTGGGAAAGAAGCTGATCAATCTGTTGTGTCATGGTTCCTGGATGTTTCGCTCGCTCGCTGCGGTGGAGACTTTGATGCGGGACAATTTGCTCGTCAATTGATTAAATTTACGCACGGTATAATTTGTCATTACGCGTTGAAACCACTGAAGTTTCCTGTAAATTTCGTCTGAGGTTGCGTGGCGACGCACCGGCTACACGACCATGGGCAGCGCCAAGCGACGACCGAAGGTCTGGCGCCCGCCAGACGAGGGATTGAATGCCTATGACGCACAAGACGATGGAGGATTTCGCCCGCTCCTGCGGCGTCTCCAGGCCGACGTTGTCGAAATATTTCGACGATCCGACCAGCGTCAAACCGGCGACGCGCAAGCGCATCGAGGAGGCCCTGCGCACGTCCGACTACCAGCCCAATCTGTTTGCCCGCAATCTCAACCGCAAGCGTACCCGCAGCATCGGCATTGTCGTGCCGACGGTGGCCGATCCCTTCTATTCCGAGATGGTCAGCCGCATCGAGCTCAGGCTGCGCGACGAAGGCTACTGGCCGATCGTCATTTCCTCGCACGGTTCGCGCGAACTCGAAGTCGAGGCGACGCGCACCATCCTGTCGCTGAAAGTCTCCGGCGCGCTGATCGCGCCGCTCGGCTTTCGCTCGGACCGCCACACGCTGGAGAAGCTGACGCAGACAATGCCGGTCGTCTATTTCGACACCTATCTCGAAGACGGCGCACCCTTCGTCGGCAACAACAACGCCCAGAGCGTCTCGACCATCGTCGACTATCTCTGCCGCTCCGGCGACGCACCGGTCTATTTCGATATCCCGCACGTCAACCACAATTCGCCGGAGCGGCTGAACAGCTACCTCGGCGCAATGCAGCGGCTGGGCCAGGAGCCGGTCGTTATCGGCAACACAAGCGACTACACATGGGATTTCGAGCGCATCGGCTACGAGCAGATGGAACAGATGCTTGGGGCTGGCGGCCTGCCTGGCAAGACCATACTGTGCGCCAATGACCGCTTGGCCTTCGGCGTGATGGCGGCCGCCTTCGCGCAAGGCAAGAAGGTGGGGCGCAAGGCCGATTGCGACCTGCGCGTCGCCGCCCATGACGACCATCCGCTGAGCCGCTACACCTGCCCCGCTTTGACCACCATCGCGCAGGACTTTGCCGCTATGGCGGGGCGCAGTGTCGAGACGCTGCTTGCCCTGCTGAACGAGGACACAGCGAGCGTGGCGCCGAAGGTCAGCCTCGACGCCGCCCTGGTGATGCGTCAGTCGGCCTGAACATTTCCAAAGGCGGGGTCGAAGCCGCGCCATGCGGCGATCGCGGCAGCACTGATGGCGCCAGTGGCGATGTCGTCACGGACGAACCTTCTATCAGGCAAGCAGGCTTGCCGCTTCCTCTTCGCCAAGCAGCGGCGGCTGGTCGACCGTGCCGTTGACGGCGACGGAGCCGCGGCTTTCGCCCGAAGCCAGGATCGCCTCCATGATCTCGAGCACATGCAATGCGAGTTCGCCCGAGGCGCGCGGCTTTCTGCCCGTGCTCAGTGCCCGCGACAGATCGGCGACGCCGAGCATGCGGTAATTGGCGCGGTCGGGCGCGGCATAGGGCCAGTTGCGGGCGCCGTAAAGTTCGCTTTCGCTGGCGAAATCGGCCCAGTCGGCGCCGCGTGCCGACAGCGAAACGATGCCGCCGAACGTGTCTGGGTCGGGCAGCCTGAGCGAGCCCTCGGTGCCGTGCAGCTCGATCGGATGGTTGGAGTGTTTGAACACGTCCCAGGACGCACCGAAGGTGACGGTGGCGCCGGAGCGAAACTCGAGCAGCGACAGGATGTTGGTCGGCGTGCCGACCTTGAAGGTCGTGTTCTTGAAGGGACCCTCGGCGGTGATCAGCCGCTCCTCCTGGCCGCGCGTCGCCATTGCCATGACGCGCTCGACCGGACCGAGCAAATTGACCAGCATGGTCAGGTAATAGGGCCCCATATCGAACACCGGGCCACCGCCGGGTTGGTAGTAGAATTGCGGGTTGGGATGCCAGTGCTCCATCCCGCGCCCCATCATGAAGGCGGTGCCAGTCACGGCGCGGCCGATGGCGCCGTCATCCATCAGCCGGCGCGCGCGCCGGCCTGCAGCGCCGAGGAACGTGTCCGGCGCCGAGCCGATCAGCAGGCCGCGCCTTGCCGCCTCGGCGACAAGACGCCGGCCATCCGCGGCCGAGGTCGCCAGCGGCTTTTCGGTGAAGACATGCTTGCCCGCCGAAAGCGCCGACAACGAAATGTCGAAATGCGCCGCAGGGATGGTCAGGTTCAGCACGAGGTCGATGTCGGGGTCGGCGAGCAGCGCGTCGACGCCGAGCGGACGGATGCCATATTCCCTGGCGCGCAGCTCAGCCATGTCAGCCGAAATGTCGGCGCAGGCGCGCAACTCGACACCGCTGAACAGCGCTGCATTGCGCAGATAGGTCATCGAAATGTTGCCGCATCCGATGACGCCGATGCCAAGCTTTGTCTTTGATTTTCCGTGCATTTCCAGCTTTTCCTCCGAAGCCATTGGCATCTTTGGGGACCATCGCGGCTGCAGCAGTCCACCTTCACAATTCGCTATACAGGATTTTAAATGTTGACGCGCGTAAAATTTTTATAGAGCATGTGATAATTCTGGCGCAGCGTTGGGAGGCCGCCAGCCTGAGGAGGAGAACATGACTGTCATGAAAAACGGCCGACCGCCGATACGAAGCCCGTGGGTCATGCGCGCATTGGATCTTTTCGTCGCGGTCAGAGACCGAGACGGGTTCAGGCACAGATCACCTTGGCCGCGATCTTATCAAGCTGGCTGCGTATTGGACCGGGCAGGTCATCGTCGGTGATCACCACATCGACGGCCGACAGCGAAAATGCCTTGGAGGTCCCGCTGACGCCCCATTTGCTCGAATCGGCAAGGAGGACAACGCGCCGGGCCATGCGAACGAGGTTTCGCTTCGTTCGTGCCATGTCTTCGTTCACGTCGACCACATCCAGTGACGAGTCTATCGCATGCGCTCCCACAAAGACCTGATGCGCTACCAAGCCGCCGAGAGCCGTATCGGCATCTGTGATCAGCGTGCTCACCGTGTCGGGATAGACCCGGCCGCCGATCATATGAACGTCGAGCCCGGGACGATGCATAAGATGCTGCACGATATTCATGGCCGTGGCCGCGACCACGACATTGCTGAGCGGCGGTAACTGCATGGCAAGCTGCATCAATGTCGAGCCGCCGTCGAAGATGACTGATTGGTTGTCCTCGAACAGGTCTACCGCCGCCCGGGCGATGCGCTTCTTTGCATCGAGGTTCGTTTGCATCCGCCGGGCGAACGCGGCCGTGGTCGAATCGGTGGTCCGCGTCACCGCCCCTCCACGGGTCTTGGTCAGCAATCCCTTGCGGTCCAGTATCTCGAGGTCGGAACGCACCGTGACTTCCGACACGCCAAACCCGTCCGACAGGTCCTTCGTGCGCACCTGTCCGCTGCGCTGCACCTCACCCAGGATGGATTGGCGTCTCTGCTCCGACAACATAGCCCTGCCCTTGCTTCCCTGCGCCAAGCACCGCTCTGGCCTCGGCTCACCTTACCAAAAATACGCAAATTCGAAAGCTTTCGAAAGATTGTTTTTCTTTTTTCTTTCGGAAACACTGAGTCCGGGATTTTGAAATCAACCGATCAGGGAATTTTGCACTCATGAGCCTAGGAACCAAGGTGCGTCTTGCGCGCCTCTTCTCGCATCCATCGGGGAACCTTTTTGGCGGTGCGGTCGACCACTTCGTCGGCTATGGCGACGTGCGCAAAGGCGGCCTTGCCGACCTGCCGGGTGCGCTCTCACGTGTCATGGCGGGCAAGCCCGACTACGTCAGCATCCAGCCTGGCACCGCTCGCCATCTGTGGCCGCAATATGCGGGCAAGGCTTCCCTGGTGATTCAGGCGGGCTGCTTCACTGCGGACGATCGCATCAGCGAGTTGATCGCAACGCCCGAGGATGCGGTGCGCGCGGGGGCCGATGCGTTGGCCGTGGCCATTCCGGTGCGCGGCGCGACCGAGGGCAAATACATACGCTGGCTGACCGATTCGGTGAATGCAGCCGCCCGCTACGGCATGCCCGTGGTGGCGCATATCTACCCTCGCGATTTCACCGACGGAGCAAAAATCGTCTTCACCCCCGACGAGATCGCCTATGCGGCGCGCATCGGCTACGAGTCCGGCGTCGACGTGATCAAGATCGGCTACACGGGCGATTTCCAGTCGTTCCGCGAGACCGTCCGGACCTGCCCGGTGCCGGTTGTGATCGCGGGTGGTCCAAAGACCGATACGCTGCTCGGCGCGCTTCAGCAGACGGCGGACGCCATCCGTGCCGGCGCACGCGGTGCCGTGGTAGGCCGTAATCTCTGGGGGCATGGCGATCCAGAGAAGGCAGCGCTTGCCTTTCGCGGCGTCATCCACGGCGGCCTTTCGGCGCAAGACGCCCTGGCGAAGGCGGGTGCCTGAACGATGCCCACCGTCCCCTCAATCCTCGGCTTCGGCGCTATTGCGATCGACGACATCGTCTATGTCGATCAGCCGTTGTCGGCGGGCAAGGGGAAGGTTCTGCAAAGTGCGCGAGCCTTCGGGGGAAATGTCGCGACGGCGCTGGTCGCCGTCGCGCGGCTCGGCGGAAGCGCCGGGTTCATCGGATGGCTGGGCAGTGCCGCGGACGACGCCATGCAGCTCGATCTCGTGGCGAGCGGTATTGAAACCGCATTCGCGCCGCGCCATCCCGACGCGCGCCCGGTGCGCTCGCGGATCACCGTCGGCTCGGACGGGGAGCGGTTCATTGCGTATGACGACGATGCGATGCTGGGCACCGCGCCGGACTTTCCGGACGATATCCTAAGCCGCGCGACCGTCCTGATCGTCGATGGCTATGCGATCCGGTCGTTGGATGTCGTGGCTCGGGCTCGCGATCTCGGCCTTGCGATCCTCGGCGACATCGAATGGAGCAGCGGCGCAGCCACGGAGCGGCTGATCGCGCTCTGCGACCATCTCATTCTTCCACTTGGCTTTGCGCGGACTGCCACAGGGTGCCGATCGCCCGCCGAGATGCTCGATGCATTGTGGTTGCCGTCGCGGTCCGCAGTGGTTCTGACCGATGGTGGGAGGGGCGTGTACTATCGCGGGCGTGAAGAGACAGCTCTCTGGCACCTGCCCCCGCACCAGGTTGCGGTCGTCGACTCGACCGGCGCGGGTGACTGCTTTCATGGCGCCTATGCCCATGCGTTGACGCGCGGAGCCGATACCGCCGGGCGGGTGGCATTCGCTGCAGCGGCGGCGGCCCTTTCGATAACGGGGCGTGGCGGGCGCGAGGCGCTTCCGACCGCCGACCAGGTCACGGAACTCCTGGCGTCGACGAACGCGCCGTCGGCAGTCGAACTGAAATATGCGCAACTCGATACCGGAACATAGCCCGAACCATCCGAGGATATATTTCGCAGGTGAACATAAGCCGAGGACAACCATAAAAATCAGTGGCTTAGACTTGTGGAGGAGAGGAATATGGCAGAAGTCGTTCTTGAGAATATCTGCAAGACATACGGGAACAATTTTCACGCAATCGACCAATTGAACCTGTCGGTCAGGGACGGAGAGTTCTTGATTCTCGTCGGGCCTTCCGGCTGCGGCAAATCCACAGCGTTGCGGATGATCGCGGGATTGGAGGACATCACCAGCGGCAGCCTTCGGATCGGCGGTACCGACGTCGTCGACATGCCGCCCAAGGACCGCGACATCGCGATGGTCTTCCAGAGCTACGCGCTCTACCCGCATATGACGGTGTTCGAAAACATCGCCTTTTCGATGCGGCTGGCAGGCAAGCCAAAGGCAGAACGCAAGAAGCGCGTGGACGAGATCGCCAAAACCCTTCAGCTGACTTCTTTGCTGGATAGCAAACCCGCGAACCTTTCAGGCGGACAGCGTCAACGGGTTGCCATGGGCCGCGCCATGGTGCGTGAGCCGGCCGCCTTTCTCATGGACGAACCCCTTTCCAATCTGGATGCGAAACTGCGTGTGCAAATGCGCGCCGAAATCACCAGCCTGCAAAAGCAGCTCGGCGTAACGACCATTTACGTGACCCACGACCAAATCGAAGCGATGACGATGGGGGACAGGGTCGCGGTGTTGAAAGGCGGCGTGCTGCAGCAGGTCGACACACCCAAGAGGCTCTATGAATCGCCGGTGAACGCCTTCGTTGCCGGCTTCATCGGCTCTCCTTCGATGAACCTTTTCGAGGCGACCCTGACGGGCGACGAACTGATGTCAGGCACCTTCGCCGTCCGGCTGCAGGATGCAGCCTTCGTGCGCAGGCCGGGCTTGCGGTCGTATGAGGGGGGCAAGGTCGTGTTCGGGATCCGGCCGGAGGATCTTTATGACAGCAGCCTCGAATCCGGTCGCAAGTATCAGACGATACCCGCAAAGGTGACGTCGATCGAAGAACTCGGCTCTGAACAGATCGTCCACCTGAACATCGACGCGGTCCGGGTGGACTCCGGCGATCCGGACGCGGTGGACGATTTCGGCCTGGCATCGAACGCGGTGGCGAGATTCGAGCCGATCAGCGCCGTCCGCTCCGGCTCGGAAATCCGGTTGGCGGTGGATGATACCAAGTTCCATTTCTTCGATCCCGAAACGCATCTGGCGATCTGAAGATCTGCGGAAGACCGCGGGCGGGAGCGAGGTGCCTGCGGAAGAGACTTGAAAAAAGGCTTCTGAACAAAACAGGCGATCGTCCGCATTGTGCGGTCGATCTTGAAGAAGGAGGAGAAAGTGATGTTTCGGATACAACCCGCGATGCTGAAAATGGCCGCGGCCGCATGGTTGCTTGGCGCAACCAGCGCCATGGCGGACACGACGCTGGAATTTACCCAATGGTGGGAGCCTGAATTGCCGGCCGGATCGCTCAGGGCAATCATGAATGACTTCGAGGCTGCAAACCCCGGAATCAAAGTGACGCTGGTCAGCGGCCCCTATGCGACCACGCGAGACCAGATCTCGGTTGGTGCCGCAACTGGAACGCTTAGCGACGTCGTCGGTCTCGACGGCGCATGGGTGAACAATCTGAACGCGCAGGGTGCGCTGGCCGACATGAACCCGATGATGGATGCGAGCAAGTTCGACAAAGCCCAAGTCGCGGATATCATCAAGGTGGACGGCAAGGCGGTGATGTTTCCCGTCGCTTCCTTCGTCTATCCTGTCTTCGTCAATTTGGACCTCGCCGCCCAGGCAGGCGTGACAAAGCTGCCGTCGACCCGTGCGGAGTTTCTCGAAGCCGCCAAGAAGATGACCCATGCCGACAAGAACCAGTATGGCTGGGTGCTGCCGCTGTCGCTGCAAACGCCGTCCGGCGTCCAGAACGATATGATGTCGTGGGTCTGGGCATCGGGTCAGTCGATGATGGCGGACGGCAAGCCCGCTCTCGAGGGCAAGCCCGTGGTGGACATGCTCACCTTCGTCAAATCGCTCAATGACGCGGGCACCATCTCGCCCGGCATCGCCACCAAGACCGAACAGGAAAAGGTCGAGGAATTCGTCAACGACCGGGTCGGGATGATGATCGACTCGCTCGCGCATGTGAACCTCATCCGCAAGCGCAATCCCAAGCTGAACTTCGACCTCATCCCGGTCCCGGTCGTGGAGGGCTATACGGGCAAGCGCGGCCTTCCCTATGCCTCCTGGGGCATCGGTATCTCTGCCGCCTCGAAACATCAGGAAGAGGCCTGGAAGCTCGTCCAATACCTGATGACTGAAAAGGTGAACGCCAAGCTCGTGTCGCTAGCAAACGCCTTCCCGGGCAACGTCAACGCCAAGCCCGATTTCGTGACCTCGGACAAGGCTTTCGCCAAGGCTTTTGAAATCTTCAAGACCGGTTATCTCGCCAATGAGTTCACGGGCCTGCCGGTGGCTGAAGACCTGATGACCCAGTTCGACGTGCAAGCCCAGAAGATGCTCGCCGGCGAGCAGTCTCCGGAACAGGCTGCCGCCGCCACCCAGAAGGGCTGGATGGCGAAATTCTGATCGGCCTGTTCCCGTTTCTTCGACCGGGTGGCCTGACTTCGGGCAGGCCACCCGGCACCAACGGATGGGCAATTTGAGATGGACCTGTTTTTGAAGCTTACCTTCTCTTGAAGGCGTATCCCAAGGTTGGCACATGACCCGGCAAAAGCGCTCCCACCACAAGCTGAAACGAGCGGTCGCACCCTACCTCTATCTGTCGCCCTCGCTGCTCATAATCGGGCTTCTGATGCTGCTGCCGATGGTGACGGTGATTGGCTATTCGTTCCAGAACAGCGCGGTGCTGCGTCGTGACCCATCCTTTTCCGGACTGAAACACTACCAGGCGATCTTCAACGATCCGGTGTTCTGGGCATCGCTGTGGCACACGCTCTACTTCACATGCATGAGTGTCATTTTCCACATGACCATCGGCATGATCTTCGCGCTCATGCTGAACAGCGACCGCATCAATCCGATGCTGCGCAATATTCTGCGCGTGCTCTACATACTGCCCTGGCTGTTCACCGCGGTGATCATCGCGGTGATCTGGCGCCTGCTGCTCGAGCCGAACGGCGTCGTGAACAGCATTCTCCTGCAGATGGGCATCATCGGTTCCAAGGTCGAATGGTTTTCCTCGCCCGAGACCGCGCTGCACGCCGTCACCTTCGCCAATATCTGGGCGGGCTACCCGCTTTTCATGGTCAGCCTGCTCGCAGGCTTGCAGGGCATTCCCAAGGATTTCTACGAGGCCGCCGATATCGACGGGGCGAAGGCCTACCAGAAGCTGATCTTCATCACCATCCCGCAGCTGATGCCGATCATCATCAGCATCTCGCTGCTCGACTTCATCTGGACCATGCAGGTCTTTCCATTGATCTGGATAACGACGGGCGGCGGTCCGATCTACTCGACCGAGGTCCTCAGCACCTACACGTATAAGTTGGCGTTTTCGAGCTACAACCTGTCGCAGGCGTCGGCGAGCGCCGTGGTCATCCTGCTGATCTCTCTCGGCCTGACGCTGTTCTACATCCGCTATCAAAAGGCTCGGTAGTCACCATGAGGAAAAGGCACACGCCGAAAGACAGGCTGATCACCGTCGCGCTCCATGTCGCGCTTGCGGCAGGGCTGTTTTTCGCGGCCTTCCCGATCTACTGGATGCTGAGCAGCTCGTTCAAGTCGAATACCGAAATCTTTGCCCTGCCACCAACCGTCCTGCCGAAAGCCTTCACGCTGGAAGCGTATGCGGCCATCCTTGGCGACCCGGTAAAGCTGCGCTTCTTCTTCAACAGCTACTTCGTGGCCGGAGCGGTGACCGTGCTGACGGTGCTGATCGCCTTGCTGGCGGCCTATGGGTTCAGCCGTTTCAATTTCCGCGGCAAGGGCAGCCTCAACACACTCATCATCAGCACGCAGACGATCCCGCCGATCACGCTTTTGATCCCCTTCTTCGGGCTTGTCGTCTCGTATGGCATCTTCGACACCTATGTCGCGCTGATCCTGACGTACCTGGTGTTTACGCTGCCCTACGCGATCCTGCTGATGACGGGATATCTGAACACCTTGCCCCGCGATCTCGATGAAGCGGTGGCTGTCGACGGCGGCACCAGCTGGACCGCACTCTGGCGGGTGATCGTCCCGATTTCACTGCCTGGTATCGTGGCGACGTCGGTCTACACCTTCCTGTTGTGCTGGAACGAATTTCTCTTTGCGCTGACGCTGACGAAGTCAACGTCCATGCGCACCGTCCCGATCGGCATCCAGCTGTTGATGGGGCAACACGCCTTCGAATGGAACCAGATGATGGCGATGAGCGTGCTCGGCTCGCTCCCGCTCCTGGTCATCTACCTCGTTGCCCAGAGGTTCTTCCTCGCCGGCATGACCGCAGGCTCGGTCAAGTAGGATATCAAGGAATGAAAGGACGATCGTGAAAGACCTGAAAGTAGGCTGCCAGACCTTCACCTGGGAAATGCTCGGAGACCGTTTTTCCGGCGGCCCCGACGATCTGCTGAAGGCGATCGCCGATGGCGGCTATGCCGGCATCGAGATCACCGACACGATGATCGGCCACTATGGCAACCGTCCGGCGGAATTCGCCGCGGCGTTGAAGGCGACCGGCCTGACGCTGGTGTCCTTCGCCTTCGGCTCGAACAGCGGCTTCACGCTGCAGGATCAGATCGGCGCCGACCTCGAAACGGCGCAGCGCTGGATCGATTTCGCCGCCGCCTTCCCTGGCGCGCTGGTGTCGATGGGCTCGGCCACCGTCGTTTCCGACGGACCGCGCGATGGCAAGTTTTCCATTGCTGCCGAGGTCTACAACAGAGCCGGCGAATTCGGGCGCAAGGCGGGCGTCCAGGTCGCGGTGCATCCAAGTTCGCATCACAACACGCTGCTGTTCGACCGCGCCGACTATGACCGAATCTTCGGACTGATCGACGCCGCGCTGGTTGGCTGGGTGCCGGACACCGGTCACATCTTGCGCGGCGGTCAGGACATGGCCGATACGCTCACCACTTATCGCGATCGCATCCGCTACGTCCACCTGAAGGATGTCGACGCAAACGGTACCTGGGCGATGCTCGGCAGAGGTGTCTGCGACACGGCGAAAGTGATCGAGATCGCCAGTGCTGCCCCCAACTTCAACGGCTGGCTGGTGCTGGAGGAAGAGTCCGAAACTGCGGCCGCCGATCCGGCCAAGGCGATCAAGACCAACCGCCAGACCATGCGTGGCTACGGAGCCTGAAACGATGATTTTTTCGAACTGCAACTTCCGGAGCCTCATTCGATCATGACGAGCAAGTCCCTTTCCGGCCCCGCCGCAATCGCCGCCTTGCCGCGCCACCGTCTGATCGGCGAGTTCTCGCTGTGGTCGGCCGATCTCGCCAATATGGAGCGCGACCTCAAGCGCATCGAAGCCCATGCCGACATTCACCATATCGACGTCGCCGACGCCCGCTTCACCCCGGGCTTCCTGTTCTTCCCGGATCTGGTGGCGCGCATCGCCAGGCTGACGGCGAAGCCGATCCATGTGCATCTGATGGTCGAGGCCGAGATCGTCGAGGACCAGACGCGCCAGTTCATCGAAGCCGGCGCCGATTTGATCAGCGTGCATGCCGAAAACGGCGAGGCCGGTCTGCGTGCCGTACGGCTGGCGCGTGAACTCGGCGCCGAAGCCGGCGTCGTGCTGCGGCTGGAAACGCCGGTCGCGGCAGTCACGCCGTTCCTTTCCGAAGTGGCGTTCGTGACGCTGCTCGGCACCTCCATCGGCGTCAAGGGCCAGAGCCTCTCGGAGAAGGCCTGTCCTCGGCTGATCGAGGCGCGCGCGCTGATGCGCAAAGCCGGCCGTGAAGCTGATATAGTGCTCGCCGCCGATGGCGGCATACGCCACGAGACGGTGCCGCTGCTGCGCGCCGCAGGTGCGGAAACCGTGGTGCTGGGCTCGCTCGCCTTCGGCGATCCCGACCTTGCCCAGCGCATGGCCTGGCTGCACGAATTGAAGGTCGCCGCCTGATGAGCAAGCTTGCGCTGGCCTTCGATCTCGGCGGCACGGCGCTGCGTGGCGCGCTGGTCGAAAGCGACGGCCGTATCGTCGCTCATGCCTCGGCGCCGACGCTTGCCGGTGCGGGATCGGAGGCGGTGATCGGCCAGATCATTGCGCTCGCCGGCGATCTCATAGCGCAAAGTCCGCAAGCCGAAATTGCCGGCATCGGCGTCGGTGCGCCGGGGCCGCTCGACCCCAAGGCAGGGATCGTGATTGCGCCGCCAACGCTGGCCGGCTGGCACGACGTGCCGCTGATCGACATTCTGGGGCAGCATTTCGGCCTGCCGGTGCGGCTTGAGAACGACGCCAATGCGGCAGCGCTCGGCGAATGGCGCTTCGGCGCCGGACGCGGCAGCGGCTCGCTGGTGTTCGTCACCGTGTCGACCGGCATTGGCGGCGGCGTCGTCGCCGACGGCCACATCTACCATGGCCGGCGCGGGCTGGCCGCCGAGATCGGCCACATGACCATCACCGGCGAAGGCGACCGCTGCTTTTGCGGCGCCATCGGCTGCTTCGAGGCTGTTGCTTCGGGAACGGCGCTCGGACGTCGCGCCACGCGGCTGACCGCGCCGGGCGACGGTTCATTGCTGCGGCGGCTGTCGAATGATGGCGACGTCTCGGCCAGGCATGTTGTCGAGGCAGCCCAGGCCGGCGACGCCAACGCCCTCGAGCTGATCGAGGCGGAAGCGAGGTGGCTGGGCATCGGCTTCACCAATCTCTTGCATCTCTATTCACCCGACCTGATCGTGATGGGCGGCGGCCTGTCCAACGGCTTCGACCTGCTGGCGCCGTCGATCGCGGCGGTCGTCCAGCGGCGGGCGATGCCGGCCTATCGCGACGTGCCGATCGTGCGCGCCGAGCTTGGCGACCGCGCCGGGCTGATCGGCGCCGCCAGCCTGATCCTGTGGGAAGGCGAACCGGGTTTGCCACTTGCGATGGCACAGGACGACAGCGGCGTGACCGGCGATGCCAGGGAGGCAAGCCATGGCTGAGCTCAAACTGCGCGGCGCGCGCAAATCCTATGGCAATGTCGAGATCATCAATGGGATCGACCTTGACGTCGAGGACCGCGAATTCGTCGTCTTCGTCGGCCCGTCCGGCTGCGGCAAGTCCACGCTGCTGCGTATGACCGCCGGCTCGAGAAGATCAGCGCCGGCGACCTGCTGATCGACGGCGTGCGCGCCAACGACATCGATCCGTCCGAGCGCGGGCTCGCCATGGTGTTCTAGTCCTACGCGCGCTGGCGCCGCTGCCTTGAGCCTAGATCCCACAGGCTTGCCTTCACTGCGTTCGTGGATATTCGAGCTGCATGGCCACGAAGTCGGCCGTGCGGGCGCCATAGCGGGCCGAGATGTATCGAAGCGTCTGGTCCAGCGACTGAACCGGCCGCGCGTCGACAACATTCGGCGCCAGACGCTCCGTCGGCCAGGTAGCCGCAATCTGGTCAGGTACGATGCGGATGCCGTCACGGCTGACGATCGCGCCGTCGGCAAATGTCACGGCGCCGGAGCGATAGGTTCGTGACCAGGCATCCGCCACCATTGCCAGCGACACCTCGTCCATACCTGATGTCAGCTTGATACCGAGCTGTTCGTGGTTGAAAAATGCCAGCGTGTTACCAATCGCGGTCAACGCGAAAGGCCGGGTGAACTTGAAGGCGCCGCTGTCGTGGCGGGCATCCCAATGCGCCAGGCCAAGATCGCGAGCAACGGCTTCGGCCTTGGCGCGCCCGCCGATTGCCTCGATCAGCGTCAGCATCATCGGCATCGACGCGGTGATCCCGGTTGTCGTCGCGACGCCTTGATCGACGACGAAGCGCCGGTCGGCGACATAACGGATCGTCGGGTGTTTTTCGCGCAATTCGCTCAGCGAATACCAATGCGTCGTCGCCCGCTTGCCATCGAGCAATCCGCTGGCGCCGACGACCTTGGCGCCCGCGCATACACCGATGACGATGGCGCCGTTGGCTGCCTGGCCCCTGATCCATTTCAGCACGTCGGGGTCGTCATCGCGCATCATGGCGGGAACGATGACGTAGTCGGCGCCTTCGGGATGCTCGGCGTCGAACGCCGCTGTCGTCGCGTCGGGCTCGACCTGCAGAGCCGGATGCAGTTTCATCGGCCCCGGCTGCGTTGCCAGCGCGACGACTTCGGCGACGTCGGCGCGCCGCAATATGCCGAAGGGCATCAGATAGTCGGTGGTCTCGGTGCCGTCATTGATGCCGATGATGGCGATGAGCGGGCGCTGGCGCTTGGGCGGCTTCAGCGCGGCGAGCGTGTCTTCGATCTCCTTGGCATCGATGGCTGGCTGAACGGCGGCAAGCGATGCTGACGGCAGGGACAGCAGCCACACGGCGCCAGCCGCCGCGACAATCAGCACGATGGCCAGAGCAGTCCACAGCATGATGCGCAGCCTCATCGCTCAGTCCTTCCGATCTAGACGCTTGACCATCAGCCTAGCTCCATTAGGCTTTGTCTGAAATGACATAGATCGGGCAAAAACTGCCATGCGTAGGACCATAGGCATCATCATCCATCCAGGATTCCAGCTGCTGGACGCAGCCGGTCCGGCGGCGGCGTTCGAACTGGCGGAGCATTTCTGCCCGGGCAACTACGCGCTCGAAATGCTGGCGCCTGGCGGCGGTCAGATCGAAAGTTCGTCCGGTATGCGCCTTGCAGCCCAACCTCTATCTGCTGCGGTATCACTCGATACCGCTGTGATTTCCGGCGGCGAGATCATACGCTCCAGGGCTGCTGCCGAGGAGATCGTCGCCTGGCTGCAGCGAACAAGCGTGCGGCGGACGGCAAGCGTGTGTACAGGCGCCTATCTGCTGGCTGAAGCCGGGCTTCTCGACGGCCGGCGCGCCACCACCCATTGGTGGAGCACCAACGATTTCGCCCGCCGCTATCCGAAGGTGAAGCTCGATGGCGAGCGCATCTTCATTCGGGATGACGGCGTCTGGACTTCGGCCGGAATTTCAGCCGGCATCGATCTGGCGCTGGCGCTGATCGAGGATGATCTCGGTCCGGCGATCGCGCGGCGCACCGCCCAGCAGCTTGTCGTCCATCAACGCCGGCCGGGCGGCCAGTCGCAGTTCTCGGCGCTGGTCGATCTCGGCGGGCGGTCGGGACGCTTTGTCGAGTTGATCGAATGGATGCGAACAAAGCTCGCCGAGCCTCTGACCGTGGAGCGCCTTGCCGACCGTGCCGCCATGAGCCCGAGACATTTTGCCCGCGCCTTCACTGCGGAGACCGGCACCACGCCGGCCAAGGCTGTCGAGCGGCTGCGCCTGGAAACCGCGCGAATGGCGGTGGAGACCGGCCACACGCCTCTCGATCGCATCGCCGAGGAAAGCGGTTTCGGTGATGCCGGGCGGATGCGCCGCGCGTTCCTGAGGAGCTTCGGTCAACCGCCACAGGCGCTCCGGCGTGCAGCGGCCAGAACCCTGACGCGATAGCGCTCAAACGAGGGTTTCGGCCGGCTGCTGCTCCCGCTCCGCTACTTCCCGCCCCTTCTATTTCCCGCAATGGTGATCGTTGATCTTGTTCAGCGCATTCGCGTCCGGTCCGACCCGGTTGTAGGAGCAGGCGCCGGCGGCCGTGGTGGTCAGCATGGTGTCATAGTAACGCGGCCCGCCGAAGAGGTCGTAGAGAAGGTCGCGATGGGCCGGAACGTAGCGTTCGGGTTCCGGCTGCCGATGGCGGTGCTTTTCCTTGGCGATGGCAGCGCTGGACAGGCTGCAGCCGACGGCGAGAACGAGCGCGCAGGTCGCAAAGATCTTGGTGGTCATCGGCAACACCCTTCTGACTTTCGGAATCGCAGCATATCCAAAAGCGCCGGCCGAACAAAGGTTCCCTTTCGGCGTTGCCGGCTGGTGCCGAAATCAGCCCGCACTGCGCGCCCGCCGCCTTTCGGCCGCAACCAGCAGGTCGACGAAGGCACGCACCTTGGCCGGCCTGAAGCGCGCCGGCGGGAAGACAGCATGCATGCCACCGGACGGCAAGCTCCAGTCCGCGAACAGCCGCACCAGCCGCCCCCGCGCGATGTCGTCGGTGACGCTGTAATCCGGGAAGATACCGAGCCCGATGCCGGCCAGCACGCAGGACAGCACGCCCGGCGTCTTGTCGCAGGTAACGACGGGATTAAGTTCAGTCAGCACCGTCTCGCCGCCCCTCGAAAACACCCACTGGCCGATGCCGCGCAATTGGGCATTGGCGACCCATGGCAGCGATTTCGCTTGCCTGGGGCTGACGTCACGCGGCAGCCGCCCGGCGAGCTCCGGGCTGGCGACGACGAATTGTTCATGGCTTCCCAGCCGGCGCGCCAGATTGCTGGAATCGGCCAGCCAACCGACGCGGATGCCAAGGTCGATCTGCTCGTCGACCAGATTGCTGACGGCATCGTCGAAGATCGTTTCGACCCGCATTTTTGGATATTTTTTGAGATAGGCGGCGATGGTTGGCGCCACCACCTTCTCGCCATAGTCGAGCGGCGCCGTCAGCCGCAGCATCCCTGTCGGCTGCGCAGCCCGTTGCGAGATGTCGCCATAGGCCGCCTCGGCTTCGCGCAGGATGATTGCGGTCCGGTCATAGAACAGGCGCCCTTCCTCGGTCAGGGTCACGCGCCGCGTCGTACGCCGCAGCAGCGTTGCGCCAAGTTCCTGCTCCAGCCTGCCGACCTGATGGCTGACCACCGCTTTGGCGACGTCGAGCCGGTCCGCAGCGGCGGTGAAGGATCCGGTCTCCACGACGGTGGCGAAGTAGACGAGCCGGTTGAGGTTTAGAAGTTCGGTCATGTCGATTGTCTGATTTGGTAAGACAGTTTGTATGATTGATCGCTGTTTTTCGCAAGCGGTCGGGCTGCCATCTATTGCCCGACCCAAGACGAAAGGAACCTCCCATGAAAATCGCACTCATCGGCGCGTCCGGCCAGGTCGGCTCGCGTCTCCTGAAAGAGCTTTCCGACCGTGGCCACACGATCACCGCCATCGCCCGCAATCCGGACAAGATCGCCGCGCTGCCGGGCGTGACCGCGAAGAAGGGCGACGTCTTCGACCGGGACGGCCTCGCCGCGCTGATCAAGGGGCATGACGCGGTGATCAGCTCCGTGCATTTCCTCGACAGCGATCCCGACACGCTGATCGCCGCCGTGCGGGATTCCGGCGTCAAGCGCTACCTCGTCGTCGGCGGCGCCGGCAGCCTGGATGTCGCGCCCGGCAAGCGCCTGGTCGATACACCGACCTTCCCGGCGATCTACAAGGCCGAGGCGCAGAAGGGCGCCGACTTCCTCGACACGCTGCGGACGGTCGACGATCTCGA
Source organism: Mesorhizobium sp. P2_E7 (assembly GCF_056403855.1). Classification (NCBI taxonomy): domain Bacteria; kingdom Pseudomonadati; phylum Pseudomonadota; class Alphaproteobacteria; order Hyphomicrobiales; family Phyllobacteriaceae; genus Mesorhizobium; species Mesorhizobium sp. P2_E7. The sequence goes on along the minus strand of NZ_JBFUER010000010.1, from coordinate 109,941 downwards.
CTGGACCTTGCTGTCGCCGTCGGCGCTGTTCGTTGCCGGCGAGCGGACCGGCAAATACCGGCTGGGCAAGGACACGCTGCTGACGTCCGACAAGGGCAGCAGCATTTCCTTCGAGGACTATGCCATCGTCATGACCGACGAAATCGAAAAGCCGGCGCATATCCGCCAGCGCTTCACCGTCGGCTACTGACCGATTTCACCTGCCGACATTGACGACAAGTGCCATCGGAGCTTCCGATGGCACTATCGTTTTCTTCCGTTTCCACTCCTGCCACCGGTCTGCGAAGTCTCGGCCAACGCAGCTCAGGAACGGAAACCATGGCAGACACGGACATCGCAAAATCAAGAATCGTCATCGTTGGCGGCAGCTCCGGAATGGGGTTGGCGCTGGCTGTGCGGTGCCTCAATGCCGGTGCGGAGGTGATCATCGTTGGGCGCAGCGAAGACAAGCTGAAGCGGGCGAGCGAGGCGTTGCGGAACCCGGTCGGTTTGAATGCCATCGCGGCCGATATCGCTGATGAAGATCAGGTCGCCGACCTGTTTGGGCAGATCGGCCGCGTCGATCACATCGTCAGCACCGCGGCCGACATCGAAGGCGCCTATGAATTGCTGCCCGCGATCGAGCTGAAGGCCGCGCAGCGGGTTGTCGAAAGCAAATTCTATGGACCGCTGCTGCTGGCCAAGCACGGTGCGCCGCAGCTTTCGGCCAACGGCTCAATCACCTTCACCTCCGGCATTGCCGCCTACCGGCCGGTGGCGCGCGGCTCGGTTGTCGCCGCGGTCAACGCGGCGCTGGAAGGGCTGGTCCGGGCACTCGCGGTCGAACTGGCGCCGATCCGCGTCAACGCCGTCTCACCGGGCTGGGTCGACACGCCGATCTGGAGTTTTGTGGCCGGCGACAGGAAGGACGAGACGCTCGATGCCATGGCCAAGCGGCTGCCGGTCGGGCGCATCGGTCAACCTGACGATATCGCCGACGCCATCGCCTTCCTGATGGGCAACGGCTTTACGACAGGGACGATACTGCATGTCGAGGGTGGGCACCGGCTGATCTGACCGGCGCGAACGTCTCACTCGCTGCCGCCAGCAGCAGTTTCAGCGCCGGCGGCTGCACCCGCCGGCGGCGCCAGATCATCACCAGTGACGCCGTGCGGGCCGAACCCGGCCAGGGCAGTTCGACGATCTCGCCGCGATCGAGCGCCTCGGCGACCGCCAGCCGCGGCACCAGACCCATGCCGACACCCTTCGCCACAAGGCCCGCAATGGCGCCAATGCTGCCGACTTCGGCGGCAAGTTTTGGCGCGGCAACACCTGTCTCGGCGAAGGCCGTGTCGAACAGATGCCGGTAGACGCATCCGGCTTCCGTCGCCACGAAACGCATCGCGGCCAGATCGCCCTGCCTCGCCGCAGCGGCGTTTTCGGCGGACGCGACAAGGACCAGCGGCTCGGCCGATATCGTGCGCCTGGCCAGGCGTTCGTCGAGACCGCCCTTGTCGAAGCAGAAGGCGACGTCGATCTCGCCGTCTTCCAGCTGGCGCAGCAGAGCGTCGCTGCCGGCGATCTTCAGCCGCAGACCGATCTCCGGATGATCGCTCTGAAAGGCGGCCAGCCATTGCGGAAGTTTGACAGCGGCAATCGTCTCCAGCGCGCCGATCGTCACCGTCCCGACAGCCGCTCCCGTAGTTGCCTCGACGGCAATTCGCGCCTCGTCAGCCAGTTGCAGGATCTCTTCCGCATAGGGTTTCAGCGCCGCGCCAGCCGCGGTCAGGTCGAGGCCGTGGCGCGAGCGGGTGAACAGGGCGACGCCGAGTTCGCTTTCCAGCGACTGAATCTGGTCGCTGACGCTCGATTGCGCCAGATGAACCTCCCGCGATGCGCGGGTGATGTTGCGGTGCCGCGCCACGGCGAGGAATGTCTTGAGCAATCTTGGATGCATTCCCGTTTCCGGACTCGTTTGTCTCGGACATTTCGGGTCTTGCTGGCCCTTTTGCAACCACTGCCGCCAGCGTCGCCGGATTGCGGCTGAGCGAAGGGCCAGAATTCCGCGGCCATTGCGCGGCCAGTTTTTGCTTGTGAACGCGGGGGCGGCTTGTAGCTTGTTCGGAAAACCGGTCAGACAGAGGCAATTCGGGGGAAATGAGCGTCATCAGGATTGTTCGGGCATGCCGCTGAAAGCCACCGCTCATGTCGAGGCAATGTCCGCCTTCGCGCTGGCGAATTTCGGCGGCTATGACCGGCCGACGCTGGCTCAGAACGAAAGCGCTTTTCCGCCAAGCCCCAACGCGATCGCCGCTGGCCGGGATGCGATTGCGCGCAGCCATCTCTACCCCGATCCGGACTGGACGGTGCTGCGCGAAACGATCGCGCAGGCCTATGGCGTTGAGCGCGAGTTGATGCTGTGCGGCGCCGGCTCGATGGACCTGATCAGCTGCACCATCGCGGCATTTGCCGGTTCCGGCGACGAAGTGCTCGCCACCGCCTATGCCTATAATTTCGCGGCCTCCGCCACGGCGCGCGCCGATGCCGTCTACGTCACTGCGGCGGAGTGCGACTTCGTCGTTTCCGTCGACAACATTCTCGCCGCCGTCACGCCGGCGACGCGGATCGTCTTCGTCTGCAATCCCGGCAATCCGACCGGCACCCGCATCCGCAATGCGGAACTTTTGCGCCTGCGCGCCGCCTTGCCCGGCGACATTCTGCTGGTCATCGACCAGGCCTATGGCGAGTTCGACGACCAGGATCAGCAGCCAATCTTTGCGCTCGTCGCGCGTGGCGACACCGTCGTACTGCGTACGCTATCCAAGGCCTATGGGCTGGCCGGCGCACGCGTCGGCTGGGGATTGTTCCCGCCTGCGGTCGCTGCCGAAATACGCAAGCTGCAGAACTCGAACCAGGTCACCACTGCGAGCCTCGCAATGGCGGTCGCTGCCGTGCTGGACCAGGCCTATATGCGCGAGACGGTGGCTCGCACCGCCGCGATCCGCGACGGCTTCGCCCAGGGTCTGAGAGCGGCAGGCTACGACGTTCCCGAAAGCCGGACGAATTTCGTGCTGATCCGCTTCCCCGATGCAGCGGCTGCTGCGGCTGCAGACACCGTGTTGCGCGACGCCGGCATCATCGTGCGCAGCCTCGGCGGCTACGGCCTGACCGAATGCCTGCGCGCAACGGTTGGCCCGCAAGAGATGATGGATCGGGCGCTGTGCATCCTGACCGACCAGCGCGGCGGTTGATTTAGCGATCACGAGGAGACTTCAGCGATGTCCTATGTCCCGGCCCGTGACTTCATCGGCTATGGCAACAAGCCTCCTGTCGCCGCGTGGCCCGGCGGCGCCAAGCTGGCGCTCAACATCGTCGTCAATTACGAGGAAGGTGCTGAGTACAGCATAGACGAGGGCGACGGTGTTTCCGAGACGATCCTGTCGGATCTAGCCGTGTCGCCGGCGGTGCCCGGCCTGCGCAACCGCAACATGGAATCGCTCTACGAATATGGCTCGCGCGTCGGCGTCTGGCGGCTCGCCTCGCTGTTTCGCGACAAAGGCATCGTTCCGACCTTTTACGTCGTCGGGCGGGCGCTGGAACTCAACCCGGCCGCCGGCAAGGCGATCGCCGAGCTCGGCAGCGACATCGTCTGCCATGGCTGGCGCTGGATCGACTACGCGCCGCTGAGCGAGGTGGAGGAGCGCAATCACATCGCCATGACCGTCGATACGGTGCAGCGGCTCACCGGCATCCGCCCGCTCGGCTGGTACACCGGCCGGCCCAGCCTCAACACCAGGCGGCTGGTGGCCGAGCATGGCGGCTTCCTGTTCGACTGCGATGACTACAATGATGACCTGCCCTATTTCGTCGACGTCGATGGCAAGCGGCATCTGGTGGTGCCGCATTCCTTCGACAACAATGACAGCCGTTTTTCGCGCGGCTCCGGCCTGGAGACAGGCAGCCAGTTCTTCGACTATGTCGGCGACGGGGTGGACTGGCTGCTGGCCGAGGGCCAGACGACACCGCGCATGATGACGGTGTCTCTGCACTGCCGGCTGGCGGCGCGGCCCGGCCGCATGATCGGGCTCGCCCGCTTCCTCGATAAGATCAAAGCCAATCCGGACATCTGGGTCTGCCGCCGTTCCGATCTCGCCCAGCATTGGCTGGATCGGTTCGGCGGCTGAGCCGGCGAAAGCCGCGAACGCCTATTTGTTCGGAACTTCGTAGACCTTGCCGTGCCAGGGTGCCGCGTCGATCTGGTCGAGCGCCATCACGTAAAGCGCCTTCTCGTCCGGACCGAAGGCGAAGTTGGGCATGGATGGCGACGGCACCGAAAGCGTGCGCAGCAGCTTGGCGTCCTTGTCGACGACGATGATCTTGCCCGGCTCATCCAGCGAGCGCGGGCTCTGGCCGATATACATCTCTCCCGCCTTGTCCATCTTGATGCCGTCCGGCCAGATGTGCGGCTGGTTGGGGAAGAGATCGTCGAGGCGCAGAAAGACACGCCGGTTGCTCAGGCTGTGATCGGCCTGGACATCGAACTCGATGATCCTGTTGTCCTCGGTCTCGACCAGATAGAGGATCTTGCCGTCATTCGACATGACGAGGCCGTTGGCATTGTGCAGGTCGCCGGCGACTTTCTTCACGCTGCCGTCCTTGCCGATATAGTAAGCCGAGGCGTCGATGAGCGGACCGCCCTTGCCCGACCCGGTGAAATAGATGCCGCCATCCGTGTCGGGCGCAAAGTCGTTCGGCCCGGCGAACGGCTTGCCGTCCGCGTCCTTGTCATAGGCCGGCAGCGTCTTGCCGTCGGCGGAAATGCGGCCGATCGAGTTGCTGTCGTAGCAAGTGACGAGGAACTCGCCGGTCGTGGTCGGCACCACCGCCGAAGGGCCGCAGCCATCCATCTTCCAGAAGATCTCATTCTTCTTGCCGTCCCATACGTCCACGGTACCGCGGCCATATTCAACGTAGAAGAGTTTGTCCTGGTACCAGATCGGACCTTCGGCGAACCAGGCATCGTCATTGATGACCTTGACGTCCGCCGCGAGCGCGGAGGACGTGAGGGCCAGGGCAAACATGGTGCTGAGCAGATGCCGTTTGATCATGCGATTCCCCTTTGTTTCCGGACGTTGAAATCTGCATTGCGTCGATAGAAGGAAGCGAGACCTACGCCCGCAGCCGTTTGCCTTCGGGATCGAAGGGCGGCTCGCCCAACAGCACCGCATCGTGCGGTCTGCCGAGGATCGCCACCGACACCTTGTCGCCTGCCTTGGCGGAGCCGGCCTTGACATAGCCGAGCGCCAGCGACTGCTCGACGAAGTAGCCGTACGCGCCTGAGGAGACCTGGCCGATCGGTGTGCCGTCCGGTAGGAAGATCGGTTCGCCGCCGGTGGCGTCGGCATCTTTTGCGGCGATCGAGAGCATGATCAGTTGATCGCGCGACGGCTTTCCGGCGATGGCCGCGTAGGCGTCGCGGTTGAGGAAATCGCCCTTGTCCATCTTGACCAGCCGGTCGAACTTGACCTCCTGCGGCCAATATTCGGGCGAGTATTCGCGGCTCCAGCTGCCGTAACCTTTCTCGACACGCAGCGACATCAGTGCGCGCGAACCGACCGGCCCGGCGCCGACCTCGCTGCCGGCGTTGAGCAGCGCGCCGTAGAGTGCAACCTGGTCGGCGGCCGGGCAATAAAGCTCCCAGCCGAGATCGCCGGTGAAGGAGACGCGCAACGCCACGACATCGACGCCGCCAACCGTGATCCGCTTGGAGCGCATGAACGGAAAGGTCTCGCTGGACAGGTCCGCATTGGTCAGCCGCTGCAGCAATTCGCGCGACTTCGGACCGGCGACGTTGAAGCCTGCCATCTCCTCGGTGCGCGAGCGGAAGCTCGTGCCTTCCGGCAACGGAACGGCCTTGAAGAAGCGCTGATGAAAACGCTCGGCCATGCCCGAGCCGAACACCATGTACTCGTCTTGGCCAAGCTTCGTCACGGTGAAGTCGCCGGCGATGCCGCCGCGCTTGCCGATCAGCGGCGTCAGACAAGAGCGGCCAACCTCGGACGGCATGCGGTTGGCGAACAGCGAATTCAGCCAGGCTTCGGCGCCCGGCCCCTTGACCTCGTATTTGGCGAAGTTCGAGACGTCGATGATGCCGGCATGTTCGCGCAGCATGCGCGCCTCGCGGCCGACCGGGCCCCACCAGTTCTGCCTGGTGAAACCGTTCGTCTCCTCGCGCGGCTCGCCTTCGGCGGCGAACCAGAGCGGATGCTCCCAACCGAAATTGAGGCCGAAGACGGCACCCATCTGCTTTTGCATCTCGTAAGCGGGGCGGGTGCGGACGGGACGCCCGGCGGCGCGCTCCTCATTGGGGAAATGGATCTTGAAGCGATGGCTGTACTGGTCCTGCACACGAGCTTTGGTGAAGGCCTTGCCGGCCCAATGGCCGAAGCGCGCCATGTCCCAGGCGAACATGTCGAGCGACGGCTCGCCTTCGATCATCCACTCGGCCGCCAGCTTTCCCATGCCGCCGGACTGCGAGAAGCCGGGAATGATGCCGTTGCAGCAGAAATAGTTCTGCAGTTCCGGCACTGGGCCGAACAACACGGCGCTGTCGGGCGACCAGATCATCGGGCCGTTGATGACGCGCTTGACGCCTGCCTTGCCGACCGCCGGCACACGCGCAATGGCGCGCATCATGTTGTCCTCGATGCGGTCGAGATCGTCGGGAAACAATTCGTGGCCGAAGTCGAGCGGCGTACCATCTTCCGCCCAGAATTTCATGTTGCGCTCATAGGCGCCGATGAGCAGGCCGAGCCCTTCCTGGCGCAGATAATATTCGCCGTCGCGATCGGCGACCGAAGGCAGCCGGCGACCCATGGCGGCGATTTCGGGGATGGTCTCGGTGACGAAATATTGGTGCTCGGTGGGGATCAGCGGCAGTTGCAGGCCGGCCATGGCGGCGACCTCGCGGCCCCACAGGCCGGCGGCGTTGACCACCCATTGTGTGCGGATGTCGCCCTTGGGCGTGCGCACGATCCAGCTGCCGTCGGGCCGCGCGTCCGTGCCGGTGACCGGCGTGAAGCGATGGATCTCGGCGCCGCGCTGGCGTGCGCCTGCCGCATAGGCGGCGGTGACGCCGGACGGATCGACATTGCCGCCGTCGGGCTCATACATGATGCAGCGTATGCCGTCGAAATCGACCAGCGGGTGCAGCCGCTCCGCCTCGTCGCGCGCGACTTCGTAAAAATTCATCTTGTAGCGCCGCGCCTTGGCTTCCTGGAGCCGCAGCTGATGCTCGCGCGCCTCGGTCTGGGCAAGATAGAGCGAGCCCGGCTGGAAGATGCCGCAGCCCTGGCCGGTCTCGGTCTCCAGCTCCTTGTAGAGCGCCATGGTGTAGTGCTGCAGGCGGCTGATGTTGGTCGAGTCATGCAGGCCATGAATGTTGGCGGCGGCGTGCCAGGTCGAGCCGGATGTCAGTTCGTCGCGCTCGAGCAGCACCACATCGGACCAGCCATGCTTGGCCAAATGATAAAGGATCGAGCAGCCGATCAGGCCGCCGCCGATGACAACGGCTTGTGCATGGGTACGCATATCGAGATTTCTTCCCTTTGTGTTCGGCGACTTGTCTTGTTCCAGATCAATGAATTCGCTCTCGTCGCCTTGGCGAAACTCCAGGGGGCGATCAGCCCGCCCCCTGGATGCTTACAGTTCAGGCCTTGTCGAGCCAGACCTTGTCCAGTTGCAGTTCGAATGTCTGATGCATCTTGAGGTTTTTCACATAGGTGGCGTGATGACGGTAGAGCGAGCGCCAGAATGACTGAACCAGAACGCCGGAATCCTGGAGGATGAACTCGACATCCTTCATCAGCTCCTTGCGCTTGGCCGTATCGGGAATGGCGAGTGCTGCATTGAGCTTCTTGTCGAACTCGGGATTGGCATAGGCCGACTCGTTCCAGGCTTCGCCGCTGCGATAGGCAAGCGCCAGCACCTGTACGCCCAGCGGACGCATGCCCCATTCGGTCGTCGACCATGGATATTTCGTCCAGTCGTTCCAGAACGAGGTGCCCGGGATGATCGTCCGCTTCACCTTGAAGCCGGCTTCGCGCATCTGCGCGGCAACGACGTCGGCCGGGTCCTTCACATAGTCCGAATCGTAGGAGATGAGTTCGAACTCATGATCCATCTGGCCGGCCTCGGTCATCAGCGCCTTGGCCTTGGCGAGATCGCGCGGCACTTTCGGCAGTTCGTAATATTCCGGATGGATCGGGCAGACATGGTGGTTTTCGGCGACCTGGCCGAGGCCGCTATAGCCGAGCTTCAGCACGGTCTCGTTGTCGACCGCGAGCTGGATGGCGTTGCGCACCCGTTTGTCGTCATAGGGCTTGTTGCTGACGTTGGTGCGCAGCACGATCGTTCCGGCGGTGACGACGGATTCCTTGACCAGGCCCATGCCGTCATAGAGATCCACCGTGCCGCCGACGGTCTGGTAGTTGCAGTCGATCTCGCCGGCTTCGAAGGCGCTGGCGATGGCGGGGTTGGAAGCGTCCGTGCCGTAGTCGGTCCAGTCGACACCATCGAGATAGGTTTCACCGCCGAACCAGGTGAAGTCCTTGCGGCGCCGAACCGAGGCCGAGTCGCCGACCTTGTAGGAGATGAGTTCATACGGCCCGGTGCCGGGCGTCTTGGTCATGTCGGCGCCGTTCTTGTCGAAGTCGCGGTGGACGATGATGGCCGGATAGTCTGCGAAGCCCGGGATGATGGTGACATCGGACTGGCCGCATTTCAGCTTCACTGTGTGGTCGTCGACCTTGGTGATGGCGCCGGCAATCGCCTTCTTGGTCGCAGGATCGATCAGCGTGGCCATCCGGCCGGCCATCGAATTTCCTTCGGCCGCCTTGTCGCACCAGCGCTCGATGTTGAAGACGATGTCGTCGGCGTTGAGTTCGTCGCCGTTCGACCATTTCACGCCCTTGCGCACATGCAGCGTGTATTCGGTGGCGTCGTCACTGACTTCCCAGCTTTCGATGAGATGGCCCTCGAAGGTGAAGTCCTGGGTGTAGCGGATCATGTAGTCGTTGCACTGGCGCAGCACATTGGCCATCTCAGACCAGTCCCAGGTGCGCGGATCCTTCATGTCCTTGATGATCATCTGCATCTTCAGGATGCCGCCCTTCTTGCCGGGCTCCATCGTTGCCGCTTCGGCCGGCGTGGGAAGGCCGGCCATTGCATAGGCGAACGCCGTCGAGGCGCCCATCGCGCTCGCCATGGCGAGGAATTCGCGGCGGTCCATCCTGCCGCTTCGGACTTCATCTGCGTAGCTTTCGATGACCGCCGGGACGCGGTCACCGTTGCTCCTGAAAAGTGCCATTGTTGCTTCTCCGGTTTGGGCTTTCCGCCCGTTCATTCCCCATTACGCAGGGAATGTTAGAGGCGATGCAAAAATCCCGGAAGGGCTTGAGAGCTCACAAACCGCTGAAAACCGGCTTGCAAGGCCTAAAAAAACAATGCCATTGGCGTGTCAAATTTTTTCGCGGGGAGTCAGAGAGCGCAGGCGAATATCCGTCAGGCGCTGTCTTCCTGCGCCCTCGCCACGATCCATTCGCGCACCGTGCGGGCGATGTTGCCCTTGGAGACATGGGTTTCGGTCAGGTAGTAATTCCACGGGCTGGGCGGCCGGACCGGAAACGGCTCGACGAGCAGTCCGCGCCGCAGATAGGCGTGGGCGAGCGAACGCTGGGTAGCGACGAGACCTGCGCCCATGGCGGCGAGTTCCAGCGCGATGTTGGACGCATTCGTCGACAGGCCCTTGTCGAAATCCTGCATGTCGACGCCAAGCGCGGTGGCAACGACCTGCCAGTATTCCTGGCGGCCGTGCACGAAGATCCGGTCCACCTTGAGGATATCCTCCGGCGCTTTGACGGCGTGCTCGCCTTCGAGCAGCGCGGGCGCGCACAGCAGCACCAGCTCGTCATTCCAGAGCGGAATGGCGGCCGGTGGGCGATCGTCGAAGCGGCGCGTCGAAATGGTGATGTCGGCGACCTGTTCGCTGAGATCTTCCCAGATCGTGCCGTGCAGCACGATCTCGATTTCGGGATGCTTCTTGCGGAAGGCGGCCATGCAGCCGGCCAGCCAGTTTTCCGCCAGGCTCATCGGACAGGAGACGACAACGGTGCGGTTGCGCGACGAGGTCACGATCGCCTCCGTCGCCTGATCGATTTGGTCCAGCGCCTGACGCAGGGTCGGCAGGAACGCCTCGCCCATCTCGGTCAGCTTGAGGCTGCGCGGATAGCGGATGAACAATTGCCGGCCGATGTAATGTTCGAGCGAGCGGACATGGGTGCTAACCGCGGCCTGCGTGTAGCCAAGCTCCTTGGCGGCCATAGTGAAACTGAGATGCCGGGCCGAACTCTCGAACGACCTGATATAGTTCAAAGGCGGGGGTGGCTTCATCTCCGGCTCCTGCTCTGTGCCAGAATAGGTAGACCATGGAGCCGCCGGCGTTCAATTGCACGCATGCGACATGGCATAGATATTTTTGGTCAAAGCCGCTGAACTAATTGCGTGAATGCACGATGAACCCAAATTAATGATGGCGTGACGACAGAGGGAGTGGAGCAAGTGGCTGTGTCGCCCCATCGCCGTGAAGGGCCGGACGCAAGCGCTGAGACTGCCGTGCGCTTGGCCGACTTCGTGCTGCGCCGGCCGGCATCGGTTTTCCCTCAGGCGGTGCTGGAACAAGCCCGCTACCTCCTACTCGACACGATTGGAATTGCGATTGCCGCGGGGCCGATTGAGGCCGGCCGGATCGCCAGGGATGCCGCGACCCTCCTCTACAATTCGAGCGACCCCAGGCATTCCGCGCGCATGCTGTTCGACGGCCGTCGCGTCTCCCTGGCGGGTGCCGCCTATGCCTGCGCGACGCAGATCGACAATCTCGACGGCCATGACGGCTACAGCCCGACCAAGGGTCATATCGGCGTGGTGGTGGTGCCGGCGCTGGCGGCACTGGCCGAACAGCTTCCGGAGCTCAGCGGCCCCGACGCGCTGGCAGCCCTGGTCGTCGGCTACGAAGTCGCCGGCCGCGCCGGCATCGCGCTGCATGCGACGGTGTCGGACTACCACACGTCGGGTGCATGGAATGCGCTCGGCGTTGCCGCCGTGGCGGCGCGTCTGCGCCGCCTAAGCGACGGGCATTTGCGCGAGGCGCTCGGCATTGCCGAGTATCACGGCCCGCGCAGCCAGATGATGCGCGAGATCGCCACCCCAACGATGCTGCATGACGGTTCGGGCATCGGCGCGCTGACCGGCCTGTCGGCGGCGGTGCTGGCCGAACGCGGCTTCACCGGCGCGCCCGCGATCACCGTCGAGGCGCCGGAAGTCGCGGCGCATTGGCGGGACCTTGGCGTGTTCTGGCAGGCGTTGCATCAATATGTGAAGCCCTATCCGATCTGCCGCTGGGCGCATGCGGCCATCGACGCCACGCGCGGACTGGTGCTTTCACATCATCTGACGCCGGCCGATATCGGCCATGTCCAGGTCAACAGTTTCCACTATGCCGCGACGCTATTCGACGGCATGCCGGACACGACGTCGAAAGCGCAGTACAGCCTGCGCTTCGCGGTTGCGACTTTCATCCTGCATGGCCGCATCGGGCTGGAGCATATTTCGGGCGCCGGGCTTGAGGACGCCGCCGTTGCCGAGATGCTGAACCGCATCAGCGTGTCAGAGCAGGAACGCCACAGCGCTCGCTTCCCGGTGGGACGCTGGGCCGATGTCGTCATCACCACAACCGACGGACGGGTGCTGATTTCGGGCGATGTCCATGCACGCGGCGGACCGGAGGCGCCGCTGACATCGGGAGACATCGAGGCCAAATATTTGGAGTTCGCGACACCCGTGCTCGGGCGGGGCCGCGCCATGGCGATCCGCGACGCCATCCTGTCGCTCACCGAGCCTGACAGCAGGTTCAGTGATCTCTCCGGCCTGCTCTACGATCCTCCCGTGATCAGCAAGATCCTCCAGCGGCCGGCGTGGTAGACTGACATGCCGCTCAGGCTACTGAAATACGGTCTCAGCCGGGACTATCCGGTCAGCGAGGACATCCCCGCCACGCCGGCGCTCAAGCCGTCCTACGATGTCGTCATAATCGGCGGCGGCGGCCACGGCCTGTCCTGCGCGCATCATCTGGCGAAGTATCACGGCATCACCAGCGTCGCGGTGCTCGAGAAGGGCTATCTCGCCGGCGGCAACACAGCGCGCAACACCACGACGATCCGCTCCAACTACATCACGGCGCAAGGCATCGCCTTCTACAAAGAGGGCGTGGGGCTGTTCGAGACGCTGTCACAGGAGCTCGACTTCAACGTCATGTTCTCGCAGCGCGGCCAGCTGACGCTTGCGCATACGGAAGCGACATTGCGCAGCTTCCATTCACGCGCCGAGATGGGCAAGCATCTGGGCACGCGCACCGAAGTGATCGACCAGAAGGCGGTCCAGGAACTGGTGCCGTCGCTCAACATGGACTATGGCGGCGCGCTCGAAATCCTCGGCGGTCTCTGGCATGCCGATGGCGGCACCGCGCGGCATGACGCGGTCGCCTGGGGCTATGCCGCGCAGGCGTCGCGGCGCGGCGTCGAGATCCATCAGCGCACCGAAGTGCAAGGTTTTGAAATCGTCGGCGACCGGGTGCAAGCGGTGAAGACCAACCGCGGCCGTATCGCCTGCGGCCAGGTGCTGATCGCCACCGGCGGCATGAACTACGATGTGGCGCTGATGGCCGGCGTCGAACTGCCGATCCGCTGCTATCCGCTGCAGGCGATGGTGACGCAACCGCTGAAGCCGTGGCTGAACACGCTGGTCTCTTCCGTCTCGCTGCACACCTATCTCGTGCAGTCTTCGCGCGGCGAGGTGGTGATCGGCGGCGGCTCCGATCCCTACCAGCTCTATTCGACGCGCTCGACGCTCGACATGAAGGAACACCTCGCCGAAGGCGCGGTGCATCTCTTCCCGTTCCTGCAAGGTGTGCGGCTGCTCCGGCAATGGGCGGGCATTACCGATATGACGCCGGACTACAGTCCGATCATGGGCGCCAGCCCGCTCGACAATCTGTGGCTCGATTGCGGCTGGGGAACCTGGGGCTTCAAGGCAACGCCCGTCGCCGGCAAACGCATGGCCGAGACCATCGCCACCGGCCGCGTGCCCGACATCCTCAAGCCGTTCGCGCTGGAGCGCTTCGAGACCTTCCAGCTGCTCAATGAAATGGGCGCGACGGCAGCGAGCCACTGACGATGAAGATCATGACCTGCCCGATGAACGGCCCGCGCAACATAGACGAGTTCCAGTCTTTCGGGCCGGTGCGCGAGACGCTCGACCCGGCGGCGACCGCCGACGCCGACTGGTCGCGGCATCTGTTCCGTGCAGAGAACCGCAGAGGTGTCGTGGTCGAGTGGTGGCGGCATGTGCCGAGCAACTATTTCTTCCTCGCCGAACGCGATCTAGTCAGCAACGAGATCATCCGCACCTTCGACGCCTCACAACGCAGCGGCCAATCATGAACCGCCTGCCCGCCCCTTTCGGTATCAGGATCGACCGGACGCGCCCGCTGCGCTTCAGCTTCGAGGGCAAGAGCTTCGAGGCCTTTGCCGGGGACAGCATCGCCAGCGCGCTCGCCGCTTCGGGGCAGTGGATGCTGTCACGTTCGTTCAAATACCACCGCCCGCGCGGCGTCTTCAGTATGAACGGCGCCGAAGCCAACACGCTGGTTCAGCTGCCTTCCGAGCCGAACGTCGCCGCAGACCGGACGCCGGTCAGCGAAGGCTTGCAGGTCAGCGCGCAGAACGTCAACGGCTCGCTGGCGCGTGACCGCGACGCCATCATCGACAGGTTTGGGCGCTTCCTGCCGGTCGGTTTCTACTACCGCACCTTCATGGGACCGCGCCGCGACAGCTGGCTGAAATTCTGGGAGCCGATCATCCGCCGCAAGGCGGGGCTTGGCATCGTCGACACCAAGGCCGCACAACGGCATTTCGACAAGTCGCATCTTCATTGCGACGTGCTGGTCGTCGGCGCCGGTCCGGCCGGCCTGAACGCGGCGATCGCTGCTGCCGAAGCGGGTGCCGATGTCGTGCTCTGCGACGAGAATCCGGAGATCGGCGGATCGCTGACCTACGGCCGCCATGATCCCTCAGTCCTTGCGGGCCTGACGGCGCGGCTCAAGACGCTGCCCAATCTCCGCGTGATGACCGGGACGCTCTGCAATGGCTGGTACGAGGACAATTGGCTGCCGCTGATCCAGGGCGACCGGCTCTATCGCACACGGGCGCGCGAGGTGATCCTTGCCACCGGCACGATCGGACAGCCGGCCATCTTCCGCAACAACGACCTGCCGGGAATCATGCTGGGCAGCGCGGCGCAGCGGCTGATCCGCCACTATGGCGTGCGCCCTGGACAAAAGGCCGTGGTGCTGACCGGCAGTGACGAAGGCTATGCCGTTGCGCTCGATCTGGTCGAGGCCGGCGTCTCGGTCATGCTGGTCGTCGATCCGCGATCCGGCGGCCTGCCAGGCCCGCTGGAAGCCGAGCTGCACGGCAAGGGCGTGGCGATCCAGAAGGCCGTGACAGTTGAAGCCGCCGAAGGCCGCAGCGGACATCTTGCCCGCGTTCGCGTGAGCGGGCGCTGGGTCGAATGTGACCTGCTGACGATTTCGGTCGGCGAAGTGTCGGCGTGGCAACTGCCTTGCCAGGCAGGCGCCAAGGTCGGGTACGATGACGTCAGCGGATCGATGACGCTCACGCTGGCGCAAGGGCCAATTCAGCTTGCCGGCTCGGTCGCCGGTGACCATGGCCTCGAAGGCGCTGTTGCCGGTGGCCGTCGCGCGGCTGCGCTAGCACTGCAGCGGCTTGGCCATGCGGTTGTACAAGACACAGTCCTCGGCAAAGTCAAACCATCCTGCCCGGTCCATGTGCAGTCGATCATCGCCAACGCGAAGGGTCGCGACTTCGTCGATTTCGACGAGGATCTGCAGGTCAAGGATCTGCACAACGCCATCAAGGACGGCTACCGCGAGATCGAGCTGGTCAAGCGCTTCACCACGGTCGGCATGGGGCCGAGCCAGGGCCGCCATTCGGCGCTGGCGACGGCACGAATCGTCGCCGAGGCGACCGACCGGACAGTGGCCGAAGTCGGCATCACCACTGCGCGTCCGCCAGTCGGCCCGGAGACACTCGGCGTGCTTGCAGGCCATCACGAGATGCTGGAACGGCGCACGGCGCTGCACGCCAGGCATCTCGCGCTCAACGCCGCGATGAAGCCGGTCGGCGCTTGGTGGCGGCCCTATTTCTACGGCGATGCCAAGGATGCGCAAAAGGCAGTTCGCAACGAGATCATGGCGGTGCGCGAGGGTGTCGGCCTGCTCGACGTTTCGACGCTCGGCAAGCTGGAGCTGCGCGGGCCGGATGCCGGCGAATTCCTCGACCGGCTCTACACCATGGCGCATGCCAACCAGCCGGTCGGGCGCGTGCGCTATTGCCTGATGCTCAACGAAATGGGCTCGGTGGTCGATGATGGCGTTGCCTACCGCATGGCCGACGACCGCTTCTATGTGACAGCCACAACGGGTGCGGTCGCGCGCGTTTATGCCGACATGCTGTTCTGGAACGCGCAGTGGCGGCTCAAGGTCGATGTCCTCAACCTCACCGGTGCATTCTCCGGCCTCAACGTCACCGGCCCCAAGGCGCGTTCGGTTCTCGAGGCGCTGGAAAGCAGCATCGATTTCAGCCGCGAGGCCTTCCCCTATCTCAGCGGCCGCGAAGGCCTTGTCGCCGGCGTGCCGGTGCGGGTGATGCGGATCGGCTTTACCGGCGAACTCAGCTTCGAATTGCATTGCCCGTCCAGCCTCGCGCCGGCGCTGTGGGACGCGGTGATGGAGGCCGGCAAGCCGCACGGCCTCACCCCATACGGGCTGGAGGCATCGCGCATCCTGCGGTTGGAGAAAGGCCATATCCTGATCGGCCAGGATACCGACGCGATCACCACGCCGGACGAGCTCGGTTTCGGCTGGGCGGTGTCGAAGAAGAAGCCATTCTTCGTCGGCAAGCGCTCCATCGAAATGCGCGCGAGGCTCGGCCAGGCGCGCAAGCTGGTCGGCCTGCAGTTTCCCGCCGGCGCCAGGGACATACCCGGCGAGAGCTGCCTGGTTTTGCGCGGCAACGATCCCGTCGGCCAGATCACCTCGATCGGCTTTTCGCCGACGCTCGGCTGTTCCATCGCTTTGGCCTATGTCCATGTCGACGATGCAACGGAAGGAGGCCGGGTGACGGTGAGGTGCCGCGACGGCGCGCTGGTCGAAGTGCCGGTGGTTGGGCACGCCTTCTTCGACCCGACCAATGCACGGCAGGAGATGTAGATGGCGGGCCTCGACGCAATGCCCATCTTTCCCTTCGAGCCTGGTGGCGCGGCGCATGGTGCGGCACTGCCTTCCGGCGCCGTCGCTCTGACCGATCTCACGGCCAGCCCGCGTTTCGGCCTGAAGGGCGGCGGCAGCGCGGCCTGGCTCGCCGCGCATGGTGTTGCCCTGCCCGCGATCAATCGCATCGGCAGCCACCGCGGCATGCGCGTGCTCCGCCTCGGCAATGAGGATGTTCTGCTGCTTGGCGAAGATGCCGGTGAGGCGCTGGCCGAACTCCGGAGCGTCTGGGAAAGCGACAGCGGACCGAAAGGCTATTCATCCTGGCGCGAGGAGGGCTGGGCGTGGATGCGGCTTTCCGGTCCCGCAATTGCCGAAGCGATGAGCCAGCTTTGCGCACTCGATCTGCGTGCCGCCAAATTCAGCGCCGAAGATATCGCGCAGACGCGCGTCGGCCATATCGAAGCCGTTACCCTCCGCGCGCCGGGCGGTTTCGATGTACTGTTCGACATCACCGCGTCGGCGTATTTCGCCCGAACCGTCTCGGCGGTGGCCAGGCACTGCACGCAACATCAGGCATAGAGGACATCAATGACCCGCCCGCAAGGAACCATCGCCCCGATCCTGACGCCGTTCGAGAACGATGGCCGCATCGCCCGCGACCTCTGGATCTCGCACGCCAAATGGGTGCTGGACCAGGGCGCGCATTACCTGTCGCCGTTCGGCACCACGGGCGAGGCGCTGTCGCTCTCGCTGAGCGAACGCATGCAAGCGCTGGAATGGCTGGTCGAGGCCGGCATTTCGCCTACCCGGATGATGCCCGGCACCGGTGTCACCGCACTGCCCGAAACGGTCGAGCTGTCGAAGCATGCGGTCGGCCTCGGCTGCGCCGGCGTGATGGTGCTGCCGTCGTTCTTCTACACGGCTGCCGGCGACAACGGCCAAGCCCGCTACTACAGCGAGCTGATTGAGCGGGTGGGCAACCCGGCGCTGAAGATGATCCTCTACCACATCCCGCAGAACTCCGGCGTGCCGGTGAGCTCTGCATTGACTGCGCGACTTAGCGCGGCGTTTCCCAACACGGTCGTCGCCTACAAGGACAGCGCCGGCGATTGGAACAACACGGCGGCGGTGATCGCGGCAGCACCTGCGGTTGCTGTGTTCCCCAGTTCGGAGGCGCAGCTCACCAAGGGGCTGGCCAGCGGCGCGGCGGGCTGCATCTCGGCGACGGTCAATCTCAACGCCGCCGCCATCCGGGCGCTTTACGACGCGACAATCGCAGGCAAGGACGTCGCGCAAGCGGATGCCGCGATCAAAGCCTTTCGGAAAGTCATTCAGGATGCCGGCCTGATCCCGGCGATGAAGGCGGTGCTGGCGGTGCGCTCCGGCGACAAGCGCTGGATCAACCTGCGTGCGCCGCATGAGAATGCGACGCTGGAGCACGGCAAGACGCTGATTGCCGCGCTCGGCGCTTCAGTCGATCACATTGGCCGCGGCTGAGGCGCAAAACATGTCGGCTCACCCCACCATCATCCTGCACACCGACCGGCCGGCGGCAGCGATGGCGGTGCTTCTGGAGACGCATCCTGACCTCACCGTCCACACCTGTGATACCTACGCGGCTTTGCCGGCTCTGATTGAGAAGACAGCGGCCGTGGTGGTCTACACCGTGCGCTTCGACGGCACGCCGCGCTTTCCGCGCCAAGCTCTTGTCGAGAGCCCGACCGTGAAGTGGGTGTCGGTCGGCGGTTCGGGAACCGACCACCTCGGACGCTGGGACCCGGCGCATGTCACGGTGACCAATTCAGCCGGTGTCGCCGCCGGCATGCTGGCGGAATATGCGCTGGGCGCCATGCTGTCCTTCTCGCTCGATTTGCGCGGCTTCGGCCGTCGCCAGCAGGCACGCCAGTGGGGCGGCGGCCGCGTCGAGCCGATCGAAGGCAAGACGGTTCTCGTCATCGGCCTTGGCAAGACAGGCGCGGCCGTCGCCGAGCGCGCCAAGGCGATGGGCATGCAAACGCTCGGCATCCGCGCCCGGCCAAAGCCGATGCCCAGCCTCGACGAGGTGCACGACCCGGATGCCTTGCTTGCCCTGCTCGGTCGCGCCGACTTCATCGTCTGCTGCGTGCCGCTGGTGGCCAGCACGCGTGGCCTGCTCGGCAAGGCGGCCTTCGCGGCGATGAAGCCGTCAGCCGTGCTCATCGACATTTCGCGCGGTGGCGTGACCGAGGAAGCAGCGTTGCTCGAAGCCCTCGACGGCAAGCGGATCAAGGGCGCGGCGCTCGATGTCTTCACCACCGAACCGCTGCCGGCGGACCATCCTTTGTGGGGCTACGACAATGTCGCCATCACGCCGCATTGCGCGGCCGTCTACGAAGGCTGGGACATCAAATCTGTGCGGATGTTTGCCGGCAATCTGACGCGTTACCGCAGCGGCCAGACCCTGGAAAACACTGTCAATCCGGAGCGCGGCTACTAAGCAATTCCAGGAAAAGTGTGAAGCGGTTTTCCGTCCGGAATTGCGAAAAAAAGAGACCCGAAGGGAAGAGATACATGACGCATGACAGACGCGGCGGGGGCCGCAGATCGAAGATCGGGCGCAGCGGCGGCGGCATCGCGCAGTTGCCCTGGCAGCATGTCGAGAACCCCTATCCGCCGATGCAGCTGCTGGACGAGGATCGGATGCAGCGGCTGCACGATACCTCGATGCGCATCCTGTCGGAACTCGGCATTCGCGTGATGAGCGACAAGGTGATGGATCTGTTCGCTGCTGCCGGCGCCATTGTCGACCGCGAGGAGAAGACCATCCGGATCGACGAGAGTCTGGTTACCGAAGCGCTGCGGGCGGTTCCGTCCTCCTTCAGGCTGACAAGCCGCAACCCGCAAAAGCAGGTGCATCTCGGCGGCAACTCGCTGGTGTTCGGCCTGGTCGCCGGTCCGCCCAATGTGCATGACCGCATCAATGGTCGCCGCCAGGGCAATTTGCTCGACTACCAGAACTTCATCCGGCTGGCGCACCACTTCAACGCCATCCACATCATCGGCAACCAGGTGGTGGCGCCGATGGAATTGCCGGCCAATGAGCGGCATCTCGACACCTATCATGCCAATCTGACGCTGAGCGATCTCTCCTTCCATTGCACGGCGATCGGCCGCGCCCGGGCGATGGACGGCATCAACATGATGGCGATTGCGCGCGGCATCAGCGTCGAGGAGATGCGGGCTTCGCCCGGTGTGACGACGATCATTTCGATCAACTCGCCGCGGCTGTTTGACGACGCCATGGCCGAAGGCCTGATCGCGATGGCCGAGCACGGCCAGCCGGTGACGGTGACACCGTTCACGCTGATGGGCGCAATGACGCCGGTGACGCTGGCGGCCGCGCTTTGCCAGCAGAACGCCGAAGCGCTGTTCGGCGTAGTGCTGACGCAGTTGGTCAATCCAGGCACGCCTGTGATGTATGGCGCCTTCACCTCCAATGTCGACATGAAGTCGGGCGCGCCGGCCTTCGGCACGCCGGAGAACGCCAAGGCCAACATCATCGCCGGGCAGTTGGCGCGGCGCTACAATCTGCCCTATCGCACCTCCAATGCGAATGCCTCGAACGTCGTCGATCTGCAGGCGGCGTACGAGACCGAGATGGCGACCTGGGGCGCGGTGCTCGGCGGCGCCAATCTGATCTATCACGCGGCGGGCTGGCTCGAAGGCGGGTTGACGGCCTCCTACGAAAAGCTCGTGCTCGATGTCGAGATCCTGCAGAACATGATGGAGTTCCTGCGGCCGCTGCCGTTCCAGGAGGACGATCTCGGTTTCGAGGCGATCAAGTCGGTGCCGGCCGGCGGTCACTTCTTCGGCGCCGAACATACGATGTCGCGCTACACCACCGCCTTCTACCAGCCGATGCTGTCCAACTGGCAAAACCATGGCGCCTGGGAGGAAGCCGGCGGCAAGGATGCGCTGGAACGCGCCACCGAACTCTGGCAGCAGGCACTGCATGATTACGAGGAGCCAGTGATGGATCCCGCGATCCGCGAGGAGCTCGACGCCTATGTCGCGCGCCGCCGCGAGGAGATCGCCGCCAATCCGGACGGCTGACAGCAATGCCATACGATCTCGTCATCCGCCATGGGACGCTGATTTCAGGCGACGGTTCCGATCGCTTCGAGGCCGACGTCGCCATCGACGGCGACAGGATCGCCGCCATCGGCGACCTGGGCGACGCACGTGGTGCACAAGAGATCGACGCTTCGGGCAAGATAGTCGCGCCGGGCTTCATCGACGTGCACACCCATGATGACGGCGCGCTGCTGGCACCCGATGGCATGGTGCCGAAGATCAGCCAGGGGGTGACGACGGTGATCGCCGGCAATTGCGGCATCAGCCTTGCGCCTTTGCTGCTGGATCGCGCCCCGCCGCCGCCCTTCACGCTGGTCGGCGGCCAGGAGAATTTTCACTTCGACCGTTTTGCCGATTATATCGCCGAACTGAAGAAGCGCGGCATCGCCACGAACGCGGCCTTGCTCGTCGGCCACACCACCTTGCGCCAGCGCTGCATGCCTGTGACCGACCGCCCCGCCAATGAGGCGGAGACAGCGGCGATGGAGGAAGCTGTGGCGCAGGCGATGGCCGAGGGCGCGTTCGGGCTTAGCACCGGGCTCGACTATCCGCCGGCTGTGAAGTCCTCGACCGAGGAGGTGAAGGCGCTGGCGGCCACGGCGGCAGGTCTTGGCGGTCCCTATGTCACACACACGCGCAATTATTTCGAGACGATGGACGAGGCGATCGAGGAGGCCATCGACATTGCCGACCATGCCGGCGGCAAGCTGTTCATCTCGCACCACCAGTGCACCGGCCGCGCCAATTTCGGCAAGAGCGGACCTTCGCTGAAACGCATCGACCGGGCGCGCAAGACGATGGACATCGGCATGGATGTCTACCCCTATGCCGCGAGCTCGACGGTGCTTCGCCTCGAGCGCTGCGACACCGGACTGAAAATCCTCATCACCTGGTCCGACCCACATCCCGAAATGGCGCGGCGCGAGATGGCCGACATTGCCCGCGAATGGAAGTGCACGGAACGCGAGGCGGGCGAACGGCTGCTGCCGGCCGGCGCCGTCTATTTCCAGCTCGACGAGACTGACGTGCGCACCATCCTTACCCATCCGCGCACCATGGTCGGGTCCGATGGGTTGCCGCACGACATCCACCCGCATCCGCGTCTGTGGGGGACATTTCCGCGCGTGCTCGGCCACTACGCCAGGGATGTCGGCCTGTTCAGTCTGGAAGAGGCGGTGTTCCGAATGACCGGCCTGCCCGCGCGTGAATTCGGCATAGCTCAGCGCGGCACGCTTGCGGTCGGCAATTTCGCCGACCTAACGATTTTCGATCCCGCGACGATCATCGACACCGCGACCTTCGAAGAGCCGCGCCAGCCTGCTGCCGGCATCGAGCACGTCTTCGTCAACGGTGTTTCCGTATGGAGCGGCGGCAGAGCGACCGGGGCGCTGCCGGGTGCGGTGCTCAAGCCTGCTTCCTCAAAAACGATCGTCAGGGGCGCGTGCGGGTGCGGCGCGGATCACAGCGCTTCGTAGAGGCTGTCGACCGTCTCCAGCGTATAGACAAACTCGACCGGCCGCGTGCAGCGCCAGCCGTCAAAGCTCTCGCCGGCGAGCGCCTTCAGCGCCTTAGGGATGCGCAGGACGCCGCCGCCATAGAGACGGTTGGCCATGTCGAGCATGCCGGTGCGGTGCATGGCCTCGCTCATGCTGCCGCAGGCCTCCTTGACCAGCCAGACGCGAAAGCCCTGATAGACCGCGTCGAACACGCTCTCGGTGACACAGCTGTCGGTGAGCACGCCGGTGACAACAAGGTTTTCGATCTTGAGGTCGGCAAGTCGTTTCGAAAGATCGGTCCGGCGAAAGGCGCTCGGCCAGTGCTTGTGGATCACGATGTCGCCGGGCAACGCCGCCACTTCGGCGCAGATGTCGGCGCCCTCGCTGCCCGCCACGGCAGAGCGGAATTCCTCGGTCAGGACCTCTTCCTGCCTGGCATAGCCGGCGCGCTCCTCCGGCTTCACCCAGGCCTGCGCGTGGATGACGGGAATTCCGGCAACACGGGCGGCTTCAATCAGGCGGGCGGCGTTGGCGAGCACCGCGTCATAGCCGACGACCGGCCAGGCGGCACCGGGGCGGTATTCGTTCTGCAGGTCGATGACGAGCAAGGCGGCGCGGTTCATGGCTGGTCCTTGTCGAAGTCAGTGACGAAGCGCAGGAGCAGACGGATCGCCTGATCGAGGTCGGCGACCTCCATCGCCTCATGCGGATTGTGGCTGCCATTCTCGTTGCGCACGAACAGCATGGCGGTCGGGATATTGGCGCCGGCGAAGCTGGCGGCGTCATGCCCTGCCCCGCTCGGCACATGCGGCGCCGGCATCTGCAGATCGGCGGCGGCATGGTCCAGTCCCGCAATCAATGCCGGTGACATCGTTGCGGGCTCCCAGGTGAAGCGTGACCCGGCTTCGAACGTGACGCCGCGCCCGGCGCCGACTTCGGCGAACAGCAGGTGCAGCCGCGCCTCGATCCGCTCCAGCACACGGGCCTCGGCGCTGCGCACATCGAGGGTGAAACCGAGTTCGCCGAGCACGCGGCTGCCGCCATGCTGCGTGGGGTCGGACTGCACGCGGCCAAAGGTGATGGTGGCCTGGTGGCCGTCGCGCTCAAGCGCGTCCCATTCCGCTTCCAGGCCGGCGGCCAGATCGGCGAAACCAAGCACGCTGTCGTGCCGGGCAAAGCGCGGCTCGGCGCCGGAATGGGCGTAAGCGCCGAAGCATTTGGCATCGACATAGCGGAAGCCGCCGGCAATGCCGGTGACGATGCCGACCGGCACGCCGGCGGCGACCAGACGCGGCCCCTGTTCGATATGGACTTCGACGAAAGCCGCGATGCGACCGGCATCGATGCCCGGAACGCCACGCCGCACGGCGTCGGGATCAAAACCTTCCTCGCGCATGTGGTCGGCAAGGCTGCGTCCGCTGTCCGACCGCTTCGCCTCCAGCGCTGCGGGGTCAAGCAAGCCGAGCGCGGCCTGACTGCCGGGATAGGAAAACGGAAACCACATCGCTTCCTCGGCGCGCGTCACCAGCACGATGAGATCGCGAGACAACGGGATGCTCTGCCCGACCAATTCGGCCATCACCGCCAGCCCGGCCACGACACCGGCGGCGCCATCAAAATTGCCGCCATGCGGCACGCTGTCGAGATGCGAGCCGATGACGATTGCCGGCAGAGCCGGGTCGCGACCTTTCAGCGTCAAATAGAGATTGCCGGCAGCATCGACGCGTGCGACCGCGCCGAGCCTTTCAGCTTCCTCGCGCACCAGACCGTGGGCAAAGCGCTCGCCGGGGCCATAGGCGACCCGCGTGATGCCCGGTGCGTCGGCGGTGGCTTGCGCCAGCGTCTCCAGCAGCCGTCCGGCCAGAATACCGCCGGCCGTCAGTGCGGCATCGCTCATGAGGCAACCCGCGTGGATTGAGGTAAGCGCAGCCGGTGCGGCGTGAGGTCTGCCAGCGACACGCCTTGCCTGGCGACATCATCCGGCATGCCGCCGCCGCCGATTAGGCTGGCGCAGACGCGCGAGAGTGCGGGTGAGGTCTTGATCCCATAGCCGCCCTGCCCGACCAGCCAGATGAAATCCGGCACCTCGTCATCCGGGCCGACGACGGGCGAACCGTCAGCGACAAAAGTCCTGAGGCCGGCCCAGGAGCGCGACACGCGCTGCACCTCGATCATGGTGGCCTTTTCCAGACGCTCTGCGCCGATCGCGACATCGATGTCCTCGGCATAGGCGTCCATCGGCTCCGATGGCGTCGCATCGGCCGGCGAGACGAAGAGTTGTCCTGCATCCGGCTTGAAATAGAATTCGGCGCCGACATCGTTGACCAGCGGCCAGTCCGATATGTCGACGCCGGCGGGCGCCGGTATGTTGAAGGCGGTGCGGCGTTTCGGCAGCAGGCCGACCGGACGCACGCCGGCCATGACAGCGATCTCGTCGCCCCAGGCGCCGGCGGCATTTACGATCCGCGCTGCGAGGAAGGTCCCGGCCGAGGTTTCGACCCGCCATTGGCCGCCTTGCCTGTCGATGGCTTTGACGCCGGCATTGGTGACGATCCGTGCGCCGCGCGCGCGGGCGCCGCGTAGGAACCCCTGGTGCAGGCCGTTGACGTCGATGTCCATCGAATGCGGTTCGATATAGGCGCCGGCGAGATAGTCGGCGCGCAACACCGGCACGCGTGCAATCGCCTCGGCAGGCGTCATGGCGACAATGGACGGAACCAGCGCCTGCGCGGCCTTCAGGTCCTGTGCCAGAAGGTCGAGCTGATCTGCCCGCGCGACCGTAATCATGCCGCGCTTGCTCAGCAGCGGATAATCGGAAAAGCCGGCCGGCGGTTCGGTCAGGAACGACCGGCTGGCCAGCACGATGCGGCGGATGACGCCATTGCCGTAGTTCTCGGTAAAGCTTGCCGCCGAGCGGCCGGTGGTGTGGTAGCCGCAATGGCTCTCGCGCTCGAGCAGCACCACTTTTGCGGTGCGAGAAATCTCGAAGGCTGCACCGGCGCCGGCCATGCCGCCGCCAATGACGATCACATCCGTTTCCTCAGGGACACTCATGGACATCCATCCTTGACCATGGCTGTTTCGTTCAGGCGCGGCACCGCACGCGGTTCACCCAGCCGCCCGCGTTTGGCGCGGTCGCGGGCGCCGCGGCCTTCGGAGAGATTGTCGGCCAGCGTGTTTTGCCGGGCGCAATCCTCCAGGGCAAGATCGGTCACGACAGGCACCGGTTTGCCGGCAATCTCGATGCCTTTCAGCCGCGCCCACACCGCGCGGCGCTTGCGCGTCTGATGCGACTGCAACTCCCCGAGTTCGGCAAAGCTTGTCCCGCGCTTGATCGCCAGCGCGCCGACTGCCACCGCCGCGTCGAACAATTCGAGGCCACGCCTCGTGCGCACGATGATGCCGTTGAGGGCTTCATCGTCGACCGCTGGCCCGCCATTCAGCCAGGCATCGGTAGCGACGATGTCGGCGACCTGGCCGATGGCGTCGGGACAGATCTTGCAGCGCGGCTGGATCATCCATTTGTCCTCATCCTCCCACAGCTGCCGGTAGGTGAGCTGGAAAGCGCGGCCGTCCTTCGTCTCGACCCGGTTGGGGCCGGGATTGCCGTAGCCCCGGTAACGAAACAACGCGAGTTCGTCCTCGGCGAGGCCGAAGCGCTGCAAGACCTGTTCCGATTTCGACAGGTCGGATGCGCCGCCGCAAGCAAAGGTGAGCGCATAGCGCATCAACTCATCGACACGTGGATCGTGCCGGGCCAGATTGCGCACGGCGGTGATGTCGCAAGGCTTGGCGATCAGGGCAAAGGGTTCGCCGCGCGCGAGGATGTCGCTGAAATCCTCCAGCGGCGCGACCGGCCCGTAGCGCGAGCCGGCGCCGTCGAGAACGGAGGCGGCATCGAAGCTCAGGCGCCGCTCGCTGCGCATCGGCGCGGAGCGCGAGGCCGAGACGTGCAGGACGAAGTTGACGCGGCCGGACGTCAGCAGGAACTGGCCAAGCGCCGTCAGCACGCCGCCGCTCGATGCCTGGAACCGCACCTCGGGGTCTCCGGCATAGCCGAGGCTGAGCCGCTCGGCAGGGCCCCACACTGTGTCTGTCAGCGCGGCGGTATCCATCTGCGCCTGCGGTGGTCCGGCGATGCGCGTTCCCGGACAGACCGCGTTGATCCGCGTCAGGGTCGAATGGCTGAGCGCCTTACGAGCGGCTGGTCGGAGGCGACCCTCCGGCGTCATGATTATCTCGATCTCTTGCGAGCCGGCGAGCGACCTGCAGAGTCCGCAACCGATACACAGCCCGTTCTCGACGATTTCGTTTAGGGACAACGGATCGGCTGTCATGCTCTGCACCTCAGGGCACTCGCGTACGGCGCTCCCCCACTCCGTCTCGGCTTCGCCGAGCCACCTCTACCCCCACATTCGTGGGGGAGAGGAAATGCCAATCGCTGAGGTCGCTGCCTCGAAAGGCTTGGGTTTCCTCTCCCCCATGGACATGGGGGAGAGGTGGCCGCGAAGCGGACGGAGTGGGGGACTGGCGATGCCATATGTGATTGCGCTGTCCCGCATCCGAAGGCTCGACCGCCGCTCATCTCAGACACTCGATACCGCCATCGGCTCACTGATAAGCTTGTATTGATCCGGGCGACGATAGAGCGCGAAGTCGAAGTTCACCTTCCGGCAGGTGGCGATGAGATCGAGGTCAGCGCGATGGACGATGACCTCGTCGCCGAGCGAAATCGCCTGCGCCGCAATCTCGCCGGTCGGCGCGATGATGCAGGAGCCGCCGATCAGCGCCTGGCCATCCTCAAGACCGGCCTTGGCGGCAGCGGCAACCCACAGTGTGTTCTGGTAGGCACCGGCCTGCATCGGCAGATGGTTGTGGAACATTCTGAGATGCGCCAGCGCCGGTGCCTCATCGAGCAGCAGCGGCGTGTTGTAGCCGAGCACCGCCACCTCCGCGCCGTTGAGGCAGAGCATGCGGTAGGTTTCCGGCCAGCGGCGGTCGTT
Source organism: Mesorhizobium sp. P2_E7 (assembly GCF_056403855.1). Classification (NCBI taxonomy): domain Bacteria; kingdom Pseudomonadati; phylum Pseudomonadota; class Alphaproteobacteria; order Hyphomicrobiales; family Phyllobacteriaceae; genus Mesorhizobium; species Mesorhizobium sp. P2_E7. The sequence continues at coordinate 82,945 of NZ_JBFUER010000010.1, read as the reverse complement.
GCAGATCGCCATGCCGACGCGGACGCCACAATAGTCGAAGACCGGAAAGCCGAGATTGCCCGGCTCGAAATAGCGCCGCTCCAGATGCGTGGTGGTGCCTTCTTCCGGTTCGGCCGAGCCCGGCACATGCATCTTGCGATAGCGGCCAATGAAGCGCCCGTCCGGGCCGACCAGATCCATGGTGTTGAAATGGCGCGTGCGGCCGTCCTCCTGCGCAAGTTCGCAATAGCCGAGCGCGAAGCCGACCTTGAGCCGGGCTGCTGCATTGTAGAGACGCTGCGTTTCCGGCCCCGGCATCGGGCTCTCGAAGAAGGCCTCGATCTCCGCCTGATCGTCGATGCGCCAGCGCGGGAAGAAGGTGGTCAGCGCCATTTCTGGAAAGACGGCGATCTCCGCGCCGGCTGCGGCGGCCTGTTCCAGCAAATGGATGAGGCGACCGACCGTCTCTGCCCGTGTCGTGCTGCGCTGGATCGGTCCGGTCTGGCAGACCGCGATGGTCAGGCATCGAGCCATGGCGTCGTCTCCTCGACTGGTTTTCCCGAGCGAGCCGGATCGGCGGCGGTGCGCGAGAGGAATTGTCCGAAGCCGGGCTGTGCCTTGAGCACACCGTCAGCGATCACCGGCACGCCGCGCACCAGGACGGTGGTCGGCTTGCCGGTCACGCTCCTGCCTTCGTAAGGCGTGAAGTCGACGCGCGAATGCAAGGCGGCGTGGCCGAGCGTCCAGGCCGCTCCGGGATCCCACAACGCCAGATCGGCATCGAGGCCGACCGCTATGCTGCCTTTGCGATCGGCGAAACCGTAAATCGCAGCGGCATTGCGCGAGGTCAGATCGAGATAGCGGTCGAGCGTCAGCCTGCCGGTCAACAGTCCTTCCGAAAACAGTAGCGGCAGACGGGTCTCGATGCCGGGAATGCCGCTCAGCGTGGTGGTGAAACCGGGGGTCTGCGATCTGCCGATCTTGTCGGCGAAGTAGTAAGGCGAATGGTCGGACGACCAGAGGTCGATGCCGCCATCGATCAATGCCTGCCACAGATGCTGGTGACTGCGCGGCGAACGCGGCGGCGGCGAAAAGACGAAGCGCGCCGCATCGAGTGCCGGTCGGTCGAGGTCGGCAGCGCCGATGAACAGATATTGCGGGCAAGTCTCGGCGATGGCGTCGACACCGCGCGCCTGCGCCCGCGCTACTTCCTCGGCCGACTGCCAGGAGGAGACGTGGACGATGGTCATGCGCGCGCCGGTCATCTCGGCGAAGGCCAGTGCGCGATGCGTCGCCTCGCGCTCCATGGTCTCGCTGTGGGCGACGACATGGTAGCGGATGTCGGTGCGGCCGAGATCGATCAGCCTCTGGCGTGTGCGCCTTATCGCAGCATCATTCTCGGCATGGACCATGACGATCCAGCCGAGCGTGTGGGCGGTGTCCAGCACCTTGAAGAAGAGATCGTCGTCGACGGCAAAGCCCTGATAGGTCATGAACAGTTTGACCGAGGCGATGCCGCGGCCGGCAAGCGCAGCGAGCTGCTGCTCGACATCGGCGCCGGTGCCCATCGTCACCACGGCATGCAGCCCGTAGTCGATCACCGCACGGCCCGCGGCGCGATCGAGCGCCCGATCGATGGCGCCGATGGTACTCATATCCGGACCCGGCATGCCGAACGGGACGATGCAGGTGGTGCCGCCGAAGGCCGCCGATATGGTACCGGATTCGAAGTCGTCGGCATTGCCCGCACCGCCCCAGACCGGCTGGTCGAGATGGCAATGGGCGTCGATGCCGCCGGGCATGACCCAGCGCTTGGCTGCATCGATCAGCGTTTTGCCAGAAAGGCTGTTGCCAATGGCGGCGATGCGGCCGTCATCAACGCCGATATCGCAGTCGGCCCAGCCGTCGTCGAGCGCAACGCGTCCGCCTGTGATGACCAGCTCATGCATCCGGTTTGCCCACCCCAATCGGCCTCAGCCGACAGCCGCCGTCACCATGATCTCGACGCGGTACTGGTCGCCGGCAAGGTGCGCCTCCACCGTGGCGCGCACCGGCATGGCGCTGCGGTCGATCCAGGCGTCCCAGGCCGTGTTCATCATCTCGAAATCGGCAATGTCGCGCAGCCAGATCTGGGCGCTGAGGATTTTGGTCTTGTCGCTGCCGGCCTTGGCCAGAAGGGCATCGATCTTGGCCAGGATCTGCTTGGTCTGCGAGGTCGTGTCGCCGGAGAGGTCGTCCGCCGTCAGGCCCGCGACATAGACGGTGCCGTTGTAGCGCAGCACCCGGCAGAAGCGTTGGCCGTTTTCAAGACGCTCGATCGTCATGGAATTCCTCCCTGCTGCTTCGATCAGGCAGCTCGCGATGTCGGTGACTTGCCTATGGTATGGACGGCACAAAACCTCTGTAAAGCCCCGCCGTCGGCCTAGATGCCGCTTTCCGTCACCGGCATGGCCAAAAAAATCAAAGCCATAGCCGTATCTATCTTCGTTTGCAGCAATTGCTGCCCCGTGTAGCCTCTCGCTCAGGGTGGCGTCGGTGTCGGCGCGGCCAGGGGAGCAGCGCAGCCATGAGGTCGATCGCCCAATCCGCGATGCGGCTATGGCAAAACGCGGAGCGCTCGCGCGCCTTGCTGCCGATCATGACCTGTATCTGTCTCGCCTGCATCGGCAGCGCCATGCTGACCACCGCCGTCTCGCTGCATCTCGGCAAGCCCGGTATTTCCCCCGATGTCGTCCAGATCGTGCTTACCGCCTATCCCGTCGGCTTTTTCGTCGGCTGCCTGGTGACGCGCCCGGCGGTCGCCCATTACGGCCATGAGCGCACCTTCATGGGTGTCCTTGTGCTGGCGCTGTTGGCTGCGGCGGGCTTCGTCTTCACCGATTTCCTGCCGAGCTGGATCTGCTTTCGCCTGCTCGGCGGGCTGTCGATGGCGTCGCTGTTCGTCGTCTGCGAGAGCTGGATCAACCTCTATGCCGAGCAGCACAATCGCGGCGTGATGTTCTCGGTCTACATGCTGACGACGGCGATCGCGGTGCTGCTCGGACAACTCCTCGTCGCGCTGGTCGGGCCGCAATCGCCGCATCTGTTCCCGGTCGCGGCGGCGATGGTGCTGCTGGCGCTGGTTTCCAAATTCGTCGGCGGACGCTGGCCGGCGCTGCCTGCCTCTCCCGCCGAGCCGGAGCATGCGAATGCGCCCGTCAAACGCCTCGGCCCGCTGGCGCTGTTCCGGCTGGCGCCGGTGACGGTCGTTGCCATCTTCCAGGGCGGCATCACCAACATGAACATCTTCGTGCTGACGCCGATTTACGGCACCCAGATCGGATTGTCGGCGGGGACGACGGTCGGGCTCGTGACGACCATCAGCATCGCCGGTATGCTGGCGCAGACGCCCGTCGGCTGGCTGTCGGACCGGTTTGAACGGCGGCTGATCCTGCTGGCGCAAGGGCTGCTGTCGGTCGTGCTGTGTGCCACAATCGCCTGGCTCGGCAATTTTTCCGAGCCGCTGCTGTTCGTGCTGTTCTTCCTCTACGGCGCCACGGCGCTGACGATCTATCCGGTAGCGATGGCCTTCGGCGCCTCGCAACTGCACAGCCGGCATATGGTCGGCGCCTCCGGCACGCTGCTTCTGCTCTATTCGATCGGCAATGTGGCGACTCCCGGCGTTTCCGCCGGCCTGATGGCGCATATGGGCGCACCGGCGATGTTCCTGCTGCTGGGCGGCGGCGCAGTGCTGGTGACGCTTGCTGCCTGCTATAATCTGCTGCGCCGGCCGGTCGCAGTGAAGATCGTGCAGACCGTCGAGGAGCGCGTTTGATGACGACCGCCATGAGCCGCCTGCAAGACAGCGTCATCCTGATCGCAGGCGCCGCAAGCGGCATCGGTGCGGCGATCGCCAGGCGGTGCATCGCCGAGGGCGCAAGGGTGGTCTGCGCCGACTACGATCTCGAACCTGCAACCCAACTTGCCGACACGCTTGGCTCTTCGGCAGCCGCCCGCCAGTGCGACGTGACCGAGATCGGTTCCGCCCAAGGCGCCGTCGAGTTCGCGCGACAAAAATTCGGCCGGCTGGACGGGCTGGTGCACAATGCCGCCGCACCGTCGACCAGCGCCACTGTCGTCGATCTCGACGAGAGCGCGTGGCGGCGCGAACTCGATGTCGGCCTGACCGGCGCCTTCCTGATGAGCAAGTTCGCGGTGCCGCTGATCGCGGCAAGCGGCGGCGGATCGGTGGTATTCATCGGCTCGCAGTTCGGTCGTGTCGCAACCACCAAAGCGGTTGCCTATTGCGCCGCCAAGGCCGGGCTGATCCATCTCGCCAAGGCCATGGCTGTCGACCACGCGGCCGACATGGTGCGCGTCAACAGCCTGTCGCCGGGCGCCGTGGCAACGACGCGGCTGCTGCGCCGCTTCAGGGATTTCGAGGCGGCCAATGCCACACTCGGACCGGCGCATCTGCTTGGCCGGATCGCCGAGCCGGAGGAGGTCGCGGCGGCAACTGCCTTCCTGCTTTCGCGGGATGCATCCTTCGTCACCGGCTCGGACATGCTCGTGGATGGCGGCTATGCGACGCGCTGAATTCCTCAGGTCGATTTTACAGGAGATCCCATGACGCTTCTCGTCACCGGCGGCACCGGTTTTGTCATGAGCGTGGTTGCGCGTGAATGGCTCACCCGCGATCCACAAGCCCGGGCCGTGATCCTGGACCGGTCGGGGCTTGACGCGATCGCGGAGAAATTCTTCGCGCCGGTGCGCGACCGCCTTACCGTGCTCACCGCCGACATACTGGATCCCACGCAGTGGGCGGCGGCGCTTGACGCGCATGGCATCACGGCAATCGTCCATGGCGCGACGGTGACGCCGAATTCGCGCCCGAGCGACCCGACGCAGCCTCCGGAAGCCAACGATCCGGCTGCCATCGTCGACGTCAATCTGATGGGCACGGTGCGCATGCTGGAATGGGCCCGCGGCCGCCCCGGCATCAAGCGCTTCGTCTATGTCAGCTCCGGTTCGGTCTATCGCCACAACGGCCCTGACTGGAGCGGCGAGCCGCTGCCCGAGGACGGCTATGTCGCGCCGCTGACGCTTTACGGCATTTCGAAATTCGCCGCCGAAATGGTCACCAACCGCTATGCCGATCTGTTCGGCCTGTCGGCCATCTCGGTCAGGCTGTCCTCGGTCTACGGGCCGATGGACCGCGTCACCGGCAGCCGCAACGTGCGCCATCTGCCGAACCGCATCGCGCATATGGCGCTCGGCAACGAGACGATCCGGCCGAACAGCCTCGAGCCGCTCGGCGACTATGTGCTGTCGAGCGACGTTGCGAAGGCAATCATGGCGCTGCTCGATGCCGAGACCTTGCGCTACCGCCACTACAATATCGGCAGCGGCGGCACGCAGACGGTCGGCGATTTCATCCGATGGGCCAAGGAGCGCATTCCCGGCCTGAAGAGCGAAGTCAGCCCGCAAGAGACGGCGAACATCACCATGAAGGCAGCGCTGAAGACGGGCATGTGGGGCGAGTACGACCTTGCCCGCATCGAGCGCGACACCAGCTGGCGGCCAACGCCGGCGAGGCAGGCCTTCCACGATTACATCGACTGGATCGCCGCCAACGAAGCTTGAGGAGCAGAGCGATGCCGACCGATTTTCAGCAGCCGCGCGACTTCGTCGGCTACGGCCCCAACCCGCCCTTCATGAGCTGGCCGGGGGGCGTCAAGCTCGCCGTCAATCTGGTGCTTAATTACGAAGAGGGCTCGGAGTACTCCTGGCTCGAAGACGGCCGCAACGACAATTGGGGCGAGTACAATCTCACCTCCAGCCCGCCGGTGCGCGACCTCGGCACCGAGACCCATTTCGAATATGGCAGCCGGGCCGGCGTCTGGCGCCTGGCCCGGCTGTTCGACCGCTACGACATCCCGATCACGGTCTCGGCCTGCGCCGTCGCGCTGGAGCGCAACCCGGCGGTGGCCGCATGGATGAATGCGCGCGGGCACGATCTGCTCGGCCACGGGCTGCGCTGGATCGACTACACGGTGATGGAGCGCAGCGAGGAAGAGCGCCATCTGCACGAGGCTATCGCCCTCTACCAGAGGCTAATGGGGCGGCGCCCGCTGGGCTGGAACTGCCGCTCGCTGCCCAGCGTCAACACACGCGACCTTTTGGTGCGCGAGGGCGGGTTTCTCTACCACTCCGATCCCTGCAATGACGACCTGCCCTACTTCCTGGACCATCAGGGCACCGAGATCCTGGTCGTGCCCTACTCCAAGACGCTCAACGACAGCCGCTATCTCGTCGCGCCGGGCTACAGCAATCCATGCGACTTCGCGCAGGACTGCCGCTCGGCCATCGACTACATGCTCGATGAAGCCGACGAGACCGGCGGCCGCATGCTGACGATCGGCATCCATGCGCGCTGGATGGGCCAGCCCAACCGTGCCTCCGGCTTGCGCGAAGTAATCGAGCATGTGAAGTCGAAACCGGCTGCCGCCTTCATGCGGCGCGAGGACATCGCCCGCTTCTGGCTGGAAAACCACGCCGGCTTCGAGCGGCGCGGCTAAGTATGTTCGAGACGCTGATCAGGGGCGCGACAATCGTCAATGCCGACAGGCAGGAGCTGCGCGATGTCGGCATTGCCGGCGGACGCATCGCGGCGCTGATCACACCCGGCGGAACGGCTGAAGCCGCGACGGTTCTCGATGCCTCGGGCTGCCTGCTTCTGCCTGGCCTGGTCGACGCGCATGCGCATCTGCGCGAGCCTGGCCTGACGCACAAGGAAGACTTTTCCTCGGGCACGCATGCCGCAGCCCTTGGCGGGGTGACGACGGTGCTCGACATGCCGACCGACGAGCCGTGGACTGCCAGCGCCGAAGAACTCGCCGACAAGATGGCGATGGCGACAGGCCGTCTCCATGTCGATGTCGGCTTCCAGGCCGTGGTCAGCCGCGATTTGTCACGCATTGCCGGCCTGCTCGCGCTCGCGCCGGTGTCGTTCGAAGTGTTCACCGCCGACGTGCCGGAGGCCTTCCGGTTTCGCAATTTCGACGCGGTTGCCGAGGCGCTCAGGCATTTCGGCCATGCCGACACGCTGATCGGCATTTCGCCGGGCGACCAGTCGATGCTGACCGGCGCCAATGAGCGCAACAAGACGGGGACCATCGCAGCCTTTCTCGACAGCCGGCCACCGCTGGCCGAAGCCGGCGGCGTCGCGCGCGCCGTGCTTGCCGCCGCCGCGACAGGGGCGCGCATCCACGTCCGGCAGATCAATTCGGAGCCGGGTGTCGAGGCGTGGAGCCGGCTGCGCGACCGGGCGGATGCCAGCGTCGAGACGACACCGCAGAACCTGTTCTTCACTGCCGACGATTACGAGACGCACGGCCCCAGGCTGAAGGGCTCGCCGCCGTTACGGTCGCGGCAGGATGTCGAGGCCTTGCGCGCTGCGCTGAAGGGTGGGCTGATCGACATCGTCGCGACAGACCACGCGCCGCATGCGCCGGCCGAGAAGGCCGCGGCCTACACCGCTTTCGCCGATATCCCCGGCGGCATGCCTGGACTGCAGACGCTGCTGCAGGTGATGCTGAAGCTCGTTGACGATGGGCTGATCACTCATGCCGATGTGGTGCGCATGTGCGCGCGCAATCCGGCCGAACGTTTCGGGCTCGGCCGGCGCAAGGGGCGCGTCGCCACCGGCTACGACGCCGACCTGCTGATCGTCGACCCGCGCCTGTCCAGTTCCATCTCGAACGCCGAGCAGGTTTCCCGCGCGGGATACACGCCGTTCGACGGCTGGAGCGTGAAGGCGCAGCTGACCAATGTGTTTCTGCGCGGGCGAGAGATCGTGCGCGATCAGGTGCTGACCGGTTCGGGGCAAGGCAAAGTCGTGCGCCGGGAACATTGAGGAGAAGAGATGCCCCTGCTCGATAACAAGGTCGCGATCGTCACCGGTGGAAGCTCCGGCATCGGCCGCGCCATCGCGCTGAAGTTCGCAGCCGAAGGCGCCGTCGTTATCGTCGCCGACACGATCGAACTGCCGATCGAGGGCGGCGAGAGCACCGTCGGCCTGATCCAGTCGAGCGGCGGGACGGCGATGCATGTCGCGACCGACATTTCGGACTGGAGCGCGGTCGATGCGCTGGTCGGCGAAACGGCCGCGCGTTTCGGACGGCTCGACGTGATAGTCAACAATGCCGCCATCTACACCAGCACCAATCTGGTCGAGACCACACCGGAGCAATGGAACAGCGTGATCGGCGTCAATTTGACGGGGTTCTTCCACTGCTCAAAACGCGCCGTCATGCAGATGCTGACCCAGGCGCCGGTCAACGAGGTGCGCGGCCGCATCATCAACATTTCCTCGCAGCACGGCATGGTCGCCTGCCCCGGTGATTTTCCCTATTCGGTGAGCAAGGGCGCGATCGTGCAGATGACGCGGCAGATCGCCGTCGACCATGCCAGCGACCTCATCGTCTGCAATGCGATTGCGCCCGGCAAGATCATCACCGGCAAGCCGGGTGTGGCCAACGACCCCGACGCGCTCGCCTATTCACACAGCCGCACGCCCTGGCCACGGCTCGGCACCCCGAACGACGTCGCGGGCGCCGCGCTGTTCCTCGCCAGCGACATGGCAAGCTATGTCACCGGCATCAATCTGATGGTGGATGGCGGTTGGATGGCGGGCTGATCGTGCGGGACAAAGGCTCGTAATGCGCCACAAGCCAAACCTGCAATCTTAGCCTCAGCTCATATGTCATGCGCCGCCCTCAGGCACAGTGCGATGCCGTCATTGGCCCTTGAACGGCCAAAATGGAGGCGTACCATCGCAGCATCTGAAACTGAGTCTGTTTTCATTCGTCTGGGCTAAAGTCCGGACCGGATTGGATATTTTCCTTGGCAATGGATGCAGCCAGCGGCGCGGCGAAGCGCGGCAAATCGTTTGCCCATGTGGCGGAGGCGTCCTGGGGCAAGGGCCTCAGCACGCTGTTGCGCATCGTGCGCATGACGCTGCGCCATCCGTGGCAGGTGGCGATCACCATCGTCTCGACCTTCATCGCCGCGACGCTGCAGCTGTTCATCCCGCGCCTGCTCGGCCGCGCCATCGATCAGGCGCAAGGCGTGATGGAAGCGGGCGGCGGCGCGGCGGCGGAACAGGCCCTATGGACGACGGCGATCACGCTGCTCGTCGTCTCGATCCTGCGCGGCCTCTTCACCATGGCGCAGAACTATTACGGCGAGGCCGTCGGCCACCGCACCGGCTATGAGTTGCGGCTCGCCTTCTACGAGAAGATCCAGCGGCTGAGCTTCTCCTTCCACGACAGGGTGCATACCGGGGACCTGATCACGCTCGGCCTGCTCGACCTCGACGGCGTGCGCATGTTCTTTTCCACCGGCATATTGCGCGTGGTGCTGCTCGGGGTGCTGATCGGCGTCGGCTCGTACCTGCTGATCAGCACCGATCTCGAACTTGGGCTGCTCAGCCTGAGCTTCGTGCCGTTCGTCGCCTGGCGGTCCTCGGTCACCCAGCTCAGGCTGCGCAGCACATGGCTGACGCTGCAGGAGCGGCTGTCGGTGCTGAGCCGGGTGATGGACGAGAATCTCGGCGGCATCCGGGTCGTTCGCGCCTTCGCCGCGCAACGACATGAGCTTGAAAAATTCGACCGGGCCAAAAAGTCGGCGCTGGAGCTTGCCGATCAGCGCGTCGACATCCGAGTCTCCAACACCAGCGCCATGAATTTTTCCTTCCTGGCCGCCATGGGCCTGGTGCTGTGGTTCGGCGGCCAGAAAGTGATCGCGGGCGAGATCAGCGTCGGCACACTGGCCCAGTTTCTCACCTTCATGACCATCCTGCAGATGCCGGTGCGGCAGCTCGGCCTGATGGTCAATTCCTTTGCCCGCGCCTCGACCTGCGGCACGAGGCTGTTCGAACTGCTTGACGCCGAACTCGACATCCAGGATGCGCCTGGCGCCAAGGACCTCGTCGTCACCGACGGCGTGCTGCGCTTCGACAATGTCGGCTTCCGCTATGCGGGTGCGGGTGGGCGGCCGGCGCTGTCGGGTATCTCGTTCGAGGCCAGGTCCGGCGAAACCGTCGGCATTGTCGGTCCGCCGGGCAGTGGCAAGTCGACCATCGCGCATCTGATCCCGCGCTTCTATGACGTGACGTCGGGCGCGATCACCATCGACGGGCAGGACATCCGCGAGGTCACGCTGCAATCGCTGCGCAAGGCGGTCGGCGTCGTGCAGCAGGACGCGTTCCTGTTCACCACCTCGATCGAGAACAACATCGCCTATGGCAATCCGTGGGCGCGCGAGACGCGCATCGGCCAGGCCGCTGAATACGCCCAGCTGCACAATTACATCATCGGCCTTCCGGCCGGCTACACCACCGTCGTCGGCGAGCGTGGCGCCTCTCTGTCCGGCGGCCAGCGACAGCGCCTGACCATCGCCCGCACCCTGATGCTGCGACCTTCGGTTCTGGTCTTCGACGATTCCACCGCGGCCGTCGACGCCGGCACCGAGCAGCGGATCCGCACGGCGATGAAGCGCTTCGCCAAAGACCGGGTGACGCTGATCATCTCGCACCGGCTGAGCTCGCTGATGCATGCCGACCAGATCCTGTTCGTCGAAAGCGGCCGCATCGCCGAGCGCGGCACGCACGAGGAATTGCTGGCGCTCAAGGGACGCTACCGCGCGCTCTACGACCTGCAGCTGCGGCCGGAAGACGATCTGCCTGTCGCCGTGGGAGCCGCATGATGTCGACACAGAACGACGACGAGAAGGAAGACACCAGCGGCCGGCCGACAAAGGCCGTGGTCGGCTCGCATCGCGACGAGGAAGAGGTTTTCGGCAAGGCCTACGATCCGCGCATCGTGCGTCGCATCTGGAGTTTTGTGAAACCGTATCAGGGCCGGATCTTCATCTCGGTTGCCGCGGTGCTGGTGTTCACGCTGACGCAGCTGGCGATCCCGCTGGTCATCCGCTACGCCATCGACCATGGCATGGCCGCAGGCAAGGCCGACCGCTCGGTGATGAACTGGGCGATCGGCGCCTTCGCGCTGATCATCTTGGTCAACTATGGCGCCAGCTATGTGCAGGAAAGCGTCGTCGGCAAGGTGGCCGAGAATGTGCTGTCGGATTTGCGCCGCGCCATGTTCAGCCATTTGCAGAGGGTCTCGCTGAGCTTCATGGACAAGACCGAGGTGGGACGGCTGATGTCGCGCCTGCAGGGCGACGTCAATTCGATGCAGGAATTCCTTGAGACGTCGGTGATGTCGGTGGGCGACATCGTGCTGCTGTTCGGCATCGTCACCGTTTTGCTCTGGCTCGATTTCCGGCTCGGCCTGCTGACGCTGTCGACCATGCCGGCGCTGTTCATCGTGCGGCTGTTCTGGCTGCCACGCGCCAAGGTCGCCTTCATGGCCGCGCACGAGACCAATTCGATCGCCAATGGCGCGCTCGCCGAAGGCATCCATGGCGTGCGCACGGTGCAGAGCCTGGAACGCCAGCACGTCAATTTCGACCTCTATGACGAGAAGGTGCTGGCCAATCTGAGGACGCATCTGACCTCGGCGAAATATGCGCAGGTGATGGTGCCGATCGTCGACACGCTGACCGGCATCGCCATGGCGACGGTCATTGTCGTCGGTGGCTCGATGGTGCTGTCGCACAGCCTCGACATCGGCGTCATGGTGGCGTTCCTGTTCTACATCCAGCGCTTCTTCGACCCGATCCGCTCGCTCACCATGCAGTACTCGGTCATGCAGCGCGCCATGGCCTCGGGCCAGCGCATCTCAGAGGTGCTCGACGTGCCGGTCGACGTCAGCGACAGGCAAGGCGCGGTGGCGCTGACGCGCGACATGGACGGCTCGGTCGAGTTCAGGAACGTCACCTTCGGCTACCGGCAGAACCAGCCAGTGCTGAAAAATGTCTCGTTCCGCGTCAATCCAGGCGAGACCGTGGCCCTGGTCGGGCCGACCGGATCGGGCAAGTCGAGCTGCATGGCGCTGGTGCACCGTTTCTACGATGTCTGGTCGGGCGAGGTGCTGGTCGGCGGCCACGATGTCCGCGACGTGACGCAGGATTCGCTCGGCGACCAGGTGGCCATGGTGCTGCAGGAGCCATTCCTGTTCTCCGGCACGGTGCTGGAAAATATCCGCTACCACAAGACCGGGGCCACCCGCGAAGAAGTGGTGCGCGCGGCACAAGCCGTCGGTGCGCACGACTTCATCGAGCATCTGCCCGACGGCTACGACACCGAGCTCGAGCAGCGCGGCGGCAATCTCTCGCTCGGCCAGCGCCAGTTGATCAGTTTTGCCCGCGCGCTGGTGGCGGATGCAAAGATCCTGGTGCTGGACGAAGCCACGGCCAGCATCGATTCCTACACCGAGATGCTGATCCAGAAGGCGCTGGTCACGCTGCTGGAGGGCCGCACCGGGCTGGTCATCGCCCATCGGCTCGCCACCATCCGCGGCGCCGATCGCATCATCGTTTTGCAGAATGGCGAGATCGTCGAAAGCGGCAACCACGAGCAGTTGATGGCGGCCAAGGGCCTCTATGCCCGGCTCTACAACATGAACTACGCCTCGTTCGACGACATTGCCGAGGAAGACACAGCCGCGCCGGCCGGCAAGGCGACGTGAAGGAGACGGACGCCGGACCCGCACGCAGCGGATGGTCGCGCGGAAAGCCGCCACCAGCAGCGTCTCATTGATCTCGCGACCAAGCGCGTCGACAAGCCGCCTGCGCTACTAGTCATGCCAGCCAATGGACAACCCAGTGCCCCAGGCGCATGTTTCGACACCGCCCTTGGGGAAGCCGGTGATCAGAGAGCGCTTGCCGGCGGCCAGACCGGCAAGATCGGACTCCGTCACGCGCGCATCCTTGCGTGTCAGCTGTGTGGCTTCGCTCGACGTCAGCGGAAGCTGAACCCACCATTGCGGGTCCTCGCCGCCAACCCAGTCGATAGACTCGGCGAAAACTGAAACGAAGCGCTGGGAACAGACGGGGCAGCCGAGCAACGAGGCAATGAAATGTGCTTCGTCGATGACCGTGGCCTGGTGAGACAGGCTGGCGCGGGCCTTCCAGGCGTCACCAGGCGATGCCGGCCAGCAACGCTCACACCCGAAGCTTTCCTCGCCACCAATCATCGATCCTCTCGCGCTTTGCCGATCCGCGGCTCAACGAACACCGCCACCGCAAGATACCGTCATCGCATCGACGACGCCAATCCCGGGAAAAATGCTGCTCAACCGACTGCCCGCCAATCCCGATCTTGCGCGTCAACGATGCGCTGCCGCTACCGCCAGGCTGAATTGCGGATCACCGAGCAGAAATTGCCGCGATGGAAATGCGGTTCCTTGTCAGCAATCACATCGGCCTTGACGTTGCCGAAGGTGGTGTCGGGCTTGTGCTTGATGCCGTCGTAGAAGGCCTGGATGATGTCCTCCTTGAAACCGGGCGTTCTCGGGAAGGCCCACACCACGCTCTCGCGCTCCACGTCGGAATACTCTTTGTGGGTGAGGCCGAGCACGTCCATCTCGACGCCGGCGGTCACCAGCGCCACGACCGGATGCATGTGTACCGGCACGCCCGGCGTGGTGTGCAGCGCGATCGCGGTCCAGACCGTGTAGGCATCTTCTTCGGGAATGGCGTGGTTGCGCAGGAAGTCGCGCGCGGCGTGCGCACCGTCGACCTCGAAACGCTCTCGCTTGCTCGAGTGGTTCGGCATCAGGCCGAGATCATGGAACATCGCGCCGGCATAAAGCAGTTCGCGATCGAAAGTGAGCCCACGATGGACGCCGGCCAGCGCGCCGAAGTGATAGACGCGGCTCGAATGGTTGAAGAGCAGTTCGGTTTCGGTGTCGCGGATGAAGCTGGTGATGGCGCGTGCCAGCTTGCTGTCGGGTATGGCGGCGCCGTCGGGAATGGTGGCCATGGATGTCCTCTCCTGTTGATGGGAGATGACAAACTAGGCTTTGTCGGCTATGGCAGGAATTGTTTAGTCACGACGATTTCTGCCAAATCACTGACAATGCGGACGTGGCAGCAAGGTTGACGGGAACGGAATGATGGCCTTGCGGATCGGCATCCTCGCCATGGACGGCGCGCAGCTGCTCGATGTCTCCGGCCCGCTCGATGTCTTTGCTGAAGCCAATCTGCAGGCGGGTCGGCAAGCCTATGCCATCTCGGTCGTCGCAGCGGCGGATGGCCCGGTAAGCTGCTCATCGGGGGCAAGGCTGCTGCCTGATTTCGTTATCGGACAGGCCGGCATGCCGCGCTTCCACACGCTGCTGGTGGCAGGCGCGCCGCATCTGGCGCAGACGACGAGCAGCGCGCCCGTGCTCGATTGGCTGCGCACCGCCAGTACCTCTGCCCGGCGCTATGGATCGGTGTGCACCGGCGCCTTCCTGCTGGCCGAGGCCGGCCTGCTCGATGGCCGCCGCGCCACCACCCATTGGGCGGGCGCCGACCGATTTGCCGAACGCTTTCCCGAGGTGCTGCTCGATGTCGACGCCATCCATGTCCGCGACGGCAAGATCAGGACCGCAGCCGGGGTGACCGCCGGGCTCGATCTGGCGCTGGCGCTGGTCGAGGAGGATCTCGGCGTCGATGTCGCGCGCCGCGTCGCGGCGCAGCTGGTCATGTATTTCCGCCGCAACGGCGGCCAGCTCCAGTATAGCCGCAAAGGCGCCGGCAGCCCGGCCGGGCGCTCGGCGTTGCAGCAGGTGCAGCGCTGGGTCATCACCAACCCGGCTGGAGAGCATGGCGTCGATCAGCTTGCCGGGCGCGCCGGCATGAGCCCGCGCCACTTCGCCCGGCTGTTTCGCCAGGAGGTCGGCGTCACACCTTCGGCCTGGGTCGAGGCGATCCGCGTGGAGGCGGCACAGCGCCTGCTGGAGACGGGTGCGGCGCCAAAACTCGTCGCCGACCAGTGCGGCTTTTCAGACGTCGACACCTTCCGGCGCGCCTTCCAGCGCAAGCTCGGCGTCACGCCCGCCGCATACCGGCGCGTTCAGATCGATGTGCCGCAGGCCGTGCCCTGAAAGTCGGATAAGTCGGCGCAATTGACAATGGAAATCGCGCGCCGTCATGGTGATGCTGACAAAAGTGGACCCTTATGCCATCCGCAAAACTCGACCCGATCGACCTCAAGATCCTCGACGCCATCCAGCGCGACGGGCGCATCACCAAGCTGGCGCTGGCCGACAGGGTCGGTCTGTCGCCGACGCCATGCTGGATGCGACTGCGCAAGCTCGAGAAAGCCGGCATCGTCTCGGGCTACCACGCGCGGGTCGCGATGCGGATCGTGGCACCGGTTGCCACGGTGCTGATGGAGGTGACGCTGGCCAGCCATCGACAGGCCGATTTCGATCGCTTCGAACGTGCCATCCGCGACATTCCCGAGATTGTCGCCTGCTGGGCGGTGGGAGGCGGTGTCGACTATGTCGTGAAGGTGATGGCGCGCGACATCGACGCCTATCAGCGGCTGGTGGACGGCCTGCTCGCGCGCGAGATCGGCATAGACCGCTACTTCACCTACATCGTCACCAAGACGGTGAAGGAAGAAATCGTGCTTCCGGTAGCCGAGCTGCTCCCGGCGTCGACATAAGCCCGGAGAATCTGTCTGCCAACGGGGCACAATGGAGAGACACTCTCTACCGCCAGGCATCCAAACAGCCTCTCTGTCCGTCCAAGACGGATAGTATTCCCGCATCAGTTCGAACCGGCCGCACCGAAATCGTCCCTTCGCCAGGAGCCACAGAAATGCTCGACCAGTCCAATGAACTCAACGCCTGGGATCGCGACCACTTCTTCCATCCCTCGACCCATATGGGCACGCACGCGCGGGGTGAATCGCCGACGCGCATCATGGCCGGCGGCGAAGGCGTCACCGTGTGGGACAACAATGGCAGGAAGAGCATCGATGCCTTTGCCGGGCTCTATTGCGTCAATGTCGGCTATGGCCGCCAGAAGATCGCCGATGCCATCGCCACCCAGGCGAAGAACCTCGCCTACTACCATGCCTATGTCGGCCACGGCACCGAGGCCTCGATCACGCTCGCCAAGATGATCATCGACCGCGCGCCGAAGGGCATGTCGAGGGTATATTTCGGCCTCTCCGGTTCGGATGCCAACGAGACCAACATCAAGCTGATCTGGTACTACAACAATGTGCTGGGCCGGCCGGAGAAGAAGAAGATCATCTCGCGCTGGCGCGGCTATCACGGCTCGGGTGTAATGACGGGATCGCTGACCGGGCTCGATCTGTTCCACAACGCCTTCGACCTGCCGCGCGCGCCGGTGCTGCACACCGAAGCGCCCTATTACTTCCGCCGCGCCGACCGCTCGATGACCGAGGAGCAGTTCTCGCAGCATTGCGCCGACAAGCTCGAGGAGATGATCCTGGCCGAAGGTCCCGAAACGGTCGCTGCCTTCATCGGCGAACCGATCCTCGGCACCGGCGGCATCGTGCCGCCGCCTGCCGGCTACTGGGAAAAGATCCAGGCCGTACTGAAGAAGTATGACGTGCTGCTGGTCGCCGACGAGGTGGTCACGGGCTTTGGCCGTCTCGGCACCATGTTCGGCTCCGACCACTACGGCATCAAGCCGGACCTGATCACCATCGCCAAGGGACTGACCTCGGCCTACGCGCCGCTGTCGGGCGTCATTGTCGCCGACACGGTCTGGCAGGTGCTGGTGCAGGGTTCCGACAAGCTGGGCTCGCTCGGCCATGGCTGGACCTATGCGGCGCATCCGATCTGCGTTGCCGCCGGTGTTGCCAATCTCGAACTGATCGATGAGATGGACCTCGTGACAAATGCCGGCGAGACCGGCGCCTATTTCCGCGCCGAGTTGGCAAAGGCCGTCGGCGGCCACAAAAATGTCGGCGACGTGCGCGGCGACGGCATGGTGGCGGCAGTCGAGTTCGTTGCCGACAAGGACGACCGCACCTTCTTCGATGCGTCGCTCAAGATCGGGCCGCAGGTGGCGACGGCGCTTGCAGCAAGCGGCGTCATCGGCCGCGCCATGCCGCAGGGCGACATACTCGGCTTCGCGCCGCCACTCTGCCTGACGCGCGAGGAAGCCGACATCGTCGTGGCCAAGACGGCGGATGCGGTGAAGAGCGTGTTCGCCAATCTCTGAGACTGACAGCGAATACGCGCGCCTTCCCGCAGCGTGCGTTGCCGCGCGCCGAGCCTGATTTCCTGCTCGCGGGAACGCCATTGCGCCGCTTTCGTTCCTTAGCCGACGCAAAAATTAGACCGACTGCAAGCACGAAGGCCCGGGAACGGGAAGGCCTGCCGCGAGTTCTGTCTCCGAACCGCGCGGCGTGAATGGCGCGGCAGCGCAAGGAGACGGCATATGGGCCTGGGTACCATTCTTATTATCATCCTGATCATCGCGTTGCTCGGCGGCTTCAGCGGCCTCGGCGGCGGACCGTTTTACGGCACCGGTTACTATGGCGGCGGCGGCCTCGGGCTGGTGCTGATCATCTTGATCATTCTGGTTGTTCTCGGGCGCATATAGCGTCGCCATTGGCCGCCGGAAGCGCAGAGCTAAGGCGGCTGCTCTTCGCTTGAAGACCTTGGTTGGCAGCTTGCCGGCGTCTGGAGACATTGGTGGCACGCAAACTCGACCTGCGCAGCGGCCGGCCGGTCTGGTTTGCCTATCGCGCGCCATCAGTGCCGACAGAGAAACTGACCCGCGACGTCAAGACCGACGTGCTGATCGTCGGTATGGGCATCAGCGGCGCCATGGCCGCCGAGACGCTGACCGCCGCCGGCCATTCGGTGATCTGCATCGACCGACGCGGACCGTTGCTGGGATCGACCGCGGCGACCACCGCCCTGGTGCAGTTCGAACTTGACCAGCCGCTGACGAAACTGTCGGCGATGGTCGGCAAGGCCGATGCCGGACAGGCATGGCGGCGCTCGCGGCTTGCGGTGTCCAACCTCAGCGGACGAATCGCCGAACTCGGCATCGACTGCCGCCTGACCCCATCTTCCTCGCTCTATCTGGCCGGCGATGTGCTCGACCCCTCCGCGCTGCGCGACGAGGCGGAGGCGCGCCGGCAGGTCGGCATCGGCGCAAGCTACCTCACCCGCAAGGCCCTAGACGACGAGTTTGGCATCGACCGCGCCGGCGCTATCCTCAGCCACGGCAATCTCGCGCTCGACCCGCGCAAGCTCACCGCTGGGCTGCTGCTGAAGGCGCTCAAACGCAAGGCGCGCTTCTATGCTCCGGTGCAGGCGACGGCGATCGAGGACAAAAGCGATCAGGTCGTGGTCGCCACCAGCGGTGGCCCGGCGATCACCGCGCGGCATCTGGTGCTGGCCACCGGCTACGAGCTGACCGACATCATTCCGAAGACCGCGCACAGCGTCGTCTCGACCTGGGCGATTGCCACGGCGCCGCAGCCGAAAAACATCTGGCCGAGCGCCGCGCTCATCTGGGAGGCGTCCGACCCATATCTGTACATACGGGCGACAGAGGACGGCCGCGTCATCTGCGGCGGCGAGGACGAGGAGTTCACCGACGAGGCTCGTCGCGACGCGTTGATCGCCGACAAGGCGCAGCGTCTGGCGCAGAAGCTGCATCGTTTGCTGCCGCGGCTCGACCTCACCCCTGAATTCACCTGGACCGGCTCATTCGGCACAACCCGCACAGGCATGCCCTATATCGGCGCCTTGCCCCGGCATCCACGCATCCATGCCGTGATGGGCTACGGCGGCAACGGCATCACCTTCTCGCAGATCGCCTCGGAGATCGTCGCCTCGGCGATCGACGGTGTCGAAGATGCAGATGCGAGGCTGTTTTCATTCAGCCGATCCTGATCGGACACTTTCGCTCGCGCCGCTGCTCAGGCAATGCTTTGCACGGCGGATGAAGCTTCAGTCTTTCAACCGGCCAGCGCATTTCAGGGTGTGCAACTGCTGACGCTTTTGAACTTCATTTCATTTTTGCAATCATATTCCGGGGGCCAGTCGTTGCTAATCCTGGTGCAGTATTGGGCGACAATGGCTTCCGGGCTGTACCGACCGATGAAAATATCGGGCTTGACGGAATTGTCGGTTTGCAGGCCGGTGAAAAAGCTGATTTCCGATCCGCTTTTGCAGGCATAGCCGATCATCAGATCGTCTTTTATCCGCCCGGCAATCTGAGCGCAGCCTGCCGGTCCGGGAAGTGCATCCGAAACTTGAGTGATCTCCAGGCAGGTTCCACGTTGCTGTTCGCGCCAGTTCGAGTTCAAGGCAGGAAAATCATCTGCCAGTGACGCCGTCGTCGCCGCGCCTAGAAATGCCATCTCGACGATGACAGCAGTCAGGAAAGCCTTCTTCATCGATACCTCTCCCTGTTACATCCGGTGAGTATACCATACCTCCAAAGCCTGGTGTGTGAGCGGCTTTACTGAGGGAGATCTACGCGATCGCGGGTTGTGTAGCGCGGGCGCTCCGCGTGCCGAGAAGAACCAGCGGGATAGCGATGGCGTAAACGACCAGCACCGTGAGCCAGATGGCCCCGGGCCAGGCTTTCTGGACCACAAAGTAGAAGGCAGAGAAACCAAGCGGGGCGATGACCGAGGCAAGGCTGACGGCCGATGCCAGCACGCCCTGGAGCTGACCCTGGCGAGCCGGGTCGACCTGCCTTGTGGCAAAGGCCTGAAACGCCGGTGCGCCGATGCCGGCAAGCGCGAAGACCGGCATGATGGCGAACACCATCCAGCCGTGGTTGGCGAAAGCCATGGCGAGAAGCGCGATGCAGGCAAAGCCGATGCCGGCGACAACGGCCCAGCGTTCGCCGAGCAGTTTTGCCGCCGGGCCGGGCAAGAATGTCTGCACCAGCGTCTGGCAGACGCCGAAGGCGCCCAGCGAAAGGCCGATCCAGACGCCGTTCCACTGGAACGTGTCGAAGCCCCACAGCGCCCAGCAGGTGCCGTAGGCTTCCCCGGTGGCGCTCATGATGAAGAACACGAGCACGATCGGCAGAAGCCCCCTCAAAGAGAACACCCAGCGCAGCGGCGAAAGCGGGTTGAGCGCGGCCAGATCGATCTTCTGACGGGCCGGTGCGCGCGACTCCGGCAGGATGAAAAAGGCGAGCAGAAGATTGCAGGCATTGAGCACGGCTGCGGCGATGAAAGGTAGCCGCAGCCAGTGTTCGCCGAGCAGACCGCCGAGGACCGGTCCGATGATGAAGCCGGCACCGAACACGGCGTTGAACAGGCCGAAGCGACGGGCGCGCTTGTCCTCAGGTGACACGTCGGTGATGTAGGCCATGGCGACCGAGACATTGGCGCTGGTCAGGCCGGCAATGGCGCGGCCGAGGAACAGCATCCAGAGCTGCGGCGCGAGGGCCATGACGACATAGTTGATGGCCGCACCGGCGAGCGAAATGAGCAGCACGGGACGCCTGCCGATATTGTCGCTCAAGGCGCCGAGCATGGGCGCGAAGACGAATTGCATCAGCGCATAAAGCGCGGTCATGATGCCGATATAGGGTGCGATGTCAGGGCTGTGCGTCACCTCTTGGAGAAGACGCGGCAGGATCGGGAAGATGAGGCCTATGCCAACGGCGTCGAGGCCGATCGCGGCGAGGATAACGATAAGGGATTTGTTCATGGCGAGATCCAAACGATGAAAATGATGAGCCGGCCCATGATGCGCGCCAAGCGCTGACGTCCTGGGTTCTCTGCAGTCAGATCGAGCGGAGAAAGCTTGCTTTTCGGCCTATCTCTTACTATACTCGATCCAAATTTGTACTCAGTACATATTCAGTCAGGAACGCCATGTCAACCCCATCCGACCTCCGGTCCCGCAAGCGCCTCGCCACGCGGCAAGCCATCTCCAATGCCGCCACGCTCCTGTTCTTCGAACGGGGCTTCGATCATGTGACAGTGGATGAGATCGCGGCGGCCGCCGATGTCGGGCGGATGACGGTGTTCAATCACTTCCCCCGCAAGGAGGACATGCTCTTCGACCGCGACGAGGAGGGCCGCGAGATGCTGCGCGAAGCCTTGCGGCAGCGCGATCCCCGCATTTCACCAATCGAGACTTTACGGTTGCTCGCGCATCGCCTGGTCGCGGAACGCAGCCCGGCCGTCGAGTTTTCCGCCAGGAGCCAAGGCTTCATCAAAGCAGTCGAAGGCAGCGAAACTCTCAAGGCTCGGGCGAGAGCGATACGCGATGAGCTCGCAGAGGTGCTGACGGTGGCGCTGTCCGAAGGCGCCGGGCGGGACCCCGCCGATCCCGACGCCCGTCTGACGGCGGCCCTGCTGCTCGCGACGTGGAGCGTGGCCTATATCCAGGCCCACCAGACGTTTCGTCAGACGCGCGATATGGAGCAAGCGAGCGCGGTCTTTCTCGCGCTTGTCGACAAGGGCAGCATCGGCCTGAAAGCCGCAATGGCAGGCACGCCTTACGCCTGAGCAATTGGCTCCGGCCCGCTGGTGCTTGCCGCAACGTTGCAGCGCAAAGGCCTTTGGACGATGCCACAACCAGCGGCAGATCACGCCATATCGGGCCGATCAACACCGTGCAGGGGGTCAACGAGTTTAATTTCGTCGCTTGTTTCTCGACTTCGAAGGGGTATCTTCTTTCTTGACAATATTATAAATTCGTCACTTAATAGTTCTGTTCTTGCCACCTAACTAACGGCAAGAGCGCACGGCTCTCTATGAAATGGTGGAGAGCTCTTTCATTGTCATAAATACTACGCTGCTTTGGATTTCGAAGTTTTGGAATTTTAAGCCGTCCGACGGTCGTATCGAGCGATAGGTCTGCGACGGTGCAGAGATCGATTTGTCATAAAGTTCTGTTTCCGCACGGATTTCGTGGGACGGATATAATGGAGCAGCCCGGTGAGCCCCGATATTAGCGGGACAATTGATTTCGCCGACGGTCCACCCAACCGCCTCGTGGATATCTGCATCCGGCTTGAGGACACGACCATGCTCGATGCGCCCTCGGTCGTGATGGCCGAGACGCATTGCAGGCTGGAGCCCGGTTCGGCGCAGCCGGTCGCGTTTGTGCTCGCGGTTCCCGACGCCGCGGTCGAAAGGCGGCGGCAATACACGCTGTCGGCGCGCGCCGGATACCTTCCGGCCGGAGCGGATGACGCATCGTTCGGCACCGTGCTGAGTTACCCCTGGCAGCTTGGGTCAAAGACGCCGCAACGGCTGCAACTTCGTTCTTTCGATCGAGACTGAGAGGGAGAGGAAAATGGCGGAAGACGGCGAACTCGGGGGCGGTAAAACCGTGGAGACCACATTTGCCTTCGTCGGCAACAAGGTACGGCCGGTCCAATATACGGTGGTCGACGGTCTGGCGGTGGTCGAAGGCTGCATCGTGCTCGGCAGCGCGGAGGAAGCCGCGGCCAATCTCGCCGCAGTGCAGCAATCGCCGGGGCTGTTGCGAGGGAAGGCCGGAGCGCTTGGAGCGGCCATCAAGGGCAAGCAGTTCCGTTGGCCGGGGGGCGTCCTGATCTTCGAGATATCCAAGACGCTTCCCAAGCCCGAACGCGTCCTAGACGCGATGGAACACTGGAAGGCCAAGACCTCGATCAAATTCCAGCTGCGCGATCCTGGCAACGCCAAGCACAAGAACTTCGTCGCTTTCGTTCCTGGCTCCGGCTGCCGCTCGGCGGTGGGCATGCGCGGCGGGCGCCAGGAACTGGTGCTCGGGCCGGAATGCAGCGCAGGCAACGCCATCCACGAGATCGGACATGCGCTGGGCCTCTGGCATGAGCAGAGCAGGATCGATCGCGACGCGCATATCCGCATCCGGTTCGACCGCATACAGGCCGGCATGGAGCACAATTTCACGCAGCACATTCACGATGGCGTCGATATCGAGGACTACGATCTCGATTCCATCATGCACTATCCGCTCACCGCTTTTTCCAAGGACGGCAAGCCGACCATCGAACTCATCAAGGGCCACGCCGGCATCGTCGGCCAGCGCCAGGGTTTGAGCGACGGAGACCGCGCAACCATCAAGAAGATGTATGGCTAGATGACCCTGGTATTCGATCGCCGGGCCCAATTTGCCGGCAAGCCGCAGACGCACGCCTTTCTGGTGGGAGTGAGCGAATATACGCACCTACCGAAGCAGACCGAGCCGCCCGACCCGGAAAAATTCAATCTGCAGCGGCTGGCTTCGCCGGCGCTCAGCGCCTGGGAGATATGCCGCTGGCTGGTTGCCAATGCGGACACGCTCGCCTGTCCGCTGGCGACCATTCGCCTTTTGATGTCGCCTTCGGCGAAGGAAAGAAAAAAGCTCACGCCGATCGACCTCGGCGCGGGCCAGCAGTTGACGCGCACGACAGTTGACAAGGCCGACTGGCAGCATTTCGTTCCGGAAGCCATCGAGTGGCGTAAGGACGCCTCCACAGACCGCAACTCGATGACCTTCTTCTATTATTCCGGGCATGGGCTGGAACGCCTCGGCAGACCGTTGATCACGCTGGCCGATTTCACCGATCCGGCCGCCGGCGGCGTGTTGCAGCGCTCATGCGAGGTCGCCGCCAATTTCATGCTCGGCATGGCCCCCTCGGCGAACAGGCCCGATATCGCCCGAACCCAGTTTTACTTCGTCGACGCCTGCCGCGAGACGGTCACGGACTTTCCCGGCCTGGCGAACCCGCCCGGTACGGTGTGGGATACACTGCCGGGCGTCGACGACCGCGCGACGCCGATGTTCATGGCTTCCTATCCGGGTTCCATAGCGATGACGATCGCCGGCAGGAAAACGGACTTTTGCGAGGCGCTGATCAAGTGCCTGGACAATGGTGCGGAGATAAACGACCTGAACGATCCGCAACAGCGCTGGCCGGTCAGCAGCTTCACCCTCAACACGGCGCTCAACAACCATTTCATGCAGAAGAAAACCGGTCAGTACGCGCCGGCGACCGGCACCACATTTAAGAATGTGACGCTGCGCTGGCTAAGCTCGCCGCCTCAGGTCGAGTTCCGTCTGATCATCCGCCCCGACGCGGCTGTCGGCGTCACCGGGCTTGCCTTGCAGCGGATGGGCGGCGGCTTCCAAAAGGATATTCCGCCCTCGGCGGCGGATCATCCCTACGCCGTCACCTCACAGGCCGGAATATTCCAGTTGACGGCCAAGGCCGGCGCCGGGTTCGCTGACGTCACCGAGATCCAGCTCATCAACCAGCAGAGGCCGAACTGGCCGATAAGCATGGCCGCAATCGCGCCGGCACCGGCAGCGCCCGCAGGTCCGCCGGCAGCCCCTCCAGCCGGTGGCGGGGCGGGAGGTTGAGATGAGTGGCAAGTTGACCCTGTCCATACCCGAGAGCCTCGGCCTCTCCGACGCCCGGGTTTCGATCCTGGACCACGATCTGAAGATTGTGGGAGAGACCACGCTCGCGCAACCCGCCGGGGGTATCGACCTCGACCCCGGCTTCTACGCGGCGCGCGCGCTGCTGCCCAATGGCACATTCCTCGAAACGGCATTCCAGATGCCCGCCTCGGGCGACGACGCCTCGGTCGTGCTTTCGCAGGCCAGGGTTGGCTCGTACCCACCCATGGGCAGCAACAGCGCCTTCGCGCGCCTGAATGTGCCAGGCTACGAATCCGATGCAAACCTGCTGGAAAGCGTTGGGCTGGAAAGCGTTGGGCTCGAAAGCATGGGGCTCGAAAGCCTCGAAAGCGCGCAGGAATCCACCCCGCGCGAGTTCGCGCTGATATCTGTCGACTTCGAGGGACGGACTTTGTCCGAAGGGCAGAACCTTTCGACCGATCCCTCCGGTTGGATCGCGATCCCCGGCAGTTTCCAGCCCGGCTTTGTGCGGACGGCGGGCGACGATGGCCGCTATTTCTATGTGGCGGCTCCCGTTTCCGGTTCGGAAGGGGCGCAGATTTCCATCCCTGCCACGGCGCCAGGCAATTTTGCGGTGAAGCTGCAGGACCCGGACGCCGATCTGTTCATCCGCTATCTCGAAGGCCGTCAGCTCGAGCAGCTTTCGCTGATTTCGGATTATTGGCGCAAGGCGAGAGATCTGCTCGCCGACAAGCATGAATTTCCGATCGCCGCCGCCGTCGGCGCCTATGTCATGATGCTGGTAGGTCCATCCAACGCGTACGAAACCGAAAACACGTCAAGCGGCAGCTGGCTTGATCGCTGGACTGAGACGCTTTATCGCGACGCAGGCTGGCTAGCCGACGGGCTGTGCATCAGGGCCGAGATGCTGGCGCGCTGGGGCAGGCATCGCGAAGCGCTCGACCTTCTCTATGAATTGCCGTCGCGCGGCCTGCCGTTATTCACGCCGGGATTGCGTTTTGCCCTCGACCGCCTCAGCGGCTACCGCAACGCCTCGGGAAAACATTTCGATCCGGCCGACGGCGAAAAGACAGGCGCGCTTCTCGACCGGCTCTACCGAACCGCAAGCAACGCGAATTTCGACCGGCCGGTTCTGAATTTCCGCGAGCCCGCCGAGGCTTGGGCAAGCAGGAAGTCGGCAATGCCGAAATAGGTTCAAACACATCGAAAGCGAGGGATGCCGTGGGTAAGCTTGAGGACCAACTGGCGCGGTTGCGCCGCTTCAACGCGTCGGTAAGGGCGGGCGACCCCAAGCTTGCCGAAGAGAGTGCCGATCTCGGGGTCGAGAACGAAGCATTGGAGATAGCGCGCGCCCCCGAGGACCTCGACCAGGCCGTCGAGCTGGAGAGCATCGCCATGCGGCGCGAGCGGCCGGTTCTGACCATCCACAACAATGTCACCAAGCTGGTCTTCATCGACAAGGCCGACAGCGAAATCTGGGAGGCGCGGCTGAAGAAGGCCAAGCCGCTGCTCGACAAAGCCATTCGCGCCGTCGGCCGGATCAATGTTCTGGGCGCGCCGTTCGAATGGGTGGGCACGGGATGGCTGGTGGCCGAGAATATTCTCGTTACCAATCGCCATGTCGCTCGAGAATTCGCCGTACGGAAGGGCGCGGGCTTTACGTTCAAACCGGGGGTCAGCGCTCCCATGGAGGCGACCACCGACTTTCTGGAAGAGATCGACAATCCCGACCAGCTCCTCTTCAAGCTCGTCAGGCCGCTCCATATCGAGGATGCGCCAGGCGTTGACGTCGCCTTCTTCGAGATTGAGGTAGCCTCCGGAAAGACCAGGCTTGCAAGCCCTATCGATCTGGCCACCAACATCCGGCAAACCGAGAATGTCGCGACCATCGGCTATCCCGCCTATGACAGCCGCATTCCCGAACCGGAGCTGATGGAGCGCATCTACGGCAAGACATACAACAAAAAGCGGCTCGCACCAGGCGGCGTGACCCGGGTGGAGCCGACGCGCATCTGGCACAATTGCACGACGCTCGGCGGCAATTCCGGTTCGCTGGTCTTCGATCTCGACGAGGGAAATGCAATCGGGCTGCATTTCAGCGGCAGCTTCCTGTCGACGAACTACGCGGTGCGCGCCGATGTGGTGAAGAAACTGCTGGACGACGTGCGGGCCGGCCGCTCGCCGCGACGCACAGAGGCGCCGTCTCGCACCGTGACCCCGGCGCCCGCGCCGCAGCGCCGTTCTTCGACGGTCCTGCGCCAGGGCATCGGCGGCGGCCTGTCCATCCCGCTGACGCTGCGCATATCGGTGGAGCTCGATCAGGGCGGTTCGGTCGCGCCTGCAGTGGCCCGGGCCCCTGTGGCGGACAGTGGAGCCGACGACTCATACATAATCGACGACGGCACGGAATCGGTCGCCGACTATCGCGACCGCGGCGGCTACGACCCTGCTTTCCTCGGCGAGGAAAATAGCGTCGATATGCCGACAGTGATACGCGGCGCCGACGACATTCTCGATTTCCAGGAGGATGGCGTTTCCAAGACGGAGCTTCGCTACGAGCACTACTCCGTCATCATGAGCCGCAGCCGCCGCATGTGCTTTCTGAGCGCCTGCAACATCGACGGCAATCAGTCGAAGAAGAGCGCACGCGTCGGCTGGAAATGGGATCCGCGCATTCCCAGGGAGCAGCAGATCATGAAGGAATGCTACGGCAACCCACCGAGGTTCAGCCGAGGGCATATGACACGACGGGAAGATCCAGGCTGGGGTTCGCCGGAAATTGCCAAGCGCGGCAACGAAGATTCCATGCACGTCACCAATGTGACGCCGCAGATGCAAGCCTTCAACGCTCCGATCTGGCTGGCGCTTGAGGACTATGCGCTGCAGCATGCCCGCGAGGACGCGATGAAGATTTCCGTCTTCACCGGAGCCTATTTCGCGAAGGCCGATCCGGTGATGTATGGCGTGCGCATTCCGCTTGCCTTCTGGAAGGTCATCGCCTTCGTCCACGACGACACCCGCAAACTCTGCGCAACCGGCTACGAGATGGACCAGCAGCAAAGCCTGCAGCCGGAAGAGGAATTCGTTTTCGGGGCGTTCACGTCGCCCCAACTAGGCACGGCGACGCAGGTTTCCATTCGCACAATCGAGGCTCGCAGCGGCATCAACTTTGGCAAACTCGCTGCCGTGGATCCTTTGGCCGGCGATGAGGAAAGCGTATCTGCAGGCGGCGCGGCGTTGCCACTTCTTGCCATGGAGCAAATCCGGTTCCTTCGTTGACAGACGGCGACCATGGAAGAACTTGACTGACGCGTATTCTGCGGACCAGGCCAGGTCCGTAGATGCGTGCGCTAACGCCGATGGCGGTTCCTGGCGTGGAAGACACCGCCAGGAACTGGCCTCTCAAACCCGCCGTCTCGGCGCCATCAGAAACACCACCAGCACACAGCACAGCAGGCCGAGCGACGCCGGCAGTCCCTGATGTCCGGTCAGTTGCATTGCTAGCCCTGCGACGGGCGAGCCGACGATGCCACCTATGCCCCACACGAATCCGAAGGCGGCATTGCCGGCGATCAAGGCCTGGCCGGTGAAACGCTCGCCGAGCTGGATCAGCGACAGCGTGTAGATGCCGAATGAGACCCCGCCCCAGACGAAGAAAAGCGGCCAGATCAGCCAATTGTTGAAGAGCAACGGCAACAGCAGGCAACCGGCCAGGCATGCCAGGACGCAGAACAGCATCATCCGCGCCGAGCCAAACCGTTCGGCCGCGCGCCCAAGCACGATCTGCAGCACGGCATTGCCGGCGATGAAACAGGTGATGAGCGAAGCGATGCGCTCTTCGGCGTTGCCCAGTGCGGCGCCATAGACCGCGAACAGGGACAGCAGGACTTGCTCGAAGGCGGCAGCGGCGAAAACCGCGAACAGAAGCAGCGGCGCCAGGGCGAAGAAGCCGCCGACCGATACCGCCTCGCCCTCACGCGGCATATCGGGCAGGCGCGGCGCCACCGCAAGCACGATCAGGCCGCAGATCAGGAAGGCCGCGCTGCCGATGAGGAAGGGCGGCCACCCTTGCGTTCCGACAAGGCCGAGCGATAGCGGGCCGAGGCCGAAGCCGGCGGAAACGACGGAGGAGTAAAGGCCCATGATGCGGCCCCGGCGCGCGGCGGGCGCGATCGAGACCAGCCAGGTTTCGCTGATCACATAGAGCGGGTTGGCAAAGAAGCCGAGCAGAAAGCGCAGCGGCATCCAGGCCCAGACGTCCTGCGTCCAGCCAATCGCGACCAGGGCGGTTGCTGCCAGGATCGAACACAGGACGGCGAAGCGCGCCGCACCCACGCGCCGGACCAGCGCCGGCGTGAAGAGCGACGAGACAATGAAACCCAAAGGCGTCATCGCCGCCGAGAAGCCGATCAAGCCCGGTGTCGTCCCCTGCCGTTCGAGGATGAAGCTGAGCAGCGGATAGGTCAGCCCTTGCGCCACGGCGAACACCGTGACGGTCGCGATGATGGCGGCCATCGCGGCCCATGGGATGCGACTTTCTCGCGGTGACGTCGCGTCTTCGGCGCTCATGCAGCCTTCGAAGCAGGATCGGCAAACTTCGGCAAGTGTAAATGCCGGCGAGGCGTCGTGGCGCACGGCATTCGGCCTACACCTGCCAGAAGCGTTTGATGATCTCTGCCTCGACCTGGCGTCTGGTCAGACCGATATCGTCGATCAGATGCGGATTGGCCTCCGCCATCTGCTTCAGGTCCCAACGAAAGCGTATGCGCTCGCGCCAGGCCGCAATCATGCTTCGGGGGCTCGTCAGGTGCCGGCGCGATGACGCCGCGGGTTTTCCCGGCCAGGCTGCCGGAGCAGAAGCAAGGGTATCGTTCATGGCAACCTCCATTCGGTTCGAGGGGTCAAGAACCCTCGGTAGGAGGCTGAACTGTGCAGCATGCGGACGGCGCCGTAATTAAGCGCAGCCAAATAGTTCTCAAAAGTTCCAAACCGGTTATACATGCGCGGCTATGCAAGGATCGCGCTTTGCCTTTGGTCCGTTCGTGCTTGATCCGGGTGCGGGAACGCTCCTTCGGGACGATGTTCCCGTAGCCGCCGGCCACCGCGGACTGCAACTGCTGGCGGCGCTGGTCGCCCGGCCCGGCGAAATCCTGGCCAAGGCCGAGTTGATGGACGCGGCGTGGCCAGGCACGGCCGTCGAGGAAGGCAACCTCACGGTCCAAATCGCGCAATTGCGCAAACTGCTGGGTCCGGCCGCCAATGGCGGTGAATGGATATCGACGGTTCCGCGCGTCGGCTATCGCTTCACCGGCGCCATTGAACAGCTCGGCGATGCGAAGCGACAGGCTTTGCCGCTGCCCACCAAGCCGTCGATCGCAGTGCTGCCCTTCGCTAATTTCGGCAACGACCCTGAGCAGGAAGCCTTTGCCGACGGGTTGACCGAGGACCTGATCACCGACCTGTCCCGGATCGGTGGCCTGTTCGTCATCGCGCGCAACTCGACCTTTGCCTACAAGGGCAAGGCGGCGGATGTGCGCGCAATCGCCGAAGACCTCGGCGTGCGCTATCTCTTGGAGGGCAGCGCCAGACGTGCCGCCGGACGCGTGCGCATCAACGCCCAGCTGGTCGACGCGCTGAGCGGCGAGCATCTGTGGGCGGACCGCTTCGATCGCGGCCTGGAAGATATCTTTGCCGTCCAGGACGAGGTGACGGCCAAGATCGTCGAGGCGCTGCTTGGCCGGCTGCGCACCCCGCTGCCGCGCAATCGGCCGAGAAATCTCGAGGCCTACGATCTGTGCGTGCGGGCGCGAAAGCTGATCGACGATTCACCGCAGACGGCGCGCGAAGCGCATCTGATGCTGACGCGCGCGGTTGCGCTCGATCCGGACTATGCCGAGGCCTATCGCTGGCTTGCGATGAACCACTGGATGGGATGGGTGCATTGGGGCGAACCCATTGAGCCTGCCCGCGGCCTCGCCCTGGACCTGGCGCGCAAGGCCGTGGCGATCGATCCCAACGATGCCGGCTGTCACTGGGTGCTGGGCAACCTGCTTGCCTATGAGCGCAGGTTCGACGAGGCGGACGCGGAATTTGCCAAGGCGTTCGAGCTCGACCCGAACGACGCCGACGCCTGGGCGACATTATCCGACATCACGACCCTGGCCGGGCAGGTGGAGGAGGGCCTCGAGCAGATCCGCAAAGCGTTCCGCCTGAACCCGTATCCGGCAAGCTGGTACTATCTGACGCTCGGCCAGGCGCAATATGCGGCGCGCGACTACGAAGCCGCGGTCGAGACGCTGCGCCGGGACGAGACCTATCGCACAAGCTCACGCCGCTTCCTGGCGGCAAGCCTTGCCCAGCTCGGCCAGTTCGACGAGGCGCGCGCCGAGGTCGCAATGTTCCTCGTTGCCAATCCGCATTTCACGACCCGCCACTGGGTCGAGACCGAGCCATTCCGCGACACTGCCACGCTCGAGCATTTCGTCGACGGCTTCCGCAAGGCCGGCCTTCCGGAGTGACGGACCGGCCCGCGCTCGATCGATGACGCTGCGCCCGGGATGATGCCCGGCACGGTCGGCTCAATCCTGGCCAATGTTTGCAAGTCGCGAAGTCGCTCGACCGATGTTGCTGTGATTGAGCGAAAGGCCTGGCGGCCAGGGGTGTTGTCTTTGCCGGAATTGGGGTTGCGGAAGAGGGCTGCGAACGCCGTGGCCGACGATGTATATTAGCGAGAACAAACGAAAGACGCGGTAGTCCTCAGAGACCTTGGTTGCTTGTAAACTTGTTAAAAATAGACCGATTTTAGGGCGAATCGACAATTAGCCGTATAAACGGGCCACCAAACTCGCTCGTACAGTGTTTTTGGAAGTAAATTTGATTTTGACAACTTAGCAATCTGGACAGACTTCCTGATCTGTCGCACTATGCTTTCCGGACGCAATCTAGAACCAAGTGGCGGAGGACCCCCATGTTGTGTGGTGGATGGATGGCGCGTGCGCGGATTTTCGCGTGTGTTTTCGGCGGCAGCCTCGGTTCGATCGCGGCGCTGCCCGCGGCAGCCGAGATCCTCAATCCGCCTGTGTTGCAGGATGAACGCGCGGCAGTTGCCAAGCCTATCCTGACCGAGGAAGCCCCCGCGCCACTGCCCGGCAACACGGCGCCGGCGCGTGGCGACCGCCTGCTCGATCTCAAGATCCAGTATATCGACAACCAGATCTACAATCCGTCCACCGGCGGCTACGACAAGGTGCATCTGCGCGGCTACACCGGCAACGGCGTCGATCCCAGCGCGCCCTATGTCTCGCCGACGATCGAGGCGGTGCCCGGCGACACGGTGCGCATCACGCTTGATAACCAGCTTCCGGCGGGGCCGCAGCCCGGCGATCCCGGCTGCATGCCCGGCGGCCAGATGCCCGATATTCCGCATTGCTTCAACGGCACCAATCTGCACACGCACGGGCTGTGGGTGAGCCCGACCGGCAACAGCGACAACGTGCTGTTGTCGATCAATCCGCAGACCAAGTTCACCTACGAGTACAACATCCCGTCGGACCACCCATCGGGCACGTTCTGGTATCACACGCATCGCCACGGCTCGACGGCGCTGCAGGTGTCGAGTGGCATGGCAGGTGCGCTGATCATTCGCGGCAACCGCTTCCCGACGCCAACGGCGCATGGCGATATCGACACGCTGATCCCGACCTCGGCAATCCCCGAACGAGTGCTGGTGATGCAGCAGATCCAGTATGCCTGCCGCGGACCCGCTGCCAAGCCCGGCGAACTCGGTCCGATCAAGCAGGATATCAACGGCCGCTATATCTGCGACCCCGGCGATGTCGGCGGCATCGAGGCCTACGACCAGTTCGGACCTGGCACCTGGCCGGCATCGGGACGCTACACCTCGCTCAATGGCAAGGTGTTCAATCCCAACGATGCGATGAAGGCGACACAGGGCCAGGTCGAGCGCTGGCGCATGATCCATGCCGGCGTGCGCGACACGATCAGCCTGCAGTTCTTCAAGGTGCTGGACGGCAAGCTGAAGCCGGGGGTGAAGACGCTGCTCAGGGCCGACACCACGGCGGCCTTCATCAAGGACACCTGCGATACCAGGCCCGTGCCTTATGAGCTGGTAGCGGCCGACGGGCTGACAATGGCGGCCGCACATCCGACCAAGCTTGTGACACTCCAGCCCGGCTATCGCTTCGATGCGCTGGTCGTGTTTCCGGAAGCCGGACGCTACTGCGTGATCGATTCCTCGGCGCCCAAATCGGGTGTCGTCAACGCGCTCGATGTCGGGCCGCAACTGCTCGGCCTGGTCGACGTCGCGCCAGGCAAGCCGGTCGACAATGTCGAGACCTACATCAACCAGAAGCTGGTT
Organism: Mesorhizobium sp. P2_E7; assembly: GCF_056403855.1. Lineage (NCBI taxonomy): Bacteria > Pseudomonadati > Pseudomonadota > Alphaproteobacteria > Hyphomicrobiales > Phyllobacteriaceae > Mesorhizobium > Mesorhizobium sp. P2_E7. Next base: position 50,305 of record NZ_JBFUER010000010.1, on the reverse strand, counting down.
GCGCTGGCCGAGGCCAATATGCCGGCTGACATCAAGGCGACGGTGATCGCCGATCTCAAGGACGGTACGAAGTTCACCAGCTTCACGCCGCATCCCGACGTTACCGACGAGGAAGTGAAGGGTAACAGCACGCAGGAGCTGACCTTCTTCATCGACACATCAGGGCCGGACGTGAAGTTCGAGGTTGGCAACACGCTCAATACGGCTGATGTGAAGCCCTATGACCCGACCCGCATCGATCGCTCGCTGCCGCTCGGCAAGGCGCAGGTGTGGACGCTGCAATCGCATTTCGTCAGCCATCCGTTCCACATCCACGTCAACCCGTTCCAGATCGTCTCGATCATCGATCCCAACGGCAAGGATGTCAGCGCGCCGGGTGCGATCGACGATGCTGGCGGCTCGCCTTACGATCCGCAATATCCCGGACTGAAGGGCGTCTGGAAGGACACGCTGTGGATCAAGAGCCTGATCCCGCAATCGCTGCCCGCCGGCTTCTCCGGCATCTACACGATCACGCTGCGCACCCGCTACGAGCGCTATATCGGCGAGTACGTGCTCCACTGCCACATCCTCGACCATGAGGACCAGGGCATGATGCAGAACGTCGCCGTGGTGCTGCCCGATCAGGTGGGCGACACCACGCAGGACACCACGCAGAGCGGCGCCATGCAGATGCAGGGGATGAACGAGCAGATGGAAATGGGTAGTCACGATGCCCACAAGTAAGGCACAGCCAATGCCTGAGGCGCCGTTCACCTGGAGCGACGTGGAGGCGATCCTCACCGCAGCCGGAGGCAATGAGGGGCCAGGCAGCCTGACGGGACTGACGCTGCCGGACTTCCTGACGCTGCAGCTGCAAGGCATGCCGCTGATCGCGCCGCTCACCACGACGTGCTGCGGCACCAGCGACGCCAAAGGCCGCGGCGCGCGCTCGGCGCTGGTCCGCGGTCTGCGCGGCCTGCCGCCTTTCGACGGCAAGCAGTACCCTCGCCTGCCCTGGGGCGGCAAAGCGGTCGCCGATGACGACATCGACCGTATCGAAACCTGGATCGAGGAAGGCTGTCCTGGCGAGCTGATCGAAACGGTTGCGCTCGCGGGCGAAGTCAGCGTTGCGACCGAAGCCCGCGTCGAAGTGAAGGGGCTTCCCGGCCCCGTCTTCGGTCCCGCATCCGATCCGGCGGCCTGGCGCTACGCCAAGGGCGAGTTGCGCCAGCGCATGGATGTCGACGTGTTGAGCGATCCGCAAAAGGAGCGGCTGCGCTATGCCTTTCGCGAGCTCTACAAGCTCAACAAATGGGTCGGCGACAAGCGCAGCTACAACAATCTGGCGCTGATCCACCAGAACCACTGCCAGCATGGCTGGGAGCGCTTCCTGCCCTGGCACCGCGTCTATCTCTATGAGTTCGAGCAGGCGCTACAGGATTTCTGCCCCGATGTGACCATGCCGTGGTGGGATTTCCCGGCGTCCCGCTACAAGCCGGAAGATCCGAAGAACGGCGCGATCCTTCCCGATGCCTTCAAGGGCTTTCTCACCGAGGGCTCCGCGCGCTTCCTGCGCGACAAGGGTTTCCCGGCCAAGATCGACACGCTGGTCGGGCAGCTCTGGGCCAACCCGACGCAAATCTACGACGCGGTCAGCAAGGCCTGCGGCAAGGACTATGTGGCGGGCGAAAATCGCAAGCGGTTGATCGATGCGCTGCTCGACGCCAATTCGCTGTGGTACCCGCTGCGCTATTCCGGCCAGTTCGGCAAGGGCACCATCAACAGCGTCATCCACTACCACTACCCGGCGCAGGAGGACATTGACGAGATCCTGTCGTTGCGCACCTTCCGCGACTTCGGCGGCGGCAGCCTCTATGTCGACAGCTTCGGCTTCCTCGACCAGAATCCGCACAACACCATGCATATCTGGACCGGGGGCATGAACCCGGCCTTCAAGACCGACGCGCCAACCGACCGCAACAGCGCGGTGCGCGTTGCCGGCCGCAAGTTCCACCAGCGCGACGATCTCTATTCCGAGCCGCAGTTCGGCGACATGTTCTCGAACCTGACGGCGTCTTACGACCCGATCTTCTGGCCGGTGCATGCCAATATCGACCGGCTGTGGTGGCGCTGGCAGCAGGAGCATCCCGACGGCCTGCCGGCCGATCTCGATTCGGCGCTGACGCCGTGGAGCTACGCGGTGCGCGATACGCTCGACATGAACCGCTTCGGCTATGAATATGTGCGCGGCGGATGCCTGATGCCGGTCGGGCTGACCAGCCCGGTCGGACGCTTCGTCTCGGCGCCGATCGCGGTGCCGGAAGCTACCAAGGGCTTTCGCTCGGCGGAAGTGCGGCTGCATCGCGTGCCGCAGCTGCCGCGCTCCTGTTTCATCCGCGTCTTCCTCAACACGCCGGATGCCGATGCCTCGACGCCGCTCAACGTGCCGGGCTATGCCGGCTACGCCGCCGTATTCGGCCATGGCGAATGCTATGGCGGCCCCGGCCATTGCGAGGTGCCGCCGGCGGAGAACCGCAAGTTCGATTTGCGCGAGCGCAGCATGAACACACCGCGTAACCACCGCATCGACGTGACGCGCGCCGCGCGACGGCTGATCGCGGCCGGCGCCAAGGACATCACCGTCAGCCTGGTGGTGATCGGCGCTTCCTACGAGGAAGACCGGGAGCTGCTGCGGCTCGACGGGGTCTCGCTCAACTTTCTCGACTGACCAGAGCGGTTCAGCGTCTCACGGAATCGCTGAACCGCTCTTAGTTTTTGTTTTTACGCAATTCCGGACGGAAAACCGCTCCACACTTTTCCTGGAATTGCTCCAGAGGCCGGCGCCGGCACAGGGGGAATCACATGGCCGACCCATCGATCTATCGCATCCACCCGGCGGTCGGCATCGCCCGGCTCGGCGACAGCCCCGAAGCCTTCTGCATCTCGCCGGAAAAGCCGGCACAGATGCCGATCGAATGCGACGCCAACGGCAATGCCGCCAAGGGCGATGCGCCGATCAAGCATTTCAAGGACAGTAAGGGCCGCATCAAGCGCCAGGCGGCGCGCTTCCAGATCTTCGCCTATGACACAGACAATCCGGACGGCGTTGCGCTGAAGATCGACGACCATGTCGAGGGCGGCGGCAACAGAGGCAAGCTGGTCGATATCCAGTGGCGGGTGCAACTCGCCAACAAGAAGGCGGCCTGGTTTACCTTCGACGGACTGCGCGGCGAAGCCGGCTACCCCGACGGCACACCGCTGCGCAACCCCGATGTCACCGATCCGATCGAGCGGCAGAAGCTGGTCATCGACGCCGGCCCGCAAGCCGTCGATTGCAAGAAGCGGCGCAAGGCGAGCTTCGGGCGAGCCACCAATCCGGCCTATGCCGTCACCTTCCCGCCGACCGGCATGGCGCCCAACGACATCGACACGCTGGGCGACATGATGACCGACGATGCCGGGCGACTGCTGGTGCTCGGCGGACACGGCAACAGCGGCTCGTTCCTCTCCGGCTTCGGCCATCCGCGCATCGAGACCTACGCCAACAGCGATGGCTGGTTCGACGATATTTCCGACGGGCCGGTGATGGCGCGGCTGGTGATGATGGAAGAGCGCGTCCAGAAGCTGCGCTACATCGATGTCGAATATCCGGCCTGGGTTCTGGTCGGCTATCCGCGCTACGCGCCGGAAGTGCTCGACATGATCACGCTGGAAGACGTGGTCGAGGATATGTCGATCCGCGAATTCGGTTATCGCACCGATATGTACGGCACGGCAGGAACATTCAACGCGCCGCAGAAGATCGACCCGACCGACACCGGGGCCCTGCTGCACTGGAAGGCAGGACCGGTCGAGTGGAACCCTGCCTATCGTCCGTGGTTCTGGCGCGACATCTGGCCGATCATTTTCCGCGCCGACGAATTCTCGTATTTCGCCAACATCCTCCAGCAATCGAATTTTCCGCACAACCAGTCGAGCCGGGGCACGTTCGATCCCTACCGCCTGTGCATCCCGCCACGCGTCGCGCCGCGCGGGCTGGCGGCGAAAGAAGGCCTCGCCAGGGACGATCAGGCCAGCGGCCGCCTGCTCGAGGTGGCCGTCGAGCCGAGCCTGATGCTGCTCGACGCCACCCAGGCGCCGGGTGCGGCCAAGGATGCCGTGGTCGGCGAAGCCGGCGAGACGCTCAAGGTGGCCGCAGCGGCTTTCGCAACTGCGGTCTGCCCGCCCGGCGATGGCGAAATGCCGCGCACCTATGCCCAGCGCTGGCAAAAGATTTTCGTCGACAACGACAGGGTGGCCGACCCAGCCTATGCCGAGGCGCTCGGTGCTTTCGACGCCGCGGTCACGGGCGTGATCGAGCGCGTCGCAGCTTCTATCGCACCGCCACTGGAATCAATGCTCGAACTTGCGCGGTCTTCTTCACGGCAGGAGCCGGGCGAACCTGACCGCACCACCGATCCGGACGAACCGATCGAAGTAGCGCTGCGGCGGCTGGCGTTCGAGTATCGCTCCGGCCAACTGTTCGACCGCGCGCTTGCCGCCGCCGCCAAGGACGCCACCACCGATCCCGGCAGAGCCGCGCGGCAGTATCTGTTCGACTTGCTGCGTAAACCCGGCGAGGAAAACCTGTTCCAGCTTGAGGCCAATCCGGCGACGCGCACCTATCATTTGCCGCTGATGCCGCTGCTGGCCGGCGACAATCCGATCACCAACAAGACGGTCAGCAAATTCCTGCGGCTGACCGATACGCAACTGTTCCTGCTGCGGCAGTGGGCGGCGGGCATCTTCATCGACGAGGTCGACGCCGGTTTTGCGCCGGCAATCGACCCGTGGCAGCCCTACAAGGACTGGAATGTGCCGGGCGGACGCGGCCTCGACCAGGGCGTGCTGTCGAACGGACTTGGCGGCGCCTTCTGCCCGGGCGGCGAAGTGACCTGGATCATCCGCAATCCGGCAATCTGGCGCGAGCCGTACCGGATCAAGGCCGACCCCGAATGGTATACCTTCGCGCTGACCGCTGCGCAGGAGAACGCCAACAATTGGGACACCCCCCTAAGCGAAGAAGGCTACATCGCCTATGCCTCCGACCCGCTGTCGCTCACCAGCGATTTCGACATCGGTCTGCAGCCGGGCGATCTGACCAAGCTCAGCGGGCTACCATGGCAGGCCGATTTCAACGAATGCTCGACCCAGACCATCGACGTCACCTATGAGGAGTGGAACGTTCTCTACCCAGACAGCGTCGGCAACACGCTGATGGAGCGCGAACGGCGCGTGTGGGAGACGCTGTGGTGGCCGGCGCACCGGCCGATGCAGGTCTACTACCCCGCCCAGCCCAACCCTCAGTTCCGCAACTGGGCACGCGGCATCCCGCAGACGCTCGCCGGCGACCTCAAAATGGTGACCGAATGGTCGAAGCTCGGCTTCATGATCCGTAACCCAGGCGGCGGGCTCGATCAGCCCTCGCCCAGCATCAAATACATCTGCGTCGAAGATTCGGGAGAATGACGATGACCAATCCCTTTGTCGGCAACTGGACCTATCGCAGCTTTCTCAACGATCCCGATCTCAGCAAGGCGGCCAACGATCTGTTGTTCGGCGAAGGCACGCTGACCATCGTGGAGCAATCGCAGACCGAACTCTCGGGAACGATCGGCGGTCCTGGATGGTCGCTCGATCTGCGCGGCAGTTTTGGCTACGGCTCGCCGATGCAGGTCCGCTTCCAGGGCAAGGGCGTGGTTGGGGGCGAAGAGTGGATTTACGACTATATAGGCTGGCTCGTTCCCGTCTGGCCGAACAGCACCGACCGGCTGGAAGTGCCGGCGATCGTCGGCTCGGTGGTGCGCACCATCCCGCATTCAGGCGATGGCGGCAGCACCAACCCGGCTGGGGTGGTGGCGTCCTTCTATGCCGTCAGAGCAAGCTGATTTCGTCGTCATCGGTGGCGGACCGGCAGGTGCCGCGGCGGCGCTGACGTTGTGCCGTCACGTGCCCGGACGGCGCGTGGTGCTGCTCGAAGCCGGCCGACACGACCGGGCCAAACCGGGCGAAGTTTTGCCGGCGGTGGCGCAAGGGCTGCTGCGTCAGCTCGGGGTCTGGGAACCGTTCCTTGCCGAGAATTTCGTAGAGAGCCGCGCGGTCGTTTCGGCCTGGGCCGACGATGCGCCGAGCGAGCGGCCCAGCATATTCTCCGCCCAGGGCGCCGGCTGGCAACTCGACCGGGCGCGGTTCGACCGGCTGCTGGTGGAGGCAGCAGCGGCGGCAGGCGTAGACGTTCGGCTCGGCTGCGCGGGGCGTTCGGCGGTGCGTGAAGGCCAGGGCTGGCGTCTCGAACTCGCCGATGGGGACGTCCTCGCGGACGCCGTGATCTGGGCGACCGGCCGCAGGTGGACGCTGGCACGATCCTTCAGCGCGACGCTTCATGTGCATGCGCACCTTGCGGCCTACACACGCTTCTTCGACCGCGCACCGGGCGATTGCCGGATGGTCATCGAAGCACGCCCCGAAGGCTGGTGGTACAGCGCCGACCTGCCCTGTGGCAGCCGGGTGGTGGCGTGCCTCACCGATCCTGACCTCGGCAGCGCGTTGCGCGACCCGAAATCCTGGTACCGCGCATTGGCGGCGACACGGTTTATCGTACCGCTGTTGCCTGATGGCGCGCGCGAAACCTCTGTCACGGTGAAGTCGGCGGGTACGGCAACGATCGAGCCGGCCGCCGGCGAGCGCTGGGTCGCGGCGGGCGACTGCCTGTTTGCCGCCGATCCGCTGTCGTCGCGCGGCATCGTGCACGCGCTGCGCTCAGGCATCCTCGCCGCCTACGCCGCGTCGGACATGATCGACGGCCGCGACGAACTCGCACGCAGGCGATACGCGATGATTGCTGCGCAGGGCTTTGCCGACTACGTCCCGGCGCTCGAAGCCCACTACGCCGCCGCGGCACGCTGGGACACCGCCTTCTGGCAACGCCGCCGGCCCGAAAGGCATGCGATGCCCGGCACTGGCAGAAGCCGGTCTGCATCAACCTTCTGAAAATCGAGAGCTTACCGAGCGGCGGCCCGCATCACTGGCTAGTGCGCCGTCGCCTTGGCGTAGCGGCCGGGCGACTGGCCTACATGGCGGCTGAAGGCGGTGCTGAAGGTGCTGGCCGAACCGTAGCCGACGCGCTCGGCGACGTCGGCGATGTCGACCTCCTGCCGGCGCAGCATGTCCTTGGCGAGCGCCATGCGCCAGGCCAGCAGATATTCCATCGGCGGCACGCCGACGCTGCGGCTGAAGCGGTCGAAAAATGCCGAGCGGGAGAGTGCTGCTTCCTTTGCCAGTTCCGCCATCGTCCAGGGACGAGCCGGATCGGCATGCATCTGCCGGATGGCTTCGGCCAGCCGGACATCGCCCAGGCCACGCAGCAGTCCGGCGGGTGCAGTGCGCGTCTGCGTCAGCCGCAAGGATTCGACCAGCAGGATCTCGATCAGCCGGGTCAGCACCAGCTCGCGCCCTGACTGGCGTTGGGCGGCCTCCTCGATCAACAGCTTCACCATGATCGACAGGCGCTCGACGCCGCGGACATGGACCTGGTCGGGCAGAAGCGAAACCAGCAGCCCGGAATCCTCGCTGTCGAAGACGAAATAGCCGCCAAGGATGCGCACGCTTGGCGGACCATCCTGGTCGCCATGGCGAACCTCGCCTTCCGCCGTCAAGGCAGCAACATGCGGATCGATGAGCTCGGGGATGACAGGCTCAAAGCCGGTCATGGTGAAGCCCGGCGTCTTCGGCAGCAGGATGAAATCGCCGGCCTCCAGTGTCAGTGCCGGTTGCCCGTCGACAGCCAATCGGCACGCGCCCTCGATCACGATGGCGAAGCTCGGATGGCCAAAATCGCCATAGCGAACACCCCAGCGGCCAGCGCCGCTGATGCCCTTTGTGAACACGGCCTGAGGCCGGAGCAGTTCAATGATTTCGGAAAGCGGATCGACCATTAAATGGACTTTTACAAACAAATGGCCAGCCGTCAATTGTCGACAGTCTTCGTTCCAACGTGCTCGCCGCGACGCTCCGATGTCAGCACCAGCTGTCGGAACCAAAGACGATCGCCTGCCGCCCCTCGGCGTTGCCTGCTTTCAGCCGGGCCAATGCGTCGGTTGCCTCGGCCAGCGTGACGCGCTGGACCTGGGCCTCGAAGGGCTGCGCCTCATGCAACTGGATCAGCTCGCGCATCTGCGCGCGTGTGCCGACGCTTGTCCCAGTTATCCAGACACCGCTTGCGGTCAGCCACTCCTGGTTGAGCGGCACCGGTTGCGAGACCATGGCCGCGGCGATGATCCTGCCGCGCGGACGGATCGCCGCAATCATGGCATCCCAGCTTGCCGGCGTCGGCGCAAAATTGATGCAGACATGCGCACGCAAATTTGCCGGCCAGTTGTCGGCCAGCTCTGGCGAGGCAAGAAGCGTGTGCTCGGCGCCAAGCGAGCCTGCTAGACGAAGCTTGGCTTCATCCTTGTCGATGGCGACGACCACAGCGCCAAGCCGCCGGGCGATCTGGATGGCATAGAGTCCCAAGCCGCCACAGCCGAAGACGGCACAAATCTCTCCAGCTTTGACCCCCGCCCGCTGCACGGCGCCGAAGGCGGTCAGGCCCGCGCACATCAGCGGCGCCAGTGCCGCCGCATCGCCCTCCTCCGGCAGGCGCGCGGCAAAGCGTGCATCGGCAACGACATGTTCGGCGAAGGTGCCTGCAACATCGAAGCCGTGTGCGCGCTGGTGCTGGCAGAAAGACTCCATTTCGGCGTGGCATTCGTCGCAGTGGCCGCACGTGTCGTGCAGCCAGGCCACGCCGGCACGCTCGCCGAGGCGCCAGCCCGAAACACCGGCGCCGAGTTGAACCACCCTGCCCACGCCCTCATGGCCGAGAATTGTCGTCAGCTGCCCTGACGCCGGCCGTACGTGGCCCTGCCAGACATGCACATCGGTATGGCATATGCCGCTGGCTTCCAGGCGGACCAGTATTTCTCCTGGACCGGGTTTCGGCCGCGGCACGCTCATGATGCGCAGCGGCTGACCCACTGTCTCCAGCACGGCGGCCAGCATGCTCTCACTCATCTAGAGACCCAGCGCGCTTTTCACGGCCGGCAGGCCTGGCTGACCGTCAAAGGTCGAGACACCGTCCAGCCATTTCGTCAGCTTGTCGGGATTGCGCTTGATCATCTCGCGGGCGGCTTCGTCGGCGGACTTTCCCTCCCCCAGGATCATCCGCATGCCGTAGTTTTCGTAAGTGAGATCGAAGGCCAGATTGGCAAACAGCTTGGCCGCGTTGGGGCATTCCGTCGAAAAGCCCTTGCGGGCGATGGTGCGGACCGTGGCGCCGCCGAAATTCGGGCCGAACTCGATATCCCCGCCCGACAAATAGGTGATCTTGTAGTCGAGGTTCATCGGATGCGGTTCCCAACCCAGGAACACGACCCAGCCCTTGTCCGCCACCGAGTTTGCGACCTGCGTCAGCATTGCCGCCTCGCTGGACTCGATGATCTGCCACTCGCCGAGCCCATGGCGGTTGGCCGCCACCATGTCGAGCAAGGGCTTGTTCGAGCCCGCCTCGATGCCATAGATCTTGCTGCCGAATTTGTCGGCGTGCGCGGCGAGATCATCGAAGCTTTTGACCCCCTGGTCGGCAACATATTGCGGAACGGCGAGCGTGTATTTGGCGCCCTCGAGGTTGACGCCCAGCACTTCGACCGATCCCTCATCGAAGTAGGATTTGTACTCCTCGTCCTGGACCGGCCGCCAGTTGCCGAGAAACACATCCATGTCGTTTTCCTTCAGCGCCGAATAGGCGACGCCGAGGCCGAGCAAGGTCTGCGAGGCGTCGTAGCCCAGGGCGTCGAGGATGACCTCGGCGGTGGTGTTGGTAAGCGCAATGTCAGTCCAGCCAAGATCCGCCATGCGGACCTTCTGGCACTGCGCCGCATCAGCGGCGATGGCGGGCGAAGCGATCAACCCCGAAAGCAAGGCAAAGATGACTGTCGTACGCATTCTTGGTTCCCCATTTTCTTGATGAGACGACTGCCAGCCAACGCTATGGCGTCCGTGCTATATGTCAATACAGAATCTTGTATGAGCATACAAAAATCTTATTTGGTAGAAAGGGAAATGGCGACTCACGGCAAGCGAACCAGAATCGAAGACATAAGGCGCGTCGAGTTGATCGCGGCCGCGCATCGCGTGTTCCTTGAGCATGGGCTGCAAGGCATGACCTCGGCCCGCATATGCGGCGAGGCTGGCATGTCGCCGGGCATTCTCGCCTACTATTTCAAGGGCAAGGACGAAGTCCTGTTCGGCATGGTGCGCTACAACAACCGCCTGCTGATGGAAGACGTCATCGCGCGGCTGACTGCAGCCCAGACCCATTGGGCGCGGCTGGAAGCGATCGTCGAGGGCAACTTTCCCGCGCAGGCTTTCACCCGTCCCATCGCCAGCGCCTGGATATCCGTCTGCGCCGAAGCCGGCGTGAACGAGCAATATGCCCGCCTCCAACGCGTGTTCCACCGACGGCTGCGCTCCAACCTGGCCTCGGTGTTTGGTGGGATGTTCGATGCCGCGCGCCTGCACGAGGCGAGCTTGATCATCGCTGCCCTGCTCGACGGGCTCTGGCTGCGCAAGGCGGTCGCCGACGATATCGGACGCGACGAGGCCATCACCCTGGTGTTCACAGGAATTCGCTCTTTGGTGAGCGACAAGGAAGAGAAACTTCTGCGTTCAGGCCGAGAACCCAAGCGGGCAGCGGCTCGGCAACCGCGGCAATGAGCCTCTGCCGCACCTTGGCGAGAACGTCGCCAGCGCGGCAGACACGCCGACGGAACTAGGCAGCCGCCGCACACCGTGCCTGGCTCAACGCCACCGCATCGGGTCCGGCGGGAAAGCTGATCGTGGCTGACACATCGTGCATGGCCTTCCAGACGATTTCGGCAACGTCTTCAGGCACGGTGTGCGCCATCGGCCGGGTCATCTCCGCGAAGATTTCGCCGGCATAGGCGGCATAGGCTTCGGGAATGAAGCGCTCGATGTAGGATGCGGCGTCGCGGGAGAAAGCCGTCGTCGGCCCGTAGCCCGGCTGAACCATTTTCACGCGAATGCCGAAATGATTGAGCTCGTTGGCAAGCGAGGCAGTGAAGCCGTCAATGGCCGTCTTGCTGGCGGTGTAGATGGCAACCAGCGGCATCGGCGCCAGCACGGCGCTGGAGGTGACATTGATGAGCGTGCCCGAACGGCGGGCGCGAAACTGCGGGATCACCGCCTGGATCATGGCCATGACACCGAAGGTGTTGGTCTCGAAAATCTGGCGCGCCGTGTCCATCGACGTCGCCTCGAAGGCGCCGAACATGCCGATGCCGGCATTGTTGACCAGCACATCGATCGGGCCGGCCGCTTCGACCGCTGCCTTGATGCTGTCGGTATTGGTGACGTCGAGCGGCACGATATGGATGCGGTCGGATTTGGGCAGCACATCCTCGCGCGGCGTGCGCATGGCGGCGATGACGTTCCAGCCTTCAGCGTGAAAAAGCCTGGCGGTTGCGAGGCCGTAGCCCGACGAGGTTCCGGTGACAAAAGCGGTCTTCATGGCAATCTCCTTCGTTGTGGATGATGCCAAGATACCGAGCCAAACCCGGACTATATATAATCTGAAGTCCGAAATTAGTTTGCATAAGTCCAAATTGCGAGTCGGACGGTTGGCGCCGCCCGACAGATCTGCGCCCACCGCGCCGCCCGGAAAGGCTTTCGAGCCCATCAGATCGAGACGTGCCGCCGAGGCGGGAAAATTCCCCTCGATGGCTCGCATCAAAGCGCGTCGTAGACGGCGTCGATCACACCCTTGCGGCGCGGGTCCATGTCGTCGAAACCGAGCATACGGTTGGTGACATAGCCGAAGCCGACACCGGCGGCAGGATCGGCAAAGCCGATGGCGCCGCCCCAGCCGCTGTGGCCGAACGTTTGCGGCGACGCGCGCCCGGCATAGGTGGGATCCTCCATCTGGTAGCCGGCGGCAAAGGCTGTCGGCAACGCGAAGCTGTCGTCCATGCCGCGAATGCGAGGTCTTGCTGCTTCTTCGATTGCGGTAGAGCCGATCAGAGACTTGCCCTCCCAAACGCCGCCGGCCGCCATCATGCCGCAGATGCGCGCCAGCGCGTGTGCGGTCGACTGGCCATTGCCGCCCGGCACTTCGGCGGCGCGCCAGGCGCGATCGTTGGGCGCCAGTGCCCGGGGTGCCGGATTATCGCCTGCATGGGGAAAGGGCGAGGCGCGGACGAACTCGACCCAGTCCGAAGTCTTTGGACCTTCAATCATCTCGGCGGCCCTGGCATCCTCGCTGGCCGGCAGACCGACATGAAAATCGGCGCCAAGCGGGCCTGCGATCTCATCCGCGATGAAGCGGCCCATGCTTCGTCCATCGACGCGGCGCAGCACTTCGCCGGCAAGGTGGCCGTAGGTAAGGGCGTGATAGACACAGCGGCTGCCGGGCTCCCACAGCGGCGACATGGCGGCAAGTGCATCGACAAAGGGCGTCCATGCCAGCAGCCCAGCCTCGTCCATCGGCACGGCGAGACCGTTCAGCCCGGCCTGATGCGACATCACCTGATCGAGCGTGATGCGCTCCTTGCCGCCGGCCGCGAATTCCGGCCAGTAGCGCGCAACGGGGGCGGCATAATCGAGCTTGCCGCGCTCCGCCAACATGGCGATGGCCAAGGCCACAACGCCCTTGGTGCAGGACCAGACATTGACCAGCGTGTCCTGCCGCCATGGACGAGTGCGCGCGGCATCGGCATGACCGCCCCACAGATCAACGACGGTCCTGCCATGGACCACGACCGACACGCCGCCGCCATGCTCCAGCCCTTGCGCGAAACCCGTAGCAAACGCGTCGCGCACACCGGCAAAGCGTGGATCGCAGGCACCCTCGATGTTCATGCGCGAATTCTCATTCGGTTCCCCAACGCGATGCAGTTTCAGTGGCTGCTCCTGGATTGGCAACCAAGCTCTGGCGACCGGCGCAGAGACATGGTGCCGCAGTCAGTCCCGAGGGCAGGGGCGTGCCGTCCCAAAAGGGCGTGCCTGCATAATAACGATTTGCCGCCGTGTTCCTGACGCGAAGCTCGACTGCCACCTCGCCCCGCGAGACAGGCAGGGCGAAGCGCGCTTCTCCCGCGACATGCCGGCCTACAAACGCGCCGTCGAGCCAAAGCTCCGCGGTCTCATGCAGACCCGGCAGCAGCAGATGCCAGACGAGACCGTCGGCGAGTTCAGGCAGGTTTATGCGCCGGCGGTAGACTCCGGTGCCGGCGAAAGTGGCATGGCCCTGAGCCTCCCATCCGTGATCGACCGCAATCGAAATCGGTCCACCGCCGTCGATCTCCAGCGTCCAGCCATCGGAAAGGACGATCGGCGCCGGCACATCAGCATGCGCCGTGTGGTGATGCCCTCCGGCATCGACCGCGCTGTTCGATGCCGGGTCGCCATTCCGGATCGACAGACACACCAGACGCTGGGCACCAACATCGAGGGTCAGTGTTCCGTCGACCATCGTGCATGGCGCGACGGCCACTTCACCCGTGTCGGGATTCCACAACGAGATGTCCGGTGTCGGCTCGGCGAGGCGGATGTTGAGCCGCCGCGCGGTCGCCTGGTCGTTGAACGCTGCCAGCCGCCAGCTGTCGCCGCACCGCGACACCGAACTCCAGGAAGGACCATCTTCGAAGCTGATGGCGGGCAGCGGACGCGGCTCGGCCGCCACAAGGCGGGCGATATCTTGCTGTGCCGCATCCGGCAGATGCACGACACGCCCACCCGCAGCAACGCTGGTCAAAGGCGCGGCGCAGGACGGCTCCTCGCCTTTCATTCTGGTCTTGTGCGGCAGCGGGCCGGTCGCCAGCAGCCGGCCGCCATTTCGCACGAAAGCGGCGATGGTCTCGGCCGTGTCAGCTGAGGCGAGCGTCGTCACAGCAGGCAGCACCAGCGTCGCGTAGCGCGGCTTTCCACCCAGCACTGTGCCGAGCATGCGCTCGTCGACAATGTCATAGCCGATACCGGCGCGCGCCAGCGCCTCCGCCCACCAGCCGAAATGGTCTCCGCAGGCCGACACCATCGCCTCTGCACGGATCGTCTCGAGCGGATAGAAAAGCGCCACTGGCCGCAGCGCTTCGCCATCCTCCAGAAAGGCCGAGAGCCGCGCCAGTTCGGCGAAGATCGCCGGGCAATCCTGCCACCACGGCTCGAAGTTGAAGGCCGGCGGAAAGTCGAAACGGGCGCTGAGCAGCCCGTCGCCCTTGTCGCCATCGGTGACGTTACAGGCGTGCAGCAGGATCTGCCGCGCGCCAAACAACATGTGGCGGATCGCTTGCGCGCGAAACCGCTCGGCCGTCAGACCCCATTGGCCGGCAAGGCCCGTCGCGCCGGTCTCCCGCCCGGTCGAATATTGTTCGATCATGCAGCGCCGGCGGCCATGCGCCCGCGCCACGCTGTCGCCAAGCTTGGCGGAAAGCTGCGGCGCATAGTCGGCTGCGTCGACCGCCGTCGTGCTGCGATAGGCGTCGATGCCGAAATAGTCGACGCCCGGCATGCTGCGCGGATCGAATCCCTTGAGGCCGGCGTGCAGTCCCCAGGCGCCGACATGGGTCAGAAGTTCGTGTCCGGTAAAGCCGACGCCGCGCTCGGCTGCCCAGCGCGACAGAGTTCCGAAGAAGGCGTCATGCAAGCGCCTTCCATAGGCTTCGAAGAAGCCGGCCCGCAGCGCGGCCGTGTGCGGACCGACGTCGCGCAGCAGCGACAGCAATTGCATGGCGTCGGCCGGGTCGGCGGCGTCCCAGAGCAGGCTGTTGCCGAGATTGCCATGGTGCTCGTCCCAAACGTGGAAGCCGGCATAGGGATGGTCGAAGAAGAAGCCGTCCGCCGCGCCACCGGCGGCGTCCAGCAGCGGCGCATAGACGGTGTCGGCGAAGCGTTGCGCCGCTTCCGGCAGGAGATAGTTGATGAGCCGGGAGGTCAGGCAGCGCGCCGATGCAAAGACGGTGACAGCGCTGCCAGCCGCAACGGCGCCATCATGCTCGATCACGATGCGGCACGCGGCATCACCGGTTTGCTCGATGTTGATGGTGCCCGTTACCGGCCAGACGGCGCTTTCGGCCGCAATCGCCGACTGGTCGTCCGGGTGCGAGACGGCCAGCACGACTTGCCAGTCACGCCAGCGCGGCACGCCGTCCTCGTAGCACCAGGTGCGGCCGGCCTCGCCGAGGAAATCGAGAAACGGTGAGTGGATGTTTGAAATCGTGAGTTCGGTGCGCGCGCCCTGCACGACCCCGCTCGTCCAGAACAGATGGCGCTCGCGCAGATGATCTGCACCATTGACGGTGCGTCCTCCGCCATGGCCCGACATCCAGCCATACTCGTCATAGATGGTGACCCTGAGGCCCAGCCGCTGGGCCTCGGCGGCCGCATCGCGATACGCATCCATATACGCAGGCGACAGATAGGATTCGAGCGCAAGTGCGCGGCGCGCCTGGATCATCACCGTGCCGACGCCTTTTTCGCTGATATCCGCCAGCTGCCGGCGAATTTCCGATGCGCTCGGAATGCGGTGCCAGAACCAGAAGACCGCCGGCCAGAAATCCGGCCCCGGCTTGCGAAACCATTCGGGCCCGTCAAGCAATTTGCCGCTCACGGGGTTAGTGAGAGGTGGCAGTCAAGGCGTGCGCCGGCCCCTGCCCCCGACAAATCCATGACGCGGCACCCGTCGTCGAGCACCGTCGCGATCTCCTGCCCATCGAGGCGCGCTGACACCAGGCGCGCGGCCATGTCCGGCCCGAGCCGGAAGCTGCCCGAGCAGCCCTCCGGGAAACGGACCGACAGCAGCCCACGTTCCACGACAATCTGGCTGATGCGGCCCCTGCAATCGGTGGAAAACAGCACAGCGCCCCTGGCCGAGAGCGTGAGCGTCCCCGCTTCGACCGTGACAACGACATCACCGGCGGGGCTCGACAGCGGCCCCAGCCGCACCGCTTCGCCATTATTTGCCAACTCCCATCCATGCCACGGGCCGATGTCCATGACCTGGCAGACGCCGAGGAGCGGCAGCATGGCGCCCCAGGTGTAGAAAGGATCGGCGTCGCCTTGATCGACGATCTCGCCGGTTTCGGCATTGTAGTTCTCACCGCAAAGCCGCGCGGTCGTCCAGGACTGCTCGAACATGGCAAGGCTTTTGCGAGCAAGCTCGGCCGCCTCCTGCTCGAACCCATAACGGCGCAGTCCTTGCCAGACGAAAAAGTTGACATTGGCCCAGATGCGCCCGCGCCAATAGACGTTTTCCTTGTAGGCGGGATCGTTGCGCGAGGCATTGGGCAGAACGAACTGCCCGCCGAATGTCACGGGATCGGCGAGGTAGTCGAGAAGCCGGGCTGCCTGCGCCTCGCTGGCTGCGCCACACAGCAGCGGATAGAAACTTGTCGGACCGACGCTGGAGACGAAGCCGCCGTTGCGCTGCCGGTTGGCGAACAGCCCGCGCGCCTCATCCCACAATTCGGTCCGGATCTTGTCGCGCGTATCCTGCGCGAGCGTCTCGAAGCTTGCGGCATCGTCGACGTAGCCGAGCTCGCGGGCAATCCTTCCCAGCATTTCGGTGTCGAGCGCCAGCGCGCAGTTGAGCCCGACGTCAAACGTCGAAAGCGAGCGTGTGACGGGATCGTAGACCGCCTCATCATGCGTTGCGGAATTGTCCATGCCGGTTTCGTTCCGCGCGCCGAAAGCCGTGCCCTTGTAGAGGGCGTCGCCAACATCCGAGGTGCCGCAGGAAACCAGACCGCGCCCGTCCGGATCGCGGCTGGCTCGCCACCATCGATTGTTGCGCAGCAATGGGCCGTAGGCGTTTTCGAGCAACGACCGGTCCCGGCTGCGCAGATACATCGTCCACGTGATAAAGGCGCCGTGCGGCGCCTGGCTGCGGTCGACCCAGGAATCGCGCGAGGTCAGCAAGCAGGCGAAATTGCCCTGCGGGGTCGCGCTGGCCATGGCGACGTGGAAATTTTCACGTGCCAGCGACGGATCGAAAAGACCGGCCATCAGCGCCGCGAACGTCTGGTCGTTGAACCAGACGGCGAAGCCGCCGAGATTCCAGATGCGGCTGATCGCGGTGTAAGGGCGGGCATTGATGCGGTCATAAAGCGTGTTCCAGCCGATCACGTCGCGGACCGCGTCGAGCGCGCCCTCGTTGCGCCCGGTGTGAAGCGGCGCGGTGGATGCCGCGTCTGTCACCAACGCTCCCTTCGCTGTCTTCACCGCAAGCGCACGGCTGTCGGCCACCGCCGCGGCAAACCGGGCCTGGGGCATCATTTCGAGATTGAAGCGCAGCGCGATCACCTTTGCCGAATTCGAACGGCTCGAGAGATCGAAATAACCGTTGGCGTCCATGTCGGCGACCAGGGCTTCGATGCTGTCGTGACCGGTCACCTGGACCGGTGCGTCGCGCGAAACCAACGACACGTATCGCTGTCCGACGGCCAGGGTCGCGGCGCCATCTTCATGGCTGTAGGTGACCTCTTCCCCATTCTCAGCCGACAGGCAAATCACGACCCAGTAGCGCAGACCCCACTCCTGCTTTTCACGCACCGACCAGCTTCCTTCGATGCAGAAGGGATCGCGTTTCGCGTAGGAGAATTCGAGCCGCGTGCCGCCATGCGTGGTCTCGAAATCGATGGCCTCGCCATGGAGGCCGTGGCGTCCGAAGCGAATTTCGGCGGGCGGGCGGATGGTTGTCGCCTTGCGCGCCCCCGACGAGAACAGCACTGGCGTGATGCGTGCGCCGAGCGGCAGGAACACCATCTCGCCCGGCCGTTCCGACCACGTGTTCCAGGCACTTTTGGCGGGCACATTGGCGTTTTTGAGCATGTGACATTTCCGTTGGGTCGATGATGAGCGGAGCGGGCGGCAGTGGGCGAATTAGAGATCACTTGACAATTAAGCCATCTCGAAGTTTGTTTGTACACTAACAAAAATGGGAGAAGAACATGCAACAGACACGACGCAGTTTTCTGACGATCATGGGCGCTGCCGCAGCGGCCGGTTTGGCTCGGCCGAGGCTGGCACGGGCCGCGACCAGCATAACGGTTCTGAACTGGCAGGGCTACGGCACCGACGAGGCCTGGGCGGTGAAGGCCTTCACCGAAAAAACCGGAATTGAGGTGGTGCACGACTATTTCAGCTCGGAAGCGGAAATGCTGACCAAGCTGAGAACCAATCCCGGCGTCTACGACGTTGTGCTGATCAACAGCGCGCGTTCCCAACAGGCGGCCGGCGAGGATCTGCTTACGGAGATCGACTTCAGCAAGCTCCAGAACGCCGGCGGCCTGTCGCCTGAGCTGCGCAATCATCCGAACCTCAACACTGCCGGCAAGGTCTATGGTGTGCCTTGGGTCTGGGGTATCACCGCGCTCGCCACCCGAGAAGGCGATGCAAAGCCCGACAGCTACGCGGCGCTCTCAGATCCGTCGCATAAAGGCCGCGTGGCGCTCTTCGACGATGCCGTAACGGGGATCGCCATCGGCGCGCTGCTGTCCGGTCAGGATATGAACAACCCCACCGACCTCGCCGCCGTCACCGAGAAGCTCAAGGCGTTCAAGCCGAACGTCAAGCTTTTGTGGTCGAGCGAGGACCAGTGGAACAAGTCTTTCGCGGCCAAGGAGTTCGACCTTTCCGTCTATTGGTCCGGGGCATCCGTCCGCTCCAGGCGCATCAGCAAGCTGCCGGTCGAATTTGTGGTGCCCAAGGAAGGCGGGATCGGCTGGCTGGACAGCCTGTCGGTTCCGGCGACCAGCACCAAGCAAGACGCGGGATTCGCCTTTATCGACTACATGATCGACCCGGGATTCTATGTCGAGTGGGCGACCAAGGTCGGCGCCCCCGCTTCGGCCAACTCCGCGGCTATGGAAAAGCTTCCCGCGGACGACCTGAATCGGCTTATCCACAAGCCTGAGTACCTCAAGACCATGACGCTGCAGTCGGCTCTGCCGGACGATCGGCGCGAGGCGTTCAACAACATCTGGCAAGAGGTCAAGGCATTCTATGCCGCTTGATCCTGCCGGTTCCACCCAACTGCGCGAGCCTGGCGGCTCGCGCAGGCCGTTGCCGCCATGGGCGTCGACGGCTGCGTTGCTGGTGCCGACCTATGGCTGGCTGACGCTTGCGGTGTTCCTGCCGCTCTGCACCATGTTCGCGTTCAGTTTCCTGACCGCGACGCCGATGGGCAAGGCCCCGATCGCCTTCACGTTCAAGCAATACCGGGCCTTTGTCGATCAACCCTATCTGCTCGGCGTTGCCTGGCAATCCCTGCTGATGGGCTTCTGGACGACGTTTTTCTGCGCGGTGTTGGGCTTCTTTGCCGCCCTGGCGCTGGTGCGCGCCACCGAGGGCAAGGTGCGCGAGACCCTGCTGATCCTGGTGCTGCTGCCGTTCTGGACGAACGGTCTCGTGCGCGTGTTTTCCTGGACCATGGTGCTGCGCGAAGGCGGCTTTCTCGACTATGCGATCCATTCGGTCTGGCCCGGCGCCGGGTCGGTCGGATTCCTCTACACGCGGCAGGCTGTCGTGGTCGGCCTGGTGCATGGCTATCTGCCCTACATGATCCTGACCTGCTACATCGCGCTGGTGACCATCGACAACACCATCGTCGAAGCCGCCAGCAGCCTTGGCGCGCGCTGGTGGACGATCCTTTGGAAGATCCTGCTGCCTATGGCCGCGCCTGGCCTGATCTCAGGATCGGTCCTGATCTTCGTACCGGTAATCGGCTCGTTCATGGAACCGAGAATCCTGGGCGGCCGCGTCGGCGTTACCATGGGCACGGTGATCGAGGACCAGTTCACGCAAGCCTTCAACTGGCCGCTCGGCGCCGCGCTGTCCTTCACCATGCTTGCCGTCGTCCTCGGCATCTTCGCCACCTTCTCCGGCGTGCTGCGCCGCGGCACGGCCTTGTGAGGATGCCAAGATGAAGATCGCCGCCCGCTTCTACATCGCCGCCATCCTCGCCTTCCTCTATCTGCCGATCCTGGTGATGATGGCGATGGGGTTCAACGAATCCCCGCTCTACGAACTGCCGTTCAGCTTCTCGACCCGCTGGTATCAGGCGCTTGCCGGCAACGCTCCGCTCGTCAATTCCGGCATCAACAGCATCTGGATCGCGGTCGCCACGTCGATCATCGCCACGGTGCTCGGCACGATGGCTTCCGTCGCGCTGTCGCGGCGAACCTTTCGCGGCAAAACGCTGCTTCAGCTGATGCTGCTGCCACCGATCGCCATTCCCTGGCTGATCACCGGGACGGCGATGCTGGTGTTCTTCTTCTACAGCGGCATCGGCCGCGGCCTGCACGCGCTGCTGATCGGCCATGTCGCGCTCGCCATCCCCTATGTGGTGCTGGTCGTCGGCACGGGTTTCCAGACCGTGCGCGCCGATCTCGAGGAAGCGGCGATGAGCCTCGGTTCGACGCCGGTACACGCCTTCTTCTCGATCACCTTGCCGCTGCTCTATCCAAGCATTCTGGGTGCTGCGCTGTTTGCCTTCGCCGTCTCGCTCGACCAGTTCGTCATCTCGTACTTCCTTGCCACGCCCGGATTCTCGACCCTGCCGGTGCAGATCTATTCGGCAATCCGCAAGGGTTTCACCCCGGAGATCAACGCCATCTCGACCATCCTTTTGGTCGGTTCGATGGCGGTCATCGTGATCTTCGCCCTGTTCGCAAAGCCGGGAGGCGTCAGTGACAAACGTTGAAGTCCGTTCGATCGCCAAGAATTACGGCTCGGTTCCCGTCCTCACCGACATTTCCACGGACTTCACGCAAGGGTCCTTCACCAGCCTGCTCGGACCATCCGGGTCAGGCAAAACCACGCTGCTGCGCATCATCGCCGGGTTCATCATCCCGGATCAGGGCAATGTCGCGATCGGCGGCAACGATGTCACGCGCACCCCGGTCTGGGCGCGCAACATCGGCATGGTGTTCCAGTCCTACGCGCTATTCCCGCATATGACGGTGAACGAAAACGTGGCGTTCGGGCTGGCGCGCCGTGGCATCAAGGGCGAGGAGTCGCGCAAGCAGGTCGAGCGCGCGCTCGAGCTTGTGCGCCTGCCCGGTTTCGGCGACCGCAAACCCAAGCAATTGTCGGGCGGCCAGCAGCAGCGTGTGGCGCTGGCCAGGGCGATCGTCACCAAGCCGAGCGTGCTTCTGCTGGATGAGCCGCTTTCCGCGCTCGACCGCCGATTGCGCCAGGAGATGCAGGTGGAGCTGATCCGCATCCAGAAGGAAAGCGGCCTGACCACCATCTTCGTCACCCACGATCAGGAAGAGGCGCTGACGCTGTCGGACAAGGTGGCGATCCTGGACCGCGGCCGCATCGTGCAGATCGGCGCGCCGACAGAGGTCTACGAGCGGCCGAAGACCCGTTTCGCGGCGGAATTTCTGGGCGACACGAATTTCCTCACTGGCACGGTCGTTGCAGGCGGCATCAGGCTTGCCAACGGATCGACCGTGGCCGTCGACGCACCGCTGCCCGCCACGGGAAGCGAAGCGACTGTCGCGGTGCGGCCGGAAAAGATTGTCATCAGGGACGCGGCACGTGGTGGCAAAGACACCGATCGCAGCAACCGCGTCAGCGCAACGATATCGTCATCGGTCTATGCGGGAACGGCACTGACCTACGAGGCGGCCTTCGACGGGCTCAGCTTCAAGATCTTCGCCCAGAACAGCGATGCCAGGCCGCATTCGGTTGGCGACGTTGTGGAACTGACATGGTCGCCTTTGCATACTGTTCCGCTCGAGGCGGCGGCATGACCGAAACCTTACGCATCGGCCCCAATGCCGTTCATCTGTGCATCGACATGCAGCGCCTGTTCGCTGAAAAAACGGAATGGCATACACCGACGCTGGCCGACATTGTGCCCAATATCGCCAGGATCATCGAGGCCAAGCCCGGCCGCACGATCTTCGCGCGCTTCACCGTGCCTGAAACGCCCGACGCGGCCGAAGGCAACTGGCGTAGCTACTACCAGCACTGGTCGGGAATAGTGCAAGCATGGTCGAGCGACCCCGGCCTGGTCGACGTGATCGAGCCGCTTGCCGTGTTGGCGCGCCAGGCAGAAACTCTGGACAAGCCGACCTACTCAATGTTCGGCGTCAGTGGGCTGGCGGACCGGCTCGTCGCCCGCAATGTCGATACACTGGTCGTCACCGGCGTGGAGACAGATGTCTGCGTGCTCGCGACGGTCTTCGACGCCATCGACAGAGGGTACCGGATAATCGTGGTGAAGGATGCCGTGACCAGTGGGTCGCTGGAATCCCACAAGGCGACCATAGACCTTCTGTTGCCGCGAATGCCGCAGCAGATCGCCCTTGCCAGCACCGCCACGCTGCTCGCGAACTGGACGGATTGACCGCCAAGCGGCGCCGGCGGCTCACTCGCATTACCAGCCTGACGAAGCCGCCGTAGACCCGACGCTCGGTCTATTCGCGAAGAGCTCGTCCCATGGCGGCGTAGACAGGAGCGCTGAGATATTCCCACGCCGACCTCGCCCCGGTCTCGATCATGACCTGCGTGCTCATTCCAGCCTGCAACGCTACCGGCGTTGCCTTCAAGGACTGAGGTGTCAGAACGATGCGAGCCGCATAAAATGCCTGACCGGTCCGTGGATCCACCAGCCGGTCTGCTGAAAGGGTGCGAACATCACCGTTCATGGGCTGCTGATACCGCCTGCCCACAGCGCTGAGCCAGATGGTCGCGTGCAACCCCACTTTCACCTGGTCGACGTCGAGCGGGTCGACGTTGGCAATCACGACGAAGTTGTCCCCAAGGGGCACGATATCCATCAGTGGATCGCCCGCTGCTATCACCCCGCCAATGGTGTGAATCTTGAGCCCCACTATGGTGCCTCCGATGGGGGCGCGGATCTCGGTTCGTGTCTTCACGTCATCGGCAGCGGCTATTCGTTGAGCGGATTCATATATCTTGGCGCGTACCACCCCAAGCTCAGCGACAATGTCGGCTGCCGTGGATGCGCTAAGTTCAGCAACCTTGAATTTCGTCTCCTCCATTTTTTGCCTGGCAACGCCAATTGACGCGATATAGCCGCTGAGGTCGCCTCCCACATCCGCCTTTTCAGTCTCCAAATCTGTCAGGCGCGTTCTTACCACCAACTTCTTTTCATACAGGGCGCGAACATCGCCCAGCTGTTCCTCGATCAACTCCAGTTTCCGAGTGGCCGCAGCCACCTGCCCTTCATAGCCCTCTATCTCCTTCTGCAGGCTCCCGGTCGTTTGCTGCAGCAGGGAAAGTCGCTCTCGGAGCAGGGTCTGACGTGTTCGAAAGACACTCTCCTGGCCGGAAACAGCTTCGGCCGCACCGGGCTCCTTCAACTCTGACGAAATTTCGATTGAGTCCTTGCCATCTCTCTCGGCGATCAACCGTGCCTCGGTGGCTTTCGCCTCGTACCATTGCGCCTTGATTTCGTTCGCAGCGGCCGTCGAAGCAGTGCTCTGCAGCCGTACCAGAACCTGATTTGGCAATACGCGATCGCCCTCCTGAATCAATATCTCGGATACGATCCCGCCCTCGAGATGCTGCACCGTCTTTACGTTTGAGGCTGCCTCCACCAACCCGTTGGCCAGAACGGCGCCCTGGATCGGAGCAGCAACAAGCCACATGCCGGTCAGGGTCGAAAAAATGGTGATTATCGCGAAACCGAGAACAATGAAGCCCTTGCCAAAAGGCGCAGGTTCGTCTCCGGGTTGCTTGGCGCCAACGGCGAGCGGGACTGTCACTTTACGCTCCGCAACTCAGTTTTTGCGGGACGAACCGGGCGTTCCGTAGGATCGGAGAGCTCAGGCGTTCGGCCGCCCAGGATCAGGGTCCGGTCGACCAATCCGGCAAGACGGTTGGTCTGTCCCGACATGGTAATGATTACCGAGGATCCAGACCCCTTCATGACCTTCACCGCCGCTTCCAGCGTCCTTCTCGATGAGCTGTCAAAATTGGCGAAGGGCTCGTCGAGAACGATAAGTCTCGGTGCGCGAAACAGCGCCCTTGCAAGCGCAATTCGTTTCCGTTCGCTGCCGGACAGTCCGACCGTGTCGTCAAGCACTGTGTCATAGCCCTGGCTCAAGCGCAGGATAACCTGGTGGATTCCGGCAATTTTTGCCGCGGAAACCACATCGTCGATGGAGCTTTGTTGAAACCGGGCGATATTCTGCGCGACGGTTCCCACGAACAGTTCGACCTGCTGTGGCAAATAGCCAATGGACTCGGCTCTGATATAATCCGGAAGCCGGGTGACGTTCATGTCTCCCAGGCGGATCTGTCCGGTTCGTGGCTTCAGCAGGCCTATCAGGAGGCGGGAGAACGTTGTCTTGCCGGTGGCTGCGCGCCCGATGACCAATAGCAACTCGCCTGGCGCCAACGAAAGCGACAGTCTCCTGAATACGTCTTCTCGCGATCCCGCGTGCCTGAACGTAACTTCATCGAGAATCAACGTGCCGCGCGGAGTTCCGGGCAGCAACGACGGGTCCTCGTCCGACGGCTTGGCCAGATCCGCCTTGATCTTTGCGTATCCTTCCCGCGCTTCCCTGAGGCCCCTGAGTTCTCCAACCGCCTTGTCCACCATCCTGTAGGCAAAATTGGCGATGAGTCGGGCTGCAAATATCCCGCCGAGGGACGCCTGGTCTTGCAGGAACAGCCATATGCCGGAGGCCAGCAGAATAATGTAGAGGCTACGGTTCAGTACCCGGATCGCAGCATCGAGGCTCGATCCGCGGGCGTTAAGCCGATCTCGCTGCAAGAAGCCGTCCACTCGGTTCCTGCCCCAGCGACCAGCAATCGCGTCGGCCATTGCGAACGCGCTGACAACGTCTCTGTGTCTGTCCGCCGAGACCAACACCTCTTTTGCCTGCTTGACGGCATCACGTTCCGCCTGGCGCGGCTCTCGCGTGAAATTCTCTTTCAACAGGCTTAAGCCAATCAGCAAAACTGTGGCTGCTACTGCGATCAGAAAGAGAACCGGATGGATGAAGTACACGCACAACAGGAAAATCGGTGCCCAAACGACGTCCAGCCAGGCAGATAGCCCGCGCTCAACAAAGCCCGCGACTTTCTCGATGCTGGCCAGCAGCGGCGGATTGGCGACGCCTGACGTCAATCCGGCTTTCACGGACTGGCTGGTCAACTGATGCTCGATCCATACGCTCCAGCGCGAAAGCATGCGGCGGCGAATGGTTTCCAGTGCGACTCCGGCTACCAGGGCGAGCAAGGCAGCCAGGGTCAGAATAACAAGGGTTTCCACACTGCGGCTGGAAATGACCCGGTCGAATATTTGTATGAGATAAAGTGGCCCTGTAAACCGCAGGGCATTGATAAACACGCTGAATACCACCAGCGCCGCAAGGCCGGGTATCGACTTTCTCCACATTTCGCTGAGGGGGCCGCTATACCGACGCCTGCCTCGTGTGTTCATCGCGGCACCGTCTTTCACGCACGTCCGAGGGGAGAGTACTGATCGGCATGCTCATTGAACAGTCCAGAGAAATTCATGATCACCGCATCAATGTCGTCATGAGCATCCAACGGCGGCGCCTCAAGCGCGTTTTGCAGAGGCCGATCATGGTGATCGGCTGCCTCAAACATCGACCAAGTTTCGTTCAGCAGGTTGGACATCCGGGCGGCCGGCAGCGGAGGGCAGCCAAGTGCCTGCACGATACCGCCGAGCGACGCCTTGAGGGCACCCCGGCTTTTTGCCAGCACTGCTGCCTCTATTAGTTCCGCGGGCGCCTGCACCGACATGAATGTTGGGACAGCACCCTGAGAAGGCCGCTCAGGCAGAGTGACCAAAATGCCTCCGAACGGACTGGGCCACATCACCAAGCTGCCATTTCCATTTACTTCTCCCAGCTCGGCAACAATCAACTCGCGCGCGACCTTTGCCAAGAAGTCAATCCGGAGTTGGTGAGAATGGACTCGATCCACGCCGATCGGCATGGCTGCCTCCGACGATGCCGCAATGCGCCGCAGGTACGGGTTGTTGCTCTGTCCATTGGACAGCTTTTCTGCGGCGCAGGCTCTCAGCACAGGACCGAGCGCGCCGTCCTGCAGATCCCACGGGGAATAGCAATGCAGCCCGGTAGCTTCCTCAGCCTCTCTCACCCCAAGCGGCGAGCGGCCAATTCTACCGCTGATGGCCAGCACCTTGTGGCCGGCAGCGCGCAAAGTATCGACGCCATATTTCGCACCCATCGCGTCGTAGGAAGCGAATATGGTGCCAAGAGCCATGCTGCGAAACGATTCCGCCAGAATTAGCTCGGACGTTTCCTTCTGCTGCAGCCCGTCGGCAATCTCGATGACAGCAACGTCGCATCCGTTTTCGGCTGCGTGGTTCAGCAGCCGGAAAGCGCCCTTTTCGATCAGTTCCACCGGGGCAAGATAGGTGGTTGCAAACCCGGCGTCGGTGAAATCAAGAACGATGTCAGCGCCCGCATCCCGTACGATCCAGGTGTCGCCGCCGGACCCGGTTCCGGTAATCTTCAGGGCGGCCACCTTCAGCCCCGCTCTTTTGAAACCTCTCACCAACGATGTCGCCGTCAATGTCTTTCCCGCGTTCATCGATGTTCCGAGCGACAGCACAATCGGCAGAGAGGGGCGAAGGTCGTCCGAGCTGACCTTGTAATCCCACACATTCAACCGGCGACCGAATTTGTCGCCAATCAGTCCGAGAGGGGTAATCTTCGTTGGCGCAAGCATTCGATCGTGTCTGGAAAGCTCACACGCCGCGATGCCTCCCCCCGCCACCAAGTCACATGGCCCAAGATCGGGACCTATAACGGCTTCGAACTGGTCCGGCGCGTATCTGTTTCCATAGCAGATGATTATCTCATCCCCGGGAAACATGATCGCCTTTCTCCCGTTGATCAGCTCCAATCTGCTGTGATTGCCGAGTTTGTCGACGCGAGCCAGGACGAGATCGCCCGCCACAGGTTGCAAGGATCCGGTGATGAGCGTTCGCATGTGCGAGGCCGCGACCCGGCGAGTGGCAAACGCGCGCTTGGCTTTCTTCATGCGCCCGCGCTGAATTCTACAAACAGACATGACACCCCACCCCAACGCTAGTTTTTTTATTAAAGTTTTACTTAGTTATATTCCCCGTCTACTCCTGAGCCCCGTTCATTTTTTTGTTGCGTTAATTATTAGATAACCATAATATAACTGAGGGTTGCACGCAAGTGATCGGATCGAAAACCGATTAACGGCAGATGGGAGTTGGTTTCAGGGGGGCAAAATGTATGGTTATGGTATGCCCAGTTGAAGAGTCGGAGCCATTTGAGGTTGCCGGTTTCAAGACGCTATCCGGCCTCAATATGTATAACGCGAATACAACCGTTAAATTAACCCTGAATTTAGGGCAAATGGCTACTGTACGCGTGTCCGGTTTTTCTGCCGGTCCCCGCTCAGTGCTTTCCGGACTGTTTCCCGAGTGTGAGCAGGATGTTTTGGTGCCCTCGTATCTAGCGGATGCGATCCTGACCGCGGATCTCGAGCTTCGCCGCGCGATGAATTTCTATTCGTTTCCTACCGTGGCCACGCTGGTGAGCGATCCGGCAGAGAGCAATCCGGTGATCGTCTGGGAGTCGGACGATCCGCAGATGTCGCGCGCGGCAGCTGCAGCTGTTGTTGAAGCGGTCGGTGAGGCGGCGCGAGACGGGGATGTGGCATCGAAGTATTCCCTCGCCCGCGAACTGAACCTGGAAAGAGCAAAGAAACGGCGTCTTTCAAATTCGACCGCAGTGCTGGTCGCCGCCGCCAAGAGGAATCGCATCCCGTTCGAGTTCGTTGCCCGCAACCACCTTCTCCTCGGCCAAGGCAAGCACCAGAAGCAGCTCTTCTCCACGATATCCGGTTCGACATCGTTTGCGTCGGCGAAGGTGGCCCTGGACAAGAGGCTGGGCAATAGGCTCTTGGCGCAGGCCGGCTTGCACGTACCGCGCCAGCTTACGGTTCGCAGCAAATCCGAGGCGGTCGCGGCCGCCAAGCAGCTGGGTAAATCAGTGGTGGTGAAACCCGCCCAAGGCAATCAGGGGCGCGGCGTTTCAATCAAGCTGCGGGGACGCCGTGCTGTCGAAGCCGCGTTCGACATAGCGTGCCAGGTGGCTCAGTCCGACCGGTATGGCGTGTTGGTGGAACAGTTCATCGCCGGCCCTGAGTATCGAGCCACGATCGTCGATTTTCGTGTCGTGGCGGCAGTGCTTTGTTGCCCGCCCGAGGTTACCGGCGACGGCGAAAAAACGCTGCGCCAGTTGATCGATGATTTGAATCGGGAACCCGACAGGGACGGCAGGCGTCTGTCGCGCCTGGAAATCGACGACGACCTGCTCAGACACCTGTCCTTGCACCGTCTTACGATGGAAACTGTCCCCATTGCCGGGCAGCAGGTGGTTCTGCGGCCGAACGGCCACCTCGCCCGCGGAGGCGTACCGGTCGACGTTACAAACTCCATCCATCCGGACAATCATAAGCTGTGCGAACGCATCGCCAGGGTCATTGGGCTCAGTATTGCCGGTTTGGATCTGATCATGCCCGACATAGCGCAATCTCACAAAGACGTCGGGTGCACTGTCATCGAGGTGAATGCACGACCAGGGATCGAGTTTCATCTTTGGCCGCGGGCCGGCACGGCAAGGGATGTGAGCGAGATAATCCTGGCCAATATGTACGAGGATCCAGCTTCATCGGAAGTTGCGACGGTGCTCGTCCTTGGCGACCGGCATACCAGCATGGTGGCAAAGGCAATCGAGCAGCGGTTCATGGCAGAGGGGCGAAGGATCGGCCTCTTGTCGAAGAAAGGCGCCTACATCAACACCGCACCGCAAGAATTCAGCCAGCGGGCAACCCCGCAAATGCTGACCAGGGATCCTTCATTGGAAGCGCTGGTCTATGCCGTTTCTCCAGCAAGGGTCTCGGAGAACGGTCTTGGCCTGGGCGCTTGCCACGCCGTGTCGGTGACGGCGACTGACGTCGAGAATTGCAAGATCCTCGAAGACCTGGCCAAAGCAGTGCTGAGCGGCGGCAACCGTGGCTATTTTATCGTCGACAATGAAGATTTGGTATCCCGCCAGGCGTTGTCGGCGCTGCCTGTTGAAAGATTGATTTTGACAAGCGCCGAGACCGGGTTTGGCCCTGACTTGCGGCGACACCTGCAACGCGGCGGATTGGCTCTATCGATGCGATGGAGCACCGATGGGTCCGGAGCAAAGATGACGCTTGCATCGGGATCTGGCGATCTCGTCATGGAACCTGCCACGTTTGCGTCGCGACCAGCTCAACTCAAGGCTGCCATGCATGCAATGGCAATTTCGTATCTGGCAAAACGGGATGCATGGTTCGACCAGATGGCGTCGCCACCAGCTAATCTAACTTACGCGAATGGGGTTCAACAGCAGGCAGGAGTTTCTCTGCTGAGGTAAAAGGGAGTAGCATTCATGGATACTGTTTTAGCAACGACAACACCGAATGTTTCGCAAGGCGACGCGGCAGCACTCGTTGCCTTGACCTTGCAGCGCACCAAGAACAGGGCGGGGCAGCCGCGAACCCGCGTAAGGATGTCTTACAAGACATTCAAGCGCTTGACCGGGCGGCGCATCGGTGGTGCAAGGTTTGTGCGAGAATTCACCGAAGAGATGATGAACCTGGGTTGGCTGATGGTCCGCATGCCGTCGTCCTATGGCTTCGTGCGCGCAGCCTCCCTGGACAAATGGCCGCTGACAAAATCGAATGTGGTCGCGAAGGAACTCAAGCTGATCGGGGAGGGATCGCTCGCGGAAGTGCTGGACAATGCGCGGCGGGAGCTTGGCGAGGCGACTGACGCCAGCAGCGCATCGAGCCCCCTCAATGGGTCGACCCGGAAGAAGAGAGACAAGGCCGAGGCCCAATAGGCAGGAATTGATGGAAAGCGGTAGCTAGTATCCTCAGGGCAGCGGTTACTGCTTTGCGCATGGGTATGATGGCGAAAGCAGTAGCCTCTACAGGGGAGTAAATATGGCGACTGGCTCTGTTTACGTCTGGGAGCCATGTGACTCGGACTTTACCGGCGGCCGCGTGCATCTGGCCGAGGTAGAATTGCCCTATCTCTCCCAGCGCACCGGAAGGCGCGGCCTGCGTGGACGGTATGTAGACGTCATCAGCCATCCAGGCACGGAAGAGGATTGGCCGACAGGCCAGATGGGCGAAGTGTCGCCCGACGAAGACGGCAATTTTTCTTTCAAACCGTCCGGCGGTGGCGTTTGCGGCGGGTTGGAAAGCCGCGAGGCCGCCGCGCGCTTTGGCCAGGTCAACGTCTACTACCACGTCTCCTCGATGAGCCAGCGCATCAACGATGTGCTTCGTTCAGTTGGAATGGCCCCTCTGCCGAAAGTCAGGGCGATCGTCAATGCACGTCGGCAGAAGAACCGGCCGGGCAGCCCTGAAGACACCCGCATGTGGGTGCCGGTCAAAGGGGCCAGATATCGTTACCCGGCAAGAATGGAAAATCTCGACGATTTTTCAATTCCCATCTGCGGAGAGTTGCTTTTTGGACCGGGGCATGGGGTCACCGAGGAAGGGTGGCTGCCGCGAATTTCAGGCGGCGCCTATCTCCGCGATCCATCCCACGACGCCGGCATGATATACCAGGCGTTCGGGCTTCACGTCGTGCGTCATACCGCTGATGTGCAGACCGACAGGTTGCGTGCACCGCGTGCCGCGTTCAGCAGACCGGGCGCCCTTGAATATGCCGTGAGCACATACCTGGCGGCCTCCATGCTATCGAGCCCCCACGTGGGGTGCTGGCATGCTCGTCACGATGCCGAGTTTGTGCCTGCGGACAGCCTTGCCAATGACGCCCGGATTGACGATGACGAAATGCAGCCGAAGGAGGCGCTGGTCGCACAAGCCGTCGCGGGGGCGATGTGGGATCTGCACAAGGCATTTCTCGGGCACGAATTTGCCTGCATGGAATTGGTTGTTGGTGCCCTTTTGCAGCTTGGGCGACTTTCCGATAGCCCATTCGCCCCTTCCCGGGTCAGAACCAGGGCGATCAGATCATCCCCACGCAGCTTTGCCTCGTGCCTGCTTCATGCGGACCGCGTGAGGTCCGGCGGCCTTTACGAGAGGCTGATCCGGGACATCTTCGAGAAGCGCGGGATAGGCTTTAGTTCGCCTGCGGCCGATATGCTGCTTGCGCCGTCGGTTCCGCCCCTCCCTCATCACCTCAGCGGCTCTGACGGCGTGCAGCGCCACGTTGCCAAAATTCGCGAAAAGTTTTCGGAAGTCATCATTCCGGATGATGGCGATCTCATCGATCCGGATCAACTTGAACTGTCCCTCTCATCGTCCGCCATCGTCCCGTACCATCTTGCTGCGGTCGGAGACGTCATGACGGGGATGCGGATGCGCCATCGTATCCGCAGGTTCGGCCCGGACTATCCCCTCGCCTGGGTCAAGCCGATCTTCAGGCGCAGCGGTTTGATAACGGGAAATCTTGAAGGACCGTTCGCCTCCACATCCGAGGAAGCAGAGCCCAGTAAGAAATACTCATACAAGGTCGATCCCAAGTCAGCCGCTGTCTTACGCCGCGCCGGCTTTGCTGCCATGACCATTGCGAACAACCACATTCAGGACTGCGGCCCAGGCGGCGTAGTTGAGACGCTCGACACGCTGGAGCGACATTCTATCAAACCGTATGGTGGCGGCAGGGATCAGAACTCGGCCCACGATCCGGTGATTTTTGATGGCGTGGATATCCGAATCGGACTTCTCGGATATTACTGGAACGACCGAACGGCGGCTCGTGGCGAACTTCCAGGCTCCGCCCAGGATCTGCCCGAATTGGTCGAGCGTGACCTCGCGCGATTGCGGCCGCTGGTCGATCGGATCGCGGTGATGGTGCATTGGTTTACTGCTACATACCGACGCGAACCTACCGAGCAAAACCGCGTGAAAGCACGGCAGTTTATCGACTTCGGCGCGGACGCGGTCATCGGCCATCATCCACATATTCTCCAGGCTATCGAGATTTATAAAGATCGGCCGATACTATACAGTGTCGGCAATTTCGCCTTCGGGTCGGGAAGCAGCCGGGCTGAGTCTATCTTGCCTTGCTTCCACTTTGGCGCGCGGCAGATAGATTTGGACATATACCCAGTCTACGTTCAAAACAGAGATCCGCGCCTCGATTACCAACCAAAAATAATGGGAGGGGCGGCCGGCCGGGCGACGATCGATCGGCTGCTCGATTTGTCGCCTGGACTGGGCGGTGCAATAGCCGCTGTCCAAGACAGATGCCTTAAATTGTCTATCCCCTCGCGCTGAGGGTCATCCTTCGACAAGCACCAAGTTCCTGTGACTGAAACGAAGTCTTTACCGCCCGGACGGTTTTGATTTGTTTAGAAGTTTCTAATGGAATATGGCATCATGCGGATTGTCCATAGGGAGCGACCGATGCGATTTCTGATCCGTCTGTTGGCTGCTGCAGTGGTGGGCTGCAGCCTGATTTATTCGGGCCCGGTGCTTGCCTGGAAGGTGGGCAAGGGCACGACGACAGCGACCATCAACGGGACGACGCTGACGGTCTATACCTACCACCCCTCGAACTGCAGCAATCCCTCGATCCTGTTCGTCTTCCATGGGCTGAGCCGAACGGCGTCTTCCTACAGGGATTATGCGCAGCCTCTGGCCGATCGAAATTGCCTGATCGTCATGGCGCCGCTTTTTGACTTGGCAAGGTTCCCAAGCTGGAGCTACCAGCGTGGCGGAATCGTCAACAGCGGCGCTATTCAGCCGCGGGATCGATGGACTGTCTGGTACGTGAAGGGCCTGGTCAAATGGGCGAGGTCACGAGAGGGGTTGCCGAACGCGCAGTACTACCTTTTCGGGCACTCCGCCGGCGGCCAATTCACGTCTCGTGTTGCGGCATTCGCCCTGGCCGACGCGAAAAGATTGGTGGTTGCCAATCCCTCCTCATATGTTCTGCCCTCGCTGGCGGAAGCCGTGGCCTATGGGCTCGGCTGCGTCTCCTCGGGATGCGTCTATACGCCGGATCAAGCCACCCAGGAGATGAAAGCGTATCTGGCCTTGCCGCTGACGGTCTATCTTGGAGAAGACGATACAGGCGATGCCGAGTTGAACGAAAGCGCGGCCGCTATGCGCCAGGGGGCGACACGCCTGGAACGGGGGCAGTACACATACGATTTGGCGCAAGCTGTCGCGACCGCAAACGGGTGGCCCTTTAACTGGCGTCTTATCATCTTGCCGGGCGTCGGGCATTCGGCAAGTGATATGTTGCGCTCGGATCAGGCAGCGGCCGCATTTGGACTCAAATAGCGAAATTTTGCGGTCCTGACCCTTGGAGAGATACCATTTTCAGATATGCGTCCGCTCAGGCATTCCCGGCCAGACTGCTTGCTGGAGCCTGCGAAGCGAGGAGGAGTTCGGAGGCGCCTCCGCGCTTGTATCGACAGCGCCTCCGCGTCACTAGCCCGACCGCCGGACGAGTATGTCAAGTGCGTGCGTGCCTTGGTGTAGCTCGGCAAGCAGGAGATACCTCGAGAACATCCGAGTTCAGCAGCCGGCGGGCGCCTGCTGGCGAGGCCTCGTCGTCGGCTATGCCGAAAACAGCGGGGCGGCGGCACAACGGAGAAGGAAATGAGCCCTTGGACGAAGGCTGAGCTTGCGGAGATCACGGGAGGCGTATGGGAAGGTGACCTGCCTGAAGACTGGACGACGGACCGGATAGCCTTCTCGCACGAACTGATCGGTCCCGGTACGCTCGTCATCCCGCGCGTTGGTACGTACCGTTACGGTGTAAGCGCGACGAAGATCGCGCGCCTCGGGCGACAGGGGCTCGCGCTGCTTGCGGACACCGAGTACTGGCCCAACGTCGAAGACTTGCCGTTGCTTCGGGTGCCTTCGGTCCGCATCGCCATGAAATATCTCGCCGAGCGAGCGCGGGCTGCCTACAGCGGACGCCTGATCGCGGTTGGCGGCAGCGTCGGCAAGACGAGCACCACGGCGATGGTCGATGCCATCCTTACCGCCGCTGGCCATCCACCGCTTTCGGGCGGGAACTTCAATACCGTCGATGGCGTGCTTGGTCAGATGGCCAACCTCCCTCCTGATGGCATCCATACTGTCGAGGTGGCGATTAGCTTTTTTCGGCGACGCCATAGGGCGTTCGCGATCAAGCCGCATGTCGCACTCATCACGACGATCGGCGACGCCCATCTCGAAGAGTTCGGCTCGCGCGAGGCCATCGCCGAATTGAAATCCCGTCTGTACGACGTCGCCGAGGGCGGCACAGCGATCGTCCCTCGGGATTCCGAGTATTTCGAATACCTCCGCGCTCGCGCCTTGTCATTCAAGGCGAAGGTCGTGTCCTTCGGTGAACATGCAGAGGCTGACTACCGGCTCCGGGACTACACACCCGGCGACCAAGTAGTGCGCGCCGTCCTGAAGGGCCGGGATTTCGCCTACAAGCTAGGTATACCAGGGCGGCACATGGCAGTGAACAGCCTTGGCGCCCTTGCGGCGGTCGATTCGCTCGGCCTTGATTTGAGTGCTGCGACCAACGCGCTCGGGGTGGCGGAGGCCATCGACGGACGCGGTAAAGTCATACGCATCGCCCTAGCCTCCGGCGAGGCTCAGATCGTCGACGAGGCTTACAACGCAAATCCGACATCCGTAGCCGCCGTGCTGGCTGCATTCGCTCAAGGGCAGCGCAAAAGCGGGGACCGAAAGCTTGCCCTAGTTGGCGACATGCTGGAACTCGGGCCGCGATCGGCTGAACTCCACGCAGGTCTCGCGGAACCCGTCCTCGCGGCAGATCTGGACATGGTGATGACGGTCGGGGAGCAGATGAAACATCTCCGTCGCGCCCTGCCGGCGCGCCTGCTCGGTCCGCACTACGCGACAGCAGAGGACGTCTTGCCCGATCTCGTCAGCATCCTGCGCGCGGGAGACCACCTTCTTGTGAAGGCTTCGCACGGCACGGGACTGCATGAAGTCGTAACTCGCTTGCGCCGTCAGCTTGGCCACGTCAGCAGGGCAACGTCTGGGAGTCAATTAAGTTAGAGTATTCTAATTTAGTAAAGTGTAAACGCAGTTCGATCTAGGCTGCTTATCTGCGAGGGCATCTTAATGCGAAAGCTGAAGGACCTGCTGCTCGATAAGCGGGGAAACATTGCTGTGGCAGCGGCCTTGGTGGCGCTACCGCTGTGCTTGGTCCTGGGCGTGAGCATCGACATTACCAATGCCGTCACCTTCAAATCCAGGCTGCAAGAACTGGCTGATTCTGCCGCTCTGGCAGCTATAGAGAGCGAGGGGAAAGACGAGGAAGCTATTCTGGCCGCCAAGAACCTTGCGCTTGGCAACGGCTCTTTGGACGTCGGCGCAGTCGTTCAAGTCGACCTTACAACGCCGACTCCCGTGTCGCGGGAGGCAGCCGTTGAAATCGCCGCCGCAATGCCGACACAGTTTATGAACCTTGCCGGCATTCGGACGATCAGCCTTCACGTCACGGCAAAGGCACGAAAAGCCCCCCCGGAATATTGCATCTATGCTCTCGATCCAGACTCAACCGGAGCGCTGAGTGTGACCGGCTTGGGAAAGATGTCGGTGCCAAACTGCGGCATCCAGGTAAATTCTTCCAGCTCCAAAGCACTGAGACACGTTGGGGCCGGGAAAATCGCCGCGACAAAAATCTCGGTAGTCGGCAATTACCAAGGCGGCGGATACAGCGTTCCCCCGAAGACGAACCAGCCCTCCCTCGCCGACCCACTTGTCAGCACACCGGAACCGGTCCCGCCGGTCGGTTGCGATTACAACAATCAGATGCTCTCGGATGTCACCATTCCGGCCGGGCGGGTGTTCTGCGGAAGCATCGACTTTGGTGGAAAGGTTGTGCTCTCCCCAGGCGTTCATTACTTTCACAATGCGATAGTCGGCATCGCCAACAATGCGAAAATAACAGGCAAGGAAGTCACCATATTCGTCGATTCCAAATCCAGCATCATACAGGCAGGCGGGAACGGCGCCATGGACCTCTCCGCGCCCACGAGCGGCGTTTATACTGGCATTGCCATCTTCGGATCGCGCACCGCCTTGACAGCATTGCCGACCATATCGCTTGCAACAAACAAGAATTACTCGATAAATGGGACAATATACTCACCAATGCATCGCCTTAAGATGAAAGGGACCTACGATAAAAAGTTGGCCACCGACCTAGGTTGGATTGTTGCTTGGCAATTCTCATACAATGGAGATTCGAGCGTCAACCTGGACGGCTATAGCGGCACTCCGCCAAAGGGTCTCGGAGACGCCGCTATCGTGCTGCTACAATAAAGGGAGACGATACCGGCTTCGTGCCTTTGTAGACGGCCCGTGTAGAAGGCCCGTCCGGCGATGGCGGGGGAGCACACCTCCCCCGCCGCTTTGGTTCATTGAGCCGAGAGGGCCTCGGCCGCCTTCTCGATGATCTTGGCCACAGCCTTGGGCTGCGACACGTAGACCGCGTGGCTGGCTGCGACCTCGGTGATTTGTGACTTGGCGCGATCGGCCATCAATTTCTGGACGCGCGGCGGGATCATCTTGTCGTCGGTGGTCAACAGATACCAGGAAGGCTTCGTCTTCCAGGCCGGGTCGCTCACCTTGCCGCCCGCGCCTTCAAGGCCGAACGGCACCTGCGAGGCGTACATGAACCCGGCGAGTTTGTTGCTGACATCGCCGGCGAAAGAGGTGTGGAACTTCGCCTTGTCGAGGAACAGGAAGCCGTCCACGGGCGGCAGGATCGGCGGCACCGGGTCTGCTTTCTCAGGGTTGGCCAGCATGTCGATGATGGACTGCCCCTTGTCGGGAGCGAAGGCCGCGATGTAGACGAGGCCCGCAACATTGGCGTCCGTACCGGCTTCACTGATGACGGCACCGCCATAGCTGTGGCCAACCAGCACGACCTTGCCACCCATGGCATCGATCGCACGGCGGGTGAAGGCCGCATCGTCCTTGAGGGATACGGTCGGGTTCTGGACGACGCTGACGGTGTAGCCATCCTTGGTCAGGATGTCGTAGACGCCTTTCCATCCCGAACCGTCGACGAAGCCGCCGTGCACAAGCACGATGTTCTTGACGCTGGCGGGGGACTTGGCCAGGGCCGGGGTTGCGAAAGCCGTGCCCATGCCGATGAGGATGGCGGCGGCGGTGAGTGCGATCTTGGTCATTTCAAGTACTCCTGGGTTCAAGGCCGGGTTGATGGTTTCAGACGCTGCTTGGCGGCTGTCTGTGTGTTGCAGGAGGACTATGCGGCAGAGTTGGAACGCGTGCTTTGAGGCGGCCTTCAGAGCGCGTTGTTTTTGCCTTGAGATCGCTTTGATTTTGCGTCCACGGAAGCCGGATCGTCTGCAGAGGCCCACTCCGCGCTTCCGTAGCATCTGCGAAAAAGGCCGGCCCTCTTGATGAGGGCCGGCCCGTCGACAGGTCTTCAGGATGAATGGCCTGGACGATCAATAGTCCCAGAAGGCCGGCACCCAGCGAAAGGCGTCGCCGGCGATCGCCACCCGGCCAATGGACGGGAATGGCATATGAGTGGCCACCAGCATCTGACCAGTCGCCGCCATCTCCCGCAAAAGCCGGATCCGAACGCGGACCGCCTCCTCAGGGTCGTGTTCGAAACCATTGTGCCAGTCAGGGTGGTCGAACCCGACCGGGAAAACTATGTCGCCAGCAAACGTCAGCCCCTCATCACCGGATGATACGCGAACCACGCTGTGCCCGGGGGTGTGGCCTCCAGTGCGACGGACGATCACGCCCGGCGTCACCTCATGCTCTTCCTCGAACGGGCGCAAATGGCTGCGGTAGTCGTTCAAGAACCGCTTGGCGGCCGATCGAAGCACATCCGGCACCGGCGAGGGCATATCGGTGTGGGAGAAATCGGGCGCTGCCCAGAAGTTGACCTCCGCGGCGGCCACGTGGATTTGCAGGTCCGGGCGCAGCCGGTCTTTTACCCCGTCGACGAGCAACCCGCCAACGTGGTCCATGTGCATGTGGGTAAGCACCACGTCAGTCACGGACCCAAGGTCGATACCGGCGGCTTCCAGTCGACGGGCCAACTGCCCGGCCCGCGGAAAGCCCGGAAATTCTGTCCCCAACCCGGCGTCGACGAGGATGGTCCGGCCGCCGCTGCGCACCACGACGACATTCAGCGCCCAGTCGAACGCATCCGGCCCGAGGAATATGTCCTTGAACCATGCCGCCCGGACGGCCGGGTCGACATTGGTGGACATCGTCTCGGTTGGCAGAGGCAGCACCCCATCGCTGATGATCAGCACCTCAATGTCGCCGATCCGCAGCGCATAGCGCGATGGGACCAACTCGTCGGGCCTCGGTCTTTCGACATGTGCGGTGTTGTTTGAGCTCATGTTTGTCTCCTGCTGCCAGCGGTTTTGGACCGACCAGGTCGGCCCGACCGATAATGACGCCACGGTCGATTTGGTTATTAAGGATATTGCACATCCTTGTGGATATCAATTATCCTTAATTGGCGAACTGTAAAGCCCTTCCAGCATAAGGGACAGACATAAGGCTTATGTCGAAAACACCGGGGAATGGCGATGGACATCCCAAAACGTCTGGGGCCACTTTTATCAATAAAATCAACTGCTATTGTGGGTCAGCAAGACGCGGCGGCGTGCTCCCTGTCGCGAGCGCACGAAGCAAAGGCCATGATGACAGCCTTGTCGGTCGCCAGCTGTCCTGCCCATCGGGCTAGCCAGGAACGATGAGACTTGCGCCACAACATCGGCTTGTTCAAGGTAGGAACAACGGCGGACCTGGCTGTCTTTGCTCGCCGATTTGACCGGAAGGTTACAGCACGATGCCACTCATGAATCGACGATTGGGCGCCAAGACTCTGGCGCGCCCTACACGACGTCTCGGAGATCTGAAGGCGATGTTTGTCCTGATTGCCAGGCCGCTCGTGTTTGTGATCGCCCTTTTGTTGGCTGGTCAGGCACAGGCGCAGGCGCCGGCAGCCGTCCCGCCTGAAAGGGTCAAACAGCTGTTCGAGCTTCTCGACGATCCGTCGGTGAAGGCCTGGGTGGCCGAACAACGAAATCAGGACGCTGGATCGACGGGAGCGCCTGCCGAGGCAGCTGCTTCGCCGACCGACGCATCGTCCGACGCCGTGGCCACACCAGGTCCGATGAATACGATGGCGTCCTCGACGCTCGATCGGATCAAGCATCATATCGAAAAAATCGTGCGGACTTTGCCCACGCTGCCAGGCCAGTTCGCGCGCGTCCGGGCCAATACTATGGACGATATGTCCAGCAGGGGGCCTGTCGGCATATTGGTGCTGATTGCGATCTTCATCGCCGCCGGCCTGGCACTCACCTGGGCAATATACAAGCTCACCCGTCCATTTCGCCTCTGGGTCATCGCGCAGCCGAAAGATACGCCCATCGGGCGGACCAAGAAGATCGGCGGTCGCACGCTTTATTCCAGCATGATGATCGGCTCGTTCGCGCTGGGCAGCGCCGGCGCGTTCATGCTGTTCGACTGGCCAATGCTCATCCGCGAGATCGTGCTGACATTTCTGATGGCTGCGGTCTTTACGTGGGCTGTGCGCATATACGTCATGGCCCTGCTCGTCCCTTCCTTCATGGAGGTCGAGCACGCCGTCGAGGTTCGCGCCCTGCCGATCACCAACGAAGCGGCTGATCATTGGTCCTATTGGCTGCCCCGGATCATCGGCGTTTTCGCCTTCTTCGCCGCCGCGTTTGTCCTTTTGCCGGGTCTCGGCATCGACCAGGACGGAATGATGGTCCTGTCGGTGGGCGCCGATTTCATACTGCTGTTGCTCTTTCTGCTAGCCGTTTGGCGTCGGCCAAGAATACTGCGAGACGATGCGCGCCACAGCGGTCATACGGCGGTGACATGGTTGTTGACAGCTTATTTCGTCGTTCTGTTCCTCGAGCGCATCGCCGGCCTCTACACCCTCTTCTGGTTTACCTTCGCCGCATTCTTCCTGCCCCTGGCAATCGTGCTGACGGAGCGCGGGGTTAATTTTGTCCTGCGGCCGGGTTCGGAAGATGCTGGCCGACCGACTGTCCCGGCGGTCACGATCGCTGTTATCGATCGCGGTATCAGGATGATTTTTATCCTGGCGGCGGCTTACTTTCTCGCGCGTGTCCTGGGCCTGAACATGCAATCCATGCGCGACAGCGATACGACCACCACGCTCATATTGCGCGGCTTGATCAATATCGTGGTCATTGCGCTTGCAGCTGATTTCGGCTGGTCGATCATCAAGGCCTTGATCGAACGAAAGCTGGGCATCGAAGCACCGCACCCTGTGATCAGCGACGAGGAGGTCCCGATCCTCGATCCGCAGCAGGCGCGGCTGCACACGCTGTTGCCGATCCTCCAGAACATTCTGCTCGCATCCATCATCGTGATGGCGGTGCTGATGATGCTCGCCTCGCTGGGTATCCAGATCGGCCCGCTGATCGCCGGCGCCGGCGTCGTCGGCGTCGCGGTGGGCTTTGGCGCACAAACGATCGTCAAGGACATCATTTCGGGCGTGTTTTTTCTGCTCGATGATGCGTTTCGCGTCGGCGAATACATTTCCTCGGGCAACTACAAGGGTACCGTGGAAAGCTTTTCGCTGCGCTCGGTGAAGCTGCGCCACCATCGTGGTCCGCTGTTCACCATACCTTTCGGTGAACTCGGCGCAGTCCAGAACCAGAGCCGTGACTGGGTGATCGACAAATTCAACATCACCGTCGGCTATGACACCGATATCGACTTCGCGCGCAAGCTTATCAAGCGAATCGGCCTCGAACTGGCGGAAGATCCCGAGTTCAAAAACTGGGTGCTCGACCCGATCAAGATGCAGGGCGTACAGGAGTTCGGCGAGTACGGCATCGTCTTGAGGGTCAAGGCCATGACCAGACCCGGAGGCGCCTTCGGCATGAAACGCAAATTCTATGTGCGCCTGCGCCAGGTCTTCAAAGAGCAGGGAATCGAACTGCCATTTCCGACTGTCCACGTCCAAGGGCTGCAGAACCCACATGAGGCGGAGAATGCGCCGTTGGAGATCACGCCCGAGTTGCAAATGGCCGTCGCGCAGTCGCACACCAATCGGCGCAGAAAAAAAGCCGGCACAACGGACTAGGAAAGCTCTGACACCCCCGGCCACCGCGCGGGCTTTCCACTTGGGCGCCTTCGGCTTGAGGGTCTCAGACCGGGGAAACGGGCATATGTGGTCGGCAGCGCTCAACCAGAGTGTCGCTCCCACTTGAAGGTCCTCGGGATTGGGCTGAAGCTTACGTGCCAATGACAGCCGTCAACCAGGAGTTGCCGATATCCGCAGGGAAATATGCACCCAGAAATAGTCGGTCTACCAGCGGAAAAGTGGTTGTAAGAGAGCCTTGTAGCCCTTTTCGTAAGCCTTCCCGTTTGCCATGTGCGAGGTCGGATAGAATCGGCCTGAACTCGCAGCCGGGCATTTTTTGTGCTATTTTTGCTACATTCTGCAAATTTATGGCCTGAACCCAACGTTTTAGTGGCCACTAAAATGTAAATTTGTAGATAATCGTGCTTGGGTTGTAGCGCTTGGAATAAGGTGCAGGGGGAAACGTTGGGGCGGGGTAAAATGAATTCGACAACTATTTCTGCCATAGGCAAGCGACTTGGCCTGCTGACGACGGTTGCCATATTGAGCTGCGGGAATGCCCACGCGCTCACTCTCAAAGAAGCCATGGCAGTCGCAGTGGAGTCCAATCCCGAGATTGGCCAGGCCATCGAAAACCGCGAAGCAATCGAATTCGAACTGCGCCAGGCGAAGGGGCTTTATCTTCCCAGCGTCGACCTGGAAGCGTCCGCGGGGGCTCGGCGCCTCGACAATCCGGACAGGCGCTCTCTTTCCATCGAGAACGACACGCTCTATCCAGCTGAAACCGATCTCACGGTTACGCAGACCCTCTACGACAGCGGTGCAAGGCGTGCCGAACTAAACCGCCAGGCCTCGCGCGTCGACGGCGCCTCGTTCCGGGTTCTGGAACGGTCCGAATTCATCGGGCTCTCGGTTGTCCAGGATTATCTCGAAGCCATGTTGCAGGCCTCGATCGTCGCCGAGGCGAAGAAGAACCTCGGATTCCATCAGGGAATTCTCGGCGACATCCGGCAAGGCATTGCCGGCGGCGCGCTGAACGAGGCCGATCGTCAGCAGGCTGAGGAACGGCTGTTCGCCGCCAAGGCCCGTGTGCAGGAAGCCACCGAGGAACTAGAGGCAGCAAAGATCCGGTTCTTCAAGACTGTCGGAAAGCCGCTGACCAGTGCATCGAGGCCGGGCGATGTGTCCGCCGCGCTGCCGAGATCGCTTGATGAAGCAATCGGGTTGGCAAGACAGAACAATCCGCGCGTGCATATGGCCAACAGCGATATCGACGCCGCGGCCTCCCTCGTGGATGCCGCACGGGCAAAATTCGGGCCCTCGATCACCGCCGAAGGTGTCGCCCGGGCAGGATCCGACATCGATGGCAGTGACGGCGACACGAGCGACCTTCAGGCAAGGGTCGTGCTGCGCTGGAACCTTTATCGCGGCGGCATCGACAAGGCCAACGAGCAGGAACAAATCCGCCGCACCAGCGAGCAGCGCCTTGTCCTGCACCAGGTCCTGCGCGAGATCGAGGAAGCCGTCCGTACGTCATGGGATCGCCGCTTCCGGCAGGCCGATCTGGCCAAGACGCTGAAGCTTCAGGCCGCCGCCAACGAAAGGCTGGTGGCGTCCTATCGCGAGCAGTTCAAGGTCGGGCAGCGCTCGCTGCTCGACGTGCTCGATGCGCAGAACACCAGGTTCAACACAGCGACGCTTGCCGACACCGCGTCCTACGCGTCGCTTTTCGCCCAGTACCGGCTGCTGGCGGCAACCGGACAGTTGCTGAACACCATGGGCCTTCATCCGGCCAAGCAGGCAACCGCCTACGCCAAGGCAGAGTTCAATGCACCGGAAACGGCCGACACCGAAACCTATGCACGCACGCCGTCGGAGCAAAAGAACGATCTGCCTTTTGACATCCTCGCGCCAGTAAGGAAGAAATAGGAAGGCCAAGGTCGAACGATAGTCCTGCGGGCGGATCGTGAACCCACAACCTAAAATCCTGTCCCCAAAGGAGGCCTTCAAGGCCTGCTTTTCGGCTGTTGCCGGCTACCTCGGCAGGCCGAGTGCCGAGACCGTGCTTTTTGCCGGCGTGCCGCTGTCGGATACCCAAATCGATATCGACGCCGTTCGGCATCTTGCCGAACGCATCGGTCTTGAAATCACAGAGTTCAGCCATCGCGACTTTCTTCGCGGACGCATCGACCTCCCCGCCATCCTGTTTCGCGTCAGCCAATTGCCGGTGGCGCTGCTTGCCGAGACAGCGGACGGTGAATTTACCACCGCTCCCCAGGAGGACGGCCGCACAACAATCAGCAAAGCCGAACTTGCCGGAAGCTTCATAAGCGGCGGCGTTTCCTTCTCGATAACCTATGCCAATGCAGTCGAGGGGATGAGCGTCGGCTCGGCGGCCAAGATTGAGCGGCGACATTGGTTGACCGGAACGATGGGGCCATTCTGGCGCACCTATTCGAAGGTCATTCTGTCGGCGGTATTCATCAATCTGTTGGCCCTTGCCTCGCCGATCTTCACCATGAATGTCTACGACAGAATCCTGCCAAACAAGGCGATATCGACGCTTTGGGTGCTGTCGATCGGCATCGGCGCGGTCATTCTGTTCGACCTGCTGTTGAAAACTGCCAGAGCGTCGCTGATCGACTATGCGGGGCGCAAGGCCGATCTTCGCATCTCCTACATGCTGT
Organism: Mesorhizobium sp. P2_E7; assembly: GCF_056403855.1. Classification (NCBI taxonomy): domain Bacteria; kingdom Pseudomonadati; phylum Pseudomonadota; class Alphaproteobacteria; order Hyphomicrobiales; family Phyllobacteriaceae; genus Mesorhizobium; species Mesorhizobium sp. P2_E7. Next base: position 6,388 of record NZ_JBFUER010000010.1, on the reverse strand, counting down.
TCGAGAAGGTGCTGAACTCGTCCTTGTCGGCACGGCCCAGCTCAACCGGCGAATATGCAAATCGGGTGACGCAGTACGAGTTCGTGCGCGAGTTTTTCACGTCGAACACCATCAGCGTCTTCATCGACACAGCATTCGTCTTCGTCTTTCTTCTTGTCATCTATGCGATAGGCGGCTGGCTGGTCATCATACCGGCCATTGCCTTTGTCGCCTCCGTGATCGTCGGGCTGATCACACAACGGCGTATCGGCAAACGGGTTGCTGCTTCCATGAACGAGGCTTCGCAACGCCAGGCCCTGCTGGTGGAGTCCATCTCCACGCTGGAGACGATCAAGTCGCTGCGGGCAGAGGCGTACCTTCTGCGAAAGTGGGCAGAGCACTCCAAGAACGCATCCAACACGTCCGAAAAGATAAAGCAGCTGTCGGCTGCCGCCGGCAACATAACGCAGGCCATCCAGCAGCTGGTGACCGTCGCCCTGATCGTGGCCGGCGCCTATGCCTTTTCGGAAGGACATGTCTCCACCGGCGCCATCATCGGCACCGTCATGCTGGCAGGCCGGGCCGTGGCCCCGCTCGGGCAGATCGCGATCACCTTGTCCAGACTTCGTCAGGCAATGCTCTCCTTGCGGATTGTCAACTCGATCATGGCGCAGCCGGAGGATCGGCCGGACACGGTTGGTTTCGTCAACCGCCCCATTCGCAATGGCGCGATGGCGTTCAGGAATGTCGGCTTTGTCTATCCGGGTTCCGAAAACGAAGTTCTGACCGGCGTGAATTTCTCGGTGAAGCCCGGAGAACGGATCGGCATCATCGGTCGCATAGGCTCGGGAAAGACCACGATGGGGCGGCTGATCGGCAGGCTCTTCCTGCCGACCTCCGGCGAGCTGCTGCTGGACGGGATCGACATCCGCCAATACCACCCGTCGGAGGTTCGTGCGGCGGTCGGTATCGTCGCGCAGGCCAACGATCTGTTTTCGGGCACCATCAAGGAAAACCTCCTGATGGCGTGCCCGGAGGCCACCGATGAACAGATCGTCGAAGCGGCCAAGGCTGCCGGCGTTGACGATTTCGTCTCCCGCCATCCGCGCGGCTACGACATGAATGTCGGCGAGCGCGGCACCAATCTCTCGGGCGGCCAGAGGCAGACAATGGCAATTGCCCGCCTGTTGCTGACCAAACCGAAAATCGTCTTCCTGGACGAACCGTCCGGCTCGATGGATCTGGCTTCCGAGCGCCAGCTGATCAAGCAGCTCAAAGTGGCCTTCGATCGCAGCACGACACTGATCGTTTCAACGCACCGCTACAGCATGCTAGAGTTGGCCGACCGCCTGATTGTCATCGAGCAGGGCAAGATCGTTGCCGATGGACCGAAAGACCAAGTGATACAAGCGCTGCAGAGAACGAGCGCCTGACAGAACAGACTTGTTGAGTGCATTCAATACGTTGGGGCGTTGGAAATGCTTGCCAGGGAAGACCGTCCGCCGCTTTTCGCGTCGGCGTCGATATTCATCATCGGAGCGCTTTTTGCGAGTTCGGTCGCTTGGGCGTCCTTTGCCGAGGTCGATGAAATCGCACGCGGCGACGGCAAGATCATACCGGCGTCGAAGACCCAGATCATCCAGGCCAGCGAGCCGGGCGTCGTTCAGGAAATTGCCGTGACGATCGGGCAGGTCGTCAAGAAGAACGACCTCATCATTCGCCTCGACAACACCTTCAACACGTCCAGCCTTGGCGAGCAGCAGGCCAAGGCGCGGGCGCTGCAGACGCGCATTGCACGGCTCAAATTCGAACAGACCGGCAAACTCGAGGGCGCGTTTCCCTGTCCGCCCGAGATCCAGAAGGTGGCGCCGGAAATCTGCGACAACGAGCAGAAGCTGCTCATCGCGCGGCGCGACAATTTCGAAGTCAAGCTGTCGGTTCTCAAGTCGCGCCTCGATCAGCGCGAGAAGGAACTGGACGAGGCCAACGCCAACGCCGATCGGCTGACCAAGAATCTGGCCGTCAGCGACCAGGAGGCGAAGCTGGTCGAAGCGATGGTCAAGAAAGGCCTGATGGCGCGAACCGAGCAACTGCGCGTCGAACGCGAGCAGACCGAGCTCAACGGCCAGCTGGCACTTGCCGGAGAAACCATCAAGAAAGCCATGTCGGCCATCACCGAAGCCAAGCTTCAGGTCGACGAACTCGGCCTGCAATTGCAACAGGAAGCGCTCAGCGATCTGACAGAGGCGCTGGCCGACCTCTCGGTGGTGGATGAGACGATACGCGGTGCCACCGACAAGGTGGCGCGCACCGACATACGGTCGCCTGTCGACGGTATCGTTAACACGCTCGATATCAACACGGTCGGCGCCTTCGTTCAGCCCGGCGCCGTGGTCGCGGGCATCGTGCCGACCTCCGAGACCCTGCTGGTCGAAGCGCGGGTTTCGCCGCGAGACGTCGCTTTCATCCGGCCGGGCCAGGATGCACTGATCAAGGTGACTGCCTATGACTTCTCGATCTTCGGCGGCATCGAAGGCAAGGTCTCGAACATCACCGCCGACAGCCTTGTCGACCAGAAGACCGGCGAGCCCTACTATCAGGTTCGCGTCGCCACCGACAAATCGACGCTGACACGCGACGGCAAGACCTATTCGATCATCCCCGGCATGATCTGTTCGGTCGACATCAAGACCGGACGCAAGACGATCCTCACCTACCTGATGAAGCCGATCAACAAGGCGCGTGAGGAGGCGATGAGTGAGCGGTAGCTTGATCTCCCCTCCTGCCGATCGCGACCGGCTGCTGCCACCGCTGGCGGCAGAGGATTTCGGACTGGAGTTCCGGGTTGTGGCGCGCGGCGGCACGCGCCGCGGTATTCGCCTGGAGCGGGCGTTCTGGACCTCGCTGAAGCAAATGGCCGAAAACCGCAGATGCACGATCGGCATGCTGATCGAAGAGATCGCCGAGAGTCACGCCAACACCGGAAACCTGACATCGGCAATCCGCGTGGCCTGCATGCGTGGACTGGCCGACGAGAACCTCACCCTGCAAAGGCTGGCGTCGATCAAGACCATCAACGCCATTCTGGTCGCCTGTCCCTCGCCGGCCTTTGCCCTGTCATCGTCGAAGAAGATCCTGACGTTCAATGCGCCGTTCCAGCAACTGGTACGTCGTCAATTGCCGGTGGCGCCGAACGAGGACGCGCGCCACGACCTCAAGCTGGCGCTGGACCTCAATGTCGCCGACATATTCGCCAGGCTTGACGCCAATGGCGAGACCCCGGTCTCCACCGGTTTCGTCATCGGCGCCGGCGATCGCCGCTACCGGGGTCAACTGAACGCGGTGCGGGCGCCGGTGGTCGAGCCGGAACTGCTGATGGCGTTCGTGTTCGGCGGTTAGAACGTTTCACCGGTTCACGGAAACGGCGAGCCGCTCTATCCCTTTGTTTTTCGCAATCCCCAAGGGAAAGCGCTACGCGCTTTTCCCGGGAAAACCGCTCACAGTTTTCCTGGAATTGCTCTAGGGCGCAGAAGACACCCTGACAACATACTTACTGCTGCAGACCTTCGCCCGGCGCGACCGTCGAAAGGCCGCCCTTGATGTCGGCGATTTGCGCAGAGCCGGTCTTTGCGCCATGGATCCACGCGCGGTCGGTGCTGAACGAATACAGCGGCACGTAGCTCGGCAGATCGCTGTCGCGCGAAACGACATTGCTCAGGCTGTCGAGAATGAAAACGCCGCTGCCGGTGCTGACCGACAGCACGGCATGAAAGAAACCGCGCTTGCGATCCTGCAGGACAACCAGCGACATGCTCTGAGCCGGGATGCCTGCATGCAACAGCGCAGCCATCTTCAGGATGGCGAAATCCTCGCAGTCCCCTGCCCGCCGCTCGAGGATTTCCGAGGGTTTGGCCCAGTAGTCGAGCTTGCCGTAAACCACGCTGTCCTTCTTGTAGGCGATCGCACGGTTTATACTTGAGTTGACGAAGGACAACTTGTCGATGAAGCGCTTGTCCCGGGCTGCCTCGACGATCCCGGCGAAGATGCTGTTGTTGCGCTCGCATGCGCTGGCCGCGGTGCACTCGACAATAGCCTTGTAGACGGGCGCCCAGCGCGCCGAAACCGGGAAATTGCGCATCGACAGGGCAACCGAACCGAAGACGCCGGGAATGATCGCCGCCGTCTGGATCGGGTCGATCCCGGCGTCGTCCTGCGCGATCGAAGGATCACGCTTTTCATGAACGGCAACAGGACTATAGCTGCCGAAAATCATGCCGATCGTGTAGGCCGAAACAGGCTGCCAAGGTTGCGGCCGCAGCAGTGAAACGCCGCCGAGACTGGGCGGGGTTTCGACCGCCGCCAGCAGCGCGTCGGTGCGGCCGACGTCAGCTGCGATGGCGCTCGCGGATGATGGCTGCGGCAGGCTTGCGATGCCGATTGCCAGCAGGAGCAGCTTGAGCCCGGTGATTCCCGCGGCAGATTTTTCTTTTTTCATAACGCCCACCTTTGACTGTGGACGCTACCCATCTTGTCTCAAATTACTGGAAAGGAAGGTGGATAAGTTTCTCGCAAACGAAAACATCTATTTCGTGTAAAATTTTATTCAAATTTATACTTCTGCTTACCAACCTAGCAGGACCGGCGGATATCAAACGCAGCGCGACTCAGCCAATGTATATCAGGTTATATGTTAGGTGTTTACCACGCGTAAAAAATGCTGAAATGGGCATACCAGAATATATTAAAGTGATTGCGGGATAGTTGCAAAGCAGGGGCCGTCACTGTCTCTTTCCGGGAAATACCGGAGGGGTTTGGTTATGGCGAACAGTAACGAATTGGACACCGTCTCGAATTCTTGGGATGAGCACTCTGCTCCCCATGAACATGGCGGCTCGCCGGCGCAGGCAGGGATCCAGGTGGCGCAGGCCGCGCAGCCGGCGCCTGCCGAGCCCGTACCGGTCGATGTCGGCAGCGGCGCGCCCGTCAAACAGGATGCACCTGCGGAGGCGAAGGCCCCGGATGCAGCTGCGCCGCACGAATACGTGGCCGACGCCAGCAACGTGGTAAAGCTTCCGGCCAACGCCTCGATCGACAACATCAAGGTCGATGGCCACAACCTCGTGCTCGAACAGGCTGATGGCTCGGTGATCGTGATCAAGGATGGCGCGCTCAACGTGCCGACCTTCATCATCGGTGACGTCGAGGTGCCGCGCGTTGCCTTGCTGGCAGCGCTTGAGGCAAGTCATGTCGATGTCGCCTTCGGTGCCGATGGTTCGATATCGGCCGGCCCGGGCGGTTCGAACCCAAGCGCAGGCGCAGATTTCTCGGTTCCCCCCGGTGGCATCGGCGACGGGTTTGGTCTTTCGGCGCTGTTGCCCCCGACAGCCTTGGCATTCGGCCAGCCGGACAACCGCGAGTTGTTTCCGAGCCTGCGGCCGGATTCCACACCGTCGATCATCGACCTGACGCCTTCCGTCGGTGGCGGCGACACCACCGTCAACGAAAAAGGCCTGCCGGCAAGTTCCGGGTCGGAAGGCTCGGGCGAGGCGCAAGATGCTGCTCCCAATACCGACCAGTCGGAGATCAACACCGGTACCTTCACCATCACCTCGCCCGACGGTGTCGCCTCGCTGACGATCGCCGGCCAGGTGATTTCGGGCGCTGCCCTTGCCAACAGCTCAGCGACGCCGATCAACATAACGACGCCGCTCGGCAACATTCTGACCGTCAACGGCTACGACGCCAGCACGGGCCAGGTGAGCTACAGCTACACGCTCGTCCATAGCGCGACTCACCCCGACGCGGGGATCGATTCCATCTTCGACAACATGACGGTGACGGTTACCGACACCGACGGAGACGTGTCCCTTCCGGGCACGCTGTCCGTCCAGATCGTCGACGACGTGCCGACGGCGGTTGCCGATACCGATGCGGTGGCGGCGGGCTCGTTCGGGCCGGTCGGCGGCAATGTGATCGACGGCAGCGGGTCCGACGGCAATGCGGCGGGCGCCGACACCAAGGGTGCCGATGGGGCTGCCGTGGTTGGCGTTGCGGCTGGTAACACCAATGCCGACGTCGACAATGCCGCAACGCTCGGCACTCCCATCCAGGGCCTCTACGGCAAGCTGACGCTSRMYGCCGACGGYACCTACWCCTATACCCGCGATGCCGGCTCGGCCGGCGGCCATGACGACGTCTTCACCTACACTATCAAGGACGGCGACGGCGACACCTCTCACACCACGCTCACCATCTCGATCGGCGACGGAACGCCGACCGTATCGATCCCGGCAGCGGGCGGCGACGACACGACGGTCTATGAGGCTGGCCTGCCGGCGCGCGCCGGCGAGCCTTCCGGCTCGAACGAGCCTGCGACCTCGGAAACGACCTCGGGTACCGGGTACGATCG
>NZ_JBFUER010000009.1:0-188333 GCF_056403855.1 Mesorhizobium sp. P2_E7 | reverse complement strand
CCGGATCAAGCAGCCGCAACAGCCGCGAGAAGGTGTCATGGCTGGGTGCCTCTTCATAGTCGATCAAACGCGACAACGCCTGCTTGCGCTCTTGCGCGAACAGCGAAAACTCCGTCGCGTTGGTTGCGCCACACAGGCTTGCGGCGATCATCATCACGATCAGATCGCCTAGCCGGTGCGTGGCGTTGGCCGCACGCGGATCTGGCACCGCGCCGAAATAGCTCTCAAGGCTGGAAATGGCAGTCGCTCSTTCGCTAAGACTGCCTTCCCAAAGAATCTCTTCTCAAGCCAACTTCAAGCCCAAAATCGCCATATGCGATTCCCCTGCCCTTGAGGGGGAGATGCCCGGCAGGGCAGAGGGGGGTGCTGGCCCGCCGACGTTGCGGAAAGCTCCGCAACCGCCACCGCTCACTTGCGCTTGTTCGCCCGGCCCGCGAACGGGTTGTCCGAAGTCCGCAGCGCTATCCTGATCGGCACGCCGGGCATGTCGAAGGCTTCGCGCAGGCTGTTGGAGAGGTAGCGGACATAGGATTGCGGCATCGCGTCGGGCCGCGAGCACTGGACGACGAAACCCGGCGGCCGCGTCTTGGCCTGGGTGACGTATTTGACCTTGAGCCGGCGGCCGGCGACGGCGGGGGGCGGATGATGCGCCAGAATGCTTTCCAGCCAGCGGTTGAGCTTGCCGGTGGAGACGCGGCTGTTCCACACCTTGTGCGTCTTGATAACGGCGTCCATCAGCTTGTCGAGGCCGCGGCCGGTCTCGGCCGAAACCGTCACCGCCTGGATGCCGCGCACCTGCGGCAGGAGCCGCCCGGTCTTCTCGCGCAACTCGGCCAGAAGTTCCTGCGGGTTGTCGATCAGGTCCCATTTGTTGAAGGCGATGACCGGCGCTCTGCCCTCCCTGATGATCAGGTCTGCGATCTGCAGGTCCTGCTTCTCGAAAGGGATGGTGGCGTCGAGCACGATGATGACGATCTCGGCAAAGCGGATGGCGCGCAGGCCGTCCTGCACCGACATCACTTCCAGCTTTTCGTGGATTCTGGCCTTGCGGCGCATGCCGGCGGTGTCGAACAGCTTCAGGAGACGGCCATGCCAGTCCCAGTCGACGGAGATGGAATCGCGGGTGATGCCGGCTTCCGGGCCGGTCAATAGCCGCTCCTCGCCGATCAGCGCGTTGATCAGCGTCGACTTGCCGGCGTTGGGGCGGCCGACGACGGCGATGCGCATCGGCTTGGTGTCGTCATAGGCGGGTTCGGCATCGGGATCGGTGATGTCCTCGCCGATCAGCACCTCGCTGGCGGCGACGTCTTCCTCGGCGTCGTCCTCTTCCTCGTCGAAAGCGCGCTTCTCGCCAAGGGCCTCGATGACAGCATCGCGCAAATCGGGCATGCCCTGGCCGTGCTCGGCCGAGACCGGGATCGGCTCGCCCAAGCCGAGTTCCCAGGCCTCGAGCATGCCACCCTGGGCGCCCTTGGCCTCGGCCTTGTTGGCGACCAGCACGACCGGCTTACCGGATTTGCGCACGATTTCGGCAAAGGTGCGATCGTCGGGCAGAAGGCCGGACTTGGCGTCGATGGTGAAGAAGATCAGGTCGGCTTCGCGGATGGCGATCTCGGTCTGCGCGCGCATGCGGCCCGGCAGCGTCGAGGCGGCGGCGTCCTCGAAACCGGCGGTGTCAATGACGTCGAAATGCAGGTCATAGAGCTTTGCCGCGTGGACGCGACGGTCGCGGGTGACGCCCGGCGTGTCGTCGACAAGCGCCAGCTTCCTTCCCACCAGCCGGTTGAAAAGCGTCGATTTGCCGACATTGGGACGGCCGATAATGGCGACTTTGAAGCTCATCCGGCCCTACAATCCGTCATCCATCGCCCAAAACCGCAGCGCATTTTGGGCGACGCTTATCATGACGCGCCAGAGCCGCGGATCAATTCCGACATCAACGTCGCCCGCTGGCGCGCATTGCGCGGGGCGCCGTCATCGGCGGCGATCTGGTCGAACAGTTTCAGCGCATCCTGTGTCTTGCCTTCCTTCCAGGCGGCAAGGCCGAGCGCTTCGCGCGCCGTGTGGCGCAGCGTGTTGTTGTCGGCGGTCAGCGCCTCGACGCGGCTGGAGACGTCGGCGAAGGAACCGTGGTCGACCAGCAGCAGAGCTGCCCGCAGGCGCGCCATGTCGCGAATGCCCTGGGGAATGGCGGTGTCGGCGGCGACGCCATCGAAATCCGCGACAGCGGCGGCAAAGTCGCCCTTGTCGGCCTTGACGGTTGCCGCGCGCATGCGGGCGAGCAGCGGATAGGCGCCGTAGCCGTCCTTTTCCAGCTGCTGAAGTGCTGTCAGCGCATCGTCGCTCTTGCCGTCATTGGCAAGCTTCAGCGCCTGCGAAAAGGCATCGCCCGAGCGGTTGGCGCGGCTCTCGTCCAAATAGCGGTAGCCGACGAAGGCAGCCGTGCCGAGCACCACCAGGATGGCGAGGCCGAGGATCGCCGGACCGAAACGGTCCCACAGCGCCTGCGCCTGCTCGCGACGGATCTCGTCATTGACTTCGCGGATAAAACTGTCGTCGGACATCAATCAAAACCATTGCTGCCCCGGGCGGGGCGCTTCTTGAGCCCGCGTTTTAGCGAAATTTTGTCGGCATGGAAGGGGCTGGGCAGGAAAATCGCCTAATCGCCGGGGAGTTACCTATCGCGCGCCGACCGCACCCACGCCACATTTTGCCGATAGCCGGCTTGGACTGCCTCCGGATCAAGCCCAGATTGTCGATGCCTCGTTTGTCCCGCGTTGTCGCGTTTTCCACAGCCGTGCTTGCCACGGCGGGCGCTGCTTACGCCGACCCGCCGGCGCCGCCTGCCCCGGCAAAGCCGAAGCAAATCGTCATCATCTCGTTCGACAGCGCCCGCGAGATTTCGCAATGGCAGCGCAGCCGGGCGCTGGCGAAGCGGACCGGCGCGCATTTCACCTATTTTCTGTCCTGCGTCTTCCTTTTGTCGCAGCAGACGCGCACCGAATACAGCGCGCCGGCCAAGTCCGCTGGCAAATCCAACATCGGCTTCGCCGCCTCGAAACAGGAAGTCGCCGACCGGCTGGACCAGATCGGGCTCGCCGCATCGGAAGGCCATGACATTGCCAGCCATGGCTGCGGCCATTTCGACGGCAAGGACTGGAGCAAGGCCGACTGGCTGAAGGAATTCGCCTCGTTCGAGCGCATTCTGGAGAACGCCTATTCGATCAACGGCATTGCGCCGGAGCCCGCCGGCTGGCGCAATCTTGCCCATGCCGTTGTCGGTTTTCGCGCGCCATACCTCTCGACCGGCAAAGGGCTCTACGAAGCGCTGCCTCAAGCCGGCTACCACTATGACGCCAGTGGCGTTTCGAAAGGCCCGGTCGAGCCGCCGACCAGCGGCGGCCTCACCCGCTTTTCCCTGCCGCAGATTCCGGAAGGCCCGAATTCAAGGCCGGTGATCGCCATGGACTACAATCTCTATGTCCGCCATTCCGGCGGCTTCGAGCGGCCGAGCCAGGCGGCCGAGTTCAGCGATCGGACCTACCAGGCCTTCCGCGCCGCCTTCGACAAACAATATCAGGGCAAGCGCATTCCGCTGGTCCTCAGCTTCCACTTCACCCTGATGAACAACGGCGCCTACTGGAACGCGCTGGAGCGCCTTGCCGGCGAGACCTGCGTGAAAGCCGATGTCGAATGCATCAGTTTTCGCGACTATGTGCAACGGCAACGTGGTGCCGAGAGACAGGCGGCGGTGGGCGGCTGAGCCGCCCACTTTCCTTAGCCACCAATGGTCAGGCCGAATCCGAAGCCTGTGCCTGACGCTCGATGAAGCGCTGATCGATATCTGGTAGCGGCTCGCCATTGATTATGGCTTCGAATGCACGCAGGCGCTTGTGAACTGACAAGAGCTCAACGATCGTCGACCAGGAATTCACTAGATACTGGAATGAGTTCGTCACCTGGCTGAACGCCGAGTTGACTTGGTTTATAAGACCCAATGTCAGGGTTCCGGCGATCATGGAAGGAACCATCAGAAAAAGAGCAAATATGGTGTTCAACTGTAAATATAGATAACGAACCACGTTGAAATAGACGTAATGAAAGTAAAGTCGGAAGTAATTTTGGCGAACCCTTCCGAACAACTCAGAAACAGTGAGCGGCTGTGCCCGAGCCGAATCGTCCTCACCGTAGACAAGTTCCTTGCGGTAGGCGGCTTCGACGCGCTGGTTGCGGAATTGCAAGCCAGGAAGTTTTATGCCGGCTCCGGCAATGCATACAGTGCCGAATATTGCCCAGAATATTGCTGCGACCACAAGCGGCTGAGAAACTTGGCCGATGAACGGTAAGGCCGTGATGTGCTTCGAATAAGCCAGCAAAATCGGCATGAAAGCGATCAATGTCATGATCGAGTCAATAAATGAAGTCCCAAGATCTTCCATGATTTTAGAGAATCGCATCGTGTCCTCTTGTACACGCTGAGAAGCTCCCTCAATATTACGAAGCCTAGGCCAATAGGACATGTAGTAGTCGTTCATCGCCGTGCGCCAGCGAAAAACCCAGTGGCTTACAAAGAAGTTTGTCAGAACGTAAACCGTAACAGCTACAAGGGCGATGCCGAGGAAGGTTATTATTTGGGCGTAAACATCCCACTCTGTGGCCTTCACACTTTTGCTGACAATTCCCTGAATGAGGTCCCAGAACGGCCCGTACCAGGCATTGATCGCCACACTGACCTGAACCTGAAAATAGGTCGTGAACAGGATTAGCGAACTGCCAAGGATCGACCAGCCATCCCACGGGTGCGGAGAATACCAATGCCAGAAGGCGTAGAAGAGCAAAGCGCCGGCGGCAAAGTAGAGGTAGAACCAAAGGAATGGAGGCGACCAGAACACTGAAACGCCGATGATAGGCGCCGCGTCTGCCGCTGCAGGGGGCAATCCGAACAGAGCGCCGAATTGCTCGCCGCCCAGAAACCATGCGGCCACCATGACCGCGCACCACAAGACCGCCGAGGTGAAGAAGACTTTGGGCTTTGGAAAAAACGATACGAACACTGTGGTGAAATCCTCGGTCGGTGGGCAAATCAGCGGGGTTCAGCGGGCATAAAGTCACACATTAGGTGGAAAGCAAATGCCCGTGCCTAATGCCCGGCATCGAGCAAGACCACAATCATGGCGATTTTGGCGCGGCCGACCAGGTGATCCCTGCAGATACCAGCAGTACGCCAGCAGCTACGATCGAGGCGAGGAAGAAGTTGCCCGACGCCTGCGCCAGCAGGCCGGCGACGATGGGGCCGACGATCTGGCCGATGCCGAAGGACGCGGTCATCAGCGCAAAAATCCGGCGCGGCGCCTGCGGCACGAGCAGCCTTGCCGTCTGCAGGCCGAGCGCGGTGATGGCGATGAAGGTGCCGCCGAGCAGGACGCCAGCCAGCAACGGGCCGACGGTGCCGCCCATGGCGACGCTGGCGGTGACGCCGATCACCTCGACCAGGCAGCCCAGGGCATAGGCGGCGTAGAGCCCGATCCGTGCCGATATCTTCTGCCAGAGCCAGACAGAGGGAAAGCCGGCAAGGCCGGTGACCATCCAGACGGTTGCCTCGAAGACACGGCCGCCGCCGCCCTGGCGCACGATGACGACCAGGAAGGTCGCCGTCACCACATAGCCGAAGCCGAACAGGCCATAGGCGACGATAACCTTTGCCAGCGACCGGTCCTTCGGCAGCGCCGGCTCACGGCCGGCTACGTTCCTTGCGGGCGCCGTGCCGCCGGCGAGCCAGGCGACGAGCACGAGGCCGCCAGCGGAAATCGCCGCCGACCACAGCCAGCCCGCCGGCCAACCGGCATGGTCGGTGACCAGAACCGCCATCAGTGCCGAGGACGCCGCAATGCCGAGGCCGACGCCGCCAAAATGCAGTGCCTGCAGGTCGCTTCTGTTGGCGGCAGCCAAGTGGCCAAAGACGATGCTGGCCATGAACACCATGACGAAGGCGCTGGCGAGGCCGGCAAGGAAGCGGATGACGATGAAGGCGGTCATCGCCTCGGTCAACCCCATCAGGGCGGCGAGCGCAGCACTTGCGGCAAGGCCGCCAAACATCAGCATTCGCTCGCGCCCATGCGCCCAGCCACCGGCCGCGGCAAGCGCGCCGACGAGATAGCCGAGATAGTTGGCCGATGCGATCCAGCCGGCATCGGCCGGCGACAGGTGCAGCTCCTCCATCATGCCGGGCAGGATCGGCGTGTAGACGAAGCGGCCGATGCCCATGGCGACGGCCATGGCGATCATGCCGGCGAGAGCGAGGCGCAAGGGGGATGGCGCGGCGTTCATTGCAGCGCACAATAGATTTGGCCGGCGCCGAAACAATCCGCTTTGTGTTGGGCCAGATCCGTTGGCGACGACGATAGTGGCCGGGCACGAAAGGCCATCTGACGTCGCGCCGCCCCTCATCCGCCTGCCGGCACCTTCTCCCCGTATAGTGACGGGGAGAAGGGGCTAGTCGTTCGCCTCGGCGCTCTTCCTGAAGCGCTGGTGATTGGCGAAACTTTGGCGCAGGCGTCTTTCTCCCCGTCACTATACGGGGAGAAATGCCCGGCAGGGCAATGAGGGGCGGCGCCGGCATCGAGAATATCGCCTCCTTTGCCAAGTGCCGCGTTCGCGAATCTCAGCCGCAGCCGACCGCGCCCGTCTCATAGGCGGTGCGCCGTGCCGTTAAGCGGAACGGTATGTCGCCGAGTTCGCGCTCCGACATGGTGTCGAGCACCGGATGCGATAGCGGATCGGTCACCCAGTTGAGGGCATCGCCGTCAGGGCGCCGCCGCGTGTAGCCGGCGGCAAAGACTTTGAGCAATGATACGATCGTCACCATCCTCGCCTCCTCGGTCTGATTGTCATCGCTAAAATCTGCCTTCACGCGCCGTCTTTCAATTGAGATTTCGGCCGGAGCGGTTTAGAAAAACTGAAATGGCTATGCTGAACCGTGTCCATCTCAACGGCCTGCGCGCCGTCGAAACCGTCGCCCGCCTCGGCTCGCTCGCGGCGGCCGCCGGCGAACTCAACGTCTCGGTCAGCGCGGTCAGCCAGCAGATCAACCGCACCGAAAAGCAGCTCGGACAGGCGCTGTTCGAACGCACGGCAAGCGGGCTGGTGCTGACCGAATTCGGCACGGTCTTTTCGGCCCGGCTCGGCGCCGGTTTTCGCGAGCTGGCGCAAGCGGTGGCGCTGGCCGACGAAACAAACCAGTGCACGCTGGTGGTTTCGGTGGCGCCGGCCTTCGCTTCGAAATGGCTGCTGCCGCGGCTGTCGCGGCATTTTGATCGGCATCCCAACGTGCTGCTGCGCATCGACGCGTCGGTGCGGCTCGCCGATCTCGAGCGTTCCGACATCGACATCGCCATCCGGCTTGGCGACGGCAAATGGCCGGGCGGACGGGCCGAACTGCTGCTGGCTCAGGAAGTGTTCCCGGTCTGCGCACCGGTGATCGCCAAAAAGCTGATGTCGATCGAAGACCTCGCGCAGACCTGCGCCATCACCGACGAGCGGGCGATGATCACCTGGGAGAGCTGGTTCAAAGCCGCCGGGGCGGAGCCGGTCACCTTCCGCAAGGGTGCGCGCTTCACCGACCCGATGCTGTGCCTGGAATCGGCGATCGCCGGCCACGGCGTCATGCTCGGCTGGCAATTGCTGGCCGCCGATGCGCTCGCCGACGGCCGCCTTGTCGCGCCTTTCGGCGTGCGGGCACAGAGTGGCCTCGGCTACTGGCTGGTGACCTCGGCGACCAAAACCGAAAGCCGCAAGGTCCGCGATTTCAAGATCTGGATCCGCGAGGAGATCGCGGCGACCGTGGCGCAGTTCCGGTCGCTCGATAGCGCTGCGTAAACGCCGGCTGTCGCGACGATGCTGGAAAGCACAGCCGCGCCGCTCTATGTTGGAAGCTTCACCCCCAGGACCAAGGCAGGCAGGATCATGACCACACATTCGCGCGGCGTTTCCGCAACGATCGACCCGGTGAAGCTCGACAGGCTGGCCGAAGTCGCCATCAAGGTCGGGCTGCAGTTGCAGCCGGGGCAGGACCTGGTGCTGACCTCGTCGATTGCGGCCCTGCCGCTGACCCGGCGCATCGTCGAGCACGCCTACAAGGCCGGCGCCGGTCTGGTGACGCCGATCTTCAACGATGACGAGATCACGCTGGCGCGCTTCCGCTATGGCGCGGACGCGGGCTTCGACCGCGCCGCCGGCTGGATGTATGAGGGAATGGCGAAAGCCTTTTCCAACAATGCGGCGCGGCTTGCCGTGCGCGGCGAAGACCCGTCGCTTCTGTCCGCGCAGGACCCGGCCAAGGTGGCGCGCGCCAACAAGGCGAACTCGATGGCCTACCAGCCGGCGCTGGAAAAGATCACCGGCTTCGACATCAACTGGAACATCGTCGCCTATCCCGATCTCGCCTGGGCCAAGCAGGTGTTTCCGGAGGATACCGACGATGTCGCCGTGGTGAAGCTCGCCGACGCCATCTTTTCGGCATCGCGGGTCGATGTGGAAGACCCGATCGCGAACTGGACGGCGCACAATGCAGCGCTGCGCAGCCGCACCGAATGGCTCAACGGCCACAATTTCCACGCCCTGCATTTTACCGGGCCGGGCACCGACCTCACCGTCGGGCTGGCGGACGGCCATGAATGGATGGGCGGCGCCTCGACGGCCAAGAACGGCGTCACCTGCAACCCCAACATCCCGACCGAGGAAGTCTTCACCACGCCGCATGCACGGCGCGTCTCCGGACATGTCTCCTCGACCAAGCCGCTGTCCTACCAGGGCACGCTGATCGACGAGATTTCGGTACGTTTCGATGAAGGCAGGATCGTCGAGGCCAAGGCGTCGAAGGGCGAGGACGTGCTGAAGAAAGTGCTCGACACAGACGAAGGTTCGCGCCGGCTCGGCGAAGTGGCGCTGGTGCCGCATTCTTCGCCGATCTCGGCCAGCGGCCTGCTGTTCTTCAACACGCTGTTCGACGAGAACGCCGCCTGCCACATCGCGCTCGGCCAGTGCTACTCGAAATGCTTCGTCGATGGCGCCTCGCTCAGCCAGGACGAGATCGCCGCGCGTGGCGGTAACAAGAGCTTCATCCACATCGACTGGATGATCGGCTCGGACAAGATCGACATCGACGGCGTCCACACGGATGGCCGCAAGGTGCCGGTGATGCGCAAGGGCGAGTGGGCCTGAGCTTGCGGAGGGTCGGATGGGTTTCGACCTGACGCTCAAGCGGATCTACGAGCCACCCGCGCCCGACGACGGGCAGCGGGTGCTGGTCGACCGCATCTGGCCACGTGGTATCAGCAAGGAGGATGCGGCGCTGACGCTGTGGCTGAAGGAGATCGCGCCGAGCGACGAATTGCGCAAATGGTTCGGGCATGAGCCGGTGCGGTGGGCGGAGTTTCGGGAGCGGTATGGGGCCGAGCTGGACGGGAACGGCGAGGCGGTGGCGCAGCTGCGTGGCCTGCTCGGCAAGGGTCGGGTGACGCTGCTCTATGGTGCGCATGATGAGGCGCACAACAATGCGGTGGCGCTGGCGGGGTATTTGCGCGGGACGGAGTGACACGCACCTAGATTCTGCAAAGGGTGGCGATTGGCGAAAGCCGAGGGGACATCCAATCTCCCCCCTTGCGGGGGAGATGCCTGGCAAGGCAGAGGGGGGTGCTGTCCCTCCGACCTAACAACCAACCACGGCCATCGCCTCAGACAGGTTGGCGTCGGAACAATCCGTCAGGGTTGGCAATCCTTCACACCCCCCTCTGGCCTGCCGGCCATCTCTCCCGCAAGGGGGGAGATCGGCAGCTTCGCCGTCCCGCCTACTTCACAGCCCCTTCATAAACATCAGCCTTGAACCCAACCAAAATCGTATCCCCAACCTCCAGCACCGGCCGCTTTATCATCGTCGGGTTGGCCAGCATCAGCTTCTTGGCCTTGTTCTCGTTGAGTCCAGCCTTGTCCTTGTCCGGCAACTCGCGAAACGTCGTGCTGCCCTTGTTGAGCAACTTTTCCCAGCCGACCTTGACGGTCCAGCCGTCCAGCTTGCCCGCATCGATCCCCTCGGCCCGGTAGTCGTGGAAGCGGTAGGGCACATCGTGGCCCTCCAGCCAGGTGCGCGCCTTCCTGATCGTGTCGCAGGTGGTGATGCCGTACATGGTGATGGTCAAAACGCGTTTCCCTTGGGCTGACAGTCGAATCCGTCAGACAGCCTAAAACCGCCCTCCCCGCTTTGCCAGCATCCCGACCGCCATCAGCGCATTTTTAGGGGCTTGCCAATACTAAGGAAATTTCCTAAGTGTTTGCGAAATCGGTAGAGGAAAAGCCATGGCAAGGATCGTTGTATCGGAGTTGATGTCCATCGATGGCGTGACGGAAGCGCCTGGCGGCGAGCCAGGCTTCCGGCACACCAACTGGGTCGGCAAGCGCCACGAGGCTGGCATGATCGACTACAAATTCCAGGAGGTGCTGGACCATGAAGCGCTGCTGATCGGCCGGGTGACCTATGAAAGCTTCGCCAGCGCCTGGCCGACCTACAAGGGACCATTCGCCGACCGGATGAACGGCATGCCGAAATATGTCGTCTCCTCAACGCTGAAAAATCCGGCATGGAACAACACCACCGTGCTGCAAGGCGAGCCGATCGCCGCGATCCGCAAGCTCAAATGGGAGATGAGAGGCGATATCGTCATCGGCGGCAGCCGCATGCTGGTCAATGCGCTCAAGCAGCACGATCTCGTCGACGAATACCGGCTGATGGTGTTTCCCGTCATCCTCGGCAGCGGCGCGCAGCTGTTCGATCGGACCGAGGACGCGACCGACCTCAAGCTTGTCGACACGCGGTCCTTCGGCAGTGGCGCCGTGGTGCTCACCTATCATGTGGAGCGCGCGTCGTGATGACCAATCTGCAACCCGCCACGCCCCCGCCGATCGACGGCATTTTTCGCGCGCTGGCCGACCCGACGCGACGGCGCGTTGTCGAGCGGTTGAACCGCAGCCCGGCCTCGGTCAGCGAACTGGCGCAGCCTTTCGAGATGGCGCTGCCTTCCTTCATCGAGCACCTCAAGGTGCTGGAAGGCTGCGGCCTGGTGCGCTCGGAAAAGATCGGCCGCACCAGGACCTATCAGTTGGCGCCCGAGCCGCTGCAGCTTGCCGAAAACTGGCTGGCCGAACAGCGCACGCTGTGGGAGCGCCGCCTCGATCAGTTCGACGCCTATGTGATGAGCCTCAAGGAGCAGGAAAAGTGAGCTATCCCTTCAAGCCCGACCCCAGACTGGACCTGACGCTCGAGCGCGTGCTCGACGCGCCGCACGAACTCTTGTGGCGCGCCATGACGGTGCCGGAGCACGTCAAGCAATGGTTCACCCCAAAACCCTGGCTGGTCACCGATTGCGAAATCGATCTCAGGCCGGGCGGGCTGTTCCGCACCCGCATGCAGTCGCCCGACGGGACAGAGGTCAACGACCGTCGTTGCTGCTATCTCGACATCGTGGAGAACGAGCGGCTGGTGTGGACGGATGCGCTGCTGCCGGGCTATCGGCCGTCGGGCGAGCCCTTCATCACCGCGGTCATTTCCCTTCAGCCGGACGGCAAGGGCACGCGCTACACCGCCATCGCCATTCACCGCGACGAGGCCACCCGCGACAACCATGAAGAGATGGGTTTCTTCGACGGCTGGGGCACGGTGGCCGATCAGCTGGCGCAGTATGTGAAGACGATTTGAGTTTTTCGCCTGGCGGCCAGGACGGTGTCCCGGCCGCCACATTTTTGATCACGCAAGCCGGAAGCCGGCGGCATTCCGGCTTAGTAGTAAAAGCGCTCTTCGGTGATCTTGCCGTTCTTGACCGTGTACAGGCCAACCTCGTCCATGGTGACACGTTCGCCGGTGGCCTTGGGCGTAATGTCGAACTTGAAGCGCACCGCGAACTGGTCGCCGTTGACATAGGGGCCCTCGATCGAGCCGCCATGCACTTCATTGTTCGCTTGCCACCATTCGCCCTTTTGCCTGATGGCCTCCTTGCCATGGACGATTGCCATTGGCCCCTCCATGGCTTCGTAGCTGGCGATGTCGTCGGCATTGTATTTTTCACCAGCACCCAGGTGATCGCCCTGCTGGAGCAGCTCGGTGAAATCCTTGGCAATATCCGCGATTGTCATTTGTGTTCCTCCTGTTCAGACGCATTGCAAGTAGGGAAGTCTTCGCTGGCCCGCCACCTTTGCCCGCACGGCAGCTGACAGACTGTGTCAGGACGATGGATATAGCACAGCTATGTGACGACGACTTCTCACATGCCCGCTAGTCCGGCAAAAGCTTGGATAGACAAAGGACCGCCTTTACATGGCAACGCAGATATAGGAATATGATCCTATGTGGGGCGAGTCTTCAATGGAGATCGCTGTGGCCAGGTCGAAAGGTTCGCTGCAACTCTCTCGCAGCCTGAAATTGAGCGCTTCGTGGCGGCAGGGGAGGCGCTGCACTTGAGCATCATCAAGCCGTTCATATCGCCTCATTGCGAGCACTACCGGCAGACGCACGTCCTGCATGAGGTGCTGTTGCAGACGGTGCGGAAAGTCACCGGGAAGGATGCAGAGTTCATCCGCCGGTATGGGGCTGGGTCGAAGTAGGCTTAGCGCCCTTGCCGTTCCCGGTAGAGCATCCAGAGCGGCAAGGTTACTATACCGAACACGATGACGGCCAACCCTACCCAATAGGTGAATGGGTCATGCGCGCGCTCTACAGGGTGATCCTTGAAATTGATCCGGCCCGTCCAAAGGGATTGGGCAACCAACACGACCAAGGAAAGCTCAATAGCGAGCATGACGCCTCTCATCATGAGCTTGCTGGGCTTTCTCATGCATCTTTCATATCAGCGTACCCGGCTTTGGGGTAACGGGCTGTCTTCAAGTGGAAGCTTATGCTGGCGAGTTCACAACTACGGCTGAGTAGCCCCGGAAGTTTCCAGGGGCGGCGATGAACCGGGCGCCTGTTGCCTCAATAGGGCGCGTATTGCTTCGAGCTTCTCTATTGCCAAACCAGCGCAATAAAGGAGAGCGCCCCACGCCATCAGGTTCATCGCGGTACCTGCTAGCGAGAAGGCCCCTTTGGGCTCGTGCACCACAGTAGAGGCATACGCTGTAGCCAGTAGGCCCGCGATGCCAATCAATGCGTAAAGCACTCCAAAAATCCGTATTGCCAGTGTCATGAAAGTCCCCAAGCCGGTCTATTGGATCGCCGATTCATATCAGGGCAAGGGCGGCTTGTCCTAAGGGCGGGTAGCGCCTAGCGTGGAATTAGGGGTATTTGCTGCCTGCAAGTTGTCTGGCACGACCCTCGGGAGTGGTTGCCTTGCGCGTTAGCGGGCCGCACATTATCCTCTCCCCTGCTGTAGTTCCCCAATACATCATACAGGATTTATTTGGGGTAGATGGAAGGCAAACTTTGTGTTTATGACCATTAAAGTCATCAACACGGGTTATACATGTTGTTTTACTTGTATCATAGGGAACGTTCGCCTGGCTGGTGCAGGCCGATGTAGTGACGGCAATGGCTATGGCGCTGGCTATGCGGATCATGTGTTCCCCCAAGACAACCGCATTTGAACCATGATTTGTCGCCGATGCCAAGACAGATCTACCGAGACTATAATCGCCTCGGGCAATTTAGATAAATATTGAGAAAATCGAGTCGAAAAGAAGCAGGCGCTGATGCTTTCTGAATCAGCGCCTGTTGCCGAGAATTACCAGATAGCAGTCTGAAGCTTATGCCCCGTAGCCGATGATGCCCTTGACCTCGAGGAAATCGTGGATGGCCCAATCGGCATATTCGCGGCCGTTGCCGGACTGTTTGTAGCCGCCGAACGGTGCGAACGTGTCCCATTCCGGATAGTTGATCGAGACCTGCCCGGCGCGCAGCTGTCCGGCCACTTTTCGGGCGTGCTCGATATCGCCGGACTGCACATAGGCAGCGAGACCATAGACGGTGTCGTTGGCGATCTTCACGGCATCGTCGTCGTCGCTGTAGGAGATGACCGACAGTACCGGGCCGAAGATCTCTTCCTTCTCGATGGTCATGCCCGGTGTGACATGGCCGAACACGGTCGGGCGGACATAGTAGCCGCGGTTCAGATGCTCCGGCCGGCCGGGACCACCGGTGACGAGCGTCGCGCCTTCCTTGACGCCGGCTTCGATGAGCCGCTGGATCTTGTCGTACTGGATGTTGGAGACGACCGGTCCGAGCTTGGTGTCTTCCGAGCGCGGATCGCCGACATTGTGGGCTTCGGCGGCCTTCTTGGCGATGGCCAGCGCCTCGTCGTGGCGGGCGGCCGGCACCAGCATGCGGGTCGGCGCATCGCAGGACTGGCCGCTGTTGCCGAAGCAGCCCTCGACGCCCTTGCGCACCGCCGTTTCGAAATCGGCATCCGCCAGCACGATATTGGCCGACTTGCCGCCGAGTTCCTGCGCCACGCGCTTCACCGTCTCGGCCGCCGTCTTGGCGACGATGATGCCGGCACGGGTCGAACCGGTGAAGGAGACCATGTCGACGTCCGCGTGGCCGGCCATGATCTGGCCGACATCGGGGCCGTTGCCGTTGACCATGTTGTAGACGCCCTTCGGCACGCCCGCGGCCTGCATCACTTCCGAAAAGACGATGCCGCTGATCGGTGCGATTTCGGACGGCTTCAGCACCACGGTGCAGCCGGCGGCAATCGCCGGCGCCACCTTGCAGACGATCTGGTTGAGCGGCCAGTTCCACGGCGTGATCAGCGCGCAGACACCGATCGCTTCCTTGACCACCATGGTGCCGCCGCGCTTCTCCTGGAATTCATAGTCCTCCAGCGCCTTGATGGTCGCTTCCATATGCGCGCGGCCGGCCCAGGCCTGCGCCTCGCGGGCCCAGGTGATCGGCGCGCCCATTTCCTGGCTGACCGCCTGGGCGATGTCCTCATAGCGCTCATTGTAGACTTCGAGGATGCGCTTCAGAAGCTTCAGGCGCTCGGCCTTGCTGGTCTGCGAAAAGGATGGGAAAGCTGCCTTGGCGGCGGCGACAGCCTTGTCGACATCGGCCTTCGAGCCCAGAGAAATTTTGGTGTAGGCCTCTTCGGTCGATGGGTCGATGACATCCAGCGTCGCCGGCACCACAGGCGCCACCCATTTGCCGTCGATGAAGAAATTGAGATGATTGCTCAAGGGGTACGCTCCGATTGTGGGGATTGGGTTGGATTAGTTGGGCAACATAGGGCAGTTGGCGCCACGGCGCAGACTGATATGCGCCACGTCGCCGACGCTGAATTGAAAGCCCTCGGCCTGGCGCGGGGCGTCGATCACCACCGGCAATCCCTGCCGGAGTTCGGCGTGCAGCCGAAGCGTGCGGCCGTGGAAGACGATGCTGTTAACGCGCGCCGGCGCGGTGCCGGCGGCGGCCGCGGTGGTGGCGAGCAGATCCTCGGGACGGACGCCGATGGTGCGTTCGGCACCCTCGGCGGGCGTGTCGCCGGTTTCGGACGTTGCCTCCAGCGAAAGCCCACCCGCGGCAAAGCGCAGGCGGTCGCCGTCGCGACCGATGAAGCGCGACTGCAGAAGATTCATCGTGCCTATGAAGCTCGCGACAAACTTCGTCGCCGGCCGGTCGTAGAGCGTGGCCGGCGGCGCGATCTGCTCGATGCGGCCCTTGTTCATGACGACGATGCGGTCGGAAATCGACAGTGCTTCGGTCTGGTCGTGGGTGACCATGACGAAGGTGGTGCCGAGCCGCGACTGCAGCCGCTTCAGCTCGACCTGCATCTGTTCGCGCAGATGCGCGTCGAGCGCCGACAGCGGCTCGTCGAGCAACAGCACGCGCGGCTCGCAGACAATGGCGCGGGCGAGTGCCACACGCTGGCGCTGGCCGCCCGACAGTTCGGAGACGCGCGCGCCGAGCTTGTCGGCAAGGCCGACCATGTCGAGTGCTTCGCGGGCGCGCTTCGACTGCTCGGCTCCGGACAGTTTGCGCAGCGACAGGCCGAAGCCGACATTTTCGGCGACGTTCATGTGCGGAAACAACGCGTAGTCCTGGAACACGGTGTTGACAGGCCGGTCGAAGGGCCTGAGCGCGGTGATGTCCAGGCCATCGAGCAGCACCTTGCCGCTCGACGGACTTTCGAAGCCGGCGATGACGCGCAGGCTGGTGGTCTTGCCGCAACCCGAGGGACCAAGCAGGGTGATGAACTCGCCGCTGATGATGTCGAGATCGACGGCATCGAGCCCGATAATGCCGCCGGGAAAAATCTTCGAAACCTTGTCCAGCCGGACGAGAGCATCAGGCGCCATCGCGAACCTCGGACGGCTTCGTGGTGTTGACCCAGAGAATCTGGCAGGGCTCGGTGCCGGGATTGCGGAAGGCATGCAGAAGCGTGCTCTTGAAGGCAAAGGAGTCGCCGGTCTTCAGCACGTATTTTGTCGAATCCACCACCAGCTCGACCTCGCCCGCCAGCACGTAGCCGAATTCGTGACCGATATGCGCATAGGCTTCCGCCGTGCCGCCATCGGCTTCGACCGTCACCAAGAGCCCCGTCAGCGTCGCGCCCGGCGGCGACAACAGCGCCTTGGCGATGCCTTCCGATTTGACCGGGATCTGCCGACGTTTGTCGGCGCGCACGCAATAGAGATCGTTGCCGGCATCGTTGCCGTCGGTAATCAGCGCCGAAGGCTCGATGTCGAGCGCAGCGGCGAGCGGCCAGATCACCTTGACGCGCAGCGAGGACAGGCCGCGCTCGATCTGGCTCAGCGCCCCGATCGACACGCCGGCCTTGGCCGCAAGCTCAGCCAGAGACAGATTGCGCTCCAGCCGCAGCGCCCGCACACGGCGGCCGACGCGGATGTCGGCATCGTCCTTGGGCTTCTCGGTTGCATCGTCGAGCATGTCCATGCGTAGGTCCTTGTAACTGTCCTATTGGCGCGGCGCAGCGCCGAAGAGCTCCCCCTTCTCCCCTTGTGGGAGAAGGTGTCGCCAAAGGCGACGGATGAGGGGTGTTCCAGCGGAGTGAGACGTTGGCGTTCCCTGGACCACCCCTCATCCGTCTCGGCGCTGCGCGCCGATCCACCTTCTCCCACAAGGGGAGAAGGAGAAGAGCGCCTCACCCACCCGCCTTCACCTTCTCGAACATCTTCGCCACATCGTCATTCTGCTTCATCGGGCCGGTGAAGATGGTGCTCTTCAGCATCACTTCCGGATCCGCCGGCAGTTGCAGCTTGTCGAGCTCGTCCTTCGCCACGCCGGCGAAGGCGGTCGCCAGCGAACTGCCATAGCCATAGGCCTGGATCAGGTACTTACCTGAGTCGGCGTCGAGCCGGCTGTTGATGAAGTCATAGGCGAGGTCGACATTCTTGGCGTCCTTGAGCATGACGAAGCCGCAGGCCCAGGTCAGCATGCCCTCCTTCGGCTTCATGAACTCGACCGGCACGCCTTGCTTCTTCAGCGAGGTGGCCGACGCGTTCCAGGTCATGGCGGCGACCAGCTGGCCGCTGGCCAGCGCCTGTTCGACCGAGGTCATGTCGGTGGTGTAGTTGGAGAGCAACGGACGCTGCTCGCGCAGTTTTTCCGCCACCTTGTCCATCTCGGCCGGCGTCATGTCGAATGGATTGACGCCGGCCAGCAGTGCGGCAACGATCGGGGTGTCGTGCACGGCATCGATGGTCGCCATGCGACCGGCATACTGCTTGTCCCACAGAAGGTTCCAGCTGGCTTCCGGGTTCTTGACCAGATCGGTGCGGTAGAGGATCGAGGTGTTGCCCCAGTCCCACGGCACCATCCAGACCTTGCCGTCACCAGCCTGGATGTCAGGAAGGTTCTTGAACACCGGGAAGATCGAATCCCAGTTCTTGATGCGCTTGGTGTCGATCGGCTGCAGCAGGCCTTCCTTGTTCCAGCGCGCCACCTTGTCGTAGCAGGGATGCGCGATGTCGGGGCGGAACCCGGCCTTCACCTTGGTGAAGGCGTCGTCGTCGTCGCCGAAGATCGAGGCCTCGACGCCATCTGGATGCGCGGCCAGGAAGCTCTTGTTGAAGTCGGGCAGTTCATAGCCCGACCAGGTGAAATATTGCAGCTTGTCGGCGGCGAAGGCGACGGTCGACGACAGGACGATTGCAAGGGCTGCAAGCCCGGTGCGGGCTGTCTTTCCGGTGATCGATTTCAGGTCGAATGCCATTTCGGTTCTCCTCTCTTGTTATGGTTTCAGGCTGGATTGGCGGGCGCTCGCGGGCGGGTCGCACTGAGCCCGCGATGGCGCAACAGTTCGGCGGTGCCGGCAATGATGAAGGACACCGCCAGGATCGAGGTGCCGAGCGCCATCACCGTCGGCAGCGAGCGGGGGAAGCGCAGCTGGCTCCAGATGTAGAGCGGCAGCGTCGGCTCGGTGCCGGCGAGGAAGAAGACGACGATGAACTCGTCGAAGGAGATCAGAAACGCCAGCATGAAGGCCGAAATGATCGCTGGCAGGCTGAGCGGCAGCATCACCCGCCGGAAGGTCGTCCAGTCGGAAGCGCCGAGATCGAGCGCTGCCTCGCGAATGGTCTTCGGAATGGCGGCGAAGCGGCTGCGCATGATGACCACCGTCGTCGGCAGCGCCACCAGTATGTGGCTGAGCACGATGGCAATGCGCGATGGGCCGAGGCCAATGAGATTGACGAGGATCAACAGCGAGATGCCGACGATGACGCCGGGGATCAGGATCGGCAGCCTAGAGATGGCGCTGATGGTGGCAGCCAGCGGCGAGCGGCCATAAAGGTCCATGTAGGACACGGTGATGCCGCAGAGCGTCGCGCCGGCGGCGGCCACGACGCCGATGACGAGGCTGTTCACAAGCGCGCCGGACAGCGCCGGATTGCCATAGAGCGTGGTATACCATTCGAGCGTAAAACCCTGCAGCGGAAACGCGGCCTGGATGGAATTGTTGAAGGAGAACAGCGGGATCAACAGAACCGGCAGATAGAGAAAGACGAGATAGGCGATGACGTAGACGCCAAGCCAGCGGCCGCCTTCGGTGCGCGCCACGCTCATGTGCGGCTGCCGAATTTGCGGTCGGCGAAGCGCACGACCAGCACCACGCAGAGGATGACCAGCATCACGGCGACGGAGAGTGCGGCGCCGAACGGCCAGTCATTGGCCTTGCCGAATTGAGACTGGATCAGCGAGCCGATCATGGTGCTGGCGGGACCGCCGACCATGGCCGGGGTGACATAGTCGCCGACCGTCGGCACGAAGACGACGAGGGCTGCCGCCAGCACGCCCGGCATCGAATTGGGCAGCACGACGCGGCGAAATGCGGTGAACGGCCTGGCGCCAAGATCGGACGCGGCTTCGAGCAGCGATTTCGGAATGGTGTCCAACGCCACGTAGATCGGCAGGATGGCGAAGGGCGCATAGGCATGCGCCAGCGTGACCACCACCGCTGCCGGCGTGTTGAGGAAGGCCAGCGTCGGCTCCGACCAGATGCCGCTTTCGATCAGCGCCGAATTCAAGACGCCATTGTAGGCGAGCACGATCTTCCAGGCGAAGACGCGCAGGAGATAGCTGATCCAGAATGGCAGCGTCACCAGGAACAGCAGCAGGCCGCGGCGACGGCCGGCATGGAAGGCGAGGTAGTAGGCGACGGGATAGGCGGTGACGACGGTTGCCAGCGTAACCAGGCCGGCAATGACCAACGAGCGCAGCGTCACCGTCCAGTAGAGCGGATCCGAGACCACGGTGATGAAATTGTCTGCCGTGAATCCGACGCCCAGCAGCGAACCGTCATTGCCGCGAAAGGCGAGAAACAGCACGAGGCCGAGGGCGAACAGGATCAGGAAGAAAGTGACCAGCCCGCCCGGCAGCAACATGGCGAAGCGGAAGCCCGAAGGGGATCGGGGCTGTGCCGGTGCTTCAGACGCAACGATGGTCGACATCAAACTGTTCAACCGAATTATGAAATCATCCTAACTTTTTTCATATTCATGAAACTGTCAAGCTGAATTAGCTGGCGCTAACCCGCCAAGGTGCAATCAGCGCTCGAAGGCGTCCAGCATCCTGTACCAGGCGATGGTCGCGGCGACGCCGACCTGGCGGAAGGCATGGAACGGGATCGGCCGGATCGGCGACAGCGGGAACGGCAATTGCGCTGCGTCACCATTTGCCAAGTAGCCCGCCATGCGCTTTCCCAGCGCGCTCATCAGGCCGACGCCTCTGCCCTGGCAGCCGACCACGGCGAGCAAGCCTTTTTCGGGCTCGTGGATGTGCGGCAGATGATCCGGCGTCATCGCCACGCGGCCGAACCAGCGCTTCTCGATGGGAACATCGGAGAGCGTGGGATAGAGCCGCACCAGCGCGCGCTGCAGATGCGCCCAGTCGGCTTCACTTCTTGGCAGCGCCATGCGACCGCGGCCGCCAAGCACCAGCCGGCCGTCGGCTGTCTTGCGATAGTAGACGAGGATGCGCCTGGAGTCAGAGACCGCCTGCCCTTCCGGCAGGATCGCCGCTGCAAGGTTGGACGACAGCGGCGCGGTCGCGACCTGGAACGAATGCAGCGGCACGATCGTCTTGGCGAGACCCGGAAGCAGTCCATCGGTATAAGCGTTGGTCGCCAGCACAACCGCCTTGGCCCGTATTTCCACGCCGTTTGCGATCGAAACACGCCAAACGCCGGCGTCCTTGGTGAGTTTCACCACTTTCTGCCGCTCAGCGATGCTGACGCCGGCCGCGGCAGCAATGCGCGCCAGTTCCAGCGTATAGGCGAGCGGATCGATGATGCCGGCGCGGCGGTCGAGCCAGCCGCCGAGATAGCCTTGCGCGCCGGTCATCGCGTCGATTTCGCTTTGGCTCAGAAGCCGGACATCGGCGCCTCGCGCCTGCCATTGCCGATCGCGGTTGGCTGCCGCTTTCAAAGCGGTTTCGGTGTGCGCGGCCTGTATCCAGCCATTGCGGGTGAACGGCACTGCCAGTTTTTCGTCACGGATGAGGTCGAACACCGTATCAGCGGTCGAGGCGGCGAAATCGACCAGTGCCTGGCCGCGCTCAGGCCCGAAATGCTCGAGCAGCCATTCGGGATCGTATTTCAGGCCGGGAATGACCTGGCCGCCATTGAGGCCCGAGGCGCCCTGCCCGATCTCGCCGGAGTCCAGCACCTGGACGCCGAGACCGAGGCGCGCGGCATGCAAGGCCGTCGACAGGCCCATGAAGCCGCCACCGACGATGACGACATCCACCGGCTTGCCGTCCGGGACGAGCGACTGGAATGCGGATGCGGTCGGCGGCTTCTGCCAGATCGGAACGGAAAACGGTGCGGGCAAGGCTTCACCTGATGTCGAGCATAAAATGAAAATGCTATTGGCTATTTCATTTTTTTGAAAGGGCAGGCTTCATGTCAGCGCCGACAATTGGCTGCGCCACGGGATAGACCTTTGGCGTGAATCCGGTGAAAGTGCCGCGCCATTCAGGCCAGCCCCATTTCGATCAGTCAAAGGACCGTAAGCCATGACGAACCCAACGCAGCTTCCCGCCGACGGGCTCTTCATCGGCCGCGCCAAGGTAAGCGATGCCTCGCATCCGCTGGTGGTCACGGTGCGCGACGGCACCGTCTTCGACATCACCTCTCGCGCAGCGCCAACCGTGCGCGACATCTGCGAGATGGCCGACCCGGCTGGCTATGCGAGCTCAGCCAAGGGCAAAGCGATCGGCTCTCTCGAGGCGATTGCCGCCAACAGTTTCCAGGCCACTCGCGACCCGGCAAAACCCTATCTGGTCTCGCCCGTCGACCTGCAGGCGGTGAAGGCGTCGGGCGTCACCTTCGTCGTCAGCCTGCTCGAGCGCGTCATCGAGGAACAGGCGCGCGGCTCGGCGGAAAAGGCCGACGCCATCCGCGCCGACATTGCCGGGCTGATCGGCCACGACCTGTCGAAGCTCAAGCCCGGTTCGCCGGAGGCGATGGAGATCAAGGCCAAGCTGATCGAGCGCGGCGCCTGGTCACAATATCTGGAAGTCGGCATCGGTCCCGACGCCGAGATCTTCACCAAATGCCAGCCGATGGCGTCGGTCGGCTTCGGCGCTGATGTCGGCCTGCATCCGGTGTCGACCTGGAACAATCCGGAGCCGGAGATCGCCATGATCGCGGCCAGCACCGGCAGGATCGTCGGCGCCACCATCGGCAACGACGTCAATCTGCGCGACGTCGAGGGACGCTCGGCGCTGCTGCTCGGCAAGGCCAAGGACAACAATGCCTCGGCGTCGCTCGGCCCGTTCATCCGGCTGTTCGATGCAACATTCTCGATCGACGATGTGAAGCAGGCCATTGTTCGGCTGAAGGTAGAGGGCGAGGACGGGTTTTCGCTGGAGGGCGCGAGCTCGATGGCCGAGATCAGCCGCTCGCCCGAAGAGCTGGTCGCGGCCGCCATGGGGCCGCATCACCAGTATCCGGATGGGCTGGCGCTTTATCTCGGCACCATGTTCGTGCCGTCGAAGGACCGCGGCGAAAAGGGCAAGGGGTTCACCCACAAGGTCGGCGACATCGTCACCATCTCGTCGGAGAAATTCGGCGCGCTGGTCAATCGCGTGCTCCTGTCGCCGGACTGCCCGCACTGGACCTATGGCGCCAGCCATCTCATGCGCGACCTCGCCAAGGCCGATCTGATTTAAATTTCGCGACCGTCTGGACGAACGGACTGCCGGCAAACGTTCCTGTCCGAAATCCGTAAGCCGTTTGTTAGCGGAATCCGGGTGACTGTTTCGGGAATTCGCTCCAAGATCGGGGCGCGGTCTGAGGGGGCCGAATCGCATGCTCGGTTCTCCGATAATGTCGGTGCGCAATCTCGCCATGCGTTATGGCGGTGTTGTCGCGCTCAAGGATATGAACCTGTCCGTCGGACCGGGGACGATCCATGCCGTGATCGGCGAAAGCGGCGCCGGCAAGTCGACGCTGGTGAAAGTGCTTGCCGGGGTGGTCAAGCCCGACAGCGGCACCATCCGCATCGGCGACCAGACCGTTGCCATCGACAGTCCTGTCATTGCCAAAAAGCACAGCATCGGCGTCGTCCATCAGGGACTCAGCCTGTTTGCCGACCACTCGGTGCTGGCCAATCTGTTCGTCAACCGGGAACCGCTGCGCAACGGCCTCATCTCCAGGCGCGAGATGGAGGCGCGCAGCCGCACCTTGCTGCGGCAGCTCGATCTCGACATCGACGTTCGCGCTCCGGTCGGCCAACTCGACATGGGCGAGCGGCAGCTTGTCGAACTCGCTCGCGAGCTTCTGCAAGGCCCGCGGCTGCTGATCCTCGATGACCCCAATTCGGCGCTTGACCGGCGCGAGACCGAACATCTGTTCACGGTGCTGCGCGAGCTCAAGGCCAAGGGCATGAGCGTACTCTACGTCTCGCACCGGCTGGAGGACGTGTTTGCCATCGCCGACCATGTCACCGTCATGCGCAACGGCCGCGACGCGCTGTCCAAGGAGCGCTCGGCGCTGAGCGAAGCCGACGTCATCGATGCCATGATCGGCCAGCAGCGCGACAGCCTGTTCCCGCCTGCCCTGCCGGCCAATGCCAGCACGATAAGACCGCAGATCACGGTGGAAGGTCTGAGCGGCGGCCGGATTTCCGGCGTCAGCTTCACTGCCCGCTCCGGCGAGGTCCTCGGCTTTGCAGGGCTTGAGGGATCGGGCGTTGAAGACCTGTTCGAGATGCTGTTTGGCCTGCTCAAGGCGCAAGGCGGCGCGGTGCGGTTTCCCGACGGCCATGGCTTGCCGAAAAACCCGACCGAAGCAGCAAGGCGCGGCATCGGTCTGGTGCCAGCGGACCGCCGGTGCAGCGGCCTGATGCCCGACCGGTCGCTGGCCTTCAACATCGGCAACATCGTCGCCGGCGCCCGCAACTGGGGGCCGCGCCGTTATTCGCCCAAGGCCGCGATCGCCGGCGCGGCAAGGCAGATCGAGGCGCTGCGCATCAAGGGCTTGCCGGATGCGCCGGCGAATTCGCTGCTGGCCGGCGACCAGCAGAAAATCGTCATCGCCAAATGGCTGGAGACGGCGCCGCAAGTGCTGCTCCTCGACAATCCGGCCGGCGGTATCGAGGCGGCCGCCAAGCGCAAGATCTATGTGCTAATCCGGCAGCTGGCGGCGAATGGCTGCATCGTTTTGTTGCGTTCGTCCGAGCCGTCCGAACTGACCAACCTCAGCAACCGCGTCCTGGTCTTCCATCGCGGGCGGGTCGCCGGCGAGGTGTTCGGCGCCGAGATGAAGAGAAGGACGGTGCTGCAACTGATCGCCACCGGCGAGATGCCGGAGGCGGTGCCGCCGAAAAGGAAACTCGTGGGTACCATGGCATGACAAGAGTAGATCCCGCGCCCCTGCTTGCCGGATCGGTTGCCCGCCCGAAGCGCAGCCTTCGCCTGCCGGTGGAACTCGGCCCGCTCGTCGGCCTCGTTGTCCTGGTGGCGATCATCGGTTTTGCCCGGCCGGGTTTCCTCGATCAGGCCAATCTGCTGTCGCTGCTGGAAAGCGCCGCCTATCCCGGCATGCTGGCGATCGGCATGGTGTTCGTGCTCGCCTTGCGCGAGATCGACCTTTCCGTCGGCTGGATGTTCCATCTCACGGCACTGCTCACCGCATTCCTTCTGTCTGCCGGCATCAACCCGTGGCTTGCCGCCTTTGCCGGCGTGCTGCTCGGCGCCGGGCTCGGCCTCGTCAACGGCCTGCTGGTGGTGGCGCTGCGCCTGCCGGTCATCGTGGTCACGCTCGGTACTTTCGCGATGTTCCGGGGCCTGGCGGCGGTGGCCGTCAAGATGCAATCGACCGCTCCGGCCAATCCGAGCGGCGAACTGTTTGAGATCGTTCACGCCAAAATGTTCGGCGTTGTGCCGACGGCCGTCTTTGCCTTCGCTGCAATGGCAGTGGTGATGCAGCTCGTGCTCCAGCGCAGCCGCTTCGGCTACCGGGTCCAGGCGGTCGGCAGCAACCCGCAGGCAGCCCTTTATGCCGGTATCCCGACAGGCACGGTAAGGCTGCAGGCGCTGGTGCTGATGGGCGCCGTCGCGGGGCTGGCGGGCGCGCTGTGGCTTGGCTCTCCCGTCACCGACGTCGACCAAGGCGGCGGTTTCGTGCTGATGGCGATTGCCGCGGCGCTCATTGGCGGCACCTCGCTTTCGGGCGGCCGCGGCACGGTCATCGGCGCAGTGATCGGCATGCTGATCGTCCAGGTGATCCTAAGCGGCATGACCCTGTTCGGCATCGACGCCACATGGAGCCCCTTCGTGATCGGTGCCGTGATGGTGCTGGCCCTGGCGCTCGACCGGCTGGTCAAGCTGGTGCGCAACCGCCGCGCCGAGCGCATTCCGGAAAATATGCACGCCTGAGTTCCGGCACCGGCCGGAAATATCTATTTCTCGTGGTTTGACGCAATTCCCAAGGGAAAGCGCTACGCGCTTTTCCCGGGAAAACCGCTTCACACTTTTCCTGGAATTGCTCGAACTGATGCGATCTGATGGGATCGCTGATGGCATGTTGCATCGCGCCACCATCCACTGGTGGGTGGAGGCTTGCCAACGTGCGGAAAGAAGATGCTCTATCCTGCATCCAGATCGGCGCTGGCAGGAGGATATGATCGGGCATGGCCTGGATCATCGCCGGACGTGGAGGTCGTTTTTCAACATGGGAGGAAAGCAAATGCTGACGAGGCTACGATTACTCGTGCTTGGCTTGATTGTGGCGCTGGCCATTCCGGCCGCGGCGCAAGCCAAGACGTTCTACTGGATTTCGCATGGCGGCCCGGCCGACCCGGTCTGGACCTACTTCCTGGCCGGCGCCAAGCAATGGGCGAAGGATACCGGCAACACCGTCAACACCTCGTTCCACAATGGCGACGTTGCGTCGCAGCAGGAGGCTGTGCGCGCGGCAATATCCGCCAAGGCCGACGGCATCGTCACCACCAGCCCCGATCCGGGCAGCCTGGTGGAGATCGCCAAGGAAGCCAACACCGCCAAGATTCCGATCATCAACTTCAACACGCCCGATCCCAAGGCGAGCTTCAACGCTTACGTTGGCGGTGACAACACCACCTTCGGCAAACATTGGGCGCAATATCTGGTCGACAAGGGCCTGGTGAAGAAAGGCGACTTCGTCTGGATGCCGGTCGAAGTGCCCGGCGCCACCTATGGCGTTCAGGAAGAAGAAGGCATCAAGAGCGTCTTCGAACCGCTCGGCATCACTTATGAAATCACCGAAGCGACGCTCGACCAGGCCGAAGTGATCAACCGCATGGTCGACTACCTCACCGCCAACAAGGCCAAGGTCAAGGCGATCATCGGCCTCGGCGATCTGGTCACCGGCTCGATCAAGCGGGTCTTCGACCAGGTCGGCATCAAGCCGGGCGAAATCCCTGTTGTCGGCTGGGGCAACTCGCTCGACACCACCCAGGAAGTGCTGACCGGATACGTCAATGCCGGCCAATGGCAGGACCCGCAGGCGACCAGCTATGTCGCACTGTCGCTGGCCAACATGGCAGCCTCGGGCATTCCTCCGGGCTTCAACGTCATCACCGGCGCGCTCTATGAAAAGGACACCGCGCAGGTCTACGACGACATCCTGTCCGGCAAGTAATCCAGACCTAGAAACAGTCGCGGCCGCATCGGCGGTCGCGACTGTCCTTCCGTTCCGCCGAGCCTTCGCAGACGATGCGCGGGGTCTCAGCCCTTCCCTTCCTGTCGCGGGTTATCAGTGGAAAACCGTTCGCTCATCCAACGCCTGATCGCGAGGCCGGAATTCGGGCCTTTCGTGCTGCTCATCATCGAAATCGCGGTGTTCTGGAGCATCAACCACGATTTCCTGTCGCCGCAGAACATCTCCAACACGCTGGCCTTCACCGTCGAGCTCGGCCTGATCGCGCTGGCCATGACGCTGCTGATGACGTCAGGCGAATTCGACCTTTCGGTCGGCTCGCTGTTCGGCTTCTCGCCGGTGCTGATGTGGACGCTGTTCAACAGCGGGCTGACCTCGCTGGAGGTCGGCTTCCTCGCCGCCTTGCTGGTCGCCGCTCTCATCGGGCTGGTCAATGGCTGGTTCGTCACGCAGCTCAAAATCCCGTCCTTCCTGGTCACGCTCGGCATGCTCTTGGTGGTGCGCGGCACGGCGCTGTTTGTCACCGACGGCTTTCCGCAGCGGACCTGGAGCGCGGAGGGCAGCTGGCTCGCCGAAGCGCTGGTCGGCGATTTCTTCATCGGGCCGTTCCGCATCTACATGTCGCTGTTCTGGTTCATCGCCGCCGCCCTTATCCTTGGCTATGTGCTGACGCAAAGCCGGGTCGGCAACTGGATCCAGGCGGCGGGTGGCAACCCGAATGCGGCCCGTGCGCGCGGCGTCAACGTCAACGGCGTCAAGATCGGCCTGTTCATCCTGTCGTCGCTTATGGCCTCGCTGGCCGGCGTCATCTCTTCGCTGCGCACATCGGCCGCCAACCCCAACAGCGGCACCGGCTACGAGCTGGAAGTCATCGCCATGGTGGTGATCGGCGGCACGGCGCTGACCGGCGGGCGCGGCACCATCATCGGCACCGTGCTTGGCATCCTGATCCTGCGCGTGATGCGCAACGGCATCGTGCTGATCGGCGTGCCCGGCCTCGCCTACAACATCTTCATCGGCGCCATCATCCTCGGCATGATGGCGCTGCATTCATGGCTGGAACGCCGGCATCAGGCGGGGACGTGAACCATGGCTGAACCGCTCATCCGCATGACCAACATCAAAAAGTCCTACGGGCGCGTGCAGGCGCTCGAGGACGCCAATTTCCATGTCAATGAAAGGGAGATCGTCGGCCTGCTCGGCGACAATGGCGCCGGCAAGTCGACGCTGATCAAGGTGCTGTCGGGCGCCGTGCCGCTGACCAGCGGGGACATCTTCATCCGCGGCAAGAAGGTCAATCTGCGTAGCACCAGCGATGCCATCGCGCATGGCATCGAGACGATCTACCAGGACTCCGCACTGGTGACGCAGCTGTCGATCGCCCGCAACCTGTTTCTCGGGCGCGAGCCGATCAAGCCGCCGCGCTTTTTGAACCGCATGGACCAGGAAGCGATGAACAATGTCGCCCGCGACCTGCTCAAGCAGGTCGGCATTTCCAAGAACATCCCGCCGACGACGCCGATCGGCTCGCTCTCCGGCGGCGAGCGACAGGCGGTGGCGATTGCGCGCGCCATGCATTTCGACAGCGACCTGATCATCCTCGACGAGCCGACCAACAATCTCGGCGTCGCCGAGACGCAAGGCGTGCTGAGCTTCGTGCGCAGCGCCCGCGATTCCGGGCATTCCTGCATCTTCATCGCCCACAACATCCATCACGTCTTCCAGGTGGTCGACCGCATCGTCGTCATGCGCCGGGGCAAGGTGGTGGCCGATGACATCGACCCGAAGAAGACAAATGTCGCCGAGGTCGAACGCATCATCACCGGCATGTCGGACAAGGAAATCCGCGACGCCATCGTCGAAGGCAAGCCATCGCACGGCTGAACGGCCGTCGGCCTTGCGGAGAACCGGTTCCCACTTTTCGGGATCATGCTCTATGACTACAGCCATGAAAGCCACCGTTGCTGACATAGCCAGAAGCTGCGGCCTGTCGACGGCGACCGTCGACAGGGTGCTGAACAACCGGGCCGGCGCGAGTGCTGCCAACCGGCAGCGGGTGATGGAGGCGGCCAAGCAGCTCGGCTATTTGCCGGTGGTCGACCAGGTGACGCTGCCGTCGCGGCCGGCGCATCTCGAATTCTTCCTGCCGATCGGCGCCAACGGCTTCATGGTCGATCTGGCCGGGCATATCGAGGACTATGCGGCGCGGCTGCCGCTCGTCGCCTCATGTCGCGTACACAACCTTGCCGGCATCTCACCCTCAGCACTGCAGGCGGCGGTCGAGAACCTGTCGCTGAAAGCCAACGGCGTCGGCGTCATCGCCGTCGATCACCCGCGAACGCGCAACATATTACGCGACGTGGTCGAGGCGGGCATCCGGCTCGTGACGCTGGTCTCCGACGTTCCGGCCGCCCCGCGCTCAGCCTATGTCGGCATCGACAACCGGGTTGCCGGGCGCACGGCGGCGCTGTTGATGGGGCGCTTCCTCAACGGCCATAGGGGCCATCTGGCGATGGTCGTCGGCTCGCGCTCCTATCGCGGGCATGAGGAGCGCGAAATGGGCTTCCGCTCGGTGCTATCAGAAGAATTTCCCAACCTGACTGTCACCAGCGCCGTCGAGATCAATGACGAGCCGGAGGGCAGCTATGCCGCCACGATGCAGGCGCTGCACAACGAACCGGACCTGCTCGGCATTTATTGCGTCGGCGCCGGACGCTCAGGCGTGGCCAGAGCGCTGCTCGAAACCAGACCGAAGAAGAAACCGGTGTTCATCTGCCACGACCTGACGAAGGAAACGCGCGGCTACCTCGTTGACGACCTCGCCGATGTGGTCATCGACCAGAATGCGCGGCTGATCGCCGAGCAATCGGTGATCCGCCTGCTCGGCTCGATCGCGTCTTCCGCGCCCTATCTGACGAAGAAGTTCATCGAGCCGCGGCTGATCTTCAAGGAAAACGTGCCGGTGCAGTGAATTTGCACCGTGGCGGCTTTTCCTATTTGTACGACAAGTCGGGGTAGCTGCCGCAAATCTGCACAGCAGCTATGCATCTTTTATGGTTGCCGAATCATTAAGCAACTCGTACGTATTGGTGGTCGGCCATCTACTCCTCCCAGATGCGATGCCGGCGCTGAACGCGGTGCACCTCCTCCCGCATCTCGTTCGAAATCGAGCCCGCTGCCACCTCCTCCCGGCAGCGGGCTTTTTTCATTCTCAAATCAATCTAGAGCTGACGAACGGGCTTTATCAAACAGATATGGCCCCCGCCGATGACGGGAGCTTCCATACCCGGATCGCTGGACTTCAGCGCGCCCTGAAAGAACTGATCAGGCCTTCCGCCATGCGCACGAACTGTGTGCTGGGGCCTTGGCAGCCCATGGTCTGCACGCTGACGCGCGCACCTTCGAACAGCAGCGACAGCGTATCGGCGAGAAGCTCGGCCTGACCGATGCCGGCATCGCGGCAGAGTGCTACGAGGCGGTCACGCTGGGCGCTCTTGAGCTCCTTGATCACACTCCGCGCCGGATGGTTCGGCTCGGTCAGTTCGACGGCGGCGTTGGCCATGTCGCAGCCGCGACCGTCGGCGGCCAGCATGTCGGCGACCTTGCGGACCCAGGCATGCAATTGCGCCAGCTTGTCGCCGGGGTGCTCCGCCTCGAACTCATCCCATATTGCGGCGCCCTTGGCCGCCGAAGCGCGCAGGCACTGGATGATGAGTTCGTCCTTGGACTCGAAATGACGGTAGAGCGTCATCTTGTTGGTGCCGGCGGCTTCCGTGATGGCGTCGACGCCGACGCCCTTGATGCCATGCTTGTGAAACATGTCCTGCGCCGTCTCCAGGATACGATCCCGGGGACGCACGCGATCCGTAATGCCGTCTGCCATCGCAGTCTCCTTGTCTCCCTAAATTTTCGGCCCACCTCTTGACTAGGGTGTTACCGGTCTGTAACTATCCGAATGTTACTTACTGGTAACACCTATGTAGCCTTCCGTCAATAACAAGGCCGTGAACTGGTCCTGCCAGATCACAAAGGGTGAAAATTGAAGTTCATGCGGCCCCGGCCGGTGAAGAGATGAAAACCGGTTCGCGATCATCCGATGCGGGCCGCCGGAATGGAGACGCTCCAATGTCGCAGCGCAAGGATTTGACCATCGATGAAGCTATCCGGGATCCGATGATCCGGCTGGTGATGAAGGCGGATCGCGTCAACCCGCGCGCCTTCGAAGCGATGCTGAGGACCGTGGCCGATGAGCAGGGCCTCAGCGGTACGGCGCCGTCTTCGTACTTTTTGCAGGACCCGGGTTCGGCGCGCAGCAGGCGGCTGTCCCGGTCTGCCCATTCTTTTAAAGAGGCCCATTCGTTTAAAGAGGCATGCGTGTCGTGGTAAACTTTTTCATCCATCGTCCGATCTTCGCCTCGGCGATCGCCATCATCATGGTGCTCGCCGGGACGATTTGTTATTTCCTTTTGCCGGTCTCGCAGTTTCCCGACATCACCCCGCCCCAGGTGGTGGTCAGCGCGCACTATCCGGGCGCCAGTGCGCAAGTGGTCGCCGATACGGTGACGACGCCGCTGGAGCAGCAGATCAATGGCGTCGAAGGCATGACCTACATGTCGTCGTCGAGCTCGAATGACGGCTCCTCGACCATCACCATCACTTTCGATGTCGGTTATCCCCTCAGCACCGCGGCCGTCGACGTCCAGAACCGCGTCTCGCAGGCCGCCTCGTCGCTGCCGGCGATCGTCAATCAGGGCGGTGTGACGATCAAGAAGCAGAACCCGAACTTCGTTCTCATCGTCAACCTGACTTCGCCCGACAGTTCGGTCGACCCGGTAGCGCTGTCGAACCTTGCCTATCTGCAGATCGTCGATCCGTTGAAGCGTCTGCAAGGCGTCGGCGACGTACAGATCTTCGGCGAGCGGCGCTATTCGATGCGCGTCTGGCTCGATCCGGACAAGCTCGCCAATCTCGGCATCACCGCCGTCGACGTCCAGAACGCCATCTCGGAACAGAACGTCCAGGTGGCAGCCGGCAAGATCGGCCAGTCACCGGCGCCCGCCGGCACCGCCTTCGAAATGCAGGTCAACGCCGTCGGCCGCTTGAGCGACCCGAAGGAGTTCGGCGACATCGTCGTGCGCGCCAACACCGACACCGGCTCGCTGGTGCGGCTGCGCGACGTCGCCCGTATCGAGCTCGGCGCGCTGCAATATTCGTCGTCGGCCTTCTTCGGCAAGGACCCGACCGTGGTGCTCGCCGTCTACCAGATGCCCGGGTCCAACGCGCTCGATCTGCAGCAGCGCGTCAAGGACAAGATGCAGGAGCTGTCGGCGCGTTTCCCCAAGGGCGTCTCCTACGCCATGCATTACGACACGACGCGCTTCGTGTCTGCCTCGATGCATGATGTGCTGATCACGCTCGGCGAAGCGCTGGTGCTGGTCGTGGCCGTGGTGTTCATCTTCCTGCAGAGCTGGCGCACGACGATCATCCCGACCATCGCCATTCCGGTGTCGCTGGTGGCGACGATGGTGGTCATGGAGATGATGGGCTTCTCGCTCAACATGCTCTCTCTGCTCGGCATGGTGCTCGCCATCGGCCTCGTCGTCGACGACGCCATCGTGGTGGTCGAAAATGTCGAACGACAATTGGAGGCAGGCCTGAAACCGCTGGCGGCGACCAAGGCCGCGATGGCTGAAGTCACCGGACCGATCATCGCCACCACGGCCGTGCTGATGGCCGTGTTCGTGCCCGTCGCCTTCATTCCCGGCGTCTCCGGGAAGCTCTACAACCAGTTCGCGCTGACGGTGGCGATTTCGGTCGGCATCTCGGCTTTCAACTCGCTGACGCTGAGCCCGGCGCTGAGTGCCGCCTTCCTGCGCCATCGCGGCGAGACGCAGTTCGCGCCGTTCCGCTGGTTCAACACCGGCTTCGACAAGCTGTCGCATGCCTATGCCCATGGCGTGCGCATCCTCATCCGGCTGCGCTGGATCATGCTCGGCCTGTTCGCGGCCGGACTGGTGGCGACCTACTTCGTCTGGCAGAAGCTGCCTTCGACCTTCCTTCCGGTCGAGGACCAGGGCTACTTCTTCGTCGTCATCCAGCTGCCTGACGGCGCCTCGCTGGAACGCACCGACGCGGTGGCGCAGAAGGCGCGCGACATATTGCAGGCGACGCCCGGCGTCGACATTGTCGGCTCGATCAGCGGCCTGAACTTCCTGACCAGCGCGGCGCAGTCGAACTCGGCGGTCGAGTTCGCCATCCTGAAGCCGTGGGAAGAACGCGGCCCCGACCAGAGCGCATCGAAGCTCGTCGCCGACGTGCGCGGCAAGCTGATGCAGATTCCGGAAGCCTTCGCGCTGTCCTTCGATCCGCCCTCGATCCCGGGTATCGGCACCACGGGCGGCTTCGAATTCGTCGTCGAGGACCTCACCGGGCGCGGCAGCGTGGCTCTCAACGACGCCACGCAAGCCGTGATCGCCGAGGCGCGCAAGCAGCCGGAGATCAATCCGCAGCAGCTGTTCTCGCCGTTCTCGACCTCGACGCCGCAGTTCAACTACGACCTCGACCGCAGCAAGGCCAAACTGCTCGGCCTCAACCTGCCCGATGTCTTCAACACGCTGCAGATCTATCTCGGCTCGCTCTACGTGAACGACTTCAACCTGTTTGGCCGCACCTTCCGGGTGACCATCCAGGCCGACAAGGATGCACGTGCGGGCGCGGCCGACATTTCGCGGCTCTATGTGCGCAATGCGTCCGGCGGCATGGTGCCGCTCTCGACGCTGGGCAAGCTGGTGCCGTTCGTCGGGCCTGAAACCGTGCCGCACTACAACAACAACGCCTCGGCCACGATCAATGGCGGCGCTGCCCCCGGCTTCTCGTCGGGCCAGGCGGTCGCCGCGATGGAACGGGCCGCTGCCACCGCGCTGCCCAGGGATTTCGGTTTCGAATGGACCGGCATCACCTTCCAGGAGCTCAAGGCGGGCTCGATCGCATCGATCGTCTTCGGCCTCGCGATCGTCTTCGTCTTCCTGATCCTGGCGATGCAGTATGAGAGTTGGGCGATGCCGTTCATGGTGCTGCTGGCGGT
The DNA here is from genome assembly GCF_056403855.1 of Mesorhizobium sp. P2_E7. Classification (NCBI taxonomy): domain Bacteria; kingdom Pseudomonadati; phylum Pseudomonadota; class Alphaproteobacteria; order Hyphomicrobiales; family Phyllobacteriaceae; genus Mesorhizobium; species Mesorhizobium sp. P2_E7. The sequence continues at coordinate 154,616 of NZ_JBFUER010000009.1, read as the reverse complement.
GCCACTGGCCCTGTTCGGCGCCTTCGCAGCGCTCTTCCTGCGCGGCATGCAGATCGACGTCTACTCGCAGATCGGCTTCGTCATGCTCATTGGCCTCGCCGCCAAGAACGCGATCCTGATCGTCGAGTTTGCAAGGCGACGGCGCGAGGAAGGCTTGAGCATTGTCGACGCGGCGATGGAAGCCGCGCGGCTGAGGCTGCGGCCGATCCTGATGACGGCCTTCGCCTTCATCCTCGGCGTGCTGCCGCTGATGTTTGCGACGGGTGCTGGTGCAGCAAGCCGGCAGTCGATCGGCACCACCGTCTTTGGCGGCATGGTCGCCGCGACCATCCTGTCGCTGGTGTTCGTGCCTGTCTTCTACGCGGTGATCGAACAGCTGCGCGAAGGCCACGAGCGCAGCGAACCCGCCGCCCATGACCATAGTGACCAGGACAACAATGAACCGACTGCCGACCCAGCGCCCGTGCGACTGGCCGAAGCAGCCGAATAGAATTGGAGACCAAAATGCGTAAATGGAAAATAGCTTTGGGAACGGCCGTCGCGCTCGGGGCGATCTCGGTGGCAAGCGTTCACTTCCTCGACATGGGCAATCTCAGCCTCAATGCCGGCACGGCGGCAGCGACGCCCGCGCCAGCGGCATTCGTCATGCCGGTGCCGGTGGCGAGCGTGGTCAAGAAGACGATCCCGATCTATCTCGACTACGCCGCCCGCATCGAGGCGATCCGCAGCGTCACGCTGCAGGCTCGCGTGCCGGGTTATCTCGAGGAGCAGACGGCTGATGACGGCGCGGATGTGCGCAAGGGCGACCTGCTCTACAAGATCTCGCCCGCCGACTTCCAGGCGGCTCTCGACCAGGCCAAGGCCGAGGTGCAGCGCGACCAGGCGAGCCTCGACTATGCGCGCTCCAATCTCGGCCGCGGCTCCGAACTCGCCAAGAGCGGTTATCTCGCCAAGGACGGGTTCGACCAGCGCACCAGCACCTTGCGCCAGGCCGAAGCGTCGCTTGCCGTCAACCAGGCGGCGGTGCGCACGGCCGAGCTCAATCTGGGCTATGCCGAGATCCACGCCCCGTTCGCAGGCCGCGTCGGCCGCAACCAGGCTTCGGTCGGCACGCTGGTCAGCGTTGCCGGCACGGTGCTGAACACGCTGGTGCAGCTCGACCCGATCTACGTCACCTTCAACCCGAGCGAGACGGATCTCGCCGAAATCGAGCAGGCCCGCGCGGCCGGCCCGATCGAGGTCGAGGTGCTGCTGCCCGGCGAGACCGAGGCCAGCCAGAAGGGCGAACTCACCTTCATCGACAACACAGTCGACCACTCGACCGGCACGATCACGGCACGCGCCACCATCGGCAATGCGAAATTCTCGCTGCTGCCGGGCCAGTATGTCCGCGTGCGGCTGCACATCAAGCAGCTGCCCGACGCGCTGATGGTGCCGCAGGTGGCGCTGGGTTCGAGCCAGCTCGGCAAATATGTCTATGTCGTCGGCAAGGGCAACACGGTCGACCAGCGCATCGTCACGCTTGGCGCCAACAGCGGCGATCTGGTGGCCGTGCTGACCGGCGTTGCCGAAGGCGACCAGGTGATAACGGGCAATCTGCAGAAGATCGGACCTGGAATGCCGATCTCGCCATTGCCTCAGGAAAAACCGGCCAGCTGATAACCCCCATCAGCCCCGGTTTCTGTGGCGCCCTCGGTTTCCACGCCGAGGGCGCCGTTTTTATTGGTAGCTCCACCAGACCCGCGACGGCTTGGCTGGTCGCATGGAAGCGCATCAGGGCTTGCCAGAAGGGCGGCCAGGCGTGCATGCGATGTAGAATTGCCAAAGCGAGTTGCAGAAAGATGATCCCTCTATCCGAAACTATGGCTTTGCACATCGATTGCACGGGCCTGACCGTTTATATGACGCGCGAGGCCTTGCAAAAATTGCCTGCCGAGTTGTCTCGAATAAGCGACGCTCCGCCTCAAGAATGTTTTGAGATCCACTTGCGTAGTGCATTTTCGCAGTTCGATGAAAATGAAAACTACGCTGGCCCAGCGTTCAAATCTTCCGACGGACTGGCAGCTCTGCTTGAAGGGATGCATGCCGCGGCCGTGAAAGACGCAATCCAGCGGGGCGAGGCTCCGCCTGATGCGCTGCCTTCTCCCTTTGAGCTGACTTTCATGCATGTCGGCGCAGAGGCCGTGAAGCAAGTGGCGACGCAACCGGATAACTAGGTTGGTTGCCGTGTGGAATGTTGTTGCAGGGAGCGAGAGCATTTTCAGTGGTCCAACGCAGTGCCTTCGGACGCTGTTTTCATGAGCAGTTCAACCAAACCAGCGACATCGGCGCGTTCGGCCTTGGCAGACAGCATGAAGGCGCAATAGGGTTGGCCGAGGCGCACTGAAACCGAGGACACAGCAATCAATCGGCCTGCCTCCAAATCCGCCTGGGCCATCGTCCTCTGGCCAAGTGCGACCCCCAGCCCTAGCCTTGCCGCCGATATCGCCAGGCTGGACAGGCCGACGCGGCGGCCATGCGAAGGGTCCGGTGCACGACTGCTACCTGCCGCCGCGAACCAGTCCGCCCAGCTTGGATGCGAGGCGTAGTTCGGCCCCCAGTTGGTGTGGATGAACTGGCTCTCATGCATATCCGCCAGCACGTTGCCGTGGCGCTTCAAAAAATCGGGCGACGCGACCGGTAACACCTCGTCATGCACGAGCCGCACCATGCGCAGCGCCGGATAGTGATAATCGCCATAGGAGATGCGCAGGTCGATGCTCTGGCGCATGACATCGACCGGATCGTCCTCGACGCGAATATCGATCGCCATCTGCGGGAAGCCGTCGAGCAGTTCCGCCAGCCGGGGCGCGAGCCACAATTCGGCCAGCGAGAACGGCACGCTGACGACGAGGCGGGGCCGTACACCGCCCTCCAGCATGCGCCGGCCAACCGCCGCTATATCGCCGAGCGCGCGGGCCGTTTGGGGATAGATGGCATGGCCGGCATCGGTCAACGTGATGCGGTTGCCCGTGCGCACGAAGAGCTGCTTGCCGAACCAGCTTTCGAGATTGCGTATCTGCTGGCTGACCGCGGCCGAGGAAACGCCGAGTTCAGTGGCGGCAAGCGTGAAGGAGCCGGAGCGTGCGGCGACCTCGAAGGCTCGCACGGCGTTTAAGGGCGGCAGCTTCTCCATATCGCTTCCTCAATATTTTCTTGGGCAACCCTAATAATTTTCCGCGTTGAGAGAAAGATTTTTTTGTCGTCTTCTGCTTTCGAAACCGGAGCATTTGACCATGAAAGACATTCTCGATCTCGACAGCTATCCGCTCGACCGCGAGGGCAGCCCTGAATGGCAGCGTCTGGTGGACGCCTCCGTCGCCGCGCTCGAAGCCGACGGCATGTTCAATCTCGAAGGGTTCTTGCGCCCTGGCGTCGCCGAGAAGGCGGTCGGCGAAATCCAGCCGGTGATGGCGGCGGGCTCGCATGTGCACAAGCGTATGCACAACATCTACTTCAAGCCTGACCTTCCCGAACTCGCCCCGGATCACCCTGCCCTGCGCAAGGTCGAGACCATCAGCCACACGGTGTGCGCCGACCAGATTCCGGGCAGCACGGTGCTCGCCATCTATGAATATGAGCCGCTGCTGCGCTTTCTGGCGGCGGCGATGGGCAAGGCCAGGCTGCATGTCATGCAGGACCCGCTGGCGCGCACCAATGTCATGGCCTACCGCGCTGGCGAAGCGCTGAACTGGCATTTCGATCGTTCGGAATTCACCACGACGCTCTTGCTGCAGGCGCCGGAGCGTGGCGGCGACTTTGAATACCGCACCGATCTGCGGTCGGACGACAACCCCAACTATGACGGCGTCGCAAAGCTGCTCGAAGGGCGCGATCCCGAGGCCAAGATCCTGCGCCTGAAGCCGGGCACGCTGAACGTCTTCCGCGGCAAGAACACCGCGCATCGCGTCACCACCGTCCAGGGTGAACGCGAGCGGATGATCGCGGTGTTTTCCTACTATGAGAAGCCGGGCGTGATGTTCAGCCCGGAGGAGCGGGTCGGCTTCTACGGCAGAGCGGCCTGAGGCCGAGAGGCTGACACGCCACCCGCCTACAAGAATCCTGAAACGGCCTCTTGTAGGATTGTCGACAATCTGCTTGTCTTGTTTCCGGCTCTCACTGGAGTGGCGACATGGCCAAGCTGGATTTCAGTCCGATCGCGGATACGACACGCCGGGCCGAGATCGTCGCGCTGCTCAGGCGCGCGATCCTGACCGGCCAGTTGGAACCTGGCCAAAAGCTCAACGAGCTGAGGATCGCCGAGCAGATGCGGGTCAGCCGTGCGCCGTTGCGCGAGGCGATGCGCGAGCTGGTGCAGGAAGGCATCCTGACCAGCATTCCCTATGCCGGCACCTTCGTCATCGATGTCATGGCCAAGGACATCGATGACGCCTATTCGCTGAACAAGGTGCTCGACGAGTTCGCCATCGAGCGGACCTGGAAGCTGCGCGACCAGCGCTTCTTCGACGAGCTCGACCGCCGCCACGACGCGGTGAAGCAGGCGACGCGCGCGCTTGACACCACCCGCCAGATCGAAACCGCGCTGCAACTGCACGGGCTGATTTACGAGTGGGCCGACAATTCGGTGCTGCTGGAAACCTGGCAGCGGCTGACCAGCCGGCTGCAAATGTATTTTGCCTTGCACCAGCGGGCACGCAACGAGCCGGTGCCGGCGGAAGATGTCCACGAGACCTATGTGCGGCTCCTAAAAGGCGCCGACATGCGCGCCGCCCAGCGCCATGCGCGCGAGCATATCGACCTCGATTTCGAGGAGCTGCTTGCTTATGCGCGTGGCCTCGAACAGCGGACATCGAAGGGCTGATGCTCCTCAACACCAAGCGACAGCGGACCAACACAAGTGCAGATCAAAACCATCAAGGCCTATCGTGTCGTGCAGCCCTTCGTGGACGGGCCCTACCGCATGTCGAAAGGGCGGGAGGCCGACTGCTTCGACGCGGTGATCGTCGCCATCACCTCCGACAGCGGCGTGACCGGCTGGGGCGAGATGGCGCCGCTCGGCAATTTCTACTCGGCCGCGTTTCCGGCGGGAACGCGCGCGGGCGTGGTGGAGATCGCGCCGCATCTGATCGGCCAGGACCCGCGTGGCCTCGCCGGCATCGGCCGGCTGATGGACACGGTGTTCAAGGGCCATCCCTACATCAAGTCGGCGCTCGACATGGCCTGCTGGGACCTGGCCGCGCGCGCCGCCGACGTGCCGCTGGTGACCATGCTCGGCGGCCGCGAGAGCGACATGGCGGAGACCTACCGCGTCGTCACCCACGGCACGCTCGACCAGATGTCGGCGCTGGCCAAACGGATCATCGCCGAGGGCTGCCGGCGCCTGCAGGTCAAGGTCGGCGGCAATGTGCATGACGACATCGAGCGGGTGACGGCAGTCGCTTCGGCTGTGCCGAAAGGCACTGTCATTTTCTGCGACGCCAATGCCGGCTGGACATCCTATCAGGCGCGCCAGTTCGCCGACGCCACGCGCGGCATCGACTACACGTTCGAGCAGCCCTGCACGACGATCGAGGAGAACATGTCGGTGCGCCGCATGCTCGACAAGCCGATGGTGCTGGATGAATCCGTCATCTCGCTGGAAGCGATGCTGGAGATTCACCGCCTGGGCGCCGCCGACGGGCTGACGCTGAAAATCTCGCGGCTTGGCGGCGTGACCAGGACAAGGCAGATTCGCGACGTCGCCGTCGATCTCGGCTTCATGATCACCGTCGAGGACACCGGCGGCGCCGAGATCGACACAGCGGCCATGGCGCATCTGTCGCTGTCGACGCCGGCGGAACGCCGGCTGCACGCCATTGCCTTCCACGAATGGGTGACGGTGCGCACGGCCAGGAACGCCCCACCGGTCACCGGCAGCCATATGGGCATTCCCGACGGGCCCGGCCTCGGCATCGATGTCGATCCAAGCCTGCTTGGCAAACCATTCTTCGAGATCGGCTGAGATGAAGATCAAGCGCGTCAAGGCGACGCCGATCAATTACCGGCTCGAAGCGCCTTACGTCTGGGTGTTCGGCGAACTCGACGGGTTCTCGCCGACGATCGTCGAGGTCGAGACGGAGGACGGACTGGTCGGCATCGGCGAGGCGCCGACGCCGGCCGCCGCAGCCGTCATCAACGATGTGCTGGCGCCACGGCTTGTCGGCCGCGACGCTTTCGACATCGCCGGCGCCGAGGAAGTCTGCCTGCCCTTCTGGAGCGGCGTGCAATCGATCAACGACCGCACCCGCATCATGGCTTTCGGCGCCATCGAGGTGGCGCTGTGGGATCTGCGCGGCAAGGCGTGGAAGCAGCCGCTGTACCAATTGCTCGGCGGCGCCGCGCGCAAGGACATTCCCTTCACCGACTATTTTTCGCTGCGCGGCGATGGCGCCAAGGTGAAGGGCGAGAAAACGCCGGAGGAAGTCGCCGACTATTGCGTCGAACTCAACGAGCGTTTCGGCACCACCTTCTTCGAAGGCAAGTTCTCGACGGCTGATCCGAAAGTCTCGCTTCGAATGGTCGAGCTGATCCGCAAAAAGCTCGGCGACGATGTGATGATCCGCATCGATTCCAACCAGGCCTATTCGTTGGCCACGGCCCGGCAACTGGCGCGGCCGCTGGAAGAGCTTGGCGTGCGCAACTGGGAGGACCCGGTGGCGAGCATCGAAGAGATGCGCGAGTTACGTCGCCACACCTCGATCCCGTTCTCGACCCACAATATCGACATTGCCCGCGCCATGGCGCTGAAGGTGCCCGACGCCTTCGTCGGCAATCCGACCGCGCATGGCGGCATCGGCCGCATGCAGCGCTTTGTCGGCGCCTGCGAGCACGCCGGCATCGACTACTGGTGCTACAGCGGCGATACCGGCGTCGGCAGCGCAGTCTACCTGCATCTGTGCGCGGCACTGGGCTGGATCCGGGAGCCAAACCAGTCGCTGTTTCGCATGCAGCCCACTGATATTATTGAGGAAGGGCCGTTTTCGCCCCGGAATAATGTCGTGCCGGTGCCGGAAGGTCACGGCCTCGGCGTCACGCTGTCGCAGGACAGGCTTGTCGCCTGCCATCGCGACTTTATCGAGAACGGGCCGTGCAACAAATACCACGATCCGGAAAGACCCGGCACCTATCGCCGGCTGCCGCTTAACTAGCCGTTTTCGGTCCGCAATTGCATCAGAACAACGAGGAGTGATCACACAAGCCGACAAGAGACGGATACAACAAGAGAAGCCTGCAGCTGTGACAACGACACAGGCGCGCGGGACGAGCGGGTAAAAAGCAGATGCCTCGCAAAATCCGGTCCCTCCTCACTATGGACCGGATGGACCGCGGAAAATCGCATGTTACAGTTCCGGTCGAAAGACTTCGTTGACGGCCGGGATAAGGAGAACTCCACGGAATTTCGTCAGCCATAACCCACCAGCCAACGACAAGAACACAGGGGAAAGGGTAGAACCCATGATCAAGAATTACCGCCTTCTCGACCTCATCCGGCGCCAGCGCACGCCGCTCGAAAACCACCTGATCGACGGGCTCGTCGACGGCCGGGTCAGCCGCCGCGAGTTCATTCGTCATGGCAGCCTGCTTGGCCTGTCGCTGCCGCTGCTTGGCGGCATCACCACAGCGGCCGGGTTCGGCGGCATGCCGTCGCTCGCCCGCGCCCAAGGCGCGCCGGGCGCCACCATTCGCGTCGCCAGCAGCGTGCCCGCCGCGGCCATCGACCCGGTGACCATTGCCGACGCCGGCGGCCTGCTGGTGATGCAGCAGGTGGCCGAATTCCTCTGCGTCGATGGCCCCGATCTGGTGCTGCAGCCTGCACTGGCCGAAAGCTGGAAGCCGAACGCCGACGGCACGGTCTGGACGTTCACGCTGCGCAAGGGCGTGAAATTCCACTCGGGCGGCGAGATGAAGGCCGACGACGTGGTGGCCAGCATCGACCGCCTCGCCGATCCGGCCAATTCGTCCAACGCGCTGTCGGTGTTCAACGGCATCTTGAAGAAGGGCGCTTCGAAGAAAATCGACGACTACACAGTCGAATTCCACCTCGACGCGCCGAACGGCAACTTCCCCTACATGCTGTCATCGGACAACTACAACGCCGTCATTGTGCCGGCCAGCTACAAGGGCGACTACGAAAAGAGCTTCGACGGCACCGGGCCGTTCAAGATCGAGAAATACACGCCGAAGGTCGGCGCTTCCTTCGTCCGCAACGAAGACTATTGGGGCCCGAAGGCCCTGCCGGAGCGCACCGAATTCACCTTCTTCACCGATGTGCAGCCGATGATCCTGGCGTTGCAGGGCGGACAGGTCGACATCATCAACCAGATGCCGGTGCTGTCGGGCGTAGCGCTGCTCAACGACCCGAGCGTCGACATCATCAGCCTGAAGTCGTCGGCGCATCAGCAATTGCATATGCGTTGCGACGACGGCCCGTTGAAGGACGCCCGCGTGCGCCGCGCCATCGCGCTGTGCCTCGATCGCGAAAAGCTGGCCGCCGGCCTGATGAAGGGACGCTCCGCCCTTGGCAATGACAGCCCGTTCGCCGCTGTCTATCCCTCGACCGACACCAGCGTGCCGCAGCGCAAGCAGGATATCGCGCAGGCCAAGCAGCTGATGGAAGCTGCCGGCGTCGGCTCCGGCTTCAAGGTAACGCTGACCACCGAGCGCTATCTCGAAATCCCCGAATACGCGCAGCTGATCCAGAACTGGGTCAAGGAGATCGGCGTCGAGCTCGAGCTCAACATCCTCGACCAGGGTGGCTATTACGGCGATGCGGTGTTCGGCAAATCGAACTGGCTGGATTCGGTGATGGGCATCACCGATTACGGACACCGCGGCGTGCCGAACGTCTACCTGGCGGCTCCGCTGAAGAGCGAAGGCACCTGGAACGCTGCGCACTTCAAGAACAAGGACTACGATGCGCTGGCGACCAGCTACATCGCGGCCCTCGACCTCGAAGCGCAGAAGGCGGATGCCGGCAAGATCCAGAAGCTGCTGCTCGAGGAAACGCCTGTCATCTTCGGCTATTTCTACGACTATCTGACGGCGACGGCGAAAGGCGTGACCGGCGTGCAGCCGACAGCCATGTCGCAGCTGTTCCTCGAAAAAGCATCGAAGGCCTGAACGGAAGGAGAGTAGCCGATTCCGCAACCGCCAGCCCCACGATGGGGCTGGCCGTTGCGGGACGACCTATCATTGTCGCGTCTTAAGGAGTCCGAGACCCTGCTCACCACCATGCATTGGGGGACATACGAAGTCAGCGCCGAGAACGGTAGGCTCGTCGGCGTCGAACCATGGAGCGGCGACCCCGATCCATCGCCGATCGGCAGGTCCATGCTCGGCACGGTACAGGGAGACCTGCGCGTTGCCCGCCCCGCCATCAGGCGTGGCTGGCTGGAGGGAGACAGGTCCGACGCCTTTGGCAGGCGCGGCGGCGAAGCCTTTGTCGAAGTCCCCTGGGAAATCGCACTGGACATCGTGGCGGCCGAACTGGACCGGGTTCGCCTGACGCATGGTAACACGGCAATCTATGCGGGGTCGTACGGATGGGCGAGCGCGGGGCGGTTCCACCATGCCCAAAGCCAGGTCCACCGCTTCCTCAACACGATCGGCGGCTATACAAGCTCGGTGCTGAGCTATTCCTATGGTGCGGCCGAGATCATCCTGCCGCATGTGCTTGGCGGGACCGACGGCCTAACGGGCAATCATTCCACCTGGGACGGCATCGAACGGCATAGCGAACTGATCGTCGCCTTTGGCGGCCTGCCCTGGCGCAACGCGCAGATACAGGGGGGCGGCGCCGCGCGCCACGAGGCGGCGGCCGCCTTGCGCAAAGCCGTCGGCAACGGCGCCAGGCTCATCAATGTTTCGCCCGTGCGCGATGACGCGCCGCGCGGCGTGGAAAGCGAATGGCTGCAGCTTCGACCGAACAGCGATGTCGCCCTGATGCTGGCTCTATGCCATGTCCTCATCAGCGAGGGCCGTCATGACGAGACATTTCTGGCGCGATATTGCACCGGCTTCGAGGTCGTACGGGCCTATGTCCTGGGAGAAACCGATGGCCAGCCGAAGACCCCGACCTGGGCTGCCGCTCTGAGCGGCGTGGCCGAGGAGAAGATGATCGCGCTGGCCAGGGAGATGGCCGCCAAGCGCACAATGGTGATGGTCAGCTGGTCGCTGCAGCGCGCCGACCATGGCGAGCAGCCATACTGGGCGGCGATCACGCTTGCCGCCCTGCTCGGCCAGATCGGCTTGCCGGGCGGCGGGTTCGGCTTCGGTTATTCATCCACAAACGGCGCCGGACGACCGGAAATGGGATTTCGATGGCCATCCCTGCCGCAAGGCAAGAACAAGGTACCGGACTTTATCCCCGTGGCGCGCGTAGCCGACATGCTACTCAATCCGGGAGGAGCGTTCGACTTCAACGGCGCCGCACTGTCCTATCCCGACATCAGGCTCGTCTACTGGGCCGGCGGCAATCCGTTCCATCATCATCAGGATCTGAACCGTCTCGTCGATGCCTGGCAACGGCCTGAGACAATCGTCGTCCACGAGCCGTTCTGGACGGCGACGGCGCGCCGCGCCGACATCGTGCTGCCGGTCACGACGCCGCTGGAGAGGAACGATCTCGCCTTTTCGAACCGCGAAAACCTGATCGTGGCAATGAAGCAGGCGATCGATCCGGTGGAAGAGGCGCGCGACGACTATCGAATCTTTGCCGGCCTGGCGGCACGACTTGGCGTGCGCCAGGCATTCACCGAAGGGCGCGATGCCGAAGAGTGGATCCGCCTGCTCTATGACCAGGCCAGGGACAATGCGGGGGCCGCCGGCGTCGATATGCCGCCGTTCGAGCGCTTCTGGCAGGACGGCCACGCCGAGCTTGCCCGGCAGGTCACTTCCCAGACACTGCTTGGCGCCTTCCGCGCCGATCCGGATCGTCACCGGCTGGCGACCCCGTCGGGCCGCATAGAGCTGTTTTCGCAGACGATCGATGGCTTCGGCTACGACGATTGCCCCGGCCATGCCGCATGGCGCGAGCCACGGGAATGGCTTGGCAGCAGCCTTGCCGGGCGGTTCCCGCTGCATCTGTTGTCGCCGCAACCCGCCGACAAGCTGCACAGCCAATACGACCATGGCTCGGTCAGCCGCGCGGGCAAGGTCTCGGGCCGCGCGCCGTTATGGATCAACCGAACCGACGCCACCGCACGCGGCATCCTGGACGGAGAGATCGTCCACGTCTTCAACGATCGCGGATCGTGCCTGGCCGGGGCAATCCTGACCGACGGGTTGATCCCCGGCGTCGTGCAACTGCCGACCGGCGCATGGTTCGACCCCGTCGAACCCGGGCAATCGCCCAGCCTGGAAAAGCACGGCAATCCGAATGTGCTGACGGCGGACCGGGGCACGTCGCGCCTTGCCCAGTCGCCGACCTGTAATTCGACGCTGGTCCAGGTGTCGCGATTTGCAGGCGCCGTTCCGCCGGTGACGGCGTTCGACCCGCCTGTCATACTGAATTTATCCGACGTCCCCGGCATGGCCGGCCTTTCATAGGAGTCGATGCCATTCTCTCCTTCCTCGCCCGGCGTGTGTCGTTGTCGCTCGTCACGCTGTTCCTGCTCTCGATCATGGTGTTTCTGGGCGGCCAGGTGCTGCCCGGAAATGTCGGGCGCGCCATATTGGGGCCGTTTGCCGATCAGCGCGCCGTCGACGCGCTGAACCACACGCTCGGCGTCGACCGTCCGCTGCTCACCCAATATGGCAGCTGGATCTGGAATTTCATCCAGGGCGACATGGGCACGTCCTACATCTTCCGCTCGCCGGTGGCGCCGTTCGTGCTGGATGCGCTCGTCAATTCGATGAAGCTGGCCGCGGTCGCCTTCGTGCTGGTGGTGCCGATCGGCATTCTCGGCGGCGTGATTGCCGCGCTCAACCTCAACCGGCCGCTCGACCGCATCATCAGCCTTGGCGGCTTGTCGGTGACGGTGCTGCCGGAATTCGTCACCGGCATCATCCTGATCCTGATCTTCGGCGTGTGGCTGCGCTGGCTGCCGATCTCGGCGGCATGGCCGAAGGACGCCGGCTTCTTCACCCAGCTCTATTACCTGATCCTGCCGTCGCTGCCGCTGTTTTTGGTGCTGTTCGGCTACATCGCCCGCATGGCGCGCTCCGGCATGATCGAGGCGCTCGATTCCGACTATACGCGCACCGCGGTGCTCAAGGGCTTGCCGTGGCGAACGGTGATCTGGCGCCATGTGCTGCGCAATGCGCTGCTGCCGACCATCACCGTGATTGCGACGCAGACCGGCTATCTCATCGGCGGCCTCGTCGTCATCGAAACGCTGTTTCGCTACCAGGGCATCGGCTCGCTGATCTTCACCGCCGCGCGCGGCAAGGATTTCCCGATCCTCGAGGCCGGCATCCTGACCATCGGCATCGTCTATGCGGTGGCGACCCTTGCCGCCGACTTTCTCTATTCCGTGCTCAATCCGCGAATCCGGCTGGGGACAGATTGATGAGCGCCACCGAAACCGTCCCGGCTCCCGACACCGCCCCCCGGCGCGGCCCCTGGGCCGAGGTGTTCTTCTCGCTGCTGCGGTCGCCGACTTTTCTCGTCGGCCTCGGCATCGTCTTGTTCTGGGTCGCCTGCGCGCTGTTCGGGGAGCATTTCGCGCCCTATGACCCGCTTGCCGACGACATCATCAACGCGCTGGCGCCGCCTTCGGGCGAGCACTGGTTCGGCACCGACCAGATCGGGCGCGACGTCTTCTCGCGCGTCATCGTCGGCTCGCGTGACATCCTGACGGTGGCGCCGCTGGCGACGTTGCTGGCGACCGTGGCAGGCACCGCGCTCGGCCTGTTCACCGGCTATTTCCGGGGGATAGTCGATGACATCGTCAGCCGCATCCTCGAAGCCTTCATGGCGATCCCAGTCGTCATCGTCGCCCTGTTGGCAATCGTCGCGCTCGGCACCTCGAAGGCAACGGTGATCGTCGTCATCGGATTGAGCTTCGCGCCGATCATCGCCCGCACAGTGCGCTCCGCCGTGCTGGCCGAACGCGAGCTCGACTATGTCGCCGCCGCCCAGCTCAGGCATGAGAGCGCGCTGCATACGATGTTCGTCGAGATCCTGCCCAACGTCATCCCTCCGATCCTTGTCGAGACCACTGTGCGGCTCGGCTATGCGATCTTTGCCGTCGCCACGCTGTCCTTCATGGGCTTCGGTATCCAGCCGCCCTCGCCCGACTGGGGCCTGTCGATCTCCTCGAATTACGGCATGATCGGCGGCGGCTTCTGGTGGACAGTGCTGTTCGACGCGCTCGCCATCGCCTCGCTGGTGATCGGCGTCAATCTGGCAGCCGACGGCGTTCAGGGGGCGCTCAATGACTGAGAAAGCCGCCAACGCTCTGGAACTCCGCGACCTCTCGGTCGCCTATCGCGTCAATGGTCGCAACCGGGCGGTGTTGCGCAATCTCAGCCTCACCATCGGCCAGGGCGAAGCCTATGGGCTGGTCGGTGAATCCGGCTGCGGCAAGTCCACCGTGGCACTGACCGTCGTGCGTTATCTCCCGCGCAATGGCTCGATCACCGGCGGCGCGATTTCGCTCGACGGCCAGGATGTCATGAAGCTCGACGCGGAAGCCTTGCGGCGTGCCCGCGCCGACAGCGTGTCGATGGTCTATCAGGACCCCGGCAAGGCGCTGAACCCATCGCTGCGCATCGGCCGCCAGCTGACCGAGATTTTCGAGCTGGGCGGTGTCTCGGGACAAGCGGCGGAAGAGCGCGCCATCGCCATGCTGAACCGCGTGCGCATTTCCGATCCGAAGAGCGTCATGCAGCGCTACCCGCACCAGCTTTCAGGCGGCATGCAGCAGCGCGTCGCGATTGCCATGGCGCTGGCCAACGATCCGACCATGCTGATCCTCGACGAGCCAACGACCGGCCTCGACGCGACGGTCGAAGCCGAGGTGCTCGACCTGATCGCGCAGCTCAGGCAAGAACTGTCGGCCTCGATCCTGTTCATCAGCCACAACCTCGCCGTCGTCTCCAACATGTGCGACCGGGTCGGCGTGCTCTATGCCGGCATGCTGGTCGAGGAAGGGCCGACGGATCGGGTGTTCAGCGATCCGCGCCATCCCTACACCGTGGCGCTTCTCCGCTGCCTGCCGCGCGGCGGCCAGCGCAAGGACCATGGCCGCCTCGACACCATTCCGGGTTTCCTGCCCGGCATCGGCGTCACGATAAAGGGCTGCGCCTTCGCCGACCGCTGCGCGCTCGCCACCGACCGCTGCCGCACCGAATTGCCGCCGCTCTATGAACTTGACGATGGCCATGGGGGCGTCCGGCTGTCGCGATGCCACTATCACGAACAGGCACAGGCGCTGCCACGCGCGACGCCGAGCGATGTCGCTGCCCCTGCCCGCAAGGAGGCGCCGGCTGTGCTGCGCGTCGACGGTTTGAACAAGACCTATGCCAGCCACGGCCATGCGCTGCGGGCGGTGAAGGATGTCTCCGTCAGCCTGCGGCCTGGCGAGACACTTGGCCTGGTCGGCGAATCCGGCAGCGGCAAGACGACGTTCGCCCGGTTGCTGCTCGGCCTCGTGCCACCGGATGAAGGCGGCACCATCGAGCTCGAGGGCAAGGCGTTGGCGCCACGGCTGCAGAACCGCAGCGACGACCAGATCAAGGCGATGCAGATCGTCTTCCAAAACCCGGATTCGGCGCTCAATCGTTCGCATTCGATCCGCCATCTGATCAGCCGGGCGCTGAAGCGGCTGGCGGGCCTGAAGGGTGCCGCGCTGCAGGCCCGGCTCGAAGAGCTGGTGCGCTCGGTGCGGCTGACCGACCGCCACCTCGCCGTCAAGCCGCGCCAGCTCTCAGGCGGGCTGAAGCAGCGCGTCGCCATTGCGCGCGCCTTCGCCGGCGAGCCGCGCATCGTCGTCTGCGACGAGCCGACCTCGGCGCTCGATGTCTCGGTGCAGGCGGCGATCCTCAACCTGCTCGCCGATCTGCAATCGAAGGAAGATGTCAGCTACATCTTCATCTCGCACGACCTTGGCGTGGTGCGTTACCTCTCCGACAAGATCGCGGTGCTCTATCTCGGCCGCATCATGGAGCTCGGGCCGTCCGAAAACGTCTTTGCCGGCCCGCATCACCCCTATACCGAAGCGCTGCTGTCGGCGGTTCCAAAACTCGACCAGACCGAGACGGCGCGCATTCGCCTCGACGGCGAAATCCCCAGCGCCACCAATCCGCCTTCGGGCTGCGTCTTCCACACACGCTGCCCGCGCAAGATCGGCGCGATCTGCGAGGAGCAGGAACCGCCGCTGGCCGAGGCGCAGCCGGGCCATTCGATCCGTTGCCACATTCCCTATGCGGAACTGGCAAGGCTGCAGGCGCCGAAGCAACCAGTGCCTGCCTGAGGTTGGTCAGCCCCGATAGCTATCGGCCATGCTGAAGACACGGTCGCCTTCGGCAAAGCCCTCGGCAGGCGTCCAGTCGCTGGCCAACGCCCGCAATCCGTCGAGGGCGACATTGAGCGTTTCCGACGAGATCGGGTTGGCGGGATAGGCGAGATAGATCGGCCGCTGGAACACCGGCGCATCCTCGATACGGCGCATCTCGCCGCGCTCGATATGACCGCTGACGGCGCTGAGCGGCAGGTAGGCCGCGGCCTGCTGCGACAGCACGTGCTGCAGCCCGATGAACACCAGTCCGGCCGATATGGCCGGCTTGACCGTGCCGGCAAAGGCGCGGTCGTGCTCGATGCGAAACTCCAGCCCCCAGTCCATGAAAATGTAATTCTCGGTCCATGGCCTGGTCTGCCCGGCATGCTGGACGAGCACGACCTGATCGACGGCCAGCGTCTCATAGACGACGCCGGGATGCGGCCGCGGCAAATAGAGGATGCAGATGTCGAGCAGGCCTTCCGCCAATTGGTCGATCGCCTGGTCGGGGAAACTGCCTTCGAGCCGGAGCGCAACGTTTGGCCGCCTTTCGCGCATCCAGGCGATCCAGGACGAGGTGATGCGGTCCCAGAGATAGGCGGGTGCTGTGAGCCGCAGAAGCGTCTCATAGCCATCGGGAACCGCGATGTCCTGCCGCGATTGCTCCCAGGTGCGGGTGATCGTGGAGGCGTGCGGCAGGAACTGGCGGCCGGCTGGCGTCAGCGTGACGCCGTCGCGGTCGCGGACGAAAAGCCGGCGCCCCAATTGCTCCTCCAGGCCCCTGATCCGCGCGCTTACCGTGGACTGTGCGAGGTTCAGCCGGCTGGCGGCGACGGTGAAGCTGCCATGGGTGGCAACCTCGAGAAAACTGCGCAGATTCTCAGTGTCCATGATTTGGCTCCGCCATCGAAAATTTCGATGGCCGCCATCAAAAAATATCGCTTTCCGGTCGGGGTCAACAGTGAACTATTTGGCGCAGCCCCCGCGAAAACAGGAATGCCGCCCATGCTGAAGCATTTCCAGACGATTGATGCCGCCCGCAAGACTCTGAGCGCCATCGAAAATTCCGCTGTCGACGAATTGCTGGCCGGTCGCATCGGCCGGCGCGATTTCCTCAGGCATGGCAGCATGCTCGGCCTGTCGCTGCCGTTTCTCGGCAGCCTGGTTGCCGCTGCCGGCTTCGGCACCCAGCCGGCCCGCGCCGAAGGTAAGCCCGGCGGCACGGTGCGCGCCGGCATCGCCACGCCGGGCGGCGCCATCGACCCTGTCACCTATTATGACAGCGGCAGCTACCAGCTGGTGTTCCAGACCGCCGAATTTCTCTGCGTCACCCAACCGGACCTGACCCTGAAGCCGGTGCTGGCGGAAAGCTGGGCGCCGAACGAGGACGGCAGCGTGTGGACCTTCAAGCTGCGCAAGGGCGTCAAATTCCACAATGGCGAGGACTTCAAGGCCGACGACGTCGTCGCCACCTTCGACCGGCTTGCCGATCCCGCCGGCGCCTCCAACGCGCTGTCGGTGTTCAGGGGCCTGCTGTCGAAAGGCGGCACCCAGAAGGTCGACGACCACACCGTCGCCTTCCATCTCGATGCGCCGAACGGCAGCTTTCCCTATTCGGTGTCAATCGACAATTACAACGCCGTCATCCTGCCGGCGAGCTACAAGGGCGACTACGAAAAGACCTTCGAAGGCACCGGCCCGTTCCGGCTGGAAAGCTATACGCCAAAGGTTGGCGCCACCTTCATCCGCAATCCCGACTATTGGGGCGAGAAGGCGCTGCCCGACCGGCTCGAATTCAAGTTCTACGGCGACGTGCAACCGCGCATCCTGGCGTTGCAGGCCGGCGAGGTCGACCTGCTCGACGCCGTGCCGCTGGATGTCAGCCAGGTGGTGCTGAACAGCCCCGATATCACTGTGCTGCGCGTCGCCTCGACCGCGCATCGCCAGTTGCACATGCGCTGCGACATGGCGCCGTTCACCGACAAGCGCGTGCGCCAGGCGCTGGCACTCAGCATCGACCGCTCGAAACTGGTCGACGGGCTTTGCCGCGGCATGGCGGCGACCGGCAATGACAGCCCATTCGCGCCGGCCTTCCCGGCCACCGACAAATCGATCCCGCAGCGTGCGCAGGACATCGCCAAGGCCAAGCAGCTGATGGAAGCGGCGGGGCTGGCCGGCGGCTTCGACATCACGCTGACGACGCTGCGCTATTCCGATATTCCCGGCTACGCGCAATTGTTTCAGAATTTTGCCAAGGAGATCGGCGCCCGCATCGCGCTCAACATCGAGGACCAGGACAAATATTACGGCAAGGCGGTGTTCGGCCAGTCGGACTGGCTGGACAGCCCGCTCGGCATCACCGACTACGCCCATCGCAGCGTGCCGAACGTCTTCCTGAAGAGCCCGCTGGTCAGCGACGGCCCTTGGAACGCGGCGCATTTCAAGAACACCGCCTATGACGGCATGGTCACTTCCTATCTGAAGGCGCTCGACATCGGCGCGCAGCGGACTGCGGCCTCCGACATCCAGAAACTGCTGCTCGACGAGACGCCCGTCATCTTCAGCTATTTCCCCGACCTGTTGGTGCCGGTGCGCAAGAATGTCAGCGGCCTGCCGCCGATCGCCGCCGGGCTGCTGCTCGATCGCGTATCCCTGGGGTAGAGGATCCCGGACCGCTGCGTGGCGAAAAGCGAAAGCCGTTGCCGCGTAACCTTCGGTCCGGAAAGCCCCGATCCAACCTAGGCTCAGGCCATGCGCCAACGTCCTGACACAAAAGACAAGAAACGGGAGACCACCATTCGCAAGCCCCATCTGCGCGGTCGCGGACCGCATTTCCCGGTGCTCGATCAGATCGTCCAGTACGAGTTCGAGCCCGGATATGTCGCCTTCACCATGCCGTCGCTGAAACGGCTGCGGGTGCAGGTCGGATCGATGACCGTCGCCGACACGACAAGGGCGCTGGTGTTCTACGAATCCGATCATCTGCCGGTCTATTATTTCCCGATCGAGGACGTGCGCGAGGAGTTTCTGCTGCCCTCGAAGACGACGACCGAGGACCCTTACAAGGGCACCGCCACCTTCTACTCGCTCAACACCGGCATCACGTTGGTCGAGGATGGCGCCTGGCGCTATCTCGATCCTGTCAAGGGCTGCCCGCCGATCGCAGGCTACATGTCGTTCGTGTGGAGCAAGATGGGCCATTGGTTCGAGGAGGACGAGGAGATCTTCGTCCACGCCCGCGATCCGTTCCGCCGCGTCGACTGCCTGCCCTCGTCGCGGCGCGTGCAGGTCATCCTCGACGGCGAGCAAGTGGCGGATTCGCGCCACGGCGTGTTTCTGTTCGAGACCGGCCACCCGGTTCGCCACTATCTGCCGATCGCCGACACCAGGCTCGATATGTTCGCGCCCAGCCGCTACATCTCGCGCTGCCCCTACAAGGGCATCTCCAACTATTATCACGTGACCACGGCCACCAAGCGGCACGAGAACATGGTGTGGTATTATCCCGAGCCGGTGCACGAGGCGGAGCGCATCAAGGGGCTGGTGTGTTTTCACCACGAGCTGGTCGACAAGATCCTGGTCGATGGGGTGGAGATACCGAAGGAAGCGACTGCGGCTTCGAACGGGTATTTTTGATCGGTCCCTAGTCGACGGCTAGCGCCAACCATCGAGATTGGCTGAACAGCTCTGCGCTTCGTCATCCCAGGGCGAAGCAGGAGCGAAGCTCCGTCGCGTAGACCCTGGGATCCATTCCGTGACCTAGACCGAAGAATGCAGCGGTGCAGAAGTTTCTTGCGCCGTCGCGTTCGTCGGCTGATGTCGCGGCATGGATCCTCGGGTCAAGCCCGAGGATGACGACCGGACGAAAGGCGTCGGCCAATCTCCAAGGTTTCGATCCATCCGTGGCCCTAACGCCCAGCGTGTTCATCGATCCAAATCCTCCCCCTCACACCTTTTCTCGGTTGAAATATTTTTCAAATGGAAATAGGAATGTTCAAAATGAAGATTTGACGCGGCGGCGCGTCATGACTGGAGGAAGCGATATGGCCCATCCGCAATTTGCAGCGGAACTTCTGCAGCGCGCTGAAGCCCAGGGCCCTATCACCATCGGCCTGGCCGGCGCCGGGCAGATGGGCACCGACATCGTCGTCCAGGTGGCGTTGATGCCGGGCATGCGGATCGGTGCCATTTCCGAGGTGCGGCCGCAAGCGGCGATCGATGCGGCACTGCTGGCCGGCCATGACCGTTCCGACATCGTCCAGGCGGCCAATGCCTCGGCCATCGACCGCGCCATCGAGGCCGGCAAGATCGCTGTCACCGAGGATCTGCATGCGCTGGCCGCGGCCGGCCGCATCGACGTCATCATCGACGCCACCGGCAATCCCAACATCGGTACGCTGTTTGCGCTCGAAGTGATGAAGAACGGCAAGCACATCGTCATGCTCAATGTCGAGGCCGACATCACTATCGGCCGTTTCCTCAAGGAAGAAGCCCGCAAGGCCGGCGTCGTCTACACCGGTGCCGCCGGCGACGAGCCCGCCTGCACGCTGGAGATCATCGGCTTTGCCCGCAGCCTCGGCTTCAACATCATCGCCGCCGGCAAGGGCAAGAACAACCCGCTGAAATTCGACGCCATGCCCGCCGACTATGCCAAGGAAGCGGCCGAGCGCAACATGAATGCGCGCATGCTGGTCGAGTTCGTCGACGGCTCCAAGACCGCGATCGAGATGGTCGCGATCGCCAACGCCACCGGGCTGGTGCCTGATGTGCCTGGCATGCATGGCCCAACCGCAACGCTGGAGGAACTGGCCAGCGTGCTTTGCCCGCGCGAGGATGGCGGTGTGCTGCACCGCAAGGGCGTTGTCGACTATTCCATCGGCAAGGGCGTGGCGCCCGGCGTGTTCTGTGTCATTGAAACCAGGCATCCGCGCGTCATGGAGCGGATGATCGACCTCAAGGTCGGCAAGGGCCCCTATTTCACCATCTTCCGCCCCTACCACTTGACCAGCCTGGAAGTGCCGCTGTCGGCGGCGCGCGCCGTTGTCTACAAGCGCGCCGACATGGAGCCGCTCGACCATCCGGTGGCCGAAGCGGTGGCGGTGGCCAAGAGTGATCTCGGCGCCGGGCAATCGCTCGGCATGATCGGCGAGACCGATTATCGCGGTTTCGCTATGACCTGGGAGGACGCGCGCGCCAAGGGTGCGCTGCCGCTCGGGCTTGCCGAACGCGCCAAGGTGGTCAAGCCGATCAAGACTGGCGACTTCCTCACCTATGAAAATTGTGTACCCGACGATTCGATGGTGATAACGCAGATCCGCCGTCGTCTTGACCAGTCGGACGGACGGTTCGTGACCAACGCCGCCTGAACCTTCGGGGCCACTGATGGACGACGTCGTTATCGGGATCGACGCCTCGACGACGGCCGTGAAGGCAATTGCCTTCGCGCGCGACGGCACGGAGTTGTTCCAGGCGCGCGAAACCTATCCGCTTTCAAACCCGAAGCCTGGCCATTTCGAGCAGGACGCCGAACATTGGTGGGCAGCCCTTGTCGGCGCACTGAAGCAGGTTGCCGACAAGGTCGGCGCCGCGCGTGTGGTGGCCATTTCCATTGCCCATCAGCGCGAGAGCTTCACGCTGATCGATGACGAGGGCAAGCCGCTCATCCCCGCGATCCTGTGGCTTGACGAGCGCGCCCGACCGCAAGTCGCCAGGCTGTCGGCTGAACTCGGCCGCGAAGCGATCCGTGACTGGAGCGGCAAGCCGCCGGACCCGACGCCGGCGCTCTATGCCATCGCCTGGCTGGCGGAGCACCAGCCGGAAGTGCTGGCCAAAGCGGCGGCGCTCGTCGATGTTCACGGCTTCTTCGTCCACCGGCTGACCGGACGCCTCGTCACCAGCACGGCAAGTGCTGATCCCCTCGGATTGCTCGATGTCGCGACAGGCGAATGGCACGCTGATCTCGTCGCGGCCGCCGGGTTGCAGCCACGGCAGCTGCCGGCACTGATCGGCCCAGGTGAAATCTGCGGCTGGCTTACCGAAAGCATTGCGCAGCTGACTGGGCTGAAGGCCGGCACGCCAATCGTGGGCGGCGCCGGCGATGGTCAGGCGATGGGGCTCGGAATGGGAGTCTATGGTGCCGGCAGAAGCTACCTATCGCTCGGCTCCGGTGTCGTCAGCGGCTGCTATTCCGGCACAGTCACCACCTCGGACGCCTTTCGCACACTGGTCTCGCCGACCGGCTCCGGCTTCATGCTGGAGACCGTGCTGCGCTCGGGCATGCAACTGGTCGACTGGATCGTGCGCACCACCGGCGGGTCCTCCGCAGCAGAGTTGGAGAAGCTTGCCGTCGACGTGGCGGCCGGTAGCGACGGCCTTTTGGTCATGCCCTACTGGGCCGGCGTGATGAGCCCCTACTGGGACGGCGCGGCGCGTGGCGCCGTCGTCGGCCTGTCGCTCAACCACGAACCCAGGCATCTGTTCCGCGCGACGCTGGAAGGCATCGCTTTCGAACAGGCCATCGCCAGCGACGCCATGGAAGCCGAGAGCGGCGGTAGGCCCGCGGAAATGATTGCTGCCGGCGGCGGCACCAATTCGGCGCTGCTGATGCGGATCATGGCCAGCGTGCTGGAGCGGCCGCTTTTCGTGTCGCCGGTCAACGAGGCGGCCGCACTTGGCGCGGCCATGCTGGCGGCTTCGGCGATCGGCTGGTTCGCCTCCCCGGAAGAAGCAGCCAAGGCGATGGCGGCGGCGCCGACCCGACGTGTCGACCCTGACCAGGCGCTGGTGCCTGCCTACCGGGCGCGCAAGGCGATCTACCGCGATCTTTATCACGCGACGCGCGACATTCACGCGAGGCTGGGCGCGGCCTGAGTTCGAGCTGACGTTTCCGGTGGGAAATTCCGGTTTTCGATCCGCCGACGCGATCCATTTTGTGTCCTGCCTGGCGAATGCTAGACTCACAGGGCTCATGAAGGCTGCACTTCACCTTGCCGCCCTGCCCTGGATTGTCGCGCTTGCGGCAGGTCCAATGGCGGCGCATGCGCAGGACGAGCCACCTTTTGAGGTAACGCTCGACATGGACAATGACGGCCGGATGGATCGGGCCGTGATCGCGGCGGATCCCGACAGCGGGCTGGCGGATCTTTCCGTCTATCTGGCTGCCGGCGACGGAAAGCTCGATCCTTCGCGCAAGCCTGACTTCGTCAAAAAGGCGCTTACGGAAGATCGTATTCTCGGGCTCGAAAGCAGGGGCAAGGGATCGCTTGTCATCACCTCCTGCTTCGGCTGCGGCGCCAGCAAATCAACGGAAGAGACGCTGACCGTCGTTTATCGCCGCGGCAAGTTCCTGGTCGGCGGCTACAGCCGCAGCTGGGACTGGGGCGAGCAGAAAGCCGACGGGACCGTCGAGACCACGCTCGGCGGCTGCGACATCAACTATCTCACCGGCAAGGCCACCGTCTCCAAGGACCTGGAGGCCGGCCGGCCGATCAAGGGCAAGTTCAAACCGGTGCCCTTGAAGGACTGGTCCTACGAGAAGCGCCCCAAGGCCTGCGAATTCTAAAAAGACTTTTCCTAAGTTCCGGACGGAAAATCGCTGCCACCGGGGCCTCGCTCGAGGATCAACGATTGAGCAGGCCCTTGGCTGCATCCTCATCGGTGATCAGCACAGCGATCTTGGTGTTGGCCAGCGCGGCGCGCATGATGGCCACCTTTTCCTGGCCCCCCGAGACCAGGATGATGTTCGGGATGTCCGACAGTTCCTGCAGCGGATAGGCGCAGACGCGGCGGTTGACCTCATGGTCGACCGGGCGGCCCTCGGCGTCGATGAAGTGACAGAGGATGTCGCCGACAGCACCCGCCGCCTGCAATTCCTCGAGCTCGCTCGGCTTGATGAAACCGTAATTGGCGATCGGGCTGTCGGTGGAGAACGAGCCGACGCTGAGCACGGCGATGTTGGCCCGCCGCGCCCGGAAGACGACATCCTGGACGCTGCGCTGGCTCATGAAGGCATCGCGCTGCTCGGGCTTGTCGGCGTAGACCGGCACCGGCAGCAGGAAACATTCGGCACCGATCTTCTCGGCGAATTCCCAGGCGCTTTCGGTCGGGTTGAGCGGCTGTGCATGGGTGAGGCCGCCGAGCATCGAAACGACCGTGGTTCTGGCAATCGGTCGCCTCGGCAATTCGTTGATGGCGAATTTCAGCGTGCGGCCCCAGCCCAGCGCAATGACATCGCCGGCATTGACGTTGTCGGCGAGATAGGCGGCGGCGGCGTGGCCGATCATCAGCGGCGCGTTGCTGCGGTCGGCGGCCGACGGCACCACGACGGCCTGGCTGAGTCCAAAGCGCTGCTTGAGGCTTTCCTCAAGCTGCACGCATTCGACGACGCTGTCGCGGATGCGGAACTGGACAATGCCCTCCTCGCGGGCGGCGGACAGGATGCGATGCACCTTGATACGGCCGATGCCGAGGATCTCGGAGATCCGCTCCTGCGTCAGCCCCTCGACGTAGTAGTGCCAGGCGGCGCGGGCCTTCAGTTCGGCGTCCGGAAAGCGCGAGGCCTTCTCGTTCTCTATGGTCGCCATCTTTCTTGCCCTCCCCGCAGCAAGCTTTTCCGTAAGGCAAACCGCATTGCCGCGCAAACCGCCGCCGAATGCGTTCGCGGCCCTTGACAATTTTCTAATGAACAGTTTAGCTGAACAAAATTGCATATCAAAGATAAATTGTTCACAGGGAGGTGCCTGGTGAACAAGAGCGGACGGCAGGCCATCGCCGTTTCGCTGACGGAGGAGACGAAGTGGCCGTGAGCAATGATGCAAGCGAGTCGAAGGCTGGCGAGTTGAAAGCCGCGCCCGGCGCTCAAGGCGCGACGGGTACAAAGCTTTCGGCGCTGTTCGCCGGAACCATGGGACCGTTGATCGGGCTGGCGCTTTTGTGCCTGGCGCTGACGCTGACCACCGACACATTCCTCACCGTGCGCAACATCCTCAACGTGCTCGACCAGATCACCGTGCTCGGCATCATGGCGATCGGCATGACGCTGGTCATCCTGATCGGCGGCATCGATCTCTCGGTCGGCTCGGTGCTGGCGCTGGCCGCCATGGTGATGGGCTTCGTCGCCCACCCCGATTATCTCAATCTCGGCCTTGCTGCCGGCGTCGTCGCCGCACTGGTCGTCGCCGGCCTTTGCGGATTGGTGTCCGGCCTGCTGGTGACCGTCACCCGGCTGCCGCCCTTCATCGCCACGCTGGCGATGATGTCGGTGGCGCGCGGTCTTGCCAACATGATCACCGACGGCTCGCAGATCGTCGGCTTCCCCGACTGGTTCACCAACCTGTCGATCATCCGCCATTTCGGCTTCCTGCCGGTCACCGTCGGGCTGATGATGGTGCTGGCGATCATCTTCGCCATCTTCCTCAACTACCGCGCCACGGGCCGCAGCCTTTACGCCATCGGCGGCAGCGCCGAGGTGGCGCGGCTCTCCGGCATTCCGGTTAAGTCGCTGACCAACTGGGTCTACGCGATCTGCGGCGTGCTCGCCGGGCTTGCCGGCATCGTGCTGGCGGCGCGGCTGGATTCGGTGCAGCCGAGCTCCGGCCTCGGCTATGAGCTCGACACCATCGCCGCCGTGGTGATCGGCGGCGCCAGCCTGTCGGGCGGCGTCGGCTCAATCGGCGGCACCGCGGTCGGCGTGCTCATCATCGGCGTGCTGCGCAACGGGCTCAATTTGCTCGGTGTCTCGCCCTTCATCCAGCAGGTGGTGATCGGCGTGGTGATCGCGCTGGCGGTCGCCACCGACACCTGGCGTCGGCGAGCTCAATGAGGAATTCGCCCGGAGCGTCCGGGCGATAGACGGATCGGTCGATCCGAAACTGGGATGTTCCAAGGGGCGCGATGCGCTGGCGGGACAGTTTGACTATCAACGGAGGAAACACATGCTGACCAAACGTTCACTGCTGCTTGCCGCGGCCGCAATCATTCCGCTACTCGGCCTGACCGACATGGCCTCGGCCAAGGAGGCCAAGAAACTCGGCCTCGCCGTCGCCAACCTGCAAGCCGACTTCTTCAACCAGATCAAGCAGTCGGTCGAAGCCTACGGCAAGGAGAAGGGCATCGAGATCGTCACTGTCGACGCCAAGGGCGATTCGGCAACGCAGGTCAGCCAGGTGCAGGATTTGATCACGCAGAACATCGACGCGCTGATCTACATTCCGGCCGGGGCCACCGCCGCCACCGTGCCGACCAAGACCGCCAAGGCCGCCGGCATTCCGGTCATCAATGTCGACCGCAACGCCGACGGCGCGCCCGGCGATACCTTCATCGCCACCAACAGCGTCGCCTCGGCGCAGGCGGTGTGCGACTACATCGCCAAGCAGGCCGGCGGCAAAGGCGAGTTGATCATCATCCATGGCCAGAAGGGCACGACGCCCGAGGTCGACCGCTCGAAGGGCTGCGGCGAAGCGCTCAAGGCCTATCCCGATATCAAGGTGGTCGGCGAATTGTGGAGCGAAGGCTGGCATCAGGACGAAGGCTTCAAGCTGACGCAGGACCTTTTGCAGTCGCATCCCGATGTCTCCATCGTCATCGGCCAGGCCGATGCGCTGGCGCTAGGTGCAGCACAGGCGGTCAAGGTCGCCAATCCAGGCCACAAGGTCTGGGTCGCCGGCTTCGACGGCGACGTGGCGGCACTGAAGGCGCTGAAGGACGGCGTGTTCGACGTCACCGCGACGCAGCAGACGCAAGGCATGGGCAGGCTCGCCGTCGATGCGGCGATCAAGCTGGTGGCCGGAGAGAAAGTCCCCGCCGAAGATCTGCAGGACGCGACGCTGACCACCAAGGACAATGTCGAGCAGTTCATCGCCAAGCACCCGTAACCTGCGGCACCGCTTAAGAGAGCGCCACGATGTCCACTGCCCCTCGCCACAGCGAAAGCCTGCATAACGGGCTCTTCGTCAACGGCCTGTGCAAGAGCTATGGACCGGTCCAGGTCCTGGCCGATGCGAGCTTCGAGGTGCGGCCCGGCGAGGTCGTGGCGCTGCTCGGCGAAAACGGCGCCGGCAAGTCGACGGTGTCCAACATCATCGCCGGCTCGACCAGACCCGACGCCGGTACCATCATCTGGCGGGGGAAGCCCTATTCCCCCGCCTCGCCTGCCGCGGCAATCGATGCCGGCGTCGGCATGATCCACCAGGAACTGAAGCTGCTGCCGGACCTGTCGGTGGCGGAAAACGTCTATGTCGGGCGCATGCCGATGCGCGGCGGCCGCATCGACCGCGCCGAGATGAACGCCAAGGCGTCGGCGCAGTTGAAGCGGCTCGGCCTCGACGTCTCGCCCGAGCGCAAGGTGCGCACGCTGCGCATCGCTGCCCAACAGCAGGTCGAGATCGCCAAGGCGTTGACGCTGAATGCCGAGCTTCTGATCTTCGACGAGCCGACGGCAGCACTTGGCGGCGAAGAGACGGAGCTGTTGTTCCAGCAGATCCGCAAGCTCAAGGCCGAAGGCATGTCCTTCATCTATATCAGCCATCGGCTGGACGAGATCGCGCAGATCGCCGACCGCGTGGTGGTGATGCGCGACGGACGGATAGTCGCCCGCCACGAACGCGCCGACATTCCCGTGCGCACCGTGGTGGAGCAGATGGTCGGCCGCTCGGTCGAGCGGATGTTTCCGCATCTGTCGCCGCCGCGTGAGGAGACGCTGCTCGAGGTCGAGAATCTGTCCTCGCCGGAGAGAAGTTTCAACAACGTCTCCTTTTCGGTCAAAGCCGGTGAGATTCTCGGCATCGCCGGGCTGATTGGCGCCGGCCGCACGGAACTGGTGCGGGCCATCGCCGGCGCCGATCCGATCTCGTCGGGCTCGGTGCGGGTTGCCGGCAAACCGGTGCATCTCAGCGGGCCGGCGGCGGCGATCAAGGCCGGCGTCGTGCTGGTGCCGGAAGACCGCAAGGCGCAGGGCGTAGTGCTCGACCAGACGATCGGCGAGAATCTGGCGTTCGGCAACTTCGACCATGTCGCGCCGAAGGGCTGGGTGTTTCCGAAGGCGGTGCAGAAATTTGCCGAGGCCGGCATCGCCAGGCTCGGCGTCAAAGGCAAGCCTGGCCAGGCGGTCAGCAAGCTTTCCGGCGGCAACCAGCAGAAGGTGATCATCGCCAAATGGGTGTCGCGGCCGCCGAAGGTGTTCATCCTCGATGAGCCGACGCGCGGCATCGATGTGGGCGCACGCGCGGCGATCTACGACGTGATCGCCGACCTCGCCCGTTCCGGTATGGCGGTGGTGGTGGTGAGTTCGGACCTCGAGGAAGTGCTGGGGCTGTCGCATCGCGTGCTGGTGCTGAGCCGCGGCCGGCAGCGCGGCATTCTCGACCGCAGCGAGGCCAGCAATGTCGCGGTGATGGAACTCGCCACGAGCTGAGCATGACGGATGGGAACAAAGCGCAGCAGGTGATACCCTCCCAGGCACCGGACCGCGCGGGGCGCCAGCAATGGCGCCCCTTCATTTCAGGAGGGGGAGCAAGATGAAACTATTCGATCTCAGCGGCGACGTGGCGCTGGTGACGGGCGCCGGCAGCGGCATCGGCCAGGCCATCGCCATCGGGCTGGCGGAGGCCGGCGCCAACATTGCCTGTTTCGGTCATAGCTCGAAAGGCGGGCTAGAGGAGACCGCTCACAAGATCGCGGCGCTCGGCCGCAAGGCGCTGGTGCTGACCGGCACGGTGACGTCCGAAAGCGACCTCGCCGCCGCGGTCGAGCGCACGGAGAAAGAACTCGGCGCGCTGACCATCGCCGTCAACAATGCCGGCATAGCCGGCGCCGAACCGGCCGAGACGCTGCCGCTGGAAACATGGCAGAAGATCTACGACGTCAATGTCAGCGGCGTTTTCCTGTCCTGCCAGGCCGAGGCGCGCGCCATGCTGGCGCGGCGCAAGGGCTCGATCGTCAACATCGCTTCGATGTCCGGCTCGATCGTCAATCGCGGCCTGACGCAGGCGCATTACAATTCCTCGAAGGCCGCCGTCATCCACATGTCGAAGAGCCTCGCCATGGAATGGGCCGATCGCGGCCTGCGCGTCAATGTCGTCAGCCCCGGCTACACGCTGACGCCCATGAACAAGCGCCCGGAAGTCGCCGAACAGATCAAGATATTCAAGCGCGACACGCCGATGGGGCGCATGGCGGCGCCGGAAGAAATGGTCGGCCCCACCGTGTTCCTGGCCAGCCGCGCCGCGAGTTTTGTCACCGGCATCGACCTGATCGTCGATGGCGGTTTTGTCTGCTGGTAGGAGAACAAAAGTGCCGAAGCGTTTTGAAGGCAAGACGGCTGTCATCACCGGGGCCAGCGGCGGCATCGGCGCGGCAATGGCGAAACGCTTTGCCAAGGAAGGTGCTGCGGTCGTGGTCAGCGCCATCGATGCCCGCGTCGAAGAGGTTGCCGCCAGCCTGAAAGCCGCGGGCGCCAAGGTCGCTTCGATGCGCATGGACGTGACCAGGAAGGATGAGGTCACAGCTCTTTACGACCTCGCCGAAAAGCAATTCGGCCGCGTCGATATTTCGGTGCAGAATGCCGGCGTCATCACCATCGCCCGGATCGAGGCGATGACCGAAGCCGAATGGGACAAGGTGATGGCGGTCAACACCAAGGGCGTGTTCCTGTGCTGCCAGGAAGCGATCGCCCGCATCCGCAAGCATGGCGAAGGCGGCCGGCTGATCAACACGGCGTCGGGCCAGGCGCGGCAAGGCTTCATCTACACGCCGCACTACGCGGCGTCGAAGTTCGGCGTCGTCGGCATCACCCAGAGCCTAGCCAAAGAAGTGGCCAAGGAGAAGATCACCGTCAACGCGATCTGCCCCGGCATCATCGACACCGACATGTGGGCCTATAACGACGCCGCCTGGGGCAAGCTGATGGGCGACTACAAGCCCGGCGAGCTGATGGCCGAATGGGTGAAGAACATCCCGATGGGCCGCGCCGGCAGCGGCGAGGACGTCTCCGGCTTGGTCAGCTTCCTCGCGAGCAACGACGCCACCTACATCACCGGCCAGACCATCAATGTCGATGGCGGCCTTATCATGTCGTGAAGTCAGCTCTGGCGGTTGGCAATCGACCAGTCTGAAATTCCGCAGTGCGCAGGGCATCAGCCGTTGCGCCGCATGAACGTTGGTATATATAATTTCATCCTATGAAACGGCCTTGGTGGGGATGGGGCTCGCCGGCCGAGATCATGGGACCTTGATGGCTCGCACGTCTCAGAGCGCCGCCGGAGCGGCGATCGATCCGTTGACGATTGCTCGCGCAGCAATCCATGCGATGCCATGATGCGGGCCAGTCCAGCATCATACCACCACCAGATTGAGCACCATCTCGCGCCGCCTCTTTTATGTTTTGCGCAATTCCGGACGGAAAACCGTTCGCACTTTTCCTTGGAATTGCTCTGGCCGCCGCGATGGTTTGGTGCGAACGAGCTTGCGCAACGACCCGCCTTTCCAACACAATCAAGAAAAGACGCAAGAAGGGAACGACTAAGAATTTCCACATGGTTTGACAGGAGAACAAGCATGTCATTTCGCAGTGTGATTTCGAACCTATCAATGGGAGCCTTCGCACTTGCCTCGGCAAGTGTACTGACACCGGCCGCACATGCGGCCGCACCTGAATCCAACGACCCGATCAAGATCGCGCTGTTCGACTGGACCAGCGTCAACCTGAACGCCAAGATCCTTGGCGGCATTTTGGAAAAACTCGGCTACACCGTCGAATACCCGACCGCCGACTACCTCTCCAGCTTGACCACCGGCCTGACCAATGGCGACCTCGATGTCGGCCTGGAATTCTGGGACACGACCGCCGGCGAAGCCATGAAGGCTTCCGACGCCACCGGCCAGACCGAGCGGCTGGGCAAGCTCGGACCGAAGGCCAAGGAGGAATGGTGGTTTCCTGAGTACATGAAGGAAAAGTGCCCCGGACTGCCGAACTGGGAAGCGCTGAAGGACCCGAAATGCGCCGAGGCGTTTTCGACGGCGGAGACGGCACCGAAGGGCCGCTATCTCGGCGGCCCGGTGACCTGGGAAGGCTTTGACGACGAGCGCGTCGAGGCGCTGAAGCTGCCCTTCACCGTTATCCATGCCGGCACCGATGCGGCGATGTTCGCGGAATTGGACTCGGCCTATCAGCGCAAGGCGCCGATCATGCTGTGGATCTATTCGCCGCACTGGGCGCCGGCCAAGTACAAGGGCGAGTGGGTGCAATTCCCTGAATACACGCCCGAGTGCTACACCGATCCGAAATGGGGCATCAATCCCGACGCCAAGTATGATTGCGGCAAGCCGCATGGCGAGATCTGGAAATACTCGTGGTCCGGCATGAAGGACAAATGGCCGGTCGCCTACAAGGTGGCCAAGGCCTACACGATCAACACCGATGAGCTCAACAAGATGAGCGGCGAGATCGACCTCGGCGGCAAGACGCCGGAAGACGTTGCGGCCGCCTGGATCGCCGCCCACGAAGCCGACTGGAAGGCCTGGGCGCAGTAATCGCTCCGACTGGAAACCAGACCCGGCCGTTACGGCCGGGTCTATATCTCCATTTCCATAGGGAACATTGGATGACGGAAGCGACTGAACCGCAGGCAGCTGGCGCGCCAAAGGATGCGCGACCGATAAAACTTGCCTGCCGCAATGTCTGGAAGCTGTTCGGATCGAACGCCGCGAACTTCATTCGCGAGCGCGACGGCAAGGCCAGCATGGCCGATGTCACTGCCGCCGGACTGGTCGGCGCGGTCCGCGCCGTCGATCTCGAAATACGCCAGGGCGAGATCTTCATCATCATGGGGCTGTCGGGCTCCGGCAAGTCGACGCTGGTGCGCTGCATGTCGCGCCTGGTCGAGCCGACCCACGGCAAGGTCGAGTTCGAAGGCAACGATCTGCTCAAGATTTCCGATGCCGCGCTGATCGAACTGCGGCGCCATCGCATGGGCATGGTGTTCCAGAATTTCGCGCTGCTGCCGCATCTCAATGTGCTGGAGAACATCGCTTTCCCGTTGAGTATTCAGGGCCAGGATCGGCCGACGCGAGAAGCGCGGGCGCGCGAGGTTATCGAACTGGTCGGCCTGCGTGGCCGCGAGCATTTTTATCCGCGCGAGCTTTCCGGCGGCCAGCAGCAACGTGTCGGCATTGCCCGCAGCCTTGCCACCAAGCCGGAGATCTGGTTCCTCGACGAACCGTTCTCGGCGCTCGACCCGCTGATCCGCCGCGAGATGCAGGATGAGCTGATGCGGCTGCAAACCATGCTGCACAAGACCATCGTCTTCATCACCCATGATTTCGACGAGGCGATCAGGCTCGCCGACCGCATAGCCATCATGAAGGATGGTGAGGTCATCCAGATCGGCACGCCGGAACAGCTCGTGGTCAATCCGGCGACCGACTATGTCGCCGAATTCACCCGCGACGTCGACCGCGCCAAGGTGATTTCGGCGCGCAGCCTGATGCGCGCCTGCGATGGCTCGGAGCATGGCGGCACGGTTTCGCCCGATGCCAAGATCGCCAGTTTCTCGGCCAGCATCGTTGCCTCGGGAAAACTGTTCGCGGTGGTCAACGGCACCGGCAAGCCAATCGGCGAAGTGACGCCGCAAGCGGTGATCGGGCTGCTGGCCGGTCTGGACAAACCGAGAGCCGGCGCATGACGGTAACGGCAAGCGCCAGCGATGCGAGGCGGCCGGTTCAGCGCTGGCTGGTGATCTGGGTGCTGGCACTTGCCGCCGTGCTGGTGGTGTTCCTGCTGCAGGACAGGCTGCCCTGGGCGGTCAACTATCCGGCCGATGCGGTCGTGCCCGTCGCCGACTGGGTCAGCGCGCTGATGCGCTGGATCAAATCGAACCTTTCGTGGTTGACCCGCTCGATCACCGCCGTTCTCGGCGTTCCCCTCGATTTCGCGCTCAATCTGCTGGCGAAAAATTTCAAGATCGGCCATGGCGCCGACGCCTATGTGCTGCCGCGCCTGTCCTGGGTCGGCGTCTGCGCTACCGCATACCTGGCCGGGCATGCGGCGGGCGGCCGCAAGCTCGGCCTGCTGGTCGGCGGCTGTTTCCTCTACATCGCGCTGTTCGGCCAGTGGACGAGCGCCATGCTGACGCTGGCGCTGATTTCCATCGCCGTGCCGTTCTGCATCGTCACCGGGCTGTTCGCCGGCATCTGGGCCTGGCGCAAGCCCTGGGCCGAACGGCTCATCATCTCCCCTGCCCTCGACTTGATGCAGACGATCCCGACCTTCGCTTACCTCATCCCGATGCTGCTCCTGTTCGGCAACAGCCCGGTGTCGGCGATGATCGCCACCGCCATTTTCGCCACGCCGCCGATGGTGCGGGCGACAATGCTCGGCCTGTCGCGCGTGCCTTCCGAGATCGACGATTTCTCAGAGATGGCCGGCTGCACGGCGCGGCAGAAACTGTGGCGGGTGCTGCTGCCCTCGGCGCGGCCGACACTGATGGTCGGCGTCAACCAAGTGATCATGCTGGCGCTGAACATGGTGATCATCGCCTCGATGATCGGCGCCGGCGGCCTCGGCTACGACGTGCTTCTGGCGCTGCGCGCACTAAAGGTCGGCGAGGCGATGGAAGCGGGTCTCGCCATCGTCGCGCTGGCCATCGCGCTCGACCGACTGAGCCAGGCCATCGCCCACAACCACGCCAAGGGCCATGTTCATCAGGAGGTTAGCCCGCGCTTCTGGCGGCGCTATCCCAATCTGACGCTGGCGGTTCTCATCCTTGCCATCACCACGTTGCTTGGCCTGTTCGTGCCGGCCTTCGCCGCGGTGCCCAAGGCGATCACCTTCACCACCGCGCCTTTGTGGAAGGCAGCGGTGAGCTGGATCACCATCAACTTCTTCGACACGATCGAAGCGTTCCGCGTCGCGCTCATCCTCAACGTGCTGAACCCGGTGCGGGCTTTCTGCGAGGGGTTTCCGTGGCTGGGCGCGGTGGCCCTGCTCGGCCTGGCCGGCTATCAGCTCGGCGGCTTGCGGTTGGCCGCCCTCGTCGCGGCATTGACTACTTTCTGTGCCATCACCGGCCTGTGGGAAAAGACCATGGCAACGGTTTATCTCTGCGGCATCTCGGCCTTCATCGCTTGCCTGATCGGCATTCCGATCGGGCTCGCCGCCGCGCGCAGCGACCGCTTCGAAAAGATCGTCACGCCCATCATCGACACGCTGCAGGTGCTGCCGTCCTTCTGCTTCATCATCCCGGTGGTGATGCTGTTTCGGGTCGGCGACGTCACCGCGATGATCGCAACGATAGCCTTCGCCGTGGTGCCGGCGATCCGCTACACCAATCACGGCATCCGCCAGGTGCCGCCGGCGCTGATCGAGGCTGCCAAGGTTTCGGGCTGCACCCCGCGCCAGACCTTCTTTCGCGTGCAACTGCCGCTGGCGCTTCCCGAGATCATGCTGGGCGTCAACCAGACCATCCTGATGGCGCTGGCGATGATCATCATCTGCGCCATGGTGGGCACGCGCGATCTCGGCCAGGAGGTGTTCATCGCTTTGTCCAAGGCCGATTCCGGACGCGGCATCGTCGCCGGCCTGGCCATCGCCTTCATCGGCATCGTCGCCGACCGGCTGTTCAACGCCTGGACGGCGAAAGCCAGGGCAAGACTTGGATAGCTGTCGAATGTCCGAGCCGGGCGAACCGCCTTTTGCCGTTCTCGTCTTCGACATGGCTAAAACCGGCGAGCCGGATGGCGAGCATATGGTTTCGGGGTTCGAGACGCTGGACGCGGCAACGTCCTACGCC
Organism: Mesorhizobium sp. P2_E7; assembly: GCF_056403855.1. Lineage (NCBI taxonomy): Bacteria > Pseudomonadati > Pseudomonadota > Alphaproteobacteria > Hyphomicrobiales > Phyllobacteriaceae > Mesorhizobium > Mesorhizobium sp. P2_E7. Next base: position 120,355 of record NZ_JBFUER010000009.1, on the reverse strand, counting down.
ATTGCGCGGGTCCGCGCCTCGGTAGAGGAACTGCGCAGGCCCGGCATCGCTGCCCCGGAGCTGCGCCAGCTCTGGCACATCTATGGCGAAGACTGTTCGGTGCTGAACGCCAATGTGCGCGGCAGCGATCTTCTCGACGATTTTATTGCGACGCCGGCGACACCAGCCGAGTGCAACTGGCAGGCGCTGGCGCCAAGGCTGCGCCGCTTCCGCGCCTCGCTGCTCATCTCCAACGACAATAACGAATCCGTCTGGGCCGGCGGCTTCTTTCGCTCGACCTACAGATTGACGCGGGACGGCCTGCTGGAGCGTTTTCGCGACGACGCTGTCGCCGCCTTCAAAGCCAAGGGCATCGAGCCGGCGGAGCCGACGAAGCTCACGGTCGCCAACCACTTCGAGCTTCCCGACCCGCCCTACCCGCCGCCGGGCGCGGCGCTGCGATCCTGGAAGGTCGAGGTCGGTTTCGTCTGCCACGATGTCAAGTTCGGCGGCGACGCTGCCGGCGTCTTCGCCTGGCCGGAAGAGCCGACCGACTGGGCGCTCAGAACCATGCAGTTCCTGCTGATGGCAGACACGATGGCGATGCGCGGCGATGGCCCCGACTGGGCCAACGACTGCGATGTGCTGTCCGCCAAAGTGACGGAGACCGACGCTGCTCCCGACTATCCGGTGGATTGATTGGTGACGCGTCTACTCCGCCGCCACACCTTTCACTTCGAGATAGCTCTCCATCGAATCGTCGAGCGCCTGTAGCCACGGCGTGTGGTGCAGCGGCGCCATGGTGCCGGTCATCAGCGAGCGATAGGCGTGGTCGCGGAAGCTCATAATGTCTTCCGCCTTGTGGTGCTCCCACTCCATGAACGTCTGGTTGACCGCCTCGACGTCGAAGCCGGGATAGTCGGTCTGGTCCATCAGCTCCTTGGTGTAGTCGCCCTGGAACCAGATCATCTGCTCGGCGTCTTCGAGGGTTTCCTCACGCGCGCGCCACTTGGCGCCATGCTCGGCCATCGCCTGCGGCGACGGCAGCTTGATGCGGCCCATAATGACGTCGCGGGCAAACCAGGCCTGCGCGTCGAACATGTTGAAGGTGTAGAACTGGTCCTGCATGCCGATATAGGACAGTTTCGGGTTCTTCTCCCAGACGACGCCTTCATAGAGGTCGAGCGGCCACATGCGGTTGGCGGTCTTGAGTTTCAGATCGTCGGTGAGGAAGGGGAAGGAATGCAGATAGCCGGTGCACAGGATGATGGCGTCGACATCCTTGGTGGTGCCGTCCTTGAAGTGCGCGGTCTTGCCGACGACCTTCTGCAGCAGCGGCACTTCCTTCCAGTTCTCCGGCCATTTGAAGCCCATCGGCTTGGAGCGGTAGCTGGAGGTGATCGATCTGGCGCCGTATTTGTAGCATTGCGAGCCGATGTCCTCGGCCGAGTAGGAGCGGCCGATGATCAGGATGTCCTTGCCCTTGAACTCCATCGCGTCGCGGAAATCATGGCTGTGCAGGATGCGGCCGTTGAAGGTCGAGAAGCCTTCGAAATAGGGAACGTTGGGAACCGAGAAATGGCCGGAGGCGACGACAACATTGTCGAACTCTTCGGAATAGGTGACGTCGTTGCTGCGGTCATGCGCGGTGACGGTGAATTTCTTCGTCACGTCCGAGAAGGTGACCATACGCACCGGGCTGTTGAAGCGCACCCATTTGCGCAGGCCTGATTTCTCGACACGGCCCTTGATGTAATCCCACAAAACGGCGCGCGGTGGGTAGGAGGCGATCGGACGGCCGAAATGCTCTTCGAATGTGTAGTCGGCGAATTCCAGGCATTCCTTCGGCCCGTTCGACCAGAGGTAGCGGTACATCGAGCCGTGGACGGGATCGCCATGTTCGTCGAGGCCGGTGCGCCAGGTGTAGTTCCACAGGCCGCCCCAGTCGGACTGCTTTTCGAAGCAGACGATTTCAGGAATGGCAGCGCCCTTGTCTTCGGCAGATTTGAAGGCCCTGAGCTGGGCCAGGCCGGACGGTCCGGCTCCAATGACGGCAACGCGAGTGTTCATGGCAGGCCTCCCGGTCTCATTTCACTTTGACGCAATTCCTGGCGGAAAACCGTTTCACGCTTTTCCCAGGATTGCTCTTACGAAACAAATTTCACTCACAGTGACACTAATTGCCCCTTGGATACTGTCAACAGGCCTTGTGGCGAAACCGCGTTTCCTCCCGGCGGATTTTCAGCAAAAACCGATGACAGCGCAAATCCGGACCCGACACCATTCGACTTAAGGGGCTTGCTGTGGCGGTTGCGTTTCTGTATCGGCAGCGAATATGTTCACCTTGAGTGAAATAAATCTGCGATTCTTGGGAGCGGCGACATGGCGAAGACAGCATCCGATCTCAAGCCCGGGGCAGCTCCGGCCAAGGCAAAGCCGCTGGCGAAGGCCGCTGACGGGCGCACCATCCGCACGCCGCTGACACAGAATCCGCATGCCATTCGCGACACGCGCGAAAAGGTGCTGGAAGTGGCGATCGGCCGCGAAGTCAGGGCCTTTCGCAAGAAACTTGGCATCACCGTCGCCGATCTCGCCGTCGCCACCGACATTTCGCTGGGCATGCTGTCGAAGATCGAGAATGGCATCACCTCGCCGTCGCTGACCACGCTGCAGGCGCTGTCGCGGGCACTCGGCGTTCCCGTCACCGCCTTCTTCCGCCGTTTCGAAGAGGAACGCAGCGCCGTCTTCGTCAAGGCGGGCGAAGGTCTCGATGTCGAGCGCCGCGGCACGCGCGCCGGGCATCAGTACAATCTCTTGGGACATATCGGTTCCAACACCAGCGGCGTCGTCGTCGAGCCTTATCTGATCACGCTGACCGAGGACTCGGATGTGTTCCCGACCTTCCAGCATGAGGGCATGGAGTTCCTCTATATGCTGGAGGGCGAAGTGGTGTACCGGCACGGCAGCAACCTCTATCCGATGAAGCCGGGCGACAGCCTGTTCTTCGACGCGGACGCGCCACATGGACCGGAGCAGCTGACGAAACTGCCGATGCGGTATTTGTCGATTATTTGTTATCCGCAGAACAGCGCGGGTTAAGAGACTTGGTTTCTCGCCCCCACGACAGTGGGGGAGAGGTGGCTCGGCGAAGCCGAGACGGAGAGGGGGAATGGCGCGGACCGCGGTGTCTTGCGTGCCTAATCCTCCGCGTCGGCGCTGCCCCCTCTCCGGCCGCTTCGCGGCCACCTCTCCCCCGCTTTGCGGGGGCGAGGAACCCAAGCCCTGATCAATCCGGCCCAAACCCCGGGCTCGTCGCGCTGCCATCATCCAGCTTCGACAGCCACTCGACCAGCGTCGGCCTGTAGCGTGTCAGACCCTTGTAGGTAGCGAGCTCCTCCGGCAGGTCGCGGATCACGCGATGCAGGCGCCTTGCCCATTTCGGCTGCGTCACCAGTTCGTCCATCTTGATCAGATAGCAGCGGATCGGGAAGACGATGCCGTTGGAGCGCGGCAGGCGCCAGAAGCTTTGCAGCTCGACGCGCAGATGCACCTTGTCGCCGACATTCTCCGGCGTCACCGTGGTGCGATCCGGTCCCCATTTGTGATAGTTTTCCGGGCTGGTGTCGAGGCGCGGATTGATGGTCATCGTCCAGTTCAGGCGCCGTGCCGGCTTGCCCTGCTGGATGTTGGTGAGGAACTTCAGCGCCCGCACGAAAATCCCCTTCTCATGCGCCAGCGGCACCGGCGCGTGCCATTCGAAGAAATTCATGCCGATGTCGAAATCGAGCGACCAGTCGGCCTGGGTGGTGACCATGCCCGCATCCATCCACAGATTGCCGTCGCGCTGGTCGAGGATGCAGAAGTCGCCCTGGCTCTGCCGGGTAATGTACTCCATCGGCCCGTAAGGCAGCGTCGAGGTGTCGCCGAAGGTGAAGGTGTCGTCGATGCCGAGCGGCCGGTTGATCCAGCGCCAGCGGTCGCCGTCACGCGTCAGCGTGAAATGCTCGGGATAACCAAGCGCCTGCTGCTCCATCAGGAGTTCGAGCAGATCCCAGCCGGCCAGCGTCATGTGCGGCAGCGACTGACAGCGCAGCGGATCCTCGGCCAGCACCAAAGCGCGGTCCTGCATCTCGGCGACATAGTGCTCGTCGACGTCGATCAGATTTTCCAGCACCGAGCCCTTGGGCCCCAAGACATGCGGCTCGATGTTGACCGCATACATGTAGCTGTCTTCGTGGAACGGGAACGGAAACCGCCGGATGTGCTCCGGGCTGTTCCTGAAAGTGAAATCGTCGCGGAACGTTTCCTTGCGAAAGGTGATGCCCAAGCTCGCCTCCTATCTTTCCAGGACCAGTGACTTGCCTTCGAAGCGCGACACGCATGGCATGATCTTGCAGCCGGAACGGTGATCTTCCTCGCTCAGCCAATGGTCGTTGTGGATGAACTTGCCGTCATAGGAAATGACGTTGGTCTCGCACTGGCCGCAGACGCCGCCGCGGCAGAGATAGGGCGGATCGACACCGGCGGCTTCGATCGCTTCAAGCAGGCTCTGCTGCTCGCCGACGCGGATGGTCTTGCCGCTGACGGCAAGCGTGACGTCGAAGGGCAGGCCGGGCTGGGGCGCCGCGAAATGCTCGTAGTGCACGGTCTCCGGCGGCCAGCCCAGTTCTGCCGCGCGGGCTCGCACCCAGTTGATCATGCCGGCCGGGCCGCAGACATAGAGATGCGTGCCGAGCGGCTGCGAGGTCAGCAGCCGGTCGAGCTCGATGCGCTGGTCGAGATCGTCGTGATAGAGCCGGATGCGGCGGCCATAGCGCTCCTGCAGGACATCGGCATAGGTGCCGAGCGAGGCCGTGCGGCAGGTGTAGTGCAGTTCGAAATTGCCGCCGGACCCGGCGAGCTGCGCCGTCTGCGCCATGAACGGCGTGATGCCGATGCCGCCGGCCAGCATCAGATGCTTTTTTGCCCTGAGGTCGAGCGAGAACAGGTTGACGGGATAGCTGACCACCATCTCCAGACCAGGCTTGACCGACCTGTGCATGAACAGCGAACCGCCGCGGCCGACATCGTCGCGACGCACCGAGATGGTGTATTCGCGCGTGTCGAGCGGCGAGCCCATCAGCGAATACGGATTGAGCCTTGTGAGGTCGCCGTCGCGCATCTCGACCACGACATGGGCGCCGCCGGAAAAGGTCGGCAGCAACTCGCCGTCGCGGCGGCGGAAATGGAAGCGGGTGACGAGGTCGTTGACCGGAACGACATCGCTTACCACGACATCGAGCTTGGTGGTGCCGGTGCTCATGGGAAGGCCTCCTCTTTGGGAGGAATTTCACTGCGATCCTCGGCGTTGATGCACACACCCTGGAAGGCGGCGAGACGCCTGGAATAATGGTCGCGCACCAAAAGCAGCAGGCCGCAATGCGCACAGGTCGCCGGCTGCGTCGTCACATTTTCGGTGATGCCTTTGCAATGCACGCACTGCATGCGCCGCGCCAGCGAGCCGCGATGCTCGGTCTGCATGGAGGTGTGGTCGATGCCGGCTTCGAGCGCCACCTGCATGGCCTGGCCGATCAGCCCTTCGGTGCCGGCGAGATAGAGGCGCAGGCCCATATGGGCGTTGGTCAGCGTCTGCTTCAGCCTCGGCAGCAGGCTGGCGAAGGACGGCGCGACGTGGAATTGCGCCGGCTTCAGTGCTTCGAGGGCGGCGACATGTTTGCCGTCGGGACCAGGAATGAAGACGATTTCCACCCCGTCGAAGAAACCGGGCGGCGCCGTCTTTGCCATATCAACGATCGCCAGCGCGCCTTCCGCATCCGCCAGAAAAAGATGATGCTTGCCGGGCTGCGGAGACAGGGTTCCGTAAATGGGCCGGCTGATGATCGTCTTGGCTGCCATTCTCTCTTTGTGCCCTAAATCCCTCGCTGCTAACTGTGCCTCAACCCTTGGCGGTGCGCTTGGTTTTCTTCGGATCGTCGAACGGCAGCGGCTGCGCCGTCGCCTTGATCGATCCGCTCTTGTTGCGGATCTCGAGCTTGGTGTCCTTGACTGCGCAGTCGACGTCGAGCCGGGCGATGCCCATCGATTTCTTGACCAGCGGAGAATACATGGCGCAGGTCACCACGCCGACCTTTTTGCCGTCGCGATAGACCGGCGCGCCCTCGTCGGCCGGCTCCTTGCCGTCGAGCAGAACGCCATAGATCTTGAAGCGTTCCTTGCCTTTCAGCCGATAGTGCTCCTCGGCGCCGCGGAAACCGGTCTTGCCGGGACTGACGGTGAAGTCGAGGCCGAGTTCCCACAGCGTGTCGCCAGGGCCTTCATTCTCGAACGGGTATTTCTGCGAATTGTCGTAGGGATAGAACAGCAGATAGCTCTCGACGCGCAGCATATCGAGCGTGGTGAAACGGCACGGGATGATGCCGGCGCTCTTGCCCTCGTCGAGGATCCTGTCCCAGATCGTGCCCGCATCCTGGCCGCGGCAGAAGATTTCGTAGCCGCGCTCGCCGGTGTAGCCGGTGCGCGAGATCATCACCGGGAAACCGAACAGCTGCGTCTGCATGTGATGGAAATAGTTGAGATCGCGGATGCCCGGCACATGCTTGGCGAGATAGTCGACCGCTGTCGGCCCTTGCAGCGACAGATCGTGCAGATTGTCGTCGAAGCGCAGCGAGACGTCGCGGCCGACGGAAGCGCGCTGCAGTTCCTCATGCCCGGTGCCGGAGCCGTGCACCACCATCCAGGCGTTCGGGCCGGTGCGATAGAGGATGCAATCGTCGGTGAATTTCCCGGCCTCGTTGAGCATGCAGGCATAGGCCGACTTGCCGGGATAGATCTTTTCGACGTCGCGCGTGGTGGCGAGATCGATGAGGTGCGAGGCGTGCGGCCCGGTGATGTGGACCTTCTTCAGGCCCGACACATCCATCAGCCCGGCCTTGGTGCGGATGGCGGTGTATTCCTCGTCGGCGTCCTTGTCGTAGGTCCAGGCGGTGCCCATGCCGCTCCAGTCTTCGAGCTTCGAGCCGAGCGCGCGATGGCGATCCGCCAGGGTCGAAAATCTCCAGGATGCCGTCATCCGCTAATCCTCCGTTCGAAAATTCAATTGTGTTCCCTGCCCCTCGCGCCGCGGCGGGTGCTTTGAGCGAATATTGATCGCAAACGTTCGGGCGCCGCAATACCCGTAAGCAAATAATTTCATTGTCAGGCAAAATTTGCCACGCCAAATGACCGGTTAACCAAACGTAAATTCGTCTTGACAATTTCGCAAATCGGCCTGAATTTGTGAAAAAAATTTCACTCTCTTGAAAGAGGGCAACGATCGGCCAGTTCGGAAGCCGGCGTTGGAATAAAGGGGAAAACCGATGTCAGACCTGCAGCAGCGCATCGAAGCGCTGTACCGTTCCGACGTGCGCGGATCCGCGCTCCTGATCATCTGCCTGTGGGCGACGATCCTCTTCGTGCTCATCATGACGTGGCCCTACATCCCGGACACCGGGATCAAGATCGTCGTCGCCATCGCGGCGGCCGCCGTGCTGATCTTCAACACTGCCGCCATCCTGGCGATGGTCAATCACTACAAGGAAGACAAGGACTTCATCTACGGTCTCGACATCAAGAACGCCGACGCGGCCCGCAACCGTGAGTCCTGAAATAGAACGTCCTGAGGGGTAGAAGACATGTCGCGCTACACACCGCCGGAGCAAGGCAAGGCCAGCCAGGTTTTCGATATCGTCGTCGTCGTGGTCGCCATTTTCGTGGCGCTATGGCTGCCGCTCAAGATGGGCCTCGCGGGTGCTGCAAAATCCATCGACGCGCTCGACGCCAAGACCTGGGAAGCGCTTGGCCAGAACCCGACCATGGCGTCGATCTGGGAAAAGCTCGGCTACACGCCGGAGACCGCGCACGACATCATCCAGAACCGCTTCCACTACATCATCGACTGGCCGACGCTGATCATCATGGCGGCGGTGCTGATCGGCTATTTCGTCTTCCTGTTCCGCGCCTCCGACCGCGAATACCGCGACGTCATCAACGAAAAATTCGACGACAAATAACGCCAGAGATTTGGGGAAGCACCATGTGGATGGCTCTGTCTTATGCATGCTGGGGTATCTCGGTCGTGCTTGCGCTGTGGATGCTCTACGACTGGTTCAAGATCGACACGACCTACTCCGAGGAGGTGCTGACCTCCTCGCGCGAAGGCGAGCTTGAAGCCGTTTCCGAAAAGCACCGGGTGTAGGGGAAAACAATGGCGGTCGCGGCTGAAACGACAAGCACGGTAATCCATGGCGACAGGGTCTCGCTGCTCAGGGTGCTCGGCCCTGCCCATGTCTGGGCGCTCGGCGTCGGCATCGTGCTGGTCGGCGAATTCACCGGCTGGAATTTCTCGGCCGACAAGGGCGGCGCGCTGGCCGCCCTGATCGTCTGCTGGGTGGTCGGGCTGCTCTACACCTCGGTCGCCATGATCGATTCCGAGGTGACATCGACGGTCGCCGCCGCTGGCGGCCAATATGCGCAGGCCAAGCATATTGTCGGGCCGCTGATGGCCTTCAACGTCGCGCTGTTCCTTGTCTTTGCCTACACCATGCTGGAGGTCTCGGACGCCATCCTGCTCGGCGACACCATTGTCGCCAAGGCCGGCGTCGAGGGGCTCACCCACAATTCCTTCATCGCCGCCACCATTGTCGTGCTGGCGTGGCTGAACTATCGCGGCGTCTTGATGACGCTCAACGTCAATTTCGTCATCACCGCGATCGCCTATGTCTCGATCGTCATCCTGTTCTTCTCGGTCAGCCCGTGGACGCAAGGTGCTGTGCTGAAGCTCAATGAGCTGGTGACGCCGGGCAATGCGCTGCCCTATGGGTGGATCGGCGTCATCGCCGCTTTCCAGTTCGGCATCTGGTATTATCTCGGCATCGAAGGCACCACGCAGGCAGCCGAGGAAGTGCGCTCGCCGGCGCGTTCCCTGCCCTACGGCACCATGGCCGGCATGATCACGCTCCTGATCGCCGCCGCCATGACCTGGTATGTCTGCGCCTCGATGATGCCGTGGGAATATCTCGGCATCACCTATTATCCGCTGTGGGACGCCGGCAAGCTGACCGGCAGCGCGCTGCTCGAAAACCTGTTGTTCATCGCCACGCTGCTGGCAGCACTTGCCTCCGCCAATGGCTGCATCAACGACGCCGCGCGCGCCTGGTTCTCGCTCGGACGTGACCGCTATCTGCCGACCTGGTTCTCGGCCGTGCATCCGAAATACCGCACGCCCTACCGCTCGATCCTGTTCCTGCTGCCGATCGCGCTGGCCTTCGCCTTCATCGCCGACCTCAACCAGGCGATCACCTTCTCGATCCTGTCGGGCGTGCTGCAATACACCTTCATGAGCATCAACATCATGATGTTCCGCAAGAAGTGGCCGCTCGGAACCATCCGCCGCGGCTACACGCATCCCTTCCATCCGCTGCCGGCGATCGTGCTGTTTTGCCTCTGCGTGGTGACGTTCTTCGCGATCTTCCTCGGCTTCGGCTCGCAGCTGATCGCGATGACCATCTTCTATTTCCTGATCTCGCTGTGGTTCCATTTCTACCGCTACCGCTATGTGCGCCGCGGCGACCAGTTCACCATGCCGTGGCCGAAGCCACAGGGCTATTGACAGGAGAGGGCCTGCCGGTTTGGGCAGGCATTGCGTGACGAGGTGTCTGAGGTGACGACAGCATTGCTGGCCGGGGCGATTGCCTTGGCTCTCGTCCTGCACCTCGCCTGGCTTGCGCGCGCCAGCCGCAACAGGGCCAAGGCCGCTCTTGCCGCCGAGGTGGCGAGCATTCGAACCGTCATTGCAGATGCCGTCGACATTTCCGATGGCACGGTTGGCGTCGTCACCTGGGTGGGTTCGTGGAACGAACGGCGCGTACAAGTGCGCACCATCGTCGACACGCTGGCGACGCGAAAGCTGCCGGCGCGCTGGTTGAGTGTCACGGTCACCGAACCGGTCGCGGTGCCGGCGACCTTCGATATGATGATGCGGCCGGGCTCGCCGACCACCTTCTCCAATTTCGACCACCTCCAGCATACGCTGCCGAAGGCTCCGGGTTTTCCGGCCGAAGCCGTGCTGCGAACTGACCTAAGGGCGGCGCGCTTTCCGCAGAACCTGATCGCCAGCCATCTGGAGATCTTTGCCGAAGGCCGCGCCAAGGAACTTTTGATCACACCGAACGGCGTGCGCATCGTCTGGCTGCTGGCCGAGGCCGAACGCGCCCGCTACGGCGTGTTCCGGCAGGCTGCCTTCGGCACAAGGCTCGAACCCGCGCTGGTCGAACGGCTGCTCGCCTCGGCCTCGGGGCTGCGCGACGCCATCAACAGACAGGAAAGGCAGGTGGCATGAGCGCCCCGACAAACCCCTATCTGGTGCTTGGCGCGGCAGTCGTCCTGCCGGCAAGCGGCCATGTCATTCTGGGCGTGCCGGTGCGCGGCCTGCAGTTCCTGTTCTTCATGGTCATCCTCGCCTGGGTGACGGCCAAGATCGCGCCGGCCGACGCCAGTTTCGTCGGCCGCCATGCCGGCGGCTTCCTGATCTATGCGCTGTCGATTCTCGATGCCTACAAACTCGCCCGCATTCGAACCGCCAAATGGGTTCACAGCGCCCGTGCCGGCGCCGATACTGCGCAAAGCGGCATTGAGCCGCATACGTAACTAGAGGAAAATTTTTTTCATACGATTGAATTCGGGCAGCGCATTCGGTACATCATCTCGTAGAGGTAAACGCCGGGAGGCTGACATGTGTGGAATCGTCGGACTTTTTCTGAAGGACAAGTCGCTTGAGCCGCAGCTCGGCTCGATGCTGTCGCAAATGCTGATCTCGCTCAGCGATCGGGGCCCCGACAGCGCCGGCATCGCCATCTATGGCGCGCCTTCCAAAAATGAGGCCAAGATCACCATCCAGTCGGCGAAGCCCGATCGCGACTTCCGTGGCCTCGACGCCGAACTCGCCAAGGCCATCGGCGCGCCGGTGAGCATTGCGGTGAAGTCGACGCACGCCGTGCTCAGGACCGCGCCCGGCAAGGTCGACGCCGCGCGCGAAGCGTTGCAGTCGATCCGGCCGGACGTGCGCATCATGGGCGCCGGCGAAGCAGTGGAGATCTACAAGGAAGTCGGCCTGCCGGAAGCTGTCGTCGACCGCTTCGACGTGCGCTCGATGACCGGCACGCATGGCATCGGCCATACCCGCATGGCCACGGAATCGGCCGTCACCACAATGGGAGCGCACCCCTTCTCGACCGGCGCCGACCAGTGCCTGGTGCACAATGGATCGCTCTCCAACCACAACAATGTCAGGCGCGAGCTCAAGCGCGAAGGCATGACCTTCGAGACCGAGAACGATACCGAAGTCGCGGCCGCCTATCTCTCGTCGCAGATGGCGCATGGCAAGAATCTCGGCGAGGCGCTGGAGGGCACGCTGTCCGACCTCGACGGTTTCTTCACCTTCGTCGTCGGCACCAAGAACGGTTTTGGCGTGGTGCGCGATCCGATCGCCTGCAAGCCGGCGGTCATGGCCGAGACCGACCAGTATGTCGCCTTCGGCTCGGAATATCGCGCGCTGACCAAGCTGCCCGGCATAGACAATGCGAGGGTCTGGGAACCGGAACCCGCAACCGTCTATTTCTGGGAGCATTGAGCCCATGCCGGCAACCAAACTGTCGAAGGCGGCGCAAGACCACGCCTCCCGGATTTTCGATCTCGATGTGTCGTCGCTGCGAGAACTCAATCAGGCGCTGCACAATCTGACGCCCGGCTCCAACGAGACGGCGTGGGAGGTGCTGCACCCCAAGGGCAGCCATTCGGTCGCGGTCGGGGTCGACCAGCCGGTCAGCATCGATGTGCGCGGCAGCGTCGGCTATTATTGCGCCGGCATGAATGACGGCGCGGCGATCACCGTGCACGGCTCGGCCGGCCCCGGCGTCGGCGAGAACATGATGTCGGGCTCCATCGTCATCAAGGGCGACGCCAGCCAGTATGCCGGCGCCACCGGCAAGGGCGGACTTCTGGTCATCGAGGGCAACGCATCCTCCCGCTGCGGCATTTCGATGAAAGGCATCGACATCGTCGTGCACGGCAATATCGGCCACATGTCGGCCTTCATGGCGCAGTCGGGCAATCTGGTGGTGCTGGGCGATGCCGGCGATGCGCTGGGCGATTCCATCTACGAGGCGCGGCTGTTCGTGCGCGGCAAGGTCGAGAGCCTCGGCGCTGACTGCATCGCCAAGGAGATGCGGCCCGAGCATATCGAACTCTTGCAGGGCTTGCTCGACCGCGCCGGCGTGACCGGCGTCAAGCCGTCGGAGTTCAAGCGCTATGGCTCGGCGCGCACGCTCTACAATTTCAATATCGACAACGCCGACGCGTATTGAGGCATCATGACCTACAAGAACCCGCCGACGACGCCGCGCAAATCCGCGACCTTCGACGACTACACGCTCTCCGAAATCCGCCGCGCCGCGGCGACCGGCATCTATGATATCAGGGGCGCCGGCGCCAAGCGCAAGCTGCCGCATTTCGATGACCTTTTGTTCCTCGGCGCCTCGATCTCGCGCTATCCGCTCGAAGGCTATCGCGAACGCTGCGACACATCGGTGGTGCTCGGCTCGCGCCATGCCAAGAAGCCGATCGAGCTGAAAATTCCGATCACGGTGGCCGGCATGAGTTTCGGATCGCTGTCCGGTCCGGCGAAGGAAGCCCTGGGACGCGGCGCGACGCTCTCCGGGACATCGACCACCACCGGCGACGGCGGCATGACCGAGGAAGAGCGCGGGCATTCCAAGACGCTGGTCTATCAGTACCTGCCGTCGCGCTACGGCATGAACCCCAGGGACTTGCGCCGCGCCGATGCGATCGAAGTGGTCGTCGGCCAGGGCGCCAAGCCGGGCGGCGGCGGCATGCTGCTTGGCCAGAAGATTTCCGACCGCGTCGCCGAGATGCGCACGCTGCCGAAAGGCATCGACCAGCGCTCGGCCTCGCGCCATCCCGACTGGACCGGGCCGGACGATCTCGAGATCAAGATCCTCGAACTGCGCGAAATCACCGACTGGGAAAAGCCGATCTATGTCAAGGTCGGCGGCGCCCGCCCCTATTACGACACAGCCCTTGCGGTGAAGGCCGGCGCCGATGTCGTCGTTGTCGACGGCATGCAGGGTGGCACGGCCGCGACGCAGGAAGTGTTCATCGAAAATGTCGGCCAGCCGACGCTTGCCTGCATCAGGCCGGCGGTGCAGGCGCTGCAGGATCTCGGCATGCATCGCAAGGTGCAGCTGATCGTTTCGGGCGGCATTCGCAACGGCGCCGATGTCGCCAAGGCGCTGGCGCTGGGCGTCGACGCGGTGTCGATCGGCACGGCCGCTCTTGTCGCGCTCGGCGACAATGATCCGCGCTGGGAGGCGGAGTACAATGCGCTCGGCACCACCGCCGGCGCCTATGACGACTGGCACGAGGGCCGCGACCCCGCCGGCATCACCACCCAGGATCCCGAGCTGATGAAGCGGGTCGACCCGATCGCCGCCGGACGGCGCCTCGCGAACTATCTCAAGGTGATGACGCTGGAGGCGCAGACGATTGCGCGTGCCTGCGGCAAGAACAGCCTGCACAATCTCGAGCCCGAGGATCTCGTCGCGCTCACCATCGAAGCCGCCGCCATGGCCGGCGTGCCGCTTGCCGGCACCAACTGGATACCAGGGAAGAACGGCTTCTAAAAACAGCATCCAAAGACATAAGCGAGGAACTATAATGGGGAACGATCTCGCCGCATTCGCCAAAGAAAACGGCGTCAAATATTTCATGATCTCCTACACCGACCTGTTCGGTGGCCAGCGCGCCAAGCTGGTGCCGGCACAGGCGATCGCCGACATGCAGAAGGACGGCGCCGGCTTTGCCGGTTTCGCCACCTGGCTGGACCTGACGCCGGCGCATCCTGATATGCTGGCGGTGCCGGATCCGACGTCGGTGATCCAACTGCCGTGGAAGCCCGATGTCGCCTGGGTCGCAGCCAACTGCATCATGGACGACAAGGAAGTCGAGCAGGCGCCGCGCAACACGCTGCGGCGGCTGATCGCGGAGGCAGCAACAGACGGCATGCATGTCAAGACCGGCGTCGAGGCCGAGTTCTTCCTGATCTCGCCCGACGGCAGCGTCATTTCCGACAAATACGATACGGCGTCGAAACCCTGCTACGACCAGCAGGCGGTGATGCGCCGCTACGATGTCATCGCCGAGATCTGCGACCATATGCTGGCTCTGGGCTGGAGCCCCTACCAGAACGACCATGAGGACGCCAACGGCCAGTTCGAGATGAACTGGGCCTTCGACGATGTGCTGGCCACCGCCGACAAGCACTCCTTCTTCAAGTTCATGGTCAAGTCGGTGGCCGAGAAGCATGGGCTACGCGCCACCTTCATGCCAAAGCCCTTCCAGGGCCTGACCGGCAATGGCTGCCACGCCCATATCTCGGTGTGGGACAAGGCCGGCAAGACCAACGTCTTTGCCGACAATGCGATGGAACTCGGCCTGTCAGCCAAAGGCAAGAACTTCCTCGGCGGCATCATGAAGCATGCTTCCGCTCTTGCCGCGATCACCAATCCGACGGTCAACTCCTACAAGCGCATCAACGCGCCGCGCACCATTTCCGGCGCCACCTGGGCGCCCAACACGGTGACATGGACCGGCAACAACCGCACCCACATGGTGCGCGTGCCCGGTCCCGGCCGCTTCGAACTGCGCCTGCCCGACGGCGCCGCCAACCCCTATCTGCTGCAGGCGGTCATCATTGCCGCCGGTCTCGACGGCATCCGCTCGAAGGCCGATCCCGGCAAGCGCTATGACATCGACATGTACCAGCATGGCCACACGGTGAAAGGTGCGCCGAAGCTGCCGCTCAACCTGCTCGATGCGCTGCGTGAGTTCGACAAGGACAAATCGCTGAAGGCGGCGCTGGGTGAGGAATTCTCGTCGGCTTACCTAAAGCTGAAGCACCAGGAATGGAATTCCTATGCTTCGCACTTCACGCAATGGGAGCGCGACCACACGCTGGACATCTAACCCGGCGCAGCGGTGCGAGCGACCTCGGAATGAACGTATGAAATATTCGATCTTCTCGCTCGCCCGCGCTGCCCTTTCCGGCCACAAGAACTGGCAGCGCACCTGGCGCGATGCCAGCCCGAAAGACCACTACGATGTGGTGATCATCGGCGGCGGCGGCCATGGCCTCGCCACTGCCTGGTTCCTCGCCAGCGAGTTCGGCATCAAAAACGTCGCCGTGCTGGAAAAGGGCTGGATCGGTTCCGGCAATGCCGGCCGCAACACCACCATCATCCGCTCCAATTACGGTCTGCCCGGCAATACCGGCTTCTATGAGCTATCGATGAAGCTGTGGGAGCGGATGGAGCAGGATCTCAACTACAATTCAATGGTCAGCCAGCGCGGTGTTCTCAACCTCTATCACTCCGATGCCCAGCGCGACGCCTATGCGCGGCGCGGCAACACCATGCGCATCAACGGCATCGATGCCGAACTGCTCGATCAGGAGGCGTTGAAGAAGATGCTGCCGTTCCTGAATTTCGACCATGCGCGTTTCCCCGTGCAGGGTGGCCTTCTGCAGCGGCGCGGCGGCACGGCGCGCCACGACGCGGTGGTCTGGGGTTATGCCCATGCGGCGAGCGAACTCGGCGTCGACATCATCCAGAACTGCGAGGTCACCGGCTTTGTCAGAGACGGCAATGGCAAGGTGACCGGCGTCGAGACCTCGCGTGGCAAGATCGGCGCAGGCAAGGTCGGCATGGCGGTCGCCGGTTCATCTTCGCGCGTCGCCGCGATGGCAGGCCTGCGCCTGCCGATCGAAAGCCATGTGCTGCAGGCCTTCGTCTCGGAAGCGATCAAGCCGCTCATTCCCGGGGTCATGACCTTCGGTGCCGGGCATTTCTATGTCAGCCAGTCGGACAAAGGCGGGCTGGTCTTCGGCGGCGACATTGACGGCTACAACTCCTACGCCCAGCGCGGCAACATGCCTGTCATGGAAGATGTCTGCGAAGGCGGCATGGCGCTGATCCCGATGATCGGCCGCGTGCGGCTTCTGCGCCAGTGGGGCGGCATTATGGACATGTCGATGGACGGCTCGCCGATCATCGACAAGACGCCGGTCGACGGCCTCTACCTCAATGCCGGCTGGTGCTATGGCGGCTTCAAGGCGACGCCCGGTTCCGGCTTCGTCTTTGCCCATCTGCTGGCGCGCGACGAGTCGCACAAAGAGGCGGCGCTGTTTCGCCTCGACCGCTTCCAGCGCGGCGCCATGATCGACGAAAAGGGCCAGGGCGCCCAACCGAACCTGCACTGAGGACAGTCGGAAAACCATGCGTATTGTCTGTCCTTTCTGCGGCGAACGCGAACTCGGCGAGTTCACCTATCTCGGCGACGCCAAGCCCGCGCGGCCGGCGGCGGATGCCGGCGAAGACGCCGTCTACGATTATGTCTATCTGCGCGACAATGTCGCCGGCGTGATGGCTGAGAACTGGTATCACGGCGGCGGCTGCCGGGCCTGGCTGAAGGTCACCCGCAACACGCTGACGCATGAAATTTCGGCGGTGGAACCGGCGGCCGGCGCCGGTGCCGCAAAGGTTGGTGCGTGATGGCCAGCGCACAGATAAACCGGCTGGACAATGGCGGTCTGATCGACCACACCACGCCGCTCAACTTCCGCTTCGACGGCAAGACCTTCCAAGGTTTCCAGGGCGACACGCTGGCCTCGGCGCTTGTCGCCAATGGCGTCAAGCTGGTCGGCCGCTCGTTCAAGTATCATCGTCCGCGCGGCATCCTGACCGCCGGCTCGGAAGAACCCAACGCGCTGGTCGAGCTGCGTACCGGCGCACGGCGCGAGGCGAACACCAAGGCGACGACGGCCGAGCTCTATGAAGGGCTCGAAGCCGCCAGCCAGAACCGCTGGCCGTCGCTGCGGCACGATGTGATGTCGGTCAATCAGCTGTTCGCGCCGATCCTCGTTGCCGGCTTCTACTACAAGACCTTCATGTGGCCGGCGAAATTCTGGGAGATGATCTACGAGCCGGCGATCCGCCGTGCCGCCGGCCTCGGCCGCGCGGCTCAGCTTCCCGATCCCGATCATTACGACAAGGCATGGGCGCATTGCGATGTGGTGATCGCCGGCTCCGGCCCGGCGGGTCTCGCGGCAGCATTGGCCGCTGGCCGCAGCGGCGCCCGCGTCATCCTGTGCGAAGAGGATTTTGTCCCCGGCGGCCGCCTGCTGTCGGATGGCGGCACGATCGACGGGCTGCCGGCGGCGGAATGGCTGGCGCGCACGCTGGCCGAACTCAACTCGATGCCCGATGTCCGCATCATGACCCGCACGACGCTGTTCGGCGTCTATGACGGCGGCACCTATGGCGCGATCGAGCGGGTCAACGACCATCTGCCGACGCCGCCCGAGCATCAGGTGCGCCAGCGGCTGTGGCGCATCGTGGCCAAGCGCTGCGTCGTCGCCGCCGGTGCGATCGAACGGCCGATCGTGTTTGCCGGCAACGACACGCCCGGCGTGATGATGGCGTCCGCCATGCGGACCTATGTCACGCGCTATGCTGCGGCGCCGGCAAAGCGCGTCGCGCTGTTCACCAACAATGAGGATGGCTGGCGCACGGTCGAGACCGCGCTCGGCGCCGGACTGCAGGTAGCGGCGGTGATCGATGCACGGCCGGATGTATCGCCGGCCCATCGTTCTCTCGCCTCCAAGAACGGCTTCACCGTGCTGCATGGCTCGGTCAGCGGCGTCGATGGCGGCAAGGATGGCGTGCGCAAGATCTCGGTGTCGCTGACCGGCGGCGCCCGCGCCGAGGTCGAGGCCGATGGGCTCGCCACCTCCGGCGGCTGGAACCCAGCCGTTGGCCTCACCTCCTACCATCGCGGCCGCCCGAAATGGCGCGACGACATCGCCGCCTTCGTGCCGGATGGCGCGCCCCCCGGCATGGTCGCGGCCGGTGCGGCCAACGGTGATTTCGGTCTTGGCGCCTGCCTCAGCCAGGGGTTTGCCGCAGGCGCGGCAGCGGCGCGTGACGCTGGACACAATGGCACGGCGGGCGTCGCTCCCGTCGCCGACGATGAGGCGTTCTCGCTGACCCCGCTCTGGCATGTCGCGGGCAAGGGAAAAGCCTTTGTCGACCAGCAGCACGATGTCACTGCCTCAGACATCGAGCTGGCGCAGCGCGAAGGCTTTGAATCGGTCGAGCACCTGAAGCGTTATACGACGCTCGGCATGGCAACCGACCAGGGCAAGACGTCCAACGTCGCCGGCCTCGCCATCATGGCGGCGGTGTCAGGCAAATCCATCCCTGAGACCGGCACGACGATCTATCGACCGCCTTATGTGCCCATCGCCATCGGCGCCTTTGCCGGCCATCATCGCGACGAGACGTTCCATGCGACGCGGCTGACGCCGTCGCATCACTGGGCCGCCGAACAGGGCGCGATCTTTGTCGACACGGGCCTGTGGAAGCGCGCGCAATGGTATCCGCGCGCGGGCGAGAAGGACTGGCTGGAATCGGTGACCCGCGAGGTCAAGGCGGTGCGCTCCGGCGTCGGCTTCTGCGATGTCTCGACGCTGGGCAAGATCGACGTGCACGGCCCCGATGCCGGCGCCTTCCTCGACCGCGTCTACATCAACACCTTCTCCACCCTCGCCGTCGGCAAGGCGCGCTATGGCTTGATGTTGCGCGAGGATGGTCTGGTCTATGATGACGGCACGACATCGCGGCTGGCCGAAGACCATTACTTCCTCACCACCACCACCGCCAAGGCCGGGCTGGTGATGCAGCATCTCGAATTCTGCCGGCAGGTGCTGTTTCCCGAACTCGACGTGCAGCTGACCTCGGTCTCCGACCAGTGGGCGCAATTCTCCATCGCTGGCCCGAAGACACGCGATCTCTTGAAGGAAATCGTCGACCCGGACGAAGACCTGTCCAATGAAGGTTTCCCCTTCATGGGCGCGCGCGAAGTGGCGCTGC
Organism: Mesorhizobium sp. P2_E7; assembly: GCF_056403855.1. Taxonomy (NCBI): domain Bacteria; kingdom Pseudomonadati; phylum Pseudomonadota; class Alphaproteobacteria; order Hyphomicrobiales; family Phyllobacteriaceae; genus Mesorhizobium; species Mesorhizobium sp. P2_E7. The sequence goes on along the minus strand of NZ_JBFUER010000009.1, from coordinate 101,339 downwards.
GCGGCGGCATCAAGGCGCGGCTGTTCCGCATCTCCTTCTCCGGCGAGATGGCGTTCGAGATTTCGGTGCCGGCGCGCCATGGCGAGGCGATGGCGCGCAATCTGATGATTGCCGGCAAGCAATTCGGCGTGACGCCTTACGGCACCGAGGCGCTCGGCGTCATGCGTGTCGAAAAGGGCCATGTCGCCGGACCGGAACTCAGCGGCACCACGACCGCCGCCGATCTTGGCCTCGGCAAGATGATGTCGACCAAGAAGGATTTCATTGGCTGCGTCATGGCCGGCCGCGAGGCGCTGGTGGCGCCGGACCGGCAGGTCGTCGTCGGCATCAAGCCGGTCGACAAAGCGCGGCGCCTGCGCTCTGGTGCGCACATCATTCCGAAGGGACAGACACCGGGGCCGGACAACGATCAGGGCTATGTCACCTCGGTCTGCTTCTCGCCAACGCTCGACCAGTGGATCGGGCTCGGCCTGGTCGAACGCGGCCGCGAGCGCATCGGCGAAATCGTCCACGCGCACGACCCGCTGCGCGGCGAGGACTATGATGTCGAACTCTGCAATCCCGTCTTCTACGACCCGGATGGAGGGCGCCAGCGTGGCTGAGTTTTCCTGGGATATTCGCAGTCCAATCGAGCGGGCGCTCGCTGCTGGCGCTTACGGTGCGCAAGGCGATGCTGGCGTGTCGCTGACCGAGATCCGCAATTTCGACCTCGTCCAGGTGATGGCGCGGCGCGGCAAGGCGGCCGAGATGGGCAAGGCTGCGAAGGCTCACTTCGGCGTTGCGGCTCCGCAAACACCGAAGGCGGTCGGCACGGCGGATGCGACGCTGATCTGGTCGGGACCGGACCAGTTCTTTGTTCTGTCCAAGGGCGACAAGCATGGGATTGGGGCGCTTGCCCCAGCCTTCGTGCAATCGGCGTCGCTCTCCGACCAATCGCATGCGCGGGTGCTGATCAGCATCTCCGGCGCCAAGGCGCGGACGATGCTGGCCAAGCTCTCGTCGATCGATCTGCATCCCGATGCATTTCCGGTTGGCGTGGCGGCTGCGACCTCGATGGACCACACCAGCGTCACGCTCTGGCGCGGGAAGGACCGTGACGGACAGGCGGTGTTCAACGTTCTGGTGTTTGCGACCTTTGCCGAGAGCCTGTGGCACACGATGCTGGATTCGGCTGCAGAGTACGGCGTGGCGATCGGGCATTCCGAGGACTTGGCATAGCGCTTGTGCGCACTTCTTCCTTCTCCCCTTGTGGGAGAAGGTGGATTGGCGCGCAGCGCCGAGACGGATGAGGGGTGTTCCAGGGAACGCCAACGTCTCACTCCGCTGGAACACCCCTCATCCGTCGCCTTCGGCGACACCTTCTCCCACAGGGGGAGAAGGGGGAGCTTACGTCACCTTCGCCTTGCCAAACGCGATCCCCCTGCTATTCTTGCTGCTAAAATAATTTCACACACAGGCAAACTTGTTTCTCGAAACCCGAGTTGAGATGAGCCAGTCGCCCTACCCTTCCGTAACAGCCGGCCCGCCGCGCCCCACCCAGATCCTGAGGCCCGGCCAGATCGCGCTGCCGCCGGGCTTGGAGCGCTATACCATCCCAGGCAATGGCGCGGTGCTGATCGAGGTCGAGGCCGGCGATACGGTCAGCGTGCGCAATGTCGAAGGCGGGCAGGCTTGCGAGCTGCTGGCCTGGGAGAAATCGGGCGCGACCGACCCCGGCATCCTCGGCGAGAAATCCAACAGCAATGCTGCCGGCATCAAGGCGCTGTTGGCCGAGGGGGATGACAGTCTCGCTTCCGTGCGCCGCGGGCTCGAGCGCCGGCAGGTGCAGCTCGACCAGCCCAAGGCGATGCGCGTGTTTGGTGGCGCGACGCCCGCCGGCACCGAGCAGGCATTCACCATCGCACGTGATGGCGCGATGCTGATTGCAGCGCCTGGCGGGCCGATGCTGGTTGATGGCCATGACACCGCGACGCCGCTCACGGTCCTCCTGCGGCGCAACACCATCCGGCTGAAATCGAAGTCGCAGCTCGCCGACCCTCTGGCCGATCCGGTGCTCGACCTGCGTGTCCATTCGGCAACCGCCGAATCCTACTTCGTCAAGGCCGGCGACTATCTGCAGATCATCGATGTCGACGGCCGTCAGTGCACCGACTTCCAGTGCTTTTCGGCGCGTAAGCTGGACAAGGGACTCGATCATCCGCTCGACGTGACGACGACGCGCACGCTGATGGGGTCGAGCTATCCGATGCCCGGCCTGCATTCGAAATACTACGACCAGGATATGGAGCCGCTGGTCGAGGTGGTGCAGGACACATGCGGCCGGCACGACGCTTTCGCGCTGGCGTGTGCGGCCAAGTATTACGACGATATCGGCTATCCCGGGCACACCAACTGCTCGGAGAACTTCAACCGCGCGCTGGCCGACAAGGACGTGACGCCGCGCGCGGGCTGGATGGCGATCAACTTCTTCTTCAACACAGCGATCGACGCGCATGGCGTCATGGTGTCGGACGAGCCGTGGTCGCGGGCCGGCGACTATGTGCTGCTCAGAGCGCTGACCGACATCGTCTGTGTCTCCTCCGCTTGCCCCGACGACACGACGCCCGCCAATGGCTGGGACCTCACCGACATCCATGTGCGGACCTATTCCGGCCAGCACAAATTCTCGCGAGCGATCGCCAGACGCATGACGCCCGATTCGGAACCGAAAATGACCCGCGAGACCGCCTTCCATTCATCCTTCGCCAAGCACACCCGCAACTTCGTGGAGTACAGGGGCTATTGGCTGGCCAACGCCTTCGCCAAGGAGGGCCCGATCGCCGAATACTGGGCCTGCCGGCAGGATGCGGTGGTCATGGACCTGTCGCCGCTGCGCAAGTTCGAGGTCACCGGTCCGGATTCCGAAGCGCTGCTGCAATACACGCTGACCCGTGACGTCAAGAAGCTCGGCGTCGGCCAGGTCGTCTATTCCGCCATGTGCTACGAGCATGGCGGCATGATCGACGACGGCACGCTGCTGCGCCTCGGCAAGGATAATTTCCGCTGGGTCGGCGGCGACGACCTGTCCGGCGAATGGCTGCGCGAGACGGCCAAGAAACTCGGCCTCAACGTGCTGGTGCGCTCCTCCACCGACCAGATGCACAATGTCGCCGTGCAAGGACCGAAAAGCCGCGACATCTTGCGGGAAGTGATCTGGACCTCGCCTGTGCAGCCCTCGATCGACGAGCTCGAATGGTTCCGTTTCGCAGTTGCCCGCATCGGCGGCGGCAATGGTATTCCGGTCGTGGTATCACGGACCGGCTATACCGGCGAACTCGGCTATGAAGTCTGGTGCCATCCGCGCGATGCCGAAAAGGTGTTCGACGCGATCTGGGAGGCCGGCCAGCCGCACGGGCTGAAGCCGATGGGCCTGCAGGCGCTCGACATGGTGCGCATCGAGGCCGGGTTGATCTTCGCCGGCTACGAGTTCTCCGATCAGACCGATCCGTTCGAGGCGGGCATAGGCTTCACCGTGCCGCTGAAGACCAAGACCGACGATTTCATCGGCCGCGAGGCGCTGATCCGGCGCAAGGAGCACCCGCAGCACAAGCTCGTCGGCCTCGACATCGACAGCAATGTCGCCGTCGGCCATGGCGACTGCGTCCATGTCGGCCGCGCCCAGATCGGCGTCGTCACTTCAGGCATGCGCTCGCCGGTGCTGAACAAGAACATCGCGCTGGCGAGACTCGACGTCACCCATGCGGCCATCGGTACGGAGGTCGAGATCGGCAAGCTCGACGGCCATGCCAAGCGGCTGCCGGCGCGGGTGGTGGCCTTCGCCCACTACGATCCGCAAAAGACCAAACCGCGTTCCTGATAGCCGCCTTCAAGCGCGCACGAAACTGCTTCGCCGGCTGCTGTTGGCGACGGCTGAAGCCATGTTTCGCAAGCGTGATGTGCACGACGTCACAAATCGCTTGACGTGAAAGCGCGCCGGATCAATCTTCACTGTTAAGAAAAAAATACGACTGAGTGGAAACACCGGAGTCGTGCAGTCATTTGCCGGGGAACAAGCTTCGCGAAGCCGAGGCATCGCCGGCCGGGAACACAAAAAAGGGGAATATGGACATATGAGCACGATAAGCACGGCCCTGGAGCAGCCTGCGGAAGGCAAGCTGCACCGGAACATCGACTGGCGGGGCGCCTTCTGGGTGGCAAGCGGCGTTCCTGCCCTTGTCCTGTTTTCGATCGGCGGCATTGCCGGCACGACGGGAACGCTGGCCTTCGGAATCTGGATCGCCTCCATGATCATGGGCTTCCTGCAATCCTTCACCTATGCCGAGATCGCCGGCCTGTTCCCGAACAAGTCGGGCGGCGCCTCGATCTACGGCGCCACCGCCTGGCTGCGCTACTCCAAGTTCATCGCGCCGCTGTCGGTGTGGTGCAACTGGTTCGCCTGGTCGCCGGTGCTGTCGCTCGGCTGCTCGATCGCCGCCGCCTATATCCTCAATGCGCTGGCGCCGGTGCCGATCTTCACCGATGCCTCACCGGATGTCGTTGCCTATATCGCGGCTCATGCGGGAACGGCGCCTGCCGACGCCATCGCAGCGGTGACCGCGGCGGCCACGCCGGCGATCCGCACCTGGACGTTGTTCAGCCATACGCTGGGCCCTGTCTCCTTCACCCTAAACGCAACCTTCTTCATCGGCGCGGTGCTGATGCTGATCATCTTCTCGATCCAGCATCGCGGTATTCTCGGTACCGCCAATGTGCAGAAATATATCGGCCTGCTGGTCATCATCCCGATGCTGATCGTCGGCGTCGTGCCGATCGTCACCGGCCAGATCAACTGGGCGAATTTTTCGCCGCTGGTACCGCTGGCCGCCGCCTACGCGCCGGAGCCCGGCTCGTGGAACATTGCCGGTTGGACGCTGGTGCTTGGTGGCATGTTCATCGCCGCATGGTCGACCTACGGCTTCGAAACGGCCGTCTGCTATACCTCGGAGTTCAAGAACCCGGGCACCGACACGTTCAAGGCGATCTTCTATTCCGGCCTGCTCTGCATGCTGTTGTTCATCCTGGTTCCCTTCACCTTCCAGGGCGTGTTGGGCTTAAACGGCATGCTGGCGACGCCGATTGTCGACGGCTCAGGCGTCGCCGATGCGCTGGCCGGCATGGTCGGTGGCGGCGCGCTGATCCACAGCCTCCTGGTGATGCTGATGATCCTGGCGCTGGTGCTGTGCATCATGACGGCGATGGCCGGTTCCTCGCGCACGCTCTACCAGGGCTCGGTCGACGGCTGGCTGCCGCGCTACCTCAGCCACGTCAACGAGCATGGCGCGCCGACACGGGCGATGTGGACAGACCTCGTCTTCAACCTGATCGTGCTGGCCATCGCCTCGGCCGACGCGACGAGCTTCTTCTTCATCCTCGCCGTGTCGAATTGCGGCTACATCATCTTCAACTTCCTCAACCTCAATGCCGGCTGGATCCACCGCATCGACAACGGCCACATCAACCGACCTTGGAAGGCCCCGAGTTGGCTGCTCGGCCTCGGCGCCATCTTCGCCTATGTCAACGCCATCTTCATGGGCGCCGGCGCCAAGGTGTGGAACCCGATGGCGCTGTGGGCCGGCCTGATCACCGCAGCCCTGATCATCCCGGTGTTCTGCTTCCGCCACTACATCCAGGACAAGGGCAAGTTCCCCGACCACATGCTGGCCGATCTCGGCATGGCGGGCGCCGACCTCTCGGTCAAAAAGGCGGGCATGCTGCCCTATCTGACCTTGGTCGCCGGCGTGGTGGTGATGCTGCTGGCCAACTGGTATTTCGTCATCTGAAAATGACGGCTCGAAAAGAATGGGCGCGCTTCGGCGCGCCCGTTTCCTTTTTGCACAAGCTCATCCGAGAGTGTCTCAGCCGACCTTGCGGATGGCCGCTTCCTCGCCTTCGAAGAACCGGTTCGGCGGCCGCTTCAGGCCGAGATTTTCGCGCAAGGTCGTGCCCTCATATTCGCGCCGGAAGAGGCCTCGCCGCTGCAGTTCGGGCACCACCTTCTCGGCGAAGTCGTCGAGCCCGGCGGGCAGATAGGGGAACATGACGTTGAAGCCGTCGGATCCCTCGGCAACGAGCCATTCCTCCATCGCATCGGCAATGGTTTTCGGCGTGCCGACAAAGGCAAGGCCGGCATAGCCGCCGAGCCGCTGCGCCAGCTGGCGAACGGTGAGGTTCTCCCGGCGCGCCAGCTCGATGACGCGCTCGCGGCCGCTTTTCGAGGCGTTGGTTTCGGGGATTTCAGGCAAGAGTGCGTCCGGGTCGAAGTGGGATGCGTCATGGCCAAGCGCGATCGACAGCGAGGCGATCCCGCTCTCGTAATAGACCAGGCTGTCGAGCTTGGCCCGCTTGGCCTGCGCCTCCTCGACGCTGTCGCCGACGATGACGAAGGCGCCGGGCAGGATCTTGATATCGTCACGCGACCGGCCCAGCTTTTCAGCCCTGCCTTTGACATCGGCGAAGAAGCGCTTACCGGCTGCAAGATCGCTATGGGCAGCAAAAATCACCTCAGCCGTTTCGGCTGCCAATTGCCGCCCCGCCTCCGATGCGCCGGCCTGGACGATGACCGGCCAGCCCTGCACCGGCCGCGCAATGTTGAGCGGGCCGCGCACCGAAAGATGCTCGCCCTTATGGTCGAGCACATGCAGTTTTGCCGGATCGAAATAGAGCCCGCTTTCGGCGTCGCGGATGAAGGCGTCGTCGGCAAAACTGTCCCACAGGCCGGTCACCACATCGTAGAACTCGCGCGCATTGTGATAGCGCTCATCATGCTCGACATGCTCGTCGAGGCCGAAATTCAGCGCGGCATCGGGATTGGATGTGGTGACGATGTTCCAGCCGGCGCGGCCGCCGCTGATATGGTCGAGCGAGGCGAAGCGGCGAGCGATGTGATAGGGCGCGTCGAAGGTCGTCGATGCGGTGGCGACCAGGCCGATATGGTCGGTGACGGCGGCGAGCGCCGACAGCAGCGTGAACGGCTCGAACGACGTCACCGTATGGCTGCGCCGCAGCGCCTCGATCGGCATGTTGAGCACGGCCAGATGGTCGGCCATGAAGAAGGCATCGAACTTCGCCGCCTCCAACGTCTGCGCGAAGCGCTTCAGATGGGCGAAGTTGAAATTGGCGTCGGGATAGGAACCGGGATAGCGCCAGGCGCCGGTGTGAAGACTGACCGGGCGCATGAAGGCGCCGAGCCGCAATTGCTTGTTATCTGCCATGGGACGATCACCTGAGGTGGACGAGCTTTATCGCTCCGATATGTAGGCAGGATCGGACGGCTTTGCCGTCCTGGAAAGGAATTCTGTTTTGCGAAACCCGCGTCGCGGAGCATTTTCCTACGCGCGGCCGTTCAATCTATTTTGATGAAGACGCCCTTGGTGTTGAGATATTCGCCGAGATGCTCCGCGCCGCCCTCGCGGCCGTAGCCGCTCATCTTGTAGCCGCCGAAGGGCACCGCCGGATCGATGGCGTGGTAGGTGTTGACCCACACCGAGCCGGCGCGGATTCTTCGCGACAGCTGGTGCGCGGTGGCGACGTTCCGGGTGAACACGCCGGCGGCAAGACCGTAGGGCGTGTTGTTGGCGCGCTCGACCGCCTCGTCCAGCGTATCGAAGGGCAGCGCCGAAATGACCGGGCCAAAAATTTCCTCGCGGGCGATCTTCATGTCGTCGGAGACGCCGGCAAAGACGGTCGGCGCAACGAAATTGCCGGCGGCGAGAGCGCCCTCCGTCAGGCGGGTACCCCCGGTCACCAGCCGCGCACCTTCCGCCGATCCGGCTTCAAGGTAACCCGTGACACGTTCGAGCTGTCGCACCGAAACCAGAGGGCCAATCTCGGTCGCCGGGTCGATGCCGTCGCCGATCCTCAGGCCCTCTGCGTAAGCGGCGAGCCGCGCGACGAACTCGTCATGGATGGAGCGCTCGACGAAGAGCCGCGAGCCGGCAATGCAGATTTGGCCGGAATTGGCGAAGACCGACATCGCCGCCACCGGGACGGCCTTGTCGAGATCGGCATCGGCGCAGACGATGACCGGCGACTTGCCGCCGAGCTCCAATGAGACGCGCTTCAGATTGCCGGCCGAGGCGCGGACGATCGACTGGCCGGTCGCGGTCGAGCCGGTGAAGACGATCTTGTCGACGCCCATATGTTCGGCGAGGGCGGCACCCGCCTCGACGCCGGTGCCGGTGACGATGTTGACGACGCCCGAGGGCACGCCGGCCTCGCTCATGATGTCGGCGATCAGCAACGGCGTCAGCGGCGCTTCTTCGGATGGTTTCAAAACGATGGTGCAGCCGGTGGCGAGCGCCGGGCCGATCTTCCAGATCGACGCCGCGGTCGGCGCGTTCCACGGGATGATGGCGCCGACGACGCCGACCGGCTCCTTGCGGGTGAAGGAGACGATTTCGCCGGCCAGCGAATTGTCGATAGTCTCGCCATGCAGCGCCGTCGCCATGCCGGCGTAGTAGCGCAGCATGCCGATGACACGGTTGCGGTTGGCGCGGGTGCGCACGATCGGCATGCCCATGTCTGCGGTGTCGGAGCGGCTGATCTCTTCCCAGTGCTTTTCAAAGAGATCGGCGATCTTGAGCAGCAGCACCTGCCGCTCATAGGGCTTGAACCGACTCCACGGCCCGTCGAAGGCTTTTCGCGCCGCGGCCACCGCAATGTCTATGTCGTGACGATCGCCGCGCGGCACCGTGGCGATGACCGCGCCGGTCGCCGGATTGCGGGTCTCCATGATGCGGCCCGAGGCAGCATCGACCCAGGCGCCGTCGATGAACATCTGCCGATGGCGTCCGTCGATCGGCAGGCGCAGCGCGATCGACGTCTGGGCCGGGGTCATGATCATCCTCCACGCAACAAATGGGGCATCATGGCCATCAGAACGCCACAACGCCGCACGTCAAACGTACGGCGTTGTAGCATTTTTCCAAGAGCGCATCCTATGCGCCAGCGGCGGTTACTCGGCGGCCAGGGCCAGTTGCGGCCGCTCATTGTCCTGCACCGCCTCGCCTACCGGCTCCTTGGCCTTCTTCGGCTCGCGGCCAAAGAACAGGGCGTAGCCGGCCGGCAGCACCAGGATGGTGAGCACGGTGGCGACGAGGATGCCGCCCATCATGGCGTAGGCGAGCGGACCCCAGAACACGGCGCGCGAGATCGGGATCAGCGCCAGCACCGCCGTCATTGCGGTCAGCACGATCGGCCGGAAACGGCGCACGGCCGAGCCGATGATAGCCTCCGATCGGTCCATGCCCCGGGCTATGTCCTGGTCGATCTGGTCGACCAGGATGATCGAGTTGCGCATGATGATGCCGAGCAGCGCGATGACGCCGAGGATGGCGACGAAACCGAACGGCGCGCCGCTGATCAGCAAAGCTGCCGCAGCGCCGATGATGCCGAGCGGACCGGTAGCCAGGACCAGCATCGCCTTGCCGAAATGCTGTAGCTGGATCATCAAAAGCACGACGATGATGGCCAGCATGACCGGCGCCTTGGCTGCGATCGAGGCCTGGCTTTCGGCGGAATCCTCCGCGCCACCCTGGATCTCGATCTTATAGCCGGGCGCCAGGCCGGCGCGCATGCCCTGCATGTCGTTGTAGAGCTTGGTGACGACATCGTTCGACTGGACGCCGTCCGGCAGCGTGGCGCGCACCGAGATGGTCGGCAGACGGTCGCGCCGCCATTCGACGCCCTGCTCGAGCACCGGCACCACCTTGGCGACCTGCGACAGCGGCACGAAGCCGCCGAAATCGGTCGGGATATAGACCGAGTCGACCGAGGACAGCAGGTTGCGGCTGGCGTCCGGTTCACGGGCGACGATGGACACCGTCTCCTCACCGTCGCGGAAGTCGTCGAGCGGCGCGCCGGACATCGACGCCTGCAGCATCTGGCGGATGCGTTGCGAGGTGACGCCGAGCGCCCGGGCGCGGTCCTGATCGATGACCAGCTTCATCGCCGGCACCGGCTCCAGCCAGTCGTCATGGACTGCGGCGAGCAGCGGATTTTCGGTGAACTTGGCCTTCACCTGATCGGCGATGCGGCGCACTTCCTGACGGTCCGGACCCATGACGCGCATCTGCACCGGCCAGCCGGTCGGCGGTCCCAAGAACAGACGGTCGACCTTGGAGCGGATCGAGGGGAAATCCTGCGCCAGGATGGAGCGCAGCTTGAGGATCAGCCGCTCGCGCGCCGGCTCGTCATTGGCCATCACCAGAAGCTGCGCATAGTTCGGATTGCGCAATTGTTGGTCGAGCGGCAGGAAGAACCGCGGCGCGCCCTCGCCGATATAGGTGGCGATGAAGCGCTTGTCCTTGTCGTCCATCATCCTCGATTCAAGCGCCTTTGCCTGCGTCTCGACCTCCTTGATCGAGGTTCCCTCAGGCAGCCAGAGATCGACCAGGATTTCGGGACGCGACGATTGCGGGAAGAAGTTCTGCGGGATGAACTGGAACGCCCACAGGCTGGTGGCGAAGGTCACCAGCGTCATCACCAGCACGATGATGCGATGGCGCACCGCCCAGCCGACCGTGGCGCGCAAGCGACGGTAGAAGCCGGTGTCGAAGGCGTCGTGATGATCGCCGCCGGCGTGTTTCCTCTGCTTGAGGATCATGTAGCCGAGCCATGGCGTGAAATAGACGGCGACGAACCAGGACACGACCAGCGCGATACCGACGACGTAGAACAGCGTGCGCACATATTCGCCGGCCGTGGAGGCGGCGAAGCCGACCGGGATGAAGCCGGCGGTGGTGATCAGCGTGCCGGTCAGCATCGGGAAAGCGGTCGAGGAATAGGCGAAGCTCGCCGCCTCGATCTTGACCAACCCTTCCTCCAGCTTGCGCTCCATCATTTCGACGACGATCATGGCGTCGTCGACGAGGAGGCCGAGCGCGATGATCAGCGCGCCGAGCGAAATGCGCTGCAGGTCGATGCCGAGCTCGTACATGATGGCGAAGGTCGCTGCCAGCACCAGCGGAATAGCGATGGCGATGACCAGGCCGGAGCGCCAGCCGATCGACAGCAGCGACACCGCAAGCACGATCAGCAGCGCTTCACCGAGCGCCTCCATGAACTCCTTCACGGCATCACGCACGACTTCCGGCTGGTCGGAGATCTGGTCGACCGAAGCACCGTAGGGCAGCGCCTCTTCGAAGCGCTTGTAGGTCGCTTCGACGTCCTTGCCGACATCGGTGACGTTAAAACCCTTGGCCATGACAACGCCGACCTGGACGCTTTCGTGGCCGTTGAAGCGGTACTTGCGCTGATAGGGATCCTCGAGGCCGGAGGACACGGTGGCGATGTCGCCGAGACGCGTCACCTGGCCGCCGGCGCGCAGGCGCAATTCCCTGATGTCGGCTGCCTTGGTGACGTCGCCTTCGACCGAGATGCGCACCGAGCGCAGGCCGGTGTCGACCAAACCTGCCGGGTCGACATTGTTCTGGCCCTTGATGGCGTTCTGCAGGTCGGTCAGCGTCAGGCCGCGTTCGGCCAGCGCCTTGGACGAGATGTCGATATAGATCTTCTCCGGCTGGTCGCCGATGATGACGGCCTTCTCGACGCCCGGCGTCGTCAACAGCATGTCGCGCGCCTGGATGGCAAACTTCTTCAGCTCGGGATAGGAGTAGCCATCACCGCTGATCGAATGCAGCGTGATGAAGGTGTCACCGAACTCGTCGTTGAAATAGGGGCCGAGCAGGCCTTGCGGCAGGTCGCCCGAGATGTCGCCGACCTTCTTTCGCACCTGGTAGAAGGCGTCCTTCACCTCCTCGGCATTGGTGTCGCCCTTGATCTGGACGGTGATGATGGCGCTGCCGGCGCGCGTGTAGGAACGGACAAAATCGAGATGCGGCGTTTCCTGCAGCTTGCGCTCGATCTTGTTGACGACCTGGTCTTCCATCTCCTGGATCGAGGAGCCCGGCCAGATCGCCTGGACGACCATGACGCGGAAGGTGAAATCGGGGTCTTCCTTCTGGCCCATGCGCATCAGGCCGAGACCGCCGGCGATGATGATCAGGCCGAACAGGAAGCGCGCGATCGACGGATGGCCGATGGCCCAGCGCGAAAGATTGAAAGGCCGCTTTTCACTGCTGTCGTTGGTGGTGGTCATCGGCGTCAGTCCAATTCGTTGATCGTCTGCGCACACACTCGGCGTGCGGCTTCAGGATTTCCGATGCTGGCTTCCGGGCGGCGAGGCTTTCCGAGCGGGAGAGACTCTCATCGCGGTGGGACGCGTGGATCGATGCGGGGGAACTCGACCTTGGCGTCTCGACCATCGGGCGCTCGCCGCCCGGAAACCTTGAATGCTTGCGCGGCCTTTCGCCGAAGCGACGATCAAGCCGGCTTCATGCGTCTGCCGTCAGCGCACGGCCTTTGCCGCGTCGCCTTCCGCCGAGGCGGCCTGCACCGCGTCGCCACTCAGCTTGACCTTGAGATTCTCGGTCATGAACTGGGTGCCTGCGGCAACGACGACGTCACCCGGCTTCAGCCCATCGGTGACACTCACGCCGTCGGCGGTAAACTCCGCAACCTTGACCGGGCGCTCGTGCACCGTCTCGCCGGCGCGGTCGACGGTCCAGACAATCTTGCGGCCATCCTTTTCCGCCAGTGCGCTGAGCGGGATCGACACCATCTCCTGCTTCTTGGCCACTGAAGCCTCGATGTTGGCGGTCATGCCGAGCAGCACGCGCGGATCGTCGGGCAGCGAGACACGGACGGCAAAGGTGCGCGACTGCTGGTCGGCGCTGCCGGCGACTTCGCGGACCTTGCCGGAGAGCTTCAGCGCATCGTCGGACCAGAAGCTCGCCGTGACGTCCTTGCCCGGCTTGAAGGCGGCGATGTCCATTTCGGGAACCGCGATCAGCACTTCCTTTTCGCCATCGACGGCAACGGTCATCACCGGCGTGCCGGCGCCGACCACCTGGCCGACATCGGCGGAGACCGCAGTGACAATGCCATTCTCGCTCGCCTTGAGATCGGTGTAGACGACCTGGTTCTGCGCTTGCGAAAGGGTGGAGCGGGCGGCATCGCGGCTGGCCACCGCCTGATTGTAGCTCAGCGTCGCCTGTTCGAGCTGCGACTTCGAGGTGAAGTTCTTGGCAAAAAGCTGCTCGGCGCGCTTGCGGGACAGATCGACGGTCTCGACCTGGCGCTCGGCGGCATCGAGGTTGGCCTTGGCGCTCTTGACCGAAAGCTCGTAATCGGTGGGATCGATGCGGGCGAGCACATCGCCGGATGTCACGTGCTGGCCGATATCGACGAGGCGCTGGGTGACCTTGCCCGAGATGCGAAAGCCGAGGTTCATTTCGGTGCGGGCGCGCACCGAGCCGGAATAGGCGAGTTCGCGGCTGTTTTGCGCCTGGCCGATCTCGACCACCTTGACCGGACGGATGATGTCCTGGACTTCGGCCTTTTCCTGGCTGCAGGCGGCGAGCCCGAGCGTGGCGACGATCAGGCCGGCGACCGGCAGCTTGCGGAGGATGGAACTGGACAAAGACACTTTCGTACTCCCGACTGGAGATGAACGGTCGACACCGGCGCCCGGCGGGCGGCGGTTATTTCAGGGCTTTGATTGCGTAATCGATGAGGTCGTCGGGCATCGCCCGATTGGTCTTGGCGAGGCACTGCGCCACCATTTGCGGGTGGCACAGAATGACGGTGGCGGCGCCGAAGCAGCGCGACGCGATGACCGGATCCTGGTCGGCAAACTCGCCGGCCTCGATGCCTTCGCGGATCACTTCGGCAAACAGGTCGTGAATGCTGTCGATATGCTTGTCGATGACGCCCCAGTCACGCTCCAACGCAACGATGACCATCTCGTGGACCTTCTGGTCGTCGAGCATGACTTCCAGCGTCATCTTGTACTGCGCATGGATATAGCGCCGCAGCCGTTCCTCGGCGCTGATCGGCAGGTGGCAGATCGCGTAGGCCATATTGTAGCTGGCAAGCAGCATGCGGCCGCAGACGGCCTGGTGGATTTCGACCTTGGAGGCGAAGAAACGGTAGATGTTAGCCGGCGACATGCCGAGTTCGCGGGCGATGTCGGCAACATTGGTCTTGCCGTAACCATAGTGGCGGAAGAGGCGCTCGGCGCAGTCGAGAATGCGCGTGACATTCTCCTGCCGGGCGGCGTCGACCATGATGCTGGCGGCTTCGGACATGGCTCTCTGTCAATTAACGAGTGACGAATTTCAATTTTCGTCAGTCGTAAATTGAAAAGAGGGAGGTGTCAATGCGGATTCGACGTACGCGTATAATTGGTGACAGATGGTGACAGAGTGGCGGGCGAGGCCGACCATCGCGGTTAGCGGCCGCCTTCGAATTCGTCATCCTAGGGCGAAGCAAGGAGCGAAGCGATGCGGCGCAGGCCCTAGGATCCATGCCGCGACGTCTGAAAAAGAGTTAGGCGGATCAAGACGTTACGCCGATCAACGACCTTTCGTCGGGCACAGCCATTCTCGACCGTTGGCGTTTGGCCGCAAGGTCACGGCATGGATCCTAGGGTTGCCGCGACGTCGCTTCGCGACTGCTCCACCTAGGATGACGAAGTCGCGGAGGCCCGCGACAAATTGTCGAGGTCGCAGCAAGAGTGCCAATGCCGCCGCCTAAGCCCCCTTCGCCATCTCCCGCAGCCGGAACTTCTGGATCTTCCCGGTCGAGGTCTTCGGGATCTCCGCGAAAATCACCGCCTTCGGCACCTTGAAGCGGGCAAGCAGCGCGCGGCAGTGATCGATGATCTCGGCCTCGCTCGCCGCCTTGCCCGGCTTCAGCTCGACATAGGCGACCGGCACCTCGCCCCATTTGTCGTCGGCCCTGGCGACGACGCCGCAGGACGCTACGGACGGGTGCTTGTAGAGCGCGTCCTCGACCTCGATCGACGAAATGTTCTCGCCGCCTGAAATGATGATGTCCTTGGAGCGGTCCTTGAGCTGGATGTAGCCGTCCGGGTGCATGACGCCGAGGTCGCCGGAATGGAACCAGCCGCCGGCAAAAGCCTCGTCGGTGGCCTTCCTGTTCTTCAGATAGCCTTTCATGACGATGTTGCCGCGGAACATGACCTCGCCGATGGTCTCGCCGTCGGCCGGCGTCTCCTGCATCGTTTCGGGGTCCATCACCGTCAGCCCTTCGAGCGCGGCATAGCGCACGCCTTGCCTGGCCTTCTTCTGCGCCTTCGATCCCTTGTCGAGGGCGTCCCAGGCGCCATGCCATTCGTTGACCACCGCCGGGCCATAGGTCTCGGTCAGGCCGTAGAGATGGGTGACGGCAAAGCCGGCATCGGCCATGCCCGACAGCACGGCTTCCGGCGGTGGCGCGGCCGCGGTGTTGAAGGTGACCGTCTGCGGGAAGTGGCGCTTGTCCTCGTCCCTGGCGTTGATCAGCACAGACATGACGACCGGCGCACCGCACAGATGGGTGACGCCGTGGTCGGCAATGGCATCGTAAATCGGCTTCGGCCGCACCCAGCGCAGGCAGACATGGGTGCCGGCCTGGACGGCGAGCGTCCACGGAAAACACCAGCCATTGCAGTGGAACATCGGCAACGTCCACAGATAGACGGCATGCTTGGCCATGCCAGCATGGATGGTGTTGGTGTAGGCCATCAGGGCCGCACCGCGATGATGGTAGACGACGCCTTTGGGATTGCCCGTCGTGCCTGAGGTGTAGTTGAGCGAGATGGCGCCCCATTCATCGTCCGGCATCGACCAGGCATAGTCGGCGTCGCCGCCGGCGACGAACTCCTCATAGTCGACCGCGCCGATCCGCTCGCCCTTGGGATAGGGCGCATCGGCGGCGTAGTCCGGATCGTCATAGTCGATGACCAGCGGCTTCGCCTTGGCCTGCCCCAGCGCCTGTTTGACGACGCCCGAAAACTCACGGTCGACGATCAGCACTTTGGTCTCGGCGTGGTCGAGTTGGAAGGCGATGACGGCGGCGTCGAGGCGGGTGTTGAGCGAATGCAGCACCGCCTTGGTCATCGGCACACCGAAATGCGCCTCCAGCATCGGCGGCGTGTTGGACAGCATCACCGTGACGGTATCGCCCTTGCCGATGCCGCGCTTCGACAGCGCCGAGGCGAGCTTGAGCGAGCGCCGCCAGAAGTCGCGATAGGTGATGCGCTGGCTGCCATGGACGATGGCGACATGATCTGGATAGGTCCTCGCCGCCCGCTCCAGATAGGTGAGCGGCGTCAGCGGCTGGTGATTGGCGGCGTTCTTGCCGAGATCCTGATCGTACGCATTGCCCATCCCGTTCTCCCCGAATTTTCTTTGTTGAGAACTTCTAACCACAGGTTCGGGCCGCGTCACCATCAGCGATTCCCGACCGGGCGCATTTGGCGCAATGATCATCCAGATTCTGTGGGCAAGAAGGTACGGTGTACCCAGGCCAGTTTGACTTTTGTCGAGAGCCGTGAATAATGTCAGCCGAGGAGACGGCATGGCGATCCGACCGGCAGAACAGCTTATCCATAAGGCCGCGTGGCTCTATTATGCCCATGGCCTGCGCCAGGACCAGGTCGCCAGCCAGCTTAACATTTCTCGCGCTTCGGTGGCCATGTATCTGCGCAAGGCGCGCGAGACCGGCATCGTCAACATCTCGACCTCGACGCAGCTGTTCACCGACGACGTTCTGGCGCGCCAGCTCGAGGATGCACTCAAGCTCGACGCGGTTTGGATCGCGCCGGAGAATGCCTACGTCGTCGACCCTTCGATCGACATTGCGGTGCTGGCGGCGAGCGTCTTTTTGGAACTGATCCAAAAGGGTGACCGCATCGGCGTCGCCTGGGGCCGCACCGTCTACACCATCGCCGACATCATGTCCTATGCCGACCTGCAGGACGTCACCGTGGTGCAGCTTTGCGGCAATCTCGGCGCGCCCTACTCCTACCGCCCCGACCAATGCACGATGGAAATCGCCCGGCGGCTCAACGCCAAGGGCCTGAATTTCTACGCGCCGCTGGTGCTGACGACGGAATTGCTGGCGCATGGGCTGCGCGCCGAGCCGGTGATCCGCGAGCAATTGGCCGATATCGGCAATTGCGATCTGGCGCTCTATTCGGTCGGCACCGTCGACGCCGACAGCCATGTCGTCAAATGCGGCGCGCTAAGCCCCGGCGAGATGGGGGTGTTGCGCGAGGCGGGTGCCGCCGGCGTCATCGCCGGCCAGATCATCGATGCCGCCGGCAAGGCGCTCGACTGCAGCTATAACCGCCGCGTCATCTCGGCCTCGCTGTCGTCGCTGCGCCAAATCGAAAAGCGCCTGATGGTGGTGCAGGAGGACAGCAAGTTCGAACCGCTGCTCGCCGCACTCGCCGGCGGGCTCTGCACGCATCTGGTGGTCGGCGCCAGCATGGCGCGGCGGCTGCTCGACCATGCCGGAGCCAGTGCGGGGGCAAAAAAGGCTTCCTGACAAACGAAATCCTGCAGCCGGCGCATTGTCATCAAGGCGTCGTGGCATTCCTGTTCACAGCAACATCAAAGACAGCAAAGCGGACATAGCGACATGAAGAACCTTTGGAATGATGGCGAGGCGGAAAAGCTCGTTGCCGACTATGCGAAAAAGGGCGTCGCCCGCGACCTCGCGCTGCGCGTCTACACCACCCGGCTGCTCGGCGGCGAGCCGCGGCTGGTGCTGCATGGTGGCGGCAACACGTCCTGCAAGACCAAGGCGACCGACCTCGTTGGCGACGAGTGGGATGTGCTGTGCGTCAAGGGCAGCGGCTGGGACATGGGCGTTATCGAGCCGCAAGGCCTGCCGGCGGTGAAGATGGGCGCGCTCTTGAAAGCACGCGCGCTGGACAGCCTCGCCGACGAGGACATGGTGGCGCTGCAGCGGGCGAACCTCATCGACCCCGCCTCGCCCAACCCGTCGGTCGAGACGCTGCTGCACGCCTTCCTGCCGCACAAATTCGTTGACCACACCCACTCGACCGCGATCCTCGCCATTGTCGACCAGAAAGACAGCAAGCCGCTGATCAAGGCCGTCTTCGGCGACAAAATGGGCTATGTCCCCTACATCAAGCCGGGCTTCGACCTCGCCAAGGTGGCGGCCGATGTCTACGACGCCGACCCCAGCGTCGAAGGCCTGATCCTCGACAAGCATGGCATCTTCACTTTCGGCGACGACGCCAAGCAGGCCTACGACCGGATGATCCATTATGTGAATGTCGCCGAGGACTATGTCGCCAAGAACGGCAAGCCGCAGCCAGCCAAGGCAGCGCTGCCGGCAAAACTCGCCACGCCCTCGTCCATCGCACCGGCGCTGCGTGGCGCTATGGCGGTATCGCGCGGCGAAGGCCGCTTCGACCGCATGATCAGCGACTTCCGCACCTCAGACGCGATTGTCGATTTCATCAACGCGGCCGGCATTGCCGACTACGCCGCGCGCGGTGTGTCGACGCCCGACCTGTCGATCCGCATCAAGACCGGGCCGATGGCGGTGCCGGCGCCGGACGCCGACAAGGCCGGCGACTACAAGGCCGTCATCAAGAGCCATGTCGACGCCTTCGCCAGCGAGTACCGCGCTTATTTCGAAACCAACGATGCACTGGACGACGTCAAACGCACCATGCTCGATCCGATGCCGAGGCTGACGCTGGTGCCGGGTCTCGGCATGTTTGGCCATGGCCGCACGCTGAAGGATGCCAAGATCGCGTCGGATGTCGGCGAGATGTGGATCGAGGCGGTGCGTGGCGCCGAGGCCGTCGGCAGTTTCCATCCGCTGTCCAAGGCCGATCTCTTCCCGCTCGAATACTGGTCGCTGGAACAGGCCAAGCTTGCCTCCAACAAGCCGAAGCCGCTGAGCGGCCAGGTGGTGCTGATCACCGGCGGCGCCGGCGCGATTGGTGCTGCGACAGCAAAACTGTTCGCCGCCAACGGCGCGCATGCCGTGGTTGTCGATCTCGATGCGGCAAAGGCTGCCGAGGCTGCAAAGGCGGCCGGCAACAATTCAATCGGCGTCGGCGCCGACATCACCAATCCCGCCGAGTTGCGCGCTGCCTTCGACAAAGCGGTCGCCGTCTATGGCGGCGTCGACATCCTGGTCTCCAATGCGGGTGCTGCCTGGGAAGGCCGGATCGGCGAACTCGATGACGCCCTGCTGCGCAAGAGCTTCGAGCTCAACTTCTTCGCCCACCAGTCGGCGGCGCAGAATGCGGTGCGCATCATGCTGGAACAGGGCACGGGCGGCGTATTGCTGTTCAACACCTCCAAGCAGGCGGTCAATCCCGGCCCGAAATTCGGCGCCTATGGCGTGCCGAAGGCGGCGACGCTTTTCCTGTCCCGGCAGTATGCGCTGGACTACGGCGCCTACGGCATCCGCTCAAATGCGGTGAATGCCGACCGCATCCGGTCCGGCCTGTTGACCGACGCCATGATCGCCAGCCGCTCCGGCGCGCGCGGCGTGTCGGAGAAGGAATACATGTCCGGCAATCTGCTCGGGCAGGAAGTGACGGCCGACGACGTGGCGCAGGCCTTCCTGCATCACGCGCTGGCCGAGCGCACCACCGCCGATGTCACCACGGTCGACGGCGGCAACATCGCGGCGGCGCTGCGGTAGCGATGTGAAGACATGCTCTTGGGGCGGTCCATCGTTTGGCGAAAACGGTGAACCGCTCCGTCTCTTGGTCTTGACGGACTCCAGGCGGAAAACCGCTTTCGCACTCCGTGCTGAAAAACTGCTCGAACCGGTCAAAATCCCACTCCAATCCTTCGCTTATTGCTCGACCGGTTTAGGGAGCGCCTTGTGTTTCGCATGCGAGCTCCAACCCTGATCCTTGGTGGAGTTATCGATGGCAGCGAAAAGACTTCGTATCGGCGTGCTCTTCGGCGGGCGCTCCGCCGAGCATGAGGTTTCGCTGCTTTCAGCAACCAATGTCATGGCCGCGCTGGATTCGGCGAAATACGATGCCATCCCGATCTTCGTCACACGCGAAGGGCAATGGCTGCTGAGCCACTTCAAGGACGGCGCGCTGGCGACACCGCCTGACGGTACGCAGCTCTGCCTGGTGCCCGGCGGACATGGGCGGATGCTGGCGATCCCCGCCAAGGGCGCGCCTCAGACCTGCCCGCCATCGATATCCTGTTTCCGGTTTTGCACGGGCTGCATGGCGAGGACGGCGCGGTGCAAGGGCTGGCCGAGGTGGCGCGCGTGCCGCTCGCCGGCTGCGGTATTCTGGGTTCCGCCACGGCGCTCGACAAGGACATCGCCAAGCGGCTGCTGAAGGCGGCCGGCGTGCCCGTCGCGCGCTCGGTGACGATCGAGGAGGGTGCGGTGCCTTCGCTGGCCGTGCTTGAAGACCAGCTAGGCCTGCCGATTTTCATCAAACCGGCGCGGCAGGGCTCGTCGGTCGGCGTCGCCAAGGTCAATGGCAGCCAGGAATTCGAGCGGGCGCTTACAGAGGCCTTCCAGCACGATCGCAAACTACTGGCGGAGGAATTCATTCGCGGCCGCGAGATCGAATACAGCGTGCTGGAAAGCCCCGCGGGCGAACTCTTCGTGTCGCGGCCGGGCGAGATCGTGCCGGCGGAAAGCCACGGCTTCTACAATTACAACGCCAAATACATCGACGAGGACGGCGCGGCGTTGATGGTGCCGGCCGAGCTGCCGCCTGAGGTGGAGGCGGCCATGCGCGCCATGGCGGCAAAGGCGTTCAGGGCCGTCGGTTGCGACGCGATGGCGCGTGTCGACTTCTTTCTGATGCCGGATATGACGTTCGTGATCAACGAGCTCAACACCATCCCCGGCTTCACCGACATCAGCATGTATGCCAAGGCGATGGCCGCAAGCGGCGTCAGCTATCCAGAGGTCATCGACCGGCTGGTGGCGCATGGGTTGGCGCGTGCGGGGCGGTCGTGATGCGGGGGACGGATTCCTAACAAATATTGTTAGATCTTGTTGGATGCATTATAGTGTGGGGATGAAAAACGAACCCATGCGCACCCTGACCATATCCCTTACCCCGCAGCAGGCGGCGCGCCTGCAGAGCGCCATTGAAGGTGGCGGTTATGCCTCCAACAGCGAGATTGTCCGCGACGCCCTGCGCCTGTGGGAGCAGCGCGAGGAATTGCGCACGCTCGAACTCGAGCACCTGAAGCGGGCCTATGCCGACGGCATGGCCAGCGGCAAGCCGGTGGACGTCAACCCCGCCGACTTCATTCGCAGCCTGAAGGCAGAACGCCGCACCCGTGGCTAGCTATCGGCTCACACCGCGCGCCTCGCAGGATTTGCGGGACATCTGGCATACCATCGCCGCCGACAATGAAAAGGCGGCAGACAAGCTGTTGATGCGCATTTTTGAGAGGCTGGAGCTGGCGGCGCAACACCCTAGGATGGGCGGCGCGCGGCCCGAGTTGAGCGCGACGGCCCGCGTGCTTGTCGAAGGCCGCTATATCGTCATCTACGAACCGCAACCCGACGGCGTTGTCGTCGTGGCGATTGTACACGGGATGCGCGATCCAGAGCATTGGCTGTAGGCTGGCTTACCATCAATATGAAAAGGGCGGCCCATAGCCGCCCTTCGCATTTATCAGACGCCGCGTTTACTTCGCGTTCGGGTTCGGCATCCAGGCCGGCATGGCGACATCGGCATGGGCGAATTGCGGCAGCTTGGCCGACAGGTCTTCCATGTTCTTGATGTCCTTGTCGATCAGGTCTTTCTGGGTGATCAGCGTCGGCGGCACGATGACGTTATGGCCGGGATCTTCACCGGCGAGAAGCTGCGCCAGCGCCCGCACCGAGACCTGGCCGACGACGGCCGGGTTGGTGGCGGCGGTGGCTGCCCAGGCGCTGTCGGTCTCGCGCATCGCTGCAATATCCGAGGTCGAGATGTCGGCCGAATAGATCTTGATCTTCTTGTTCGAGCCCGCCTCGTCGACGGCGATCTTCACACCCTTGGCGAATTCGTCATAGGGCGCGAACATCACATTGATGTCGGGATGCGCCTGCAGCACCGAGCGCGCCTGGTTGGCGACGGAGTTGGCGATCGGATTGTCGAGCGTGCCGAACATCGCGACTTCCTTGATGCCGGCATATTTCTTCTTGACGTCGACCCAGGTCTCGTTGCGGCGGTCGAGCGGCGCGATGCCGGCGACGTAGACATAGCCGGCGTTCCAGCTCTCGCCATTGTCCTTGACCGCCTGTTCGAGCGCCAGGCGCGCCAGGTCCTTGTCGGACTGTTCGACTTGCGGGATTTTCGGGTTTTCGACATTGACGTCGAAGGCGACAACCTTGATGCCGGCGTCGACCGCGCGCTGGGCGGCATCCTTCATCGATTCCGTCAGGCCGTGCTGGATAATGATGCCCTGCACGCCAAGCGCGATGGCCTGGTCGACCATGTCGGACTGAAGGGCCGCATCCTGGCGGCTGTCGAGCACGCGCAGGTCGATGCCGAGCGCCTTGGACTGCGACTCGACGCCCGAGAGATAGGCCTGGAAGAAATCGCCGGTCGAGAGATAGCGCACCAGCGCGATCTTGACCCCCGGCTTGTCGAACGGCGCCGGCTTGTCGGCGGCAAGAGCCGGGACCTGCATCAGCATTGTTGCGCCGGCCAATCCGAGCGCGACCTTCCCCAAAAGTCGTCTTGTGATGTTCACGTTTTTTCCTCCGTTTGTTGAACCCAAAACTGTTCCGGCAGCCGTTCTATCTCCTGCCCCGGCCGGAAAGGGCGAAGGTGAAGACAAGGGCGACGACCAGAACCACGCCCTTGACGAAATCCTGCGTGTAGTAAGGCGCGTTCATCATCGTCAGGCCTTGCAGCAGGATGCCGACGAACAGCGCGCCGATGGCGGTGCCGAAGGCGTTCGGCTTGGCGGCGCCGAGCACCGCGTAGCCGATCAGCGCCGCGGCAACCGCATCGAGCAGCAGATTATTACCCGAGGCGATGTCGCCGCGTCCAAGCCGGGCCGCCAGCAAAATCCCGCCGATCGAGGCAAAAACTCCTGAAATGACGTAGGCCCAGATTTTGTATGCCTTGACAGGCGCACCGGCGAGTTCGGCGGCGCGCTCATTGGAGCCGACCGCATACATCATGCGGCCGAAGCGGGTGTATTCGAGGAAGAACCAGATCAGCACGGCGAGCACGAGGAGCACCACGACCGACACCGGAATGAGGTTCGGGATGAAGAAGTCGAAGCGGTGGCGGCCGAGCGCGAGGAAAGCGTCGGCGAACTTGCCGTTGGCGACCGAGCCATCGGGCATGGTCATCCCTGTAGCGATCGAGCGGCCTTCGGTCGGAATGCGCTGCAGGCCGACCAGCAGGAACATCATGCCAAGCGTCGCAAGAAGATCGGGCACGCGCATATAGACGATGAGCCAGCCATTGATGAGACCGACAATGGCGCCGATGAGCAGGCAGACGACGACAGCGACGACAACGTTCTGCTCCAGAACGACCATGACATAGGCGGCCGCCATCATGGCCGACGTCGCGACCGAGCCAATCGACAGATCGAAGCCGCCGACGACCAAAGTGGCAGTGACGCCGAGTGCCAGCACGCCGGTGATGGCGACCGACTGGAAAATGAAGACGGCACTTTGCGGCGAGACGAACCCATCGGCGGCGATGGCGAAATACGCGATCAGGCCGAACAGAAGAACGATGAACCCATAGCGGATGGCGTAGTCGCGCAGCGTCATTCAGCGCCCGCCATCTCTAAAAGAACTCAAACCCATACGCTCCATTCCAATTCTCATATTTCTTTGCTCAGGCCGCGCTGTGCAGCGGCCCGCCTGCGACTTCGGCCAGCAGGCGATCGAGATCGACATCGGCGTTGCGATGCTCGCCGACGATGGTCTGCTCGGACATCACCAGGATGCGGTCGGCCGTTTCCAGCGCTTCGTCGAGTTCGGTGACGAACAAAAGCGTAGCGCGGCCATTGGCGCTTGCCCTCAGCTTGGCGGCGATGTCGCGCCTGGCCGAGATATCGACGCCCTGGAACGGCTCGTCGAGGATAAACAAAGTGGCTGCCTGCGCCATCCAGCGCGCGACCATCACCTTCTGCTGGTTGCCGCCCGATAGCGTCGTCATCTCGTCCTTTTCCGAACGGCAGACGATGCCAAGATCCTCGATCTGGCGGCGGGCCGTCGTACGCTCGAGGCCGCGCTTGAGAACGGCAAAGCGCGACATGCGCTTGTGGAAGGGAAGGCTGATGTTTTCCTGGATGTTGAAGCCGCCGACAATGCCGTTTTCGCCACGATCCTTGGCAACGAGGAAGACACCGGCCGCGATGGCTTCGCCTGTCGACGCGGGCGCATAGGGTTTGCCGCTCAAACGCATCGTGCCGGATAGCGGCTTGCGCAGGCCGAACAGCGTTTCGGCGAGTGCGGTCTTGCCGACGCCGACGAGGCCGGTGACTGCAACGACCTCGCCATCGCCAAGCGTCAGCGAGATCTGCCGGGCGCCCGGTGCAATGCGCAGGCCCTCGATGGTCAGGATCGGCTTGGCCGAAGTCCTGGCTTCGATCTGGTCGAGATGGATCTTGCGGCCGAGCATGGCGTTGACCGCGCCCTCATAGTCGAGCGGATTGCTGTCGAACACGCCCGAGATGACGCCATCGCGCATCGAGACAATGCGGTCGGCAAGCCGCCTGATATCCGACATGCGGTGCGAGATGTAGAGGATGGCAACGCCTTGCTCGCGCAACCGGTCGAGCAGCGCGAACAGCCGGTCGGCCTCGGCACTGGACAGCGATGAGGTCGGCTCGTCGAGGATCAGCACTTTCGGCCGGTGCGCCATGGCGCGCGCGATCGCCACCATCTGGCGGTCGGCCAGCGAGAGATCGCTGATGCGCGCCTTCAGATCGATGGCGAGCCCCATGCGGTCGGCGACCGCTTTAGCCTCGCGGCGCACCCGGCCTGGATTGAACAGCAGCGGCGCGCCTTTGCCGCTCAGCCGATCCAGCGTCAGGTTGGTGGCGACATCGAGGTCGGCGACGACGCCGTCATTGATGTTTTGATGAACGGTGACGACACCGGCGCGGATCGCTTCGGCCGGCGTGTTCGGCGCAAAGCTGGCGCCAGCGAGGCGCATGGTGCCGCCGGCATGGTCGTAGACGCCGCTGATGATTTTGACGAGGGTGGACTTGCCGGCGCCATTGGCGCCCATCAGCACGGTGATCTCACCGGCATGCAATTCGAGCGAGACGCCGCCAAGCACCTCGATATGGCCGAAGGACTTCCTCAGCCCGTCCACGCGGAACACGGCATCATTGCCCATTCGTTCCTCCCTGACGATGACGCTATGGGCTATGTCATCAATTGTCAACTCGATTGACAATTGCCAGACAGCTTCCTAGCTTGGCCCCGCCGCCATCGCTCCTCTATGATCGGAGCGACCAAGCGCGAGGGTGAGGAATGACTGGGAAACTGCCGTTCGAAGCACTGTCGGTGGAGACGCTTGCAACGCGCCTCGGCACGAACGAAGCGCTATGCGCCAGGATCGGCAACGACACCGGCGCCTGGAAGGTGCGCGAGGTCGGTGACGGCAATCTGAACCTCGTCTTCATCGTCGAGGGAGCCTCGGGTGCGGCCGTGGTCAAGCAGGCCCTGCCCTATGTCCGCCTCGTCGGCGACAGGTGGCCATTGCCGCTGAAGCGTTCCTTCTTTGAGTATCACGCCCTGACAAGGCAAGAGCGCAGAGCGCCTGGCTCGGTGCCGGCGATCTACCATTTCGATGAAGGCCAGGCGCTGATCATCATGGAGTATCTGGCGCCGCCACACATCATTCTGCGCCGCGCCCTGATCGACGGCCGCCAGCTCCCGAACATTGCCAGGGATATCGGCCTGTTCATGGCCCGCACTTTGTTCCGCGGCTCCGATCTCTCCATGCCGACCAAGGACCGCAAGGCCGATCTGGCGCTGTTCGCCGACAATGTCGAGCTCTGCGGCATCACCGAGGATCTGGTGTTTTCCGACCCCTATTTCGACGCCAAGCTGAACCGGCATACGTCACCGCAGCTTGATGGCCTGGTCACCGAGCTGCGCGCCGACCGCGACCTCAAGGTCGAGGCGCAGCGGCTGAAGCATATCTTCGCCGCCAATGCCGAGACGCTGCTGCATGGGGATCTGCATTCCGGCTCGATCATGGTCACCGACACCGAGACCCGGATGATCGATCCGGAGTTCGCCTTCTATGGTCCGATGGCCTTCGATGTCGGCATGCTGCTCGCCAATTTCTGGATGTCCTTCTTCTCGCAACGCGGCCATGAACGGAACAGCAAGCGCGACGCCATGCGCGCCTATCTGCTCGGGGTCACCAACGAGACTTGGGCGGTGTTCCGCGCCGAATTCTCGGCTTTATGGCGCACCGAGCGCACCGGCATGCTCTATCAGAAGAGCCTGTTCGAGGATCAGGGCGACGTGCTCGGCGCCGAGCAAGCGCTCGACCATGTGCTGCACCAGATCTGGACCGACCTGCTCGGCTTTGCCGGCATCGAGGTGCACCGGCGAATCCTCGGCCTCGCCCACAATGCCGATTTCGAGACCATCGAGGACGAGGATCTGCGCGCTTCCTGCGAGGCCAAGGCGCTGAAATTCGGCCGCCACATCGCCGTCAACCGGCGCCAGCTTCATGGCATGGACGAGGTCAACAATCTCGCCGCGCTTATCGAACGGGAGAGCAGGATTTGAACGTTGGCGAGCGCCATTACCGCACCATCTGGCTGAGCGATGACAAGCGTTCGGTCGAGATCATCGACCAGCGCTGGCTGCCGCATGAGTTCCGCGTGGAGACGATCGGCACGGTCGACGGCATCGCCACCGCGATCCGTGACATGTGGGTGCGCGGTGCGCCGCTGATCGGCGTCACGGCGGCCTATGGCGTCGCCATCCAGATGGCGGACGATCCTTCGGACGCAGCGCTCGACACTGTGTGGGAGACGCTGCACAAGACGCGGCCGACGGCGATCAACCTGCGCTGGGCGCTGGACGAAATGCGACGCTCCCTCAGGCCGATCGCACCCGAGCAACGCGCCGAAGCCGCCTACAAGCGCGCCGCCGAAATCGCCGACGAGGATGTGGGCTTAAACCGCGCCATCGGCGAGAACGGCCTGAAAATCATCAAGGAGATCGCGGCGCGCAAGAAGCCGGGCGAGCCGGTCAACATCCTCACCCATTGCAATGCCGGTTGGCTGGCGACGGTCGACTACGGCACCGCGACGTCGCCGATCTATCTCGCCGTGGAGGCTGGCATTCCGGTCCATGTCTATGTCGACGAAACCAGGCCGCGCAACCAGGGCGCCCAGCTTACCGCTTGGGAGATGGCCGGCCACGGCGTGCCGCACACGCTGATCGTCGACAATGCCGGCGGCCATCTGATGCAGCATGGCGACGTCGACATGGTGATCGTCGGCACCGACCGCACGACGGCCAATGGCGATGTCTGCAACAAGATCGGCACCTACCTCAAGGCGCTCGCCGCCGCCGACAATGACGTGCCGTTCTACGTTGCCCTGCCCTCGCCCACCATCGACTGGACGGTGGCCGACGGGCTGGCCGAAATCCCGATCGAGGAGCGGTCGGGTGATGAAGTGTCGCTGGTCTGGGGCAAGACGGCGGATGGGAAGATCGCCCAGGTGCGGGTTTCGCCGGAAGCGACACCGGCGGCAAACCCGGCGTTCGATGTGACGCCGGCACGGCTGGTGACGGGGCTGATCACCGAGCGCGGTGTGGCCAAGGCCTCGCGCGAAGGGTTGAAGGCGATGTTTCCGGAACGTGGGTGAGCTGATCTCCCCCCAAGCGCTTCGTCATCCTCGGGCTTGACCCGAGGATCCATGCCGCGACCTCCACCATAAGCGCAACGGTGCAGAATTCTGCAATCGTTGCAACGCCTTAACGTCACGGCATGGATCCTAGGGTCTGCGCGCGTCGCTTCGCTCCTTGCTCCGCCCTAGGATGACGACCGAAATGTCGTCGCCGATTGACAGCCCCTTCGTGCCCCTCCATAAAACCCCCGTTAATGTTCTCAGGGCGGGGTGAAAGTCCCCACCGGCGGTAAGGGTTTCGGCCCAAGCCCGCGAGCGCCTTCCGGCAACGGAAAGGTCAGCAGATCCGGTGTGATTCCGGAGCCGACGGTTACAGTCCGGATGGAAGAGAACGAAACGATAGACGGACCGCTTGCGCGGGCCGGATTTCGTATCGTGCGTCCTGATTCTGGTTCGAAACGGAAGGATGGACCCATGAATCAGCATACCCCAAAAGACTATGAAACGACCCGTATCGCCGTCATGCGCGCGCGCTGGCACGCCGATATAGTCGACCAGTGCGTGCAAGCCTTCGAGGCGGAGCTTGCCGTTCTCGGCGGCGGGCGCTTCGCCGTCGATGTCTTCGACGTGCCCGGCGCCTACGAGATCCCGCTGCACGCCAAAACGCTTGCCCAGACCGGCCGCTACGCCGCGATCCTCGGCACGGCCTTCGTCGTCAATGGCGGCATCTATCGCCACGAGTTCGTGGCGAGTGCCGTCCTCGACGGCATGATGAATGTGCAGCTGTCGACCGGCGTGCCGGTGTTGTCGGCGGTGCTGACGCCGCACAATTATCACGACAGCGCCGAGCACCACCGCTTCTTCTTCGAGCACTTCACAGTCAAGGGCAAGGAAGCGGCCAATGCCTGCGTCCAGATCCTGGCGGCGCGGGCGTCGATCGCCGCCTGACCCATCAAAAATGCCTGGATTTCAGCCCTGCAACAAGAATTGCGGCCCATCCGGCCTCTGGCGGTTGCGGTTGGCGTGAAATTTGGCCAGAAGCATCATGGACCGGCCGGCAAGCGGCCGGCCCGCGACGTTGCGCTTGAAACCAGATACGGGAGACTATTGGGTGGCTCGCATAACACTGAGACAATTGCTCGATCACGCCGCCGAATATGGCTACGGCGTACCTGCCTTCAACATGAACAATATGGAACAGGGCCTCGCCATCATGGAGGCGGCCGAGGAGACCAAGTCGCCGGTCATCCTTCAGGCAAGCCGCGGCGCGCGCGCCTATGCCAATGACGTGGTGCTGGCCAAGCTGATCGACGCGCTGGTCGAAATCCACCCCGACATTCCGGTCTGCATGCATCTCGACCACGGCAACAACGAAGCCACCTGCGTGACCGCCATCCAGTACGGCTTCACCTCGGTGATGATGGACGGCTCGCTGAAGGAAGACGGCAAGACGCCGGCCGACTATGCCTACAACTCCGGCATCACCCGTCGTGTCGTCGACATGGCGCATTGGGGCGGCGTCTCGGTCGAAGGCGAGATCGGCGTGCTCGGTTCGCTGGAGAGCGGCGGCGGCGAGCAGGAAGACGGCCATGGCGTCGAAGGCGCGATCAGCCACGACCAGTTGCTGACCGATCCGGAACAGGCGGTCGAGTTCGTCAAGGACACCCATGTCGATGCGCTGGCGGTGGCCATGGGCACCAGCCACGGCGCCTACAAATTCTCGCGCAAGCCGGACGGTGCTGTGCTGGCGATGAACGTGATCGAGGAGATCCACCGCCGCCTGCCCAACATGCATCTGGTCATGCACGGCTCGTCCTCGGTGCCGGAGGATCTGCAGGAGATCATCAACAAATATGGCGGCCAGATGAAGCCGACCTGGGGCGTGCCGGTGGAAGAGATCCAGCGCGGCATCAAGCATGGCGTGCGCAAGATCAACATCGACACCGACAACCGCATGGCGCTGACCGGCGCCATCCGCAAGGTGCTGACCGAAAACCCAAGCGAGTTCGATCCGCGCAAATATCTGACGCCGGCAATGGCGGCGATGCGCAAGCTCTGCAAAGAGCGCTTCGAGCAGTTCGGCACCGCAGGCAATGCGCAAAAGATCAAGCCGCTGCCGGTTGCTGAGATGGCCAAGCGGTACAAGTCGGGCGGCCTTGATCCGAAGTTTGGGTGAGCTGACGTCCCCTTCCCTTCCCCCCTTGTGGGGGAAGGTGGCCTCGCAAAGCGAGGTCGGATGAGGGGTGTTCCAGCGGAGTGAGACGTTGGCGTTCCCTGGAACACCCCTCATCCGTCTCGGCGCTACCGCGCCGATCCACCTTCTCCCACAAGGGGAGAAGGGAAGAGAGGCGCCCCGCGCAAAAACTCGATCACCATTGCCGCTGTCCAGGTGAAGCGGCCGCCGCCGAGTGGTTCGCCGGTGAGCGGGTCGTAATATTCGGCAAAGCCGCTTTCGCCGATCAGGTCGAGGCTGGACTGCGTGATGTGTTGCGCGACATCGCCATGGCCGGCAGCAGTGAGGCCGTCGGCGATCATGTAGTTGACGACCAGCCAGACCGGGCCGCGCCAGTAGCGCTTGGCGTCGAGGCGCGGATCGTCGGGATCGTGCGAGGGCACGACATAGCGCGCTCTGCCGGCAAGCTGCTCTACGCGTGCCGCGAGCGCCGCCGATCGTCTTTCAGGAATGGCCGCGAAGGCGGCCAAAATGCCGCCGACGGAGGCGCTGTCGATGAGCTTGCCGGTGATGCGGTCGAGGCAAAGATACTGGCCGTGTGCGTCGCTCCACAGCCGCTCCATCGCCGCCAGGCCTTTTGCGGCACGGGCGCGATTGGCTTTGGCGATCTCGCTCTCACCCAGCGCTTCGGCGAGATCGGCAAGATCGGCGCAGGCGCGGATCAGGATGGCGTTGAAGCCGGGATCGACGACCTGGAACGGCGAGGCGTCATGCAGCCTGGCATTGTCCCAGCCGAGTGCGCGAAAATGCTGCAGCAGCCAGAGATAGCGGTCGTACTGCTCTTTGGTCGGCCGATGCGCCGGATCGGCGTGCAAGGTGTCGCGGCGCGTATAAGGTTCGACGCCTTCGGTCGGCACGCGTTCGAAGGCGTCGTCCCAGTCGATCGAGTTGTCGCGGCCGGATTCCCAGGGATGGATGATGGCAACCAGTCCTTCGCCCTTGGGGTCGCGGTTTTCGTAGAACCAGCGGTGCCAGGCATCGATCTTCGGCAGCAGCGCGCGCGCCCGCTCCGCCGCCAATGTCCTGTCGCTCGCGCGATCGAACAGGCGGCGCACGGCAAAGCCGGCGACCGCCGGCTGGGTGATGCCGGACGTGGCGGTCGGGCGATTGGTGCGCCAGACATCGGGCCCGGGAAAATAGCCGTCGTTCCAGACATGGAAGATGATGTGCGGCACCATGCCGTCCGGCCATTGGTGGGCAAACAACGTATCGATCTCGGTCCAGGCGCGCGCCTCGTCATAGTGGGCAAGGCCAAGCGCGGTCAGGCAGGAATCCCAGTTCCACTGGAAGGGGTAGAGGCCCTTGGTCGGAATGGTGTAGTCGCCATGGTCGTTTTCCCTCAGCACCTCGACGGCGCGGGCGATGGTCTCGTCGACGGCAAGTGAAGTCATGGATGCGTTCATTCTCTAAGGGATCAAAGGGCGTTGGTGGTTTCGGGATCGAACCAGCGGATGCGATCGGGTTTGGGCGCCAGTCGCAGCTGCTCGCCAACCTTGACGCTGGCATTCGATTCCAGGATGGCGCGGAACAGGCCGCCCTCGACATCGCAGGTCACCAGCGTATGCGGCCCGAGCGGCTCGATGACACGCACGGTGGCGTGCAGGCCTTCGCTGCCGGCGTCTACATCCTCCGGGCGGATGGCGAACTCGATTTTCTGCTTGTCCGATTTCGGACCGGGCAGCGTCAGCCCGGCAACGCTCCAGCTGCCGTTTGCAGCCTTCACCGCCGGGATAAAATTCATCGGCGGATTGCCGATAAACGAGCCGACGAAACGCGCCGCCGGGTTGCGGTAGACCTCGACCGGCGACGCGGCCTGGACGATGCGGCCCTGATGCATGACGGCGATGCGGTCGGCAAGGCTCATCGCCTCGACCTGGTCGTGGGTGACATAGATGGTGGTGGTCTTCGACGCCGCCAGCACGCCCTTGAGTTCGGCGCGCATTTCGAGCCGCAGCAGGGCGTCGAGGTTGGACAGCGGCTCGTCCATCAGGATGACGTCGGGCTCCATGGCGAGCGCGCGGGCAACGGCGACACGCTGGCGCTGGCCGCCGGACAGCTGACCGGAATAACGTTTTAGCAATTGCTCGATATGCATGAGTTCGGCGGTGCGGTTGACGCGGCGCTCGACGTCGGCCTGCGGCAGCTTCTTCATGCGCAGGCCGAAGGCGATGTTCTCGAAGACGGTCAGATGCGGGAAGACGGCATAGTTCTGGAACACCATGGCGATGCCGCGCTCGCGCGGCGGCAGATGGTCGACGCGGCGGCCGCCGATCCAGACCTCGCCCTGGCTCGGCGTCTCCAGTCCGGCAACGATGCGGAGCAGCGTGGTCTTGCCGCAGCCGGAAGCGCCGAGCAGCACCATGAATTCCTGATCAGCGATGCTGAGGTCGACCTGATGCAAAGCGGTGAAGCCGCCGAAGCGTTTGGCGACGCCCTTGATCGCGATCTCAGCCATGAGCCTTCTCCGTGTCGCGTATCATCGGTTGGCGATCCCCCACATGGCGAACAGATATTTGCGGACGGCGAAGATGAAGATCAGCGCCGGCACGACCAGGGCCGCGCCGCCGGCGAATTTGAGATAGAGCGGCGACTCGCCGAGGCTCTGCAGAAGGAAAGCGGTCAGCGTGCGGTTCTCGATGGTGAGCACGGCGGCGGCAAACACCTCGTTCCAGGAGATGGTGAAGGCAAAGACCGCAGACGCCGCGATGCCAGGCAATGCCAGCGGCAGGATGACTTTGCGAAACGCCTGCAGTCTGGTGCAGCCGAGCGTCCAGGCGGCCTCCTCCAGTTCGACCGGAATGCCGGAGAACAGCGAGAAGGTGATCAGCACGGCGAAGGGCAGCGCCAGCGTGGTGTGGACCAGCGCCAGGCCGATCGCGGTGTCGTCGAGGCCGGTGCGGATGAACATCACCGCCAGCGGCAGGGCCAGCAGCGGCAGCGGGAAGGCCCGCGTCATCAGCACAAGGAAGCGGAACGTGCCCTTGCCGGGAAAATCGAAACGCGACAGAGCGTAACCTGCCGGCGCGCCGAAGCCGATCGACAGGATCATCGTCAGCGTGGCGACCAGAACCGAGTTCCACAGCGCCCTGGCGACGCCGGCGAAATTGACGAAGAACGAAAGACTGCCGAGATCGAAGGCGGGGAAGAAACGCTTGGGGAAGGCGGTCACCGCGTCCGGCGACGACAGCGCGTTGACGATCAGGAGATAGATCGGCAGCAGCACCCAGACGCTGAGCAGGATCGCCGTGGCGACAAGCAGCCAGTCGCCGGCCTTGCGGGCGTCCGCGACTGCTGCGACCCGTGTCTCGGCAACGGCGCTCATATGCGGGCCTCTTTGGGTACGCGTAGCACTCTGAGGAAGAACAGCGTGAAGCCGATCGAGATGGCGAGGATGAGCAGCGCCGAGGCGGCGGCGACATTGCGATCCTGCAGCGTGAATTGCCAGTTATAGGTCTCGCCCATCAGCACCGGCAGGTTGGTGCCGCCAAGGGCTGCGACCACGGCAAACACCTCGAAGGCAAGGATGACGCGCAGGATGATCGCCGTCTGCAGGCTGGGGCGCAGCAGCGGCAGCGTGATGCGCACGAACCGCTTCCACGGCCCGGCGCCGAACACTTCCGCCGCCTCGTAATATTCCTTGGGGATCAGCCCCATGCCGGCGACGAGAATGACCATCATGATGGCGGTGGCGCGCCAGATCTCGGCCAGCGCCACGGCGATGAAGATGGTGAGCTTGCTTTGGTAGCCGAGGAACATGACCGGGCGATCGACGACGCCGAGATGGGAAAGCAATGTGTTGAGGAAGCCGGACTGGTCGAAGATGGCGAGCCAGATCAGACCGGCGGCGAGATCGGAAATGCCAAGCGGGATGGCGAAGATGTAGAGCGCTGCACTGCGCCCGGTCTCCAGCCGCGACACCACGCTCGCCATAAGCAGCGCCATGGTGAGCTGGATCGGCACGACGATGGCCGCCAGCAGCAACGTGTTGCGCACGGTGACCGGAAACTTCCAGCTGCCGGCCATGGCGCGGAAATTGTCGAGGGTGAAAGCGCCGTCTCGGGTCACCGCCTCGAAGGCGACCAGCACGAAGGGGTAGAGGAAGAAAACGCACAGGAACAAGGTCGCCGGCATCAGCAGTAGATAGGGCAGAGCCTTGCCATGCATGGTGGTGTCCTTTGCAGCGCCGCGGTCTGGGCGCCCGGAGTGCAACAAACTCCGGACGCCCCCTCGGGAGGATCTGGCTGGTTGCTATTCCACCGGGCAGGCACCCGTGGATGGCTTGTCGGGCGCCCAGCATGGCGCCTTGGCCTGGTCGATGAGCGCCTTGAGTGCGGCCGCCTGCTCTTCGAGCACGCTATGGACGTCTTCGCCGCCGAGCACGATGCGCTCGAAGCTATCGGTGTAGACCTGGTTGAACTTGCCGCCGAGATCGCCGAGCCCCATCGGCAGCAGCGCCGGCAGCGCGTCGGGTGCGCCGGTCATGGTGGCGATCGCCGGGCCGAATGCTTTCACCGAGGCCGGCATGTCGTCGGGCAGCTTGACGTCGACGACCGGAAAGAAATTGGTCGCTTTCAGCGTCGCAATCTGCGTCTCCGGCTTCAGCATATAGGCGACCAACGCCTTGGCCTTGTCGACATCCGGCGATGTCTTGGGGATGGCAACGCCGGCGACGACCGGCATGAAGCCGCGGCCGGCGGGACCCGCAGGCGCGGGAAAGGCGACGAACTCGTCCGGCTTCTGGTTGAAGGCATCGGCTAGCCGCGCGACATGGTCGAACGCCACCCACACTTCACCCGACAGCAAGGGCTCCTGCATGAAGGCGTAGTTGGTCGAATTCGGGTTGGTGTACTGCCACAGCTCCTTGAATTTGTTCCATGCAGTCTCCGCCTCCGGCGAGCGGAACTTGGTCACCATCGAACCGGTGTAGGACGGGTAGAGAAAACCCTCGAAGAAGCGATGCTTCAGCCCCTTCGGACCGCCGGGAAAACCGAATTTCGGCGAGCCGGTCTTTTCGGCGATGTTCTTCGACCATTCGATCAACTGGTCGTAGGTGATGGTGTTGAGATCGACGCCTTGCGGCAGATATTGGAGCGCCTGCTTGTTGGCCGCCATCAAATAGGTGGCCTGCATCCACGGCATGTATTTCTGCTCACCGGTGCCGAGCGTGCCGAGCTTCTTGTAGGCCTCGTTGACCTTGACCCCGCCGACATCGACGGCCGAGAGATCGATGAGGTTGGCGCCGACGGTCGAGAAGTCGCCATGCAGGCCACCAAGCAGACCGATGGTGCCGGTGCCGGCCTGCAGTTCTGCCTGCAGGCGGGTGAGCCAGGGGCCGTCCTCGGCGACCTGATAGTCGACGGCGCCATCAAAGCCTTTCAGCACCGCGTCGCGCATCTTCTGGGTTTCCTCGACCGGGCGCGCCTGCGTCGACCAGAACAGCACCTGCTGCGCCTGCGCACCGCCGGCGGCCAGCGACAGCGCCAGCGCGGCGCCTGCCAATGTCCTCAACATCTTCATCATGGTCTTCCTCCCTGGATATGCGCCGTCGTTGCGGCGTCAGTTTCATGTGCGCGGTGCGGGCCCATGGCTGGCGCGCGGCACCAGCGTCGGCCGGATCAGCCGCGTCAGCGGCGCGGCAGGCCGCTCCGCTATGACGGTGAGCAGCATGTCGGCGATCTCGCGCGCGCACTGGCGGATCGAGGCGTCGAAGGTGGTGAGGCCGGGCGGCGCATAGGCCGAGGCAACGACATTGTCGAAGCCGATCACGGAGAGGTCGCGCGGCACGCTGAGGCCGGCGCGCGCCGCCTCCTCCATCACCGTCAGCGCCAACTCGTCGAAAAGGGCAATGACAGCGGTCGGCCGGTCCGTGCCTTGCAGCATGCGGTTGATCGCCTGGATGCGGGCGCCGCGGTCGAAGCGCGGCGCCGTCGCCACATCGAGGCGCACCGATGGATCGCCACGGCGGCCGATGGCGGCGGCAAGACCGTCCTGCCGCAGGTGGCGGAACGTCATCGGCTCGGAGATCGTCACCAGGCCGAAATGGCGGTGGCCGAGATCGTAGAGCATGTCGAAGGCCTCGCCAAAGGCGTGCGCGCCATCGGTGTCGAGCCAGTTGTAGGTAAAGTCGCTGTCGAGCAGCCGGCCATGTGCGACGAAGGGAAAGCCGCGCTCGCGCAGATAGGTCAGCCGCTCGTCGACCTCGGCGATGCGGGTGACGACGACGCCGTCGGCGCGCCCGGATTCGACGACATGGCGCAGCACCGACAGTTCGGAATGGCCAAGCGCTGCAGTGGCAAGGATGAGGTCGGCGCCGTGCGACACCAGCCCTTCGCCGAGCCCGGTGACGAATTCGCCAAGGAAGGAATCGACCAGGTTTGGGCCCCTGACCGGCAGCACCAGACCGACGAAACCGCTGCGGCCGGAGACCAGCGTGCGCGCCGCCGTGTTGGGGACATAGCCGGCCTGGCGCGCCGCTTGCGCGACACGCTCGCGTGTCTTCAGCGCGATCT
This sequence comes from Mesorhizobium sp. P2_E7, assembly GCF_056403855.1. Lineage (NCBI taxonomy): Bacteria > Pseudomonadati > Pseudomonadota > Alphaproteobacteria > Hyphomicrobiales > Phyllobacteriaceae > Mesorhizobium > Mesorhizobium sp. P2_E7. Next base: position 64,875 of record NZ_JBFUER010000009.1, on the reverse strand, counting down.
GCTCATGCCCGGCAAGCGCCCGCGACACTGTCGTTATCGACAGGTCGAGGCTTGCCGCAAGCTCTTTCAGCGTGGTGACGCGGGGTGGCAATCGTTCCTCCCGAACGAACTGTTTGAAACGTTTGTAATTGGCTTTTGGCAAAATGCAAACGTTTTAAGTTTGACTGAAGAGACTGCCGCACCGTTCTCAAGCGACGATGCGTGTCGAAGCCGGTTGTCGGCCGTTGAACAAAGAAAAAGGCCGGGCGCGAAAGCGGCCCGGCCAAAAAAGAAGGTCAAGAACCTTCAGAGGGGAACACCGTCCGGTGGAATGGGAGGAAACCGCCGAACGATAATTCCTATATGCGCGTATTCGCGGAGGTTGGCGACAAACGGCTTTCTAAAACAGCCGCAAGATGCAGAAATTTGTTCCGCCCCAAATCACTTCAAGTGGCTGAGGCGCCGGTCTCCAGGAGATCGGCATAGTGCCGGCGCGCCACGTCGGGATGCGAGCGCAGGCGGCTTTTCAGCACGTTGGTGCCGACATTGCGAAACAGCGGATTGTCGGGATCGCTGGCCGGCCCCCGCGCCTCGGCCGCCAGTTCCTCGGGCAGTTCGAGCAGCGGGATGGTCGCGTCGAGCCGGGCGCTGAAGAAGAACGGAACAGAGATCCGCTCGACCCCGGCCGGCGGCGTCACCACGCGATGCACGGTCGCGCGGAGATAGCCGTTCGAGGCCAGTTCGAGCAGTTCGCCGATGTTGACCACCAGCGTATGGGGCAGCGGATCGACATCGACCCAGCTGCCGTCATATTCGACGTGCAGGCCCTTGTTCTCGTCCTGCAGCAGAAGCGTCAGGAAGCCGCCATCCTTGTGCGCGCCGACGCCCTGGTCGTCACCGGTGGCGTTGCGGCCGGGATAGCGAACGATCTTCATGCGGTGGTTGGGCTCATTGCGGTAGATCGGATCGAAGGCGTCCTCGGCCTGGTCAAGCGACAGAGCGAAGGCCCTGAGCAGACGGATCGCCACGGCGGTCGCCTTGGTCTGCCACGCCAGCAGCGCCGGCTTCAGTTCGGGCAGTGCTGCCGGCCACTGGTTCGGCCCTTGCAGCCGCGTCCAGGCGGGCACGCCGGGGCCTTGCGGGATGGCTGGCCGCTCGACGCCGATGTCGAGCTGTTCGCGCCAATCGGCCTTGCCTTTGGTGAGCTCGCCGCCGGCGCGGGTGTAGCCGCGAAACTGCGAGGATTTGACCATTTCGATCGCCAGCTTGTCGGCCTCCGGCAAGGCAAAGAACCGTCGCGAGGCGTCGAGCACCTCGGCGGTGTCGGCAGCCGATATGCCGTGGCCGGTCAAATAGAAGAACCCGACGTCGCGCGCGGCCGTGCGCAGGTCGAACAGAAACGTTCGGTGCTCGGAGGCGCCCTGTTCGAGACGGCTGAGATCGAGCACGGGTACGATCCTGGGCATGGTCAAGCTCCTTGTTTGCCGGCCCCGTTGTCACGGTGGCACGCAGGCTGGTTCAATCAAAGCAATGCGCAATCCAATCTCAAGGCGAATGAAGAAAGCCGGCGCTACCTTTGGCAGCCTGCCGGCAAATAATGTTCGCGGACGCTCATCCGCGCCGATCCAGCCTTGCGACCAGCCGGTCGCCAATCCACTGGATGCCGCAGACGAGGATGATCAGCACGATGACCACGGCGACCATGACGCTGGTCTCAAAACGCTGGTAGCCGTAGCGGATGGCAAGGTCGCCAAGGCCGCCGGCGCCGATGGCGCCAGCCATGGCCGAGGCGCCGATCAGCGTCACCAATGTCACCGTGAAACCGGCGACGATGCCGGGCAAAGCTTCCGGCACCAGCACCTCGCGGATGATCGTCCAGCGGTTGCCGCCCATGGCGCGCGCCGCCTCGATCAGTCCGCGATCGACTTCGCGCAGCGACACTTCGGCGATGCGGGCATAGTAGGGCGTCGCGGCGATCGACAGCGGTACGATGGCTGCCCAGGTGCCGATCGAGGTACCGACGATCAGCCGCGTCACCGGGATCAGCGCCACCAGCAGGATGATGAACGGCACTGAGCGGAAGCCGTTGATGACGGCGCCGAGTGCGCGGTTCACCCAGATGTTTTCAGCGATGCCGCCGCGCTCGGTGGCGATCAAGGCCAGACCGAGCGGCAGGCCGAAGACCAGCGAGATAAGGCCCGACGCGGCCGTCATCAGGACGGTCTCCCAGATCGAACGCAGCAGAAGTTCAAACAGAACCGGCGACATGGCCAAGCACCTCCACCCGCGCGTCGCGAGCCTTCAGGAATGTGATCACGTCAGCGAGATGGCCTGCATCGTTGCCCGCCACCGCCACGAACAGCGTGCCGACAGGCTGCTGCTGGACATGGTCGATGCCGCCATGCACCAGGCGGAACGGACCCGGCACCGCCACCGCGAGATCGGACAGCAGCGGGCCACGCGCGGCCTCGCCGGCGACGTCGATCCTGAGGATGAGCTCGGCGCCGTCACCCGGAACAAGCCGGCTGGCAATCTCGGCCGGCAGTTGCGGGCGGATGCCACCAAGCAGGCTCCTGGTGATTTCGGAGCGCGGTTCTGCAAAAACCGACCAGACCGGGCCTTGCTCGACAATACGCCCTGCATCGATCACCGCAACGCGGTCGGCGATCGAGCGGATCACCTCCATCTCGTGGGTGATAAGCAGGATGGTCAGGCCAAGCTGACGGTTGATGTCCTTCAGCAAGGCCAGGATCGAGCGCGTGGTCTCCGGGTCGAGCGCCGAGGTCGCTTCGTCGGACAAGAGCAGCGCCGGTCGCGCGGCCAAAGCCCTGGCAATGCCGACGCGCTGCTTCTGGCCGCCCGACAGCGAGGATGGGTAGGCTTTTGCCTTTTCCGACAGGCCGACGAGATCGAGCAGTTCGGCGGCGCGCGCCAGCCGTTCTGCCTTCGGGCGGCCCTCGATCTTCAGCGGCAGCGCGACATTGTCCTCGACGGTCTTGGCCGACAAAAGGTTGAAGTGCTGGAAAATCATGCCGATGCGCCGCCGCAGTGGCTGCAGCTCACGCTCGCCAAGCCGGCCGATCTCACGGCCCTCGATGAAGACGTCGCCGGAATCCGGCCGCTCCAGCCCGTTGAGGCAGCGGATCAGCGTCGACTTGCCGGCACCGCTGCGGCCGATTATGCCGAGGATCTCGCCCTTCTTCACCGTCAGCGAAACGCCGTCGAGCGCCGGCGTCGCGCCGAAGCGCCGCTTCAGATCGACAAGACGGACGACATCTTCCTGCCCGGCAGCAGATATTTGGACCGGATCGACCCGTTCGGCCGTGACGTGCTGGTTCATCTCACCGTCCGTTTCAACGGTACGAAAATGCGACAGCGGCCCGCTCAAAAGCGGGCCGCCTGCTCCTGACAGCCAAGCGCCGATCAATAGGCGCTGATCCCGGTGCCTTTGTAGACCTTGTCGAACTCCGCCTTGACCTTCTCGTTCTGGTAGGAGGCGACCAGCGTCTTCACCCAGGCCTCGTTCTCATTGCCGGATTTGACGGCGATGAAGTTGCGGTAGGGATTGTCGGCCACCGGCTCCTGAGCGATGCGGTTGTCCGGGCCGAGGCCGCTCTTCAGCGCCCAGTCGGTGTTGACGACGGCCGCGTCGAGATCCTCGACCGAGCGCCCGACAATACCGGCGTCGAGCTCCTTGATGACGACCTTCTTCGGGTTCTCGGCAATGTCGGCGGTGGTCGCCAGGATGCCGGTGCCGTCCTTCAGCTTGATCACGCCTTCGTTCTGCAGGACGCGCAGCGCGCGGCCTTCATTGGAGGGGTCGTTCGGCAGGCCGATGACCGCGCCTTCCGGCAGGTCGGCAACCTTGGTGTATTTCTTGGAGTAGAGGCCGATCGGCCAGACGCCGGTGTAGCCGACGCGCACGATATGATACCCTTGGGTCTTGATCTGGTTGTCGAGATAGGGCTGGTGCTGGAAGGCGTTGGCGTCGATCTCGCCACGCTCGAGCGCCTCGTTGGGCTGAGTGTAGTCGTTGAACACCACGGTCTCGATGGCGAGGCCCTTTTCGGCGGCCTGGGCGACGACGACACGCCAGACATCTTCATCCTCGCCACTGATTATGCCGACCTTGATCGACTTCTTGTCCTCGGCGAAGGACGGCGTCGGCTGCGCCAGGCCAACAAGTGTCACGGCCGAGACGAAAAGTGCCGCAAGGGCAGCCCGCCGGCCGATGGCCGAAAAAAGAAGAGAATTGGAAGCGTTTCCGCGTTCGGACATTGTCGATCCCTCGTAATCCTGAAGTCATTGCGGCTTGGTGGAATACCAAGCCTTGACGACATCATCGGCAATGCTCTCTGCCGGATCAACGAACCGCATTTCTTCTCAAACACGAAGCCGGGAATATTCTCTCAAAGATTTCACGTTCACGAGAACGGCCCTGCCTAACCGATCAGAATGTCTCGACCCAGGGCCGCAGCTCGACCTCGAAACTCCAGGCGCTGCGATGCTGGCGATGGGTTGCGAGATAGGTCTGCGCGATCGCATCGGGCGACAGCTGGCTGTCCGGCCGCTCGGGCGTCCGTCCCGCTGCTGCGATCTGGCCGTCGATGATGAAATGCGCGACATGGATGTTCTTCGGGAAAAGTTCGCGAGCCATGGATTGCGCCAGGCCGCGCAGGCCGAATTTCGGCATGGCAAAGCCGGCGGAGTTGGGAAAACCCTTGATGCTGGCGGAAGCGCCGGTGAACAGGATCGAGCCGGAGCCGCGCGAAAGCAGCCGCCGCGCCGCCTGCTGGCCGATCAGGAAGCCGCCATAGGCGCCCACCAGCAGCGCCTGCTTGACCGCCTCGGCATCAACCTCGGCGATCGGGCCGCGGGTGCGGCCGCTGGCGTTGAAGACGGCCAGCGCCAGCGGGCCTTGCTTGTCGGCGGCCTCGAACAGGCTTGCGACGGAGGCCGGGTCGGCGACATCGGTTTCGACGGCCAGCGCGCCGGTCTCCTCGACCAGCGCCGCGAGCTTGGCCGTGTTGCGCGCGGCCAGCACGACGCGATAGCCTTCCGCGGTGAGAAGGCGGGCCAGCGAGGCGCTCAGGCCCGCGCCCGCGCCGGCGATCACTGCAACTTCGGATGCCATGTCGTTTCTCCCTTGGTGATTGTGTACGGACATCGGCATATGCCGATGTCGCTCGTCCCATAGCTGGCGTCTTGAGCGGCAAGAGACAAGAACGGCGTTGCTCGATTTTCGCTGTTCGGCGAAAAAGGCTGCCGGCAAGTTCGAGCAGGCGTCGGCCAAGGTCTTGCCTGACGAGCCAATCCGTCCGACAGGTGATTCCCGTTGGAATCGCAAACGGTGTCGCAAGGGAATCGACCATGGAACCAATCTGGGCCGTCGGCCTGATGACCGGCACCGTGCTTGACGGCAATATCGACGTCGCGCTGATCAAGACCGATGGCGAGCGCATCGCCGATTTCGGCACCTATACGCTGGCCCCCTACCCGCAATCGATTCGCACCTTGCTGGAAGAGACGCTGCGCCAGGCGAGGGCGTGGAATTTCGACGGGTCGGAGCCGGCGATCTTTGCCGAAGCCGAAGAGGCACTGACGCGGGCGCAGTCGGCGGCGGTGAAGGATCTCGTCGAAAGCTACGGACTGACAATGGCCGATATCGGCGTCGTCGGCTTCCACGGCCAGACCGTGCTGCATCGCGCCCCGCAACCCGGGCGGCGCGGCGATACGCGCCAGCTGGGCGACGGCGAGCTGATGCATTCGATCCTCGGCGCCAAGGTCGCCTACGACTTCCGCTCGGCCGATGTGCGCGCCGGCGGCCAGGGCGCGCCGCTGGCGGCCGCCTATCACGCGGCGCTGCTGAGGGAGGTCGATGCCAGCGGCGACACCGCCGTGCTCAATCTTGGCGGCGTCGGCAACATCACCTGGTGGGACGGCAAGGACAATGTCGTCGCCTTCGACACCGGCCCGGCCAATGCGCCGCTCAACGATTTCATAAAGGCGAAGGGCCTCGGCGAGATGGACCGCGACGGCAGGCTGGGCGCGGCTGGCAAGGTCGACGAAGCACGGCTGGCCAAATTGCTGCAGCATCCTTACCTGACAAAACCCTATCCGAAATCGCTCGACCGTTTCGACTTTACAGCAGCGATGGCCGACGGGCTCGGCGTCGAGGACGGCGCGGCGACGCTGACGGCCTTCACCGTTTCGGCCGTCAGAAAGGCGCTCGACCTGTTGCCGCGCCGGCCGAAGCGGCTGGCGGTCAGCGGCGGCGGCCGCCATAACCCGACGATGATGGCGATGCTGGCGAGCCGCGCCGGCGTCGAGGTCATCCAAGCCGAAACGCTGGGCTGGAAAGGCGATGCCGTAGAAGCCGAGTGTTTTGCGTTCCTGGCGGTGCGCGTGCTGCGCGGCCTGCCGATCAGCTTTCCCAGCACCACCGGCGTCCCGCAGCCGATGCAAGGCGGCCGGCTGGCCGGTTAGGCCACCAGTTTCTTCTGCAGGAAGATGCGGCTGCGGCCGACAGGAAAATCCGGCAGCTCGCCGAAAGGCCGGTAACCCTGCCGCTCATAGACCTTGGCAGCCGTCGGATTGAACGTGTCGATCCAGGCGTTCCGGCAGCCGCGCGCCAGCGCCTCGCGCTCGGCGGCGTCCAGCATGTCGCCGGCCATATGCCGGCCGCGCACACGTTCATCGACCCACAGCCATTGCACGTAGAGCCAACCCCAGGCGGTGTAGCCCGAAATGCCGGCGACGACCGTGCCGCCCTCGTCGCGCACGAAGACGGCGAGCGCTTTGCGGCCGGAAGGGCCGACATCGCCGTCATTGAACGCCGTCAGCCGCTCGGCCAGGAAGGCGAGATCCTCGGCCAAGGGATCGGCGGTGGTCTCAAGTGTTGTCTTCATCTAGGCGCGGCTCGCATGGCGAGCCAAGCTCTAACGAAGGACGGGATGAAGATGCAAGCTTTGCCGCAGTCGCTTACGGTCTGACGTGCGAACGCCAGCTCCCCGCCGCAGCCGCGATCAGCATCAGCACGGCGGCGACAATCGCGCAGGCGGAGAAGCCGAATGTCGAGTAAAGCGGCCCGAAGCTGGTGGTGCCGATAAAGACCGCGAGATAGGTGACGGAGCTGTTCAGGCCCATGATGGTGCCGCGACGCGACGGATCGAGCGCGGTGAGCCGCATCACCAGCACGTTCAGGCCGAAATGATTGGCAAGGCCCCATATGGCGATCATGGCGAGGATCAGCGCGAAATTGCTGCTCGCCAGCGCAATCGCGACATAGACCGCGGCGACCAAGAGATAGGCGAAAGGCATGACGCGGCGCGCGCCGATGCGATCGATCACGCCGTCGAGAAAAGCCGCCGTGCCGAAGCCGGCGCCATAGGCGAGAGCGGCGAGCGCATTGGCGCTGACGGGCTCACCGAGATCCTGGTGCAGATGATCGCCGAGATAGCCGTAGACGCCGTAGAAAGCGGTCATGAAGGCGGTGCACGCGATGAGCAGCGGCACGATGCCGGGAATGGCCAGCGCACCGAACGGCGTCGGCGCCGGGCCGCTCTTCCTGGCGTCGCTGAGCGAGGTCATCGACAAGGCGGCGAGCGCAATTGCTGAAAGCACCGCGACGGCGGCGAAGACGGCGCGCCAGTGCACGAGGTCGGCAAGCACGGCCGACAGCGAAACGCCGGCCACCATGGACACGGTCCAGCCGGTCAGCACGACGCCGATGGTGCCGCTTTCGCGGCCGGGCGGCGCGATGGCCGCCGCACTGGCATAAATTGCCGGCATGGCGACGCCGGCGGCAAGGCCGGCGACCGCCTGCGCCGCGACCAGCGCGAATACCGTCGGCGCCAGCGCGCTGGCGAGAAGCGCGACAGCCAGCAACAGCAACGCGCCCTGCAGCATGCGGCGGGCGCCGACACCGTCGATGTAGCGGGCGAGGAACAAAGCGCTTGCCGAGGTGCCGAGACCGAATGCGGCCGACGCGGCCATCACCGCCGGCACGCTGGTGCCGAAGGATGCCGCCACCGCCGGGGCGATCGGACCCAGAACCAGTGAGTTGGAGCCGATGACGGCGATGCAGCCGGTCAGCAGATAGGCCAGCGCCGGAATCGGCGCTGTTGTTGGGAGCGTTGCAGCTTGATGTGTGTTCGTCATATCGGCATAGTGGCCGAATTAAATTCTGCGACAACAAGGAATTTCGTTATGGATGAAGAAACAGATGGTGTTCTGCAGAACAAGGTAGCCGCCCGCGAGCTCGACGCGATCGACCGAAAAATATTAGGCGTGCTGGTCGAGGATGCAACGATCAGTTACGCCGAACTTGGCGAACGCGTCTGCCTGTCGCCGCCGGCGGCGCATGAGCGGGTGAAGCGCCTGCGGCGTAGCGGCGCCATCCGCGGCACAGCGGTGATCATAGACCCCAAGGCGGTGAAGAAGCCGCTGCTCACCTTCGTACATATCGATACCAAGGGCTGGGGCAAGACGCCGGAGCTGATGGCCGTTTCCCAATATCCTGAGGTCGAGGAAATCCATTCGGTGGCCGGCGACACCTGCATGCTGCTCAAGGTTCGCACCGAGGACACCAGGGCGCTCGAAGGCCTGCTGGCGCGTCTCTACGAAACGCCCGGCGTCACCTCGACACGAAGCTATGTCGTGCTGTCGACCTATCTTGAGCGTCCGGTGCAACCGGGGGTCACGACGGAATGGCCGACGCCCCGGCACATGGCCACGCCGCTGTACTGATCTGAGTGATCTTCGTCTTGCCGGAGCCACAACAATCCTTCACAAACGGCACCCTATAGTGGTGATTGCGATTGTCGGGGTACGAGAGGCGCGGCTTGGAATTCGACCTGAAAACCATCGAGGCGCTGGCCCCCGATCAGGCGTCGCTGAGCGCCGCCTCGAAGCTGACCAAGCGCTCGAACTGGCCGCGGCTGGAGAAGAACGAGCAGCAAGCACTGATCTGGGGGGAATGCCAGGGCTCCGGCTCCAATCCCTATCGCACCGTGGTCGACACCGGCGACCATGGCTACAAATGCACCTGCCCGTCGCGAAAGTTTCCGTGCAAGCACACGCTGGCGCTGATGTGGATCGCCGCCACCGCGCCGACCAACTTCACCGCTGCCGAATCGACGCCGGAATGGGTGAATGACTGGCTTGGCCGGCGCAGGAAGACGACAAGCCAGCCAGCCACCGCAACGCCGGGCGCCGCTGCCGGTGCTTCCGGCAAGAGCATCGGTGAGGCAGCACAGCCGGAGGAAGGCACCGTCGAGGACGCCGCCGCGACTGAGCGCCGTGAGGCAGCGCAGCGCAAGCGGGCGGAAGACACGCGAACGGCGGTGGCGGGCGCGCTGGACGAACTCGACCAGTGGATCGCCGACCAGCTGCGGCTCGGCCTCTCAGCCTTTGCCGATGCCAGCAGCGAGCGCTGCCGGCGGATTGCCGCGCGGCTGGTCGACATGAAGGCGACGGCACTCGCCGGGCGCATCGACGAGATCCCGGCCCGGTTGATGGCGCTGCGTAGCGAGGAACGGCCGGATGCGGCGATCCGCGAACTCGGCAAGCTGGTGCTATTGGCCAAGGCCTGGCGCGCGGCACCCGACGATCCCGAACTGAAGCGGCTGGTGTCGGCGTCCGAGACCCGCGACCAGGTACTCGCCAATCCCGATGCAAAGCAGGTCGACAGCCATTGGGAAGTCATCGGCGAGAAGATCGAAACCCGCCGCGACGGCCTCGTCAGCCATTCGACCTGGCTGCTCGATCTGAAAAGCCCGACGCCTCAGTTTGCCCTGCTGCTCGATTTCTTCCCGGCCTCGGCCGGTCGCCGCTCGGCCGCGTTCACGCCCGGCGACCGGTTCGATGCAAGGCTGGTGTTCTACCCGTCGCGCCAGCCGCTGCGCGCGCTGGTGGCAGAACGCAAGGGCGATGTCACGTCCGGCGCCTGGCCCGATTTCGGCCTCGGCACCATCAAGGATCCGCTCGCGGCGCATACATCGCATCAGGACGCAGCACCCTGGTCCACCGACTGCCCGCTGATGCTGCCGGCCGGTGCGATCCTGCTCGACGAGCGTGGCGCCGCCTGGTGGCAAGCAGCGCACGACCCGCAAGGTATCGCTTTGCCGGTCGCCGGAACCGTCGATCAGACAGTGCTTGGCCTCGATCTCGCGGCCACGGCAGCACTTTGGAACGGTGCGCGGCTCGATCTCTTGGCCGCGCAAAGCGGCTTCGGGAGGCTCGATCTGTCATGAACGAGCTCGAACTGACCGGCCTGGCGACGATGCGCGACTGCTGGATCACCGGCGGAACCACATTCGATCTGGCCCCAGCCGCGTGGAAGGACATCGCCGGCGGCGCAACTCCGGACGAACGCGAGCGGCTGTTGCTGGCGATCGCCGCGCAGGCGCTCGATGTCGGCTTGCGGCCTGCGGCGCCGAAGACGCTGAAGCGCCGCCAGCCGCTGCCAAGGCTTGGCCTGCCGCTGCTGCCGGAGCGGTTACGGCCGCTGTTGCGGGCGGCCCTGAAGAATGCCGCCGATGCGCGGCGTAAGGCGCGCGTGGCGACGCTTGTCGCCAGCCGCGGCTACGTGTTGCATCCAATGGACTGGATGCCGGCGGCATCGGATCAAAACAGTCCTGACGTCTACGCCCCCTGGATCGACTGGCAGGCCAGCGTCGAGGGGCTGAAGATTGCCCCGCAGGAGCAGTTGACGGCGCAGAATTGGGACGACTTCTATCCCGCTGCACGGCGCATTGCGCTGGCCGAGATGCGTCGCCGCGACCCGGCCACGGCCCGCAGCCTGATCGAAGCCAAGGCACCGGGCGAACCGGCGGAAATCAGGCTGGCACTGATCGAACTGATGCATTTCGGTCTGACGCCTCAGGACGCGCCGTTCCTGAAGAGCCTCGCCACCGACCGCTCCGGCAAGGTGCAGGAACTGGCGGGCCGGCTGCTGGCAAGGCTGGGCGAGCACGGCCGCGCCGGCGATGGCGGAGCCGACGATTCTGTTACCGAACTCGCCGCCTTCATCGCAGAGGGCAAATCCGGCTTCATCCGCCGCCGCACCACCTACACGCCGGCAAAACTCAAATCGGCTGCGCAGGAAAGTCGTCGCGTCGACCTGTTTGCAAGCTGCTACCTGGTCGATCTTGCCGCGCGTTTCGGCAAAACAGAATCCGATTTTATCGAGGCATGGCAATTCGGTGTCGACGACAAAGCGGATCTGTCTCTCGTTCGGATGGTCGCGGTGTCCGGCAGCGATGCCACGGTGGCGCTGTTGGCGGACACGCTTGTCGCCGAAGGTGGCAAGCCGGCGCTTTTCGTCTTCCACCTCATGTTGCGCCTGGACAGCGGCAGGAAGCGTACCCTGATCAGGCAAATCCTGAAGGACGCGCAGAATCTTGAAGCGCTCAACCTGGTGGAAGGCGCCGAGGCAAGCTGGCTTGAATGGGGCGATCTGACAAATGGCAAGGCGCTGTCGGCACTGCGCTCCAAGGTTGCGGGAAACGACGAGCCCGCGAAGCGAAGCGCGGACCACGCCCTGGAAACGATGGGCTTTCTTGGCACAGCGGCGACGGCCGAAAAACTGATCGGCGACGTTGTCGCGGCCGGCATGCCGCCGGCGGCCGCCTCGCTCGCTTTCCTTCGCCTCAACGCGGCCCTGACCGGGCCTGGACCCAACACATGAGCAATCGGAGAACAGCACCATGAACGCAGCCATCCGCCTCCCGGTCGAGCAGGCCTATGCGTCCGAACTGCAGGCGCTGGCGCGCAATGACGACCGCCAGAAGCCGGCGGGGTGGAGCCTGTCGCCGAAGGCCGTGCTGACCTATCTGCTCGGCGGCAAAGCGACTGACGGCACCGTGATATCGCCAAAGTATGTCGGCCGCCGCCGGCTGATGGAAACAGCAGTGGCCACACTTGCCACCGATCGCGCGCTGCTGTTGCTCGGCGTTCCCGGCACCGCGAAATCCTGGGTGTCGGAACATCTCGCCGCCGCCATCATGGGCAATTCCACGCTGATCGTGCAGTGCACGGCCGGCACCGATGAGAACCAGATCCGCTATGGCTGGAACTATGCCCAGCTTCTGGCAAAGGGCCCGAGCCAGGACGCGCTGGTGCCGACGCCGCTCTACCGCGCGATGGAAAGCGGCAAGCTGTGCCGGCTGGAAGAGCTGACGCGCATGGGCTCGGACGTGCAGGACACGCTGATCACCGTGCTGTCGGAAAAGATGATGCCGATCCCGGAACTCAACACCTCGATCTACGCCCAGCGCGGCTTCAACATCATCGCCACCGCCAACAACCGCGACAAGGGCGTCAACGAACTATCCTCGGCGCTGAAGCGCCGCTTCAACGTGGTGGTGCTGCCGCTGCCAGAAGACATGGCCGAAGAGGTGGCGATCGTTTCCAAACGGGTCGACGAGATGGCTGGCGGGCTCGACCTGCCGGTGCCGAAAAATGTCGGCGAGGAGATCGCCCGCGTGCTGACCATTTTCCGCGAGCTGCGCTCCGGCGCCACCGCCGACGGCAAGGTGACGCTGAAGACGCCTTCGGGCTCGCTGTCGACCGCCGAGGCGATCGCCACCATGGTCGGCGGCCTCAGCCAGGCGGCGTGGTTCGACAGCGGCAAGCTCGGCGCCGAAGGCCTCGCCGCCAGCCTTGTCGGCGCCATCATCAAGGACCCAGTGCAGGACAAGGTGGTGCTGGAGGAATATCTCGAAACGGTGCTCAAGAAGCGGCCCGACTATGCCGGCTATTACGCGGCGCTGAACGCAGCGATCTGAGGTCATGAGCGACGTCACCTATTTCGGCATCCGCCATCACGGGCCGGGCTCCGCCGCCAGCCTGGTGCAGGCGCTGCGCGACCTGCAGCCGGTCGCGGTGCTGATCGAAGGGCCGAGCGACGCGTCCGCACTGCTGCCGCTGCTGGCGCGTTCGGAAATGCAGCCGCCGGTGGCGCTGCTTTGCTATCCCGAGGACGAGCCGGCCGCGACCAGCTTCTGGCCATTCGCCGAGTTCTCGCCCGAATACCAGGCGGCGGTGTGGGCGGTGGAGAACAAGGCGGCGCTCAGGTTCATCGACTTGCCGTCGTCGGCGCGGTTCGCGACGGCGACGGAGAGCGCCGACAAGACCGATGAGGCCGACACGGCTGAGCCCAAGGACGAAGCCGGCGCGGATGGCGAGACGGCATCGCATCGCGATCCGATCGGCACGCTGGCTGAGGCCGCAGGCTATGAGGATGGCGAAAGCTGGTGGGCCGACATTATCGAGCAAAACCCGCAGCCCGGTCCGATCTTCGCGGCCATCGCCGATGCGATGACGACGCTGCGCGACGGCGAAGGCACAATCGCGCCGTTCGAGGCCAAACGTGAAGCGCATATGCGGCTGGAAATCGCTGCCGCGCGCAAGGAGTTCGACGGACCGATCGCCGTCGTGTGCGGCGCATGGCACGTGCCGGCCCTGCAGGCCACCCACACGCAGAAGAACGACCAGGCGGTGATCAAAGGAATTGCCCGGCGCAAGAGCACGATGACATGGGCGCCCTGGACGGGACCGCGGCTGGCGCTGGGCTACGGTTATGGCGCCGGCGTGGTTGCGCCCGGCTGGTGCAAGCATCTGTGGCGCACGCGCGAGCGGCGCGAAGCCGCGACGCTGTGGCTGGCGATGATCGCGGCGGTGCTGCGGGCGAAGGGGCATCTGGTGTCGACGGCATCGCTGATCGAGGCCGAGCGGCTTGCCCGCACGCTGGCCGCCATTCGCGAGCGGCCAAAACCCGGTTTCGAGGAATTGCGTGATGCCGCGATCGCGGCGCTGTTCAACGGCGAGGCGGTGCTGTGGTCACTGGTCGAAGCCGAGCTGCTGTTGGGTGCCGATGTCGGCGAGATTCCGCCGGATACGCCGCTGGCGCCGCTGATCGAGGATCTGCAGCGCAACCAGAAGGCGGCGCGGCTGAAGCCGGAGGCGCTGGAGCGCGAACTGTCCGTCGACCTGCGCAGCGACAGCGGACTGTTTCGCTCGACCTTGCTGCACCGGCTGAACGTGCTTGGCGTGCAATGGGGCAAGCTGGCCGATGCCGGCCGCAGCCGCGGCACGTTTCGCGAAAAATGGACGCTGGCCTGGGAGCCGGAATATGCCGTGCGCCTGGTCGAGAACCTGATCTATGGCCCGACCATCGAAAAGGCCGCCAATGGCCGCCTGACCCAGATGCTCGGCGCCGCTACCAGCCTCGACACGCTGGCAGCCCTGGTCCAGAGCGCCATCACTGCGGATCTGTCGGAGGCTTCGAGCGCCGGCCTTGCGGCGCTAGAGGCGCGCGCGGCGCACAGCAGCGAATGCCTGGAGATGCTGGCCTCGGTGCCGCCGCTTGCCGACATCATCCGCTATGGCGAGGCGCGCAAGACCGAAACCAACCGGCTGTCCGGTTTGTTGGAACGGCTGATCGTCGAAGGCGCGATCGCGCTGCCCTATGCAGTGCGCGACCTCGACGAGCAGGCCGCGACGACATTGGTCGGCGCGATGCGCAAGGCCGACACGGCGATCCGGCTGGTCGAGCCCGGCGAAGACGTGCTCGACGCCTGGCGCAACGGGCTGACCGGCGTGCTGGATGGGTCGCGCTCCACGGCGCTGCTTGCCGGCTGCGCTGCGCATCTGCTCTACGAGGCCGGCCAGCTGTCGGCCGAGGACGCCGCCGGGCTGCTCGGGCGCAGGCTGTCGCCGGGGACACCGGTGGCACAGGCGGCGGGTTTCTTCGAAGGTTTCTTCAGCACCGCCGGTCAGCGGCTGATCTATGATGAGGGTCTGCGCGGCGCGGTCGATGCGTGGCTGAAATCGCTCGACGAGGATGCCTTCATTGCGCATCTGCCGCTGCTGCGCCGCGTCTTCTCCAATCTGGACTCGATGGAGCGCCGGCGGCTGATCGAGGCCGTGCTCGGCCGCGCCGCCAGGCTGCCGGCCGGGCTGACGCCGGCGCCGGACGGTGGTGAGGGTTGGCGCAGGCACCTGGAGAGGCTTGGGCCCCTGCTTGCGAGCGGAGCGTGATGATGGAAGACGAGACAAACGCGGATGGCGCCACAGCATCAGCCGATGGCGGGCGCGAGCGCCGCTGGCGGTTGGCGATCGGCGCCGATGACGAGTCCTCCTCAGCCCTTTCCAGCGACGACAAAAAACTGTCGTCGGCGCTCGATGCGCTTTACGGCGACGGCGCCAATGGCGATGCCGACCCGCGCAAGCGGCGCGGCGGGCTTGGCCGCTCGGCGCCGCGCGTCGCGCAATGGATGGGCGATATCCGCTCCTTCTTTCCG
Organism: Mesorhizobium sp. P2_E7; assembly: GCF_056403855.1. Lineage (NCBI taxonomy): Bacteria > Pseudomonadati > Pseudomonadota > Alphaproteobacteria > Hyphomicrobiales > Phyllobacteriaceae > Mesorhizobium > Mesorhizobium sp. P2_E7. The sequence continues at coordinate 49,591 of NZ_JBFUER010000009.1, read as the reverse complement.
GCACAGGTCGTTCAGATCGTGCAGAAGGATGCCTTCGAACGGCTGAACCTGAAGCAGATGCTGATGGAGCCGGAATTCCTCAAGGCGATCGAGGCCGACGTCAACCTCGTCGCCGACCTGATTTCGCTGCGCTCGGTGATGCCGGCCAAGACCAAGGACATTGCCCGCACCATCATCGCCGACATCGTCGCCAAGCTGATGCAGCGGCTGGAACAGAAGACCGCCGAGGCGATCCGCGGCGCGCTCGACAAGTCGCGACGCACCAACCGCCCGCGCCAGCGCGACATCGACTGGCCGCGCACCATCTCGGCCAATCTTCGCCACTACCAGCCCGAACACAAAACCATCGTGCCGGAGAAGCTGGTCGGCTTCATGCGCAAGCAGCGCCGGCTGGTCGATCTCGATGAGGTGGTGCTGTGCGTCGACCAGTCAGGCTCGATGGCGAGCTCGGTGATCTACGCCTCGATCTTCGCCGCTGTGATGGCGTCGCTGCCGGTGGTGCGCACCAAGCTCGTCTGTTTCGACACGGCAATCGTCGACCTGACCGAAGAGCTCAGCGATCCGGTCGAGGTGCTGTTCGGCGTGCAGCTCGGCGGCGGCACCGACATCAACCAGGCGGTCGCCTATTGTGCCGACCGCATCGAGCGGCCGACCAAGTCCCATTTCGTGCTGATCACCGACCTCTATGAAGGCGGCAATGGCCAGGACTTGCTGCGGCGACTGGCGGCGCTGGTCCGGTCCGGCGTCAATGTCGTGGTGCTGCTGGCGCTGACCGACCAGGGCCGGCCGGGCTACGATCCGGCGATGTCGGCCTCGGTCGCGGCGCTTGGCATTCCGGTCTTCGCCTGCACGCCCGACCTGTTTCCCGACATGATGGCGGCGGCGTTGCGCCGCGAAGATATCAGCGCCTGGGCGGCGGGCGCCGACATCAAGCTGATCCGCGCCGAGGCGGAGACACCGCAGCAGTAGGCCGGCGAAGGCTCGCGGTCAGGCCTATTCGAACGAATAGGCAAACCCGTCGGCGGAAGCGCTCACCGTCACCTTGGTCATCTTCTCGCCGTCGAGCGAACGGTTCAGCACGCCGCGGCTGAGTTCGGGCAGCAGCGTGTTGGTGAGGATGGCGTCGATCATACGGCCGCCGGACTCGATTTCGGTGCAGCGCGCCTTGACCAGCGCCATGACACCGTCGCCGATCACCAGCTCGGCGTCGTGGCTGGCGCGCAGCCGCCGCGCGATCTTGCCGAACTGATGGCGGGTGATGGCCTCAATCATCGAATCCGAGAGCGGATAGTAGGGGATGGTCACCACGCGACCTAGGAAGGCCGCTGGAAAGACCTTCAGCAACGGGGCCCGCAAGGCGGCGTCGAGGCCCTCGAGCCCTGCCCTCACCGTGCCGTTGCCGGTGCGCTCCATGATCACTTCAGAGCCGACATTGGACGTCAGCAGGATCAGCGTGTTCTTGAAGTCGATGCGCCGGCCCTCGCTGTCGTCCATCATGCCCTTGTCGAAGACCTGGAAGAAGATCTCGTGGACGTCGGGATGCGCCTTCTCGACCTCGTCGAGCAGGATCACCGAATAGGGTTTTCTGCGCACGGCCTCGGTCAGGATGCCGCCCTTGCCGTAGCCGACATAACCGGGCGGTGCGCCCTTCAGCGTCGAAACGGTGTGCGCTTCCTGGAACTCCGACATGTTGATCGAGATCAGGTTCTGCTCGCCGCCATAGAGCGTTTCGGCCAGCGCCAGCGCCGTCTCCGTCTTGCCAACGCCCGAGGGGCCGCAGAGCAGGAACACACCGACCGGCTTTTCCGGCGCGCCGAGCCCGGCGCGGCTGGTCTGCACGCGCTTGGCGATCATCTCCATGGCGTGGTCCTGGCCGACAACGCGTTCTGACAAAGTTGTTGCCAGCTTGAGCGCCTTCTCGGTCTGGCTGGACAGCATTCTCCCCGTCGGGATGCCGGTCCAATCCTGAACCACGGCAGCCACCGCATTGCGGTCGACGGAGGGCAGGATCAGCGGGGTCTCGCCCTGCGCGGTGGCAAGCTCGGCCATGAGTTCACGCAGCCGCGCAAGATCGGCTGCCGGATCTGACGGCGCCGCCTCTGTATCCGCAAGCGCCTCGCCCTTGGCTTTGGCCGCCTTGGCCTTGGGCTTTTCAGCCTTAGGTGTTTCAGCCTTTGGCGCCTCGGCCTTCGGCACCTTGGTCTTTTCCGCGTCCGGCGCCGCCGTTTCGGCATCGGCCTCAGCGGTCGCCACCTCATCGAGCGGCACGCCGCCACCGCGCAGCCGCGCCCGCAATTCGAGGATCTCGGCGACCAGCGCCTTTTCGCGCTCCCAACGCTCCTCGGCGGCGGCGAGCGTGGTCTCGGTCTCGGCAAGCCCGGCGTCGACCCGCGCCTGCCGGTCGGCCACTTCGATGCCGATCGCTGCCTCTCGGCCGATGATGCCGCTTTCGACCTCCAGCGCCTGGCGGCGGCGCAATATGTCCTCGACCTCGGCCGGCGTCGCATGCTGCGAGACCGCGACCCTGGCGCAAGCGGTGTCGAGCAGGCTGACCGCCTTGTCCGGCAATTGCCGGGCCGGGATGTAGCGATGCGACAGGCCGACCGCCGCCTCGATCGCCTCATCCAGGATCTGCACCTCATGGTGCTGTTCGAGCACGCCGGCAACGCCGCGCAGCATCAGCACGGCCACCGCTTCCGACGGCTCGTCGATCTTGACCACCTGGAAACGGCGGGTGAGCGCCGGATCCTTTTCGATGTGCTGCTTGTACTCGGCCCAAGTGGTTGCCGCGATGGTGCGCAATTCGCCGCGCGCCAGCGCCGGTTTGAGCAGATTGGCGGCGTCGCCGGTTCCGGCAGCACCGCCGGCGCCGATCAAGGTGTGCGCCTCGTCGATGAACAGGATGATCGGCTTTTCGGAGGATTGAACCTCGTCGATGACCGCCTTCAGGCGCTTTTCGAACTCGCCCTTGACGCTGGCGCCGGCCTGCATCAGACCGACATCGAGCATGCGCACGCTGACGCCTTGCAGCGGCGGCGGTACGTCGCCCTGGGCGATGCGCAAGGCAAAGCCCTCGACCACCGCTGTCTTGCCGACGCCGGCCTCGCCGGTCAGGATCGGGTTGTTCTGCCGGCGCCGCATCAGGATATCGATGATCTGCCGTATCTCCGGATCGCGGCCGACGACCGGATCGATCTTGCCGTCATGGGCACGCTGAGTCAGATCGGTGGCGTATTTGGCCAGCGCAGAATCCCCGCCCGGAGCCCGCCGTGGCGCCTCGGCTGCGGGAGGAGCCGCAGCCGAGGCGCCGGCCTCAAGCGAGCCCTCCACCACTTCAGCAAAGCGGGCAATGACCGCGTCGGCGTCGATCTTGTCGAACTCGGCGCTGATCTTCGACACCAGGCCCTCCAGCACCGGTGTCTTCAGGCAGGCAAGGATAATATGCGCGCTGCGGACCTCATCGGCCTTGAACTGCAGCCCGGCCAAGCTCCAGGCTTCCTGGATGGCATGAAAGATATGATCGGAAAATTCCTCGATCGAGGTGGCGCCATAGGGCAGCTTGTCGACCGCGCGGCTCATGTCGCCGGCCAGTTTGCCCATATCAACATCGGCATCGGCAAGGATCATCTGAACGTCGCTGCGTTCCGAAAGCACCAGTTGCTCGATGAAGTGGACAAGTTCGACATAAGGGTTGCCGCGAAGCTTTGCCGCTGCGGCCGCTGCGCCGAAGGCCCGCTTGCTGGTCGGGTTCAGCTTGTCGACCAGTTCCTTGCGTTTGACACTCTGCGACGACCGGCGCTGTTCCATCGAACGTGCTCCTGCAATCTGCCCGTCGACAGCCTGCCACATAAGCAGCCGCTTGACAAAGCGCGTCATTCAGCCGGCCGCTTCCCTTTGTGGAAAGTCCCGCGCCACCAAATGCAGACAACCACGAATTTTTCAAATTCTATGCGATGCGCTTCACATACGGGGCCGGGCAAGCGGGCCATAGATTGCGCCCTTCGAGATGCAGTTGCACTGGCTCGCGGTAGCGCCCGTTAACTTTTGAGCGGTTTGCCGAATTGTGGTAGGGTGCAACCGTGTGCTAACGTTGGGTCACGTACGGTTTTAGAGCCGGTCGCTGGGGGTAGCTGTGATCGATCTCGCACTCTGGCTTGCTCCGTTGGACGGTGAAAATCCGTCAGGCGAAGACTTGCGCAACGATCCGGTCTTTCACGAGCTCGAGCGCCTCACCGAGCCGCAGGTCAAGGTTGTCCATGACGGGCGCAACAAGCCTGCCGCGCAATCGACGATTCCCGTCGATTGGCCTGCCGTTCTTGGCAAAGCCGAGGAATTGCGTTCACATGGCCGCGACCTGCGCCTGCTTGTCATCGTCGCCCGGGCGCTCGCCAATGAAGAAGGGCTCGCCGGGCTGGCGCAGGGCCTGACACTGATCGCGCGGACTTTCGAGGCGCATTGGGAGACGATGCACCCGGCGCTGCGGCCCGGCGGTCAGCCGCGCGACGCCGCCTTGCGCCGCCTCAACGCGCTGGCCGACCTGCAGAATAGCCAGGACGGGCTGCTGGCTGACCTCAGGCAGATGGTTTTCTTCGCCCCACGACCCATGGGGCCGATCACTGGACGCGATCTGGAACAGGGCGCGCTCGACGATCGCGTCATGCTTCAGGAAGCGGCGTCGGGATTGAATGCCGCCGAAAAGGCAGCGCTGGTCAGCGCGCATGGGCAGCTCCTGAACCGGGTGGGCAGCGGATGCGCGGCGCAGATGGATCAGGCCGGTGAACAGATGACGGCACTGATCGCCAATGCTCACGGCGCGATCGGAGCGCTCGACGCGGTCGACACGGCGCTGAACGCCCGGCTTGAAGGCAATGGTGCGGCGGTTCCGGAATTAAAGCGGTTCCTGCAGCGTTTGCTGACGACGCTGGAACGCAACACGGCGGTGGAAACGACGGCCGCGGCGACGACGAATGGCGCTGCCAGTCCGGCGCCTGCCACGGCAAGCCCGGCAATACCGGCCAGAAACGGTCATGGAGCCGAGACGATGGCAAGCTACGCAGAGCCAAATGCGGGGCTCCCCGACAGGATTTCCTCGCGCGACGATGTGGTGAAGTGCCTCGACCTTGTGGTGGCCTTCTACGACCGCACCGAGCCGTCGAGTCCGATCCCGCATCTCGCCCGCCGGGTACGCCGGATGGTGCACATGGATTTTGTTGAACTGATGGAAGATCTCGCCCCGTCGGGGCTGAAGGAATTCCGGCTGCTCGCCGGCGTTCCCGACGCCAAGAAGACTGCCCAAAAGGATGAAAGGTAGCAACACATGCCAGCCGAAAGCAAAGCGAAGGTCATCGAGCGAAATCGCGCTCCGCGCGTGCAGATCGCCTACGATGTCGAAACCTACGGCAGCCCGACGACGATCGAACTGCCGTTCGTCATGGGCGTGATGGCCGACCTGTCGGGCGCATCGCAGACCCGGGAGGCGGCAAAGACGGTGCTCGACCGTTCCTTTGTCGAGACCGATGCCAACCGCTTCCCCAAATTCATGGAAGCAATGGGGCCCAGGGTCAAGGCGCGGGTGAAGAACACGCTGCCGCAGGCCGAAGGCCAGGAGCGCGACGAAGAGCTCGCACTCGACCTGACCTTCACCAAGATGGGCGATTTCGCCCCTGACAAGATCGCTGAACAGGTGCCGCAACTGGCCGAGATCCTCAAGATGCGGCGCCAGCTCGAGGAACTGCTCGGCTTCATGGACGGTCGCGTCGATGCCGAAAAGCGCATCGCGCAGCTGCTGAACAATCAGCCGCTGCTTGGCCAGATCGCTGCCCAGGCGCTGTCCGACGACAAGGGTGAGGAATAAATCATGGCCGAACAGCAAAAGACCGCAGCATCCGTCGCCGAGGCCGAGGCCGTCGATCTCGGCGAGTTCAGCCAGCTGCTGGAAAAGGACTTCAAGGTCAAGAAGGACGACAGCGAGAAGCTGCAGCAGCTTGTGCGCAACCTGGCGCTGGCGGCGCAGTCGCGCTCGGAGACGACGACGATTTCGTCGAATTCGATCAAGTCGATCAAGTCGCTGATCGCCGGCATCGACAAGATGCTGACGACGCAGGTCAACGAAATCCTGCACGCACCGGAAGTGCGGGAGATGGAAGGCACATGGCGCGGCCTTTGGTATCTCATCAACAACACCGAGACGGATGCCAAGCATCTCAAGATCCGGGTGATGAACATCTCCAAGGAGCAACTGGCCGACACGCTTGAAGACTATGAAGGCCAGATGTGGGACCAGAGCCCGATCTTCAAGAAAGTCTACACGGACGAGTATTCGATGCTCGGCGGCGAGCCGATCGGTTGCATCGTTGGCGCTTACGAGTTTTCGAACCATCCGCGCGACGTCGGCCTGCTGCGCAACATCTCCGGCATCTGCGCCTCGGCGCACACGCCGTTCATCGCCGCCGCCTCGCCGCGGCTGTTCCGCATGGACAGCTGGCAGGAACTGCCCAATCCGCAGGACCTGCAGATGATCGTGAGCAATCCGGCCTATGCTTCGTGGCAGTCGCTGCGCGAGAGCGAGGACGCCCGCTATATCGGGCTGACCATGCCGCGCGTGCTGGCGCGTCTGCCCTACGGGTCCGAGACCGTTCCGGTCAAGGGCTTCTCCTTCGAGGAGGAGGTGCAGGGTGACCACAACAAATATGTCTGGATGAACGCCGCCTTCCCGATGGGCGTCAACATCAACCGCAGCCACAAGCTCTATGGCTGGGGCACGCAGATCCGCGGCGTCGAGAATGGCGGCACGGTGCTCAACCTGCCGGTGCACGCTTTCCCGACGGACGACGGCTCGATCGCGATGAAATGCCCGACCGAGGTCGCCATCGATGACCGGCGCGAGGCGGAACTGGCCAAACTCGGCCTGATGCCGATCCTGCATCGCAAGAACACCGATCTGGCCGCCTTCATCGGCGCCCACTCGCTGCAGGACGACGAGACGCGCGCCGGACGCCTGGTCGATCCCGACGCCCAGTCCAACGAACGGCTCTCCGCCAACCTGCCGTATCTGTTCCCGGTTTCCCGTTTCGCGCATTACCTCAAGGCGATTGCGCGCGACAAGATCGGCTCGTTCAAGGAACGCTCCGACATGCAGATCTGGTTGACCGAATGGATCAACCGGTACGTGCTGGCCAACCCGGCCTTTGCCGACGACAAGGCGCGCGCCAAGCGTCCGCTTGCCGCCGCCGAGGTGCAGGTCGACAGCGTGGAGGGCCGGCCGGGCTACTACAACGCCCGCTTCTATCTGCGCCCGCACTATCAGCTGGAAGGCATCAACGCCTCGCTCCGGCTGGTGTCGGAATTGCCGTCCGTGAAGACCTGATTGCAGCAACCAACCTTGTTTTGTTGAAAGCGGTGGAGAACGAAAATGCCCACAATGAAGATCGACGGTTTTTTGAAAGTTCCGGATATCAAGGGCCCCAGCACGCGCGACGGCCACGACGACGAGATCGAGATCCATGGCGTCGACTACAAGATGGTCGCGCCCTATGACCCCAATTCGCTCTCGCGCCGCGGCCGCGTGTCGATGGGCATGATCAAGTTCACCAAGCACTATGACAAGGCCTCGCCCTATCTGGCCAAGGCCCTGTTCGAGAACAAGGCGCTGGACGAGGTCAAGTTCTCCGCACGGCGGACCATCGACGGCGAGAGCAAGGACTATCTGGTCGTCACCCTGACCGACGCCTCGATCATGGAATACGACATGTCGCAGGCCGATGATGAAGCCGACCTGATCCAGGAGGAGGTCTCCTTCGCCTACAAGAAGATCAAGTTCGTCTATGACGACAATGACGAAGCCGAAATGGATGTCTATGTCGGCAAGTGAGGGGCGTGCAAAACGCCCTGCCGCGGACAAGGCAACGGCGGGCGGTTCACGGGCCAAGCGCGAGGCAGTACAGCCTTCGCTCTGGGACCGCCTCGTCAACGATTTGCCCGGCCTGAGTTCCGAGATAGACGGGCTCAGGCAGGCTCTGCATGACGAACTCGGCGACGAGCGCCTGGACGAGCTGCTGGCGGACGGTCCGAGGCGGATCGACGCCGACGACGCATTGAACCCCGATCAGAAACGCCGGCTGCACAGGCTGGCGTTTCAGAACCGGCATCGCGGCGAGCTCGAAAGCCGCGGCATCGTGGTGTCGCCCGACGTGCTGCGCGAGGCCGTGCGGCGCGACATCGAGGCGTTGTTCAACACCGAACGCTTCGAATCGACGCCCATGCTTTCCGATCTCGAAGCCGAGCAGATGATCGACAGCCCGACAGCGCTGGACGACTTTCCGGAGGTGCGCCGCAGCGTCGTCAATTATGGCGTGCCGTCCTTCTCGGGCCGTTCGTCGCGCGACTTCGACCGCGATGTGCTGGCGCGTGAGATTCGCGCGGTGCTCGCCACCTTCGAGCCTCGGCTGAAGGAGAGCGCGACGAAGGTCACGGTCAATCTTGGCGACAAGACCGGCCTGAAGATCGAGATCGACGCGGTGCTGATCATGACGCCGACGCCTGAACGCATGCGCCTGCGCACGACGATCAATCTCGACAACGGCGTGGCGCGCACCGAGTTCAGGGAAGCCTGAGATGGACCGGGTCTTCGTAGAATATTACGAGGAAGAACTGTCCCACATACGCGGGCTGGCGGCGGAGTTCGCCGACATGCATCCGGCCGTCGCGCGCAATCTGTCGCTGGATACGGTGCCGTGTCCCGATCCCTATGTCGAGCGGCTGCTCGACGGCGTCGCCTTTCTCGCCGCGCGCACGCGGCTGAAGGTGGATGCCGAACGCTCGCGGTTCTCGCGCGCCATCCTCGACGTGCTTTATCCCGATCTCGTCACGCCGGCGCCGGCAACCGCCATGGTGGTGCTGAAGCCCGGCCAGCAGGTGCAGACCATGCTTGCCGGCCATGTCGTCAAGCGCGGCACGCGGCTGGTCTCCAGCCTGCAGGCCGGCCTGTCGACACGCTGCACATTCACCACGGCGCAGGACATGACGCTGTTTCCGATCGCAATCAGTTCGGTCGGCTATTTCCAGGATCGCAGCGCATTGGCCGCCGCCGGCATTGGCCCGATCGGTGGCAAGGGCGGCGAAGCCGCACTTCGCATCACGCTTGCCCCGACCGGAAAGGTCAAACTGAGCGAACTGGCGCTCGACCGGCTTGACCTCTACTTCGCCAACCGCACCAAGGCGCCGCTGACGTTCGACGCGATCTTCGGCGTCTGCTCTGGCGTCGGCGCAAGACCTGAAGGCAAGACCAATCCGCTGTCGCCCCTGCCGGCGCCGGAGATGGTTGGCATCGCCGATGCCGAGGCGATGATGCCGCGCACGCGGCCGACCTTCGAAGGTTACCGCCTGTTGCGCGAATATTTCATGATGCCCGAGCGCTTCCATTATGCGCGCGTAACCGGCTTGCAGCCGGTGGTGCGCAAATGCCAGGCGGGGCTTGAGATCATCTTCCTGTTCAGGCGCCCGGTGCCCGAGCTCGCCGATCTGTCGCCGGCGGATTTCGAACTTTTCGCGACGCCGATCATCAATCTCTTCGAGCGCGAGTGCAACGTCATCGAGCTCGATCACCGCAAGACGCGCCAGGTGCTGCACGCCGACCGCACGCGCGCGCGCGATTTTGAGATCTACCGCGTGATCCGCGTCGAAGATGCTGACGCCGAAGGTCCCGATGCGGACATACCGGAGCTCTTCAGCCTTGGACAAAACCGTGGCAGCGGCTGGGTCTATTCGACCGAGCGGCGGCCGCGCCGGCCGACCGAGGACGAGCGCAGCCAGGGCGTGACGCGCACCTCCTATGCCGGCGACGACGTCTTCCTGGCGATCTCGCGCCCGGTCCACAGTCAAGCCAACCGGCCGCTGAAGCGCGTCGACATCGTGGCGCTGTGCACCAACCGCGACCTGGCCATCCTCGACGACACGCCTAACCTGACGCTGGAAGCCGGCGACCCGGTGGAGACGGTGCGGCTGCTCGGCGCATTGCGTTCGCCGCAGCCGGCCATCCCCGCGGCGCTGCCGGCCGGCGCCGACGGCGAGTCGCGCGCCGATGATCTCGCCTGGCGGCTGGTGTCACAGCTGGCGCTCAACTTCCTCAGCCTGGCCAAGGAAGGCCGCGGCGTCGATCCGCTGCACGCGCTGCTCGATCTCTACGCCGAACGCGGCGATCCCGGGCTTGCCCGCAATGTGCGCTCGATCGTGCGCATCGACTCGCGCGCGGTGATCGAGCGGCTGGCGATCGACGGACCGATGTGTTTCGGCCGCGGCACGGAAGTGACCCTGCATGTCGACCAGTCGGTGCTGGCAGGACAAAGCACCTTGCTGCTGTCGGGCCTGCTGTCGCGGCTGTTCGCCCGCCATGCCGGGATAAACGGGTTCGTGCGCACGCGCACGCGGTTGCTCCAGAAACAGGAGGATGTGCCATGGCCGATGACGCCCGGCAATCGCTACCTGATCTAGAGCGAGCCGCGACCCTGTCCGAGAGTTTCGACTTCTTCGAACTGCTGCGCCGGCTGGAACGGCAAGGCGGCCTGTTCGGCCATTCCGGTCGGCCGGACCGCGAGCCGGCAAGGCTCGGACAGAATGTGCGGCTGTCCTTCGCGGTGCAGGATGTGGTGGATTTCCGCGAGCCGACGGACACGTCGCCGGCGCGCGTTACGGTCAACAATCTCGGCCTGCTCGGGCCCGAAGGGCCGATGCCGCTGCATCTGACGCGCTGGGTGCTCGATCGCCTGTCGCAACGCTGGTATGCCGGTGCCGAGGCACGGCAGACGAGCGACACGACCTTCGTCGATTTCGTCAACATCCTGCAGCACCGGATGATCGCGCTCTACTACCGCGCCTGGGCGGATGCGCATCCGGCGGTGCAGGTCGAACGCGGGGTCGGCGGCCGCGTCCGTTCCATGCTGGAGGCAATGGCCGGCATCGGGCTGCCGGGCACGCAGGATGCCGAACTCGATGCAGTAAAACTTCGCCAGGCCGCCTCGCTCGCCAGCCAGGTCGACGGCCCCGAGCGGCTGACCCTGTTCCTGGCAGAAGCCTTCAAGGTGCCGGTGGTGCTGAAGGAGTTTGTCGCCGCCTGGATGACCATCCCCAAGGCGCTGCAGACGCGGCTTGCCGGCAGCTATGCCACGCTCGGCCGCAGCGCCACCATCGGCCCGCGCTCGTTCAGCCGACAGAGCCGCATCGAGCTGCGCATCGGCGCGCTGAGCTACAAGGATTACAAGGCCTTCCTGCCGGGCGGCGAGCGGCTGAAGCTGTTGAAGCAGGCGGTGCGCGACCTGATCGGCGAAACCATCGATGTCGATCTGAGGATCGTTCTTGCGGCAAAGGCAGTGCCACCGGCGAAGCTCGGAACCGTCCAGCTTGCCCGCACCACCTGGCTGAAACGGCCCGTCGAAAAGGGAGATGCCGACGACATGCGGCTGCGGACCATAGTCGGCTGGCGGGAAGAGGTGGCGGCATGAGCCTGCTGCTGACGCTCGAACAGGGACCACGCGCGCAAGTCACGCGGCAGGCGCGGCTGGACGAGGGTGAGCTGGTGATCGGTCGCAGCGCGGACGCCGACTGGCAGATCAACGATCCCGACATGTTCGTCTCGCGCGCCCACTGCAAGATCACCACCAAGCAGGGCGGCTATTTCGTCACCGACACCTCCAGCAGCGGGTTGTTCATCGACGATGCCGCCAGCCCGCTCGGCGCGGGAAATACCGCGCGCCTGCAAAGCGGCATGCGGCTGCGGCTGGGCGACTATGTGGTGTGGGTCGATCTGCAGACGGCGAAAACCGAAGCGCCGGCCCATAGACCCTCGGCGCCCGCCAGCAATCCGGCGGCGTCGCGGGCGCCGGTCAGCCTCGGCGGCGACGATTTCTTTTCGTCCACGACGCAAGAAGAGCCGGGACGGCCGCGACCCGCCGATCTGCCCGATCCGTTCGAGAAGCCGGTGCCGGGCGCATTCGCACGTGCGCAGTCCAACGAACGCAGTTCGCAGGCGTTCGACGATCCGTTCAGCCTCGACCCCGTGGCGACGCCGGCGCCCGAGCCCAATGACAGAAACGGCGCCAAGCCATCGTTCGACGATCCCTTCGGCCTCGACTCCACGCCGCTGTCGAGAGAGCCGAGCAGATCCAGTTCCGAGCAGCCGCCGGCCTTCGATGACGGGTTCGGTTTTGGCCCTGCCGAGTCCACCAGCCTCGACGCCGGCGCAACGAATGGCGGCGCAAGCGAAGCGCCCTCGCCTGCCCCCTCTCCTGCGCCCTGGGACCTGCCGGTCCGCGCGGCTGAGCCATCGCCGCGGCAGCCGCCGCCAGCTCCGTCTCCACCGCCGCCGCGCGCTTCTGTCCGGCAAGCCGCAGCGCGGCCGACGGCCGGACAGTCGGACACGGAATTGCGGGCTGCTTTCCTGCGCGGCATGGGCATGGACGAGGCCGATTTTCCCGGCCGCGATCCGGTGGCCGATATGGAGAAATTCGGCCGCGAATACCGGCTGATGATGGAAGGGCTGATGCAGCTTTTGCGCAAGCGCGCCGAGGAAAAGGGCAACGCCCGCGTGGCGCAGACCGTGGTCGGCGCATCCGAGGTCAACCCGCTCAAATTTCTGCCGTCGATCGACGATGCGCTGGTGACCATCCTGGCCGAGCGCAGCCCCGGCTTCCTCGGCGCCGACGCGGCGATCAGGGATGCGGTGCGCGATCTGGCGCAGCATCACGTTCGCGCCTGGCGCGGCGTGCAGGGCGCGCTGAAACGCATGATCGACCGCTTCGATCCGGCGGCGATCGAACAGGAACTGAAGTCGAGTTCGGCGATCGGCAATCTGCTGACCGGCGGACGCGGCGCAAAACTCTGGGAACTGTACCAGAAACGCCACCGTGAAATCGCTCACAGCGCGGAGACGCGTTTTCTGGGCGAGATCGGCGCTGATTTTAGGGACGCATATGAGGAGGACTAGGACATGATCGACAGACGCGAATTCATTCTTGCCTTGGGCGCGACAGGATTGCTGACGGCTTGCCAGAGCGGCCCGCCGAAACCCTCCGTCATAACGGTCAATCTTGCCGGCGACGCCGGCATGAATCCGGGACCGGGCGGCGGCGACAGGCCGGTGACCGTCATGATCCTGCGCCTGAAGAGCACCGGCGCCTTCAATTCGGCCGACTATTTCGCCCTGCAGGGCGGTGCCGGCGCGGCACTTGGCGGCGATCTGATTGGCTCCGACACGATTTCGGTCGGGCCGGGCAAGACCGCGTCGAAGACGATCACGGTCGAACCGGAAGTGGCCGCACTCGGCTTCGTCGCGCTGATCAGGGAACCCACCGGACGCAACTGGCGCACGACCAAGTCGGTGTCGCCGGGATCGAAGTTCACCGTCAATGTGAAGCTCGGCAGCGGCGGCATTTCCGCCTAGCGGAGGCAATTCCGCAAAGCCGCGCCAGGGTGATGAGCAGGAAGCAGAGAGTGCCGGCATGAGCGATGCAAACAGGGTGCTGTGGTCGGAGGGGTTGTTTCTTCGCACCCAGCATTTCCAGCAACAGGACCGCTTCTTCGAGGCGACGGTGCGCGGCGCCTTGCAGGCCGGGCATCTGCATACGTTCGGCTTTCGAACGCTGACGCTCGATCAGGCACAACTCGATGCCGGCCAGATCTCGGTGCTTTCGGCGCGTGGTATCTTTCCCGACGGGACGCCGTTTTCGATCCCCGAGACGATGGATGCGCCGCGGCCGCTGGCGGTGACGCCGGAGATGGGCGCAGGACCGGTGCTGATCGCGCTGCCGCTCGAACCGCCCGGCGGCGTCGGTTTCGACCCGGCGCACGCCGAGCCGTCCGGCGCGCGCTATCGCGGCCGGATCGTGTCGGTGCGCGACGCCGTGCATGGCGGCTCCGACCCCGAAGAAATCGAGATCGCGCGGCCGCAGGCGCTGTTGCTGGCGCCGGGCACGGCGGTCGGCGGTTACACCGCCCTGCCGGTGGCCGAACTCAAGGGGGTGCGCGCCGATGGCGGCGTGGCGCTCGACGACACGTTCCTGCCGCCGACCTTGGTCATCGGCGCGGCCTCCTGGTACAGCCGCCTGCTGCAGGAGGTCGTCACCGGCCTCGACCAGATCGCCGAAGCGCATGGCAAGATGGTGCTGGGCGGCCCGGGCCGCAGCGTCGAGGATCTTCTGATCCTCAATTTGGTCAACGCTGCCCGGCCACGGCTGGCGCACATGCTGGCGCAGGACGTTTTCCATCCGGCCGAGGTCTATATGGAACTGGTCGGCCTCGCCGGCTCGATGGCGACCTACGGCTCGAGCGCACGGCGCTTGGGCGAACTGCCTGTTTACGACCACATGGCGCCGGGCCCGGCCTATTCGGCGCTGGCCGACGCGCTGCGCTCGCTGATCCTCAGCCTGCGCTACATCGAGCCGAAATCGCGCGCGCTGCCGGTCATGCGGCATGCCACCAATGTGTGGAAGATCCGCATCGACAACCCAAAGCTTCTGGTGGCGAGCCGGATCGTGGTGCGGATCGGCTCCGAACTGTCGGAGGATGCCTTGCGCAAGATTTTCGTCAATCAGGCGACCGTCGGCTCGGCCAGCGAATTCGAAGGGCTGTGGAAGTCCCGCCTGCCCGGCATTCCGCTGAAGCCGCTGCATTCGCAGCCGCGTGAAATTCCCTATGATGGTGATCGGCTGTGTCTTGAGCTCGACCAGAAAAGCGAGCACTGGGCCTCGCTGCTAGAAGCGCCCGGTTTTGTGATCGGCGTTTCGGGCGTGCTGCCCAGCGAACCGCAGGTCGACTGCTACTCGGTCAACAGGTGAGATGATGAGCAGGGACGATCCATTCGGACTGTCCGAGGATCGGGAGCGCACGCGCATCCGTCTGAGCGGAGCGCCGACGCCGCGCGCCATGCCCCTGCCGGCGTCGGGCGTCACAGCCAAGCGTTCCTCGCGCGCCCATCCGAACGCACTCGTCAACGCTTTCTCGCCGCTGCTCGAATTTGCGCCCGAACTGGAAAACGCGCTGCCGCCCGAAAATCCGGAAGCGCTGCGCACGAGGCTGCTCGACGAACTCGTGCGCTGCCGCGACGCCACCATGGCGCAAGGCTCGTCGCTCGAACGCGCCGACCAGGCGGCATGGCTGGTGGCGGCGCTGCTCGATGACCTCGCGCTGAACACGCCGTGGGGCGGCGCCAGCGCCTGGCCGCGCCAGCCGCTGGTGGTGATGCTGCGCGGCGACGTCGATGCCGGCGCGCAATTCTTTGCCCGCCTCGAAGATCTCGAGCGCCATCCCAACCGCGACCGCGAAATGCTGGAGCTGCAGTATCACTGCATGGCGCTCGGCTTCCGCGGCAAATATCGCGTGCCCGGCCGCTCCGGCGACCGCTCGCTCAATGCGGTGCGCGTGGCGGCAGCGCGTTTCCTGCGCGACAGCGACGCCGAAGGCGCACCACTGTCGCCCAACTGGAAGGGCGTGATCGCGTCCGACGAACCGCAGCGTTTCATCGTGCCGATCTGGGTGATGGCCGTGGCCGCCGCGGTGATCGCGACCGCCATCCATATTGGCCTGTCGATGGGGCTGAGCAGCCAGGCGGTCGAGCTTTCGGCGCTGGTGCGCGCGCTGCCGCCGCCGACGCGGGCCGATGTCACGCGCGCGGCACCCAAGGCCGACGCTCCGCCACCTCTGCCGGTCGCCGTCGACTACGCGCTGCTGCCGGAATTCCAGAAGGCAGCGCCGGCTGAAACGAGCAAGGCGCTGAGCGGCACGGAGAGCGTCTCGCTGGCCAAGCTGGTTATCCAGGCTTCCAGTCCCGAACTCTTCCAATCGTCGCGCCCGACACTCACCCAGGGCTATGAGCCCCTGATCGAGTCCATCGCCAAGGTGATCCTCGACAACAAGGACCTGATCGGAAAGATCACCGTGGTTGGTCATACCGACAATGTGCGCCTGCAAAGATCCAACCCGCTTGCCAGCAACCAGCGCCTGTCGGAAGCGCGCGCCGAAACCATAGCCGAGCTTCTGATACAAGCCGGCGTGCCGAAGGAGATCATATCTTCCGAAGGCCGCGCCGAAAGCGATCCGGTGGCCGACAACTCCACGCGGGAAGGCCGTGCGCTCAACCGCCGCGTTGAAGTGCTGGTCGAGAAGAGGCTGTGACATGTTCATCCTGCGCTTCCTCTGGGCGGTCCTGACCTCGCGTTTCCTGTGGACGCTGATCGGGCTGGCGCTGCTGTCGCTGATCATCTGGGTGTTCGGCCCGATCGTGCGGGTCGGCGACTATGTGCCGATGGCGTCGGAGACGGTGCGTATCGTCATCATCGCGCTTCTGGTGATCTTCTGGCTGATCTGGCTGATCGTCGCGCAGCGCCGCGCGATCCGCGCCAACCGCATGTTCGTCGCCGAGATTTCCGCACCCGTCGAGGAAAAGCGGCTCAGCCCCGGCGAGGAAAACGTCGCCGCCGTCGGCGCCAAATTCCAGGACGTCATGGTCGAGCTGAAGCGCCGCAAGCTCGGCAACCGCAAATTCCTGCGCGAGATGCCGTGGTATGTGATCGTCGGTCCGCCGGCCACCGGCAAGACGACGGCTCTGCGCCAGTCCGGCCTCAACTTTCCGATCGACCTGACCGACGATCTGCAAGGCATCGGCGGCACGCGCAACTGCGACTGGTTCTTCTCTGAAAACGCGGTGATGATCGACACGGCCGGACGCTATGTCCAGCAGGAAAGCCAGCCCGACGTCGACGCCGCCGAATGGCTGGGCTTCCTCGACCTGTTGAAGAAGCATCGCGGCCGGCGTGCGCTGAACGGCGTCATCGTCGCGCTTGGGATCGATGCGCTTTCCGAAGGCGACGAAGCCGTCAAGGCGCATGGTCGCAAAATCCGCAGGCGCCTGGCCGAGCTTGAGGAGCGGCTGGAGATCCGTCTGCCGGTCTATCTCATGCTGACCAAGGCCGATCTGATCAGAGGCTTCGAGGCCTTCTTCGGCGGCCTGTCGACACAGGCGCGCGAACAGGTGTGGGGCACGACCTTCCCGCTCGACGCGCGCGTCGACGCCAAGACCATCGCGGGTGAAATCTCGACGCTGTCGAGGGAGCTCGAAAAGCGACTGGTGCCGCGGCTGGAAGACGAAGACAAGCTCACTGAGCGCGCCGAGATCTTCCGCTTTCCGGCGCAGCTGCAAAGCTTGTCCGAGCCGATCCAGGTGCTGGTCGAAGCGATGTTCGGCGAAAGCCGCTACG
The DNA here is from genome assembly GCF_056403855.1 of Mesorhizobium sp. P2_E7. Taxonomy (NCBI): domain Bacteria; kingdom Pseudomonadati; phylum Pseudomonadota; class Alphaproteobacteria; order Hyphomicrobiales; family Phyllobacteriaceae; genus Mesorhizobium; species Mesorhizobium sp. P2_E7. Next base: position 32,348 of record NZ_JBFUER010000009.1, on the reverse strand, counting down.
AGGAGGCGGCCTGGTTGCGTGGCCTCTATCTGACCTCGGCCACCCAGGAGGGCGCGCCGATCGACCGGCTGACCGCCGCACTCGCCTCTTCCTTCGGCCTGCCGGCGCGGCGTTCGATGCCGGCGCAGCGTTTTGAAAAGCGCAGCTTCTTCCTGAAGAATCTTCTGACCGAAGTGATCTTCAAGGAGGCCGGGCTCGGCACGTTCGATCCGCTGGCGCAGCGCCGCCGCAGCTGGATCTGGCGCGGTGCCGCCGCCGCCTGCGCGGCCGCCGCCATCCTGGCCGGCTCGCTGTTCACCTGGTCCTACTATGACAACCGCAATGCGATTGCCGCGCAGGCTGGCCAGTTCGAGGCGCTGCAGGCGCCGCTGACCTCGACCGCCACAACGCCCGCCTCGGTGCAGCAGCCGGCGATGGACGTTGCTCTCAACGCCATGGACGAGGTCGCCAATGCCAGGACTGCGCCTCCCGAGAAGGCGCAGGATCTGCTCGGGCCATCGGCTTCCGCCGAGCTGATGCGGGCGCAGACCGATACCTACGATCACGCTTTGCGCAACGTTCTCGAGCCACGCATGGTGGCGCTGCTCGAAGCGACGATGTGGCGGCAGATCCGCGATCCGGATTTCATGCTGGGCGCGCTCAAGACCTACCGCATGATGACCGGCCTGTCGCAGATGGATTCGGATTTCGTGCAGAATTGGTGGGTGAACGACCTGCCCGAGTTCGCACCGGCCGCCCCCTTCCCGACCGCCGATGCTGAAGAACACCAGCTGGCTGCGATCCGCCGCATGGCGGTCGACGACAGCTACATCGCGCCCGACCAGGCGCTGGTCGCCGAAGCGTTGAAGACGGTGTGCACGATTTCGCTGCCGGCGCGCGCCTACAAGCAATTGCTGGCCGATCCGGCGGTGGCCGGATTGAAGGAATGGATCCCCGCCAATTTCGCCGGCCCGAACGGCGCCAAGGTGTTTTCGCGACGCTCCGACAAGACGCTGCGTGTCGGCATATCAGGCGCCTTCACCTATGACGGTTTCCACGATGCGATCCTCGACCGGGTCGAGGATGTCGCCGCCCAGGCGGCACTCGATCGCGCGGTGTTTGCCGGCGGCTGCTCGGAGAATTCCGAAACGTCGGTGTCGGCGCTGTCGGAAGACATCCTCAAGCTCTACTACGACGACTACATCGCGCAGTGGGACAGTTTTCTGCGCGACATGCGGCTGGCGCCGCTGAGCGACCTCAACATTGCCAGCGAGAATCTGAAGGACCTGTCGAGTGCCGATTCCGCGCTGAAGCGGCTGTTGACGGCGGTGGTTCAGGAGGTCGACCTCACCCGTTCCGACGAGGCGCCGGCGACCGACGACAAGGCGGCGGCGAAGGGCGGCTCCAAACTCTTGGGCAAGCTCGGCAAGCTGGGCAAGATCGTCAAGACCGGCGCCAAGCTGTTGCCGCGCGCGGGCTCGGCCAGCGAAGTGGACCTGACCGGCACGCTGGTGGCCGAGCACTTCAAGCCGCTCAAGAGCACGATTGCCGAGGTCGACGGCCAGCCACCGGCGCTCGATGCCGCGGTGGTGGCACTGACAGCGCTGTCCAATGTGCTGCAGACGGTCACCGCCAATCCCGACCCGCAGGACGCGATCAAGAAACAGGGCGGCTTGGCTGAACTGACCGGCGCCGTCGCCCGCCAGGCGCAGATACTGCCCGACCCGGTCAACACCTGGCTGAGCGGCATTGCCGGCGACACCAGCGGCCTGACGCAGAAGGCCGTGGCCTCCGAGCTCAACGCCATCTGGCGTGCCGACATCCTGCCCTTCTGCCAAGCTGCGCTCAACGACCGCTATCCGTTCAGCCCCGACAGCGCGGTCGACGTCAACGTGCGCGACTTCGCCCGCCTGTTCGGGCCGGCAGGCATGATCGACGCCTTCATCAACGACCATCTGATCAGCTATGTCGACACCTCGGCGCAGCCGTGGAAATGGCGCGCCGATTTCGGCCTCGACCCGTCCGCGCTTGCCGCCTTCGAGCAGGCGCGGCGCATCCGCGACGATCTCTTTCCCGGCGGCCAGGGCCCGGTGATGGCGTTCACGCTTGAGCCGACGGACCTGTCGCCCAACGTCACCCGTGTCACCCTCAATCTCGACGGCCAGAGCCTCGTCTATTTCAACAATGCGACGCGGCCGCAGCCGATGACATGGCCCGGCAAGGACGGCACGGGCGTCATTTCGCTCGCCTTCCAGCCGATCGACGGCTCGCCCGAGATCATGCTCAACGAGACCGGCAGCTGGGCGTGGCTGAGGATGCTGCGCGGCGGCCGCTTCACCGGCACCTCGCTGTCCGATGTCTACAGCCTGCGGCTGGGAACGAAAGGCATGTACGCCGACTTCAAACTCAAGGCGGCGAGCGTCGAAAATCCCTACAACCTCCAGATGTTCAAGAAATTCTCATGTCCGCCGCAGATATGATCCTGCCCGGCTTTTACGGCAAAATGCCAGCCACCGGCGATTTCGTGACGCGGCGGCTGACGGGCGAGTTCGTGCGGCTGTGGGACCGCTGGCTGGCGCAGCATCTGGTACCACTGTTCGGCCAGGACATCTGGGCCCCCGGCACTGCGCTGCGGTTTCTCGCGGGCCCGAATTCCTTCGGCGCGTCTGCGGGCATCATCCTGCAAAGCGCAGACAAGGTTGGCCGGAAATTTCCACTGAGCGTCGTCGCGCAACTGCCTGGAGCCCCCGTTACGCTCACCCATGCCGAAGCCTGGTTTGCCGGGATCGACGAGGCCGCCACCGCCGCCCAGCGGGGCGAGCTGACGCCCGACGAACTGGAGGCAGCGCTCGGCGGACTGCCTGTGCCATCCATGGAGCCGAGCGAGGAGCTGATCGCCGACATGGTGATCTGGACCCGGTACTCCGACATTTTCGACATCGATCCGCACGCGCCGCAAGCGACGCTAGAGACAATCCTTGCCGGCAGTTGGGAGACGAGTTGATGCAGATATGGAACCAGATGGGGTATCAGCACGAATTCACCATGGGCTTGGACAAGGCCGGCCATGAATGGGTCGTCGTAGTTGTGAAAGCTACGTTCGACTTTCCCGCGATGCCGGGCGAACCGGTACGCAAATCCGCGGAGCAGGCGCCGCTCGTCTTTGCCGATACCCAGACTGGCGAGCCAGGCTACTCAGCCACGCTATGGGAAACCGATTTCGCCTTCCGCAAGCCGCGTTGCGATGTGGTCGCCAATGGCTGTGCCTATGCACCAAACGGCAGACCAACCGAGCGCGTGCCGGTCGGTATCAAAGTCGGCAATTGGTCAAAACTATTCGAGGTCGTTGGCCACCGCGAATGGCGCTCCATCGGTCCGCTCTTTACTACTACGTCGCCGCAGCCCTTCCTGAAACTGCCGATCTCCTATGACGTCGCCTGGGGTGGTGTCGACAGGCTCGATCCGGAGGACAAGCTTCCCGCCAGCTACAGATACAACCCGGTCGGAACCGGTTGGTCGCGGGCCAAAAACCAGCGTCTCATTCCCGGCCTTCGGCTGCCGAACACGCAAGCTGTCGGCGAGGACATCCGCTCACCTTTTGGCGACTACAAGCCGATGAGTTTTGGGCCGATGGGTCGCGGCTGGCCGGGGCGCATCGAATATGGCGGCACTTATGACCAGAACTGGATCGACAATATATTCCCTTTCCTGCCGCAGGATTTCGACGAACGCTACTTCCAGATGGCGCCGCCTGATCAGCAGATCGACGCGCCGAGAGGTGGCGAGGACGTGCAGTTGGTGAACCTGACCCGTGAGGGGCGGCTGAGCTTTCGCCTACCGCAGACGGCATTGCCGATGCGGTTGTTTAAAGGAAGGCTAACTGCCTTCGAAGGGAACGTGAGTCCCGACACCATACTGTTCGATCTCGAGGCACGACGCTTTTCGATAGTCTGGCGCCTGTCTCATCGAATCGAGCGAACGGTGCTCGACTTCACGGAGTGCTGGGTCGGCGCCCCAACGGAATCGATGATTCATGCCCACGAGACCGGTCGCATCTTCATTCGGGCAAATGGCGCAGCGCCAGACGACGAGGAGGAGGACGCTGCTTGAACGGCAAGATCGACATAGCCTCGGTTGGCATGGTGACCCCTGTGGGGCTTGATGCGCCCGCTTCTTGCGCCGCGATGCGCGCACGGCTCGACGGTTTTCAAGAGACACGTTTCACAGGAGCACGCGGCGAACCTTTGATCGGAGCGCCGATACCGCTACCGCGGGACTGGATCGGTGAGCGAAGAATTGCGCATCTGGCAGCCGGCGCAATCTCCGAAGCATTGGCCGAAGGGCATACGGCTGGCGAGCAAACAGCCCTCATTCTATGTTTGGCCGAAGACAACCGCCTAGGAAAACCAGTTAGAGACGCGTCGAGGCTTTTGACCAAAATCGCCGAGATCGTTGAGATAGCTCCGCACGTAAAATCGCGCGTTATCAGCTACGGCCGACCTTCGGGCCATGTGGCGCTCGAGCAGGCTCGTCGCCTGATCTCTTCAGGACAAGTGCCCAACGTCGTGATCGTGGGCGTCGACAGTTACCTCACTTCGCGAACGGTCCGACACTATCTCAATCAGAGCCGGCTGATGACCAAATTCAATCCAAACGGATTCATCCCCGGAGAGGCCGCCGCGGCCGTGCTATGTACGAAGCCTGGAAAGGGCCTGCTAACGTTGCTTGGGCTTGGCTTATCACGCGACCCCGCAGCCATTTACAACAAGGAGGATCTCCCACTCCGTGGAGACGGTATGACTGCTGCATATGGCGTTGCGCTGCAGGAATCACTCTTCGACATGATCGGAATTGGCTATCGAATATCGGATTTGATCGGCGAGCAATACTGGTTCAAGCAGACGGCTCTGGCGTCGCTCCGCCTGACGAGGGGCCATATCGAATTTCAGGACCTCTGGTCCCCGGGCGAGTCGATGGGAAATGTCGGAGCCGCCGTTGTGCCCACGATGATCGGAATGGCCTTTACTGCGGCAAAGAAGGGATATGCTGCCGGCAATCCGGTGCTCATCGAGGCTTCGAACGACGAAGGGGCCTGCGGCGCCGCCGTAGTGGCGTCGAGGCCGAACTAAATGTCCAACGTCTTTGCAAACGGACTGGAGATTTCCGGCAAGGCGGTTGACGCAAAGACAATCGCAGCTTTTCCCGACGTCTGCTTCACCCCGCCGGAAAATCCAGCGACTCCACCCGGAGTTCCGATCCCATACCCTAGTTTTGGATTTGCTTCCGATACGGAGGATGGTACCGGGACCGTGAAAATTGGCGGTAAGACGATAAACATAAAGAACAAGTCTGACCTAACCAAAACATCTGGAACAGAGGCCGGATCTGCCGCCAAAAAAGGGGTGATAACTTCCAATAATACCGGCAAAGAATACTTCAACTCGTGGTCGCCAAATGTGAAAGCAGATGGAGAGCCTGCAATAAGATTTACCGATCTTGCAACGAACAACCACGGATCGACAATAGCCAACACACCACCTTGGCTGCATGTATGCAAGCTAAACCCCGGATGGACTCCGACTTGTCAGAAATTGTACGAAGATTACCTATTCATGTACAAGCCGAACAAGTGTGCCAAAGGCTATGAACCGCACCATATTATAGACAATTGTGCTTTCGTACGAGCAGGTGCGCGCGCCTCAACCAAGAAATCCTTTAAGTCGGCAAAAAAGATGGCGGCCCGCGTCTGGAAAAAACTTAAGAATATCTTCCAGGCCGGAAGCCCCCATCCGGGCCGAAATTACAACGAAGACGATGCACCCTGTATCTGTCTGAAAGACAACATGGATCATGGTGAGCAGCACAAGGTGGCACATGACGTTACGCGGGCGGAGGCAAAGAAGGCGAATGTCAAGGCCAAGGGCGGGAAATGGAAGTACAGTCAGGCGAGAGCTGCAGGCGTCAAATCCGTGAAGAAGGCGGCCAATTTGACGGACGCACAGGCCGAATGCATCAAGATCGTGCTCGATTCCTACTACAAGAAACAAATGGGCTGCACGGATAGTACGGAGGTTGGCGGGCCTGAGACCAGCGCTCCGACCGCGACATCTTTCGCTACAGGTAGCGGCGGTAACGCCAACATCAGTGCCGTCCCGTCGTAGAGCGGAGCGCCGCAAGGAGTTAGACGTATGAGGTATCGCACGCCTGGTGGTTTGTATCCTACCTGCATCGCGTTGCACGATGCGGGCGCATACGTGATTGCGCATCCGATTGGCGACGGGCCGGTAGACGCGGATCGAACGCTCTTGTTCGAGGTTCGTAACAACGTAGCCACGCTTATCCGGGACTTTGGCATCGAAGTGACCGGGATCGCTTGCGTGGCCGATTCCTTGTTCGCCGTGGACGGCTATTCGGGCCTCTATCGATTGCGCGGCGGCCAATGGACGGATCTGCCGGACGTTGGCGATCCCGTCCCACGAATAAATGCGTTGCGCGTGGTCACCGGCAAACTGTGTGGCCTGACTTCAGAAGGTGTCATTTGCCTGTGGCAAGATCCGGCCTGGGTCGAAGTGACCCCCAACGATGACGACACATACCTGTTCGACCTTGCACTCGACGGCAGCGGAAAGATGGTGGCGACCGGCGACAACGGCTTCCTGGCCTACGTCGTGAACGGCGCGTTTCAGCAGATAGACGTGCCGACAAATGCCAGTCTTACATCGGTGTCCGCGCTGTCCAAAGACACGATGCTGGTGACGGGCTGGAACGCCACGGCTTTGATAGGCAACGCCGACCAGCTAACCCAACTCGACGTTGACGGACGCACCGAGACCCTCATGAATTCAGCTCGCTGGGACAACAAGGTCTTGATTGCGGCAGGCGAGGAAATACTCGAACTGAATGGTACGACCTTGTCGGTTTTTGACTCAACGCCGGCGATCAGGCTGACCTGCGACGGAAATCAGCTGTGGAAGCAGTATGGGCGCGGCGTCGACAAATTCGAGAACGGCCGGTGGATAAACATACCGCTGATTGCAGATATCTAAATGGACGTGTCGGCGTTTTAGCCGAGACAATTGCGGCGAGGTCACGAGCGCGGAGCGGTACGCAGGTAGGTCCGCACCTTATCAAGGTCGAGATCGAGGATTCGTGGCGGTTCGGCCGCCGATAGCATTCTAAGCACGAAAAGCTCACCCTGTTCGGGGAACTCCTCATATCGCTCCTTTGCGATCCTGAGCCCGGCTTCGCGCGCGACCCGCAGACCGTCGAGATGAGCCTCAAGACGCTCTATCAGCCGAGCAATCCTGATCTCGTCCAGTTCAGCGTTTTCCTCAGGGTGCAGGAGGTGGTGGTCATAGACGGACCAAAGAAACGCGGCCATCTCCGCGTGCTGCCGGACGATTTTTTCCAGGACAAACTTGCTCAATTGAGATTCACCGACCCGCCTCGAATGTTATTCGTGGCACTGGCATGGCTTGTCACATACGTTCCTCGGATGGTGATGTGACCATCCTTCTCCATGATTATAGCCGCCTTGCCGCACCGCAACTCGATCCGTTCCTTGCCAACGATCTTCACCGTCTCTCCGTCCCTGACGATATGCACCGCACTGTCGCCGCGACTCGGTTCGACGATGCCGCCGACAATCAACGGCCGTAACGGATCTCCATCCTGAAACAGCAGTGCAACCTCGGTTCCGATCATACCGGCGGAAAGATCCGTCAGCGTGCGTGCGGGGATCGCCGTGTCGTTGGGATTTCCGGGAAATACGACGAGTGGTGCGTCGTCTCCAAAGCCGAGGAATACGCCGATCACCACGCCTTCAATTCGATCAACGACCGTTGTCATAGCTGGCCTCAGTTCTGCTTGATCTCGGAGCCTTTCATCGTGATGTCGCTGGAAGCCTTGACGTTCACTTTGCCAGACGCCTTCACGATGATGTCCTTTCCGCTGATGGTGATTTCCCCGTCCTTCTTCAAAGTGATGGACGAGGATCCACAATTGAAGATGATCTGCTCGCCGGCTGTGATGGTCATGCCCTTGGCGACCTTGATGAGACCGTCTTCGCCGATATCGAGCATGTCCTTCTTCGCAACCTTCGTGCTGCGGGCACCTCCGATCTCTGTCGAGTCGTCTTCGCCGACTTTTGCGCCGCGCTCCTTGGCAATTTCGGTGCTGTGAGCGCCGCCTATCTTGAACACCTGGTCCGCCCCCGTCTGCACGGTCTGATCTGCAGAAATCTGCCAAGTGTCACTTGCACCAATCGTGTGGCTTTGACCCGCGCCAACGGTCATTGATCGCGTGGCGCCAATATCGTTCATTTGAGGGCCACCAACGCTACGCTGCTCCGCTGCGCCAACGGTGTCGATACGCGCTGCACCGACCGTGATCGTCTGGACGATCGCCACGGTCTGCGTGTGATTGGCGCCGATCGTCTCGGTGGAGTTCGAGCCGATATTGATCGTCTCATCGACCCCCACCGTCAGCGACCGGTTCTTGCCCACCGTCTCGGTGTCGTTCGACCCAATATCGGTGGTCTGGTCGACGCCGACCTTGACCGTCTTGTTGTTGCCGACGTCCTCGTCGAGGTTGTGGCCGACGGAGTGCTTGGCGTCGTGGTCGATGCGGTCGGACTGGTCGTGCTGGACCGTCTTGTTGCGGTCGTGCTTGATCAGAAGGTGGTGGTCCTTCTGCGCCTGGAAATTGACGAGTTCGGACCCTGCCTTGTCCTCGAACATCAGCTCGTTGTAGCCGCCGCCGCCCTTCGACGAGTTGGACTTCCAGCCTGACTGCGTGGCGTTGCCAGGCAGCCCGTAGGGCGGCATCTGCGAGGCGTTGTAGACTCTGCCGGTGATGATCGGCAGATCCGGATTGCCTTCGATGAAATCGACGATCACTTCCTGGCCGATGCGCGGGATCTGGATGAAGCCCCAGCCGCTGCCGGCCCAAGTCTGCGACACCCGCACGAAGCAGGAGCTCTTCTGGTCTTTCTTGCCGAGGCGATCCCAGTGGAACTGCACCTTCACCCGGGCGTATTTGTCGGTGAAGATCTCCTCGCCGGACGGGCCGACGACCGTCGCCGTCTGCGGCCCGCGCATGATCGGCCGCGCCGTGATCCTTGGCGGCCGATAAGGCACCGAGGTCGGCGCCACGCCGAGCACGACCTTGAAATTCTCGCCGTCGGTGTCGACGCCGGCGCGGTAGCCCGGATCGAACAGCCGGTATTCGGCGCTGACCACCAGATACTCCTTGTTCTGGTCTTTGCGCGGAAAACCGTCGAGCTTGAAGGTGCAGCCGGAAAACAGGCCACGCACGGTGCCGACGGCGGCAATGCGCATATGCGGCGCCTGGATTTCCTCGCGCCTTATCGCCGCCAGGCTGTCGCCGCGGCCGACTTCGAGATGCGCGCCGGGGTGGCGATAGTTCTCGCCGGCGGCCTGCTTGTGGCCGAAGGGCTGCGCCGACTTCGCCATCAAATCAGCGGCAGGCTTCTCGAAATCGTAGTCGGTGTGGGCATAGGCGCCGGGGCGCACCGCACTGCCTGGGATCCATTCGGTGATGTATTCCACGTCGCGGCGCGAGCCCTGCCCTTCGAACTGATAGAGCACGGTCTCATAGCCCGGCGCAGGCTTCAGCTTGCTCATGGCGTCGGCCAGGATCAGTTTGTGCTCGCCCTCGGCGTGCTCGAAGAAGTACATGATGCCTTCGTGCTCGAGCAGCCGCTGCACGAAATCAAGGTCGCTCTCGTCATATTGGACGCAATATTCGCGCGGTGGATACGACCCCTGCAGCCGCTTCTCGAACTTGGCGATGCCGCCATATTTGGAGAATATCTCCTCGACGATCTCGACGGCGGTCTTGTCCTGGAAGATGCGGCAGTCGGTGGTATTGCCGAGGAACCATAGCCATGGCCTGACGATCGCCTCGTAGTAAGCCAGCCGATCCTCGATGCGGGTAAGGCGAAACTCGGCGATGAGGCCGCTGAACCAGCGTTTGGGATCGGACTCGCCTTCGATCGAGACGACGCCGCCCAGCATCTTCAGCGGATCGATATCCGCATTGGTGCTGACAAATCCCACGGTGTAGGCAAGACAGCGGCTGATCTCGTCGCGGCCGACGAGATGCGTGAAGGTCAGCAGCTCGGCGCCGACCGGCGTCTGCACAAGTGCGGCGCGTTGTTCACTCGGCATGGGTCGTGCCCCTCCTGGACGCGGCCGGAGCATGATCCCGAAAAGTGGGTCCGGTTTTCGGAAACGATCATGCTCAAACAAAGAAATAGAGCCCCATCCCGACCTGTCGGGATGGAACAGGCTCTAGTGTGGCAGGTTCGAAGCCCTTCTTGTGTTAACGACCTCACGTTCAGGGACATTTCGCAACTTGCCACCCCAGGCCGTGTTGAGCCTACCACATGTTCTGTGGCAGACCAAAGAGGACGAGCGGCAGACAGGTCCTGTTTGCGCCGCTTTCGCCAGTGTGAAACGTCGCTCTCCCGCTGTGCCCGCAAGCTGCTAGACTGTGGCGCATCGGATCAATGGGAAGGCCAGCGGTCGACAGGCTATATTGCATGTTCATCAGTCTGCAGATCAGCAATGTCGATGTCCTGCCTGCCGGGCTGCCGCCCGGTTACGCATCGCGCGACCGCGGCTTCGAGATCGGGCGCGAGAACTGCGCCTGGACCTTGCCAGATCCGGACAAATTCATCTCCGGCCGGCACTGCGAAATCCGCTATGAAGGCGGCGCTTTCGTTCTCCACGACGTCTCGCGCAACGGCACCTTCGTCAACGGCTCGAACCAGCGCCTGGCCGGCCCGCACCGGCTTGCGCAAGGCGACCGGCTCAGGATCGGCCGCTATATCGTGGCGGTATCGATCAATGACGGGAACGCAGCCTACGGTGGCCATGGCTCGACGCAACGGCAGATGCCCGTCGCCGGATCCTTCCCGGACCATATCGCATCGCCACGGTCACCGACCGCGCCAGCCGCATCGGGCTCCAGCCGGCCACAGCAAGTCGACGAGATCCTGCGCGCGATTGCCGCCGGCGCCGGTATCCCGCCCGAGGTGCTCCTGCTGCGCCAGCCGAATGAGGTTGCGGGCGAGATCGGTGGCGTGCTGCGGATCGTCGTCGACGAGCTGGTGCTGCTGCTGAAGGCGCGCGCCGCGGCAAAAGTCCTGGCCAAGACCAGCGATCGAACCATGATCAATGCCGCCGACAACAATCCGCTGAAGTTCGTGCCCGGGACCGACGAAATCCTCGACATCATGTTTGCCCGGCGCAGGGCCGGCTATCTCGACGCCAGGCACAGCATCGAGGACGCCTTCCACGACCTCAAGACGCATGAATTCGCCACCTTCGCTGCCATGCAGGCAGCGCTGGCGCGGCTGCTCGACGATTTGTCGCCCGAGGCGATCGCGAAGAAACTGCCGCCATCCTCGTTTGCGTCGAAGAAGACGCGCGCCTGGGACGCGCTGGTCGCAACCTGGCGGGCCAAGGAGGAAGCGCACGAAAACGGCCTGCTGGACATATTCCTCACCTATTTCAGCGAAGCCTATGCCAAGGCCGCCAAACAGAAACCGCCAGGCAAGAGCTGATCTCGCCTGCCCCGAAGCCTGCCCGGGCACCAGCCGACGACCAAAATTGCGCCGGGTTTCAATCGCAACCTTCTGAGACTACGATCACATACGACGATTGAGCACGCGGGTACGGTTGGTCGACCTCGGGGGTCTGCGGCACATGTCACGTCACGGCGAGATAGCGTCCTGCGGTCCGCGTTCGCGCGGACATGGCGCCGTGCGTCGCGCGGCCGCGCGCGTCGGGGCATGATCGGCGATGAGCTCTGACGACGATCCTTTCGATCCGGCCGGCAAGACCGTCATCCGCCCCAGCCGCCCCAATCCCGGTCGCAAGCAAAAGACGGTTCTCGCCCGCGATGCGCCGGCGCAAGGCAGCACCGTGATCGCCCCTGCCAGCACGCCGGAATCGACGGTTTTCGATCCCAACGCCGGCCGCCAGCCGGCAGCACAGACCGACGTCACGGGGACTGTGATCTATCAAGGCGCGCCTTTCACCGAGACTTCCGCCGACCCGTCATTTCACGGTTCGGCCGCAACGGCAGAGAAAACGCCGTGGGATGCGCTGCTCGGCGCCAGCGACGACGTCGACTATGGAACGGCCAACCCGATCGTTGCCGCCGCGGCGCCCTTGCTGATGCTGCTCGGGCACCTGCGGCTGGTGGCAATCGAAAGACAGGCCGAGCCGCTGGCGGAGCATGTTGCCGGCCTGATCGAGGAATTCGACCGCAAGATCGCCAGAACCGATACCTCCGAAGAGGATGCGCGCATCGCCAGCTATGTGCTTTGCGAAACCGCAGACGATATCATCGCCAACCTGCCCGGCTCCGGCCGGGATGCGTGGGCGCAGCACGCCATGCTGCAGCGCTTCTTCGAGGTCAAACCGACCGGCGCCGGTTTCTTCCAGGCGCTGAACACGGTGTTGGCGACGCCGGAACCGCACCGCAATCTCATCGAGCTGATGCATGTCTGCCTGTCGCTTGGCTTCGAAGGCCAGTATCGCGGCCAGGCGCGCGAGGGCCTGGAGCGTGTCCGCCGCGACGTCTACGAGACGCTGGCCTACTTCAGGACGGGCAACGACGACGACATCTCGCCGCGCTGGCAAGGCCTGTCGCTGACGTCAGCGCAAGGCTCCAGGCGGGTTCCGCTCTGGGCCATCGCCTCCTCGACGGCGGCGGTTTTGACGGCAGCCTTTTTCACGCTGCGGGTTCTCATCACCAATGACGGCGAGGCCGTCGCCGGCGAATTGCTGGCGCTCAATCCGGCGACGCAAGTCACCATCGAGCGCACCGGCTTCGTGCCGCTGACCGAGGAGGTGAAAGTCGTCGCAGCGCCAACGACGATTGCGCAGGTCGACCGCATCCGCGCCGCGCTGGGCAAGGAGATCGAGGCAGGCGGCGTCAGCGTCGGCACCAAGGGCGATTTCATCGTCGTGGAAATCAGCAACGCACTGCTGTTCCAGTCTGGGCGAGCCGACATCAAAGCCGAGTTCGAGCCCGTGGCCGCCAGCATCGCGGCGGCCCTCGATGCCGAGCGCGGACCGGTCCGGATCGTCGGCCACACCGACAACGTCAAACCGAAGAAGACCAGCGCCTTCAAATCGAATTTCGACCTCTCCGTCGCCCGGGCGCAATCGGTCGAAAAGATGATCGCGGCGCATTTCAGCGATCCGTCGCGGACAAAGGTCGAGGGCAAGGGCGAAGACGAGCCGATCGCCGACAATGCAACACCGGAGGGCCGCGCCAAAAACCGCCGTGTCGATGTGATGATCCCGCGGGAGGAGACACTGTGACCGGCTGGCTGCTGCGCATCTTCTCAGCGCTCGCGCTGGCCGGCTTTGCCGCCGCGGTCTGGTTCGCAGGCCCGTTGATCCGCTATGCCGGCGCCCGACCGCTGGACCCCGTCTGGCTGCGCGCGGTGATCATCGGCGCCGTCGTCGGTACGGTGGCGGTCATTTATGCGATCCGGTTCTGGCGAAGGCGCAAGGCGCAAAAGGCCCTGGAAGCCGCGATGGCCAGCGCCGAGGACGGCAGTGACGCAAAGCTGCTGGAAACCCGCATGAACGAGGCGGTTGCGACGCTGAGACAATCGAGCGGCAAGCGCAACTTCCTCTACGACGTCCCCTGGTACATCGTCATCGGCCCGCCGGGGGCGGGCAAGACCACAGCATTGGTGAATTCCGGGCTGAACTTTCCGCTTGCCGGATCGGGCCAGGCGCAGCCGGTGGCAGGCGTCGGCGGCACGCGCAATTGCGACTGGTGGTTCACCGACGAGGCGGTGCTGATCGACACGGCCGGGCGCTACACGACGCAGGATTCCGACGCGCGAACCGACAGCAAAAGCTGGCTCGCCTTCCTGTCGCTGCTGAAGCGGCATCGGGCACGGCAGCCGATCAATGGAGTCATCCTGGCGATCAGCCTCGCCGACCTGATGGCGGACGGCGAGCAGGCCGCCCGTGTCGCCGAAATCCGCAGCCGATTGCAGGAAATCCACACGGTCCTGAAGGTCCGCTTTCCGGTCTACGTACTGTTCACCAAGGCGGACCTGGTCTCCGGATTCATGGAGACTTTCGGCGGGTTCGACGAAGCGCGCCGACGCCAAGTCTGGGGCGCAACCTTCCAGACCGCGGAGCGCGGCCTGAACCTGGTCGGCGAGGCGCCGGCCGAATTCGATGCGCTGGTGAAACGCCTGAGCGAGGAGATGAGCGAGCGGCTGCAGGCGGAGACCGATCCCGTCGCCCGTATCGCCATTTTCGGCTTCGCCGCGCAGCTCGGCGCGCTGAGGGGCCGGATCGTGCATTTCCTCGACGGCGTCTTCGAGCCGACGCGCAAGCAGCTGAATGCGCCCTTGCGCGGCCTCTATTTTTCCTCAGGCACGCAAGAAGGCACGCCGATCGACCAGCTGCTGGGCAGCATCGGCCGCAGTTTCGGCAAGAACGCCCAGGCGCATCTTTCCGGCACCGGCAAAAGCTTCTTCCTGCACGATATGTTGAGCCGCGTGATTTTCGCCGAGTCCGGCTGGGTGTCCTATGACAAGGCAGCCGACAGGCGGGCGACCATCGCCCGCTATGCCGGTTTGACGGCGATCGCGGCCATAGCTATCGCCGGGCTTGGCGTCCTCGGCCTGAGCTTCACGACAAACAAATCGCTGGTCGCCGCCACCAGCCAGGCGGCCGGGCAATATCGCCAGACAGCCGCCCCGCTGCTTGCGACCACGACGGTGTCGGATGCGGATCTCGAAACCGTCATCGGCGCGCTCGATGCGCTGCGCAGCCTGCCGGCCGGCTATGACGCAAAAGACCAGGCGACGCCGGCCAAGGCGACATTCGGCCTCAGCCAGCGTGAGCGTATCCTGTCGGCATCCGAGACCGCCTACCGGCAGGGGCTGGAGCGGATGTTCCGCTCACGCCTGCTGTTCCAGCTCGAACGCACGATCGAGGCCAAAATGGCCGATCCGATGGCGCTGTACGAGCCGTTGAAGATCTACCTGATGCTGGGCGGCAAGGCGCCGAAAGTCGACGACGAGTTGGTCGTCACCTGGCTGAAGCGCGACTGGGAGCAGAACCGCTATCCCGGCGCCCACAATCGTGACGGCCGCGCGCAGCTGGAGAAACATTTGCGCGCCATGCTGGCGCTCGACGACGACCAGGACCCTACCTTCGAACTCAACCGTTCGCTGGTCGAATCCGCCCAGCGCTCGCTCGGCCGTATGACGCTCGCCGACCGCGCCACCGCGCTCATCCAGTCGGCTACCTATGCGGCGGCGCTGGGCGATTTTTCGGTTTCGCAGCAGGCCGGCGCGGAAGCGCCGGTCCTGTTCGAGCGCACTGACGCCAACGACCTCGCCTCGCTTCGCGTCCCCGGTCTCTACACCCATGCCGGTTTCGACTTTTATCTGGCGCAGCTCGCCAAGGTGGCGCAGGCGCTGGTCGACGATCAATGGGTGATCGGCAGCGGCGGCGAGCAAGGCGGCTTCGACCAGGAATTGCTCAAGCTCGGCCCCGAGCTTCTCGATCGCTACGGCAAGGGTTTTGCGGCGGCGTGGAACGAGGTGCTCGACCGGTTGAAGTTCAAGGCGATGGCCGCCGACAAGCCGGAATATCTGGCGCTGTCCGCGGCCGGCTCGCCGAACTCGCCGCTGATGCAGCTGTTCGAGGCGATCGCGCGCGAAACAGCGTTGACGCAAGAGCGCAATCCGGCGGCGTCTCAAGACAGCGACCAGGAAACCGCCGCGCGCGCCAAGGGCCTTGCCCGCATCGGCATCGAACTCGCGGCGCGTAAATCGCAAAGCCGGGCCGGGACCGCCTTTGTCAGCACGCAGAGCCAGGATCCGGGCGCCAACATCGAAGCCCAGTTCCGGTCCGTTCAGGCTTTGGTGGCCGGCGCGCCCGGCCAGCGCCCGCTCGATGCCCTGACCCAGAATTTCCGCGAAATCTACCAAAGTGTGCGGTTGGCCGCCGATGTCCCCGCGCAGACGGACCAGGCCAACGCCAATCTGCAACTGCAGATCTCGACGCTGCGCGCCAACGCCTCGCGGCTGCCGAAGGCGCTGGCCAGGATGGTGAGTGCGGCGGCGGATGATTTCGAGGGCACCGTCGCCGAGACATCGACCACGCATCTCAATGAAATGCTGGAAGAGACCGTCGGCCGCCCGTGCGAAGAGGTGATCGCCGGGCGCTTTCCATTCGCCCCTGCCGGCACCGACGATGTCGCGATGGCCGATTTTGCCAGGCTGTTTTCTCCGGGCGGGGTGCTCGACCGGTTCTTCGCGCAGAACCTGGCGTCGCTGGTCGACATGAGCGGCCAGGACTGGGACTGGAAACAGGACACCAAGTTCGGCCGCAATCTGGCGAAATCGACGCTAAGGAATTTTCAGCTTGCGGCACAAATCCGCGCGGCTTTCTTTCCGCTCGGCGGGCCGGCGCCATCGATCAACATCACCTTCACGCCGCTGTCGCTGCATGGCGATGCCGACATGGCGCTGCTCAACATCGACGGCCAGGTGCTGCAGGCCACGCAGGCCGGCAACACCCCGGGCCTGATCCCGTGGCCGGGCAAGACAGGTTCGGCCAGTCTCAGTCTGACGCCGGAGCTGCCGGGGCGCGAGTCCGCAATCAAGTTCGACGGCCCCTGGGCGTTGAAACGATTGCTGGACAAGGGACAGGTCACCGCCAATGGCGACAGTCTCGAAGCGCATTTCGTCATCGGCGGGCGCGATGTCGCCTATACGATCAAGACCGGGGAGGATGGCAACCCCTTCACGCTGCCGGCGCTTTCCGCCTTCAGCTGTCCAAAGGCCTTCTGATGGGGAATTGCATGGCAGGATCGGCGATTGCGGGGCGGAGCGAGAGCGGCGGCATCATGCCGTCCATCGCCTGCGGCCTAGATTTCGATACGCTAATGGATGGGGCTGTGGCAGACTGGCCAGGCGACAAGGCGTTGCGGAGGGTAGGCAAGTGAGCGGTGCCGCCTTTGAGAGCTACGGCGTCAGCCACAAGGGCTGCGTGCGCGACCACAATGAAGACAGCTATCTGGTCGAGCCGCAGATCGGCCTCTGGGTCGTGGCCGACGGCATGGGCGGACACGAGGCCGGAGAGGTCGCGTCGGCCAGTATCGTCGAGCATCTGGCGACGATCGGCATCGCCAGCTCGGCGCCGGATCTGCGCGCGCGCTTCGAGGACCGGCTGAACCGGGCGCATGCCGAGATCCGCCGGATCGCACGCTCGCGCGGCGTGACCATCGGCTCCACCGTCGCAGCCCTTCTGGCCATGGACGGCAGGTTCGCCTGCCTGTGGTCGGGCGACAGCCGCGTCTATCTCGTTCGCAACGCCGCGATCTCGCAGATTTCGCGCGACCACACCGAGGTTCAGGAGCTTCTCGACAGCGGCGTGATCAGCGCCGCCGAAGCCGAGAACTGGCCACGCCGCAACGTCATCACGCGCGCCATCGGCGTCAACGACGACATCGACATCGACTTCCAGCAAGGCGAGACGCTGGCCGGTGACATTTTCATCCTGAGCACGGACGGGCTGACGGCTCATGTCAGCGACGCCGAGATAGCGACAGCAGCACTGTCGGCGGCGCCACAGGCTGCCTGCGAAAAGCTGCTCTCCATGGTTCTCGAGCGCGGCGGCACCGACAATGTCACCATCGTGCTGGTCAAGATCAGAGACAAAGGCAATGGCCTGTCCCAAGCAGGAGGCCACAACCGATGAGCTCCGACGACAAGACGCGGCTGTTGCCCAATATGGCGGATACCAGCGTCGGCACGCAGCTCAGCGGTATCTACGAGCTCGACGAACGCATCGCCTCGGGTGGCATGGGCGAGGTCTATCGCGGCCACAACATCCAGACCGGCGATCACGTCGCGATCAAGATTGTGCTGCCGGAATTCGCCCGCGACCAGACGATCCTGTCGCTGTTTCGCAAGGAAGCCTCGATCCTCAACCATTTGTCGCACGACGCTGTCGTGCGCTACCACGTCTTCACCATCGACCCCGGCATCGGGCGGCCCTATCTGGCGATGGAATTCGTCGACGGCCAGTCGCTGTACGACGTCATGCGCGGCGGCGCGATGGCGACGCAGGACGTGCGCAAGCTGTGCCACCGGCTGGCGTCGGGCCTGAGCGCCGTGCACCAGGCCGGCGCCATCCACCGCGATCTTTCGCCCGACAACATCATCCTACCGGGAGGCCGGGTCGATCGCGCCAAGATCATCGATTTCGGCATTGCGCGATCGGCGGCGGTCGGCGGCGAGACGCTGATCGGCGGCAAGTTCGCTGGAAAATACAACTATGTTTCTCCCGAGCAGCTCGGGCTCTATGGCGGCGAGGTCAGCGAACAGTCCGACATCTACAGCCTGGGGCTGGTGCTGGCGGCGGCGCTGCTCGGCAAGCCGATCGACATGGGCGGCTCGCAATACGAGATCGTCGAAAAGCGGCGGAGCGTGCCTGATCTCTCCGGCATCGATGCCGATTTCAGGGACGTCGTCGAAGCCATGCTGCAGCCCGATCCGCAGGAACGGCCGGCCAGCATGGCCGAAATCGCCCGACTAACGCGCGACGACAGCGACGCCACCTTGCCGCCGGCCTCGCTTGCACCCCGACCGGGTCTGCCGCGAACCGGGCAGACTGCCGGGCCGGTCTCGACGGTCGAGGGTTCGCAGAGCCTCAGCGCAGTCCCCGCAAGCGGCGCGGCAGAGCCATCCTTCGTGCCGCACGTGCGCCCGGCACTTCTGACGCAACCGAAGCCGACAGCTGAAATTCCCAGGCGAGCAAGCACACCGACGAAGCCTGCTACTACAGGCCGAAACCTGACGATCGCGGCGCTGGCGGCGGTTGTCGTGGCATCGCTGGGGGGGCTCTATGCATCGGGTATCGTGGGTTTCGGAGACCGGCCTCCCGTCACCGATACCGACAAGACACCGCCGCTCCAACCCGAGCTGACCAAGCCGATCGTCGCCGACAAACCCGCTCCGGACACTGCGCCGGTGGAGGAGCCAAAGCCGCAACCGGCAGAGGCTCCGGCTGAAGATCAAGCCAAAGCGCCGGTCGCGCCGCAGCCGACGCCGCCGGTCGCGTCGAGCACTACGCAGCCAGCCGCACCAACCGACAAGACGGTCTCGTTGCAACCGCCTTCCAACCCGACGCAGCCCGATGTCGCGAAAAACCCCGAGCCGGCCGGCCCGCCGGCAGAGACCAAAGCAACCGTACCCGAGCCGACCACGCAAACGCCTGAACCAACGGCCGAAGCACCTAAACCCTTAGCGCCGACGCCTCAGCCCACCGCTCAAGCGCCCGAGGCGCAGGCGCCTGAACCGACCGCGCAGGCGCCCAAGCCCGACACGCAGGCGCCGGAACCAATCGTGGAGCCCAAGCCAAGCCAGCCCGATATTGCCAGCGGTCAGCAGGCCGACAAGCCGGCAGAGCCCGACATTGCCATGAATGTGCCCAAACCGGCGGTGCCGCCGCCCGCTGCGGCCGCGGAGCAGGTCACCTGGGTGAGCGCCTTCAATGGTGGCGACTGTTTTTATGCGACGGTGACATCGGCCACCGACAAGAGTGCCGCGATCGAGGGCTTTGGCACGTCGGTGCCGCCGTTCGAACAGCTGCTTGGGGAATTCCAGGCGAAGTTCCATGTCGAGCCGGACATCAGCGTCCGCCTCATCCAGCCCACGCAATGCGGGATCACCGACTTCCTGCGTTTCATGGGGGCAAGCACCGCCGACAGACCGCAGCTTGTGCTCGACCAGACTTCGGTGCCGGACGGTTCGCCGATCGACGGCACGCTGGTGACGCGCGGCGGGCTGGTGTCGAGCGTAATCCTGATCGACCACAGGGGCATTGCCTTCAACCTCGACGACCGTGTTGTCGTACAAGCCAACAAGGCGACTTTCAGCATTCCTATCGGGCTCGGCGCCGCCGACAAGGCGGCAGGCAAGGCGCTGCCGCAGATCATCATGGTGATCACCGGTCCGGACGACATCAAGGCGGCGGATTTCTCGACGCCGATGCCGGCCTCGGTGCTGTTGCCCAGAATCCTCGACGAGATCGGCCCCAGGAGCTCGGAATTTTCGGCGACCGCCAAATATTTCCGCCTCGGCGGGTAGCACGGACGCCGATGAAACGCCGTCGCCGTGATCCCGTCCTGTTTGCCCGAACGCGCGTGAAGCTTGCTGCGATCGCAGGCGCGACGCTCTTGCTGGCGTTTCTGTCCACTGGGCAAGCGCGCGCCGAATTCACCGTCTGCAACCAGACGCTCGACGTCGTCAATCTTGCCGTCGGCCAGAAGGTCGACGACGCCGACCAGACCGATGGCTGGTGGACCATTGGCGCCAACCAATGCGTCAACGTCATCCGTGAGGAGCTGACAAACCGCTACATCTACATCTACGCCACCGATGTCTTCGGCCACGCTATCCTGGCAGGCGCCACCGACATGTGCATCGAGCGGCGGCGGTTCTCGATCCGCGGCATCACTGAATGCTGGCAACGCGGCCATATCGCCGCGAAATTTCTCGAAGTCGATACGCTCGAACAGGTGCGCTGGACCTTCTTCCTGACCGGAAGCGCGCCGTGACGCACAGCATCGACACCAGCTTCAAGGCAAAGAAGCAGGCGCGGGCCGCGCTGCGCAGACGCAGGATCTGGCTCGGGCTGGCGGCTGGTCTAGGGGCCGTCGTCCTTGCCGCGATCGCCACCGGCCTCTACCTCACTGCCGACTACTGGTCGTTTGGTGACGAGGACGAGGAGCTGCACGCCGTCGAAGGCTCGGACGACGTGCCGGCCGACGCATCGATCTATGTGCCGGCCATCATCGATCTTGCCGGCGACCCGATGTGGATCACGCTGGCGCCCGAGGCCGGCGCTGCAACCAAGGGCCGCGCGATGCCGCGCCCGGCGGAGCTCGACCAGGCCGGCATCTCTCCAGAGATCGAAGTCCTGTCCGACGTGATGCTCAGCGCCAGCGAAAAATTCATGACGACGATCCCGTCAACGCAGGAGGATTTCGCCTTCTTCCAGGCACAGCGAAAGACCGCGGTTGCGCCGACCGAACCCAGCGATCCGCAGAATGACCTGCAGAATGATCTTCAACCCTCGCCCGGCGCGGACGAAGCCCCGGCGGCTCCCGGCCCAGCTCCTGATCCGCAGGCCGCTCCGGGTGCCTCGGCGGTAGCCGATGACCCCGAAGCCGGCTGGGGCGAGACCATCGATGAAGGGGAAGCAGCACTCCCCGCCTTCCAGAAGACAGCGGTCGAGAACAACACCAGCGTTGCCACCGTCACTTCGGAATACCAGCGCTTCGAGGCGACCGAGGACACGTTCGTAAAAATCCTCAACGACCGCAGCCTGGACAGCGTTGCGCTCGATGCGCATTTTTCCGCCGAGGACGCAAAGCTTGCCGGCGAAGCGCTGAAGGCGCTGTTCGACAAGGACGGCCTGCAGCCCGGCTATGTCGTGGCGATGCGCGGCTTCAGGCCGACGCGCGAGACCACGACCATGTCGCTGATGCAGGTCTCGATCTACGCCAAGAATGTCTTTGTCGGCACGCTGACACGCAATGCGGCCGGCGCCTTCGTGTCGGGTGTCGACCCCTGGGTGCGCGAGGATCTGTTCAATTATTCGGGTGCCGAGACCGAAGGTACGCAGAAACGGCAATACCGCCTGCTCGACGCGATCTATTCGACGGCCGCGCGCAACAACGTGCCGAGCGGCATCATCGGCGAAGCCATCATGTATCTGTCGCGCGGACAGGATCTGGACGCCTTCGCCAGCGAGGACCAGCGCCTGGTGCTGATCTATTCGCAGACGCCGCGCGGCAAGAACGAGGCCGACGGACGGGTGCTCTATGTCGGCGTGCAGGGCGCGCAAAAGAGCCTCGACTGTTTCGTCTTCCAGCAGAGCGACGGCCAGTTTTCCTGCGTCTCGGGCGACGATCAGGTGCGCTCGCTGACAGTGGCCAACGGCATGGTGACGCCGGTCAGCGGCGTCATGACATCGACCTTCGGGCCGCGCAAGCATCCGATCCTGGGCGTGGTTCGCATCCACAAGGGGGTCGACTGGGCAGCACCTGTGGGAACGCCGATCGCCGCCGCCTTCGACGGCGAGATCATCTTCCAGGGCGACGGCGGCGGCTACGGCAATGTCGTCAAGATCGCGCATGCCGGCGGCCGCGAGACGCGCTATGCGCATATGTCGAAATTCGCCATCGCCAGCGGCGTCGGCACCAAGGTGAAGGCCGGCGACATCATCGGCTATATCGGCACCACCGGACTGTCGACCGGGCCGCATCTGCATTTCGAACTCTATCAGGGCGGTGTGGCGATCGATCCGCTGGGCACCGCGACCGCCGCGATCGCCGCGACGTCCAGCGATCCCGCCGTCGAGACGCTGACCGACCGTATCGTTCATGTCGAATCGGGCGGCAGCGCGCGGGCGAAGAACCCGCTGTCTTCGGCAACCGGCGCCGGCCAGTTCATCTCGAAAACCTGGATCCGGATGATGAACACCTACCGTCCCGAACTGGCGCGCTCGCTGTCGACCGCCGACCTTTTGGCGCTGCGCTACGACGCCACCATCTCGCGCGAGATGGTGCGCAATCTGGCGCGCGAGGGCGAGGCCTATCTCAAGGCGCGCGGCCACCAGATCACCGCCGGCCGACTCTATCTCTGCCATTTCCTCGGCATGGAAGGCGCGCATCAGGTGCTGGCGGCGCCGGGATCGGCGCAATTGAGCGCGGTGCTTGGCTCGGCCGTCATCCAGGCCAACCCTTTCCTCACCGGCAAGACCGCCAGCTACGTCGTCGACTGGGCGGAGCGGAAAATGGGCCGCAAATTGCCGACGCCCGCGACGACCGATGCAGGCCAGCAGACGACGACGGAGGTTCGCCAGACATCGCCGGAGTTCGAAAAATACAAGCAGGCCATCACGGCGCTGGTGGGTTCACTTCAGAACGACCTTGAGCCGGGCTAGCCGCAGCTCAGTGCGCAGCCGCGCCGGTTTTCGCCGGGCCGATTGGTTTTGAGGCCGGCAAATGGTATATTAGCCGGCATTTAGAGAGCTTTTTTGGGTCCGTCGTGAACCAAAACTGTGGTTGGGATCACATACGCCCAAGAGCCATTTTGGCAGAAGCGACTGTGTCGCTGGTGAAATTTAGCATGCGCAGACATCCATAACGCGCCCCATTGGGGCGGAGGGCTGATCCTATGAAAGCGTTTGCCGTCCTTTTGAGCGGATTTTTTCTGTTGATGCTGACCGCGCTTGGCACCGTCCAGGCTGCAGCGCCGGATGCCGGGGCGCCTGGCGCCAAACGCGTCGCGCTGGTCATCGGCAACAGCAAATATGTCCATGCCGTCGAGTTGCCCAATCCGGCCAATGACGCGCATCTCATCGCATCGACGCTGCGCAATGCCGGCTTCGAGGTGATCGAGGGCGTCGACCAGGACAATGCCGGCATGCACAGCCTGATCAGCAAATTCACCGAACGGTCCTACGATGCCGACCTCGCCGTGATTTTCTATGCCGGCCACGGCATGCAGGTCGACGGCAAGAACTTTTTGATCCCGGTCGACGCCGAGCTGACGTCGCCGGCCTATCTCAAGACCCGCACCATCCAGATCGACGACTTCATGGCAGCATTGCCGCCCGACCCGGCGGTCGGCGTCATCATCCTCGATGCCTGCCGCGACAATCCGCTGGCACGCACGCTGGCGGCCGCGATGCCGAAGACGCGCTCCACCGCGCTAGGCACCGGTCTCGCCCCAATCGATCCGAAATCGGAAGGCGTCGGCACCGGCGGCGTCCTGATTGCCTATGCCACAGACCCGGGCGCCATCGCCTTTGACGGCAACGGCGTCGACAGCCCCTACTCCACCGCGCTCGCCAGGCATCTGACCGAACCGGGCGTCGAGATCCAGAGTGCGCTGACCCGGGTGCGTGGCGAAGTGGCCGAGACCACCCAAGGCCGCCAGCGGCCATG
Source organism: Mesorhizobium sp. P2_E7 (assembly GCF_056403855.1). Taxonomy (NCBI): domain Bacteria; kingdom Pseudomonadati; phylum Pseudomonadota; class Alphaproteobacteria; order Hyphomicrobiales; family Phyllobacteriaceae; genus Mesorhizobium; species Mesorhizobium sp. P2_E7. Next base: position 8,324 of record NZ_JBFUER010000009.1, on the reverse strand, counting down.
GCACAATGCATCGCTGGGCCGCGAGGTTTTCCTTGGAAAACCCGCAACTGAAGCCGCGGCCAAGCCGGCCGCCGATGCAGCGAACGCCACGGCAGCGCCCGCCCCTGCTCCTGTCGCCAGCGAACCGCCCTCGTGGGAAGTCGAGCAGCGGCTGTGGGACGAGGCCTCGAAGCGCAATACCGCGCCATTCTACGAAGCCTATCTCGAGCAGTTCCCGAATGGCCGCTTCGCCACGGTGGCGCGGCTGAACATCGACGCGCTGAAGGATCCGAAAGCCCAGGAGCGGGAAGTCGCAGCGCTTGATGCTGCCGAAGCGAACCCCGGCTCTGCCGTGCGCACCTCGGTCGGCATTTCGGACGACATGAAGAAGGTGCTCGGCACCGAGGCGACGGAGAACGCCATCGGTCTCGACCGCCAGGGCCGCATCGACCTGCAATTGCGCATCGAAGCGCTGGGCAATGAGCTCGGCAGCGTCGACGGCGACATCGGCGCCAAGACCCGGCAAGCGATCGGCGACTGGCAAGAGGAGAACGGGCTGCCGCCGACCACTTTCCTGACGCGTGAGCAGCTGGCGTTCCTGGAGATCCAGACCGACCCGATGATGGAGGCCGTGCGCGCCAAGCATGCGGCCGACCAGGCCGGCGTGGACAAGCCGAAGAAACAGGCGGTGCAGAAGGCCCGCACGCTGAAGCCGGTGGCGGAGAAACCGCGCAAGAAGCAGTATGCCCAGAAGCCGCGCGGACAACAGCAATTCGTTCAGAAAAGGCGTAACCGCGAGGTCGTGCGCGAGGACGAACCGCCGCCGCAGGACAACAATGACTTCCTGACCAAGGCGCTGATCTTCGGCACCGGTGTAGCGGTCGGCGGCGTGCTCAAGAACTGACCGATCACGTCGAACAGCACAAAAGCCGCGCGTCCGTTTGGACACGCGGCTTTTGTGTTTAACAACGGCCGAAAAACGCCGCGAGCAAAGCTACTGCGCCTTGATCCGCATCTCGACCCGGCGGTTGACGGGATTGTAGGGGTCGGGGTTGCGCGGATTGGCCTCGCCCAGCCCGACCGCCGTGATGCGCGTGGACTCGATGCCGTTGGATTCCAGGAAAGCCGTCACCGATTGCGCCCTGCGCTGCGACAGGCCCTCATTGTAGTTCGCCGAGCCGGACGCGTCGGTATAGCCTTCGACGACGAAGGACAGCTTGCTCAGCCGATCATCCTTCAGCGCCTTGGCGAACTCATCGAGTTCGCTGCGCGCCTTGGCATCGAGCTCGGACGAATCCAGGCTGAAATTGATCAGCATATCGAGGCCGGTCTTCTCCGACGACTTATCTTTCTTGTCGGTCTTGCTCTTGCACTCATCCTCGGTGCCGACGCAAATCCCGCGCGCCGCGCCGTGATCGATCGCGCCGGCAAAAAACTTCACAATGTCTTCCGATTTCTGAAGTGGGTCGGCGTAGGCGTGCGTCGAAAAAAGCACGGTCGCCAACGCTAAGACTGAAATGCCCCGCAGCATAACGGTTACTCCTGCTCTGCCTCATTGTTTCGACGCAATTCCCAACGGAAAGCCGCTTCTTCCTGGAATTGCTCTGAGCTTCCGATGTCACCAAAGCCCGATCCGTCGGACCAAGACGGCCAGGCTCCATGTTCCGTTTGACCCTGCATCTCTCTCTCCGAAAGCCGGCTTGGCCTTTTTTCGGATTCCTGGGTCTGACTGTGGAATATACCAAAGCGCGGCGCGTTTGTCTGTGAACAACGTCATGGACATGTGGCGGTCGACAGGCTTGACCCGCGCCTCGCAGGCGCGTTGAGTGATAGCTGCTCTTGGGGGGAGGACAACAGCAGCGATGGTCAACGGGCTTCAATTCCAGACCGCACGCGATCTCTTTGCCGCAAACAGTGCTGTCGCCCAGGATATGACGGCTGTTCCCACCGACCAGCCCTCACTCGAGTTCTGTCGCCGGCTGATGGTCGGGCGAATCCCCGAGGAAGCGATCACCTTTTGCGCCTATCTCCTGCCCGACCGGGCGGCGATCTGGTGGGGCCATGAGTGCCTGGGCCACCTGACCGAGCTGCTCGAGCAGCAGGATCTCGAAACGCTGGCGCTGGTCCAGGACTGGGTCGCCGAACCCGGCAATGCAAGCCGCCGGGCGGCTGTCGCCGAGGCGGCGATGGGGCGGCAGCAAACCCCTGCCGGCTGGATCGCGCTGGCGGTGCAACGGCATGTCAATGGCTCGGCCGACCAGGCCAACGGGTCGAGGCTGCGGCCGCTGCCCGCTGCCCATGCCGTCAACGCCGGCATTCTGGCCGGACTGGCGCGGGTTGCGGTGGCGGATCGCTTCTCGGTGCTCACCGCCTTTGTCGAAATGGGCATTCATCTTGCCGAAACCGAAGCGCTGCGCAGAGCCTGATTGCTCTGACTCGCCGCGGTTTCATTTGCAGCCGTTTTGCGCCCATTTGCCGAGCGCCACCTTGAAGCGCGTGCCGAGCGGATGTTGCAGGCGCAACACCGAGACGTCATTGGTAACGTAGGTCTTGGCCTGGTCGCACAGCCGCTCCTCGGTCCATTGATGGCAGTTGCTGCACTGATTGTCCCAGACCGACTTTTCCAGGCCTTCGACCGGACTGAAGTGCGGTTTTCCCTGGATGAGCTGGGCGATGCTCTTGCCGTCGATCGCCGGGTCGCCAAAGTTGACCGGAACATCGAAAAGGACGGGCGCGTCCGAGCCCAGCTTCGGAATTTCCTCACGCAGCTTTTCCAGCGCCTGCTCGCCGGCGTCGGTACCCGGCGGGTTGGTGGCGGCGCCGGTGCGCGTCTGCGAATCGCCTTCGGGCGCAGCCGCGTTGGAATCACCGACGATCAGCGGCGCATTGAGATCGACCTTGTGAAGCACGACATCGGTGGTCAGCGAGACGTTGATCCAGGGCCGCTGGCGGCCGGCGGTGGCCTTGAACACATCTGAGGTAACCCGGTTCATCGCTTCGCTGATCGAGACATTCGCCTCGCCGATATGAGCAAGCAGCGCCGCTGAAAACGGCGAGTGCTCGCCCGATCCGTCATAGGCCAGCTGGTTGGGACTGGCGGCGAAGGCAACCAGCGTTCCGGCGCCGCCATTCTCGATCGGAATTTCGGCAAGGCCGCTGCTCGCCGAGCTGTCGCCGCCGGTCTCCTTGGCCAGCACATCGGCGAGCGGGTTGTCGCGGCAGGCGTCGAGGAACACCAGCCTGATGCTGGTCTCGCGCGACATCTGCCGCAGGATGAAATCCACCTGCACGGCTTCGAAGTCGAGCGAGGTCTCGTCCTCCAGTGCGGCGTCGACAGGCAGCAGGTAGTTCCTGCCGGAGACCTGCAACCCGTGGCCGGCGTAGAAGAACAGCGCGACATCGGCGCCGCGCACCTGTTTGGCGAATTGCGCGATCTTTTCCTGCGTCTGCGCCTTGGTAAGGTCGAGGCCGGAGACGATTTCGAAGCCAAGGCCCTTCAGGCGATCGGACATTGCCTGCGCATCGTTCACCGGATTGGGCAGCACGGGCGCATTCTGGTAGTGGGAATTGCCGAGTACCAAAGCGATGCGGCGTTCGGCACTGGCCGCACTCACGGTCAACACCAGTGCCAGCACGGCCAGGCCGATGCCGCGCATGAAATTGCCGCAACTCGCAATCATATCCAAACGCACCGGGTTCCTTCTCGGCCAACGGGCCGGATCAGTTGGCGAGCGGCGTGGCGGAGAACTCGATCCGCCGGTTCAGCGCCTTGTTCTTCGGCGTATCGTTCGGCGCCACCGGCTTTTCCTCGCCATAGCCGGAAGCCGAAATCTGCGCCGATGGAATACCAGCCGCGATGATCGCGTCGGCGACCGCCCTGGCGCGCCGTTCCGACAGGGTCTTGTTGGCCGCCGGCGAGCCGTCGGAATCGGTATGGCCCGACACCTCGACCTTCAGTTTCGGACATTTGCCGACGACGCCGACCACCTCGGCCAGCAGCGGGCGGCTCTTTTCGTCGAGGCGGGCGCTGGCCGGGCGAAAATAGATGGCGCCGGTGCGCGACAGCACCTCGAACCTGTTCAGGCATTCATCGTCACTGAAGGACGTCTTGCCGGCATCGGTGGCGACTGGCCCGGCATCGGCCGGGGCCGCGGCCGCAACGGCAGGCGCCGCCGCCGGCTTGGCGCCATCAGCGGTGAAGACGAAGTCGAAAGACACCGAGGCCGTCGGCACGATGCTGCTGACATTGGCCGCCTGCTGGAGTTTCTCGATGTTGGGCAGCAGGCCAAAATCCTCGACATGCACGGCAACCGGCGCCTCCGAGGCGATCGACACCATCGAGTCGGTGATCATGGTGACCACGACATTGGCCTCAAGATCCTTGTCGACGCCGTGCAGGCTGAGGCGGAACGGGATCTGCGCGTTCATGCGCCGCTTGGTGGCGAGCTCGGCGAAGGCGGCGGGGTCGACTTTCGCCGTCACTTCCGCCGCCGGAAATTTGAAAGTCTCGAAGAACAGGAAACGCATGCGGACATTGCGAAGATCAATGCCGGTGTCGACCGAGTTGAGGTCGAACGTGACCTTGGCGGCGCCGTCGGCCGTCAACGTGCCGGAGAGGTTCCGGATCTTGTTGGTTTCGACGATGGTGTTCTTCTTCACCGATTGATAGGTGAGTGTCGAATTCGCCGGATCGAGCGTCCAGTTCGGCTTCGCATTTGCCGCTTCCGGCGCAAGCAGCAACAGGCCGAGTATAGCGGTGGCCAGAGCAAAGGCGCCGACCATGCGCCGCCCCTTTGACATCGACATTAGTCGCCAAAAAAATCCGCCGGCCTCGAACATGGATGCCCCGCCTCAGGACAGACCTCAGTTCCGATCACAGCGGTGGTACGCAGTGATGCCAGCGAACATAGAACATATGATTTGGCTTTGCGAGTAGCTCCGCCGGTCTGCCCGGGGAGAAGACCGCTCAAAAATCCGTCATCACTGGCAGCTTAACAGGCGTCAAAATCCAGAGGCACCTTGCGCGATCGCGAGCGCTTCGGCGGGCCTGTGGAGCGCGCAGAAAATGCCATTCATATCTTTGAATATATTATAATATTAGCAACTTCTTGACAACCGACCGAAGCTCTGGTTTCTTGACATATTAAACAAAGTTCGTTGCGTTTTTTACGGACGGTGTTCACATGTCTGCCCTGGTTGTAGCGGACCCGCGGGGGGTCTATCTCGCCGGTCTTGAGTGGGTTTTGCGTAAGGCGGGACATAGCGTTGTCGCAGAATGCCACCATACGAATGAGGTTCTCCCCTTGGTGGAGCGCCACCGGCCTGCTCTTGTCATAATAGGGTTGGACGCTGCGGACCGGCAGGCAGCCGGTCTTTCCGCAAGGCTGAGAGCCACCAGCAGCCCTCTGGGCATCATCTACATCCTGCAGCCAAACGGCGGATTCGACTTCAACGAAATCCCCGAACTCGATGCCGACGGCCTGTTGATGGACGGCATCAGCCACGGTTACCTTGTCGAATGCGTCAATGCGGTGGCAGCCGGCCGAAAGTGGGTCGACGACCACATCCTCCAGCATATGCTGACGCCGAGACCGCTGCCTCAGCCCGCGCCAAAACTTACCGGGCGCGAGACGGAAGTCGCCGGCCTTGTTTCACGCGGCCTGCGCAACAAGATCATCGCGCAGCGGCTGCATGTGTCCGAAGGCACGGTGAAGATGCATCTGCATCACGTCTACGAGAAGCTGCGCCTCGGCAGCAGGGCGGAACTCGCCTGGGCGACTTTTGGCGAACGTCCGGACCATCCGGGACCAAGTCACAAAAGCGGGCTTTGACCCCTCCCTCCTGCCGTTGGCACTGCGTCGACAGGATACCGGCAAGAGGCCGGAACCCCACGGCATATCGTTCGATCCACCAACGCGGTTGCCCGCGAGCGCCTGTCGCGGTCGAAGGATGTATATCGTTCGATCAGGTAAGGGCATTCACCATAACACTATCGAACCGCGAATGGACGCGTCCTCTTCGGCGGCGGCACAATGGAGGATTAAAGGCCGCAATTCTGTGCGCCAGCGGATGCCCTGGGGTAGGTGCATCCGGCATCGGGTGGGGGTGAATACCCTTTTCTTGATGTATTCAAAAAAGGGGAGAATCTCCATGCTCGACATCACAGCTCAAGATATCATCATCGACGAAAGCATCGGCCATACGGACGACGATATTGACCCCGTTGGCAACCCCAACACCACGCTGCAATATCTCCTGACTCTGGGCACCGCGCTGGAGGTCGCCTCCCAGGCCGACTTCGTGCACGCCACGGCTAGCGCAGGGGAAACCATCACCGGAGTCGTTCTAACCCAGGACTCCTTAGGGCATCCGTTTTCCACCACCGTCGGCGTGAACAGCCAAATTCAGACTGTCGATGGCAATTATGTCTGGCTGTTCCAGGATCCAGACAATGCGAACGTCGTCATCGGCGTCATTGGCACCTCCGACCCGGACGCCGAGCCCGCCGAGACCGGGCCGCTCGCCTTCTCGTTTGGGCTGTTTCCCACGAGCGCCACCAACGCGGACCTGTACCTGGTCGAGTATGTTCCGTTGCACCATCTGATCACGACCAACCCGGACGACCGTATCGACCTGACCAATAAGGTGTACGCCTCGGTCGCGGGGACCACCGTGGCTAATTTCTCAGGCCAGAACGCCGCGCCCGGCAATCATGATTTCTACGCAATCAATTCATCCGGTGGCCCTTCCAGTCAGCTTCTGGTGACAGGCTTCCTGGGGGCGAACAATGCCACGGCCAACGTGAGTACACAGGGCTTCGGCGTCAACAACCAGAGCATTAATCCGACCGAAACGCTGCAGGTCGACTTTATCAGTGGCAGCACCCTGGCCGCGGGCACTGCCTCGCAAATCTCTTACGGCAGCCATCTCGATAACATCGTGAACGCCGGGTTCACGATCAACCAGATCACGCCTTCCAATCCGAATTTGCGGGTGGACGTCAAGATCACCGCCCTCGACGTTACGGGCAACGAGCAAGGCCTGGACTTCTATAACGGCAGCCCGACCACCGCCGCGCCCATTACCAGCGTCACGTTGACCGGGCAGTCGGGGGTAGCGTCCCCCATCACTGTCAATGGTACCTATAACGTCGCGGGGAGCGTTGACGTCACCGTCAGCGGGCTCGGGACCAACGTCGTCACGATCACCGGGCTCGATAACATCACCACCGTCAATATCACCACCAGCAGCCAAATGGATCGATTGCTGGTTACGGGGGTCGATTCAAATGAAGGGTGCGACATCACCGAGTTCCATTTCTCGACGACGAGCACCAGCGCCCACACCGAAGAGGTCGGCTCCTTCATCAACTTCGACGACGATGGCCCGACGGCGGCGATCGTGGCGACCGGCAACAGCGTGGTGATGGACGAGTCGATCGGCGAGCGGCCGGCTAACTCGGCCGGCGCGGCGGATGCCAACGACACGGCGGACGACAATGTTGCGGGCAATCCGTTCCCGGCGGGCTACGGCACGCCGATCGGACTGCGGTCGAATGTCGACCTGGTCGACACCACGACGTCGACGGGCTCGGACAATGAAGGCGCGACGACGCATGTGACACTGTCGATCGCGGGCGGCAACGGGACGGATTCCTTGCTGCTGACGACGGACAACAGTCAGATTTCGCTGTTCAACGAGAGCGGCGTGATTGTCGGCCGGGTGGACCATCCGGACGGCACGTCCAATGCGACCGGGGCGGTTGCGTTTGCGATCTCGATCAACGATCTGGGCGAGGTTACGGTCGCCCAGTATCTGTCGCTCCATCACCCGACTTCACCGGACAATTACGACGAGTCGGTCAATCTCGGCAGCCTGGTGAACGCGGTCGTGACCGTGACCGACGGCGATGGCGACATCGCCACCCAATCGATCGGCATCGGCAACGCGCTCCAGTTCCAGGACGATGGCCCGACGGCGGCGATCGTGGCGACCGGCAACAGCGTGGTGATGGACGAGTCGATCGGCGAGCGGCCGGCTAACTCGGCCGGCGCGGCGGATGCCAACGACACGGCGGACGACAATGTTGCGGGCAATCCGTTCCCGGCGGGCTACGGCACGCCGATCGGACTGCGGTCGAATGTCGACCTAGTCGACACCACGACGTCGACGGGCTCGGACAATGAAGGCGCGACGACGCATGTGACACTGTCGATCGCGGGCGGCAACGGGACGGATTCCTTGCTGCTGACGACGGACAACAGTCAGATTTCGCTGTTCAACGAGAGCGGCGTGATTGTCGGCCGGGTGGACCATCCGGACGGCACGTCCAATGCGACCGGAGC
>NZ_JBFUER010000008.1:0-207285 GCF_056403855.1 Mesorhizobium sp. P2_E7 | reverse complement strand
CCGAGGAGTTGTGGTGGTCGTCGAAGCTGGTGCGGTCGAGAGCGACCACAACCGTCGGATTGACGCTGTCGAACGACTCCGTGTCCGTGATGGACACCCGGTTGTCGAAGCCGACCGGGTCGGAGAAGCTGTATGAAGAAACCGAGATCGACACCGGCGTCGTCGAGTTGTCGGCGACCGTGAAGGTCGCGGTGTAGGTCTTGCCCGACGGATCGCCGACAAGATCCTGCGCCAGGCCGGAGATCGAGCCGCCCGCCACCGTGATGTCGCCCGTATCGAAGCCGGTTGGCACCTCGGAGAAGGTGAAGGTCACCGCCGAGGTGTTGTTGTGGTCGTCGAAGCTGGTGCGGTCGAGAGCGACCACAACCGTCGGATTGACGCGGTCGATCGCGACCGTGTCCGAGCCGGCACCACCGAGGTTGCCGGCAAGGTCGGTGTAGCTGCCGGCCGTCACCGAGACCGAGCCGGTGCCGGCGAAGCCGTCTGTTGCTGTAAACTTCGCCGTATAATGCGAAGCATCAACCATCACAAAATCAGTCAGCGTGCCGTGGGTTGTCGTAACGTCGGCTAAAGTGAAGCCAGTCACCGGACCCGTGAAGGTGAACGTCACGACCGAGTTATTGACGCTATCACTTAAGGCGGAATCGACAATATTGACGAATACAGGGACACGCCCGTCACTATCGAGAACGGTAATTCGCTCGATCGCGGAAACCTTGAGATTGATGGTGGTGAATGTAAATTCTGCCTGACCTGCCTGGCCGGTATTCGCGTTCGAATTTGCGGCAATGAAGGCACGAAATTGAACAATTTCAGCGTTAAACGCCGTCATGAATGAGGTATTGGCTAGTTGATCATTGCTTAGATAGATAGCAAGCGTATCGATCTCGGCAGTGCCTTTCGCAGCATTGCCGTTGCCGCCGTCATAGATGTCGTAGCCCGAAAAGGCCGTTTGTCCGGCGGTCGTCCCTGTGCCGTATACCAGGCTACCAAACTTGTACTGATTTTCCCACGCGCGATAGATGAGCGTGTCCGCTCCCGATCCGCCCAGGAGGGTATCGAAACCACTGCCTCCATCGAGCGTATCGGCGCCTGACCCGCCATTCAGGCGATCGCTTCCCGCGCCGCCCAGAAGCACGTCGTCTCCACTACCGCCAACCAGATTGTCGTTGCCAATTGTGCCAATCGTCGTCGCCATGCCCAGTCCCCTATCTTGCCAATTGTTCTTGTCGATCAACAAGTGTCGACATCGACCTGCCGCTTGCAGCGCCGTCGCTCAAAAATTGTGAATCCATGGGGGTAAGTTCGCCTCCGCCGACAAACGGCTTGATCCCAGGCAAGAGCGCCAGACCAAATGAGTTCGCGTTAAGACCAATGACATGTCTACCAATGCCGAACGCCCAAGCCCGCGAGTTCGGCAAACACAGACTGGTGCGTGCTGGACTTTCGCAGGCAACAGCGGATTTCTTCCTATTGGTCGAGGTAGAAAACTCATCATCGATAGAGCAAAGCGCGATTCCGACTAAATCCTTGCTCAACACACCGAAAGAAACGGCGGCAAGGAGAGTGGAAATGGGGATGGTCGCATCTTCGGAAAAACTGGAGGCGTCATCGCCGGCCTGTGGCGTATCGCAAAGCGACTTCGCAGCTCCGTTGCCGTCTGTGATTTGAGAAGACGCCATTCACCCCCCCTTTACCCATACACAGATGCCCCCACATCCGTTCACCGACCGCACTGAAAGACAAACTGCTCCCTGTCAGAAAACTCCTAGCCGTCTATTGTCAGCACATCATCCAAGCCGCCACAAACCTGCCGCCTTACGACGAGCCCGACTAGCAAGGCCGTTTACAGACGGATGGCGGTTCGATGATGATAATAGCTCGCGGCGACATAGATCGCCGCGTTGCGTCTCCCTACCCCCAATTGCACCATCTACTCGTTGGTTGCTGATCACGAGTTTTTAGAGAGTGCTAAATTAAGAGATTATTAACTCTTCCGAAGAGGAAGCGTCAACGTGCAAGTTTGCAAACAGTTAATGGTTGGGACCGCGGCCACTCGATAAATCCCTTCCTCAGATTCTCGCCCTAAAGCGTTTGCACGCGGCGTCGCACAGTAGCGGCAGTGACAGTTGGTCCACCCCGATGCCACTACTTCTGTCCGTCAGCACGGACTACCCGCGTCTCGAGCTTCGCCCGCGTCCAGCCTTCGCCCATGCCGGAATTTGCCAAAGTACCGCCAACGCAAAACCGTCATCTGCGGGCGATTTTCTTTATATATTTCAAAACGCTGACCTGAAAAAAGTACTGTCAGGCCCGAAAATCCGTGACGGTCCTTTTCGCGGACGCTGAGCCTCGTATGAGTACCGTCAGATTGATCTGCGTAGAATATTTTGAGGTTTCACCCACTACCGGGATCAATGGGTCTGCGCGAAGGGAGTTATCCGAGAGCGCGTTCAAGCGATCATGAGAAGTACCGTCAACGCTCCAACGGCGCCGCGACCTACGCGGCGCTCAACGTCAAGGCAACACAGGGCGGATGCGATCAACTTCGGTTCACATTCTCGAAGACGGTCTTGTTCCGCTGCATCGTGGTGGGTCCGGATAGAAGACCGCAGGCGATGTGGCGGGCGGACGAAAGGCCCGCAGAATTTGCGCTTTCGGCTCTCTTGCCGCCGCGCGTTGTCCGGCGCTGATCTCGAGGATCGAATGCGCCGGACAAGGTGCCTAGGCCTTACTGCAGCTTCGCCTGCAATGCATTGACGTCGTCGGTGGTCATTTCACCGTCGGTCGTCACTTTGCCGTCAACGATCTTCCACAGACGGAACGGGCCGGTGATATCACCATACTTGTCGAAGGAGACCGGGCCGATGACACCTTCGTAGCGGATCGGCTTGCCGTCCTTGATCAGGCCGAGCGCCTTGGCGAATTCGTCCTTGCCGGCATAGATCGGTACACCGGCCGGATCGACCGCCTTGTACATGGCGTCCTTGATCTTGGCCGGATCCTCGGAGCCGGCAATTGCGATGGCGAGGCCGACAATGGCGCCGGCATCGTAGGAACGGTCGGCCGCGGGGTTCGACGGTTCAATGCCGGAAAACGCCTTGTAGTTCTTGGTGAAATACTCCGTCGAAGCCGTCGGGCTGGTGCCCGAGGAGGTGCCATAGGCATCCTTGAGATAATCGGCGCCGACGGACTCGATGAAGTCGGGGCTGTTCATGCCGTCATTGAGCAGGAATTTTTGCACGCCGCCTTGCGAAATCCAGGTGCGGGCGACCGTTGCGCCGTCGACCGGCGTGCTGACGAGATAGAGCCCGTCCGGTTCGCCGCCCATCGCCGCCGTCACTTCCGAGGCGTAGCTCGACTGCTTCTCGTTGTAAGGCGTATCAGAGACGATGGTGCCGCCGAGCGCTTTGTAGGCGCGCGAGAATTCGGCCACCATGTTGACGCCGAAGTCGTTGTTGACGTGGATGATCGACAATTTCTTGAAGCCCTTGTCGACGGCGTATTTGGCTGCGGCCACGCCTTGCAGCGCATCCGACGTGATGGTGCGGAAGAAGATGCCATTGGTCTTGCCGTCGCGGCCGAGCGCGGTCAGCGTCGGCGAGGACGAAGCCGGCGACACCTGGACGATCTTGGCCGGCCCGGTGACCGAAGTCAGGATCGGGATCGACACCGAGGAGATGATGCCGCCGATGATCACCGGCACCTTCTTGACCTGCACCAGCTGGGTCGCGGCGTCGACGGCGATATTGCCCTGGCTCTGGCTGTCGCGCGTGTCGGTCACCAGGTCGCAGCCGCGCACGCCACCGGCTTCATTGATGTCGCGGAAAGCCATTTCGACCGACTTGGCGCCGGCCTGGCCGTATTCGCCGGCCGGTCCGGTCAGTTCCATGACCAGGCCGACGGTGATCTTGCAATCTGCTGCGTGTGCGGCGCCGGCCATCGTCACGAGAGCCAGTGCGGTGGTGAATTGAAGTATTGTCTTTTTCATTTTCATTGCTGTTCCCCTTTTCTCAACTGAAACTTTGCCTGTTCAGCCTTCCGGCGCCTGCAGCCAGGTCTCATGCAGATGCCGCCATTCGACGCCGTTAGGCGTCGATGAACTGGTGGTGAAGACAGCACTGGACTGCCGGCGACTGTGCTTGCCGGCGCGCAGTTGCGCTTCGATGTAGAAGACAACGATCGTGTTCGCGTCCTGCCAACCCGGCCTGATATCCTCGATCGATATGGCAAAACCCTCGTCGCAAGTGGCGCGGCTTGTCAGGACATGGTCGACGACCGCGGCGCGATCGAGGATCTGGCCATTCGGCGCGACCATGGTGAGGCCTTCACCCATGACGGCCTCGAAGCGGCCGAACTCCACAGCGTCGGCTCGCGCCGCGACAAACCAGTCGACGAAGAAGCGATGCAGCTCGATGATTTCGGCGCTGGCACGCGAAAATAGGGAAGGCTCGCCGCTCATTTCTTCCCCGCATTGAGGTTGTAATGCATGATCGAGCCGTGGCGGCCATGACGATCACGCTCCAGCGTGTAGACATCGCCCTCGAGGCCGCGGCTTTGCGAGAGCACCGCGGCGATCCTGGCCCGGTCTTCCGCGTCGAGCGCGACGTCCATGATCTTGGCATTGGCCAGCGCATGCGCCTGGTTGCGCGCGCCGACAATGACGGCGGCCACTTGCGGCTGTTCGAGCACCCAGGCCGAGGCAATGGTGGCGATGTCGACGCCGTGGCGATCGCCGACGGCTTTCAGCGCCTTGAGCAGGGACTGGAACAGATCCCAGCCGCCGAAATCATCGATGATCAGCTTGTATTTGACCAGCGAGCGGTTTTCGAGCGGCGTGGCTGGCTCGGCCGCGCCAAGCCATTTGTTGCTGAGGAAACCGCCTGCCACCGAGCCGTAGCACAGGAAGCTGACACCGTTCTTCGCGGCGAGGTCGGCCAAGCTGTTTGCCGGCCGCTGGTCGAGCACCGAATATTGCAGTTGCTGGCTGACCAGCGTAATGCCTGCGGCGAGGATTTCGGCCAGACGCGGCGTATCGAAATTGGTGGTGCCGAGATTGCGCACCTTGCCTTCCAGCCGGAGCTCGTCGAGCCAGCCCATCGCATCGACGTAACGCGGCTGGTCATAATCCCACCAGTGAAACTGCACGAGATCGATCCGCTCGGTCTTCAGCCTGCGAAGCGACTGATCGACGATGCCTCTGATGTAATCGCGGCTGATGCTGGCCAGCCGTTCGAGGTCGGGCACCAGCTTGGTGTGCACCTTCATCCTGGCCGCGACATCGAGGCCGCGCTCGCTGGCCAGCCGCAGGCGCGCGGCGCCGATCAATTCCTCGACGCCGGTGTAGATATCGGCGCAATCATAGGTCCAGATACCGGCATCGAAAGTGGCGATCAGGTCGGTCACCGCCTGGTTGCGATCGATGGCGCCATGGCCACCGGCCAGCTGCCAGCCGCCGCGGATGACGCGCGAGATCGTGTAGCCGGGGCTGAGTTCGACGGTCCTGGCGCTCATCGCTTGTCGGTCTCCTTCGGCAGCGGCACGGCCGTGGTTTCGGCATGGCTGAAACGCCGTCTGGCCAGCCTGACGATCCTGAGCCGGCTGGCGCAATTGGGATCGGGACAGGCGATCTCGGCATCAGAGGTCATCCAGTCATTGGCGTGCGTCGGACGCTGCTTTGCCGCCAGGAGCGGCAACACGGCCGCAATCGAATAGATCGAAAAGCCCTGCCCCGCCGGCAGCGACAGCATCTCGCCCTTGAGCTCGAAATAGTCGCCCGCTTTGGCACCGCAATAGATCGGCTTGCCATCGGGGATGACCGCCTCGACGCGCAGATCGAAGAGCTCGAAACTGTCGTCGGCCATGTCAGACCTCCACCAGGCTGAAGGTGACGTCGCAAGCGCCGTTGCGGCGGATGACGCCGCAAGCAGCGGCGAACTGGTCGCGCTCTTCGGAACGCACCTGGGCGACGACGCTGCCGGCCAGCCAGCCGATCGGAAACAACAGGCGCGCGCCCTGCCCGTAGTACAGGCCGATATCGAAGATGGGATTGGGATTGCCGTCCCACATGCGCGGAGGCACATAGGCGAGCACGATGTCGCCCGGCTGCGGCGTCAGCGTCGCGTTCTCGGCCGGCAAGGGCCTGGCATAGGCCTCCCCCTCGAGCTGCGCCGATGGAACCGGGCAGGAAATCTCCGGGCCTGTCCACATCGCATGGATGCCAGGGACGATGCGTGGCTGCGCCAGATACGCCAGCAGGAAGGCGGCGTTTTCAGGCGCCTTCTCCGGCAACAGCAGCGCCGTCACGGAAAGGTTCGAGCGTGGTTCTGTGATCCGGATGGCGGGCTTGCTCATGTCAGTCCTTCGCCGATTGAAGCTTGTCGCGCAGGAAGGCAAAGGGCCGGCTGATATCAGCCACCAGCGCCTCGCGCGCCGCTTGCGCATCCTGTTTGGCAAGAGCCGCGACGATGCTACGATGATAGTGCGCGGTGTCGACCTCGCCGGCTTCGGAGAAGGCGTAGATGGCGACGCGTATGCATGGCCCCGATTGAAGCCAGAGGCTTTCGATCATCGGGATCAGCACAGCCGAGCCGCAGCAGCGGTAGATCTCGAAATGGAAGCTCTGGTTGAGCGTCGCTTCGCGGTCGATGTCCTTCTTGTGCTTCAGCGCCCGCATCTCGTCCCACTCGCCAAGCATGGCCTCGATGGTGGCGATCTGGCGCGGCCCCATCCGCGTGGCGGCAAGCGCGATCGCTTCGCCTTCGATGAGGGAACGCGCGCGCAGGAGGTCGTCGATGCGCTCCAGCGTGATCGGCGGCACACGCACGGAACGGTTGGGCAGCGCCTCCAGCGCCTTTTCCGTTATCAGCCGGCCGAGCGCCTCTCGCACCGGCATGGTCGAGGTGACCAGCGCATCGGCGAGACCGCGGATGGTCAGCACCTGGCTCGGTTCGAAAAGACCGCCGATCAGGGCCCGTCGCAACTCCGAGTAAACGCGATCCTGCACGGTCTCGCGGCCGACCGGCGTGAGCTGGGACGCGATCGTTTCGTTGTTTCGCTCGATGGCAGCCTTTTGCATGGCATTCCCGGTCTTGGCCCGTTTTCGGCTTGCGGAGAAAATTAAAGCCGATTAGCGTGATCAAAGCAAGTGTGATCACAAATCAAAAAAATCAGAAAGCGGCAAAGACCGCTCGGCCAGAGGGTGCATGAGCGAGACAGCTGAACGGCAGGACGAAATCCGCGCACCGGTTCTGTCGGCGACGAATGTCGTCAGGCGGTTCGGTGGCCTCGTCGCCGTCAACGGTGTCTCGTTTGATGTCAAAGCGGGCGAAATCCTCGGCCTGATCGGCCCGAATGGCGCGGGCAAGACGACGATGTTCGATCTGTTGGCGGGCAGCATATTGCCGACTAGTGGCGATATCCTTCTCAACGGCACGCGCGTCTCGGGTGAAGCCGCTCATCTGCGCATCGGCCGCGGCCTTGGCCGCACCTTTCAGATCCCGCGCCCGCTGCCCAATCTGACGCTGGTCGAAAACATCATGCTGGCGGCACAGGGCCAAACCGGCGAAAAGCTTCTCGCCAATTTCGTCACGCCTTGGCGGGTGGCAGCGCAGGAAAGAGCGGCTAGGACAAAGGCGCTCGAACTGCTGGAATTGGTCACCCTCACCCACCTCGCGAATGAGCCGGCGCGCGTGCTCTCGGGCGGCCAACGCAAGCTGCTCGAACTTGCCCGCGTCATGATGGCCGATCCGGCGATCATCCTGCTCGACGAGCCGGCGGCAGGCGTCAACGCCACGCTGCTCGAAGTCATCATCGACCGCATCCGCGACATCAACGAAAGCGGCATCACCTTCCTGCTGATCGAGCACAATATCGACATGGTGACGCGGCTCTGCCACCGCGTGCTGGTGATGGCGAGCGGCGAATTGCTGTGTGAAGGCACGGCCGACGAGGTGGCGCGCGATCCGCGCGTCATCGAGGCTTATCTCGGAGGCGCGGCATGAGCGAGATCGTGCTGGACGTCCGCGACCTCGAGGCTGGCTACGAGCCCGGCGTGCCGATCGTGCGCGGCGCCTCGATCACCGTCAACAAGGGTGAAATCGTCGTCGTGCTCGGGCCGAACGGCGCCGGCAAGTCGAGCCTCATCAAGGCCGTCGCCGGCCTGGTGCCGATCAGCCGGGGCAGCGTGCTGCTCGACGGTAAGGACATTACCGCAGCACCGGCGCACACCATGGTGCGCCTTGGCCTCGCCTTCGTGCCGCAGACCGAAAACGTCTTCACGCTGATGTCGGTGGAGGACAATCTGAAGGTCGCTTGCGGCATCCTCGAACGGCGCGAGGCCCCTGCCCGCATCGAGGAAATGTACGAGACCTTCCCCGACCTGGCACGCCAGCGCCGCACGGCTGCCGGCTATCTCTCGGGCGGCCAGCGGCAGATGCTGGCGGTGGCCCGCGCGCTGATCGTCCATCCCAAGGTGCTGGTGCTGGACGAGCCCTCGGCCGGCCTGTCACCGAAATTCGTGTCGATGGTGTTTGAGATGCTGGCCGGCATCCGCAAGTCAGGCGTCACCATCCTTCTGGTCGAACAGAACGCCAAGGCAGCACTGGCCATCGGCGACCGCGCCTATGTGCTGGTCGAAGGCAAGGACCGGCACGAGGGCATCGCCTCGCAGCTGTGGAACGATCCCGTCGTCGCCGAGCTCTATCTCGGCCAACGGCCGCTACATCAAGAGAGCGCCGCAGCGTCCGGCAAGGGAGGCGCGGCATGAGCCTGCAATTCGTCGTCGACGGGCTGCTGACCGGTTCGATGATCGGCCTTGGCGCCATCGGCGTGACGCTCACCTATTCGATCTTGCGCTTCTCCAACTTCGCCCATGGCGACTTCATGGCCTGGGGCACCTATGCAACGCTGGCCGTCGTCAGCGCCATCGGAGCAACTTTCGGCAAGGTGGCGCCGATCGCACCGCTGTCCTTCGGCTGGCCGCTGCTTGTCGCCCTGGTTGTCGGCATGGCGTTCACCGCTGTGCTCGCGCTACTGCTTGACAAGATACTGTTTTCGCGGCTGCGCTCTCAAGGCCAAGCGATCATCGTGGTGATGGCGAGTTTCGGTGCTTCGATGGCGCTGCGCAGCCTGCTTGAATTCACCTTCACTTCGCAACCGACCTATTTCAGCCGGGCGATCCAGATCGCCATGCCGGTCGGTTTCGGCATCCGCATCACGCCCGACCAGATCGCATTGCTGCTGCTGACGGCTGTGCTGGTGCTCGGCGTGCATCTGTTGATGACGCGCACGCAGACCGGACGCTCCATGCAGGCGCTGAGCCAGAACGCGGCGCTGGCCCGCATCGTCGGCATCGACGTCGCCAGCGTGGTGCGCGTCACCTGGATCATCGGCGGAGCGCTCGCCTGCGTCGCCGGGGTGATGATCGGCATTCTGGTGCAGATCCGCCCGTTTATGGGCTTCGACATGCTGCTGCCGATGTTCGCCGCTGCCATTCTGGGCGGCATCGGCAGCATACCAGGCGCCGTGCTCGGCGGCCTGATCATTGGCCTCGCCGAAGCCGGCGCGGTGCAGCTGATCGGCGCCGAATGGCGGGCCGCAATCTCCTTCATTATCCTGATGGCGGTGCTGTTCGTGCGGCCGATCGGCCTCTTCGGCGTGGGGGAAAGATGATGGACCTCATCGGTTACGGCGCTTTCTTCCTGACCACCGCGCTGATCTTTTCGCTGGTCACGCTGGGGCTCAATCTGCAGTGGGGGCTGACTGGGCTATTCAATGTCGGCCTCGCCGGCTTCGTTGCCATCGGCGCCTATACCTCGGCGCTGTTGACCACGCCCGACGATGCCGCGCGCCTCGGCGGCTTCGGCCTGCCGATCCTCGTCGGCTGGGCGGGCGCCATGATCGTCGGCGGTATCGCCGCAGCCCTGACCGGAATCGCCACGCTGCGGCTGAAATCGGACTATCTGGCGATCACCACCTTCGGCGTCGCCGTCGTCGTGCAACTGGTCGCGCTCAACGCGCAGAAGCTGACCGGCGGCCCCTTCGGCATTGGCTTCATTCCGCGCCCTTTCGGCAGCCTTGCCGAGACGCCGCTGCTGTTCAACCTGTCCAACCTCGCCGTCGTCTGCGTGGTGACGCTGATCGCCTATCTCGCTTTGGAGCATCTGTCGCGCAGCCCGTGGGGCCGGGTGCTGAAGGCGTTGCGCGAGGACGAGCGGGCAGCGATCTCACTTGGCAAGAGCGCGCGCTTCTACCGTGTCCAGGCCTTTGCCGTCGGTGGCGCCATCATGGCGCTGGCCGGAGCGCTGCAGGCGCATTTCACCGGCTTCATCGCACCCGACAATTACCTGCCGATCCTGACCTTCCAGGTCTGGGTGATGCTGATCGTCGGCGGCTCGGGCAGCAATGCCGGCGCCATCGCCGGCAGCATCCTGGTGTGGGCGATATGGGCGGGTTCCGGCACCATGACCAGCGTGCTCTTCTCGCCGGAACAACAGGCCCGCGCGGCCTCGCTGCAGATCGTTGCCATCGGCGTCATGCTGTGCCTCATCCTGCTGATCCGGCCGACCGGGCTGTTCGGCGATCGGCCAAAGCGGCCGAAACTCGGCAAACAGACGAAGCCCGTAGCAAGCGAGAGCGAGGCTGGATCATGAACGCCATGGTCCGGCAGCAAGTGCATGGCGTTTCGCTCTGGCATGCTGTCAGTGGTAATCGCCGCGAACGACCCGCACTGCAAGGTGGGCTCGACGTCGATCTCGCGATTGTCGGCGGCGGCTTTTCCGGCCTTTCGACGGCTCTGCATGCCACCGAGAAAGGGCTTTCGGTCGCTGTCCTCGAAGCCGAGTACATTGCCTGGGGCGCGACCGGCCGCAATGCCGGACTGGTCGTGCCGAATTTCGCCAAGCGCGACCCAAACGACATCATCGCCGAACTCGGAGCCGAGCGCGGCGAACGGCTGGTCGATTTCGCCGCGGGCAGTGCCGACCTCGTCTTCGGCCTGATCAAGCGGCACAACATCGAATGCGACGCCCTGCAGAATGGCTGGATCCAGCCGGCGCATTCGCCTGCGGCGCTGGAAAAGACGAGGTCGCGCGCCGAGCAATGGGCGGTGCGTGGCAGGCCGACTGTAACGCTCGATGCCAAGGCGGTCACGACGCTGACCGGTATCGGCGGCTATGCCGGCGGCTGGATGGACAATTCGGGCGGCGTCCTTAATCCGGTCGAGTATGCGCGTGGTCTTGCCGATGCGGCCGGCAAAGCCGGTGCACGCATCTTCGAGCAGACGCGCGTCACCTCGATCGATCGGACAAAAGATGGCTGGGTATTGAAGACCGCATCCGGCGCTGTGCCGGCGGGCAAGGTGCTGGTCGCCACCAACGCCTATGGCGGAGCGCTGAACCGAACGCTGGCGCGGACCTATGTCCCGCTGAAAGTATTCCAGATCGCCACCGCGCCGCTGCCGCGTGCCATACGCGCGCGCCTGCTGCCCGGCGGCCATGGCATCGGTGACACGAGGCGCAACCTGTTCACCTGCCGCTTCGACAGCCAGAACCGGCTGATCAGCGGTGGCATGCATATCGTCGGCAGCGGCGCCGAGACGCGCGTGCCGCGAACGGTCTGGCGACGGCTCGCCAGGCATCTCGATTTGCCTGACCTGCCGCCGCTTGCCTACAGCTGGACGGGCGTGGCGGCGGTGATGCCGGATTTCCTGCCGCGCCTCATCGACCTTGGCCCGGGCTTGATCGCCGGCTTCGCGTGCAACGGGCGCGGCATCGCCATGACCACGGCGATGGGCAAGGTGCTGGCGGACTGGGCTGCCGGAGCGGACGCCCACGATCTGCCGCTTCCCTTCGCTGCGCCATCGCCGATCCCGTTCCATGAAGTTGTCCGCTATGCGCCGAACATGTTGCTCCCCTGGAGCATGCTACGCGACCGGCTGGATTAGACTGCCAATCCAAGGATGCAGACTTGAAGTTTTTTGAATTCTAATTATTTTAAGCTTGAAGTTTTTTTGAAGACTCCACGGCGCTGCATTCGCCCGAGCCGGGGCCTCGCGCCATTTGGCTGGAGAGCAGGCCGTCGTTGCGGAATGAAACTCCATGAGCACTGAACGATTTTTCGAGAGTGTCGTTGGCAACATCGTCGATGGAGTTCTCATCGTCACCATCGAAAATCCGCCGGTCAACGCGCTCTCCTTCCACGTCAGGGGCGGACTGACGGCTGCGCTTGAACGCGCGAGATCGGATGACGTGTCCGCCGTGGTGCTCACTGGCGCCGGGCGTACTTTTGTCGGCGGCGCCGATATCAAGGAATTCGGCAAGCCCGCTATTGAACCCACACTGCCTGAGGTCATCGAAGCGATCGAGAGCTTCGCAAAACCGGTGGTCGCGGCAATCGGCGGCGCGGCGCTCGGCGGCGGCTGCGAGATTGCGCTGGCCTGCCACTACCGCGTCGCCGGCAAGGCGGCCAGCTTCGGGCTGCCCGAGGTCAAGCTCGGGATCGTGCCCGGGGCTGGCGGAACCCAACGCTTGCCTCGCCTCGTCGGCACCGTCGTTGCAATCGACCTCATCGGCACGGGTCGCGTCGCGAAAGCCGATGAAGCCCTCACTCTCGGCCTGATCGATGCCATTGCGGACGACCTTCCCGAAGGCGCGCTCGATGCCGCTCGCCGTCTCGTTGACCAGCCGTTGCGGCGGACAGGCGCACTCTCCTTCCCGAGTTCGCAACCTGGGGCCGACGCGGCCGCTGCAAAGAAGGTGCTTTCCCTTAGCCGTGGACAGATCGCGCCTGCGGAAGCTGTGCGACTGGTCCAGGCGGCGTCCACGGCCAGACTGAAGGACGGTCTCGCGGACGAACGCGCGACCTTCCTGCGCCTTCGGGATTCCCGCGAGGCGGCGGCATTGCGCCACGTGTTCTTTGCCGAGCGGCAAGCCAGCAAGGTCGACAGGCTGGAGGGTGTTGCGCCTCGCAAGGTCGAGACGGTCGGCATCGTCGGAACCGGCCTGATGGGCGCAGGCATAGCAGTCTCGGCCCTGAACGCGGGCTATCGCGTGATCGGCATCGAGCAGACCGACGAGGCGGCGGCCAAAGGATACGAGCGTATCGCTGGCCTCCTCGACAAGTCGGTCCAATCCGGCCGCCTCACGGATCATGCGCGCGGGGAGGCACTGAGCCGGCTTGAAACGGCCAGTGACGCCGGCAGGCTGGCAGAGGCCGATCTGGTCATAGAAGCGGTGTTCGACGAACTCGCAGTAAAAACCGAGCTCTTCCGCAAGCTCGATCGCATCGTCCGCCCCGACGCCATCCTTGCCACCAACACCAGCTACCTCAATCCCGACGAGATCGCCTCGGCAACCGCCCGACCCGAGCGGATCGTCGGCCTGCATTTCTTCTCGCCGGCCAACGTCATGCGGCTCACCGAAGTGGTGGACTGCGCGGCGACCGCGCCCGACGTGCTCGCCTCGGCGATCGCCTTCGTGCGAAAGCTCGGCAAGCTGCCTGTCGTGAGCGGCGTGACCGAGGGTTTCATCGGCAACCGCATCTATTCGGCCTACCGCCGCGAAGCGGAGTTCATGGTGGAAGATGGCGCAGCACCGGATGAGGTGGATGCCGCGCTGGAGGCCTGGGGCTTCCCGATGGGGATCTTCGCCGTCAACGACATGGCCGGACTGGAGATCGCCTGGGCGCGGCGCAAGCGACAGGCGGCCATGCGCGATCCAAAAGCACGATATGTCGAGATCGCCGACCGGCTGTGCGAAGCCGGCCGCTTCGGCCGCAAGACCGGGAGCGGCTGGTACGACTATTCGGACGGCGAGCGCAGGAGCGACCCGCAAGTGATAGCGCTGATCGAGGGGGCACGAGCAGCCAAGGGCATTGAGCCGCGCCGCTTTTCTGCCGACGAGATCGTCAAGCGCCTACTGGCGGCAATGGCCGACGAAGGCAAGGCGTTGCTCGCCGAAGGCATCGCTGCGCGTGCCTCCGACATCGATCTGGTGATGATCAACGGCTACGGCTTCCCGGCCCACAAGGGCGGACCGATGTTCCATGCCGGAGATGTCTGAGGGTCCGAACTAAGACAGCCTGGCGATGACGGCGCGCAGCGCCTCGCCGAAACGCCTGACCTCGTCGACCGTGTTGTAATGCACCAGCGAAGCGCGGATGGCGCCGCTGTCCATCGACAGGTTGAGGCGCTTCATCAGCCGCGGCGCGTACATGTGGCCATCGCGGATGCCGATCTGCATCTCGGCCATCTCCTCGACGATCCGCTGCGGCGACAGCTTGCCGATGTTGAAGCAGAATGTCGGCACGCGTTCGTTGATGCGGGCTTCCTCGGCGACGCCGTAGATCGTGGCATTGCAGTCCTTCAGCACGGCCAGCATCTCGCGCGCCAGGAGCAGTTCATAGTCGCGGATGGCGCCCATGCCGGCAACGATATTCTCACGCCGCGAACGGTTGTTGGACGGCGCCAGATTGCGGCCGATCAGTTCCAGATACTGCACGGCCGCATCCATGCCCGAGACGTTCTCGTAGATGAAGGTGCCGGCCTCGACCTTGTAGGGCGGGTCGTCGGGGATGAAATCCTCGCGGAAGGTCGGCAGCCGCTTCAGTGTTTCGAAGCGGCCCCACAGAAAGCCCATATGCGGCGAGAAATTCTTGTAGCCGGAGCAAACGAGATAGTCGCAGTCCCAGGCCTGCACGTCGATCAGCCCGTGCGGTCCGTAGTGCACGCAGTCGAGGAACACTTCCGCGCCGGCGGCGTGCGCGATTCCAGCCACCGAGGCCACATCGACGATCGAGCCGATCGAATGCGCCGTCACCGTGCAGGCGACGAGGCGGGTGCGCTCGGACACCAACGGCTTGAGGTCGTCGACATGCAGATTGCCGTCCTCGCGCATGCGCCACCATTTGAACTTGGCTCCGGCGGATTCCAGCGCCAGCCACGTCGCGATGTTGGCGTCATGGTCCATGTCGGTGATGACGATCTCGTCGCGCGTCCCATCAGTGTCCTTGGCCAGCATCTGGCCGATGCCGAGACTGACCAGGCGGATGAACGACGTTGCGTTCATGCCGAAGCAGATTTCCGACGGACTATAGGCGTTGATCAGCAGCGCCACGCTGGTCCGGGCATCCGCAACCGATTGGTCGACCGTAACGGAGCGGCCATAGCGGCCGCCGCGCTGTACATTGTGCGAGACCAGGTGGTTGGTCACCGCGTCGAGCACGCTCTGCGGGATTTGCGCGCCAGCGGCATTGTCCATGAAGATGAAATCACCGGCCCGCCGCAAGGCGGGAAACATGGCGCGTATGGTGTCGACCGGAAAGCCGCCGGTGGCTTGGGAAGTGCTCAATTGTATCTCCTGCGCAGGGCTTGGGACGTGGGTTTGATTGGCGAGGTCAGCGAGCCTTCTCGTCCTTGAAGCGCGCTTCAAGCAGACTGACGAGGCGGACCATCGGCCAGAGGAAGATGAGATAGACCAAAGCGGCGCCGATCAGCGGCGAGGGATTGGCGTAGAGCGACTGCGCGTTGGTCGCTTCCTTCAACAGTTCCGGCAACGCCACGGTGGAGGCGAGCGACGTGTCCTTGAACATCGAGACGCAATTGCTGGTCATCGGCGGGATGACCACACGGATCGCCTGTGGCAGCACCACCTTGCGCAAGGTGAGCAGGAACGGCAGGCCGAGCGCCTGCGACGCCTCGAACTGGCCGCGCGGAATGCTTTCTATGCCAGAGCGGAACACTTCGGCCGAATAGGCCGACATGATGATGGCGAACGCCGTCACCGCGGAGGCCCAGGACGACAGGCGTATGCCGAGGAACGGCAGCGCGTAATAGATCAGGATCAGCACCACCAGCACCGGCAGGGCACGGAAGATGTCGGTGTAGCCTACCGCCAGCCAGCGCAGCGGCTTCGGCGCGTAGAGCCGCAACAGGCTTATCCCCAGGCCGATCGGAATGCCGATGCCGATGCTCAAAATGCCGAGCAGCAGCGTGTTCAGGAAGCCGCGCAGCAGCGCCGGCAGGCTGGACATGATGACATCGGGATTGAAGAAGGTGTCGATCAGCGACATCAGGGCATTCCCGACCGTTTGTGCGTCACGCGACGCTGGAGAAGGGCCCGGAAGCATCGAAAGCGGTTTGCCGCGCTGACCTGTGGCTCCGGGGAAGGATCATGAATGGAAACGAGACGTGCCGGCCCTTAAGCCGGCACGTCTTGTGTTTGCCGGCGGCCGTTCAGGCCTTGGGCAGCGGCAATTCCTTGACCGTCGAGGAATCGGCCGGCGCGTCGCTGCCGAACCACTTCTTGTGGATCGTGGCCAGCGTGCCGTCCTTCTTCATCGCGCTCAGCGCGTCGTTCAGCTTGCCGAGCAGCGGGTGGTCCTTGCTCATCATCAGCCCGTACTGCTCACCGGTCTTGATGCGTTCCTTGACGACGAGGTCCTTCATCTTCTGGAAGGAGTACTGCATGCCGGGAATGTCGCTGACGGCGGCGTCGACGCGGCCGGCGCTGAGATCGAGCAGAAGATTCTGCTGCGTGTCATAGCCCTTCACGTCGCTGTAGCCGTCTGCTTCCTGATGCGCCTTCACCCAAGTCTCGCCAGTCGAGCCCGACAGCACGCCGACGATCTTGCCCTTGAGGTCGGCCTCGGTGTTGACGGCGCTGTCTGTCTTGGTGGCGATGCCCATATCGGAATCATAATAGGGCTGAGTGAACGACAGCGTCTTCAGCCGCTCCGGCGTGATGGTGATCGAGGAGATCGCGACATCGATGCGTTTGGAGCTGACAGCCGCAAACAGCGCCTGGAAGCCGAGATCGGCAATCTCGGTGGTCATGCCGACGCGCTTGGCCGCCTCGTTGACGATATCGACCTCAAAACCCTCGAACGTGCCGCTCTCGTTCTTGTATTCGAAGGGCGGGTTGGTCGGGTAAGCGCCGACATTGAGCACATCTGCCGCGTAAGCAGTTGCGGGGCCGGCGGCGATGCCGATGGCTGCGGCGAAAAGGATGAGATTGCGACGGTTAAGCTTCATAGGTGTTTCCCTCTGGGGTGTTCCCTCTGGTTGTTGATCGGACGGGAATTCTCCCGCACGGTTTGTTGCCGTCCCACCTCCCAGCGGGGCGTCAATTCATGACGGCGACCATGCGCTCGAGCGCGGTCGCGATCTGGTTGCGGTCTCGGCACACGCACATGCGCAGGAAGGCCGCGGCCGAATGTCCAAAGAGGTGGCCGGGCGCCAACCCGACGCGCGCCGTCTCCAGTATCCTGGCACAGGCTTGCCGGGCGTCGCTTTCGCCGTCCATGGCAAAGAAAGCATACATGCCGCCGCGCGGTTTCGTCGGCAGGATGATGCCGGGAATTTGGGCTAGCCTGTCATAGGCAAGGTCGAGGCCGGTCTTGATCCGCTGTCTGATCTCCTCGACCAGCGGTTCGCCCTGGCGGATGGCGGCAACAGCGCCTGCCTGGATCGGCGCGGCAGTGCCGCTGTTGACATACTGCGTCATGGCACCAAGTTGGTCGGTCACCCCCGACGGATGCGTCAGCCAGCCGATGCGCCAGCCGGTCATCGCCCACGCTTTCGAAAAGCTGTTGACCGACAGCACCCGGTCGCCATCCTCGGCGATCTGCAGGATGGAAGGGGCAACATCGCCGTCGAAATAGAGCCGGCCATAGACCTCGTCGGAAATGATCCAGATGCCGGTGCGCCGGCTGAAGTCGAGCAGCGCCTGCATCTCCTCGCGCGACGCGGTCCAGCCGGTCGGGTTGGACGGCGTCGACAGGAAGATCGCGCGGGTACGCGCGTCGCAGGTGGCGAACAGCCGGTCGAGATCGAGCCTCCAGTCTCCCTTGAAGTCGAGCGAAAACGGCCTCGGCTCGCCGCCGATCAGATGGATGGCGTTGTGGATGTTGGGCCATTGCGGCGCGACATAGACGACGTTGGTACCGGTATCGACCAGCAGCTCCAGCGCCAGGTACAGCGCCTGCATGCCGCCCGGCGTGACGGTGGTGCGTGCGATCGGGATCGAGCGGCCGTGAATGCGCGTCTGGTAGTCCGACAGCGCCTCGTTCAATGGCCCATGGCCACGCATGTTCGGAACGTAAAACGTCTGGCCTTCATCGAAGGCGGCCTTCGCCGCGTCGCGGATGAAAGCCGGCGTCACCATGTCGCCTTCGCCGTACCAGAGCGCGATGACGTCGCCCAGTTCGCGGGCGCGCACGGCAAGGTTGGCGATGTTTTCAGTGTGCAGGTCACGAATCTGCGCGCGCACGCCGTCGAAAGCATAGCGCGCGCTGGACGATGACTGGGGCAGTATGAACGACAAGGACTGAAACCCCTCCCACCCGGAGCACTACGACTGCCCGGCAAGCCCCTCCGGCACCGCAGTCGCTACCGGCCTGGATGCTATCCAAAGCGCGGCGCTTTTCAAGGAAAAAGTTTTAAGCTTAAAAAGTTTGGCGCGGTTGTTGCTTCGCCGATACGCCTTTTTCCCAGCTGCGCCCGTCTCATGCCAATTCGTCGCGCGCGGCGGCAAAGTTGGCCGCCGCACCTGCGCCAAGAAGCATCGTGTCGCTGGCCAGCACGAAGAAGCTCGCGCCGATCGCTGCCCACCGGCCGATATTCTGCGGGCTGGCGCAAAATATGCCGGCTGCCTTGTCGTGTGCGATCGTCACACGAATGATTGTTTCGATCGCCGCGTTGAGCTTGTCGGCGCCTTTCGCCCCGATCGCATCGATCGACACGGAAAGATCGCCGGGTCCGACGAAGATAACATCGACGCCGTCGACGGCAGCGATCGCCTCGATGTTGGCGAGCCCTTCCGATGTTTCGACCTGGACCGCGACGACGACCCTGTCATTGGCGGCGGCCAGATATTCGGGAATGCGGTAGCCATAGCCGGCCGCGCGGCCAGGCCCGACGCCGCGTTCGCCCAGCGGCGGATAGCGCGAGGCCTTGACCGCCATCGCGGCCTGCGCGGCAGTCGAGACGCGCGGCACCAAAACGCCCTGCGCGCCGCTGTCGAGCGCCGCCTGGATGGCTTCCGGCGCATGGCCGGGAACGCGCACCATCGCCGGCACGCGGTGCACATCGGCCGCGCGCACCATGGCCTCGATCGTGTCGCGCGCGATCTGGGCATGTTCCCAGTCGATGCACAGGAAGTCGAGGCCGGCGAGCGCCATCACCTCGACCGCGACGGGATGCGGAATGGCAGCGAAAGAGCCGACGAGACTGGTTTTGCCGATGCACTTCTGACGGAACTCGCTCATCGCCATCCCTTTCGATGTTCCGGAGAATCCATATCCGCAAACGGCGTCGAGGCGAAGCTATTTCAGGCTTGAAATATTTTCGCGTGGGCCTAGCGTGTGGGTCTCCTGCCGCGAGTTCCCACCATGATCAAAACGCATCCGCTGCACGGCCCGAACAAACTGAAGCTCGGCGTCTTCTCGACCAATGCCGATGGCGGTCTGGCCATCACCGATGTGCCGGAACGCTGGACGGCGAGCTGGCAGGACAATCTGACGGCGGCGCAGATTGCCGACCGCGCCGGCCTGGAATTTATCCTGCCGATCGCGCGCTGGCGTGGCTTTGGCGGCCGCAACAAGGTGCGCGAATGGTCGTTCGAGACCTTCACCTGGGCGGCTGCACTGGGTGCTGCCACCGACCAGATCGGCCTGTTCATGACGGTGCATGTGCCGCTGGTGCATCCGCTTTACGCCGCCAAGGCGCTGGCAACGGTCGACCATATCAGCCAGGGCCGTGCCGGCCTGAACGTCGTCTGCGGCTGGAACCCGAAGGAATTCGGCATGTTCGGCACACCGCTGGTCGAAAAGGGCTATGAGCAGGCTGCGGAATGGATCGAAGTTCTGGAGCGGCTTTACGCATCGAGCGAGCCGATCGATTACGAAGGCATCTACTATCGCCTGAAGGAAGCGGTCAGCCGGCCGGCGAGCCTGCAGGTGCCCCGCCCGGTGACCATGAACGCCGCCTTTGGTGGCCCGGGCCGCGATTTCGCCGCCGCCCGATGCGATTATCTGTTCACCACCTTCTCCGAGATGGGCGATGCCGGCAAGCATGTCGCCGACATCGGCGAGCGGGCCGACAAGGTTGGCCGCAATGTCGGCGTCTATACGGTGGCGCATGTCGTCTGCCGTCCAACGATGGAAGAGGCGCAGGCCTATTACAACAGATATGCCGTCGAACTGGCCGACCACGACGCGGTCGATGCCCATATGGCCGGCAAGAAGGAGTTCTCGCAGTCGCATGACCCGCATGCCTATGACCGCTACCGGCAGCGTTTCGCCGGCGGCGCCGGCACTTACCCGCTGGTTGGAACGCCGCAGACGATAGCCGCCGAGATGGCCGCAATAGCCGGGCATGGCTACCAGGGCATCGCGCTCTCCTTCGTCAACTACACGCAGGAACTGCCTTATTTCTGCGACCATGTGTTGCCGCTGCTCAGGCAGGCCGGGCTTCGTGGCTGATCAATCCGGGAATAACGAATTCGTTATTCCGGAATAACGGCGGTTGCCTGAATCTCGACCTTGGCGCGATCTTCCACCAGCGCCACCACCTGCATGGCGGCCATCGCCGGAAAATGCCGGCCGATCACCTCCCGATAGGCCTCGCCGATCCCCTTGAGGTTGCCGAGATATTCAGCCTTATCGGTGAAATACCAGGTCATCGCGGTGATGTGGCGTGGCTCGGCGCCGGCCTCCGCCAGCACGGCGACGATGTTTTGCAGCGTCTGCCGCACCTGGCCGGCGAAATCGTCGGTCTCGAACTGGCACTGCCCGTTCCAGCCGACCTGTCCGCCGACGAAGACGAGCCTGCCGCGCGCCGCGACGCCGTTGGCGTAGCCGACCGGTTTCGCCCAGCCTTCCGGCTGCAGGATCTTGTGCATTTTCAATGCCTCCCCGGTATTCCTGAAAATCAAGTCTCAAAATCGAATGCCCGTCGCCGTCTCGCCGTCAGGCCGAACCCATCACTTGCCGCGCAATCACCACCTTCTGCACGTCGGAAGCGCCCTCATAAATGCGCAGCGCGCGGATTTCGCGATACAGGCTCTCGACGATATGGCCTTTGCGCACGCCGTCGCCGCCATGCAGCTGCACGGCCTTGTCGATCACCTCTTGCGCCTTGTCGGTGGCGAACAGCTTGGCCATCGCCGCCTCGCGGGTGACGCGCGCGGCGCCCATGTCCTTGGTCCACGCAGCGCGGTACACCAGCAGCGCTGCCGCATCAACGTCCAGCGCCATGTCGGCGACATGGCCTTGCACCATCTGCAGCTCTGCCATCGGCGCGCCAAACAGTTTGCGCTCGGCAACCCTGCTGATGCTTTCGTCGAGCGCTCGGCGGGCAAAGCCGAGTGCCGCCGCGCCGACCGTCGAGCGGAACACGTCAAGCACCGACATGGCGATGCGGAAGCCGTCGCCCGGTTTTCCGATCAGCGCCGAAGTTGGCACCCGGACCTGGTCGAAGGAGAGCCGCGCCAGCGGATGCGGCGCGATCACTTCAAGGCGCTCGGCGATGCCAAGCCCCTTGGTGTCGGCAGGCACGAGAAAGGCGGAAAGCCCCTTGGCGCCCGGCGCCTCGCCGGTGCGGGCAAAGACGACGTAAAGATCGGCGATGCCGCCATTGGAAATCCAGGTCTTCTCGCCGTCGAGGGTGTAGAAGTCGCCATCGCGGCTCGCCGCCATTTCGGTGTTGGCGACATCCGAGCCGGAGCGTGGCTCCGACAGCGCGAAGGCCGAGATTGCCTTGCCGGCCCTGGTCTTCGCCAGCCACTGCTGCTGCTCCGGCGTGCCGAACAGGCTGAGCGCGCCGGTACCGAGACCCTGCATGGCGAAGGCGAAGTCGGCCAACCCGTCATGGCGCGCCAGCGTCTCGCGCGTGATGCACAAAGTGCGGACATCGAGCGGTCCCGGATTGTCCGTATCGAGCGCCGTCGGTTTCAGCCAGCCGTCACGGCCAAGCCTGGCCACCAGCTC
Organism: Mesorhizobium sp. P2_E7; assembly: GCF_056403855.1. Lineage (NCBI taxonomy): Bacteria > Pseudomonadati > Pseudomonadota > Alphaproteobacteria > Hyphomicrobiales > Phyllobacteriaceae > Mesorhizobium > Mesorhizobium sp. P2_E7. The sequence goes on along the minus strand of NZ_JBFUER010000008.1, from coordinate 185,301 downwards.
GCGGCAGGCGGCATCGACGTCATGGTGATCGACGGGAAGGTTTTTCGCGCACCATGCTTCCAGCCTTTCGGCCCATTCGCGGTGGCGATCTTCAAAGAACGGCCAGTCGAGGAAACTCTTGTCAGCCATCAATTGCCCTCGAACACCGGTTTTTCCTTGGCCACGAAGGCCTTGTAGGCGCGCTCGAAGTCACGCGTCTGCATGCAGATCGCCTGCGCCTGCGCTTCCGCCTCGATCGCCTGGTCGAGGCCCATCGACCATTCCTGGTTGAGCTGCGTCTTGGTGATTCCGTGCGCGAAGGTCGGGCCGGAGACGATGCGCGCCGCCATCTCGAGCGCGTCGGCTTCGAGCGCCGCCGCATCGACCAGCCTGTTGTAAAAACCCCAGCGCTCGCCTTCCGCCGCCGTCATCGTGCGGCCGGTGTAGAGCAGCTCGGCGGCACGGCCCTGGCCGATGATGCGCGGCAGGATCGCGCAGGCGCCCATATCGCAGCCGGCAAGGCCGACGCGGGTGAACAGGAAGGCGGTCTTGGCCTCCGGCGTGGCGATGCGGATATCGGCGCTCATGGCGATGATGGCGCCGGCGCCGACCGCGACACCGTCGACCGCCGCGATGATCGGCTTGCCGCAGTTGAGCATCGCCTTGACGAAATCGCCGGTCATGCGCGTGAAGGCGAGCAACTCCTTCATGTCCATCTTGACCAAGGGGCCGATAATGTCGTGGACATCGCCACCCGAGCAGAAATTGCCGCCATTGGACAGGAACACCACGGCGTCGACATCGTCGGCATAGACGAGGTCGCGGAACGTATCGCGCAGTTCCGCATAGCTGTCGAAGGTCAGCGGGTTCTTGCGCTCCGGCCGATCGAGCCGCACCCTGGCGATCCTGCCTTCGACCTGCCACAGGAAGTGTTTCGGCTTGAGGCCGGCCATCGAACTCATTCGCGTCCCTCCCAGTTGCTGCGGAACGAGGTCAGCATGCCGGTCAGCCGGCGCGCATCCTCCTCGCTGACCTTACCCAGCAATTCGCCGATCCAACCCTCATGCGCCGCGGCCATTGCGGCAAAGGTTTTGGACCCCTCATCGGTCAGTCGCACCATTGATGTACGGCGATCGCCATTGCGGCGCGCGCGGGCAACCAGGCCTTCCGAAACCAGCCGGTCGACAATGCCGGTGACATTGCCGTTGGACACCAGCAGGAAGCGCGACAGGTCGCTCATCAGCATGCCTTCTGGTGCGCGGTAGAGGGCGGCCATGACGTCGAAACGCGGCAGCGTCGTATCGAATTCTTTCTTCAGGCGCTCGCGCAGCTCGGCCTCGATCGTGCGCGAGGCCCGCAGCAGCCTGATCCAGAGACGCAGCCGGTCCTTGCCGGGTCCCGACGGCGCGGGCAATGGGCCGGCTACCATGTTTCGCCTCCTGAGATCGAAATTGCCTGTCCGGTGATCGAGGCCGCCGCATCGCCGCACAGCCACAGCACCGCCGCGGCAACCTCCTGCGGCTGGATGAAGCGGCCTTGCGGGTTGGTCGAGGCAAGGCTAGACCGCGCCTCGCCAGCCGAGCGGCCGGTTTTTTCGACAATGCGCTGGACGGATGCTTCCAACATGTCTGTCTCGACGAAACCCGGGCACACGGCGTTGACGGTGACGCCGGATTTCGCCGTCTCGGCCGCCAGCGCGCGCATCAGCCCGACCACGCCATGCTTGGCCGCCACATAGGGCGCGACATAGGCGTAGCCTTTCAGCCCCGCGGTCGACGCGACGAAGACGATCCGGCCTGCCTTGCGCGCGGCCATGCCGGCCAGCGCCGGCTTTACCGTCAGGAAGGCGCCGGTCAGATTGACGTCGAGCGTCCGCTGCCAGTCGGCAAGCGAGGTCCGGTGCGCCGGCGTGCTGCCGGCCATGCCGGCATTGGCAACGACGATACCGAACGGGCCGCGCAGGGCTTCCGCATGCGCGTAGAGCGCCGTCATCGCCGCCTCGTCGGTAACATCGGCCGATATGGCGTGGATGCGGTCGTTCTCGCCGGCCACCTTGGCAAGCTCGGCGTCGCGCCGCCCGCATATGGTCACCTCGATGCCCGCCTCGGCCAGCACGAGTGCGATGGCCCGGCCGACGCCGGAACCGCCGCCGGTGACCAGCGCATGTTTGCCGAAGATCACTGTGGCTGTCGTCATACTTTCAGCCCCGCCGCTGCATCGCGCTCGGCCAGCCGGTAGATCTGGTCGCGTCCGGGCAGATAGGGATCCGGCCATTTGACACCACGGTCGCCAAGCGTCACGGCCGCATGCAGCGTCCAGTAGGGATCGGCGAGATGCGGCCGTGCCAGTGCCACCAGGTCGGCGCGGCCGGCCATCAGGATCGAATTGACATGGTCCGGCTCGTAGATGTTGCCGACGGCCATCGTCGCCATGCCGACCTCATTGCGGATGCGGTCCGAGAACGGCGTCTGAAACATGCGGCCATAGACAGGCTTGGCGGCGATCGAGGTCTGGCCTGCGGAGACGTCGCATATATCGACGCCGGCTTCATGCAGCATCCGTGCGATCTGCACCGCATCGGCCGGCGTCACTCCCTCGATGCCGACCCAGTCATTGGCCGAAATGCGCACCGAGATCGGCTTTTGCGCCGGCCAGGCGGTGCGCACCGCATGGAAGATTTCCAGGGGATAGCGCATGCGATTTTCGAGGGAACCGCCATAGCCATCCGTGCGCTGGTTGGTAACCGGCGTGATGAAGGACGACAAAAGGTAGCCGTGCGCGGCATGGATCTCCAGCATGTCGAAGCCGCAACGATCAGCCATCTCGGTGGAGGCCAGGAACTCGTCGCGCACCCTGTCCATGTCGGCGCGATCCATCGCCTTCGGCACCTGGTTCTGCGGCGACCATGCGATCGCCGAGGCCGCCATGACCGGCCAATTGCCCGAGGCGAGCGGCACGTCGGTGCCTTCCCAACCGATACGGGTTGAACCCTTGGCGCCGGAATGGCCGACCTGGGCGCAGATTTTCGCCTCGGTCTCGCTGTGGACGAAATCGACAAGCCGCTTCCACGCCACCTCATGGTCGGGCGCATAGAAGCCGGGACAGCCGGGCGTAATGCGTCCTTCCGGGCTGACGCAGGTCATCTCGATATAGACAAGCCCGGCGCCGCCCTTGGCGCGCTCGGCATAGTGGGCGAAATGCCAGTCGGTCGGGCAGCCGTCGACGGCCTTGTACTGCGCCATCGGCGAAACAACGATGCGGTTGTTGAGCTGCATGTCGCGCAGCTTGAACGGCGCGAACATCGGCGCCCGGCGCTGCCTGTTGCCGCCCCCGCCCGCCTGGCGCTGGAACCATTCCTCGGCGCTTTCAAGCCATTTGGCATCGCGCAGCCGCAGATTCTCGTGGCTGATGCGCTGCGAGCGGGTCAGCAGTGAATAGTTGAACTGCACCGGGTCGAGGCCGAGATAGCGCTCGACCTCCTCGAACCATTCCAGCGAATTGCGCGCCGCCGACTGCAGCTTCAGCACCTCGGTGCGGCGCGCATCCTCATATTTGCGGAAAGCGGCGTCGAGGTCCGGTTCGGTTTTGACATATTCGGCCAGTGCCACAGCACTTTCCAAAGCGAGCTTGGTGCCGGAGCCGATCGAGAAATGCGCCGAGGCCGCAGCGTCGCCCATCAGCGCCAGATTCTTGTAGGACCAGCGTTCGCACAGCACGCGCGGGAAATTGATCCAGGCTGAACCACGGATGTGATTGGCATTTGTCATCAGCGCATGGCCGCCGAGGTGCCTGGCAAAGATGCGCTCGCACACCGCGATCGATTCCTGCTGCGACATCGCACCGAAGCCGAAGGCCGCCCAGGTCCGTTCGCTGCACTCGACGATGAAGGTCGCTGTCTCGCTGTCGAACTGATAGGCGTGCGCCCACACCCAGCCATGCTCGGTCTTCTCGAAGATGAAGGTGAAGGCGTCGTCGAATTTCTGCTTGGTGCCGAGCCAGACGAATTTGCATTTGCGGGTGTCGATGTCGGGCTTGAAGACATCGACGAAAGTGTTGCGTGCCCTTGAGTTCAGCCCGTCGGCGGCAACGACCAGATCATGCGTCTCCATATAGGGCTGGGGGTCGGCGATATCGCTTTCGAACATCAGCTTGACGCCGAGTTCGCGCGCCCGGCGCTGCAGCAGGGTCAGCAGCCGCTTGCGGCCGATGCCGCAGAAACCGTGGCCCGACGAGACCGTGCGCACGCCGTCATGGATGACGGCGATGTCGTCCCAATAGGCGAAATGCTTCTTGATCCAGACAGCGCTGACCGGGTCGTTCTTGGCAAGGTTGTCGAGTGTTTCGGCCGACAGCACGACGCCCCAGCCGAACGTGTCATCGGCGCGGTTGCGCTCGAACACCGTGACCTCGTGCGCAGCGTCCCGCAGCTTCATCGAAATGGCAAAGTAGAGGCCGGCTGGTCCGCCGCCGAGAACCGCAACCTTCATCCGTGCGATCTCCTCTTCGCTTGCTGCACCCCAAGTATTGCGCCGGAGGTAAAATATTTCAAGCTTAAAGTTTCATATTGGAATGACTGCCCGGGCAATGGGTGGCGCGCTTGCGGATCGGACCCGCAAACGCGCTCTGGAAATCACTTGTCCGGGTTCTTCGGGCTCCACAACACGGTCTCGGCGCTCTTCTCATAGGCCATCCCATCGGGATAGCTGATCGCCTCCAGTTGCAGCCCCCATGGCGCCTGGAAATAGAGGATGGTCTGGCCGGCGGCCGGACCTTCCTTGACCGGCAGCGGCCCCATCCGCGTCTTCACGCCCTTGCCATCGAGATAGGCTTTCGCGGCCGCAACATCATCGACATACAAGGCAATGTGAAAGCCGCCGATGTCGCTGTTCTTCGGCGTCAAATCCTTCTGGTCGGGCGCGGTGTATTTGAACAGCTCTATGTTCGACCCATAGCCGCAACGCACCATGGTGACCTGCTCGATGACAGCCTTCGGATCGACACCCAGAAGGTCCTGCATGAAGGTGCCCTTGTCGTCAGCGAACGGACCGAACGACATCGCCTTCTTGCAGCCGACCACTTCGGTGAAGAAGTCGACCGCCTGCTTCATGTCGGGAACCGTGATGCCGGTATGATCGTGGCCGCGCATGCCGGGGATCGAATCGGCCGAGGCCGCTCCCACCGAGCCGAACAGGATCGCGGCAAGCATCGTGCCGCGGGTTGCATAGTTCATGTTACCCTCCGTTCGCGGGCTGATTTTGCTTTTCTGCACGTCCGAGGCCCGCTGTTCGGCGTGCAGGATGAACAGTCCTATGCCGGCGCTTTCGCTACCGGCCGCAGCCAGTCCGCATCGATCTCAGGCAGTGGAATGGCGGCAAGCAGGTCGCGCGTGTAGGTCTCCCTGGGGTTGTCGAACAGCGCATCGGTGGCGCTCGCCTCGACGATCCTGCCCTCGCGCATGACGATCACTTGCTGGCAGAGCCGCCTGATCACCGACAGATCGTGGCTGATGAAGGCGACGGTCAGCCCCATCTCCGCCGCCAGCCTCTCCAAAAGCGTGAGGATCTGCGCCTGCGTCGACACGTCGAGACCGGAAACGATCTCGTCGGCGAGCACGAATTTCGGCGACAGCGCCAACGCACGCGCAATGCCGACGCGCTGGCGCTGGCCGCCCGACAGCTGGTGACGATAGCGGCTGGCGAAGCTTTGCGGCAGGCCGACGCGATGCAAGGCTTCGGCGACGCGCTCCCTAAGCCTGTCGCCGAGCCCGTTCTGCTTGAGCGGCGCGGCAATGATGCTGGCGATGGTGCGGCGCGGATTGAGCGACGACATCGGGTCCTGGAAGATCATCTGCAGATCGCGGCGCAGCGGCCGCAGCTCCGCCTCCGGCAGATGGGTGATATCGCGGCCCTCGAAATGGATGCTGCCGGCGCTCGGCTCCAGCAGCCTGACCAGCGCGCGGCCAAGTGTCGATTTTCCGGATCCGGATTCGCCGACGATGCCGGTCACCGACCCGCGCGGCAGATCGAAGTCCAGGCCTTTCAAAATCTCGGCCAGCGGCGCGCGGCCGATCAGCGGCTTGCGGGTCATGTCGGGCAGCGCAACCTTCAGCCCGCGCACGGAGATGAGCGGCTCAACCACGCGGCCGCCTCCACGCCTGGTCTGCCGCGGCGATCTCGGCGGCAAGCCCGGCCAGCACGGTCTCGTCCACCGGCTTCAGCGAGGCGAAGGGATCGGTGTAGCGCGGCGTCGCAGCCATCAATGCCCGCGTATAGGGATGCTCAGGCGCGGAGAAGAGTGCGGCCGTGTCGGCCTCTTCCACCACCTTGCCGGCATAGAGCACCGACACTTTCTGGCTGATCTTGGCAACGACACCGAGATCGTGGGTGACGAACAGGATCGCGGTGCCGTGCTCGCGCTGCAATTCGGCGATCAGGTGCAGGATCTGCTTTTGCACGGTGACGTCGAGCGCGGTGGTCGGCTCGTCGGCAACAATCAGCCGTGGCTCGGCGGCGAAGGCCGCGGCTATCAGCACACGCTGGCGCATACCGCCGGACAGTTCATGCGGATAGCTCTTCAGCACGCGGTCCGGATCGCGGATCTGCACCTCGTCCAGCAGTTGCCGGATGCGCGTGTCGGCCTTCTCTCCGCTCCAGCCGAGGATGCGCACCAGCCGGTCGGTCATTTGCGGGCCGATGCGCCGCGACGGGTTGAGTGCGGTCAGCGGATCCTGCGGGATCAGCGCCGTACGGGCGCCGATCAGCGTGCGCCTTGCCTTGGGCTGCAGTCTGCCGAGGTCTTCGCCTTCGAGTGCCATCGTGCCCTCGACGATGCGCACGCTGGACGGCAACACGCCGAGCACCGCCTTGCCGATCATCGTCTTGCCGGCGCCGCTCTCGCCGACCAGTGCGCGCACCTCGCCGGGTTGAACGGACAGCGAGACCGAGCGCAGCACGCGCAGCCCGTTCGGCAGCACGGCGCTCAGATCGCTTATGTCGAGGCAGGCGCTCATCGCAGCACCGGATCGAAGCGTGTCTTCAGCGCTTCGCCGAACTGGCTGAACGACAGCACGGTGAGGATCAGCGTGATCAGCGGAAACACCAGCACCCACCAGGCTTGGTGGATCGACAGCCGGCCCTCGGCGATGATGCCGCCCCAGGTCGGATCGTCGGTCGAGATCGACAGATTGACGAAGGACAGGATCGCCTCGACGATGACGGCGATACCCATTTCCAGCGACAGCAGCGCCACGATCGACGGCACCACATTGGGCAGCACTTCGCGCAGCATGATGCCGATGCGACCATAGCCGGCGATGCGGGCGTTCTCGACATAGTCCATGCGCGACTGGCCCATCGCTTCGGCGCGGATCACCCGGCAAAAGCGCGTCCAGTCGATGATGGCGATGGCGAGGATCACGGAACTCAGGCCGGTGCCGAGCACCGCGACCAGCAAGATGGCGAACAGCACCGGCGGAAACGCCATCCAGACATCGACGATGCGCGAAATGATGCGGTCGGCCCAGCCGCCGAAATAGCCTGCGATGAGCCCGAGCGTCGATCCGACCAGGCACGCGGCGATCGCCGCCGCGAAAGCCACGATAAAGGCGATACGGCCGCCGAAGATCAGGCGCGAGAGGAGATCGCGACCGAGACTGTCGGTGCCCAGCCAATAGCCGGGCTCGGCGCCATCGAGCCAGAAGGGCGGCAGCCGCTCCAGCATCAGATCCTGCGCCAGCGGATCCTGCGGCGCCACCAGCGGCGCAAAGATCGCGGCCAGCAGTGCCAGCAGCAGCCAGCCGCCGGCCAGCCACAGCCTCGGGCTCAATCCGCGCCTGGGGATGCGCGCCTCATCCATGACGCAGCCTCGGATTGAGCAGCGCGTACATCATGTCGACCGCAAGATTGATCAGCACAAACAGCAATGCGAACACCAGCACGATGCCCTGGATCAGCGGCAGGTCGCGATTGATGACGGCGTCGATCGCCATGTTGCCGAGCCCCTCATAGGAAAACAGCCGCTCGACGATGACCGTGCCGCCGATGAGGAAAGTGAACTGCACGCCGACCAGGGTCAGCGTCGGCAGAGCGGCGTTCTTCAGCGCCTCGCGCAGGATGACCTGCGTCTCGGAAAAACCCTTCACCCGCGCCAGCACGACATAGTCGAGGTCAAGCACTTCCTTCAGCGACTGCTTCAGCAACTGCGAGATGATTGCCGCCAGCGGCAGAGCCAGCGCCACGGCCGGCATCAGCATGTGCTTGAGCAGATCCCAGGTCAGGTCGAGGCGCAGCCGAAGCAAGCTCTCGAAGAAATAGAACTGGGTGACGAAGGGCAGGTCGAGTTGCGGCGACACCCGGCCGGAAATGTCGAAGATCGGTATCAGCACACCGAACAAAAGGATCAGCACCAGGCCCCACAGGAAATCGGGAATCGAGAGGGCCGCGCCGCTCGCGATGTCGATGCCGGCCTCGACCGCCGTGCCGCGTTCGCGCGCGCCGAGGATCGCCGTCGTGCCACCGAGCGCCACCGCCATGATCAGCGCGACGATGGCGAGTTCCAGCGTGGCCGGCAGCCGGTTGAAGACGAGGCTAAGCACATCTTGCCGCAGCGAAATCGAGGTGCCGAAATCGCCCCTGACGACACCGGACAGCCAGATGAAGAACTGCTGCACGATGGTCTTGTCCAGTCCGTAGAGCGCCCGCAGTCGGTCGATATCCTCCTGGGTCGCACCGGGCGGCAGCATCATGGCGATTGGATCGCCGGGAGCGACGCGAATGACGACGAAGACGACGACGGCGACGCCGAACAGCGTGACCAGCATCGTCAGAAGACGGATCAGAAATCTTTGCAGAAGCATGGTCGCCTGTATTTCCGGCGAAAAGGGGCGCGCCACCGGTTGCGGTGGCGCGCATTCAGTCTATGCCGATATCAGGCCGGGGTCATCAGCGCCGGCAGCAGCGCACCGGACACATGCTGCACCACATTGACGCCCTTGGCATGCACGATCGGCTGCGCATACTGAATCAGCGGCAGCACATAAGCCTGCTCGGCGATGTATTTGTCGACCGCCTTCCAGCCGGCAATGCGCTTGGCCTCATCCTTCTCGCCCCACAGCGGGTTGATCATGTCGATCAAATCCTGGCTGTCCCACACCGAGTGCGGGCTCGGGCCGTACATGGCAAAGCCGGTCGACGTCGTCGGATCGCCGATGGCGTTGCCCCAATTGTAGAAGGCGGCCGGCGCCAGCTTGTCGGCGGCGCGCAGTTCATAGTGCTTGGCGATCTCGTAGACCTCGATCGTTGCCTCGATGCCGACCTTGCGCCACATGCCGACGATCGCCTGGATCATCTCATAGTCCTTGGGCTTGAACCCCTTGGTCGTCTGGATGGTGAACTTGACCGGCTTTTCGGGCGAATAACCGGAAGCCGCGAGCAGCTCCTTGGCCTTTTCCGGATTGTGCTCGACCTTGATCGAGGCATCGAAGGCCGTGTACTCCGGCGTCTCCAGCGTCGCGATCGGCTGGCCATAGCCGCGCAGCAGCCGCTTGACCAGAAGCTCCTTGTCCACCGCCATGACGGCAGCCTGGCGGACGTTCTTGTCCAGCATCGCCTCTATGTCGTTGAAGAAGATCATGCCGATATCGGAAACGTTCTTGCACGAGCCGGCGAGCCCGTCCTTGGCGACCAGCCGGTCATACTCCTCATAGGGGATTTCGAGCGTCACCTGCGAGGAACCGGATTCGATCTCGGCCACGCGGCTCGCCGCATCGGTGACGAACTTGATCGTCACGTTCTCGAAGGCCGGCTTGCCGCCCCAATAGTTCGGGTTGGCCTTCAGCCGCAGGAAGGCGTTGCGCTCGAATTTTTCCACCATATAGGGGCCGGTGCCGATGGGCGCCTTCTCGAAGCCTTCGGCGCCGACCTTCTCGTAGTAGGCCTTCGGCAGGATGTAGCCGGTCAGGAACGACATCCATTTGAAATAGACCGGGTCGAATTGCACGACGTCGCCGGTGATCTTGTTGCCGTCGATCTTGAAATTGTTGACGTTCTTCCAGACGAACTGGATCGGGTTGCCGGTCTTTTCGTCGCCCGCCCGCTGCAGCGACCAGACCACGTCCTCAGGCGTGAAGGGCGAGCCGTCATGCCATTTGACACCTTCGCGCACCGTCATTGTCACCTTGGTGCGATCCTCATTCCAGCCCCATTCGGTGAGCAGGCCTGGCGCGAAAGAGAGGTCCGGCTTCTGCGGAATGAACTGGTCGAACACCGACTGGTAGAGACCCTGGATGGTCGGGTTGACCGCCGAGGGTCCGGTGGTCGGGTCCCAGGACGGCAGGTTGACGTTGTAGGCGATGGTCAGTTCGCCGGCCGCCGCCTTGGCGATCTGCGGCAGGCCGACTGCCGCCACGCCAAGTGCCGCGGCACTGTATCCCAGCAATTCGCGTCTGTTGATTGTCATGTTGGTTCCCCTTGTTGGTTTTGTTGTCTTTGCGTTGCACTGTCAGTTTATCGGTCCGGGCTTCGCGGGCAGCAGCGCCTTGCCTCTCGTCGCCTTCATGAAATCTCCCGAGCTACCTCCCGCCAAGCTGTTGCGCGAGCATGAAGCCCGAGGCCGCGCCGGTGCCGGCACCGGGCCATGTCGCGGCGCCTATGAGATGCAGATTGGCGACCGGCGTGTTCCAGCCGGCATAACCTCGCGCCGGGCGGAACAGGAAATTCTGCGCCAGATGATGGCTGCCGCAGACCTGATCGCCGCCGACGAGGTTGGGGTTCTCACGCTCGAGGTCGATGGGTGAGAACACTGCACGGCCGAGGATTTTTGCACGCAGGCCGGGCGCATAGGTCTCGATGATGTCGAGCACGCGCTCGGCATAGGCATCCTTGACCTGATCCCAGTGCGCGGGCGCGATCTTGCCGACCGCATCGCCAGCGATTTCGGCGGGCAGCATGCGCACCTGCACCCACAATATGTGCTTGCCCTGCGGTGCGCGCGACGGATCGATCGCGGTCGGCTGGCCGACGACCAGAACGGGCTCGTCCGGCAGCACGCCCGCCATCGCCTGCTGGTAGGTGCGCGACATCGCATCGAGCGATGGCGACAGATGCACATAGGCGAACTGGCGCAGCTCGGCACCGGCGCGCCAGTCCGGCAAATCGTCAAGCGCCAGATGGATCATCATCGTGCCTGGCGCATGCCGGAACTTTTTCATCGCCGTATCGAAGCCTGCGTCGCCGGAGCCGTTGGGCAGCAACTTGCCGGTCAACGCCTTGGGCGCAACGCCAGCTATCACAGCCTTGGTCGCCGTATGCGTCGCACCAGAGGCGAGCCGCACGCCTGATGCCTTGCCTCCGGCAACGGTGATTTCGGCCACTTCGGCACCGGTTACGATCTTGCCGCCGGCCGAGGTGACCATGCCCGACAGCGCCCGGATGATGGTGTCGGCGCCACCCTTGCCCAGCACCATGCCAAAGCTCTGGTTGGCCATCGATTCCAGATAGGGGAACACCGCACCGCCGGCTATGTCGGGCGCGAAGTCGAGATGCATGCCCCAAGTGGCAAGCGTTGCCCGCACATGGGCGGACTCGAAGTTTTCTTCCAACCAGGCGCGAGGCGATGACAGCAAAAGCCGACCGGTGTCGAGCGCGCCGGACATGCCCTTCTTGCGCCACAGGTTCCAGGCGGTGCCGGCAAGCGCGCGGGCACTCATCGGCGAGCCCAGCAGCCGGAACAAATGCTCGGCCTCGCCTGGGAAGGCGGCAACGAGCTTGCGCCATGTCGCGGCATCGGCTGCGGAGAACGCGGCCATGCGGCTGGCGGTTTTTTCCAGATCGTTGCTGACGCCAAACCAGCGTCCATCCGGGAAGGCGCTGGCGAAACAGTCGGCCACCGGCGCGAACTCGAGGCCCTGCGCTTTCAATTCATTTGCATATTTCCGGTGGAAGTCGGAGCCGGCAAACAGGCTCAGATTCATCGCGCCGAAATCGTGACGGAAGCCTGGAAGGGTAAATTCTCGGGTCTGGACGGCGCCGCCGATTGCTGCACTGCGCTCAAATATACCGGTTTTCCAGCCTTTGAGCGCCAGATGCGCGGCGCATGCCAGACTGTTGTGGCCCGCCCCGACAAAGATGGCGTCGAACTCGCTCACGCCCCGTTCCCATTTCCTTTATGCTTAAAGATAATTGCAGATGCATATGTTTTCGTCTAGTAGGATATTAAGGGCCGAGACGAGCCTTGATGATCATCAGAAAGAGGGAACCTCAGACCATGGACACGCAAAAACTCCTCGGCGAAGTCGCCGGCCAGCTGCTTTCAGGCGCCATCAAGGTGGTCGACCTCTCGGCGCAACTCGGGCCGGACACGCCGCTGATCAAGCTGCCGCCGGAGCTCGCCGTCGACACGCCGAAGGTCGAGATCCACTCGATCTCCCGCTATGACAAGAACGGCCCGTGGTGGGCGTGGAACTGGCTGAAGCTCGGCGAGCATTCGGGCACGCATTTCGACGCGCCGCAGCATTGGATCACCGGCAAGGATTATCCGGACGGCGCCACGGACACCATTCCGGCGCAGAACTTCGTCGGCCCGGTCAATGTCATCGACTGCTCGAAGGAAGCCGCAGCCGACCACGACTTCCTGCTCACCGTCGACCATATCAAGGCATGGGAAGCCAAGCATGGCGCCATCAACGCCGGCGAGTGGGTGGTGATGCGCACCGACTGGTACAAGCGCAACGGCTCGGAAGCCGAGTTCCTCAACGCCAATGAGACCGGCCCGCATACGCCAGGCCCGACGGCTGAAGCCATCCAGTATCTGATCAGCAAGGACATCAAGGGCTGGGGCTCGGAGACGATCGGCACCGACGCCGGCAAGGCCGGCGGCATGGAGCCGCCATTCCCGGCGCACACGCTGATGCACAAGGCCAACCGCTACGGTCTGGCCAGTCTCTGCAATCTCGACCAGTTGCCGCCGAAAGGCGCTATCCTGATCGCTGCACCGCTCAAGATCGAACACGGCACCGGCAGCCCGATCCGCGCGCTGGCGCTTGTGTCGAAAGGCTAAGCGAAGGCACGCTGAAGTGAGCCAGCCGGATCACATCGTCGTCGGCAGCGGCATCAACGCGCTGGTCTGCGCGGCGATGCTCGGCGGCAAGGGCGCGAAGGTGCTGATCCTCGAGCGCAACGACCGCATCGGCGGCTGCATGCGCACCGAGGAGATCACCGCGCCCGGCTTCATCCATGATGTGATGGCGACGACTTTTGTGCTGTTCATCACCTCGCCGGCCTTTGCGGCACTGGGCGGCGATCTCGCCCGGCATGGACTGGAGTTCTGCCACACCGGCACGCCAACCGGCGTGCTGCGACCGGACGGCAGCCATGCCGTGCTCAGCACCGACCGCGCCGCCAATGTCGCGGCAATCAACGCGATTGCCGCCGGCGATGGCGACCGGCATGCGGGCGATGTCGGCAGCATCGAGCGCAATGCCGGCCTGCTGTTCGGCCTGCTCGGCGGCAGCCTATGGTCTTATCCGACGGCGAAACTGCTGGCCGGCGATGCCTGGCGGCGCGGCCCGCGCGGTCTTGCCGCCTTCCTCGGCGAAGCTTTGGTGCCGGCGCGCGGCTGGCTGGAAAGCACCTACCAGTCCGAGACCGTCCGCGCGCTGTGGGCGCCGTGGGTGCTGCATGCCGGGCTTGGACCGGAAGACGCCTTCTCCGGCCAGATCGCCAAGGTCATCGCCTTCGCGCTGGAGGCGGCCGGCGCGCCGATCGTCAAGGGCGGCGCAAAGACCCTGCTCGCCGCCTTCGAAGCCCTTATCCGCGAACGTGGTGGCGACATCCGCACCGGCGCCGATGTCGCCTCGATCGTTCAGAGCGGTGGCCGCGCGAGCGGCGTCCGGCTGGCTTCCGGTGAAACGATTACGGCCAACAAGAGTGTCATCTGCTCGGTCACGCCGACGCAGCTTTATGGCCGGCTGCTCGGCAGCGAGGCTCCCGAAGCCGATATCGAAGCAACGCGGAAATATCGCTACGGCAAGGGCAATTTCCAGATCCACTACGCCCTGGACAAGCCGCCGGCATGGCGCGGCGAAGGTCTGGACAAGGTTGCGCTGCTGCATCTGACGCCGGGGCTCGATGGCGTGTCGAAGGCCTGCAACGAGGCGGCGCGCGGCATGCTGCCGGAAGTGCCGACCATCTGCGTCGGCCAGCCGCATGCGCTCGATCCGACGCGCTGTCCGGAGGGCAAGGCGATCCTGTGGCTGCAACTGCCCGAGGCGCCCCGGCATATCAAGGGCGACGCGGCCGCCAAACTGCAAGCACCGGCGGATGGGCAGTGGACCGACGCGCTGCGCGAAGCCTATGCAGATCGCGCCGAAACCATCCTTGCCAGCCACATCGACGGCTTCAAGGACAGCGTGATTGCTCGGCGCGCCTATTCGCCGACCGATCTCGAAGCGATGAACATCAATCTGGTCGGCGGCGATCCCTACGGTGGTTCGTCCACCATTGACCAGTCGTTCCTCTGGCGGCCGTTCAAGACCAGCCGCAACCATCAAACAGGCATTAAGGGCCTGCATCACATCGGCGCTTCGACCCATCCGGGCGCAGGCCTGGGCGGCGGCTCCGGCTTTCTCCTGGCAGGGAGGCTGTGATGGATCAGAAGACCCCGGAAAAGCGCCAGCGCATTTCGACGCTCGGCCAGATCGGCCTGCAGCAATTCGCGCCCTATCTGATGAACCGCATCATGGGCCGCTACAACGCCACCTTGCGTGACGATTTCCGCAAGCAGGGCCTGACCATTCCGCAGGTCCGCACGCTGGCCGTGCTGTCGGTCACCGACGGCGTCACCGTCAACGACCTCTCGGTCTACACCGTCATCGAGCAGTCGACCTTGAGCCGCACGCTCGACACGCTGGAAGGGCAAGGCTTCGTGCGGCGCGAGCAGGGTGTCACCGACAGCCGCATCCGCCATGTCTTCCTGACCGATGAGGGCCGCGCCGAGTTCACCCGCGCCTGGCCAGCCATGCATGACGCGTTCGAAGCAATGTTCGACGACATAGACGACGCGGAATATGCCGCGCTGATCGCGACGCTTTTGAAGATGCTCAAGAACATTCGCAAACACGACATCTAGACGTAAGCGCCGGCCGCATGGCCGGCAACGGAAGGTTGGAAAAATGGCCGAACGGTCTTTTGCCAAGGAAGTCGAAAAACTGAGGCTCGGCGCCGGCGAGGAGTTTGCCGGCGAAGGCATCCTCGCCATCACCAAGGCGCTCTTGCAGTGCGGCGTCGGCTATGTCGGCGGCTACCAGGGCGCGCCGATCAGCCACCTGATGGATGTGCTGGCCGACGCGCAGGATATTCTGGGCGAGCTCGGCGTGCATTTCGAGGCCAGCGCGTCGGAAGCCACCGCCACCGCGATGCTGGCAGCCTCGGTGCACTACCCCATTCGCGGTGCCGCCACGTTCAAGTCGACCGTCGGCACCAATGTCGCTTCCGATGCGCTCGCCAACCTCGCCTCCGGCGGGGTCACCGGCGGGGCGCTGATCATCGTCGGCGAGGACTATGGCGAAGGCTCCTCCATCATGCAGGAACGCAGCCATGCCTTCGCCATGAAAAGCCAGGTCTGGCTGCTCGACCCGCGCCCCAATCTGCCGTCGATCGTCAAGGCGGTGGAGGACGGCTTTGAACTGTCCGAGGCCTCCAACACGCCGGTCATGCTTCAGGTCCGCATCCGCTGCTGCCATGTCCATGGCCATTTCATCGCCAAGAACAACAAGCGCCCGCCGATGACGGTGGCCGACGCGCTCGACGCGCCGCGCCGCGATACCGGCCGCATCGTGCTGCCGCCCGCCTCCTTCCTGCACGAGAAAGAGAAGGTCCAGAAACGCTGGCCGGCGGCCGTGGACTTCATTCGCGATAACAAGATCAACGAATTTTTCGGCTCGGACAACGGCTCCGTCGGCATCGTCATGCAGGGCGGCATGTACAATTCGGTCATCCGCGCCCTCCAGCGTCTCGGCCTCGCCGACACCTATGGCGAGACGGATGTGCCGCTCTATGTGCTCAACGCCGTCTATCCGCTGATCGACGACGAGTTCCTGTCCTTCTGCGAAGGCAAGCAGGCGGTGCTGGTGGTCGAGGAAGGCCAGCCCAACTACATCGAGCAGGCCTTTGCCGCCATGCTGCACAAGGCCCTGCGCGGCACCAGGCTGGTCGGCAAGGAGTATCTGCCGATGGCCGGGGAATATACCGGCCAGGTGATGCTCGACGGCATCGGCGCCTTCCTGCGCGCCGAGGCCCCGCATCTCTTGCCGGGTGAAGTGCGCGCGCCCAACAAGGTCGGCGACGGCGTCGACACCGCTGATCTGATCAACGTCGTGCCGGGCCGGCCGCCCGGCTTCTGCGTCGGCTGTCCAGAACGGCCAATCTTTGCTGCGACAAAACTGGTCGAGCAGGAACTCGGCAAGCATCACATCGCATCCGACATTGGCTGCCATTTGTTCTCGATCATGCCGCCCTTCGAGCTTGGCGCCACCACCATGGGCTACGGGCTCGGGCCGGCGTCGGCCTCGGCCTTCAATTCGCCTGACGCCAAGCGCCGCTCGATCTCCTTCGTCGGCGATGGCGGCTTCTGGCACAACGGCCTGACCTCCTCGATCGGCAACGCCGTGTTCAACAAGAACGACGGCGTCATCGTCATCGTCGACAATTTCTACTCGGCCGCCACCGGCGGTCAGGACATTCTCTCCTCCCGCGCGGGCAACAAGACCAAGTCGACCAAGCATCCGATCACCGAGGCAGTGAAAGGCATGGGCGTCAAATGGCTGCGCCACATCGACCGCACCTATGATGTCGGCAAGATGCAAGACACGCTGCGCGAGGCGCTGACAACGGAGGAGAAAGGTCCCAAGGTTATCGTCGCCTCGTCCGAATGCATGCTCAATCGCCAGCGCCGCGAAAAGCCGCTGGTCGACCAGGCGATCAAGGGCGGGACCCGTGTCGTCAAGCCGAAGTTCGGCGTTGACGAGGACATCTGCACCGGCGACCACGCCTGCATGCGGCTGTCCGGCTGCCCGTCGCTGTCGGTGAAGTCGCTCGACGATCCCTTGCGCGACGATCCGGTGGCATCGATCGACCAGAGCTGCGTCGGCTGCGGCAATTGCGGCGAGGTGGCGGACGCCGCCGTGCTGTGCCCATCCTTCTACCGCGCCGATGTCGTGCACAATCCGAGCCGATGGGATCGCTTTTTGGAGGGCGCCCGCCGCGTCGTGATCGGCCTGATGCAACGCCGCCGCGAGAGCCGGCGCCTGACCTTTGCCGATGCTTGACGCTGTCCCGCCATTCAGCGCCCGGAGCGGCGCACAGGACGACGAGCGCGTCATCAAGCTCGCCGTGCTGGCGGTCGGCGGCCAGGGTGGCGGCGTGCTGGCCGACTGGATCACCGACGTTGCCGAGCGCAATTCCTATGTTGCGCAATCGACCTCGGTCGCCGGCGTCGCCCAGCGCACTGGCGCTACGATCTACTACGTCGAGATGGCCCGCGATACCGGCCGGCTGCCGGTCTTTGCCCTGTCGCCTTCGCAAGGCGACGTCGACATATTGATCGCTGCCGAGCTGATGGAAGCCGGCCGCGCCATCATCAGAGGCTTCGTCACGCCCGATCGCACCACGCTCATCGCTTCTTCACACCGTATTGCCGCCGTGTCGGAAAAGATCGAGCCGGGTGACGGCCGGGCCTCGTCTTCCAAGGTACACGCGACAGCGCAAGCTGCATCGAAACGCTTCATCGCCTTCGACATGGAAAAGATCGCCGCCGACAATGGCTCGATGATCTCTGCCAGCCTGCTTGGCGCGCTGGCCGGCTCCGATGCGCTGCCGTTTCCACGCGAAAGCTACGAACAGGCGATCGGCGTCGGCGGCCGGGGCGTGAAAGCCAGCCTCGCCGCCTTTGGCGCCGCCTTTGATCGCGCCCGCGGTACCAGTTCACCAGCGCCACAGGCGGCGGAACCCGCGGTCGCCAGGATTGGCCTGGATGCGGCGGGAAAAGTCAGCGGACCGCAAAGCCTGCTGCAAGGTTGGCAGGCCTTGGCGGCTCGCGTCGCTGCATTTCCGGAGCCCTTGCGCGACATGGCGCTGCGCGGCCTGAAAAAGGTCGTCGACTACCAGGACATCGCCTATGGCGGCGAGTATCTCGACCGGCTCGACCGGGCGGTGGCGCTGGATAGCGACGGCCATGCCTATGCGCTATCCATCGCCGCCGCGAAGCATCTCGCCAACGCCCTGTGCTATGACGATATGATCCGCGTTGCGGATCTGAAAACGCGGTCAACGCGCGACCGGCGTGTGCGCAAGGAGGTCGGCGTCAAGGACGGTTCTATCCTGCAAGTGACCGAATATTTCCATCCGCGCATCGAGGAGTTCTGCGGCACGATGCCGGCGGGGCTCGGCAGCTACATCGAGAGCCGGCCGAAACTCGCCGCTTTTCTCGACCGGCGCATCAACCATGGCCGCCGCATTCGCACCGACAGCTTTGCCGGTTTTGCGGCCCTCTGGTTCATCGGCGGCCTGCGCCGCTGGCGCCGCCGGCTGTTGCGCCACAAGGTGGAGACCGCACATCTGGAGCGCTGGTATGCGCTGGCGCTCCGCCACGTGCCTCAGGACTACGCGTTGGCCACAGAAATCCTCAACTGCCGCCGACTGATCAAGGGCTACAGCGACACCCATATCCGCGCCCAGTCGAAATTCGACCGCGTCCTGTCGGCGCTCGATCTGGTCAAGGGCCGCGACGACGCTGCCGACTGGATCAGGCGGTTGCGCGAGGCCGCGCTGAAGGACGAGAAAGGCGACATGCTCGATGGCGCGCTGAAGACGGTGGCGTCATTGTCCGATCGTAGTGTGTGAGGAGGAGGAGGTTGACCTTGATGGTCCCGAAGTCGGCGACAGATGTCGTGCTCTCCGCTGCAGGCGGACTGCCCGGCGAACTCTACTGCACCTGGAGATCGATCGGCGTCGGCACATTCGAGTCCAAATATGGCTTCTCAGTACGCTACGTCGCAGATTGGCGTGCTTCGGCGGCGTTTGGGTAAGGCTGAATCACTCCCACTCGATTTTTGCAAGCCATGATAACCGACTGATTTTGAAGAGTAATTAATTTTCGTTCAACACAGATACCGTCGAACACACCGTCAAAAATCTGGGCTTTTGATTTCACTGGCGAATTTTCGCTGCTAGATAGAAATCCGAGCTTCGCGGACTATCGATAGGACCGGTCGATTTTTCACAGACCGGATGCAGGTCAGATCAAAAACGTTCACCGTACATTCTCGCTCTATTTTCCTTTTTCACCGACGGGCTCTGGGGGTGGGATCTGCGACTGCGGCGGCACAGTGTCCGAGCCGACCACGCTGTCGATCCGAGGTGGGGCAACGTCGATCTTCCGGGACGATCTAGAAGCCCAAGCGATAGCGGTCGAAGAGCGGTTCGGATCGGATGCATCTGCGGCTGTGCCGCACATGTGGCCATATCGGCTACTGCTACGACTGGTGTTTAGAGATCATTCGGACATGGAACGGAGCGTTTCAGGCTTGCGGATTTCGAGGATACGAAGTCCGTGAAACCTGAGCACACCCTTGTCGCGCAATCTCGATAGCACGCGCGATACCGTCTCTATCGTGAGGCCGAGGTAGTCGCCGATATCCTGTCGGGACATCGGCAGCTCGATCTGAGCGAGATCTCCCTGTCGTCCAGCCATGTCGACCAGGAAAGCGGCGATGCGTTCGATCGCTGTCTGCCGGCCGACCACCAGCAAATGTTCCTGGGCCCGCACCATGCAGCGAAGGGCAAGCGGCAAAAGTTCGCGCGATCTGTCCAGGCCAGCCACCGGCCGGAATGTCCGCAGTCCGGTCGAGACGATGGCCTCGGCAAAGAAATGATGGACAAGGTCCGCTTCAAACCCGAACGTCTCTCCCCCCAGATGGAAAGCCGTGATCTGCCTGCGACCATCGGCAAGCAGCCGGTAGATGCGGACCGCGCCGAACTCGATCTGGTAGTGGGAAGCGACCTTTTCGCCCTGAGCGTAGATTTCCCAACCTGCGTTGAAGAACGAGAGCGGCACCGGCCGGCCATCATTCGACACGTCTAGTTGCGGGGCCAGGGCGGTGAGGATCTCGAAGGGCACCCGAGTGTCGGCAATCGCATTCATGGCTGTTCCCTTAATTTCGGTGGGATAGCCATCGCGCGGAATGCCGGTCTGCGAAATTGGGTTATGTCCTAAGGGATTCTACTTAGTCAGCAAGGTGGGTGGCTTGGTCAGCCGGGACGTAGCGGGCCGAAAAGGCCTGCACCATGTCGATCAGGTCGCTCCCCTCGACCGGTTTGGTCAGGACGGCGAACCCGTCGGCGCCGGCGGATGGATCAACGTCTTCGACAAGCAGAATCACCCGCCCGGCGAAACCGGCAAGCGGCTGGCGCCCGGCAGGGCTGAGCCGGATCGCACTTTCATCGACAATGAGGCAGGCCGCGGCATTTGCCTCGTGCGAAGCCTCGACTGTTGAAAGCGACGCATGCGATTCAACCGCGAAGCCTTCGACTTCGAGCGCGAACTCGAGCGAACGCCTCAGCCCCGGGTCGGGCGCCACGACTAGTATGGTTTTGGCGGCGGGCAAGGTTCGCGGCTTCCGGATTTGCCAGCGAGGTCATCCCGCCAGTCATTTCACAACAAGCGGCAATCTGGAGCTTCACGCCTTGCGCCAGATCAATCCTTGTGAAACAGGGCCTTGCGAAATTCAGGCTGGCCCGAAACCGGCGGCCAATGCCATCCGCACAAGCTGCGGCAGGCTTGTTGCCTGCATCTTGGCCATGACGCTGGCGCGGTGCACCTCGACGGTGCGCGGGCTGATATTCAGATCATAGGCAATCGACTTGTTCGGCAATCCAGCCACCACGCCTGAGAGAACCTGGCGTTCACGGTCGCTCAGCCGTCCAAGCCTTGCCTGTATCGAAACGACGTCGTCGAATTCCAGCGGTTTGTCGACAAGTTGTTCGGCTGCGCGCTGGATGGCTTCGATCAGGACGACGTCCTCGAACGGCTTCTCGATGAAATCCGTTGCGCCGGCCTTCATCGCTTCGACCGCCATGGGAACGTCGGCGTGACCAGTGATGACAACGGCCGGAAGCGAGGCGTTTGCGCTCACGAGATTTCGCAAAAGCTCCACTCCGGTCATGTCAGGCATGCGCAGGTCGGTCACCAGAACGCCATTTCTGATGCTTGAAGCCGCAGCCAGAAAGTCGGTTGCGCTCTCGTGCATCTTGACCGCGAATCCCGACATCGTGAGCAGAAAAGCCAACGACTTCCTGACCGGTTCCTCGTCATCGACGATGTGAACGATATAGTCACCCGTCTCCATGTCCGTCCTCTTCCGTAAATGCGGGGAGCGTGAACCTGAACGTCGCCCCACCAGCGGCGTTCTGGCTCACCGTCATCGTTCCGCCATGCGCCTCGACGATCCGCTTGGAGATCGACAGTCCAACCCCCATGCCGCCAGGCTTTGTCGTCACGAAGGGTTTGAAAAGCTGGGCCGAAATCTCCTCGGAAATCCCTGGCCCGGTGTCTTCGACGACAACGGCGATTTCGCCATCCTGCGCGGCATAGGTGCGCACGACAAGCTCGCGGCGCGCGCTGTCGTGCATGGCGTCCATGGCATTGCGCATCAAATTGGTCAGCACCTGTTGAATCTGTATGCGGTCGACCATCACGGTTGCCGGTCCAGGCGCGAAGTCGAACACTGTCCGCACCCCGCGCTCGCGCGATCCCACCAATGCCAGGGCTCCCGCCTCTTCCACCAGGCTGCGAATGTTCTCCGGTGCTTTGTCGGTGGCGCCTTTGGTGACGAATTCGCGAAGATGGCGAATGATCTGCCCCGCACGCAGCGACTGCCTTGCTGTTTCTTCCAGTGCGGCCCTCATCCTTGTTGCCACGGCGTCGTCCATGTCGCGCAGCAGGCGGGCGCAGCCTTGAACGTAATTGGCAATCGCCGAAAGCGGTTGGTTCAGCTCGTGAGCGAGCGTCGAGGCCATTTCGCCAAGTTCGTTGAGGCGTGCCAACCTTGCCAGTTCGCCCTGGATTTCATGCAGACGTGCCGCCGATTCTTCCCGTTCCGTAAGGTCTCGAATGAAGCCGGTAAAATAGATCTTGTCACCCGACTTCATCTCGCCGACCGCCAATTTCATCGGAAACGTCGAGCCGTCCTTGCGGCGGCCGACAACAACGCGGTCGATTCCGATAATCCGTTTTTCCCCAGTGGTCAGGTATCGGTGCATATAGCCGTCATGCTCGTGGCGATAAGGCTCCGGCATCAGGAGGCGCACATTCTCTCCGACCACCTCGGCCTCGGCGTAGCCGAACTGCCGCACCGCGGCGGCATTGAACGAAACGATCGTGCCGTCCTTCTCGATGACGACGGTCGCGTCGATCACCGTGTCAAGAATGGAGCGAAGATGGGCCTCCCGCGCGTTGAGCGCGCTTTCGGCCCGATCGATTGCCTTGCTGGCGCGGTGCAGGAGTTCGCCCATCCAGGCAATCGCCAGGCCGACAAGGGCGAAGACGACGAGTTCAACCGGATTTTGCGCACGATCAGACTGAAGATTGTCCAGCCAGAACGCTCCGCCCAACGAAAGCGCCACGGACAACAGCCCAGGCCAGATTCCACCGGCGATCGAGGCGACGAGGATAGCCGGGGTGAAGAGAGTAAATGTCGCCCGGTCTTCGAGCAGTCCCTGCAACAGAAGCCGCAGCAGGACAGCGGCTGCGACCATGACAATCGCCAGCAAATAGCCATCGCGTCCTTCGAAACGGCGAGACAGCACCGCTTGCAGGAAGCGCCCTTTGATACCGGTAATGTCCCGCGCTGGCATAAAATTCGTTACCGCTGAGCTGAAAGGCTGCCCCCAAGCTCAGCCAACCTAGCTGAACGTTCGTCACTTAGCGCACTTTTTCCGTTCGTTCCCGAACAGAAAGGGAAGGAGCGCGGGCTGCGCGAGGCAAGCAGGCTGCCAGAGGTCCTCACGGGCGCCGGATCGCCACGTCATATCCAGATATTTCGTGTGCCGGTTTGCGCCAGCGCAAACCGCAGCGCCATCCCGCGGCGTAGAAGGCCGCAACGGTTGATGCCGTGATGAAACTTAGGAAAGGACTATCCCATGAAATTGCCCCTGATCGCCGCGGCCATCGCGTTGTTCGCCCTGGCCGGCGCAGCAAGCGCTGAAGAACACGTCGTGCAGATGCTCAACAAGGGCGAGAAGGGTTCGATGGTCTTCCAGCCCGCCTACGTAAAAGCGGCGCCCGGCGACACGATCAAGTTCGTGCCCACCGACAAGTCCCACAACGCCGAAACCGTCAAGGGAATGCTGCCGGACGGCGCTGAAGCGTTCAAGGGAAAGGCGAACACGGAGATTACCGTGACCCTAACCAAGGAAGGCGTCTACGGCGTGAAATGCGCGCCCCACTACGGTATGGGCATGGTGGCGTTGATCGTCGTTGGCAAACCTGTGAACCTCGACGCGGCGGAAGCCGTCAAGCAGACCGGCAAGGCCAAAACGGTCTTTGCGGAGCTGTTCGGCGAGGCCACCAAGGCCGCCTCCAACTGACATCTCGATGACAGATACCCTCGGTTGGCGATAGCCGAGGGAAAGGGCTGGACGGACCACAGGGGGAGGTCCAGTCCGGCCTATTTCATATGGATCGATGAGCGCTTCGGAACACGATCCTCTCCGCACCCGCAAACCCAACAATCGCATTGGAAATGAACTTGGTTTGCGCCAGCGCAAAGACGGTCCCTGCAAGCAGGCTATTCTTGGGGCATCAAGTGGTTGACGCACAGGGAGATTGAAATGCTTACGCGACGTGAAGCTCTGTTGGGATCTGTCCTTACCGCCGCCGCCGCGGCAACGATGGTCGCAATGCCGGCTGCGGCGAGCGCCAAGGAAGTGGCCGGACTGCCGCGCGAAAAGGTCACCCTCGTCGCGCCACCCTTCGTCCACGCGCACGACCAGGTGGCCAAGGACGGCCCGAAAGTCGTCGAGTTCACGATGACGATCGAGGAAAAGTCCGTCGTCATCGACGCCGATGGGACGCAGCTCAACGCGATGACCTACAATGGCTCGATCCCCGGTCCCTTGATGGTCGTCCATGAAGGCGACTATGTCGAACTCACTCTCATCAATCCCGACACCAATACGCTTGCGCACAACATCGACTTCCACGCTGCCACCGGCGCGCTCGGCGGTGGCGGGCTGACACTGGTCAACCCCGGCGAGCAGGTGACGCTGCGCTTCAAGGCAACGCGCACGGGGACGTTCGTCTACCACTGTGCGCCCGGCGGACCGATGATCCCGTGGCACGTCGTGTCGGGCATGAGCGGTGCGGTGATGGTGCTGCCGCGTGACGGCCTAAGGGACGACAAGGGCAAATCCATCCTCTACGACCGCATCTATTATATCGGCGAAAACGACTTCTACGTCCCTCGCGACGAGCAGGGGAAATTCAAGAAATACGAAACGGCCGGCGACAATTTCGATGACACGATGAAGGTCATGCGTGGATTGATTCCGACGCACGTCGTGTTCAATGGCAAGGCGGGATCGCTGACCGGCGAGAATGCCATGAAGGCGAAGGTTGGCGAGACTGTTCTGATCGTCCATTCGCAAGCCAATCGCGATACGCGGCCGCATCTGATCGGCGGCCACGGCGATTACGTCTGGGAGCAAGGCAAGTTCGCCAACCCTCCCGCAAAGGACCTGGAGACCTGGTTCATTCGCGGCGGTTCCGCCGGCTCGGCCCTCTATACATTCCAGCAGCCGGGCATCTATGCCTACGTGAACCACAATCTGATCGAGGCCGTGGAACTCGGCGCAACCGCACATTTTACGGTCGATGGAACCTGGGATGACGACCTGATGACGCAGGTCGAAGCCCCAAGGGCCATTACGGCGTGAGCATCGGCACGACCTTGCGCCAATCTGCGCAAGGTCGCGTGCGCTTTGGATGAAATGCCATGTCGTTCAACCCAATCGTAGCCATCGGAAGTATCGCGGCTGCCGCGCTGATCGTCATGGGCGCGACCAGTGCGCTCGATCGGTTGGCTGGTTTACCCGTGGAAGGTCCCGAACTTGTGACCCTCGCGCCCGGATCGTTCGACCACCCTCAGTCAGGCGAATTCCTAGGGGAAGGCCATCCCGTCGCGGCGCCGCGGATGCTGGCAACGGTCAATGTTCCGCTGAAGATCATGAAATACCAGGTGAGCGCAGCCGAATACGGACGGTGCGTGGCATCAGGCAGTTGCAAGGCGGCCGACACCCTGGATATCGGCAATGTCCCGGTCACCGGCGTAAGTCATATCGACGCCGAAGCCTATGCGGCCTGGCTCTCGGCCCAGACCGGCGCGACATGGCGGCTGCCGACAGATACAGAATGGGCCTACGCCGCCGGCGAACGATTCCGCGGTGATATCGAGGGCGGCGCCGGCGACCCTAACAATCCCGCGCAGCGCTGGCTCGCCCAGTATCGCACCGAGGCTTCTCTCGGACGGAAATCCGATCCCGAGCCACGGGTTCAGGGGTCATTTGGTGTCAACTCAAAAGGGCTGGCTGACGTCGCGGGCAATGTCTGGGAGTGGACATCGACCTGCTACCTCCACGCAACGATAGCCGCCGACGGCATCAGCATCGTGAGCTCGATCGATAATTGCGGGGTGCACGTCGTGGAAGGCTTCCACCGCACCTATATGTCGAACTTCATCCGGGATGGGAAAAGTGGCGGCTGCGCGGTCGGCACACCGCCAGACAATCTGGGTTTCCGCCTTGTCCGTGAACGCCTCAACGTCATACGAGCCGCCATGCGGCGCCTTGGATATTCTTGACCCGTGAGTGCCGCGTTTCGAGGCCAGGGAATTATGAAGGCACAATCACCGAAAGGATCACTATGAACTCATCCGCGATCGATCAGGCGCGACCGGCTGCCGAGCGGCCGTTGGCCGATCCGGGAGTTGACCGGGCGAGCATCGGCGCACTGGTGCGCGAATTCTACTCCAGACTGCGGAAAAATGAACGGCTGGGGCCGATCTTCGCGCGTGAGATCACCGGCGACTGGGAGCCGCACCTCGAGAAAATGACCGACTTCTGGTGTTCCGTCATTCTCAAGACGGGCGACTATCAAGGACGCCCAGTTCCTGCCCATCTGAAACTCAAGGATGTGACCGAGGCCGATTTCGACATCTGGCTGGGCTTGTTCGGCGAGACCGCGGCGGCGCATTTCGCCCCGCAGACGGCCGCGGTCTTTGTCGATCGAGCCGAACGCATTGCGAAAAGCCTGAAGCTGGCGATGTTCTTTCGCCTTCCGCTTGCCGGCTCACCGGCGGGCAACACTGCTGAAGCCAAGGGCAGCTGAGCCGGAGCTCGCCCGTCGCTCCCGTCGGGCCGGCCGCCTGAAAGCGGCACTCTCTTTCCGGGTGCAATCAGCTTCGTTTTTGCGCCAGATCAAATTACCTGCCGCGCAGCCATGCGAAACCCGAGGGACGATTTCGCCCTGACGGGCATCTGAGGTGGCCGCATATGCTCGCTCAACTGACATCCGGCGAACGCCAACTTTCCATCGTGGTGCTGACCCTGATGACCATGGTCGGACTGGCCATGGCGGCAGCTGGGCGCGGCGACCCGATCGGCGTGCATGGCTTTATTGTCGTTGTTGCAAGCCTGGCGATGCTCTTCGTCATGCTTTCGGCGCTCTACGCCCCCGAACCCTCTGCTGAACGTCTGGATCACTATTATGACGACCCGAGCAAGGTCGGCGTCATCCTCACCATGATCTGGGCCATGGTCGGCATGTTCTTCGGCGTCTGGGTGGCGAGCCTGCTGGCCTGGCCCGATCTGACCTTCGACGCGGCCTGGGCAAGCTTTGGCCGCTTGCGGCCGGTCCATACCAGCGGCGTGATCTTCGGCTTCGGTGGCAACGCGCTGATCGCCACGTCTTTCCATGTGCTGCAGCGGACTTCGCGCGCCCGGCTGCCCGACCAGTTCAGCCCCTGGTTCGTCCTGCTCGGCTACAATCTGTTCTGTGTCATGGCCGCGACCGGCTATTTCATGGGCGTCACGCAATCGAAGGAATATGCGGAGCCGGAGTGGTACGCCGATATCTGGCTGGTCATCGTCTGGGTGGTGTATTTCGCGATCTACATTCGCACGCTGGCTCGCCGCAAGGAGCCGCACATCTATGTCGCCAACTGGTACTACATGGCCTTCATCCTGGTCGTGGCGATCCTGCATATCGTCAACAATCTGGCCGTGCCGGTGTCGTTCGGCCACGCCAAAAGCTATTCGGCGTTCTCCGGCGTTCAGGACGCCATGACCCAGTGGTGGTACGGCCACAACGCCGTCGCATTCTTCCTCACCTCCGGCTTCCTCGGGATGATGTATTACTACCTGCCCAAGCGGGCGGGTCGGCCGATCTACTCCTACCGGCTGTCGATCATCAGCTTCTGGGGCATCACCTTCATGTATATGTGGGCGGGGTCACACCACCTGCATTACACCGCCCTGCCCCAATGGGTGCAAACGCTGGGGATGACGTTTTCACTGGTCCTCCTGGTGCCATCGTGGGCCTCGGCGGGAAACGCGCTCGCAACCCTCAATGGCGCCTGGCACAAGGTGCGCGACGACGCCACGCTGCGTTTCATGATGGCGGCGGCGGTGTTCTACGGCCTGACCACCTTTGAAGGGTCGTTCATGGCGATCCGTCCGGTGAACGCGCTTTCGCACTACACGGACTGGACCGTCGGCCACGTCCATGCCGGCGCCCTGGGTTGGGTGGCGTTGATCACCTTCGGCTCGATCTACTGTCTGGTCCCGGCCTTATGGAAGCGCGAGCGGATGTACTCGGCCAAACTTGTCGAAGTGCATTTCTGGTTGGCGATCTCGGGAACGGTCATCTACGTCTTTGCGATGTGGAATTCCGGCATCCTGCAAGGCTTGATGTGGCGAACATACAACGAGAACGGAACGCTCACCTATTCCTTCCTTGAATCCATGGTGGCGATGCATCCCTATTACATCGCGCGCGCCTTCGGCGGACTGCTGTTTCTGCTCGGCGCCATCACCGGCTCCTACAACATCTGGATGACGGTCCGCGGCCACTCGCAAGCAGCGCTGCAACCGGGCGACGACACGCCGCAGCGCCATTTGGCGCCTGTCGCCCAGCCAGCGGAGTAAGAGGATCATGCGCGAATTTCACCGCAAAATCGAACGCAGCGCCATCGGCTTCGTCCTTGCCATCGTCGTGGTCTCCAGCATCGGCGGCTTCGTGGAGATCGCTCCGCTGTTCACCATCGACAACACGGTCGAGAACGCGCCGGACATGCGGGTCTACACCCCGCTGGAGCAGGCCGGGCGCAACATCTACATGCGCGAAGGCTGCTACGCCTGCCATTCGCAAATGATCCGGACATTGCGCGACGAAGTCGAACGCTACGGCCCTTATTCGCTCGCCGTTGAATCGAAATACGATCATCCGATGTTGTGGGGATCAAAGCGCACGGGGCCGGATCTGGCGCGCATCGGCGGCAAATATTCCGACGCCTGGCAGGTCGCCCATTTGATCAACCCGCGCGCGGTGGTTCCGGAATCGATCATGCCCAAATTCGGCTGGCTGCGCGACAACCCGCTGCGCATCGACGATCTAGGCGAGCATCTCACCGCCCTCAGGG
Source organism: Mesorhizobium sp. P2_E7 (assembly GCF_056403855.1). Lineage (NCBI taxonomy): Bacteria > Pseudomonadati > Pseudomonadota > Alphaproteobacteria > Hyphomicrobiales > Phyllobacteriaceae > Mesorhizobium > Mesorhizobium sp. P2_E7. Next base: position 156,578 of record NZ_JBFUER010000008.1, on the reverse strand, counting down.
ACGTCGGCGTTCCCTACACCGACGACATGATCGCCAATGCCCCCCACGACGCGCTCGGCCAGACCGCGCCGGACGGCGATTTCGCCGCAGGCGTTACCAAGCGCTACGGCCAGGCAACGCAGGTCAGGGCCTTTGACGGCAATCCGGCAACCGTCACCGAAATGGATGCGCTGGTCGCCTATCTGCAGATCCTTGGCCACCTGACCGGCGCCGCCCAGGCGGAGGTTGCCGCGCAGCCGGAGGCCGCGCAATGAGCTGGGAACACGAAGCCGTCGTCGCCTTTTCCAAAAGCTGGGGCCTTTTCTACCTGATCGCGATGGCCGTAGGCGTCCTCGTCTACACGTTCTGGCCGTCGAACAAGAAGCGGTTCGAAAGGGCGAAAGACAGCATTCTCGACGGAGATGACAAGCCATGGAAATAGGCGAGCGCGATCCCGTCACGGGACAGGTCACGACCGGTCATGAGTGGAATGGCATCAAGGAGCTGTACACGCCAATTCCGCGCATTGTGTTCTTCTTCCTGGCCACCACCATCCTTTTTGCCGTGTGCTACTGGGTCCTCATGCCTGCCTGGCCATTGGGCAAGACCTACACCAAGGGCCTGCTTGGAATTGACCAGAAGACCAGTGTCGAACGCCTGGTAAAGGATGCCACGCTGGAGCGTGCCGCCTGGACCCAAAAGATCGATCAAATGGATTTTGCGGCAATTCAGGCCGATCCTTCGATGATGACGATCGTCGAAGAAACCGGCCACACGCTGTTTGGCGACAATTGCGCGGCTTGCCACGGCACCAAAGCCATGGGCGGTCCCGGATTTCCCAACCTCACCGCCGGCATCTGGCTCTGGGGCGGTGATCCCGAAACGATCTTTGAAACGCTGCGAGTCGGCATCAACTCGACGCACCCCGATACGCGGACCTCGCAGATGCTGGCCTTTGGACGCGATGGCGTGATCGAGAGCAAGCAACTGGCTGACGTCGTCGCCTATGTGCGGTCTCTCGGCGGTACCACAGACGGCCTCGATGCCGATCCGCAAAGCATTGCTGCCGGACAGGACGTGTTCAAACAGAATTGCGTCGCCTGTCATGGCGACGATGCCAAGGGCAAGCACGACGTCGGCGCGCCCGACTTGACCGACAGCAACTGGATCTATGGCGGCGATCTCCAGTCCGTCACCACGACAGTCTATGGCGGCCGGCAAGGCACCATGCCTAGTTGGGAACAGCGCTTCTCCCCGACCCAGCGCAAGATACTCGCCCTCTATGTGCTCTCCCTCCGGAAGGTGCCTGAGTGATGCTGGATCCCGCCATGCCGTCGAGGCCGCGATCGCGCTCGCGGACTGTCGCGCTCGTCCTGGTCACGGCGGGACTGGCGCTGGTCGCCGCTGCCAATTTCCATCTGGTCTACGTGTCCTTCGCCTCGCAAGCCGACTGCGTGCCGCATTTGAAGGAACCCGGCGACCCCGCGAAGAACAGCTACGCTGCGGCCAGTTCGTCGTGCTGACGCTGAAGCTGCGCGACCCGGCGAAACGACAGGAAGGATCATGGAAATGAGTGATCTCCATATGGCCAATGACGAGGAATTCGTCCGCGTCGCATCGCGCAACCGCGGTCTCCCGGCCAGTGCCGCGTTTGGCTGGCTGCGCGCCGGCTGGCAGGACCTGACGGCAACGCCGGCCCCCAGTCTCGCCTATGGGCTGGCGGTCTTTGCCGTGTCCGCGATGATCGTCGGCGGGCTTTTCCTGTTTCGGCTCGACTACATCCTGTTTCCAGCAACCGCGGCGTTTATGGTGGTCGGCCCGCTCATCGCCGTCGGCCTCTATGAAAAAAGCCGATCGCTGGAACAGGGCAGAGCCATCTCTCTTGCCAGGATGATCTTCGTCAGGCCGGCCTCCGGCGCCCAGATTCTTTTCGTCGGCTTCATCATGCTCGGCCTGGCGCTGCTGTGGATGCGTGCTGCGGTCATCATCTACGCGCTGTTCTTCGGCTGGCGGCCGTTTCCCGGCCTCGATCACCTTGCCCCGATGCTTTTCACCACCACCATCGGCTGGGCAATGTTGGCCGTAGGCACGGTGGTTGGCGGGGTGTTCGCCGCATTCTCCTTCGCCATCAGCGCCTTTTCGGTTCCCATGCTCCTCGACCAGCGAACGGATGCGTTTACCGCGATGGGCACCAGCATTTCGCTGGTCTGGAACAACCGGCCAGTGATGATCGCCTGGGGTGCGATGGTGCTGCTGCTGACCCTTCTTGGCCTTGGCACCGGGCTGGTCGGATTGATCGTCACCTTTCCTCTGCTCGGGCATGCCACATGGCATGCCTACAGGACCATATCGGCTGAGCCGGGGCTGAAGGAGTAGCGCTTATGAGCTGCTGCGCACCCGGGGCCGAAGCTGCCCTGGAGATCGGCCCGGCGGGTCGGGTTTCCAGTCCGTGTGAGGAGCTTGTCCTTCTAAGCCGCGACCTTGGTGGCGGCCTTTTTCAAACCGATCTGTCGGTGCCCGAAATCCATTGCGCATCCTGCATGGCCACGGTCGAGCGCGCTCTGTCGCGCTTGCCCGACGTCGAATATGCCCGAGCCAACCTTTCGATGAAACGGACCATCGTGAAATGGCGCCCGCGCGCCGACAAGGCACCAGATCTCATTGGTGCGCTGAGAGCCGCGGGTTACGAGTCGCATGTCTTCACTGCGGATGCCGATCAGCGCAGTCCCGAATATTCCCGGCTGATCAAGGCGCTCGCCGTCGCAGGCTTCTGCGCCATGAACATCATGCTGCTGTCGGTTTCGGTGTGGTCGGGAGCCGAGGGCGGAACCCGTCAGGCGTTCCACTGGATTTCGGCGGGGCTCGCCTTGCCGGCGATCGTCTATTCGGGGCGGATATTCTTTTCCTCGGCATGGGTTGCCTTGCGCAACGGCCGGACAAACATGGATGTGCCGATTTCAATCGGCGTTTTGATGGCGTTCGGGCTCAGTCTCTACGACACCATTCACAGTGGGCCACATGCCTATTTCGACGCGGCGACATCGCTTTTGTTCTTTCTGCTTATCGGCCGCACGCTCGACCATGTGATGCGGGAAAAGGCGCGCTCGGCCGTGGCTGGGCTTGCGAACCTGGCGCCGCGAGGAGCGGTCGTGGTGGACGCCGACGGCCGGCGCTATGCCCCGATCGCCGAGATCAGGCCGGGAACCACCATCCTCATTGCCGCCGGCGACAGGGTCCCTGTCGACGGGATCGTCCTGGAAGGTGCTTCGGAGCTCGATTGTTCGGTCGTCACCGGAGAGACGGCACCCAGGCCCGCCATTCCGGGCACCTTGGTCCAGGCCGGGCTTCTCAATCTGACGGGGCCACTCACGATAAGGGCCGCAGCCGAGGCAAAGGATTCGTTCCTGGCGGAAATGATCAGAATGATGGAAGCCGCCGAGGGCGGTAGGGCGCACTATCGAAGACTGGCGGATCGTGCCTCGGCGCTCTATTCGCCAGTCGTGCATGCCATCGCCTTGCTGTCCTTTCTGGGGTGGCTTTCCATGACAAGGGATTGGCACGCATCGGTTTCGATCGCCATCGCCGTGTTGATCATAACCTGCCCGTGCGCACTCGGTCTTGCCGTTCCGATCGTGCAGGTCGTTGCCGCCCGGCGCCTCTTCGAAAAAGGCGTGATGGTCAGGGACGGCTCCGCTCTCGAGCGCCTCGCCGAAGTCAACACTGTGCTGTTCGACAAGACCGGCACACTGACGCTCGGCCGTCCCCATCTCGTCAACAAGGCTGATGTTGATCCCGGTGCATTGGTGCTTGCCGCCAAAATGGCGTCGGGCTCGCGGCATCCGATGTCCCTCGCAATTCTGGCTGCCGCATCGCAAGGTTCCATTGCAACCTCTCCGATGAACAATCTCGCCGAGTACCCCGGCCGCGGCCTCGAAGCCAGGATGGGAACCTCCATCTATCGCCTGGGCCGACCGGACTGGGCGCTTGGCCGCAAAATGCCGGAAGGCACGGACGGTTGTGTTTCGGTGTCGCTGCTGGTGCAGAACGGCCAGCAGCTGGGGCGGCTGGAATTTGAAGACATCATGCGAAGCGGCGCGCGCGCGACGATCGATCGATTGCGCCGGCAGGGCCTCGGTGTCGGCATTCTATCCGGTGACCGTAGATCTGCCGTGGCCGCTCTGGCTTCGAAACTCGGCATCGATGATTTCACGCCGGAAATGCTTCCATCCGACAAGGTTGAGCGGATCGCGGCTCTCACCGCTGCCCACTCCAAGGTGTTGATGGTGGGAGACGGACTTAACGACGCGCCGGCCCTCGCCGCCGCGCATGTCTCCATGGCTCCCGCGACGGCGGCCGATGTCGGCCGCAATGCAGCCGACTTCGTGTTCCTGAAGGAAAGCCTTGCGAGCGTCGCCGACGCCTACGAGATTTCGCGCAACGCGGGAAAGCTGATCCGGCAGAATTTCGCCCTAGCAGTCGGCTACAACGCCGTTGCGGTGCCATTTGCCGTGTGCGGATACATCACCCCGCTCGTGGCTGCAGCGGCAATGTCGCTGTCGTCCGTCTTGGTGGTGGCCAATGCCTTACGTCTGGGTTCCCGAAAGCCTTTCAGGCGCAGGGTGTCAGGCCTGCTTTCCGCCCAGATATTGAACACGACAACATGAGCTATTTGGCTTTCCTTGTGCCTGTCGCAATCCTGCTCGGGCTACTCGGCCTTGTGGCATTCATGTGGACCTTGCGAAATGAGCAGTACGAAGACCTGGACGGGGCCGCGGCACGTATCCTGATGGACGACGATCAGGACGAGCCCAAATAGTCGCCTTCGACAACTGTTGGTCTAGGCGATACACTTGCGAACCTGGGAGTCCGGGATGCGAAGCGCCTCACAGACGTTCAGGTTCAAATGCGTCTTCAGGACAGAGAGTGGCATTTCGCGTCAGCTAGCTGTCGCGGCATTCTCGACCAATCGTTCAAACCATCCCTTTCGCACGTCGTTGCCACCGATCACCGCACGGATCGCCGAGCGACCTGTCGGCGCCAGAATTTCTGGACTAGGTGTAGTGGGTGCCTTGAATGAGAAGGAGAGTTCTGGCGCAAAGGCCCGAAACATTTTCTTTCGAACGCCACGAGTTTAGCCGAGATAATGAATTCACTCACGAAGGCTTTCAGGTAAACCTTTGATATTTTTTTAATCTGGTGAGCCCGGAGGACGTATCAAGAACGTTGATTTCATGGGCTTTTTCGCGGGCCAGAACCAGAAATCTTCTCGTATCGTTCCATATGGTTCCGCCACAGTCGAACATAGCGCCCCTACGCCTCCTTCGCGCCAAGACCGGTCTTGAGCTCACATTGACGCTTGAGCTGCACAACAAAACGCGTCGTCACCTCGGGCGCAACAACTGCTGCGCGATAAACCAAGCTTGTTCGACATGATGTCGAGCGGCGGCCTCAGCTTTATCAGGGTCGCGCAACTTGATTGCGTCCATGATTTCGGTCATTTCGGCGATCGCCGGCTCGCGGCGGTTGTCCGAGGCAATGGTCATCGAACGCAGCTGGTTGATGCGGACATTCAGCCCGGTGACGATTTCCCAGGCAATACGCTTGTCGGCCGCTTCGAACAGCGCCTCGTAGAATTTGGTCGTCGCCCGCATCACCGCGACCGGCACGCCCGAAGCCCAGGCTTCGAACAGGTTGGTCAAAGCGCCATCGAGCAAGGCAATCTGCTCGCTCGTGGCCGACATGGCGCAAGCTCGCGCCGCGATGCCCTCCAGCAGCGCTCGCAATTCATAGATCTCGTCGGTGCGGCCGAGATCCGGCTTGGCCACGGCCGGTCCATGGCCCGGTATCATCTGCACCAGGCCTTCGGCCTCCAATTGCCGCAAAACCTCGCGCACGACCGAACGGCTGACCCCGAGCTGATCGCAAAGCGGCCGCTCGACCAGTCTCTCGCCGGGTTGGAAGTGGAAATCCATGATCGCCTCGCGCATGCGCTCCAGCGCCAGCGTCCGCAACGTCTTGGCGGAGCGGTCGATCCGCAGCGCATCTTCTGACATTTTTTCTCGCCTCCCTGGTACGGCCACAAAACAGATTCCATGGCCAATTGACAAGGTTCTTGGCGCTCCATAGCATGGTATACCATAAGACGCGATAGACATGACGGCGCTGAACCGCGCTATCCGACCGAGGATTTTGATGAAGCCGGCCATTCGAAAGATCGTCACCTATATCGAGAACACGCTGATCGAAGGCGGAAAGGCAGCACCCCAGCCGCTGAGACTGGTCGGTGTAGCGGCTGTGCTGACGAACCCTTGGGCTGGCCGTGGTTTCATCGAGGATCTTTCTCCCGAGATCCGCGCCATCGCTCCCATCCTTGGCGAAATGCTGACCCGCGAGATCATCGCCGTCGCCGGTTCGGGCGAGGCGATCGAAGGCTACGGCAAGGCCGCCATCTGCGGCACCTCGGGCGAAATAGAGCACGCTTCGGCGCTGATCCACACGCTACATTTCGGCAATCACTATCGCCGCGCCGTCGGCGCCAAGACCTACCTCGCCTTTACCAATCTGCGCGGCGGGCCGAACACGCCAATCATGATTCCGCTGATGGACAAGAACGACGAAGGCCGTCGCTCCCATTATCTAACTGTGCATTTCCAGATCGGCGATGCGCCGGCGCCCGACGAACTGGTAGTGGCGCTTGGCGCCTCCATTGGCGGGCGCCCGCACCACCGCATCGGCGACCGCTATCAGGATCTCAAGGAGGTCGGGGACCTGCATGGCTGACGTCGCCGCCTCCGCATGGGTCCGGGACACGGCTCCGGACGGAACCGGCTTCATCCGTGCCGGCTCCGGCGCGCCGGTTCTGCTCATCCACGGCGTCGGCATGAATGCCGCGATCTGGCAGGATCAGATCGCTTCGATGAAAGGCCGCCACGACCTGATCGCCATCGATATGCTCGGCCACGGCAACTCGCCGCTGCCGCCCGAAAATGCCGCACTGTCCGACTTTGCCGATCAGGCGCTTCGCCTGATCGATCACCTCGGTCTCGCCTCCGTATCGATCATCGGCCATTCCATGGGGGCGTTGGTGGCCCTCGAAATCGCCCATCGCGCACCGTCGCGGGTCAGCTCCATCGTCTGTCTCAATGGCGTGTTCCGTCGTCCTGAGGCATTGGCGCAGGCTGTGCGCGAACGGGCGGCAGCACTCGGCAGTCATGGCGACCCCTCCGCCATCGCCGCAACGCTAGCCCGCTGGTTCGGCGATCCACTGCCAGCCAATTTGGCCGGCGCGGCCGCGACGGCCCGCATCGCGCTTGAAGGTGTCAGCGCCGAGGGCTACGCGCGCACCTATCGCCTCTTTGCTCACGCCGATACCCAGCATGCCGATCGCTTAGCCGAGCTTGCGGCGCCAGCGCTGTTTATGACCGGATCCGAGGACAGGAATTCTACGCCGGCCATGTCAGCGGCCATGGCGCGGCTTGCACCGCGCGGCCAATGCCTCGTGTTGAGCGGCGAAAGGCACATGATGACAATCGCTTCGCCCGAAAAAGTGACTCAACACATCATGGCTTTTCTCGATGCCGAGAAAGACGCCGCCGCCAAGCCGGAGGCTCCTGCATTTGACCCCGGCGAATTCAGGCGGGCGCTAGGTTCGTTTCTGACCGGCGTCACCATCGTCACCACGGTCAGTGCGGAAGGCGAACCGCGCGGCTTCACCGCCAATTCCTTCACCTCGGTCTCGCTCGATCCGCCGCTGGTGCTTGTGTGCATCGCCAAGAAGGCGTTGGGGCACAGCGCGTTTTCGACCTCAAGAGGTTTCGCGATCAACATCCTCTCGGAGAGTCAGAAGGCCGAATCCGGCATTTTCGCCTCCAAAGCAGCTGACAAATTCGCTTCCGTTGCCTGGCAATCCGGACACACCGGCAATCCGCTGATCGACGGTTCCGTCGCCGTGTTCGATTGCGCCATGGAGCAACTGGTCGATGCCGGCGACCATTCGATCCTCATCGGTCGCGTTCGCGACTTCACCCACAATGGTGCGCAGCCGCTCGGCTATTGCCGCGGCACCTATGTCACACCAGGCCTCAGCCAGGAGGCGCTGGCGGCAGCACCTTCGGGAACCGAAGTTGGCGCCATCCTCGAAAATGAAGGTCGCGTGCTGTTCTTCGAAACCCCGGACGGTTTCCACGAGTTGCCGGCGGGTCGCGGGCTGGGCACGCCCAGGGATGCCCGCAGCCTCAAGGGATGCCTCGCCGCCAAGGTGGTCGACGCACAGCTCGGCTTCCTGTTTGCAGTGTGGGACGACGCGGCCGATCCGTCGCGCTCGCACGTCTACTACCGGGGGACGGTCACCGCCCCCGCCTCCAGCGATCGCCAGGTCAGGCTTGTCGACATCGACCATATCGCCGATCTCAAGGTCGCCGATCCGGCGGTTCGTTCCATGCTGACCCGCTATGTCCGTGAACGTACGGAAGATGCATTCGGCGTCTATGTCGGCAACGAGGTCGAAGGCGAAGTCCGGCCGCTCGCCAGGGCGGCGTCTTCCCAAGCTCTTACTGGTCGCAGGTGATGCCGATGAAATTTTCGCTGTTCGTCCATATGGAGCGCTCGGATCTGGCGAAGCCACATTCCGAACTGGTTGCCGAGCTGGAGGATCTGGTCCTGCAGGCCGAGGCGGCAGGCTTCGAGACCGCCTGGATCGGCGAGCATCACGGGATGGAATTCACCATCTCGCCCAACCCGTTCATCAACATCGCCTATCTCGGCGCAAAGACGACGCGCATCCGGCTCGGCACCGGAACCATCGTCGCGCCATTCTGGCACCCGATCAAGCTCGCCGGCGAAGCAGCAATGGCCGACGTCATTACCGGCGGCCGGCTCGATATCGGCATTGCGCGCGGCGCCTACAGCTATGAGTACCGGCGGCTTTTCCCCGGGCTCGAAGCCTGGGGCGCGGGTCAGCGCATGCGCGAGATGGTGCCGGCGATCCGTGGCCTGTGGGATGGCGACTTCGAACTGTCCGGCGAATTCTGGTCGTTTCCGTCGACCACCTCATCGCCCAAGCCGCTGCAAAAGCCCTATCCGCCGATCTGGGTGGCGGCGCGTGACCCTAACTCGCACGACTTTGCCGTGGCCAACAAATGCAACGTGCAGGTAACGCCGCTCGCCTCCGGCGATGGCGAAGTGGCGAGCCTGATGGAGCGCTTCAACACGGCCTGTGCCGCCCATCCTGAAACGCCACGGCCGGAAATCATGCTCCTGATGCACACCTTCGTGGCCGAAGACGCAGCCGACGCCGATCGCCTGACACAGGATCTGTCGCAATTCTACTGCCAGTTCGGCGCCTGGTTTCAAAACAAGAAGCCGGTGCACCAGGGCGTGTTGGAGGAGCTGACGGAGGCCGAGATTGCGGCCATGCCGCAATACGCGCCGGACAAGATCCGGGAGAATCTGGTGATCGGTGAAGCCGAGGAAGTGATCGCCCGGCTCAAGGCCTATGAGGCACTCGGTTACGACCAGTATTCGATCTGGATCGACAGCGGCATTTCGCATGAGCGCAAGAAGAAATCGCTGCAGCTGTTCATCGACAGGGTGATGCCGGCCTTTGCCACACCGCAGGCGGGATCGTGATGAGCACCGGCGAATTCAGGAACTACATAGACGGCCAGTTCGTGGAGGCCGCCGCAACCTTCGACAGTGTCGACCCGTCGACCGGCGCGCCTTGGGCAAAAATGCCCGCCGCAACGGTGGCCGACGTCGATCGTGCCGTCGAGGCCGCCCACCGGGCGCTGCGCTCCGGCCCATGGGCCGCGATGACGGCGACGGCGCGCGGCAAGCTTCTGGTGCGGCTCGGCGATCTCGTCGTCGCCAATGCCGATCGGCTGGCGCAGCTCGAGACACGCGATACCGGCAAGATCATCCGCGAGACCCGCGCCCAGATCGCCTATGTCGGCGACTACTACCGCTACTATGGCGGGCTCGCCGACAAACACGAAGGGGCGTTCGTTCCGATCGACAAGGCGGATATGGAGGTGACGATCCGGCCGGAGCCGATCGGCGTCGTTGCCGCCGTCGTGCCGTGGAATTCGCAGCTCTTCCTGTCGGCCGTCAAGCTTGGGCCAGCGCTCGCCGCAGGTTGCACCGTCGTCCTCAAGGCATCCGAGGACGGGCCCGCCCCGCTGCTCGCTTTCGCCGAACTCGTCGACGAAGCCGGATTTCCCGCAGGCAGCGTCAACATCCTGACCGGCTTCGGTCACGACTGCGGCCATCGCCTGACCAGCCATCCGCTGGTCGCCCGCGTCGCCTTCACCGGCGGCCCAGCGACGGCCCGCCAGATCGTCAGGAACACGGCGGAAAACCTCGCCTACACCACGCTGGAACTCGGCGGCAAAAGCCCGGTGGTGGTGTTTGCCGATGCCGATCTGGAAAGTGCGGCTAACGCCGTCGTCGCCGGCATTTTTGCCGCCACCGGCCAGAGCTGCGTCGCCGGCTCGCGGCTCTTGGTCGAGCGCTCGGTTAAGGACGAGTTTCTCGCCCGGCTCAAGCAAAAAGCAGAAGCCATCAGAATTGGCGACCCGCAGGATTCCTCCACCGAAATGGGGCCGCTTGCCACATCGCGCCAGCGCGAATGGATCGAAAAGACCGTCGCCGAAAGCCTCGCCGCCGGCGGCCGGCTGGTCACAGGCGGCAAACGCCCTGAAGGCAAGGCGGATGGCTTCTACTATGCCCCGACGATCATCGAGGTACCCGATCAGACCCTGGCTTGCGTGCGCGAAGAGCTTTTCGGCCCGGTGCTGAGCGCGCTGGCCTTCGACACCGAGGCCGAAGCGTTGGCACTGGCCAACGATACGAAGTTCGGCCTGGCGTCCGGCGTCTTCACCACCAATCTCGCCAAGGCGCACCGCATGGCGCGCGGCATCCACGCCGGCGTGGTCTGGATCAACACCTACCGCGCCGTCTCGCCGCTAGTGCCGTTTGGCGGCTACGGCCAGTCCGGTCTCGGCCGCGAAGGCGGCATGGACGCGATCCGCGACTACACGCGTTCGAAATCGGTCTGGATACGCACCTCGGACGACCCAATTCCCGATCCTTTTGTCATGCGGTAGCCGCCGCAGGCCGGGGATTCGCGATCAAGGCGAAAACGCCGATCGCGAACAGCCAACAACGAAAACAAACAGAGGAGAACGACATGAAACTGATCTTCACCGGCATCCTTGCCGGACTTCTGGCAACAACAGTTCTGGCAACGACGGCCGCCAAGGCCGAGGAAATGGTGTTCACCAGCTGGGGTGGGACGACGCAGGAAGCGCAGACCAAATCCTGGGCGGAACCGTTCTCGGCCGCATCCGGCATCAAGGTCCTGCAGGACGGTCCGACCGACTACGGCAAGCTGAAGGCCATGGTCGACGCCGGCAGCGTCAATTGGGATGTCGTCGACGTCGAGATGGATTTCGCCATCAAGGCGGCCAAGGACGGGCTGCTGGAGCCGATCGACTTCAAAGCGGTGCCGCGGGCCGACCTCGATCCGCGCTTCACCACCGACCATGCCGTCGGCAGCTTCTACTATTCCTTCGTGCTCGCCTGGAACAAGGGCGCCGTTTCGGGCGAGCCTGCCGGCTGGGCAGACATGTTCGACGTCAAGAAATTCCCGGGCAAGCGCACCTTCTACAAATGGTCGGCGCCCGGCGTCATCGAGATCGCACTGCTGGCCGACGGCGTTCCCGCCGACAAGCTCTATCCGCTCGATCTCGACCGCGCTTTCAAGAAACTCGACACCATCAAGTCGGACATTGTTTGGTGGGGCGGCGGCGCGGAGTCGCAGCAGTTGATCGCTTCCGGCGAGGCGGCCTTCGGCCAGCTCTGGAACGGCCGCGTCTTTGCGCTTCAGCATGACGAAGCCGATGTCGGCGTGTCCTGGACCCAGAACCTGACGGCGGCCGACGTTCTGGTGGTGCCGAAGGGCGCCAAGAACAAGGATGCGGCGATGAAGTTCCTGGCTGCGGCGAGCAGCCCGGCCGGCCAGGCAAAGTTTGCCGAAGCCAGCGGCTATGCGCCGATCAACACCAAGGCCAAGGCGGAGATGGCGGCGGACGTCGTGAAGTCGCTGCCGGACGCCCATGTCGACGGACAGATCAACCTCGACATGAACTATTGGGCCGAAAATCGCGACGCCATCGCCACGCGCTGGTACGCCTGGCAGGCGAAGTAACGGCTGCTGCCGCAACAGAACGGGACGAGACAGCGCAGGCTGTCTCGTCCCACAAACAGGTTCCCGCCATGTCGGTCGAAACGCGTCAGAGCTTTGGAGCTTTCAGGATGCCGGCAGGCTTCGGTGGCCTGCTGCCGGCGCTGATCCTGATTGCGCTGTTCTTCGTCGTCCCGGTGCTGGCCCTGCTGTTGCGCAGCGTCACCGAGCCGGCGCCCGGCCTGCAGAACTACGCGACATTGCTGGGCGACGGCACCTATGCGCGGGTGTTCTTCAACACCTTCCTGGTTGCGGCGGTCGTCACCGTCGTTACCGTGCTAGTCGCCTTTCCAGTCGCCTGGATGCTGGCGATCATGCCGGCGGCCCTCGCCTCGATCGTCTTCGGCATCATCATCCTGTCGATGTGGACCAATTTGCTCACCCGCACCTATGCCTGGATGGTGCTGCTGCAGCGCACCGGCGTTATCAACCGGACGCTGATCGCCATTGGTGTCATCGACCAGCCGCTGCCGCTCATCAACAATCTTACCGGCGTCACCATCGGCATGGTCTACATTATGCTGCCGTTCATGATCCTGCCGCTGGTCGGCACCTTGCGGGCGATCGATCCGATGACGCTGCGTGCCGCGGCCCTCTGCGGTGCCAGCCCGTTCCAGGCATTCCGCCGCATCCTCCTGCCGCTGTCGCTGCCCGGCATCGCCGCTGGTGGCCTGATGGTCTTCGTCATGTCTCTCGGCTATTTCGTCACCCCCGCGCTGCTCGGCGGCACGTCGAACATGATGCTGGCCGAAATGATCGCGCAGATGATCCAGTCGCTGCTCAATTGGGGGCTCGGCAGCGCCGCCGCCTTCATCCTGCTGGTCGTCACCATGGCGCTCTACGCATTGCAGCTGCGCCTTGTCGGCGCCCGGCGCGTGACGGGAGGCATCTGAGATGCTGCTCGATTACGACCGTATGGGATGGCTGAAAATTGCCCTGCTCGGCTTCACCGCGCTGGTCGCCGCCTTCCTCCTCTTGCCAGTGGTTTTCATCGTTCTGCTGTCGTTCGGATCGTCGCGCTGGCTGGCCTTTCCACCGCCCGGTTGGACACTGAAATGGTACCAGGAGCTGTTTGCCGACCCGTCCTGGCTGGAGGCGGCGCTGACCAGCGCCCGCATCGCCACCATGACGGCGATCCTTGCCGTGGTGATCGGCCTTCTCGCCTCGTTCGCGTTGGTTCGCGGACAGTTCCGCGGCCGCGAAATCCTGCGCGGCCTGCTGCTGACGCCGATGGTCCTGCCGGTCGTGGTCTTCGCCATCGCCATTTACGCCTTCTTCCTCCGCGTTGGCCTCGGCGGCACAACGATCGGCTTCGTCATCGCCCACACCGTGCTGGCGCTGCCATTCGCGATCATCCCGATCGCTACGGCGCTTGAAGGCTTCGACAAGTCAATCGAGGACGCGGCGATCGTCTGCGGCGCCAGCCCGCTCGAGGCCAAGCTCAGGATCACCTTGCCGTCGATCAGGATCGGCATCTTTTCCGCGGCGATCTTTTCCTTCCTTGCCTCCTGGGATGAGGTCGTCGTCGCCATCTTCATGGCCAGCCCCACCTTGCAGACCTTGCCGGTCAAGATCTGGGGCAGCTTGCGCTCGGATCTGAGCCCGGTGATCGCCGCCGCCTCCAGCCTGCTCGTCGGCCTCACCCTTGCCCTGATGGTGGTGACGGCACTGCTGCGCCGAAAGTTCCAGACATGACCCAGTCCTTCCTCTCCATCCGCAAATTGCACAAGGCGTTCGGCGCGTTCACCGCCGTACATGACGTCACGCTGGACATTCCAAAGGGTCAGTTCCTGACCTTTCTCGGGCCGTCGGGTTCGGGAAAATCAACGACGCTCTATGCCATCGCCGGCTTCCAGGATCCGAGCTCCGGCGATGTCCAGCTGGAAGGCAAATCCTTGCTCGCGATACCCTCGCACAAGCGCAACATCGGCATGGTCTTCCAGCGCTACACGCTGTTTCCGCATCTGACGGTCGCCGAAAACATTGCCTTTCCGCTTCGAGTCCGGCGCCGGCCGGAAGCCGAGGTGAAGAAGAAGGTCGGCGACATGCTGGCCCTGGTGCGGCTGGAAAGCTTTGCCGCGAGACTTCCCGGCGCGCTGTCAGGCGGCCAGCAGCAGCGCGTCGCGCTGGCCCGGGCGCTGGCCTACGATCCGCCGATCCTTTTGATGGACGAGCCGCTGTCGGCGCTGGACAAGAAACTGCGCGAGGAGATCCAGGCCGAGATCCGCCGCATCCACCGCGAGACCGGCGTTACCATCCTCTATGTCACGCATGACCAGGAGGAGGCGCTGCACCTCTCGGATCGGATCGCGCTCTTCAGGGACGGCCGCATCGAGCAGATCGGCACCGGCGAGGACCTTTATCTCCGGCCAGCGACCGATTTCGTCGCAGGCTTCATCGGCAATTCGAATTTTTTGGCTGCGGAACATCTGGAAACCGTTGGCGGTGCCGCCACCATCCGCCTCGCCGACGGCTCGCTGGTCTCGGGTATCAACGCAAATGGCAGCCTCGCACCGGGGCAAAAAACCAGATTGATGATCAGACCGGAGGCCCTTCGTCTGGACCGGGGACCGAAAAGTGTGGAGCTGGTCGTAGATATCATCGACGTTGCCTTCTATGGCGAACGGCGGCGCATCGTTGCGCGTACCAGCACTGGACAGGAGATCGACATCAGGCCGACATTCTCCGCCACAGCTTCGCATGATGTGGCGCCGAGCCAACGTCAGGTCTTTTTCGACCCGAGCGCAGCGTTCCTGTTTCCCGCCTGACTCACCACACCGGATGGAGGTCAGCCAGCAGTTCGACGAGTTGCTGCTGGCTGGGGCAAGACGGCGGACGGCAAGGTTGCGCAGGCCCGCGTGTCGCCCACCATTCAGATCATCGGCCTGCCGCCGGGCGTCCAGGACATCGTCGTCATCTTCGTGCTCGCGCTGGCCGGACGCCAAGCCCTGACACGCGAACTCCGCCCGAACCGCCAGCCGACGATGCTAATCCCGCCATGCAGCCAAGCGACCGGCAGGCATGACACGGCAATGAAGGCTCTGGTCAAACCCGGAGGTTGTGGTAGAGTGATC
Organism: Mesorhizobium sp. P2_E7; assembly: GCF_056403855.1. NCBI lineage: Bacteria > Pseudomonadati > Pseudomonadota > Alphaproteobacteria > Hyphomicrobiales > Phyllobacteriaceae > Mesorhizobium > Mesorhizobium sp. P2_E7. The sequence continues at coordinate 141,284 of NZ_JBFUER010000008.1, read as the reverse complement.
ATACCAGTCAATAACATGACGATAGGCACGGCCATCGTTGGAAATCGGGAGCAAGCATAGATGACGACGATTGCGCTGTTCGGAGCCGGCGGGAAAATGGGTTACCGCCTGTCGACCAATTTTCGTGGCTCGCCGTATACGATACGCCATGTCGAGGTCAGCGATGCCGGCCGCGAGCGGCTGAAATCGGGGCTGGGCTTTGATGCCGTCAGTGCTGATGAAGCGCTCAACGGTGCCGATGTGGTGATCCTGGCGGTTCCCGATACGCATATCGGCAAGGTGGCGGCCAGCATAGAGAGCAAGCTTGCATCGGGCACGATGGTCGTCGTGCTCGACGCCGCCGCGCCGTTCGCCGGCCATTTGCCGAAGCGGCCGGACTTGACCTATTTTGTCACCCATCCCTGCCATCCGCCGATCTTCAACGACGAGACCGACATGGCGGCCAAAAAAGACTATTTCGGCGGCGTCAAAGCCAAGCAGCATATGGTCAGCGCGCTGATGCAGGGGCCGGAAGAGGATTTTGCCAAGGGCGAGGCGATCGCCAAGATCATCTGGGCGCCAGTGATGCGTTCGCACCGTGTCACTGTCGATCAGATGGCGTTGCTGGAGCCCGGCCTTTCGGAAACCGTATGCGCCTCGCTGCTCGTCGTCATGAAGGAAGCCGTCGACGAGGTCGTGGCGCGCGGCGTCGACCAGCAGGCTGCGCTCGATTTCCTGCTCGGCCATATGAATGTTCTTGGCGCCGTCATCTTCGGCGAAACCAAGGGTGTGTTCTCCGACGCCTGCAACAAGGCGATCGAGTTCGGCAAGCCGGTGCTGATGCGCGACGACTGGAAGCGGGTGTTCGAGCCGGAAGAGATCGCCGCGAGCATTCAGCGCATCACCTGAGAAAGGCCAAGTCAGGTGCTCGCCGGAGCGTCTCGATGCCTCTGCGCATCGCCGCCGACGCTCAACCTCGGTCGTATCAGGTACATATCATCTGAATTTGTGATTGACTCATCATACCAGTTGGCTTAGCTGTTGTTGACTCGGATCGATAAGGTTTCGCAGGGAGTTCGAAGCCTGGACGAGTGGAGGACGGCCGGGGAGCAACGATCCGTCAGTGGAAGCCGGCAAACGGCTTTTGAGCCTGAACCGATCAGCGGCCCGCGCTGCGTAACGAATTCGAATGCAGACAGTGGCCTTGGTTGATCAAGGCCGTTTTTCAAACGGGAGGACATCATGAAAATCACACGCAGAATGACACTTGCGGCTTTTGCCGGCATGCTGGCGCTTGGCACCGCGGCACCCGCCTATGCGGCGGACCTCATTGCCATCATCACGCCCTCGCATGACAATCCGTTCTTCAAGGCGGAAGCCGTAGGTGCCGAAGCCAAGGCCAAGGAACTCGGCTACGAAGCGCTGGTGCTCGTCCATGACGACGATGCCAACAAGCAGTCCGAACTGATCGACACCGCGATCGGTCGCGGCGCCAAGGCGATCATCCTCGACAATGCCGGCGCCGACGCCACCGTCGCCGCCGTGCAGAAGGCCAAGGATGCGGGCGTTCCTTCGTTCCTGATCGACCGCGAGATCAATGCCACCGGCGTCGCCGTCGCGCAGATCGTCTCCAACAACTACCAGGGCGCCCAGCTCGGCGCGCAGGAGTTCGTCAAGCTGATGGGCGAGAAGGGCAATTTCGTCGAGCTGGTCGGCAAGGAATCCGACACCAATGCCGGCATCCGCTCGAAGGGCTATCACGACGTCATCGACGACTATCCGGACCTGAAGATGGTTGCCCAGCAGTCGGCCAACTGGAGCCAGACCGAGGCCTACGCCAAGATGGAATCGATCCTGCAGGCCAACCCTGACATCAAGGGCGTCATCTCCGGCAACGACACGATGGCGATGGGCGCCTATGCGGCGCTGGTCGCTGCAAACCGCAAGGACGTCATCGTCGTCGGCTTCGACGGATCGAACGACGTGCGCGACTCGATCACCGCGGGCGGCATCAAGGCAACCGTCCTGCAGCCGGCTTACGCGCAGGCGCAGATGGCGGTCGAACAGGCCAACGACTTCATCAAGAACAAGAAGTCGCCCGAGAAGGAGAAGCAGCTGATGGACTGCCTTCTGGTCAATGGCGACAATGCTGCCAAGCTGGAAACGTTTGCGCTGACCAACTGAGCCGGCGTGACATGAATAGCGAGGGGCGACCCAAGGGGTCGTCCCTCGCCGCCATTTTCTGTGGGTGCCGACCACCATGAACAACAGGCCGCCATGCTGAACAACAAGCCGACCTGGCCGATCCTTGCCGTGACAGTCGGCATCAGCCTGACCGCCTGCAAGATTCTGCCGACGCCTTCGGGGGATAGCGGCAATGCCGCAGCGTTCAATCCGGACAAGACGGTAGAGGAGATCTGGGCGGCGAAGGTCGTGCCCTATCTCCAGCGGAAGGCCGGACCGTTTGCCGAGGTTCACGCGCTGGCGAAAACCGATCCCGCTTCTGCCGGCGCCAAATATGGCAATCCGAACAAGCAGGCGAATTCGCCATGGACCTTCGCGGTTCGCGTCGAGGGCAAGATCATCGCCGCCAACACGGCGTCTCGCGCGGCGACGATGGATATCGATGTCGATGGCGACGGCAAGGCCGATGCGCGGGTGCAGATCGGACCCGCGATGCGGGGAACCGCGCTGCGCGACAGCCTCGATTTCATCCAGTTCAACGATTTTACCAATCAGATCGACTTCGCCCAGTTCGGCAAGGCGTTCAACGCCTATGCCGACAAGACCGTGCTTTCCAAACTGCCGCGCGACGCGCTGGAAGGCCGGACCGCCAAGGTTCTCGGCGCCTATACGCTCGAAAGCGGCCAGGACCTGCCGCTGGTGACGCCGGCGGAGGCAGAAATCGGGCCGAAACCATGAGTGCCGCCTCCGCTCACGATGTCATCCTGAAGCTGGAAGACGTCTCCAAGGTCTATTCCGGCACCGTTGCGGTCAAGCGCGCGAATTTCGAGGTGCGCAAGGGCGCGGTCAATGTGCTGGTCGGCGAAAACGGCGCCGGCAAATCGACGCTGATGAAGATCATCGCCGGTGTCGAACAACCGACGCTCGGCCGGATCCTTCTGGAAGGGGAGGAGGTTTCCTTCTCGTCATCGGGAGACGCAGTGAACCGCGGCATCGGCATGGTGTTCCAGGAGCTGAACCTGTTCGGCAATATGACTGTCGCCGAGAACATCTTTGCCACGCGCGAGATCACCAACCGGTTCCGCAAGATCGACCACAAGGAGCAGGAGCGCCGCGCGGCGCAATTTCTCGAACGCCTGCAGGCCGGGATCCGGCCCGACATGCTGGTCGAGGATCTGCGCATCGGCCAGCAGCAGCTGGTCGAGATCGCCAAGGCGGTTTCGCTCGATGCGCGCATCCTGATCATGGACGAGCCGACCTCGGCGCTGAGTGCGGCGGAGGTCGAGATCCTCTTCAAGGTGATTGCCGACCTCAAAGCGCGCGGCGTGGCCATCGTCTACATCTCGCACCGGCTGGAAGAGCTGATCCGCATCGGCGACTACATCACCGTGCTGCGCGATGGACACATCACCGGCCAGGAGGAGATGAAAAACGTCGACACGCGATGGATCGTGCGGCAGATGATCGGCTCCGACGCCAAGGATTTCGCCAAGGCCGACGGCCATGTTCCAGGCGATGAGATATTTCGCGCCGAGGACATCTGTCTGCCGCGCGCGACCGGCGGGCTTGCGGTCGACCACGTCTCGCTGTCGTTGCGCGCCGGCGAGATCCTCGGCATCTACGGCCTGATGGGCGCCGGGCGCAGCGAGCTGTTTGACTGCATCATGGGCCGTCATGGCCAGGCCACCGGTGCGATCTTCATCGCCGGCAAAAAGGTCAAGGAGCGCGACACGACGCGGCGCATCCGGCGCGGGCTGGCGCTGATCCCCGAAGACCGCCAGCGCGAAGGGCTGGTGTCGATCCTCTCCGTCGCCAGCAATCTGACGCTGGCCAGCCTGTCGCGCTTTGTCCGCCTGTTTCATATTCGGGGCGGTGCCGAAAGGCAGGCGGTGACGCAGATGGTGCGGGAACTGGCGATCAAGGTTGCCGACCCGGCGCAAGAAGTCTCGTCGCTGTCCGGCGGCAACCAGCAAAAGGTGGTGATCGGCAAGGCGCTGCTCACCGGCCCGAAGGTGCTGCTGATGGATGAGCCGAGCCGCGGCATCGATGTCGGCGCCAAAGCCGACGTCTTCCGCACCATGCGCAAACTGTCGCGCGACGGATTGGGCATTCTCTTCGCCACCTCCGATCTCGACGAGGTGATGGCACTGTCCGACCGCATTGCGGTGATGAGCAATGGAAAACTGACCGGCATGTTCGATCGCGCCGAGGCGACGGAAGCAGCCCTGGTAGCCGCCTCGGCACTTGGCCACGGACCGGCCCCGCACACGGAGAGCCCATGACTGATATCCCGGCCAAGGCGGCCTCCTCCTCCGTCTCGAGCGGCTCGCTGCTGCTGACGTTGATGAAGGCGAGAACCTTCATCGCGCTGATCGCCGTGCTGATCTTCTTTTCGATTGCGGCGCCGAACTTCCTGTCGACCGCCAATCTGATCCTGATGTCGAAGCATGTGGCGCTGAACGCGTTCCTGGCGATGGGCATGACCTTCGTCATCATCACCGGCGGCATCGACCTGTCGGTCGGCTCGATCGTCGGCCTGTGCGGCATGGTCGCCGGCTATCTCGTGCTCAACGGCATCGACCTGCAGATCGGCTACACCATCTACTTCAACGTGGTCGAGATCGCGCTGATCACGCTGGCGGTCGGCATTCTGATCGGCGCCGTCAACGGATTGCTGATCACCAGGCTGAATGTCGCGCCGTTCATCGCCACGCTTGGCGTGCTCTATGTCGCGCGCGGCCTGGCGCTGCTGTCGTCGGATGGCCGCACCTTCCCGAACCTGGTCGGCAAGCCTGAGCTCGGCACCACCGGCTTCGGCTTCCTCGGCGCCGGGCGGTTGCTCGGCCTGCCGGTGGCGATCTGGATCCTGATCGTCGTTGCGCTGGCGGCGGCCTATCTCGCCAAATACACGCCGCTCGGCCGCCACATCTTCGCTGTCGGCGGCAATGAGCGGGCGTCGCGAATTTCCGGCGTCCGTGTCAACATGGTGAAAATGTTCGTCTATATGTTCTCCGGTTTTTGCGCCGCGATCGTCGGCCTGATCATCTCGTCTGAGCTGATGGCATCGCATCCGGCGACTGGCGAGAGCTTCGAATTGAATGCGATCGCGGCAGCGGTGCTCGGCGGCACCTCGATGTCTGGCGGTCGCGGCACTATCGGCGGCACCATTGTCGGCGCCTTCGTCATCGGTATTCTTTCGGATGGGTTGGTGATGATGGGCGTGAGTTCGTTCTGGCAGATGGTGATCAAGGGCCTCGTCATCATCGTCGCGGTCGTCGTCGACCAGGCGCAGCGGCGGCTGCAGAGCCGGGTGACGCTGATGCAGATGGCAAAGGCAGGCTGAGCATGGCGGAGTTGCGCGGAGCGCTGATCGGCTGCGGCTTCTTTGCCGTCAACCAGATGCATGCCTGGCGCGACATTGATGGCGCCGCGATCATCGCCATCTGCGACCGCGATCCCGACCGGCTGCGGATCGTCGGCGACCAGTTCGGCATCGCAAAGCGCTACACCGATGCGGCAGAACTTTTTGCCGGCGAGAGCCTGGATTTTGTCGATATCGCCACCACGGCACCCAGCCATCGGCCGCTGGTCGAGATGGCTGCGCGGCACCGCGTGCCGGTGATCTGCCAAAAGCCGTTCGCACCGACACTTGCCGACGCCAAGGCCATGGTCAAAGCCTGTGCCGACGCTGGCATACCGCTGATGGTACACGAGAATTTTCGCTGGCAGTCGGCCATCCAGGCAGTGCGTGTCGTGCTCGACAGTGGCGAGATCGGCACGCCGTTCTTCGGACGGATCTCCTTCCGCTCAGCCTACGACGTGTTTTCCGGCCAACCCTATCTCGCCAAGGGAAAGCGCTTCATCATCGAGGATCTCGGCATCCATAGTCTCGACATCGCCCGCTTCCTGCTCGGCGACGTGTCGACGATCACGACGCGAACCGCGCGCATCAACCCCGGCATCGCGGGCGAGGACGTCGCGACGATGCTGATGGACCACCAGAACGGCGCCACCTCTGTCGTCGACTGCAGCTACGCGACGAAGCTTGCCGTCGAGCCGTTTCCCGAAACGCTGATCGAGATCGACGGCACCGACGGCACAATCCGGCTGGCGCAGGGCTACCGGCTCACCGTCACCGGCAGGAACGGCACACGGGTCACCGACGTCTCGCCGCCGCTGTTGCCCTGGGCATCGCGCCCATGGCACAACATCCAGGAGAGCGTCGTTGCCATCCAGCGGCACTGGGTCGACTGCCTGGCTAAGAGGATAGAACCGGCGACCTCGGGCGCCGACAATCTCAAGACATTCGCGTTGGTCGAGGCCGCCTATACGGGTGCGGCGAGCCGGGAGCCGGTGCAGCTCGACGCTTTGCTGAAATGACCGCCGACGCCTTCCTCCTCTATGGCACGCATGTGGTCGAAGCCGCGCCGGTCAGGCTCAGCGCCGGCGCGCTCAGCGCGGACTTCGTCAATGGCAATCTGCGCACCATCCGTCTTGGCGGCATCGAAGTGCTGCGTGCCATCGCCTACATCGTGCGCGATCGCGACTGGGGCACTTACGAGCCTGAACTGACGGACCTTGTCATCAACCAGGGCGCCGACACTTTCTCGGTCAGCTACACGGCAAATTTCACCGGGCCGGACGCGAGCCGGCTCGCCTTTCGCGCCACCATCAAAGGCTCTGATGGCCATCTGGCCTTCGACGTGAGTGCCCTGCCCGAGAGCGACTTCGAGACCAATCGCTGCGGCTTCTGCGTCCTGCATCCGATCGCAGGCCTCGCCGGCAGTCCGGTCACGGTCGAGCACACTGACGGCAGCGCGGTGGCGACGAAGCTGCCGCTGTTGATTGATCCTTGGCAGCCTTTCAAGGATCTGCGCGCCATCACCCATGAGGTTCAGCCGGGCATCACTGCCGAATGCCGGATGGAGGGCGACACTTTCGAGATGGAAGACCAGCGCAACTGGTCGGATGCGTCCTACAAGACCTATGTCCGGCCGCTGGCGCTGCCATGGCCCTATGTGTTGCCTGCTGGCCAACCCGTCAGGCAGACGATCAGCCTGCGCATCATCGGCGAGGGGAAAATACCGGCCGTCGCGACAAGCACCGAACCGGTGCGCATCGAACTCGGCGAGGCCGGGCAGAGGCTGCCGGATATCGGCGTGATCATCTACCCGGATGACGTGGAGGTCGCGCTCGCAAACCTTCCAACATTGGCGGAGCTCGGCCCACAGCAACTGATCCTCCACTACGACCCGACACGCGGCCATGGGCTTGACGCGTTGCAGTCCTTTGCAAAACTTGCCGCCGCCTATCCAGTGCAGACGACGCTGGAATGCGTCGTTGCCTGCGCGGGCGATCTCGACGCCGAGCTTTCAGGTGTCGCCGCCATGGTGCGGCAAGCGGGACTGAAACTATCAGCAATTGCCGTCTCGCCTTCAGTCGACCGTCAGTCGACGCCGCCGGGCAGCGCGTGGCCGGACTGTCCGCCGCTCGAAGACGTCTATGCCGCGGCGCGGCGCGCCTTTCCGGACATCAGGCTTGGCGGTGGCATGTTCAGCTATTTCACCGAACTCAACCGCAAGCGCGTACCGGCCGGCTTGCTCGATTTCGTCACCCACTGCACTTGCCCGATCGTGCACGCGGCAGATGATCTCAGCGTCATGCAATCGCTGGAGGCGCTGCCCTTCATCACCGCGTCGGCGCGGGCGATCTTCGGCGACAAACCCTACCGCATCGGGCCGTCGACGATTGCCATGCGCCAGAACCCCTATGGCGGCGCGACCAAACCCAATCCCGGGGGACAGCGCGTTGCCATGGCGGATCGCGACCCCCGTCATGCCGGCCTGTTCGCCGCAGCATGGACGATCGGCTATGCCGCGCGCGTCGCGCCGGCCGGGCTGGAGCTGCTCACGCTCTCCGGCTTCACCGGACCATTCGGCGTGCTGGCTGTCTCCGGTGAACCCGTCGCCGAAGGAGCGCGCCGGCCGATCTTCGATGCCATTAGGGGGATTTGCGAAATGGCCGGCCTTGTGCATGTGGCGGCAAGGACGAGCGATGAGACCAAGGTGCTGGCGCTCGCCGGGCGCTCCGTGTCGGGCAAGACCGTCGTGTGGCTGGCGAACCTGACAGCAGACGATGTACCGGTAGACATCTCAGCGTTTGGCCGAGGCCATCTCGTGATGGCGCCCTACGCGATTGCCCGGTTCGGCTGAGCTATTTTTCGGAGTTCATCACATAGAGCGCGCGCGAGCGCTCGAGATGCTTGATCATCGCATTCTCGGCGCCGTCGGCATCCCTCTTCTCGATGCGGCCGATGATCTCTTCATGCTCGGTCAGCGTGAACTTTTCCTTGCCAGTCCAGATCAGCATCTCGGTGTGATATTCCTTCAGCCAACCGAGCATCGCTTCGCTGACGGCGACATAGATCGGGTTGCCTGAAATCGCCGCGATCTGGGTGTGGAACTTCATGTCGGCGGAGATGAAGGCTTCGGAATCGCCGCGAAAGCCGCGCTGTTCGGCAATTGTGGCGCGCAGGCGCTCAACGTCCTCGGCGGTGGCGTTTTCGGCGGCTTCCCTGACCATGCCGCGCTCGAAGAAGATGCGCGCGGTTTTCAGGTGCTCCAGCGTGTCCTTCGACGACGACAGGATGATCTTGGCGGCGCCGTCGACCTGCTTGATGATCGATTTGGCGGTCAGCTGCAGCACCTTGGCGCGTTCGCCATGCGAGATCGCGACGAGGCCCATATTGCTCAGCGCCTGCATGGCCTCGCGGATCGCGGGACGGCCGACCTCGAAGCGTTCCATCAGTTCGCGCTCCGACGGCATGTCGTCGCCCGGCGTCAATTCTCCGCTGGTGATCAGGCGCTTCAGCCGCAAAAAAACTTCGTCGGAAAGTTTGCGCCGGACGATCGGCTCCGAACGGTTCATCGTCGCGAATCACTCCCTTGACCTGTGTCTATCTAGCACTGCCACAGCTATGTCCGGAACGGCTGTCGCCCCGATCGCTCCTGGCCTCAAGACAGGATAGTGCTTGCAAAGCTTATGTACTCATTATACCAGATTTCGACGATCAAGGAACTCTTTTCGAACCTCCTTCGGCCTTAGACAACGAACCATGATCACGCTCACCTACCGCATCGAAACATCAGGCAGCATCGAGGCGCTGGCGGCCAAGATCGCCAGCGACCAGTCGACCGGAACCTTCGTTGCGCTGCCCGGCGAGACCGAGGAGCTCAAGGCCCGGGTGGCGGCGCGCGTCCTGGCGATACGGCATTTGCCCGACGCCCTTCGGCCCTCCATTCCTGAGGCTGGTGACGGGCCTTTCAAGCGTGCGGATGTCGATATCGCCTTTCCGTTCGATGCCATCGGCACCGACCTATCGGCGCTGATGACCATTGCCATTGGCGGCGCCTATTCGATCAAGGGCCTGTCCGGCATTCGCGTCGTCGACTTGAAGCTGCCGGAGCAATTTCGCGGCGCGCATCCGGGTCCGCAGTTCGGCGTCGCCGGCAGCCGCAGGCTGACCGGCGTCACGGATCGGCCGATCATCGGCACCATCGTCAAGCCGGCGCTGGGGCTGCGACCTCATGAGACGGCCGCAATGGTGGGCGAACTGATCGCCGCCGGCGTCGATTTCATCAAAGACGACGAGAAGCTGATGAGCCCGGCCTATTCGCCCTTGGCGGAGCGGGTGAAGGCGATCATGCCGCTCATCCTCGACCACGAGCAGAAGACCGGCAAGAAGGTGATGTATGCCTTCGGCATCTCGCATGCCGACCCCGACGAGATGATGCGCAACCACGATCTGGTGGCGAAGGCCGGTGGCAATTGCGCGGTGGTAAACATCAACTCCGTCGGCTTCGGCGGCATGGCCTTTCTCAGGAAGCGCTCAAGCCTGGTGCTGCACGCCCACCGCAACGGCTGGGACATCCTCACCCGCCATCCCGGCCTCGGCATGGCCTTCAAGGTCTGGCAGCAATTCTGGCGGCTGCTCGGCGTCGACCAGTTCCAGATCAACGGCATCCAATCGAAATACTGGGAGCCGGACGCGTCTTTCGTCGAATCCTTCAAGGCGGTAACGACGCCGATCTTTGCGCCTGATGATTGCGCTCTGCCGGTCGCCGGCTCCGGCCAGTGGGGCGGGCAGGCGCCCGAGACCTATGCACGAACCGGCCGCACCGTCGATCTTCTCTATCTCTGCGGCGGCGGCATCGTCAGCCATCCGAACGGGCCAGGCGCCGGCGTGCGTGCCGTGCAGCAGGCCTGGCAAGCGGCGGTCGACGGCATTCCGCTGTCAGAGTTCGCTCTGAAGCATCCCGAACTGGCGCGGTCGATCGAGAAATTCGGCGACGGCAAGGCAGCCTGAAGCGATGCAAGACCTGCTGCTCAGCTATTATGGCGACGATCTCACCGGTTCGACCGACGTCATGGAGGCGCTCGAACTCGGCGGCGTGCCGACCGTGCTGTTCATGCGCCAACCGGACGCGGCCATGCTTGCGCAGTTCGCACATTGCCGAGCCATTGGCCTGGCCGGCACCAGCCGCAGCGAGACACCGCAATGGATGGACACGCATCTCAAGGACGCCTTCACCTGGCTGAAGACGCTGAACGCCGCGATCTGCCACTACAAGGTCTGCTCGACCTTCGATTCCAGCCCGACGATCGGCAGCATCGGCCGGGCGATCGAGATCGGCCGTTCGGTCTTCGCGCAGGGCAGCGTGCCACTGCTGGTCGGGGCGCCCCAGCTCAAGCGTTACACCGCCTTTGGCCATCTGTTCGCGGCCTACCGTGAAAAGTATTTCCGCATCGACCGCCATCCGGTGATGAGCCGCCACCCGACGACACCGATGGATGAATCCGACATGCTGATCCATCTGTCGCGGCAAACGGAACTGACGTCGGGGCTGATCGACCTCGCGACACTGCAGTCGGCGTCGCGCTCGGAAACCTTCGATCGCTTGTTCGCCGACGGCACCGATATCGTGCTTGTCGATGTCGATAGCCGGGAGACGCAGGTGCTTGCGGGCAAGGAGATATGGCGCGTCCGCAAGCCGGGCGGTTCTTTCGTCGTCGGCTCGTCCGGGATCGAGTATGCGCTGCTGGCCGAATGGAAGTCGGACCAAACCGTCACCGGCCAGCCCGCCTTTTCGTCGCCGGGCGAAGCGGACCGCATTGCGGTGGTCTCGGGCAGCTGCTCGCCGACGACCGAGCGGCAGATCCGCCATGCGCTGACCGATGGATTCGACGGCGTCGAAGTCGACCCCATCGACCTGGTCTCGGAGAATTCCGGAAAGGCGATCGCGCGCGCCGCGGCGGTCGGCCGCGCCAGCCTGGAAGCCGGGCGCAGCGTCATCCTCTATACCGCGCTCGGACCCACCGCCGATCGCGGCGCCGAGATCGACCTCCAGGAAGGCGCTCGCCACAAGCTCGGCCGCAGCCTCGGTACGCTGCTGCGGCAACTGACCGAGGAGCAGGAACTGCGGCGCGTGATCATCGCAGGCGGCGACACGTCGAGCCATGCGCTCGGACAGATGCGCGTCGATGCGCTGGCGGTCAGGATGCCGCTGCCGGCATCGCCCGGCTCCCCGCTGTGCGTCGCCCATTCGCGCGTCAAGGCAATCGACGGGCTGGAAGTGGCGCTGAAGGGTGGGCAGGTCGGAACCGACCGCTATTTCTCAGCCATCCGCGACGGCGTTGGCGGTTAGCAGCGCCCTGCCCCGAAACATATCAAGGCGAAAGAAGCAGCCAAGGCTTGCGGGCGGGCGGCGCAAAACTTGCCGCATGAAACGTTTCCTGCCGGATGGAAATCACGATAACACTCGGTAGTATTTGCGCGATACCGAGATCGGGAGGATGCCGGTGCAGACCAAGAAGATCATCAACGACGGCAACCGCGCCGTCGACGAGATGCTGGAAGGCATTCTCGCCGCGCATCCCCGCCATCTCAAGAGCGCGGACGGGAGCCCACGCTCCATCATCGCCCGTGACGGACCGCGCCAAGGAAAGGTCGGCCTCGTCATCGGCGGCGGCTCGGGCCACGAGCCGAGCTTTCTCGGCTTTGTCGGCAAAGGGCTGGCCGATGCGGCGGCGATCGGCAATGTCTTTGCCTCCCCTCCTCCCGACCCGATCCTCGAATGCGCCAAGGCGGTCAGCGGCGGCGCCGGCGTGCTGTTCATGTATGGCAACTATGCCGGCGACGTCATGAATTTCGACATGGCGGCCGAAATGGCAGCGATGGACGACATTGAGGTACGCACGGTTCTGAGCACCGACGACGTCGCGTCAGCGCCGCGCGGCGAAAGGCACAAGCGTCGCGGCGTTGCCGGCAATTTCTTCATCTTCAAGGCGGCCGGTGCTGCCTGCGACCGTATGCTGTCTTTCGATGAATGCGAGCGCATCGCCAGAAAGGCCAACGACCATACCTTCACCATGGGCGTGGCGCTTTCGCCTTGCTCGCTGCCGCAGACGAGGCGGCCGAATTTCGAGATCGGCGACGACGAGATGGAGATCGGCATGGGCATCCATGGCGAGCCCGGCGTCGCGCGCGGGCCGCTGAAGAGCGCCGACGAGGTCACCGACGAGATGCTCGACCACATATTGCAGGAAATGGCGCCGTCGCGCGGCGATCGCGTCGCCATTCTCGTCAATTCGCTCGGGTCAACACCCCTAATGGAACTCTACATCATGAACCGGCGGCTGTCGCAAAGGCTGGCCGATATCGGCGTCGGCGTTCACGCAACCTGGGTCGGCAATTACTGCACCTCGCTTGAGATGGCCGGCGCCTCGATCACGCTGCACCAGCTCGACGGCGAACTGCAGACGATGCTGGACCACCCTTGCGACTGCGCCATGTTTTGCGCTGGGTGAACTAAGCATCAGGGATAGAGAAATGACGACAATCGACAGCGCCCGCCTCGCAGGGATGTTTGCGGCCATCGCCGGCGCCATGTCAGCCGACAGGGACCGTCTGTGCGCGCTCGACGGCGTGATCGGTGACGCCGACCACGGCATCGCCATGGAGTTGGGATTTTCCGCGGCACGCGACGCGGTTGCCGCATTGGACGCCGCCACGACCGACCCGACCACATTGCTGAACACGGCGGCGAAGTCGTTCCTCAACGCCGTCGGCGCATCCTCCGGCCCGCTCTATGCCACCGCGTTCATGCGCGGCGCGGCAGTGGTGAAGGGCAAGACGACGCTTGATGATGCGGACATGGTCGCCCTGTTCCAGGCCATGGCCAAAGGCATCCAGGATCGCGGCAAGGCTGAAACAGGCGAAAAGACAATGATGGACGCCTGGGCGCCGGCCGCGGCGGCAGCAGGCGAAGCGCTGGCCGCCGGCAAGGGTCTGGCCGGCAGCTTCGCGGCTGCAGCCGAGGCGGCAAGGACAGGCGCGGAGGCGACCAAGACGATGATCGCCACCAAGGGCCGGGCCGCCCGTCTTGGCGAACGCTCGCTTGGCCACATGGATCCAGGTGCCGCATCCGCCGTAACCGTGATCGAGGCGATGCGAGTCGCCCTGACGGGCTAGACCATATCCCTTCGGAAAAGGTCTTATTCAAACAACAGGATAGAGGCTTATCTTGACTCTATCCGGAAAGACCCATCTTCAGCGCTTCGCGTCGAGCTTGTCGATGGCATCCACGTTCCCGGCAGAGGGGCCGTTCGGATCGAACTCCGAGGCCAGCCACGCATCGGCGATCGACTTCGCCAGTTCGGGGCCGATGACGCGGGCGCCCATGGTGATGATCTGGGCGTTGTTCGACTTCGCGGCGCGTTCCGCCGAATAGGTGTCGTGGGTCAACGCGGCGCGAATGCCCGGCACCTTGTTGGCCGAGATGCTGACGCCGATGCCGGTGCCGCAAAACAGGATGGCGCGGTCGTAATTGCCGTCGATAATTTCGTGGCCAACTGCGGCGGCGATATCGGCGTAGTAGCCGGCCTGGCTGAGATCGACGACCTGCAGTTCTGGCTTGGTGGCGAGATGCTTGGCGATGACATCGAGCAGCGGCTTGCCGGCGCTGTCGGCTCCAAGTGCGATCTTCATGACAATGAACTCCTTTGCTTTCCTGGTCAGCGCGCGATGGCGGCCGACGCCTTTTTCAGAATGTCGATATAGCCTTCCGCATGCCATGCCGAGCGGCCGATGAACAGGCCGTCTATATGCGGCTGGCCGATCAGTTCGGCCGCATTGCCAGGATTGACGCTGCCGCCGTAGAGCACAAGCGGGACAGCCGGCAACCGGCTGGCGGCGACCTGTTTGATCAGCGCCTGCTGCTTGTCGGCATAGTCGGCGCTGGCCGGAATGCCTTTCTCGCCGATCGCCCAGACCGGCTCATAGGCAAACAGGATTTCCGCCGACAATTCATTGTCCGTGAGGCCTTGCAGCGCCCCCATTACCTGCGCGGTCAAGACGTCATCGGCGCGGCCGCCCTCGCGCTCCGCCAGCGTCTCGCCGACGCAGATCAGCGGCACGAAACCGTTCCTGACCGCCGCCGCCGTTTTCAGTCCCACGGTTTTGTCCGTCTCGCCAAAATGTTCGCGGCGCTCACTATGGCCGAGTTCGATCAGGTCGAGTCCGCAATCCCTGAGCATCACCGGCGAAATCTCGCCCGTCCACGCACCGGCATCGGCCCAGTGCATGTTCTGCGCGCCAACCTTGACGCGTGTGTTGGCGAGTGCCGCCTTGACCTCGCGCACCGCAGTAAACGGCGGAATGACGAAAGGCTGTATTGCCGGATCGAATCCCGGCACGAAGGCCGCCAGCGCCTCGGCGAACTGCAACGCCTCCGCCAGCGTCTTGTTCATCTTCCAGCTGGTGCCGACCCAATATGGGGTCATTCGTTTCTCCTTCGATCCGAAATTCGGATGACACGTGTTTTCTCGGCCAGCATCGGCGCCAGCTTTCGAGCCGGCGTTTTGCCTCAAGCGCGAGGCTTGAGACTGTCGCGGCCGCTGTCGACGTAAGGCGCCCAGAAATCCACCGACTCGCGGATCATTGCAACAACCTGATGATCGACCGGTTCCCTCTCTCGGAAGGAAAGTTCAAGGCAGATCTCATTGTCGGTTCCGCCACCAGCCTGCACCGTGTCGAGCAGCTTCTGCGGGATGATGCGACCGTCCTTGTTGTAGGCGGCGGTGAACGGCCAGTGCCCGCCCTTGTTCATCGACGACTGCTTGATGTGGATGATCGGCGATTGCAAGGGAAAGGCTTTCGCCCAGGCATAGGGATCGGTGTCGTCGGGGTTGGGCGAGGTCACGTCGCCATGGTCGATGTCGACCATCATCTGCATCGGGATCGGCAGCCTGGCCGCATCGATGGCGCCCTGCAGTTCGACGCAACTTTCGATCGTATGGCCAAACTCCCGGCCCACCGACATCGGCTCCCAGAACAAATAGCTCAGGCCCGCCGCCTTGGCGTGCTCGGCCACTTCGCCCCAGCATTCGAGCGCGATGTCGAGAAGCGCCGCGCGCCGGTTCGGATCGTCAAAATCCTTGTAGGTGAATATGGCAAACTGTGTGCCCATGCCCGACGCCCCGAGCTCGGCGGAAATGTCGGCGAAGGTCTTGAACCAGTCGACATAGTAGCGGCGCACATCTGCGTCCGGATGGCCGAAATGATTGAGCCGGCCATAGGGACCGGTCATCCCCGAAGTGATGCGCACGCCCGTCCGCGCCAGCGCGCTGTTGAACCGGCGCAGGAATTTGGCAATCGTTGCCGCCGGCCATCCCGGATTGACGAACTCATGTGTCAGCTGCACGTCGCGAATGCCGATGCCATAAGCAATCGCATCGATCAGATCGTCCGGATCGGCGAAGCGATTGACCAACGGGTTGGTGTTGAGGGAAAGCGTGAAGGCCATCAGTTTGCCGCCGCCATTGTCTTGCTGCACCAGTCTTCGAATGCTTTACGCTCCGCCGCATTGATATGCAGGCCATGCTTGGTCCGGCGCTCGAGAACGTCGGCGGCGGTCATCGCCCATTCGGTCTCGAACAGGAAAACCGCTTCCCGCTCGTAGAAATCCGGGCCGAAACGGCGGCCGAGATCGGCTTCATTCTTGACGCCTTTCAGCAGAGCGCGCGTGCGCGTTCCGTAGCTCCGGGCATAATGCTTCACCAATGACGGGCTGAGCCAGGAAAACTCGGCGTGCAGATCGCTCAGGAATTGCTCGAAATCCGCGTTGGGCAGGTCGCCTCCCGGCAAGGGAATTTTGGCCGTCCAGGCCTTCTTCATCGTCGGAAAGAACGGTTGGATCTTTTCCAGCGCATGTTCGGAAAGCTTGCGGAAGGTGGTGATCTTGCCGCCGAACACCGAAAGCAGCGGTGCACCACCGTTTGGGGCATCCAGCTCGAAGATGTAGTCGCGCGTCACCGCGCTCGGATTGTCGGCATTGTCGTCATAGAGCGGACGCACGCCTGAGAAACTGTAGACCACGTCCTGCGCTGTCAGCTGGCGTTTGAAGTAGCGATTGACCACCTTGATCAAGTAGTCGATTTCGCTGGCCTCGGCCGCCACTTCCTCGGGCCTGCCTTCATAGGGAATGTCGGTGGTGCCGATCAGCGCCAGATCGTTCTCATACGGGTTGACGAAGATCACCCGCTTGTCGTTGTTCTGGATGAGATAGGCCTGCCGTCCCTCCCAGAATTTCGGCACGACGATATGGCTGCCTTTCACCAGGCGAACGTTGCGGGTGGAATTCTGCCCGGCAACGCGGCTGACGATGTCGTTGACCCACGGCCCCGCCGCGTTGACCAGCCCGCGCGCGCGGATCTTAGTGACAGCACCGGTGCGGCCATCCTGCATGTCGATCGACCACAGGCCGCCTTCGCGCCGGGCAGCAATACAGGCGGTGCGCGTGAAGACTTTTGCACCGCGCTGACTGGCGTCGAGCACATTGAGCAGCACCAGCCGCGCATCATCGACCCAGCAGTCGGAATATTCAAAGCCGCGCTTGAATTCGTCCTTGATCGGCGCCCCTTCCGGCGCGGTCCTCAGGTTCAGCGTCCGCGTCCCCGGCAGCCGCTTGCGGCCGCCAAGATGGTCGTAGAGAAACAGCCCGAGCCGGACCAGCCATGCCGGCCGGTCTTCGGGGCTGTGCGGCAGCACGAAGCGCATCGGCCAGATGATGTGCGGCGCCGCCTCCAGCAGCACCTCGCGTTCGATCAACGCTTCGCGCACCAGCCGGAATTCGTAGTACTCGAGGTAGCGCAGACCGCCATGCACCAGCTTGCCGGAGCGCGAACTCGTGCCTTGCGCCAGATCGTCCTTCTCGCACAGGATGACGGACAGCCCGCGACCGGCAGCATCGCGCGCTATGCCGGCGCCGTTGACGCCGCCGCCAATCACGAAGAGATCGACTACATCAGACGTATCGCTCAAGACTTTGCTCCTGTGCGGTGCGCCATGCCCTTCCACACTGGCCGCAGCGCCTGGCGCGCCGCGACGAAGGATGGAAACAGCGCATCGTAAGTGTGGGAAAGCGCCTCGTCATAGGCGTCGCACTCACCCAGAAGCGGCGTCACCCATTCGGCGCAACAATCATCCATGGAGCGATAGACGCCGAGCCCGACCGCGGCCATCATCGCCGCACCCGCAGCACCGGCCTCCTGGCGGCTGCTGGTTCTGACTTTGGCGCGGGTCGCAGCGGCGATAATGCGGCGCAGTGACGGGCTGCGCGCCGCACCGCCCGACAGGCGGATTTCGCGGGGTATGCTGCCCATCGCCTGGTAGCAATCGCGTGCGGCGAAGGCCAGTCCCTCAAGAACGGCACGCGCCAGATCGCCAAAGCCGTGCTTGACGGAAAGGCCGATGAAGCCCGCGCGTGCGTCTGGATCGACGAACGGGCCGCGTTCGCCGGCGAGCGATATATAGGGCTGGTAGACCAGCGATCCGGGCTCCGATCCTTCGACCCAGGCATCGAGCGCTTTCAGCAGCTCGTCGCGCGAAGGTTTTGCGCCACTGGCGGTCAGCACGTCGCGCGCCAGGCCAAGCAGCCAGTCGATGTTGAGCGTCGCCGCCATGTTGGATTGCAGCTGCGCATAGGCGCCCGGAACCGGCATGGCGATCGTGTAGCCGGATGCATCGTCGTTGAGGACGACATCGTCAGGAGTACGCGCCAGGCGCGTGTGGATGCCGGTGGAGCCGATGACCGTGCAGCCGACATTGCCGCTCGGATCGTAGAGGCCGGCGCCGAGTGCGGTGCTGACCATATCGACGTAGCCCAGCACCACCGGCGTGCCCTCAAGCAGGCCGGTCTCGCCTGCTGCCGAAGGCGAAAGCGGATGATGGTCGGTCGTGCCTTCAAGCATGGGTGCCAACAGGCGCCGATGCGTCGTCAGATCGAGAATATCGAGCACCTCGTCGGAATAGCTGCGAGAGCGGAAATCGCCGAAGGTGAAAGTGCCTTCCGAGGGATCGGTGGCGCGCTCGCCGGTCATCTTGAAATAGAGCCAGTCCTTGCAATGAAAGGCAGTGGCGGCCCGCTCCAGGATTTCCGGGCTGTTCCGTTTCAGCCAGCTTAGCTGAGCCCCCTGCTGGCAAGCGTTGAGACCGGTGCCGGTGATCTCGAACCGCGTGCGATCCCGGGCATCGCCACGCATCTCGTCCACCAGATGTCCGGCGCGGGCGTCGAGCCAGAGCCAGGCGCGCCCGACCGGCATACCGTCGCCATCGATCAGCCAGGTGCCATCGCCCTGCCCGGTGATCGCGATCGCTGCCGTTCGCCGCGCAAGATCGGGAATTTTCGTCGCCAGCTCGCGAACGGTCTGCACCATGTCGCGCCAGGTCTGATCCAGGTCCTGCTCGGCGCCGCCGCCTTCCAGCGTGACGAAGCTGTTGGTCACCGACGCCATCGCCAACTGCCGCCCCGAAAGATCGAAAGCGACCGATTTGATCACGGACGTTCCCGCGTCGATCCCGATCAGCAGGTCTTTCATGCGGCAAGTTCCGGATGGTTATGAAGGCAATTCACAAGCACAGTCTTTGTTGTCTGGAAGCCGTAGAAGAGGCAGGGAGTGTCCGCAAGGACACCCCCTGTGCAGGTTTTACTCCGACAGCACGAAGGGTGCGGTGTACTTGTCCACATTGTCCTTGGTGATGAGAAGGCAATCGAACAGCTGCTTCTCGCTGGTGGCACCGGTTGCGCCCGACTTAATGAACGAGTCGGCCTGCTGCACGGCCTTCGCCGAGAAGATGGCAACCGGCTGCAGCACGGTGTACTGCAGTTCGCCTGACTTGATCGCGGCAACCGCATCCGGCGAGCCGTCGAAGCCGCCGACCTTGATACCGGCCAGCTTGCCGGCTTCCTTCAGCGCCGCAACCGCACCAAGGGCCATTTCATCATTGCCGCTGATCACGGCGACGATGTCGGGATTGGCCTGCAGCATGCTCTGCATCTTGTCGTGGCCCTGGGTACGATCCCAGTTGGCGACCTGTGAAGCAGCCTTTTCGAGATCCGGGTACTGGCTCAGCACGGTCGCGTAGCCGTTCGAGCGCGTCGCGGCGTTGTTGTCCGACGGGGCGCCGAGCAGTTCGACATACTTGCCCTTTTCACCGACCGCCTGCACCCACTGCTGGGCACCGAGAGCCGCACCCTGCGCATTGTTGGAGACGAGCTGTCCCTTGGCGAGGCCTTCCTGGTTGATCTCGGCATTGACGAGGAAAACCGGGATGTTGGCGGCAATCGCCTTCTTCACCGCGCCGACCGAACCATCGGCATTGGCCGGGTCGAGGATGATCGCCACCGACTTGTTGGTGATGGCGGTATCGATCAGATTGCTTTCCGTGTTGGTGTCGCCCTTGTGGGCAGCAACATTGGCCGTGTAGCCGAGCTTCTCAGCTTCAGCCTTGGCGACGTTGCCTTCGGTCAGCCAGTACGGGTTGGCCGGATCGTTGACGATAATCGAAATCAGGCCGGCGGCCGATGCGGCTGCGGTGAACCCAACGACCATCGCGGCAGCAAGCAAACTTCTAAGCACGATTTTCATGTACATTCCTCCAATGATTTACGCGGTGTTGCTGCCGGTCACCCGGCAGTCTTCCCTTGGGCAGGATTGGCCGCTTCGGCCTTCCCCCGTTTCTGAGAAGTCGGTTGGCCGCCCGTCGAAGCTGGAAGCTTGCTACGGCGGCGATACTGAACGGCATTGAGGAGCACGGCGAGCACGATGACGGCGCCGGTGAACACTGTCTGCCAGTAGGATGAGATGCCGATGATCACCAGACCATCGGAGAGGAAGCCGATGACGAAGGCCCCCAGCAAAGTGCCACGGATGTTGCCACGGCCGCCGGTCAGCGCCGCGCCGCCGATGACGACGGCGGCGATCGCAGTCAGTTCGTAGGTGGTGCCGGCGGTCGGTCCAGCCGAGGTCAGCTGCGAGGACAGGATCAGGCCGGCAATCGCGGCGCAGATGCCCGAAAGCACATAGACGGAAATCTGCACGGTCTTGACCGGAACGCCGGAGAGTTCGGCGGCGCGCTCATTGCCGCCCGAGGCGTAGAGCCAGCGGCCAAAAGCGGTGCGGTTCAAGACGATGCTGCCGATCAGCGCGATGACCGCCAGCACCACGACGCCGGTCGGCACGCCGAACAGACGGTTGAAGCCGAGCGCGTCGAAGCCGGTGTTGCCCAGCTCCGGCTTGCCGCCGAGATTGTTATAGGTCAGGCCGCTGGTCATCAGCAGCGCCAGGCCGCGCGCCATGTACATGACACCGAGCGTGGCGACGAAGGCCGGAACCTTGAAGCGTGCGATCAGCACGCCGTTGATCAGCCCGACAGCAGCACCCAGCATGCAGGCCAGCACCGCAACCACCCAGACCGGCGGGTAGAGAACGACGCCCAGCCAGGTCAGCGTCACGCCTTGCATCAGAAATCCGGCGACGACGCCGGCAAGCCCCAGCGTCGAGCCGACCGACAGGTCGATGCCGCCATTGAGGATGACGAGCAGCATGCCAACGGCGAGAATCCCGAAGATGGCGACATGCGAGGCCATGGTCAGGAAATTCGCCACCGAGAGGTAGTAGGGCGACAGGATCGAGAAGACGACGATGATGACGATCAGGGCAAAGAAGGCCCGGCCTTCGAGCAGCAGCTTGGCCACATCGAAGCCCTCGCCGCCGCTACTCGGGCTGGACTGTTTGCTGGCCTGGCTGACATCGGTCATGTTCGGGGCTCCGAAATTCTGTGATCAGGCGACCACGGCTTCGCCGGAGGCGGCCATGATCTGCTCTTTGGTGGCGTTCGCGCCGAATTCGGCTGAAATCTTGCCGCGCCGCATGACGACGATGCGGTGGGCGATGCTGAGGCACTCATTGACCTCCGAGGTCGAGAAGACGACCGCCAGGCCCTGCGCGGCGCGCTCGCTGAGCAAGCGGAAGACCTCGGCCTTGGCGCCGACATCGATACCGCGGCTCGGCTCGTCGAGAAGGATGACCTTGGGATTTGTCGTCAGCATCTTGCCGATGACGACCTTCTGCTGGTTGCCGCCCGACAGCGATCCGATCATGGCGTTGCCGCCGGCGGTCTTGATGGTCACCTTGCGGATCGAGTCGTCGATCAGTGCGCGTTCCCTCGGCCGGGACAGGAACAGGCCTTTGGCGAAGGCCTCGATGCTGGCAAGCGACAGATTGCGGCCGACGGTCATGGTCTGGACCAGCCCGTCGCGCTGGCGGTCCTCGGGCACCAGCACAAGGCCTCTGGCGATGCGCTGGGCAATGGTCAGTCCCGAGACATCCTCGCCTTCCAGCAACGCGCGCCCGCCAGCCATCGGCACGCGTCCGGCGACGGCTTCCAGCAATTCTGTGCGGCCGGCGCCCATCAGCCCATAGATGCAGACGATCTCGCCTGCCCTGACATCCAGCGACAGATGATCGACGACATAGCCTGAACCCGAAGCGTCGGTGACGCTGACATCCTTGATCGACAGCGCCACCGCGCCGAACGCATGGCCGGTCGGCGGCGAGCCAAGGTCGAAATTCTCGCCCACCATGTTGCGGACGATCCATTCGAGATCGATGTCCTTGGCTTCGGCCGTCGCCGTGATCGCCCCGTCGCGCAACACCACGGCATAGTCGGTGATCTGCAGCGCTTCTTCGAGGTGATGCGATATGTAGACGATGGAAACGCCGCGGCTGGTCAGGTCGCGGATCACCTTGAACAGCACCTCCACCTCTGTGGCGCTGAGCGCGGAGGTCGGCTCGTCCATGATCAGGATGCGGGAATCAACCGACAGTGCGCGTGCGATCTCGACGATCTGCTGCTGCCCCAGCCGCAGATCCTCGACCAGGGTCATCGGATCGATGTCTTCCTCGAGGTCGGCCATCAGCGCCCGCGCCTGACGCGACTCCTCGGCGAAGTCGAGGCCGGTCCTGGTGCGCAGTTCGCGGCCCATGAAGATGTTGTCGCGAACGCTGAGATTCGGCGCCAGGCTGAGCTCCTGGTGGATGATCGAAATGCCGCGATCGCGCGCGTCCGAGGACGAGGAAAAGCTGACGAGATTGCCGTCAAGCACGATGTCGCCGGATGTCGGCGTCACCACGCCGGACAGGATCTTCATCAGCGTCGACTTGCCGGCGCCGTTCTCTCCGAACAGGGTCGTGACCTTGCCGCGATGGATGTCGAAGTTCACGCCTTTGAGCGCGTGGACGCCGCCATACGACATGACGACATTGCGCGCCGAGAGCACGGCGTCGCCATTGGCGGGCTCTGTGCCGGAAGCCGAATTCATTTGACCTCCAGCCTCACCGGCGTGACCAGCCAGCTCTTCGGATTGACCAGCTTGAAAGCGCCGACCACCGCTATGGTCTTGCCGGTCAAGGCGCTGGTATCGACTTTCGCCAGCACCTCCGTCTTCATCTCGTTGTTCAACGCCGAGCCGGCATCCTGATATTCGATCTGGTTGGTGAACTGACCGAAGGTGATCTTGCCGGTGGCATCGCGAAGCTCGGTTCCATTGATGGCCGGTCCCGTCTGCACGCGGACCGTCAAAGTGTCCGGCAAACCGTCAACGGCGACCTTGTAGATGCCCGATTTGCCCTCGCCGACGACGCCGGTGAATTTGATCGAGATGACCGGTCCGACGCCCGCGGGCACCCCATATTCCTTTTCGGCCGTCGCCCTGTCCTTGGCAATCGCCGTCGCCACCGTCGCGGCATCGGCGGCCCGCGCTTCGACATCGGCCTGCACCTTGGGAAACTCCGACTTGCCATAGTCGGCGGCGGAAAAGACGGCATTGCGGACGTCGCCGGCGGAGCCGATCTTGATCACCTTGGTGTCAAGCGCCATGGCGCCGAGCAGAACCAGAACCGCAGCGCCGGCTAGTGCCCGGCGCAGGCCAGGCGAAGCCTGCCGGGCGGAGGCAGCCTTCGCGCTCATGATGCAATCACCAGCGATACGGATTTTCGGTTGTCACGCATTCGTCGATCCTCCGTTCGCGCGGCGCTTCGTGGCACCGGTTGCATCATCGAGCCGGCTTTGCTCGACGAGCGCGCGGGCCGTGCATTCATCGGTGATCAGGCCGCTGAGATAACGGCTTTCGAGCACCGCCTTGATGGCGCGCACCTTCACCTTGCCGCCGGCGACGGCAACGATCCTGCGGCCCTTCAACTGGTCGCGCGGAAGCGCCAGGATTCTTTCCGACAGCGCTGTTTCGACAGGGCGCCCCTTGTCGTCGAAGAAATGCGCCAGCAATTCACCGACGCCGCCGTCACGCTTGACCTCATCGATTTCGGAAGGCTCGATCATGCCTGTCGCGACCAGCGATGCCTCCCGCTCGGCCGTGCCTATACCGACGAACATCAGGTCGGACCGGCTGGCGAGAGCGAACACATCGCTGATGCCGCGCTGGCCAAGCAGCACCTCACGGTCCTCGGCGGTATTGGCGACAAAAGGCACCGGCATGACAAAGGCCTGCGCGCCGGTCCGCTCGGCCAGGCGATGCATGACGTCGTGCGGGTTGGCGGCGAATTTGCGCGTCACGCCGCCGAGCAGCGAGACGAAACGAATGTGGGCGGCAGGAGTGCGCGTCAGATACTCGACGCTGGCGGCAAGCGTACGGCCATGGCCAACGCCGATCAGCATGTCTTCGCCGCGATCGATTTCGCGCTTCAAAAACTGGGCGCCGGCAATGCCGAGCCCCTTCAACGGCAGTTCGTCCTGATCGAGATCGGGAACCACCTCGCAATAGTCGAGCCCATAGGCGGCGGTCAGGCGCTGTTCCAGGTCTACGCATTCGGCGACGTCGCCGTCGATGAAGACCCTGACCAGGCCGTCCTGGTTGGCCTTGGTGATCAGCCGGTGCGCCTTGAGGCTGGTCAGGCCAAGCCGCTTGGCCACCTGGGCCTGCGTTAGACCGCCGGCATAGTGAAGCCAGGCCGCGCGCGTGGCGAGGCTGGACTCATGGTCGCGGTTCGCGGTTCCGCCGGATTTCAAGCCATCCCCTCCCCAGGGTGATAATATTATCTTTATGTGCAAAAATTTTCATACCTTTGCATCGCTGTCAATCCCTCCGCGGATGGTTGCCTCAGCCGACGGGTCGGCAGCCAACACAGGCCTATTAGGAAGTCAGCATATGAGGCGATCATATGGCTGTGTTAATTTAACGTCAATCTATGTTATCTCATGCCAAGCGCAACAGAAATACGCAGGCGATGGCAGCCGGGATATCCTCTAAGTATCTATTTTTGCTTGAATTTGTCTGCGCACGGTAAAATCCCAAGCTGGCTGTGAGATGAGACGTTTTGTGCACAAGGCGCAACGAGGGCGAACCCATCGGATTGCCTCGGGAAAAGCTATCGGCGTCGGCGATGGCGCGATCAGTCCAGCCGCATCAGGTTCCTGCCCTCGAGCTCGACAACAGTGGCTTCGACTTCCCGCGCGAGGCGCTCAGCACTCCACGCCAACGCCCGCCCGGCGATCGCGGCAATCTCCTGCAGGTCGCGGCTTGTCAGCGAACTGCCAATGGCCAGTGTGCTGCGGCGCATGACGATGTCGGCCAGATGTTCGACGAATTCGTTGCGGGCGATGTAGTCGATTTCCGCCTTGCCATAGCCTTCGGAGTCCGGCAGGCGACCCTCATCATTCGGCGCCCACTTAGCGATCTGCGCGGCCCTGGTCCCGTAGCGTGACAGCAATTGGTCGAGGCGCCCTTCCCCGGCGCCCGTTGCCTGCCGTGCCTCAGCCAGCCAGTTTGCGCGCGCCGCGGCATCGGCCGGAAAATCCCTGCCGCCGCCGATCGGCATGGATTGCGTCGACACTTTGCGGCTGCGCTGCAGGCGGCCGAGCACGGTGTTGGCAACTTCCTCGGCAAAACCGCGAAACGTCGTCCACTTGCCGCCGACCAGCGAAATGACCGCAAACGGCCTGTTGCCGTCCGGCTCGGCGACCGGCGCCGAATGGTCGCGGCTGATCAGTCCGGGCGTCGCCGCCTCGGACGTCGGCAGCGGTCTGATGCCGCTATAAGCATAGACGATCTGGTCGCGCTCGAACGCCATTCCCGGCAGCAGCGATCGCACGCTGTCGAGCAGATAGTCGACTTCTTCGGGTTCACAGCGCACCGCGTCCGGATTGTTGGCCTTGATGTCGGTCGAGCCGACCAGCGCCAGGCCGAGATAGTCGTAGACAAGGCAGATGCGGCCGTCATCGGCCTCGAAATAGAGCATGCGCCCGGCCAAGCTTTCGACCAGTTCGTCATGCTTCAACAGGATGTGCGAACCCTTGGTGCCACCGATCATCTTCGACGGCGCGCCAAGCAACGCGTTGACGTCATCGATCCACGGACCGGCGGCGTTGACCACCAGCTTCGGCCGCACCGAAAATGCGCTGCCGTTTTCCGGCCGGAAGGTGAGCACGCCATTGGCTGAAGTATCGAGTGCCGTGTAATTGGCGCTTGCGGAGGCTGCATTTGCCCTCAGCCCGTCGAGGATCAGTTCCAGCACCAGTCTTTCGGGATGGCTTACCTTGGCATCGTAATAGGTGCCCGTGGCAACGATCGCCGGGTTGAGCGCCGGCATCTCGCCTAGCGCCTGCCGCCGCCCGACCATGCGGTGGCGTGGCATGACCTGGTTTCGTGAGCCATAGAAGTCATAGATCATCAGGCCGATCTTGATCAGGATGGCGCCGCGGCTGCGCGGTGCGCTGGTCGAGCCGAACAGCGTGCGCAGCGCCGCCAGCATGCCCTTGCCCCACGAGAAGATCGGGATGACGGTCGGCAATGGGCTGACATAGTGCGGTGCGTTTTGCAGGAGCAGATTGCGTTCGAGCGTCGACTGCGCCACCAGCCCGAACTCGCCGGTTTCGAGATATTTCAGGCCGCCATGGATGAGTCGCGACGGCGCGGCACTGGTGCCCGAGCCGAAATCCGCCTTGTCGACGATCAGGCATCTGACGCCTTGCGCGCACAGGTCGCGAAACAGGCCTGCCCCGTTGATGCCGGCGCCAAGAATGACGACGTCGACCTCGCCGGCCGCAGCCATGGCGGCGAGACGCCCGGCGGGATTGTCCGCACCTGCTCCGTCAGTTGGGCTCATGGCGCTTTCGTCTTGACGATGCGCAGCTTCACGCCGGCTCGCTCGAGGCTCTGCGCCTGCGCATCGCCCAGGCCCTCGGTCACCAGCACGGCATCGAAACTGGTCAGATCGTCGAAGACATGCAGCGCGATCCGGTCGAACTTCGCGTGGTCGACCAAAAGGATGCGCTTGACCGATGCGGCCATCATCGCCTGCTTCACCCGCACGACATTCGGATCCTGGATGAAGGACGTGGTTCCGGTGATCGCGGAAGCCGAACAGATCAGCACATTGGCGCGCAGTTGCGCCACAGCGTTCTCGCAGACGATGCCGATATAGGCATTGTAGGTGCCATGGTACTGGCCGCCGAGGCAGATGAAATCGAGGTCGTCGACATTGATCATCAGCGCCGCCGTCGACACGCTGTTGGTGACGACCGTCAGCGGTTTGACGTCGAGCAGCAGTGTCGCGACGGCGTTTGCAGTCGATGAATCGTCGAGCATCACCACCTGGCCGGCCTCGACATAATCCAGCGCTGCCCGCGCCAGCGCATCCTTCTCGGCCCTGTTGACCGTCACCCTATAGCGGAAGGCGCTTTCGTAGAGACCGGACGGCTGAACCGTCACCGCACCATGCAGCTTGCGCAGCACGCCCTGCTGCGCAAGCCGGTCGATGTGCCGGTGGATGGTCATGCGCGACACGCCGAAATGCTCGACCAGATCGTCGATGCGCACCTGCCCCAGCTTGATCACATAATCGGCGATCTCTTCGCGTCGTTCGTCGGCCTTGATCATGCATTTCCCCCCGGCCGCGCCAGCCTTTCGATGTCAGGCCAATGCGACTTCATCTGCTCGGCTATGCGGCAGTAGAGCGAAAACCGCTCATTGAACACGGCGCTGGAGGCGGGCACGGGCTGGTATTTCCGCTCCGTCATGCCGACCTGCTTGGCGCCCTGTTGCGGCGTCGCGAAGATCCCGACCGCGGCCCCCGCGCAAAGGGCGGCACCCAGGGCCGCGGCCTCGTCGGTCGAGGTGATGGTGACCGGAGCGTTCAGCACGTCGGCAAACATCTGGACGAAGGCAGGATTGCGCGAACCACCACCGGTCAGGCGGATCTCGCGAACGGCAAAGCCCTCGCGCAAGGCCTCGACATGGGTGCGGTGATTAAAGACAATGCCTTCCAGAACCGCCTTCAGCATATCGCCGCGATTGTGCCAGCCATGCAGACCGACAAAGCTGCCGCTCGCGACGTCGCCATAGGGAGAGCCGAACAGATAGGGATGGAACAGGATGGTCGAAGGGTTTTTCAGCGCCGCGTCGATCTCGCCTGCCAGCAATTCGTGGATGGAGCCTCCATCCGTCCTGTCCTGCTCCGCGCGGCAGAACGTGTCGAGAAACCAGTCATAGTTGGCGGTCGAGGCCGGCGAGATCGCCATGTTGTTCCAGCGGCCGACGTCCAAGGCGTTGCGGCAGAACCAGCGCCGGTCGACGCGCGGCTCTGACGAAACGACTTCGTTGATGGAATAGGTGCCGGCGACGATGGCGAGCGTGCCCTCCTCATGGCCGCCCATGCCAAGTGCGGAGGCGGTCACGTCGTGCAGGCCGCAAGCGACGGGTGTGCCCTTGGGCAGGCCAGTCATGTCGGCGGCCTCGGCGGTAACCTGTCCGACGATGTCGGCCGAATGCGCCACTGGTGGCAGCGCCTCGAACAGGTCGTCCAGGCCGAAGATGCGCATCGCTTCCGGCGCAAACGCTTGCGTGCGGAAATCCGTGAAAGAGGTGCTGGCCTCGGTCCGGTCGGTGCCGATCGTGCCGGTCAGGCAAAAGCGCAGCCAGTCCTTGCAGGCCAGCACATGGCCGATGCGCCCATAGCGGTCCGGATCGTTCTGCCTGATCCATGCCAGCAGCGCCGAGGGCGCTGAGACATGCGGCGCCTGGCCGGTCAGCGCCAGCGCTTCGTCGAAAACCGAACCTTGAGACCATTTTTCGACGATCTCGCCCGCACGACTGTCGAGCGACAGGATGCCGGGGCCTAGCGGCCGGCGGTCCTTGTCGAGCAGATAGACCCCGTCACCATGCGCGGTCGCCGCCACCGCCCTGATGTCGCTGGCCGGGCGGCCGCACAGTGCGATCGCCTCGCTGATGGCCTCGGCAGTGGCTTGCCAGAGGCCGGCCATGTCGCGCTCCACCCAGCGCGCATGCGGCATCGATTGCGGCACCCGCCGCCGCGCCACCGACAGCTGCGTGCCGTCGGCATCGAAGATCACTGCCTTGGTGACGGTGAGGCCGTTGTCGATTCCGAGCAGGCAGGGCATGCTTACCGCCTCATTCAGCAACTGGCGATGCGCACTGCAGGCGATCCCTGTAGGCTGAGGCGAGGGCGACAGGCATAGCGACAATCAATGGAGCAAAGCGACATTAAAGCGGCAGGTACCTTGCGGGTCAAAATGAACCATATTCCGTTGTTAATTTAACGTCAATAAGTGAGATCGGTGTACACAGGTCCATAAATTTTGGCGACCCCAAGAGGTAAAATATCGTAAAACGGCTCATTTTTTGCCTTTTTTTGACAATAAAATATACCACTGTGCTCGTTCCATTTTTCAGAAAACGCGCGCTTGGCAGGCTGATTGGCCATCGCGGTCGATCTGTCGTCATCACTTCCAGTTCGCATCGCACCGACCAACCGCTATTCGGCTCGCAAAGCGGCGAGCGCTGATTTCACTGGTTTTTCGTGGGCCAAATCAAGAAGTTTCCCGTATCGTTCCGCGTCCCAGTGGATGGGCTGCCAAGTAGACGACCGAGTGTGGTGGGCGAGCTTTCGGATTGCTAGTCTAGAACCGCAAAAGGCACAAACACTGGCCCAGCAAACCGATCGTGGTTCCGCCAGAGTTGCCGGCGTCCAACGCTTGGAGCGCGTTACAAAACGGCCGCAGAACCCTCGGGGCGGGTGGCTCGCGATCAATCTCGCCAAATGCACTCCGAACCGCTACGACGAGCCCGAATGGTTTGCATGCGAAAGGACTGCCAAAATCGAGGAGCCGCGCCTGATCGAAATCAGGCGGAACATTCACGCCCATCCGGAGACCTCATTCGAAGAAATCCGCACGAGTGCGACGGTGGCGCGCGAGCTCGCCCGTCTCGGTATCGAGCACCGGACCGGCATCGGCCGTACCGGCGTTGTCGGCACGATTGAAGGCGCGCGCCCCGGACCTACCCTGCTGATTCGGGCGGACATGGATGCCTTGCCGATCCAGGAGCAAACAGGCTTGCCGTATGCCAGGCAATCGAAGACTTCAGTTGATGATGTGGAGCCGATTTTGAATGAGATGAACCGC
Source organism: Mesorhizobium sp. P2_E7 (assembly GCF_056403855.1). Lineage (NCBI taxonomy): Bacteria > Pseudomonadati > Pseudomonadota > Alphaproteobacteria > Hyphomicrobiales > Phyllobacteriaceae > Mesorhizobium > Mesorhizobium sp. P2_E7. The sequence goes on along the minus strand of NZ_JBFUER010000008.1, from coordinate 111,286 downwards.
AACTCGTTGCTTTTTCTGCGAAAAACCACGTCGGAGCACTCCAGACTACGCCAACCCTACTCCCACTCGATTGTTTGAACAGCATATAACCAGTTGAAATCACTGTCATATATTTTTCGTAACCTTGAAGAGACCGACACTGGAGCCGTCAAAAAACTACACTGTTGATTTTAAAGGAAAAATTGCCACAAAAAAGATTCTGAGGTTTCGCCAACTATCGGGACCAATCGGACGAATTTTGCACTTTTGAGTCTCGACCAGGCGTCGTCTGCCGTCTCGAAAAGTACCGTCAACCACAGCAATTAGGGCATTATTTCATTGCAAAATCAATGATCATGGTGAGCCCGGAGAGCGTGTTAAGGTCGTTGATTTCATTGGCTTTTCGTGGAATCTTCCCGTATGGTTCCGCGAGCCAACGGCCGCGCGTCTTCGCAAAACTCGAGGGCTTGGACTATGCCAGACTTGTGATCGCCATTCAAAGCGGACGTTGGTATGCTCCGTGGTGATAGATCAGTGCCGGACCGGGCTCTCCACTCACCACATGCCGGACGCTGCCGAGGATCAGCGCGTGGCTGTGGCGAATGATGGTGTCCTCGACCGTGCAGTCGACCGCGGCAAGCGCACCTTCGAGTGCCAGCGCGCCGGTTGCATGGCTGGACCAGTGCGCTCCTTCGTAACGCGCCGAACCCTTGAGGCCGCCGCGGCCAGCAAAACGGTCGGCGATCGCGATCTGGTCGGCGCGCAGCACATTAACGCAGAAATGCCGATGCCGGCTGATGGCTGTCCATGTCGACGAGCTCAGATTGATGCTGACGACCATCACCTCGGGTTCGACCGACAAGGAGTGGGCCGTGGTAATCGTTGCGCCCGTCCGTTCGTCGCCAATACCTGCAGTCACCACGGAGACGGCTCCGGCCAGATGTCGCATCGCGAATTTCAGCGGGATCCGGGTTTCATCCAGGAGAATGCGTTCGGTCAGTGTCATCTGGATAGCCTCATCGTGTTTGCAGTGTCACGACGCCTTGCGACGCAACACCGTCTGGTCTCCCAACCATTGGTGAATTTCGGCAGCGATGCCCTCGGCATGCGCGGTGACCTCGGGAATTCCCATCATCTCGCCGACGCTGCCGCGCGCCAGTGGCCCGCTGATGAAAATATTGTCGGCCGCGTGACCTGACGCGCCGACCGCGCGGCCCTGTCTGTCGGTCTCCAGACCGAGGCCGGTTGGGTCAAGACGAACCAGGCCCAGATCTCCAAGGGTGGCAATCGCCGTGTTGGTGCGAAGAATATCGGCATGCGCCGGCCCGGTCGTCACGATCACGCTGTCGAACGCTTCGACGATGAGCTTGTGTTGGCGCCTTGGCCGCTGCGTGACGCGGATGCGCCCGTCGGCCTCCTCGGCCTCGACAATCGATGCGGCGCGATAAGCGAGCGTGCCCTCGGCAAGGCGGCGACCCAGCACGGCTGCGACCTGTGGCGCGATGCGGAAGCGATGCACGTCCCAGAGCGCGCGAAGATGGCGCACCACGCGGCGTTGCTCGGCAAGCGGCAGGGCCTGCCAGATCAACTGCCCCTGACGCCGGACAGCGTCGAGGACCGGATACCAGTCTTCGCCTTGTCGCGTCGCAGTCGCGATCGTTGCCCGTATGCGCCGGAGCAGCTCCGTCGCGCTGTGTGAAGGCGGGCTTGTGAAGTCGCCAATCGGGTCGCCCTGCATCGCAGCTTGCACATGCGAGCGATAGCCATGGCGCGACAGCGCCGTGACGCGGCCGCGATGACCTCCGCGATCGAGCGTGGCGATGACGTCGGCCGAGGTCAGACCGGTGCCGACGATGAGAACATGGTCGTCACGGCCGATCGCCTGCAGCCGTTCGAGATCATAGGGATTGCCCACCAATCCGGCGGCGGCGGCCACGCTGCGCAGCGGCGCCGGCAGCGCCGGCAATGGATGCGTCGCCGCGATCACCACGGCATCGGCGGCAAGCGTTGCGCCATCGGACAGGACGAGCCGGTAGCCCTCGCCACTGCGCTCGACCGAAGCAACCTCGGCCCTGACATGGCGGATCGCCTTGCTCTGCAGGAAGGGCTGCAGGTGGGATTCGACATAGCGGCCGAAGACCCGACGCTGCGGGTAGATCGCACCGCTGGCGGCGATGGCCGCCGCGTCATCAACAATGGCGCCGGTCTGCTCCAGCCAGTCGGAAAAATGGCCTGTCACAGCGGAGATCAGCGTCATCCTGGACGCCCGCACGTTGATGCGGTGCGAAGGATCGGCCGTGGAATAGGCCAGACCATAGCCGAGCCCCTCGCGCGGTTCGACGACCACGATATCGACTGCGCCTGCCGGCAACAGCCGCGCCAAATGAAAGGCGGTTGCAGCGCCGGAAAAACCGCCGCCGATGATGGCGACCGCCGGTTTCCTGGCGGTGTGGGAAGCGCTCAAGATTGGCTCGCGCGCAGCGCCGACGGGCGATGATCGCCGGCCACGGTCTCGCCGAACGGTCCCATGTTCACGGTCGTCGGCCGCGTCGAGATTTCGTGATCGAGCGGCAGCAGCGGCAGCACCAATTCGCCGAAGCGATAGGCTTCTTCCAGATGCGGATAGCCGGACAGGATGAAGGTATCGATGCCGATGCGCCGGTATTCGTCGATCCGCTCCGCCACCGTCGCCGCATCGCCGACCAAAGCGGTGCCGGCACCGCCGCGCACCAGGCCGACGCCGGCCCACAGGTTCGGGCTAATTTCGAGCTTGTCGCGGCGGCCGCCATGCAACTTACTCATGCGTGACTGGCCGACCGAATCCATGCGCGCGAAAACTTTCTGCGCCTCGGCGATCGTCTTGTCGTCGAGGCGGCTGATCAGGCGGTCGGCATCTGCCCAGGCCTCGTCATTGGTCTCGCGGACGATGACATGCAATCGGATGCCGAAGCTCACTTCGCGGCCGGCCTTCTCGGCAAGGCCGCGCACATGCTCGACCTTGGCCGCGACGTCCGCCGGCGGCTCGCCCCAGGTCAGGTATTTGTCGATCTGCTCGGCGGCGACCGCATTGGCCGCTTCCGATGAGCCGCCAAAATAGAGCGGCGGGTGCGGCGTCTGCACCGGTGGGAACAGCAGCCTTCCATCCTCGATGCGGAAATGCTTGCCCTCGAAGGCGACGGTTTCGCCGCGCAGCACCGCCTTGTAGATGTCGAGGAATTCCCGCGTCACCTCATAACGCTCGTCATGGCTGAGGAAGATGCCATCGCCCTTGTTCTCGACCGGATCGCCGCCGGTGACGACATTGATGAGCAGCCGTCCGCCCGAAATGCGGTCGAGCGTCGAGGTCATGCGCGCGGCAAGCGTCGGCGACTGTAGTCCGGGACGGACGGCAACGAGGAAGCGCAGCCGCTGCGTCAGCGGCGCCAGCGCCGACGCCACCACCCAGCTGTCCTCGCAACTGCGCCCTGTCGGCAGCAGCGCGCCATAGTAGCCGATGGCGTCGGCCGCCTTGGCCACCTGCGTGAGATAGGGCAGGTCGACCGCCCTGCCGCCCTCGGAGGTGCCGAGATAGCGGCTGTCGCCATGTGTCGGGAGAAACCACAGGACCTTGATCCTGTCGGGGGTGGCAGTGCTCATGAACAGTCCTTTGTGACTTTACGGCGTTCCCGCTCAGCTCCAGGCGTGGAGCGGCGGGTTAACGTCGTTCAGGTAATAGTTGCCCAAGATCGCGTATTTCCAGCGCACCGGATCGTGCAGCGTGTGGGTGCGGGCATTGCGCCAGTGGCGGTCGAGATTGTGCTCGGCCAGTGTGGATCGCGTGCCGGCGAGTTCGAACAGCTTGTTGGTGGCGTTGATGGCGATCTCGGTGGTGAGGATCTTGGATTCGGCAACCGCGATCTGGGCTTCGGCGACCGTCTTCTCGTTGGGGTCGGCCACCGCACGATCGACCGCAAGGCCGGCCTTTTCCAGAACCGCCGCGGCTGCATTGGCGCGCAGGCGAAGGTCGCCGATCGCCTGGATCGTATAGGGATCCTGCCAGGCATGATCGACGCCGCTGTCGATCCACGCGCGCGACTTGGTACGCACGAAGCTGACCGTTTCGTCGATCGCTGCCTTGGCGATGCCGAGGTCGACCGCGGCCTGGATGATCTGGAAGATGGGGCCGTCGGCTGTCGGCTTGTCGTAGCCCTTGTAGCCGGGGACGAGATGCGTCTTCGGTACCTTCACATTGTCGAGCAGAACCGTGCCGGAGAGCGTGGTCTTCTGGCCGAAGCTCGACCAGTCGTCGATGACGGTCAGTCCGGGCGCGCCGCGATCGGCGATGGCATACCAGGCGCGCCCCTCGTCATCGAGCGCCACGATCGGCACCAGATGGGCGAGCAGCGCGCCGCTCGAATAGAATTTCTGGCCGTTGACGACGACATGGTCACCGGCATCGACGAACTTCGTCTCAAAGTCGGCGGCACGCTTGGAGCCGAACTCGGAAAACGCGTTGCCGAAGCGTGTGCCGGAGAGCGCCTCGGCAAAGAGCAGCTTTTTCTGCGCCTCGTCGGAGACGGTGCGGATGGCGGCGACGACGCCGAGATGGTTCTGCGGAATCTGGCCGAGCGACGGATCGGCCGCCGAGATGATAGTGATCACCTTCGACAGCGTCACATAGGAGACCTCCGGCCCGCCATAGGCCTTCGGCACATTGATCGACCACAGGCCGCTCTGCGAAAACGCATCGAGCTCTTCCTTCGGCCAGATGCGTTCGCGGTCCCGCTTCGAGGCTTCCCTGGCGAATTCAACGGCTAGTTTTTCTGCGATGGCGATCGCCTCGGCATCGGTCTTGATGACATGCGCCTTGGCCGACGGCCGCTCGACCGGAGGCACGGCGACGCGCGCGTCGGACGGCTGCTTGGATTGGATGGTCATGCTGCTGTCTCCTGGGGAAAGTGTTGCAATGGAAGCGGCGCGCCGCCGAGATAGTAGGTCTTGATGTCGTCGCGCTGGCGCAGGTCTGCCGCCGACCCTTCCAGCACGCTTTTTCCGTTTTCGAGCACGGTGGCGCGGTCGGCATATTTCAGCGCCACCGCCGAATTCTGCTCGGCGACAAGGATCGAAAGACCTTCGTCCCGATTGAGCCGCTTCAAAGCGCTGAAGATTTCGTCGACGATCAGCGGCGCCAGGCCCATCGAAGGTTCGTCGAGAACGAAGAGTTTCGGCCGCGACATCAGCCCGCGGCCGATCGCCGTCATCTGCTGCTCGCCGCCGGAAGTGAGGCCGGATCGCGTGCGCCGTTTCTCGAGAAGCCTCGGAAACAGCGCGTAGACACGCTCAAGGTCGGCCTTGACGCCAACGCGCGAGGACGAGCGCCCCAGCGCCCCGGTCAGAAGGTTCTCCTCGACCGTCAGCGAGCGGAAACAGTGCCGGCCCTCGAGAACCTGCACCAGGCCCTTCCGAACGAGGTGCGAGGGGCTTGCCCTGGAGACATCCTCGCCATCGAAAATGATCCGGCCTGCGGTGACTGAGCCGCGCTCGGCCGGCAGAAGATTGGATGCGGCGCGCAAAAGCGTCGTCTTGCCGGCGCCGTTGGAGCCGAGCAGCGCGACGATCTCGCCTTTGCCGACCGTCAGGTCGACGCCGTGCAAAGCGGCGATGGCGCCGTTGTAGACGGCCTCGACGCGGCTGACCGACAGGATCGGATTTTCCGGGCTGGACATCGATAACTCCGCTGGGAAGATGGATGGCACGGCCGGCCCGCAGGCCGGCCGTGAGTTCGTCAAACTCAGTTGCTGACCACCGCATCGGCGTCTTCTGCCGTGCGGATCTTGAGGCCTTTTTCCTTGGCGTAGGCCTCGGACGACTTCTCGATGATCGGGCGCAGCAGCTTCCAGTCCGGCGCGATCCAGTCGGACACGACGTTCCACTTCTTGCCGTCCCACTGCTGGAAGGTCACGTAGCCGTCACCCTCGTGATTGTCCCAGGAGACGTTGATCGAGTGGAACAGGTCCTTGGCGCCGAGCGCCTCGACGCGCGCCGGATCGAGCTTGAGGTGTTCGAAGCCCCAGCGGACCTCATCGCCGGTCAGCGTGCGATTGCCGAACTTGGCCTGCGCGATGCGGATGGCTTCGACATTGAGGATGCCGTTGACGATGCCGAGATTGTGGTAGACCGAGCCGATGCGGCTCTTGTCCTCGAGATTGCCCTTGCCGGCGCCATAGACGGTTTTGACGATTTCCTGGACCACCGGATACTGCTCGCCCGAGGCCTGGGTGGTGATGGCGGTATAGCCCTTGGCGGCATCGCCGGCGGGGATGACGTCTTCTTCCGAATTCGACCAGACATTGCCGATGATGTGATCGACGGGGAAGCCGGTCTTCTGCGCGGTCTTCAGCGCAACCGGGTTCATCACGCCCCAGCCGCGCAGCACGACATAGTCGGGACGCTCGCGACGGATCGTCAGCCACTGCGCCTGCTGTTCGTTGCCGGGGTGCGGAACCTCGATCTGCGACAGCTCGAAGCCGTATTTCTGCGACAGCAGCTCATAGATCGGGATCGTCTCCTTGCCGTAGGGCGAGCCGTGATAAAGCACCACGATCTTCTTGCCCTTGAGCTTGTCGAGACCGCCTTCCTTGGAGGCGATGTAGTTCACGATGCCCGACGTTTCGCTGTAGGGATTGAGCAGCAGCGGGAAGACGTAGGGGAACACGCGCCCGTCGGTCGTGTCGGTGCGGCCGTGGTTGATGGTGATCAGCGGCACCTTGTCGTCGGTGATGCGGTCGATCATGGCATAGGCGATGCCGACCGAGAGCGGGTTCCAGGCCGCGATGCCGGGATTGCTCTTCAGGCGCTCATAGACCTCGACGCCCTTCTCGACTTCGTACTGGGTTTCGCCCTCGCTCCAGGTCAGCTTGACGCCATTGACGCCGCCGTCGCGGATGTTGATCAGGTTGAGATAATCGATGAAGCCGCCGAAGAAGCCGGTGCCGCCGGCGGCATAGGGGCCGACGCGGTAGCTCTGCAGCGGGAAATACTGTTCGTCGGCGTGCACGGCTGTCGCGCCGAGCACGAAAGCGGTGGCGATCGCCGCTTTCTTGAGGTGACTGAAGAAGGTCATGAATTGCGTCTCCTGAGGTTTTGGGTCCGTGAGAGAATGTCGAGCGGCGCTCAGCTGGACCTTGAGCCGATCCGTCGTTTCAGGCGGTCGAAGAGGGCCGACAGCCCGTTCGGTTCCGCGATGAGGAAAATGATGATGAGCGCGCCAAGCACGATGCGCTGGCTCATGTCGAGCACACCTGAATCGAACAGGCCGCCGAACACGAAGGCGCCGAACCGGGACAGAAAGAGCGGGAAGACGACGATGAACGCCGCCCCCAGAAACGCGCCGCGTATCGATGCCAGCCCACCGATGATGATAATGAACAGGATCTGGAACGAGCGGTCGAGATTGAAGCCGGCCGGCTCGACGGTGCGCAGATAGGTGAAGGCCCACAGCACGCCGGCAACGCCGATGATGAAGGACGAAATGGCGAACGCCAGCAGCTTTGTCCGCAGCACCGGCACGCCGATGACGCGCGCAGCGGTTTCGTTGTCGCGCACGGCGATGAAGTTGCGGCCAGTCGCGCTGTTGACCAGCCTCCAGACCAGCGCCGTCAGCACGATGACGGTGGTGACGGAAAGCAAATAGCGGCCTGTGGCGCCGTCGAGCGAGATGCCTGCAACGGCAAGGTGCGGCGCGGAAATCACCCCTGACGGATTGTCGTTGGAGAACCAGCCGAACTTGGTCAGCGCCCACTGCACGAAAAACTGGGCGGCGAGCGTCGAGACGGCGAGATAAAAGCCGCGCAGGCGCAGGCTCGGCAATCCGAAGATGACGCCGATGCCAGCGGCCGAAATCCCGGCCAGGATCATGGTTGCCGCCAGCGGCAGGCCTTCGACCCGCAGATTGAAATTGTAGGCGGCGAAGGCACCCACCGCCATGAATGCCGAGGAGCCCAGCGAAAGCTGGCCGCAATAGCCGGTCAAGAGGTTGAGGCCGACCGCCGCCAGGCTGAGCGCCAGGAACGGCAGCAGGATCGCCTCGACCAGATAGCTCGAGGCATAGGCCGGGATCAGGCCGTAGGCGACAACGATCAGCACGGCCGGCAAAGCGAATTTCCGTGCGAATTTCAGCCAGTCGATAGGAGCCCTTGCGGCATCGAGCGCTTGCACGGCCATCGGTCAGACCCTTTCAACGGTTTTCTGGCCAAACAGGCCGGAGGGACGCACCAGCAGCACGACCAGCGCCAACGCATAGGCAAACCAGCCTTCAATGCCGCCGCCGACGAAGGGTCCGAGATAGACCTCGGCGAGCTTTTCGCTGGCGCCGATGATCAGGCCGCCGACGATGGCGCCAAGGATGGAATCGAAGCCGCCAAGCACCAGCACCGGCAGCGCCTTCAACACGATCAGTGACAGCGAGAACTGGACGCCGAGGCGCGCACCCCACAGCAGTCCGGCGACCAGCGCCACGAAGCCTGCGGCCGTCCACACCGTTCCCCAGATCCGCGGCAGTCGAAGCCCGACGGCAAGGGCGGCGAACTGGTCGTCGGCGACGGCGCGAAACGCCAGCCCGATCCGGGTCCAGTAGAAGAAGGCGCTCAAGCCAGCCACCATCGCCGCGGCAATGCCAGCTGCCAGAAGATCGAACGACGAGATCAGGATGCCGCCGACCTCGAAGGGCGTGTCGTCGATGCCGAGATCGAGCCCGTGCACCTGCGTGCCCCAGATCAGTTGGGCAGCACCCTCGATGATGTAGGACAGGCCAAGCGTGGCCATGAACAGCGTCATCGGCGAGCGGTTGACCAGCGGCCTGAGCACGGTCCGCTCGATGGTGAAGCCGAGCGCGACCATGACCGCGAAGGTGATGAGCAGCGCGAATGCAAACGGGATGCCGCGTTCGACCAGGCTGACGAAGGTGAGTGCCGCGAACAGCACCATCGATCCTTGCGCGAAGTTCAGCACGCCCGACGTCTTGTAGATCAGCACGAAGCCGATAGCGACGAGCGAGTACATGACGCCTGACAGCAAGCCGCCGACCAGCACCTCGATGACGAAGAGAAAATCATAGTAGCTCATCAGATGCCCTCGCCGTCCTCGCCCTCGGCGGTGCCGAGATAGGCGCGGATCACCTCCGGATCGGCCCGCACCTCGGCCGGCGTGCCGTCGGCGATCTTGCGGCCGTAGTCGAGCACGGCGACGCGGTCGGATAGCCCCATGACGACGCCGATGTCGTGCTCGATCAGGATGATGGTGACGCCGTGCCGGTCGCGCGCGGCGCGCACGAACCCGGCCATCTCGGCTTTCTCGGTCGCCGTCATTCCGGCCATCGGCTCGTCGAGCAGCAGGATCTTCGGCTCGGCGACCAGCGCGCGCGCCAATTCGACGCGCTTCTGCAAGCCGTAGGGCAGCGTCGCGACCAGACGATCGGCGACGGCCTCCAGATGCAGGAAGGCGATTGTCTGGTCGACCTTTTCGGCGATTCCCACGTCTTCGCGCCGGGCGCGTGGCAGGCCCGCAATATGTTCGACGAAACTGGCGCGCCTGGTGTGGACGCGGCCGGACGCGATGTTGTCGCGCACCGAAAGACCGGGAAACAGCGCCAGGTTCTGGAAGGTGCGCGCGACGCCCAGACGTGCCAGACGGCTCGCCGGCACACGGGAGAATGACTGGCCGGCGATCGCGATCTTGCCGTGGTCGGCGTGATAGAGACCGCTGATGATGTTGATCAACGAGGATTTGCCGGCGCCGTTGGGGCCGATCACAGCACGGATCTCGCCGCTTTCGACCTCAAGGTCGACATCGCTCAGCGCCGTGACGCCGCCAAAGGAAATGCCGACCCCGCCCAGGGACAGGATCGCATCGACCTTTGCCGACAGGCGCGCCGGGCGCGCCTCGACGGAAGCGGCGCCAGCAAGAATGCCGGAGATTTCGGGCGCGCGCTCGTATGCGGCGGCTCCCAGCGAAGCACCAATCATGACACGTTCCTGATTTTTGAAGGAGTGCGCGGCCCGCAGGCCGCGCCCTGGCCTATTCGGCGGCGACAAGCTCCCTGTCACGCGCTGCTTCCAGTTCGCGCACCAGCGGGATGATGCGCTTGCCGAAGAACTCGACCTCTTCCTGGAAATGCAGGAAGCCGAGCAGGATCAGATCGGCGCCGGCATCCTTGAGCTTGAGGATGCGTTCGGCGATCTGTTCCGGCGTGCCGATGAGATTGCTGCGGAAGCCGTCATTGTACTGAACGAGATCCTCGAGGGACGACTTCGCCCAGTTGCCCTCGCCTTCCGGGGAGGCCTTGCCGGCGTTCTTGACCTGGTCGGCAAAGCCCTGCACCGCTTCGGGATTGGCCTTGGCGACGATCTCGTCCAGCACCGCGCGCGCTTCCGCCTCGGTCTCGCGAGCAATGGCGAAGGCATTGACGCCGATCTTCACCTTGTGGCCATTGGCCTTCGCCTTGGCCTTGATGTCGTCTACCTGCTTCCTGATCTCTTCGGGCGTGTTGCCGTTGGTGAAATACCAGTCGGACACCCGCGAGGCCATGTCGCGCGCGGCGCGCGACGAGCCGCCCTGGAAAATCTCGGGCTGCGGATCGATCGGCTTCGGCTTCATCGAATAGTTGGTGAAGCGGTAGAAGTCGCCCTTCAGCGTGAAATTGTCCTCGGTCCAGATGCCGCGCAACGCGCGGATGAATTCCTCAGAGCGGCGATAACGCTCGTCATGGTCGAGCCAAAGCTCGCCGATGGCGGCGAACTCGCCGCGGAACCAGCCGCTGACGACATTGACGGCGACGCGGCCATTGGTCAGGTGATTGATGGTGGCGATCTGCTTGGCGGCCAGCGCCGGATTCCACGGACCGGGAAGGATCGCCGCGATGACTTTCAGCGTCGTGGTCGCGGCCAGCAGCGCGTGGCTGAACGACACGGATTCGTGCTGGTTGTCAGCGCCGTAGCCGGCGGTGAAACGGATCTGGCTCAGCGCATAGTCGAAGCCGTTGGCCTCGGCGATCTGGGCGAGCTTGCGGTTGTAGTCGATGTCCCAGCCGGTCCGCTGCTCGATGTTGGAGATGACCAGTCCGCCGGAGACGTTCGGAACCCAGTAGGCGAATTTGAGGTCGTCGGAATGAGACGTCATGTCGTTGTTCCCTTTTTCGTTGGCTCAGCCGACGCGCGCGGCGACGGCAGCATTTGCTTGGTTGGAATTGAGCAGTGAAACCGCTTCGGAGGCGGCGCGCGAAATGCGTTCGCTGATCGCCGCACCGACGATTTCGGCGCCGACGAAATCGTCGGGCGCGCCATAGACACCTGTCGGTACAGTGACGGCGCCAAAGAAACTGAACAGCGGCCTGAGCTGATGCTCGAGGACGAGACCATGGTAGGGGCTGCCGCCGGTCGCGGCGAGAAGCACGGTCTTGCCGGCCAGCGCGCGATGATCGACGAGATCGAACAGATGCTTGAGGGCGCCGGTATAGGAAGCCCTGTAGACGGGCGTCCCGACCACGAGCAGGTCGGCCTTCTCGACGCGCTGGACGATGGCTTCGCCAGACGGACCGAGCGTACCTCGGGAAAGCCCGGCGAAAAGCGATGGCGCTGCCTCGGTGATTTCGATCAGGCCGGTATCCGACGGGAGGCGCTGCGCGATCGCCTTGACCAGCGCGTTCACCACCGCCGTGGTCCGCGACGGCGTGCTGACGCCACCCGATATTCCTAGAACTGATAGCCGTGCCAACTCGTCAATCTCCCAGGCCTTACTTCCGCATTGGGCCACTTTCAAACCGGGGCAGACGATATTCGACAAAATCTATAGAGATAGGAATTCTCTTCCGATTTTTCCACAATGCTGAGAAAATCGGCGTCCTGCGGGCTGCTCGACGGCAACTTTAGTCGGTCCTGATGATAGGCCTCAACCCAGGGTCTGATCTGACTTCGACGGAGCTCGCCTGGCCAAAGCCTGCTCCGCGTAGAGAGTCTTCTTCTCTCGATTCCTTAGGCGCAGCGGCGACCAAACGACAGCAATGGTGTTCGCCGACAGCAGCCATTGGCAGACTAATATTGCTTCACAACGCACGCGCTCCGGAATCCTGGCCTTCGGCAAATCGCGCCGGCAACGGTAGCCTGTTGGAGACCCAAGATAGGTTCGAACTGGAGAATCCGTTGACCACTGCAAATCTAGACAGGGCCGCCCTGTTCCTGCTCACCCCGGATTTCGAAGACGCCAAATTTCCGGGCCAGCAGTTCTTCTGCCGCCATTCAGCGCTGGTGGAAGGGGTGCTGGCCTCCTTTCCAACACTTGTAGGAACGATCGACGTTCACCGGATCGCTTTTCCCCGGCCACGCGCCGCGGTGGTGGCGCTTGTCGGTGAAGCCAATCAGGCGCTGCCGGTGCTGGTGCTGCCGGCAGGCGAGACCTCCCCTCACGCATCCGGTGAAGCCAATGGCCGCCAGTTCGTTTCCGGGGCCGAGCGGATCATCGATGCCCTGGTCGGACGCGACCTCATCCCGCCGCCGCACCCGTGAGCCGCAGCCATGATGCGAAACCCGCTCACCGGTCGCATATTCCAAAGCCGGCGCGCTGAAGGAAAGGGTTTTTCCCGCAACGGCTGAAACTCGGCATATAGTCTATAAAATCTATAGACTATATGTATTACGATCTACATCCAGGAAGTTCATGGCCCATGCGGGCCGCCGAAGGTGGAGATCCCATGGCCTATGCGCTCAGCCTCCTCGACAAGAGCCCGCTCGCCAAGGGAGAAAGCGCGACAGATGCGCTGAAACGAACCGTAGCGCTGGCACAACTTGCCGAGCGGCTCGGCTACCGCAGGTTCTGGGTGGCCGAGCACCACAATGTGCCGGACCTCGCGAGTTCCTCGCCAGAGGTGCTGATCGCCTACCTGCTCGCCCATACCAGCCGGATCCGCATCGGCTCCGGCGGTGTCATGCTGCAACACTACAGCCCCTACAAGGTCGCCGAGAATTTTCATCTGCTGGGGGCGCTGGCGCCCGGGCGCGTCGATCTCGGCATCGGCAAGGCGCCCGGCGGCCTGCCATTGTCGACGCGGGCCCTGCAAGGCAGAAGTGACCCCTCGCACAGCCGAGATTTCGGCGAGCAGATCGCCGAACTTGGCGCCTATCTCGACGGCTCCGGCCCGGTCGAGGGGCTGAGCGCCACACCGCGTCCGCCGGTCGCGCCGCAGCGTTTCCTGCTCGGCGCCAGCGTCGAAAGCGCGCTGCTCGCCGCGGCGCATCGATGGGAGTTCGTCTTCGCCCGCCACCTCAATGGCGACGACGCCCTGCTCGATGACACCGTCGCGGCTTATCGGGCGCAGACCGGCCGCGCGCCGATCGTCGCTGTCTCGGTCATCGTCTCCGAATATGCCGGCGAGGCCGAGGCGCAGGCCGACAAGATCAAGCTGTTCAAGGTGCATGTCCCCGGCGCCCAGAGCGTCACCGTCGGCAGCGAGGAACAGGCAAAGGACTATGCGCGCCAGTTGGGTTCAGCCGAGTACTGCATCGAGCCCAAGCAGCCGAGTGTGATTGCGGGAACACCGGACCAGGTCCGCTCCGAGCTCGACCGCCTGCACGCGCGCTCCGGCACCAGCGAATTCATCGTCGAGCCGGCCGTCGGTGGCCTGTGGCGCCTTGCCACCGCCGAGATGCTGGCGCGCGAGCGGCCGGCGGCCGCGGCCTGAGAAACAAATCCAAGGAGCTTGCCGTCATGAGCAATCAACGAATTCCCTTCGGCATCATGCTGCAAGGCCCGGGCGGCCACATGAATGCCTGGAAGCATCCGAGCGTGCCCGCCGACGCCAGCACCAATTTCGATTATTACGTGCGTATCGCGCGCCAGGCCGAGGAAGCGGGCATTGCCTTCGCCTTCGTCGCCGACGGACTCTACATCAACGAGCAGTCGATCCCGCATTTCCTCAACCGCTTCGAGCCGATCGTGCTTTTGTCGGCGCTGGCGGTGGCGACGAAGAGCATCGGCCTCGTCGGCACGCTGTCCACCTCCTACAGCGATCCGTTCACCGTCGCCCGGCAGTTCGGCTCAATCGACACCGTCAGCGGCGGCCGCGCCGGCTGGAACGCGGTGACCTCGCCGCTCGAAGGTTCGGCCAAAAATTACGGCCGCGACAAGCATCCCGAACACGCGCTGCGCTACGAGATCGCCGCCGAGCATATCGAGATCGTCAAGGGCCTGTGGGATTCCTGGGACGACGATGCCTTCGTGCGCGACCGCCAGGCCGGCCGTTATGCCGACTTCTCCAGGATGCACCGGCTGAACTTCAAAGGCAGGTTCCATTCAGCCGAAGGGCCGCTCAATCTCGGCCGCTCACCGCAGGGACAGCCCGTGCTTTTCCAGGCTGGCGGCTCGGATGACGGCATCTCGCTTGGCGGCCAGCATGCCGATGCCGTCTTCGCCAACGCCGCCGCCTTCGAGGAAAATCGCGAGCTGTCGCGCCGGCTCAAGGAAAGCGCCGTCGCGCATGGCCGCTCGGCCGACCACATAAAAATCTTCCCCGGCATCGCCCCGATCGTCGGTTCGACGGAAGAGGAGGCCGAGCGCAAATATCGCGAGATACGCGACCTCGTCAGCGTTCACGAGGCGCTGCTCTATCTCGGCCGTTTCTTCGACCATCATGATTTCACTGCCTACCCGGTCGACGATCCATTCCCGGAGCTGGGCGACATCGGCAAGAACAATTTTCGCTCCACCACCGATCGCATCAAGCGTGTCGCCAGGGAGAAGAAACTCACGCTGCGCGAAGTCGCACTGGACGCGGCGACGTCGCGAAACGAATTCATCGGCACGCCCGAAAAGATCGCCGACCGGCTGGTCCGCTGGGTCGATGGCGGAGCGGCCGACGGCTTCGTGCTCGGTTTCCAGGTCATCCCGTCCGGGCTCGACGACTTCGAAGCGCATGTCCTGCCCATTCTGGAAAAGCGTGGCCGTCACGCCCGCAGCCAGATCGGCACGACGCTGCGCGATCATCTCGGGCTGCCTTTCAAAGAAAGCCGCTATGCGCAGGCTGCCTCTCCCACGGCCACCGAGGAAGCCGCCTGATGAGCTTTCAGGCTCCTCCGCAGTCGATCACGACCGAAGCGGCGATCCTCGACCACGTGGACGAATTCGTCGCCCTGCGCCGCAAGCTGCACAGCGAGCCGGAGCTGGCTTACAAGGAGAGGAAGACCAGCGCGCTGGTTGCCGAACGTCTGCGATCCTGGGGCTACGACGTCGCTGAAAATATCGGCGGCACCGGCGTGGTCGGCACGCTGCGCAATGGGCTCGGCGAGAAAAGCATCGGCATCCGCGCCGACATGGACGCCTTGCCGATCGTCGAGGCGACCGGCCTGCCCTATGCCAGCACCAATCCATGCGTCATGCATGCCTGCGGGCATGATGGGCACACCGCGATCCTGCTGGCTGCCGCCCGCCATCTTGCCGAGACGCGGAAGTTTTCGGGCACGCTGCGCCTGATCTTCCAGCCCGCCGAGGAAGGCGGCGCCGGCGCCAGGGCGATGATCGCCGACGGGCTGTTCGAACGCTTCCCGGTCGACGCTGTCTTCGGCCTGCACAACTGGCCGGGCGTGCCGGCGGGGCAGTTCGCCTTCCTCAGCGGTCCGGCCATGGCTTCCGTCGACCTCGCCATCATCCGCATCGTCGGCAAGGGCGGCCATGGCGCGCGGCCCAACCATGCAGTTGACCCCATAGTCGCCGCCGCCTCGCTGGTGATGGCGCTGCAAACGATCGTGTCGCGCAATGTCGACCCGCTGGAGACGGCGGTGGTCACCGTCGGCACCATCAATGGCGGCATCGCCGCCAACGTCATACCCGACAGCGTCGAGCTCAAAGTCACAATCCGCACCTTCAGCAAGACAGTACGCGAGCAGATCCGCACACGCATCATCGCACTCGCCCAGGCACAGGCGCAAAGCTATGGCGCCACCGCCGAGGTCAACTATCCGCGCGGCTATCCCACCCTCGTCAATCACCTGGAAGAGACCGAATTCGCCCGCCAGGTGGCGCTCCGGCATTTCGGCACCGAGCGGATCGAGACCAATTTCCCGCTGATCACCGCCAGCGAGGATTTCGCCTTCATGCTCGAGGCGCGACCGGGCAGCTATCTCTTCATCGGCAATGGCGACAGCGCCGACCTGCACAGCCCCAACTACGACTTCAACGACGACATCCTCCCCGACGCCGCACGCTACTGGGTGGCGCTGGTCCAGGACTATCTCGCCGCGAACGAGGCTCCGCGGACAAGCGAGCCGGCAACAGGGCCCACGCCATGACAGACAGCTTTCTCTACACGACCCCGATCGATCCGCGCGCAGCACCCCTCATCGAAGCGCTGACCTGGGAATATACGACCCGCTACGGCGACCACTTTGGCGAACCCGGCGAGGAGATGCGTCGCTACCCCGCCGAACTCTTCGCGCCGCCCCATGGCAACTTCGTGCTGCTGACGCGCGACGGCGTGGCAATCGCCGGCGGCGCCTTCAAGCGCTATGACGAACGCACCGCCGAATTGAAGCGCGTCTGGACGCATATCGATCTGCGCCGTCAGGGACTGGCACGCAAGGTGCTGGCCGAACTCGAACTGCAGGCCGCGCGCCAGGGCTACACCAGGCTCTATCTGACCACGGGTTTCCGGCAGCCGGAGGCGGCCGGGCTTTATCTCAGCGACGGCTACACCGCGCTTTTCGACACCGCCGTCGACCCGGAAATCCACGGCACGCTGCCATTCGAAAAGGACATCAGCGGCTTGACTCTGGAATTCGGGCCGAACGCGCTGGAACGCAAGGCAAGCTGATTCAGCGATCAAGCGCGGCAACGTACCCACGAAACCTGAATAAGATAGATGATTAAACTCCCGAACTCTAAAAATATAAAAACAAAAGTCGTGTAATATATCTTGTGATCGCTAGGGTCATCCAGGTTTACTTATACAGATAAATTACTCTCTCGAAATACTACTCCATTGGAGCGACGGCGACCCATGACAGTGACGGCCGACATAGGCGAGGCAGTTTCTCCCAGGACCATACCGCTCCCCGCGGACCGTCATGGCTACAGGGTGGTGCCGGCCAGGCATCCCTGGCGCGTCGTTGGCACTGTCGTTGCCGTTGTGCTCATCTTCTTCACGTTGCAATCGATTCTGACCAATCCGAGATGGGGTTGGGATGTCTTTGCCCGGTTCTTCCTCTCCGAACCCGTGCTAGTCGGCCTTGGCCGAACGCTGCTGTTGACCGTGCTCGCCTCCGCACTCGGTTTTTTCCTGGGGACGTTGCTCGCATTCGCCCGCGTCTCCGCCTCGCCGCTACTGTCGGGCGTCTCGTGGGCCTATATCTGGCTGCTGCGCTCCATCCCGCTGATCGTGCTGCTGCTCGTCCTCAACAATCTCGGCTATCTCTATCCGACCATCGATGTCGGCGTGCCGTTCACTGGCCTTTTGTTTGCGCAGTACAACACCGTCGAGATGTTCACCCCGTTCTGGGTGGCGGTGGTCGGCTTGAGCCTCAACCAGGCCGCCTTCTCGGCCGAGATCATCCGTGGCGGCATTCTCTCCGTCGACCAGGGCCAGCATGAGGCCGCAGCCGCACTCGGCCTGTCGCGGCGCCGGCAGGCGCTGAGCATCGTGCTGCCGCAAGCCATGCGCGCCATCTTGCCCAGCGGCTTCAACGAGATGATCGGTTTGGCCAAGTCGACCTCGATGGTCTACGTGCTCGCTTTGCCCGAGCTCTTCTACACCGTCCAGGTCATCTACAAGCGCAATCTGGAAGTGATCCCGCTCCTGATGGTGGCGACCATCTGGTACCTGATCATCATGAGCGTGCTGTCGATCATCCAGCTCGGCATCGAGCGACGCTTTTCGCGCGGCGCCGTGCGCACGCCGTCCGGCCCACTGCTGCCCGGCGTGCTTGCCTTCCTGACCGGCCGTCGCACAGCACCAGTGGCCACGCCCGCGCCCCTCTTCACGGCGCCAGCTGTGTCGGTTCGCAAGCCACTGGTCACCGCCGGCGAAAAACTGGCGCTGCGCGGTGTCGGGCGCATCGAAATCCGTGACGTCTCCAAGCGCTTCGGCGCACTCACAGTGCTCGATGGCGTCGACCTCGATCTGGCACCGGGCTCGGTGACGGCGATCATTGGGCCGTCCGGTGCCGGCAAGTCGACGCTGCTGCGCACCATCAACCATCTCGAGCGCACCGACACCGGGTTCGTGACCATCGACGATGAGTTGGTCGGCTACCATCGTGACGGCCATACGCTCTACGAGCTCAAGGAAGCGGCCATTCGCCGCCGCCGCGCCGCCATCGGCATGGTGTTCCAGAACTTCAACCTCTTCCCGCATCTGACGGTGATCGAAAACATCATCGAGGCGCCCGTCTCGGTGCAGGGTGTTTCGCGCGACGAGGCGATTGAGCTGGCGCGGGACCTGCTCGCCCGCATCGGCCTGCCGGAGAAGGCCGACGCCTATCCGCGGCATCTGTCCGGCGGCCAGCAGCAGCGCGTCGCGATCGCCAGGGCGCTGGCGCTGAAGCCGAAGGTGCTGCTCTTCGACGAACCGACCTCGGCGCTCGATCCCGAACTCGTCGGCGAGGTGCTCGATGTCATCAAGGAGCTGGCGACCTCCGGCACGACGATGGTGATCGTTACTCATGAGATTGGCTTCGCTCGCGAAGTCGCCGACACCATCGTCTTCATGGAAGGTGGCAAGATCCTCGAAGTCGGGACGCCGGCCAGGGTCTTCACAACGCCCGCCCACCAACGCACGCGCGAGTTCCTCGCCAAGGTTCTCTAGCGCCCGGACTTTCAGCAAAACGTGCCGGCGCCATGTGCGAACCGCCGGCTTTGCAGGCTCCCCATCGGGAGCGTCAACCCCGCACGTCCGTCATGCAAGGAGAGACCCATGACATTGTACAGGAAGCCTATATCCCTCGCGTTCGGCGCGGTCCTATCGGCGATCGCTTTCACCTCCGTCGCCCAGGCGGCGGAATTCGATCTCACCCCGGAGCAGCCAGGCCGGATCCACGCCGAAAAGAGCGACAAGGCAGCGGCGGCGATCTCGCCCAATTTCAAGTTCGCCAAGGAGGGATATCTAACCATCGCCACCCATCCGTGGGATCCGCCCGTCGGCACCTATGCTACCGATGCCAAGACGGTAGTCGGTACCGATCCTGATATCACCGTGCTGATCGCCGAAACGCTGGGGCTGAAGCTCGACCTCGTTCCAGTCGCCTGGGCCGATTGGCCGCTTGGCCTTGCCTCTGGGAAATATGATGCCGTGATCAGCAATGTGACGGTTACGGAAGAGCGCAAGGAGAAGTTCGACTTCTCGACCTATCGGCAAGATGTGCTCGGCTTCTATGTGAAGGCCGACAGCAAGATCACCTCGATCAAGGAGCCGAAGGATGTCGCTGGCCTGAGGGTGATCACCGGCGCCGGCACCAACCAGGAAAAGGTGCTGCTGGAGTGGGACCGCGAGAATGTCGCGGCCGGGCTGAAGCCTGTCGAGGTGCAGTACTATGACGATTCTGCCGCCAGCCAGCTCGCCATCCAGTCGGGCCGCGCCGATGCCGAGTTCAACCCCAATGCGACACTCGCCTACGCCGCCGCCGTCAGCGGCAAGACCAAGCTGGTCGGCATCGTCAGCGGCGGCTGGCCGCTGACCGCCGAGATCGCGGTGGCGACGCGCAAGGGCAGCGGCCTGGCCGACGCCATCACGCTCGCCATCAACGAGCTGATCGCCAGCGGCAAATATGGCGAAGTGCTGAAGAAGTGGAGCCTGACCGCCGAGGCCATCGACCAGTCGCACACCAACCCGCCCGGCCTGCCGAAGCCCAACAGCTGAGCCGAAACACGTTGGAGGCGGACGCCATCGGCGTCCGCCTCTTCAGCCATGCAGGCGCGCCGACGAAATACCCAGACAACACCGCAAACAATTGGAAATCCTATGCTCTTGAGAACCAAAGCCATCCAGGCCGTCATCGGCATTTCGGCGTTTCTGGCGGCCTCCCTCGTGTCGCTTGCGTCGGAGCCTTTCGACCTCAGCCCCGAACAGTCCGCCCGCCCGCGCGCCGAGAAGGACCCGGCCCTGATCGCGTCGATCCCGCAGCGTTTCAAATTCGTCGAGGACGGCGTCTTGACGGTTGGCATCGCTCCCGGCGGGACGCCGCCAGTTGCCACCTACGCCACCGATGCGGCAACCGTCATCGGCGCCGATCCCGATATCGCCCAGCTGATTGCCGACAAGCTCGGCCGAAAACTCAATCTCGTCGCCGTGGCCTGGGAAGATTGGCCGCTCGGGCTGGCGTCCGGGAAATACGACGCCGTCATCAGCAATGTCGGCGTCACCGAAGAGCGCAAGCTGAAGTACGATTTTTCGAGCTACCGGCAGGGCCTGCACGGCTTCTATGTGAGGAACGACAGCCCGATCACCGCGATCAAGGAACCTAAGGACATTGCCGGGCTGCGCGTCATCACCGATGCCGGCACGATCCAGGAAAAGATCATTCTTGAATGGAGCAGGCTTGATGTCGAAGCCGGGTTGAAGCCTGTCGAGATCATCTATCTCGAGGATACCGCTGCCTCCAGCCTGGCAATCCGCTCCGGCCGCGCCGACACGATCTTCTCGATGAATTCGGCTCAGGCCTATCAGGCAGCGCTTACCGGTGAAACTCGGTCGGTCGGAACCGTCAACGCCGGCTGGCCGCTGACAACCGATGTCGGCGTCACCACCAAGAAGGATAGCGGCATCGCCGAAATCATCACCGCTGCGCTCAACGAAACCATCAAGGACGGGACCTATGCCAAGGCGCTCGCGCGATGGAGCCTGACCGACGAGCAGATCGCGCAGTCGCGGACCAATCCGCCTGGGCTGAAGAAGTACTAGGCGCAGGCATGGAAGGGAGGCAGCGGCCTTGACGTCAATCTCGCGCAGCATCCGCAGGCTCGCCTTTCTCACACCCGGCAACTACCCTGACAGCGATCCGCATTCGGGGCTCGAGAAAACGCTGCAGCTGTTCGAGCTCGGCGAGCGGCTCGGCTATGACGGCGCCTGGGTGCGGCAGCGCCATCTCGAGCCGGGCATCTCGTCTGCCGCCGCGTTCCTGGCCGCCGCCACGCAGCGCACAAGCCGCATCGAACTCGGCACGGCGGTGATCCCGATCGGCTATGAAAGCCCCTACCGCCTGGCCGAGGACCTGTCGACCGTCGACGTGCTGTCGCGCGGCCGGTTGAATGTCGGCCTGAGTGCCGGCTTCCCGCCGCATGCCGATGTTCTCGGGCCGCTTGTCTTCGATGGCGACTGGCGGAGTTTCGATTTCTCGCATGAGCGCGTCTTGCGCTTCGTCAACAATCTGCGCGGCGATCCGATCGGCGAGCCCGGCGCGATCATCGAATTTCCCGGCGGCCGCGTGCGCCCTCGCCTGCAGCCGCACGCGCCGGGGCTGCTCGACAGAATCTGGTATGGCGGCGGCTCGCTGCGATCGGTTGAATGGACGGGGCGCAACGGTCTCAACCTGCTGATCGGCAACGTCACCTCCGGCGAGGGAACCGGCAATTTCTTCGAAGCGCAGTTACACCAGCTGGAGACCTATTTTGCCCAGCAAAGTAACAGGCAAGGGCGCGTAGCGCTGGGACGGGTGATCGTGCCGTTCGACAGCGCTGATGCGCGGACACGGAAACGCTATGCCGACTATGCGGCCGGACGCCACGAACGCACCTTGAAGGCACATGGCGAACGCCGCACGCTGTTTGCCCGCGACATCGTCGGCACGTCCGAACAGATACTCGAGCAACTGGCCAGCGACCCGGTGCTGGCCAAGGTGGACGAATTGCGGCTCGAACTTCCCTATGAATTTGAGCAGCATGAATATGAGCAGATCATCCGCGACGTCATCGCGAATGTCGCGCCGGTACTCGGCTGGCGGCCGCGTTCCGACTTGACCGCTTCGGCAGCGGAGTAAGAGGCGGTCGCTCCCTCGACGAACCGACCCGTAGCGCGTCCCATGATGCGCTTCAGTAAATGGGCTGCCAAGTAGACCGCAAAAGGCACAAACACTGGCCGTCCGCGGTTCGCGGGCGTCACGAAACTGCTGCAGATCCGTCCGGGCGCGGAGCGCTCAATCCCACTCGATTGTTTCCAACCCAGCTAGGTCATTGATCTAGCTGGGTTTTTCTTGCTTGCAGCACCGAAAGCCTACGCTTGGCCCGTCAAAAAGTTACGCTTTTGATTTTAAAGGGAAAATCGCCGCAAAAAATACTTTGAGGTTTCACCAACTATCGGCACCAATCGGGCGATTTCTGCACTTTCGGCTTTCGACGAGGTGTGTTCGTCGCCTCGAAAAGTACCGTCATCCCGATTGCCCTGTAGTGGCTGGTGCGGCCACTTCCCGCCGTTGACATGGCGCTGCCCGGGAACGGTCGCTGTAACGTCGCAAGAACTCGCGCCCAAAGGTGCTTCAGCGATTGAGCACAATGTAGATAGGTATATAATTAATCTGTTTCATTGCCGAGGTTCTATGAGCGAGCAAAATCGCTATTCCTGGCGAGAGCGCATGACGATCCTCGGCGATGTCGAGGCGGCATCCTTCCTTCCGTGGATCGAGCGTCACGCCGCCAAGCTCGGGCTCGCGCAGGCAATATGCGTTGCCGGTCCCGACCGCATCGAACTCGACATTGCCGGTCCGGCCGAGCTCATCGACATGATGGAGATGGGGTGCTCTCTTGGACCAATCGATGTCTGGGTCGAAGCCATCCGCCGGGCGCCGATCGAGAGCGAATCGGCCTAGTTTCCGGCCTGCGGCCTCTGCCCGCCAAAGGCACCATGCACCTTTTTTGGGCATTGTTGCCAGTGAGGAAATGTTGTGCAAACGTAACCCGGTCTATTAGCATATCCTTGACCGCGAAGCTGCGCGCGGGAAGATACTGGTGTTGTTTGAAAGTTGATGTATGCCGCCTTATCCGACCGGCTCATGGATGCCTATTGCCCTCTCTGCGGACTTGCCGGCGGGAACCGTAATGCCGGCGCAATCGCCAGCCGGACCGGTTGCCCTTTGGCGAAGCCGCTCCGGCCGTGCGGCGGCCTTTGCCGACAGATGCCCCCATCGCGGAATGCGCCTTTCCCACGGCTTCGTGCGCGGTGAGACCCTGTCCTGCATTTATCACGGCTGGAGCTATGCCCGGGAGGGAAACTGCCTGCGCATCCCGGCCCATCCGGGACTGACGCCGCCGGACACGATTCGTGTCGCGATGCAGCCCGTTGAGGACGGCGACGGTATCATATGGATTTCCGCTGGCGAACCCGCCGCCGGGCCGCCGCGGTTCGACGGCCTTGCCCCCCTGCGCTCGATGATGGCGGAAACGGACATCGCGGCGCTGGAGGCGGCCGCGGGCACGAAGTCCGCCGCAGGCCTGCTCGACTACACGCACAATGCCCAGACCGTCCAGCTGCTGCTTGCCCCCGAAGGGCAAGCGCGGACGCTGATGCATGTTCTGGTGGACGAAGACAGCAATCCGACCCAGCGTATCGCCGCGTCGAGGGCCGCCGAGGCGCTGCGACGGGCGGCCGAGCATATTTCGCGCAGCGGGATCGCCCAATGACCCGTAACGCGATGATCGACGAATGGTATCCGGTCGGCCTCGCCAGCCAGCTTGATGTGCATGGACGCAAGACGGCCCTGATGGGCGAGCCGATCGTGGTGAGGCGCGGCGAAGACGGAAACGCGAAGGTCACGGGCCGCAACGAACGCGCGCTGCCGGCCTGCATCCGCTATGGTCATGTCTGGTCATCGCTCGGTGATCCGCAAAAGCCGCTGTTTGCGATCCCCGAGGCCGATCAGCCCGGCCGCCGGCTCGTCGATGTCGGGGTGGTTCGCGTGCGCTGCTCGCCATTGCGCGCCGTGGAGAACTTCCTGGACATTGCTCATTTTCCGTTCGTCCATACCGATATATTGGGCTCCGAACCGCACACAGAGGTCCAGAACTACAAGGTCGAGATCCGGGAGGACGAAGACGAGGTTTGGGCGACCCAGGTGAAGTTCTACCAGCCGCAGGCCGCCAAATCGGCGGAAGGCGGCATAACGACGGAATATATGTATCGCGTGCCCGCGCCGACCTGCTCAATCCTCTACAAGACCTGCCCGCCGCGCCCGGGCGAATGGGACGTCATTACGCTTTTCGTGCAGCCGCTTGCCGAAGACCTGTGTAACGTGTGGCCATGGATGGCGCTGTTCGACGACGAGACGCCGATGACGGACCTGATCCATTTCCAGCAGACGATCTTTGTCCAGGACCGGTCGATCCTCGAAAACCAGATACCAGGGCTGCTGCCGCTCGACCCCGGCATGGAGATACCCACGCGAGCCGACCTGACTTCGGTTGCCTACCGGCGCTGGCTGAAGCGCCATGGCTACACCTACGGCGCGCAACTGGTGGCGCAATGAAGCTCTACGATTACGTGCTGTCGCCAAGCTGCTACAAGGTGCGCCTGATGGCCGCGCTGGTAGGAGTGAAGCTCAGCATCCGGCCCGTCGATTTTCATCCCGGCGCCGAGCATCGCGGTCCGGAACTCATGACACTAAATCCGGCGGGTTCGATCCCGATCCTCGAGGACGGCGACCTCGTCCTGACCGAATCTTCGGCCATGCTTGTCTACCTTGCCGCGACGGCGGCACCGCAATGGTTGGGCAACGATACTGCCATACATGCGGCGCGCGTCCAGCAGTGGATTTCTTTCTCGCATCGGCTGACCGCAAGCCTGGGGGCGGCGCGCCTGCACGAGATGCTGCTGCGCCCGGGCAACATCGATGCCCTTCAGGGACAGGGAACGGCGGCCCTGCGCGAATTGGAAGCTGGTCTCGTAGAACAGAGTATCCGCGGCCAGCGCTTCCTCGCATTGGACCGGCCGACGGTCGCGGACATCGCCTGTTTTCCCTATGTGGCGCTGGCGCCCGACGGGGGCGTTTCGCTCGATCCCTATCCCGCGATCCGGCTCTGGTCGCGGGCGATCCGCGCCATCGAGGGTTTCATCGAGATGCCCGGCATCCATCGGCTGCACGAGCTCAAGCCCGAGCCCGTCCCTGAAGTAGGCGAGGCCTGACGTGGCGGGCTATTTGTTGAAGAACTGCGCCGCGGTGATCGTGGACGATGGCAACGGTCCGGGCATCCGCCGCAACGTCGACGTGTTGACCGACGGCGCGGCTGTACGGGCCATCGGCGAGGGCCTGGACAAAGGGGAACTGCCTGTCGGGACCGTCGCCCACGACGCCACCGGTTGGTTCGTCTATCCTGGCCTCGTCAACACCCATCACCACTTCTTCCAGTGTTTCGTGCGCAACCGCGCTGACCTGGACTGGACGAAGCTGTCGGTCATCGAATGGCTCGACCGCATCTATCCCATCTTTTCTCGGCTGAACGAGGAGTGCTTCTACCACGCATCGGTCACGGCCATGGCGGAGTTGATAAAGCACGGCTGCACCACGGCCTTCGACCATCAGTACTGCTTTCCGCGGCATGCCGGCAAAAGGCTCATCGACCGGCAGTTCGAGGCGGCCGAACTGCTTGGCATGCGCTTCCATGCCGGACGTGGCGGCAACACGCTGCCGAAGTCGGAAGGCTCGACCATTCCCGACGCCATGCTGGAAACGACGGACGAGTTCATCGCCGACTGCGCCCGGCTGATCGATACCTATCACGATGACGGTAGGTTCAGCATGCGCCAGGTCGTCGTCGCGCCGTGCCAGCCGGTCAACTGCTATCGCGAGACATTCGTGGAATCGGTGACCCTGGCGCGCGACCGCAAGGTGCGCATGCACACCCATGTCGGCGAAGGCGAAAGCCCGGTGATGCAAGCCCGCCACGGCCTGCGCACGGTGGACTATTGCGCGGAGATAGGTTTCTGCGGGTCGGATGCCTTCTATGCCCATTGCTGGGAGCTGACCCATGACGAACTGCGCAAGTTGGCTGCCACTGGCACCGGCGTCGCGCACTGCCCGGAGCCGGTCTATCTCGTCGGCGCCGAAATCACCGACATACCGGCGATGTCGGCTCTCGGGCTCAGAGTGGGGCTGGGTTGCGACGGTGCAGCCTCGAATGACAATTCCAACCTGATGCACTGCATCCATTCCGCCTACATGCTGCAATGCCTGTCGGCGTCGACACGTGACCACCCGGTTCCGCCGCCTGGCGATTTTCTCGGCTATGCAACGACCGGGGGCGCGGCGCTGCTCGGGCGCAGCGACATCGGCAGGCTGTCGCTTGGCATGGCCGCCGACCTGTTCGCCATCGACACGCGGCGCATGGACTATGTCGGCACGCGGCACGATCCGCTGAGCCTGCTGGCCAAGGTAGGCATCGGCGCGCCGACCGACATGACGATGATCAACGGCCGCATCGTCTGGGCACGGGGAGAGTTCCCGGGGCTCGACGAGGCAAGGCTGTTCGCGCAAGCCGAGGCGGCGCTCGCCACCGTGGAATTCTAGCAACCAAAACCAAAAGCAAGGGGAACCGACATGCTGACAAATCTTACCCGCAGAACATTGATGAAGGGCGCTGCAGCTACCGGGCTTGTCGCCGCGGTGGGCAGCCGCGTGCTCGCCGCCGACGGACCACTGGGCATCGTGCTGGTGGTCCCCTCGCCGGTTGGCGACGTTGGCTGGGGCCGTGCGCTGGCCGACGGGCTCGATCCGGTCAAGGCGGCCTACGGCGACAAGGTGAAGGTCACCATCCTCGAAAACATTCAGGAAGGTCCCGACGCCGACCGCATCATGAACAAGGCGGTCGCGGACGGTAACAAGGTCCTCATCGCCGGCTCCTTCGGCTATCAGAACGGCGCCCTGCAGATCGCGCGCCGCAATCCCGACGTCACCGTGTTGCATGCTTCCGGTTTCGAGGTGGCGCCGAACTTCTCGCCCTTCGCGGCACAATACTCCCAGGGCACCTATCTGATGGGGATGGCGGCAGCCGCGCTTTCGAAGACCGGCAAGCTCGGCTCCGTTTCCGCCTTCGCCATTCCCGAACTGATCACATCAATCAACGCGTTCACATTGGGTGCGCAAGCCGTGAAGCCCGATGTCGAGGTTTCGATCGTATGGGTGAACTCCTGGTTCGACCCGGCCAAGGAGCAGGAAGCCGCCAAGGCGCTGCTGGCGCAGAAATGCGACGTCATCTTCTCCAACGCGCAGGACACGCCTTCGGTCGTTGCGGCTTGCGAGGAGGCGGGCATCCCCGCCTTCAACCTCAACTCGTCAATGAAGAAATACGCGCCCAAGACCTATCTCGGCTGCGTGGCGACCGATTGGTCGCCCTTCTTCAAAGCCTCGGTCGACGCCCACCTTGCCGGTACCTTCAAGGGCGCCAGCGCCTTCTTGGGTGTCGGCGACAAGGTCGTCGAAGTCGTCGACTGGAACCCGGGCATCCCGGCAGACATCATGACCAAGATCAAGGAAGTCGAAGCCAAGATCGCCGACGGCAGTTTCTCGCCCTTTGCCGGTCCGATCGCCAAGGCCGACGGCAGCGAAGGCGTGCCCGCCGGTAAGACGATGACCGTGGCCGAGATCGTCGCCATGGACTGGCATGTCAAGGGTGTCACCACGCCGCTGCCGAAGTGACAATGACCGTCCCGCTGCTGTCGCTGCGCGGCATCTCCAAGAGCTACGGCCAGATCCATGCAAATCGAGGCATCGATCTGGATGTGGCTCCGCGCTCGATCCATGCGATCCTCGGGGAAAACGGAGCGGGCAAGTCGACGCTGATGAAGCTGATCTACGGCGTCGAGCAGCCGGACGCGGGAACAGCGATCTGGAAAGGAGAGTCCCTTGCGCTCGCGTCCCCGGCGGATGCGAGGCGCAAGGGGATCGGCATGGTCTTCCAGCATTTCTCGTTGTTCGAGACGCTGACGGTTGTGGAGAACGTCCGGCTGGTCGTGCCCGGGAGGAAATCGGACCTTGCGCAAGGCATCCGCAAGCTCGGTCGCGACTTCGGCCTTGAGGTCGATCCGCTCGCTCATGTGCACGCGCTCTCGGTTGGAGAGCGGCAGCGGGTGGAAATCATCCGCTGCCTGATGACCGAACCGCAGCTCCTGATCCTCGACGAACCGACCTCCGTCCTGCCACCGCAATCGGTGGAGAAGCTTTTCGAGACATTGCGGCGGCTGCGCGACGGCGGCGTGTCCATTCTTTTCATCTCGCACAAGCTGGAGGAAATCCGCGCGGTATGCGACCGCGCGACCATCCTGCGCGGCGGTCGCATCACAGGAAATGTGGATCCCCGCGGCCACGACGCACACGACCTCGCCCGCATGATGATCGGCCGCGACATGCCGAAGCCCATGCCGGCTATTGCACATTCCGACGGGGAAAAGCGCCTTGAAATCGTCCGCCTCGACCATCGGCCCGACGATCCCTTCGCCGCCGAGCTTTCCGACGTCAGCCTGACGGTCCGGGCGGGCGAGATTCTCGGAATCGCTGGCATCTCGGGCAACGGGCAGAGCGAGCTCGCCGCGCTAATCTCAGGCGAGACGATGCTGCCGCGCGAGAAGTCCGATCGCATCTACATGATGGGAAAGGATGTTGGCGCGCTCAATGCGGCGGCCCGCCGCCGGCTGGGCTTCGCTTTCGTTCCGGAGGAAAGGCTCGGCCGCGGCGCGGTGCCGGAGATGTCTCTCGTCCTCAACAGCCTCCTGACCGCCCATCCGTTCGGCTTGTTGAAACGCGGCCTTGTCGACACTGCCCGTGCCAAAGCCTTCACCGAGGACTGCATCCGGCAAAACGACGTGCGCACGCCCGGTTGCGAAGCGGAGGCCGGCGCGCTTTCGGGAGGCAATCTGCAGAAGTTCATCGTGGGACGCGAGATCATGCTGTCCCCTAAATTGCTGTTTGTCGCACAGCCCACCTGGGGCGTGGACGTCGGCGCCGCATCCGCCGTCCGCCAGCGCCTTGTCGCCCTGCGCAACGAAGGCATGGGCATCCTGGTCATCTCGGAGGAACTGGAGGAACTGTTCGAGCTTTGCGATGCGATCCAGGTGATCCATCAGGGCCGGCTGAGCCAGCCGCTGGTGACCCGCGACACCAGACCCGAGGAGATCGGCCGATACATGATCGGCGCCCATTCAACCGCCGAAAAGGTTCCTGCATGAGCGCCCTGTCCCGGCCGTTCCTTCCCGTTCTGGTGCGCCGGGAACACGCCTCGCTTGCAATCAAGCTGGTCGCCCCGCCAGCCGCGCTCGGCGTGGCGACGCTACTCAATCTCGGGCTCTACCTCCTGATGGGCCGCGATCCGGTCGCCGTTTTCCAAGCGATGCTTCTGGAGCCCTTCCTGTCTTGGGCCTCGTTCTCGGAAGTCCTGCTCAAGATGGGGCCGCTGCTGCTGATTGCGCAGGGGCTTGCCATCGGCTTTCGCGCAAAGATCTTCAACATCGGCGCCGAGGGCCAGTTCATTCTCGGCGCAATCTTCGCGTCGGCCATTCCCATTTGGCTCCCGCAGGCAACCGGCCAGTGGATTTGGCCTGCGATGCTCGTCCTCGGCGCACTGGGCGGCGCGCTTTGGGCCTCGCTCACGGCGTTCTGGCGCGTGCGGCTCAACGCAAACGAGATTCTCGTATCCCTCATGCTGGCGCTCGTTGCCGCGCAACTTCTCAACTATCTGCTTCTAGGTCCCTGGAAGGATCCGGCCGGCTTCAACTTCCCACAGTCGGTGATGTTCCAGTACGACGCGACGGTGCCGATCCTGATCCCCGGCACCCGCGTCAACGTCTCGCTGCTTATCGCCTTCGCGTTCTCCCTCGCGGCCTGGGTCTTCATGCAGAGGAGTTTCGCTGGCTACAAGCTGCAGGTCGGCGGCCTTGCTCCGCGCGCGGCCGCATACGCCGGCTTCAACGAAGGACGCGCGATCTGGCTTTCCCTCCTCATCGGTGGCTTCGCGGCGGGCCTCGCCGGGGCGGCGGAGGTGGCCGGGCCACTCGGCCAATTGCAGCGCTCCATCTCGACCGGTTACGGCTATGCCGCCATCATCGTTGCGTATCTCGGCGGCCTTCACCCGATAGGCATCATTTTTTCCGCGCTGCTCATGGCGGCCCTCTATATTGGCGGCGACAACGCCATGGTCTCGGCAAATCTGCCGGTGGCCGCGGTCCGGGTCTTTCAGGGCAGCCTGTTGCTCGCCTATCTCGTCGCGATTGCCTTCGTCCGATACCGGCTCGAATGGCGCCATGCTGCTCACGGAAGCACTCCATGAATGCCCTCGAGTTCATCGTCGCCGGAATGCTGGCGGCGGCCACGCCGTTCCTTCTGGCCGCGCTGGGCGAAATGGTGGCCGAGCGGGCCGGCGTCCTCAATCTCGGCGTAGAGGGAATGATGGCCATGGGGGCGGTCGTCGCCTTCATCATCGTCTATCACGGCGGCGGTCACCTCCTGGGTTTCCTCGCCGCGGGCCTCGCCAGCGCGGCTCTTTCCCTTGTCTTTGCCGTCATCGCGCTGGGGCTCCGCGCGAACCAGGTCGCAGTGGGACTCGCCATAGGCATACTCGGCCAAGGCCTCTCGGCACTGTTCGGCAAGAGCTATGAGAGCCTCACGGTCAAAGGCCTACCGAAGCTTTCATTGCCCTGGCTTTCAGATATCCCGGTCATCGGCGGCCTGTTCGCCCAGGACGTCATCGTGTGGCTCTCGCTGGCCGCGACCGTCGCCATCTGGGCGGTATTCGTCTACAGCAAGACCGGCCTTGTCGTGCGCGCCGTCGGCGAAAATCCCAAGGCGGCCTATGCGCTCGGCTATCCGGTAATCGCCGTGCGTTTCGCCGCCGTCGCTTTCGGCGGCGCGTTTGCAGGGTTCGCCGGTGCCTACGCGGCCGTGGTCTACACGCCGCTGTGGGCCGATGGCATGATTGCCGGGCGCGGTTGGATCGCGATCGCGCTCGTCGTCTTCGGCACCTGGCTCACCAGCCGTATCTTCCTCGGCGCCTGCCTCTTCGGCGCCGTCTCCCTGGCAAGCCTGGCGGCCCAGGCCACCGGACTGGACGTTTCCTCGCAACTTCTATCGAGCCTGCCTTATCTCGTGACAATCGTCGTGCTGGGCATCATTTCTTCGAACCGACGTCTGCTCAAGCTCAACGGCGTGGCATCGCTGGGAGAGCCTTTCGAACAATAGTGTCGCACGCCGCCCGGGCGGCAATAACCCGACATCTGAGCGCAGGCAGCACCCTCCCTGGGGCATGAAGGGCTGCACGCAATCCTCAAGACCATGCCTCGAGCGGTTGGCAGCTAGGATATGGCAATCGTAAGCGCTGGGCGTTCGCAATCGAGCCAGGTTGTTGAGCGTTGTCAGATCAGCAATGACAACGTCAGCGGCAATCCATGTCGGCTTTCGGGTAATAAGGATTTCGAGTTCAGCGTCCGAAATGAGGCGCAAAGCTGACCTTCACCGCGACCAGAGAAATGCGTGCGCCCAGCCAATAGGCGACACAACTCTGTCCGGCGATCGACCGTTATCGCGACACGACCAACTTGACATCGGATAGCAAAAGAAGACCATTTTTTTGACATGTGACCAATAAGTGCTTGGTCAGAAATGAGGGGGTTCGAGTCCACGTCGTGGGCCCTTTGAAAAATCTCGTAAAAATCAGCCACTTAATCGGTCGTTTTGGTGGGCCCGGAGGATGTACTAAGCTTGTTGATTTCATTGAGTTTTTCGTGGGCCAAAATCAGAAGTCTTCCCGTATCGTTCCGCATGGTTTCGCGACGCATTCATCGTCAAAACTTGACTAGATATGCGCCACATTGGTGCGCGCATGCCTTGGGTAGCTGCGAAGGTTGTGACAATCCACTTTGGTCTGCTGCTTTTGGTCCAGCATAGCTGCAGAAACCGTACTTCTCCTAGCGCCACAAGAGTGCCTGCGAAGGCGTGGACAGCTGCGCCTGCCTGCGTACTGGACTGAACTACCCGAGAGTTTGACTGGCAAGCGCGTAGGTCACCGGCGTAACTGCGCCGCCGACGGCAAAATCGGCGAGGCGTTTGCCCATCGACATGGTCAGCACCGTGTCGAAAACCGGCATTCCGCTGTGCGACAGCAAGGCGGCGAAATCGCCATTGTCCATGTGGGTGTCGATGCGCAGGAACGACCCCGAATGGTCGGCAACGTGCGGCCGCACGATCGCCACGGCGTCCGCGTCGCTTTCCGCCACGACCGGCCCCACGACATGGCCCCGCCCGAACGGCCGGCAGAGCGCGAAAGCGCTCAGTGTATCGCCCTTGAAAAGACCATAGCCGGCCGAGTAAGCGAAAAGCTTTTCGATGAGCGCCGCCCGCCTCACGCCAAATCCTGCCGCGTCGAGCGCGACCACGGCGGGAATATCTTTTGTGCCCAAAGTCCGGACGTCGCCCCGAGTATTTTCAGGCCTACCCGTCGTCTGCATGCGAGCGATGCCCTGGCATTGATAAACGGTCTTCTCCGGCTGGAAGTCGAGCGAGAGATAGAGCCGCCTTGCGGCGCGCGTTGCATTGAGGCGCAGATCGCGCCCGGCGACCTTGTCGAAGACCCGCTTCATCAGCCATTGCCCCGCCCCCAGCGTCTGGAGGCGCGGCGAGGTGATGACCATTCCCACGGTGGCGAAATCGGCGCCATGCGCGAACCACATGGCCGAACCGAGAACCCGACCGATCTCGTCGAGCGCCACCAACCCGTGCCCCGATTCACGCAGAAACTGCCAGTCCTCGGCGCGATGCGGCCATCCCACGGAGAGCGAGAGCGCGTGCAACCGGTCCAGTTCGACGCCTTCGATGTCGCCGATACGCATTGAGAAGGTGTCGATTTTCAAGCTTCCGGACGGCTTCAATTCCATGCCCCTGCAAGATTTCCGCACTAGAGCGCGGCACACCGACGACCGACCCTGCCCGTAAACGCTAAACGAGCAGACCGGTACGATTTGCTCGAAAGCCGCGTGCGAACGCAAGATTCAACTGAAACACTTTCGCTTTCGGCACGCAATCGCGTCAGAACGCGCACATCCTTTCTGACAATGTTGCAAACATGGTCGACGGCACCGATCCCGGCGAACCCGATATGCTTTGAGGGCTGGAATGGACGTCTTTGACATCCTCGACCGTCTCGTCGCCTTTCCATCGGTCGCGGGCAAGCCGAACGGCGATATCGCCGGCTGGATCGAGACCCATCTCGCAGAACACGGAACTCGGGTCACCGTGCTGCCGGGGCCGGAAGGCGACCGTTCCAATCTTTTCGCGACGATCGGCCCCGCCGATGTCCCGGGCTACATCCTGTCAGGCCACATGGACGTCGTCCCCGCCGGCGAACCGCAGTGGAGCTCGGCCCCTTTTTCGCTGCGCCGGGAAGGCGAATGCCTCTATGGACGCGGCACCACCGACATGAAGGGATTTCTTGCCGCTGCGCTGGCGGCTGTGCCCATGCTGGCTGGACTGCGCCTCGCCAGACCGATCCATCTCGCCTTCTCCTACGATGAGGAAGTGGGATGCCGCGGGGTGCCGCATCTGATCGCCCGCCTCCCCGACCTTTGCGCAAAACCGCTCGGCGTCATCGTCGGCGAGCCGAGCGGCATGCGCGCCGTACGCGGCCACAAGGGCAAGGCCGCCGCCCGCGTAGCCATCAAAGGGCGCTCCGGCCATTCTTCACGGCCTGACCTCGGGCTCAACGCCATCCATGCGATGTCCGAAGCGCTGAGCGCGGCGGTGAGCGAAGCCGAGCGGCTGACGCACGGTCCGTTCAACTCCGCCTTCGAGCCGGCCTATTCTTCGCTGCAGGCCGGTGTGGTTGGGGGCGGACAGTCAGTCAACATCATACCCGACACCTGCACGCTGGACCTGGAGGCGCGCGCCATACCCGGGATCGACCCGGCCAGCCTGCTTGCGCCCGTCAGGGCAAGGGCAGAGGCCCTTGCGGCCGAAGGCTTTCGGGTCGAGTGGACGCCGATGAGTGCCTATCCGGCGCTATCGTTGCCGCAAGACGCGGCACTGGCGGGACTGCTGCGCGAGTTGACAGGCGAGGTGCCGCTCGCCGCCGTCAGCTACGGCACCGAAGCCGGGCTCTACCAGGCCGCCGGCTTCGATGCGATCATCTGCGGCCCTGGCGACATCGGTCGTGCTCACAAGCCGGACGAATACATTCTTGCCAGCGAACTCACTGCCTGCCAGCGGATGATCGAAGCGCTGGGCGCCCGCTGCGCGGCTTGAAGGGGAACCGGAATGACATTCCTGTTCAATTCCGACGCGCGGCGCGGGGCGGTCTTTGCCGACGCCTTCGCCAAGGAACTGCCGGACGTCCCCTTCACGATGGATGCCGCAACGGTCGATCCCGACGCCGTACGCTATCTCATTACCTGGACCGCGCCAGAAGACCTCGCGCGCTACAGGAACCTGGAGATCCTGTTTTCCCT
Source organism: Mesorhizobium sp. P2_E7 (assembly GCF_056403855.1). Taxonomy (NCBI): domain Bacteria; kingdom Pseudomonadati; phylum Pseudomonadota; class Alphaproteobacteria; order Hyphomicrobiales; family Phyllobacteriaceae; genus Mesorhizobium; species Mesorhizobium sp. P2_E7. Next base: position 76,890 of record NZ_JBFUER010000008.1, on the reverse strand, counting down.
TGGCGCCGGCGTGGACCAGTTCCGCCTCACCACTGTACCGGAACAGGTGAAGATCGTGCGTACGGTCGAGGACGGCATCGTGCGCATGATGCAGGAGTATGTGACGCTTGCCGTGCTCGCTTTGCATCGCAACCTGCCGGAATATCTGGCGCAGCAACGCGCCGGCGATTGGCACGATATCCCGCAGCTCCAGGCCGGGTCGCGCCGGCTCGGCATGCTTGGTCTTGGACAGCTCGGCCAGGCCGCTCTCGATCGCCTGAAGCCTTTCGGCTTCCCGCTCGCCGGATGGAGTCGCACGCCGCGGCAGATCGAGGGTGTGACCTGTCATCATGGCGAACTCGGGTTGAAGGAAATGCTCGCCGACAGCGACATACTGGTGTGCCTGCTGCCGCTGACCGAGGATACGCGCGGTTTCCTGAATGCCGACCTGTTTGCGAAGCTGCCCAAGGGCGCAGCGCTCGTCCATACGGGCCGGGGGCCGCAGCTCGACCATGAAGCCCTTCTCGCCGCGCTCAACCGCGGCCAACTTTCGGCGGCGATGATCGACGTCACCGATCCCGAACCGCTGCCGACGAGCCATCCGTTCTGGTCGCATCCGAAGATCATCCTGACCCCGCATATCGCCAGCGTCACCCAGCCCGCGACGGCCGCACGCGCTGTCATCGAAAACATCAGGCGCTACCACGCCGGGCTCGACCCCATCGGGCTCGTCGACCGTTCGCGCGGCTATTGAAACCCAACCTGAAAGGCCATCCCTTGTCCCTTCTCAAGACCGTCGACACCAGCCCTGCCTTCCCGCCGCGCGAATCCAAGGCGCTACCCGAACGGCTGATTGCCGGCGATCCCGCCTTCAAGACCTGGGCGCAGGATGCCGCCAAGAGCGACCTTGTCCATACCGGTGTCTGGGAGGCGACGCCCGGGGAGACACGCTCGATCAAGGGCGAGACTTTCGAGTTCTGCCACATCCTCACCGGCGTGATTGAAATCACGCCCGATGGCGGCGAGGCGGTGACCTACCGCGCCGGCGACAGCTTCGTGATGAAGCCCGGCTTCACCGGTGTCTGGAAGACCATCGAAACAGTGCGTAAAATCTATGTGACGGTAGGGTAATGGCGTCCGCGTGAGGCGTTGGCCCCGCAACAGATTTTGCCGTCCCTCATCGCCAGCACGCAACAATCATCCGCAACTGATCGCCGAACGGTGCATGCTGCGCCCCTGCTCGCGCTAGGCTCCTTCAGAATAGCTGAGAGTGGCGCCATGAGCCTGAGCTTCGATCCCGATACCATCCCCCTTCCCGTCGGCCACTTCATCGGCGGGGAACTGATCTCGGCCGAGGGTGGGATTGAAATGCGCCGCCCCTCGGACGGCAAGTCATATACCGCCTGCCCAGTGGCCGGAACAGACATCGTCGACCGTGCGGTGGAAAACGCCAAGGCGGCGCTGAAGACCAGCAACTGGGGCGGCGTCCGGCCACGCGAGCGCACCATGGCGCTCCAGGCCTGGGCCGACCTGATCGAGGCGGAAGCCGAAACGCTGGCCAGGATCGAGGCGCTGTGCTCGACGCGGCCCGTCGGCCAGCTCATCGCCGGCGACATTGCCATAACTGCCGAGCAGATCCGCTTCTTTGCCGAGTTTGCCGACAAGGAGGGCAGCGCGCTTGTGCCCACGGACGATGCCACCCTCGGCATGATCATGAGCGAGCCCTATGGCGTGGTCGGCGCGATCACGCCCTGGAACTTCCCTGTCTCGATGGCCGGGTGGAAGCTCGGCCCGGCACTGGCCGCGGGCAATGCGGTCGTGCTGAAGCCATCGGAAATGACGCCCTTCTCGGCTGTCTGCATCGCAGAGCTCGCGATCAGGGCGGGCCTGCCGGCGGGGCTCATAAACGTGGTGCTCGGCGACGGCCAGACAACCGGCACGGCGCTGACCGGTCATCCCGACATCGCCAAGGTCTCCTTCACCGGCTCGACCCGCGCCGGCTCGGCCATCATGGAGAACGTCGCCCGCACCGGCGTCAAGCCGATGACGCTGGAACTCGGCGGCAAGAGCCCGCAGATCGTCTTTGCCGATGCCGATCTCGACAAGGCAGCAATAGCGATCGCCGGCAGCGTCACCTTCAATGCCGGCCAGGCCTGCGTGGCCGGCACACGTCTGATCGTCGAGAAGAGTGTCGCCGACAGGCTGACGGCCGCCATCCTGGAGCAGATGAAGGCGGCCCGACCCGGCCCGACCTGGGACGAGACGACGCAGTATTCGCCCATCATCTCGGAACGGCAGCGGGCGCGCATCGACGGCATCGTGCGAGCCGCGGTCGAGGCCGGCGCCGAATGCCTGACCGGTGGCAATTTCATGGACAGCCCCGGCTATTTCTACGAGCCGACGCTGATCGCCAATGTCGATCAGGCCAATCCTGCAATCATCGAGGAAATCTTCGGCCCGGTCCTGACCGTGCAGACCTTCGAGACCGAGGAAGAGGCGCTGGCACTGGCCAGCCATCCGACTTACGGGCTGGCTTCCGGCCTGTTCACCACCGACCTCTCCCGCACCATCCGCTTCGCACGCAAGCTCGAAGCGGGCACCGTCTGGGTCAACCGCTACAGCCGCTCGCGCGACCATATCCTGCCAACCGGCGGCTACAAGCGCTCCGGCATCGGCAAGGACCTCGGCCGCGAGGCCTATCTCGCCAACCGCAGGACCAAAAGCGTCCTGATCAGCCTGTGAAGAGATGCCGATGAAGTCCTATTCGATCGCCCTGATCCCCGGTGACGGCATCGGCCGCGATGTCACCACCGCCGCCTGGACGGTGCTGGAGACGGCGGCCAGACACGCCGGCTTTGCCCTGACGGGTACGGAGTTCCCCTGGTCCTGCAAATTCTACAAGGAGACCGGTCGCATGATGCCGCAGGATGGCATCGAGACCTTGCGCGGCTTCGACGCCATCCTTCTCGGCGCGGTCGGCTGGCCGGCGGAGGTGCCGGATTCCGTCTCGCTGCACGGTCTGCTGCTGCCGATCCGCAAGGCGTTCGTGCAATATGCCAACATAAGGCCGCACCGCCTGCTGCCGGGGGTCACCGGACCGTTGCGTGCGGAAAACTTCGACATCCTCTGCATCCGCGAGAACACCGAGGGCGAATATTCGGGCGCCGGCGGGCGCGTCCATCAGGGCACGCTGGACGAAGTTGCCGTGGAGACCTCGATCTTCACCCGCGCCGGCGTCGAGCGCATCCTGCGCTTCGGCTTCGAGCAGGCGCGGTCGCGTCGACGCAAGCTGGCCTCGGTCACCAAGTCCAACGCGCAGAAATATTCGATGGTGTTCTGGGACGACATCACGCGAAAGCTGGCGGCGGATTATCCAGACGTCGACGTCACCAGCTATCATGTCGACGCGCTCGCTGCGCGCATGATCATGGCGCCGGAGAGCCTCGACGTGGTCGTCGCCTCCAACCTGTTCGGCGACATACTGACCGACATCGGCGCGGCGATCCAGGGCGGGCTCGGCTACGCTGCCTCCGCCAACATCAACCCCGACCGCTCGGCGCCGTCCATGTTCGAGCCGGTGCACGGCTCCGCGCCCGACATCGCCCATCTGGGCATCGCCAATCCGATCGCCACCATATGGTCCGGCGCCATGATGCTCGACCATCTCGGCGAAGCGGCCGCCGCCGGCCGGGTCATGCAAGCGGTCGAAGCGACAACCGCGCGCGGCATTGGAACCACGCCGGGCAAAGACAGAACGGAGGCCATCACGGCCGCCGTCGTCGCAGCCCTCTCCTGATTGCAAGGTCGTTTTCGATGAAAAACCTGAAAGACAAAAACCTCTTCCGCGAAGCCGGCCTGATCGGCGGCAAATGGGTCGCGGCCGCTTCCGGAAAGACGGTCGATGTCGTCGATCCGGCGACCCAAGCGGCCATCGGCACGGTGCCCGATATGGCCGGTCCGGAGACCCGGGCGGCCATCGAGGCAGCGGCGTCCGCATATGCTGGCTGGAAGAAGAAGACCAACGCCGAGCGCGCTGGCCTGCTGGAGGCCTGGCATGGCCTGATGCTCGCGCATCTGGACGATCTCGCCCTGATCCTGACGACCGAGCAGGGCAAGCCGCTGGACGAGGCCAAAGGCGAGATCCGCTACGGCGCGTCCTTCGTCAAATGGTTTGCCGAGGAGGCACGCCGCATCAATGGCCACACCATCCCCTCGCCGACGCCGGACCGGCGCATCATCGTGTTGAAGGAGCCGGTCGGGGTGTGCGGCATCATCACGCCGTGGAACTTCCCCAACGCAATGATCACCCGCAAGGTCGCGCCGGCGCTGGCCGCAGGCTGCACGGTGGTGATCAAGCCATCCGAGTTCACGCCCTATTCGGCGCTGGCACTCGGCGTGCTTGCCGAACGGGCGGGCATCCCCGCCGGCGTCATCAATATCGTCACCGGCATGCCGGCCGAAATCGGCAACGAGATCATGGCGAACGAGACCGTTCGCAAGATCTCCTTCACCGGCTCGACACGGGTCGGTTCGCTGCTGATGCGCGGTGCGGCCGACAGCGTGAAGCGGCTTAGCCTCGAACTCGGCGGCAACGCGCCCCTCATCGTCTTCGACGACGCCGATCTCGAGCTCGCCGTTGAGGGCGCGCTTGTCTCGAAATTCCGCAACGGCGGCCAGACCTGCGTCTGCGCCAACCGTATTCTTGTCCAGGCTGGGGTCTATGACGCGTTCGCTGCGAAGCTCACTGCTCGAGTCGACGCCATGACGGTGGGCCCCGGCACGCAGCCCGGCGTCGCCATCGGGCCGATGATCAACATGGCGGCGGTCGAGAAGATCAACCGCCATGTCGAGGACGCGCTCGCCAAGGGCGCTTCGATCATCACAACGAGGCCGGCATTGCCCGACGGTCCTCAGTATGTCGCGCCGCTGGTGCTAACCGGCGCCACAAAGGACATGCAGCTCGCCGCCGAGGAAACGTTCGGCCCGGTCGCGCCGCTTTTCCGGTTCGAGTCGGAAGAGGAGGCGATCGCACTGGCCAATGGCACGCCTTACGGGCTTGCTTCCTACTTCTACACCGAGAACCTGAAACGCGCCTGGCGCGTCGGCGAGGCGCTGGAGTTCGGCATGGTGGGGCTCAACACCGGCTCGGTCTCGATGGAAGTGACCCCCTTCGGCGGCGTCAAGCAGTCCGGCCTTGGACGTGAGGGCGCGCAGGCCGGCATCGAGGAATATCTCGAGATGAAGAGTTTTCATATGGGCGGGCTCAGCTAAGACTGAGGCCCGGCCCCGGCCGAAACGATCACTGAAGCCGATCGAGCGCCTTGTAATAGAGGCCGACCATCGGCAGGAACCAGGGCTTGCCGGAATAGCCTGGGATGGCAGGCCACTCGAACCCCTTCATCGGATTGCGATCCTCGCGGCCGAGCATGGCATCAGCCAGGATCATGCCGAGATGGGTGGAAAGCTGCGCGCCGTGGCCGGAATAGCCCATCGCGTACCAGACCCCATCATGATAGCCGGCCCGCGGAAAACGGTCCTTGGTCATATCGACCAGCCCACCCCAGCAATAGTCGATCTCGACCTTGGCGAGCTGCGGGAAGATCGCCGCGAGGCCCGCCTGCAATATCTGTCCGCTCCTGGCATCGGAGCGCTGGTCCGACGTCGCCGAAAAGCGCGCGCGGCCACCGAAGATCAGGCGCCGGTCCGGCGAAAGCCGGAAGTAGTTGCCGATATTCATCGAGGTTACGCATGTCCGGTTGCCGGGCATGGTCGCAGCGATCTCGGCGTCGCTCAACGGCCGCGTGGCGATGATGAAGCTGCCGACAGAAATGATCCTGCGGCGGAAATAGCTGAAATTAGGCGTGGTGTAGGCACCGGTGGCCACCAGCACATTGTCGGCGCTAATCCGACCGCGCGAGGTGGTGATCTCATGCTTGTTGCCGACCTGCTTCCGATCCGTCACCGTCGCGTTCTCGTAGATGACGGCGCCGTGGTCGGCGGCGGCCTTGGCGAGGCCGGCCACATAGCGGCCCATATGCATCATGGCGCTCTTCTTCGACAGCATCGCGCCATAGAAGGGCGAGCCGATCTCGGATCTGAGATCGTCCGCCGACAGCAGCGCCGTATCCGGGTCCACCTCGGCATGGAGCGCTTCGAAGTTGCGGGCGATTGATTCAAAATGCTGCGGCTTGGAGGCGAGCTTCAGCTTGCCGGCGCGGCGGAAATTGCAGTCGATGCCCTCTTCGGCAACCAGCGCCTCTATGGTGTCGACGGAGTCGTCGAGCGCGCGGTAGAGCGCGATCGCGCGTTCCTTGCCGAGCTCCGCCTTGGCAGAGAGGTAGCTGTGGGCGAGGCCGTTGTTCAGGTGCCCGCCATTGCGACCGGATGCGCCCCAGCCCACCCGCTCCGCCTCCAGCACCGCCACCTTCGCGCCGGCCTTCGCCAGTTGGCGCGCCGCGGCGAGACCAGTGAAGCCGCCACCGACGATGACGGCGTCATAGTGCCCCTCGACCGGGCCTGGCGCCCCGCCGGTAAAGACAGGGGCAGTGTCGTGCCAGTAGGAGACCAGTTTCATCGGCAATCCGCCTGTTTCAAAGCCCGACCACGCCCGGGAGACCGGAAATGTCCGGTATCTCGACATAGCCATAGTACGGGTTGGCCGGTTCGTGGCCGCGATTGACCCAGACCTTGTTCTTGATGCCGAGATCGTGTGCCGACATCAGGTCGTAGCGGAACGAGGACGAGCAGTGAAGAATATCTTCCGGGCCGCAGCCCAGCATGTCGAGCATGTATTCGAAGCCCTTGAACCGGGGCTTGTAGGCTTGCGCCTGCTCGGCCGTATAGACGGCATGGAACGGCGCGCCGAGCTTCTCGACATTGGACATGATCTGCGCGTTCATGGCGTTGGACAGGATGACCAGCGGAATTTCCTTGGCGACCTTCGCCAGGCCAGCCGGGACGTCTGAGTGAGGGCCCCAGGTCGGGACACGCTCATAGACCATCCTGGCGTCGTCTGGGCTGAAGGCGACCCCATTGCGCTTGCAGGCGCGCTCGAGCGCGTTGTGGACGACGTCGGCATAGGGCTTCCAGTCGCCCATGATCTCGTCGAGCCGATAGGCCGCGAAGTTCTTGATGAACTCCTGCATACGCGGTTCGTCGAGCCGGCTGCCGTAGAGGTCGCGCGCCGCTTCCGCCATCTGGAAATTGGTCAACGTGCCGTAGCAGTCGAAGGTGATGTATTTGGGCCTGAAAGAAGCCATGTCCGTCGATCTCCGGTGGAAGCACACAAGCGTTGCGATGCACTTCATCATAAGCCGGCATGCGACCAGCCACCTGACCGAAATGAGCCTCCCGAAAGCAGAAAGTTCCGTATCCGCCATCGGGTTTGGCATGCTGTAGCATCTTGGCGGCCAATCAGTGCGCCTTTCGCGATCTAAAGCGCACTCATCGCGGCCGGTGCCAGCACAAGATGCGGCGCACCCCTCGCGCTACGGCGAAAGATACCGCCGAAACCAACGCCTTCAGACGATCTGCGGCGCGCCGATAGTCGAGACTTGGCTTCAAACGGAAGGATGCCTCATGCAACAGGACGAGATCGAAATCCGGACCTTCGCACCGGACCATATCGAGGGCGCCGTAGCGCTCTCTCGTCAGGAGAACTGGCCGCATCGCCCGCAGGACTGGCAGATGGCGCTGCAGCTCTCAATCGGCGCGGTCGCGCTCGACAGCCACGGCCAGGTCACCGGGACCATCCTGGTTACGCCCTATGGCGCCGATTGCGCCATGATCAACATGGTGATCGTCGACAGGAATGTGCGAGGCAAGGGACTCGGACGCCGGCTCATGGAACAGGCATTCGCCCTTGCCGAGGACCGTCCGTTGCGGCTGGTAGCGACGACGGACGGCATGCCTCTCTATGAGAAACTGGGCTTCGTACCCTCTGGCACCGTTCTGCAGTATCAGGGCAAAGTCGCGGAGCTTGACGCGCCTGAAGGCGTGGAAGCAGCAAGTGCCGATGATCTGCCGACGATCAAGGCGATGGACCGCGAGGCCTATGGCGCGGACCGGGAAGCCTTGATCGATGCGCTGGCCGAGCGCGGCGAATTCGCGGTCATCCGCCGCAGCGTCGCCATCGAGGCCTATGCCGCGATCCGCCCGTTCGGACGCGGCGAGGTGATCGGCCCGGTCATCGCCGGAAACGTCGAGGACGCCAGGGCACTCATCAGTTTCTTCGCCACATCGCGCCCCGGCGCCTTCCTGCGTGTGGATACCGACAGCCGGACCGGCATCGCCGATTGGCTCGGGGAAATCGGCCTCGCCCATGTCGGCGGCGGCGTGACCATGGACCGTCCGTCCAGGAAGGACGCGGCACAGGCCCGGCCAAAAGTTTACGCCCTCGCCAACCAGGCGCTCGGTTAGTCCGGAGGACAACAATGCTCGCCAATTCCCTGATCGAACTCGACCGCGCCCATCTCATCCATCCGGTCTCTTCCTATCGTGGCCACGAGGCGCTTGGCGTGCGTGTGCTGAAATCGGCAAAGGGCGCGACTGTGACCGATGCGTCCGGCAAGCAACTCGTCGACGGTTTTGCGGGGCTATGGTGCGTCAACGCCGGCTATGGTCACGACAGTATCGTAGAGGCCGCAGCCCGACAGATGCGTGAGCTTCCCTATGCCACCGCTTATTTCGACCTCGGTTCCGAGCCGGCCATCCGGCTCGCTTCGGAATTGGCCGAGCGCGCCCCCGGGGACCTCAATCATGTCTATTTCACGTTAGGAGGTTCGGACGCGGTCGACAGCACCATCCGTTTCGTCCGCTACTACTGGAACGCCAGGGGCGAGCCGCAACGCGACCAGTTCATTTCGATCGAGCAGGGCTATCACGGGTCATCGGTGGTAGGCGCGGGCCTGACCGCGCTCCCCGCCTTTCACGCCGGTTTCGGCATCCCCTTCGAATGGCAGCACAAGATCCCTTCTCCCTATCCCTATCGGAACCCGGTGGGCGAAGACGGCAACGCGATCATCGCTGCATCGCTCGGCGCGCTGAAGGCCAAGATCGAGGCGATCGGACCGGAGCGGGTCGCTGCCTTCTATGCCGAGCCGATCCAGGGTTCGGGCGGTGTCATCGTCCCGCCGAAAGGCTGGATCAAGGCGATGCGCGAGCTCTGCAGGGAGTACGGCATCCTGTTCATCGCCGACGAGGTGATCACCGGTTTCGGCCGCACCGGACCCCTGTTCGCCTGCACGGAGGAGGACATCGTTCCCGATTTCATGACGACCGCCAAAGGGCTGACGTCGGGCTATGTGCCTATGGGCGCCGTATTCATGTCCGATCATGTCTATGGCGTCATCGCCGATGGCGCGGGCACTTCGGCGGTCGGCCATGGCTACACTTATTCCGCCCATCCCGTCAGCGCCGCTGTCGCACTCGAGGTGTTGAAGCTCTATGAAGGCGGGCTTCTGGAGAATGGCATCAAGGCCGGCGCCCGCCTGATGGCAGGACTGGCTGGCTTGAGCGACCACCCTCTCGTCGGCGATGTGCGCGGTCGCGGCATGCTTGCCGCGATCGAACTGGTGGTCGACAAGCAGAAGAAAACACCGCTTCCGGCGTCGGCCATGCCGGCACGGCGCGTCTTCGACAGGGCGTGGGACAATGGCCTCATCATCCGTGCCTTTGCCAACGGGGTTCTCGGCTATGCCCCCCCGCTCTGCTGCACCGACAGCGATATCGACGCGATCATCGAGCGCACGCGCCGGACGCTCGACCAGACGCTGGACGATCCCGACGTCCGCCAGGCCTTGGCATGAGGGGAGACGAATGCCGCGTGTTTCAAAATAGCGCCGGGGTAGACGATTTCGCAATTTTGTGCCGCCGCCTCACGCCTTTTCGGCGAATCCAGCGCGGGGGAAGTGCCAGACTGCAGTTAAGACAAGGCCAGAAAGCCCGGATCTCCGGGCCTTTGAAAAAGGCCGATGCCCCGGACAGCACGGAATTTTGTTCTGTTCAGCACATGCAATTCGGCCGCGCGCAGAGGAGAGCCAGTCTTGGCCAGGGGCTTTAGCGAATTCAAATACATGACCTTCGACGTCGTCGGCACGCTGATTGACTTCGAAGGTGGCATCACGACCTGCCTGGCCGGGATTGCCGCCGACGCTGGCGTTTCCGTCGATGGCGAAGCCGCGCTGGCCCTGTATCGGCAGGCCCGCTACATGCCCGATGCGGGCCTGTTCCCCGACGATCTCGTACGTGTCTACATGGTCATCGCGCCGCAACTCGGCCTGCCGGTCGAGGAGAAATATGGCGTGCGCCTACGCGACTCCGCCAGCGCCTGGCAAGGTTTCCCCGACAGCGCTGCGGCATTGGCCGAGCTTGCGAAATCGCACAAGCTGATTGCCATGACCAATGCCCGGCGTTGGGCGCTTGACCATTTCGAGAAGCAGCTCGGATCGCCCTTCTTCGCCACCTTCACCGCCGACGATACCGGAACGGAGAAACCGGATCCGGCGTTCTTCCAGAAGGTCTTCGATTTCGTCGCCTCCCGTGGTGACAGCAATGACGACATTCTGCACGTCGCGCAGAGCCAGTATCACGATATCGGCATATCGCGGGCGCTTGGCTTGACCAACTGCTGGATCGAACGCCGGCACGCCCAGAAGGGCTATGGCGGTACGATTGAGCCGGAGCGCTTCACCGCGCCGGACTACCACTTCACCTCAATGGCCGCATTGGCGGCGGCCGTGCGGGAAAGCCTGAAGGAACGAATCTGAGCCCAAGCCCGGAAAGCCGCGACAAGACGAGCATCCCGACCAAACAACCAGAAAGGGGAATACCATGACCGACAAGATCACGAACTGGACCAGCGCAGACGATGCCATGGTCGAAAACGCCATCCGCCGGGGCGCAAGCCGCCGCGAACTTCTCAAGATGCTGTTGGCCGGCGGCGCCGCGGTTGCCGCGGGCAGCCTGGTGCTCGGCCGCGCCACCAATGCCGTCGCCGCCGAGCCGGTTTCCGGCGGAACTTTCAAGGCCGCAGGCTGGTCGTCGTCGACCGCCGACACGCTCGATCCAGCAAAGGCATCGCTCTCCACCGACTATGTCCGCTGCTGCTCGCTCTACAACCGCTTGACCTTCCTCGACAAGGATGGCGTCACGCAGATGGAGCTGGCTGAAAGCTTCGACAGCAAGGACGCCAAGACCTGGACCGTGAAGCTGCGCAAGGGCGTCACCTTCCACGACGGCAAGGACCTCACCGCCGACGACGTGGTCTTTTCGCTCAAGCGCCATCTTGATCCGGCGGTCGGTTCCAAGGTCGCCAAGATCGCCGCGCAGATGACCGGCTTCAAGGCGGTCGACAAGTCGACCGTCGAAATCACGCTCGCCGACCCGAATGCCGACCTGCCGACCATCCTGGCGCTGCACCATTTCATGATCGTCCAGGACGCAACCACGGACTTCTCCAAGGGCAATGGCACCGGTGCCTTCGTGCTGCAAACGTTCGAACCGGGCGTGCGTTCGGTGGTCACCAAGAACAAGAACTACTGGAAGTCGGGCAAGCCCTATCTCGACTCCTTCGAGTTCATCGCCATCAGCGACGACAGCGCCCGCGTCAACGCCCTGCTTTCCGGCGACATCAATTTTGCGGCCTCGATCAATCCGCGTGCTATGAAGCTCATCGGCGGCCAGCAGGGCTTCGAGCTGTCGAAGACCACCTCGGGTAACTATACCGACCTCAACATCCGGCTCGACATGGATCCGGGCAGCAAGGCCGACTTCGTGGCCGGCATGAAGTATCTCGTCAACCGCGAGCAGATCGTCAAATCGGCATTGCGCGGCCTCGGCGAAATCGGCAACGACCAGCCCGTCTCGCCGGCGAATATCTTCCACAATCCCGACGTCAAGCCGAAGGCTTTCGACCCGGACAAGGCGAAGTTCCACTTCAACAAGGCGGGCCTGCTTGGCCAGTCCATCCCGGTGATCGCTTCCGACGCCGCGACCTCGTCGATCGACATGGCGGTGATCATCCAGGCCGCCGGCGCGGATATCGGCATGAAGCTCGATGTCCAGCGCGTCCCGGCCGACGGCTACTGGGACAATTACTGGCTGAAGGCGCCAATCCATTTCGGCAACATCAATCCGCGCCCGACGCCGGACATCCTGTTCTCGCTCCTCTACGCTTCCAACGCGCCGTGGAACGAAAGCCAGTACAAGTCCGAGAAGTTCGACAAGATGCTCATCGAGGCGCGCGGCTCGCTCGACCAGGCCAAGCGCAAGGAGATCTACGGCCAGATGCAGGCTATGGTCTCCGAGGAGGCCGGCACCATCATCCCGGCCTACATTTCCAACGTGGATGCCCTCTCCAGCAAGGTGAAGGGTTTGGAGGCGAACCCGCTCGGTGGCATGATGGGCTACGCAATGGCGGAACATCTCTGGCTCGAAGCCTAGGAGAAGCCTGCCGGGGCGCCGGTCGGCCGGCCCCCGGCACTGCATTGCGCAAGATTGCTTGGCCGAACAACCGCTGGGAGCGCTTCCATGACGTCTCGGGTTCTAAACCTGGTGCTGAAGCGGCTGGGGATTGCGGCCATCACGCTTCTGATCGTGCTGTTCGCCGTGTTTTTCGCCACCAGCATGCTGCCTGGTGACACCGCTTCTATCCTGCTCGGCCAGGCGGCGACTCCCGAGGCGGTCGCCGGCCTGCGCGAGGCCATGCATCTCAACGATCCGGCGATCCTGCGCTTCCTGCTCTGGCTTGTGGGACTGCTCCACGGCGACCTCGGCACCTCCTACGCCAATGAGATGCCGGTCGCGACACTGATCGGCGGGCGCCTGGTCAACACCATGAAACTCGCGGGCATCACCACGCTGCTCTCGGTGCCGCTGGCGCTGACGCTCGGCATCACCGCCGCGACGTTGCGTGGCTCCGTCTATGACCGCACCGTCACCATTCTTTCGATCGGCATCATCTCGGTGCCGGAATTCATGGTCGCGACCCTCGCGGTCCTGCTCTTCGCCGTTTATCTAAAATGGCTGCCGGCGCTGTCCTCGGTGAACGAGGCGCATACGCTGACCGACCTCGTGCGCATCTATGCAATGCCCGTGATCACGCTCACCTTCGTCATCTCCGCCCAGATGATCCGCATGACCCGCGCCGCGGTGATCGAAACGCTTTCGACGCCTTATGTCGAAATGGCGCTTCTGAAAGGTGCCTCGCGCAGCCGCATGGTCCTCAGGCACGCGCTTCCGAACGCTCTCGGGCCAATCGTCAACGCGGTCGCGCTCTCGCTGTCCTATCTGGTCGGCGGCGTCATCATCGTCGAGACGATCTTCAACTATCCCGGCATCGCCAAGCTGATGGTCGATGCGGTCGCGACCCGCGACCTGCCGCTGATCCAAAGCTGCGCGATGATCTTCTGCCTCGGTTATCTCTTCCTCATCACCGGCGCCGACATCGTCGCCATAATGTCCAACCCGAGGCTCAGATGATGATGGCGCGCGCGACAACCCTCCGACGGTCCTTCCTGGGCCACAGCTACAGCCTCGTCGGCGTCGTGGCCGGGCTGGTCATCCTGGCGTGGACGCTCGTCGCGATCTTGGCGCCCTACGTCATTCCTCATTCGATCGGCGACATCGTCGACGACGACTATTTCGGCCCGATGCGCCAGGGACTGTGGCTCGGCTCGGACTATCTGGGGCGCGATATGCTCTCGCGGGTTCTGATGGGCGCCCGCTACACCGTCGGCATATCGCTCGCCGCCGTTTGCATTGCCTGCGTTTCGGGCGTCGTGCTGGGGATGATCGCGGCCGTCACCGGTGGCTGGCTCGACACCTGCCTCAGCCGCTTCCTGGACGCCATGAACTCCATCCCCAGCAAGCTGTTCGGCCTTGTGGTCGTCGCCGCGGTCGGCTCGTCGATCCCGGTGCTGATACTGACGCTCGCCGTCATCTACATCCCCGGCGCCTACCGCTTCGCGCGGGCGCTCGCCGTCAACATCAACACCATGGACTTCATGACCGTCGCACGCGTCCGTGGCGAGAGCACCTTCTATCTCATCGGGTCCGAGATCCTACCCAACATCATCCGCCCGGTGCTTGCCGACTTCGGCCTGCGCTTCGTCTTCATCGTGCTGTTGCTCTCCGGCCTCTCCTTCCTGGGGCTCGGCCTGCAGCCGCCGCTCGCCGACTGGGGCGCACTGGTGCGCGAGAACATCGGCGCCCTGCCTTTTGCTGCCCCTGCCGTCATCGTGCCCTCGCTAGCGATCGCCAGCCTCACAATCAGCGTCAACCTGCTGATCGACAACCTGCCGCAGAAGATCAGGGACCGGGACGCATGACCAATCTCGTCGAGGTCAGGAACCTGAAGGTCGAGGCGAAGACCGACGCCGGACGGCTTGTCGAGATCATCAAGGGCGTCAGCTTCGACATCGCCGACGGCGAAATCGTTGCCCTGATCGGCGAGAGCGGCTCAGGCAAGACGACGGTAGCGCTCTCGCTCATGGGCTATGCGCGGCCCGGCTGCCGGATCGTCGGCGGCGAGATCAATGTCGACGGCAAGAACATGGCTGCCCTTTCCGAAAAGGAACGCGCCAGGCTACGCGGCACCGACATTGCCTATGTTCCGCAAAGTGCCGCCGCCTCGTTCAACCCCTCCTCCACGATCATGGAGCAGGTCATCGAGGTCACGCGCATCCACAAACTGATGCCACCCGAGCAGGCGCGCCAGCGCGCGGTCGAGCTGTTCCGGGCCTTGTCGCTGCCGGACCCGGAAGAGATCGGCGCGCGTTATCCGCATCAGGTTTCGGGCGGGCAATTGCAGCGGCTGGCGGCGGCCATGGCGCTCATCGGCGACCCCAAGCTGATGATCTTCGACGAGCCGACGACAGCACTCGACGTGACGACGCAGATCGACGTGCTGAAGGCATTCAAGTCGGTCATGCGGGCGGGCGGGATAGCTGGTGTCTATGTTTCCCACGACCTCGCGGTCGTCGCCCAGATTGCCGATCGCATCGTGGTGCTGAAAGGCGGCGAAGTGCAGGAGACCGGCACCACGGCGGCAATCCTTTCGGCCGCCCAGCACCCCTATACGCGCGAACTGCTGGCCGCCGTCGAACCGAAGCCGCGGCAAGCACATGCGGACGTGGATGCCGGGACCAAACAGCTGCTGCGCATCGACAATGTTACAGCCGGCTACGGCCCGGTGCGGGATGATGGACTGCCGCTTATCCGCGCGGTCGATTCCGTCAGCCTGATCGTCGAGAAAGGGCGCAATCTGGGCATCATCGGCGAATCCGGCTGCGGAAAATCGACGCTGGCACGCGTCATTGCAGGCATCCATCCGGCGGCGGCCGGCGATATCGTCTTCGACGGCAAGCAACTGGAGCGCGCCGCGGGGAAACGCAACCAGGACCAGCTGCGTGAGATGCAGATCGTATTCCAATATGCCGATACCGCGCTCAATCCGGCCAAACCGGTGGAGGACATCATCTCCCGCCCGCTGGCCTTCTATCACCGGCTCGACCGGCAGGCGCGCTCGAAGCGCGTCGATGAACTGCTCGACATGGTGCGCCTGCCCAAGACGCTGCGCTACCGTCATCCATCGGAGCTTTCGGGCGGCCAGAAGCAGCGGGTGAACTTCGCGCGCGCGCTGGCGGCCGACCCCAAGCTCATCATCTGCGACGAAATCACCTCGGCGCTCGACACGGTGGTGGCGGCGGCCGTCATCGAGCTGCTCAAGGAGCTGCAGCGCGAGTTGGGACTCTCCTACATCTTCATCAGCCACGACCTCTCCGTCGTCGAGGCCATCTGCGACGAGATCATGGTCATGTATAACGGCGAGCGGGTGGAGCAGATCACGCCCGACAAGCTCAAGGCGCCCACCCACCCCTATTCCAAGCTTCTGTTCTCCTCCGTGCCGAAGCTTGACCCGACCTGGCTCGACGGCCTCGTCCGCGACCCCGAACTCGTCAGCCAGTACGGGCACCGATAGAGCGGTTCACCGTTTCACGGAAAAGGCGAACCGCTCAATCTCTTTGTTTTTGACGCAATTCCAAAGGGAAAGCGCTGAGCGCTTTTCCCAGGAAAACCGTTTCACACTTCCTGGAATTGCTCGAACTACATCGGAAACAGGCTGGGCAGCGGCATGTGCGCCTTGACGATGGGAGACTTCAGCACCACGAAGCTGAAATACTTGTCGATGCCGATATCCATGTCGGTCAGTCGCTCCATGATCGTCTGATACTCACTAATGCCGGAGGTCACGAATTTCATCAAATAGTCGTAGCCGCCCGACACAAGATGGCATTCGATGACCTGCTCGATCTTCTCCACGACAGCGAGAAAGCGGGCGAAGTCAATCTGACGGTGGTTCTTCAGGGTGATTTCGGTGAACACGGTCAGCGTCTCGCCGAGCTTGCCGATATTGATCAGCGCGGAATAGCCTTCGATGTAGCCTTCCGACTGCAATTTCTTGACCCGCATCAGGCACGGGCTCGGCGACAGATGCACAAGATCAGCCAGTTCCACATTGGTGACGCGGCCGTTCTTCTGCAATTCGTGAAGAATTCTGATGTCGATCCGATCCAGTTTCACGGCCGTCTCCGAGGAACGCATGCCACAGCATAAAATGCTGCCATACCAACAACCATTGACACTACCACAGCCCGCCGGCCTGTCCATCCAAGCGGACACCGCTTTAAAACGCAGCGACTCGCGTTTTTAACCGAGCTGCCAGAATAAAATTCTGCCTCGGCCTCAACTGCAGCAGCGGCTGCCTGCGCAAAGCGCTAGATTGGAGCGTCGAAGCAGAGAAGACCATGCCCGCGCCGCTGCAGCAAATCGAGACATCTGTCGAACTGCCCCAGTCCGCGGACGCGGTGGTGATCGGCGGTGGCATCGTCGGTGTCTTCGCCGCCTACTATCTGGCAAGGCGCGGCATGCAGGTCGCGCTTGTCGAAAAGGGACGCATCGGCGCCGAGCAATCCAGCAGAAACTGGGGATGGTGCCGCCAGCAGAACCGCGATGCCCGCGAGCTGCCGATGGCGACGCGAAGCCTCGATCTTTGGGAGCGTTTTGCCGCGGAAGCCGGCGAGGATACCGGCTTCCGACGCTGCGGACTGCTCTATCTCAGCAATGACGAGGCGGAACTGGCCGGCTGGGCGCGCTGGCGTGACTTCGCCCGCACGGCCGGTGTCACCACGCATATGCTTGACAGCGCGGAGGCCAGTGGGCGAGGCCACGCCACGGGCCGGACCTGGAAGGGCGGCGTCTTCTCGCCAGCCGATGGCATCGCCGATCCATCGCAGGCTGCGCCCGCGGTCGCCCGCGCTATCCTCAAGCTCGGGAGCAGCGTGCACCAGAATTGCGCCGCGCGCGGCATCGAGACCGAGGGCGGGCGTCTGAGCGGCGTGATCACGGAAAACGGAACAATCCGCACGAAGCTGGCGGTCCTGGCCGGCGGCGCCTGGGCCTCCTCGTTTTGCCATCAGCTCGGTTTCCGCTTTCCGCAGGCATCGATCCGATCCTCCATCCTGTCCATCTCCCCCGGCGCGCAGGGCCTGCCGGATGCGCTGCACACGGCAAAAATCTCGGCCACGCGTCGCAGCGATGGTGGCTATACGATCGCCATAAGCGGACGTGGCCGTCTGGACGTCACGCCCCAGCAACTGCGTTTCTCCTCGCAATTTCTGCCGATGTTTCTGAAGCGCTGGCGCAGCCTCGGGCCCGGCGGGCTGCAAGGCATGCGTTCGGGCCACGAAACGCTGCGGCGCTGGCGGCTCGACCGGCCGACGCCGATGGAGCGGACGCGCATCCTCGACCCGGCTCCGGACCAGGCGACGATCCGCCTGACCCATGCCCGCGCGCTCGAGTTGCTGCCGGCACTGCGCCAGACCAGGATCAGCGCGGCCTGGGCCGGCTACGTCGACAGCACACCGGACGGCGTGCCCGCCATTGGCGAGATCCAGACCATTCCGGGTTTCTTCCTGGCTGCCGGGTTTTCGGGACACGGCTTTGGCATTGGACCCGGCGCCGGGCACCTCGTCGCCGATCTGGTGACCGGGTCGGAGCCGATGGTCGATGCGACATCCTACGATCCGGGGCGCTTCGATGGTTCGGCCTGGGGCAAGGTCGCCGATTTCTAGGATCTGATCCTCATCATGCGCGGCCTCCGCAATTGCATCAGCCGTTGCGCAGAAAGGCGCCGATAGGCCCCGGCCGGACAGGAGCCTGTCCGCGAAACCGGCCGACAGCATCGGGCGCGCAGCCGGCCTGCGCCGCGACGACTTCGACGGCAGCCAACTGACAATAGCGTCCCTGGCATCGCCCCATACCGGCGCGAGACAGCGACTTCACCCTGTTGGCCTCGCCGCCACCGACACCCGCGCCCTCGCGTACAGCTCCGGCATTCACGTTTTCGCAACGGCAGACGACGGCGTCGTCGGGGAGTGCCCGCACCATCGCCGCCGGCCAAGGAAAGGCGCAAGCCAGACCACGGGCAAAGCGCCCGAGCCGCGCGAGCTTGCGCAGATCGGCGCCGGCGGCGGGCGCCGGAAATCCGAGATCGGCAAGGCATGCCGCCGCCGCAAGACTCCCAGCGACCTCCGCGCCGTCCGCTCCCAGAAGACGAACCCCATCGCCCGCCAGATAGACGCCGTTGCCGGCGCGACCCATCCGGTCGGTCTTTGGCAGCCATTGCCGCCACTGCTCGTCATAGGTGAAGTCGCATCCCGCGAGGTCGGCCAGATGGGTCTCCGCCCGCAGGTGCCAGCCCATGCCGATCATGTCGCATGCAGTGAGACGCGGCCTTCCGCCGGCGTCGCGCCAGTGCATCGCTGTGACACCCGTCCCGTCGGCCTCGATCCGCTCGAGCGCAACGCCCGCATGGTAGCGGCCGCCGAGCCTCGCCCGCAGGGCCAGACCGCGCAGCGCGACAACCGGCCGGGCGGCCAGTCCCCAAAACCCCCGCATCTGCTGTCGCCAGGAGGAGGTGTCCAGCACCGCCGCCACATCCGCTCCAGCCTTGACGAGTTGCGCGCCGACCAGCGTCAGCAAAGGCCCCGATCCAATCAGCACGATCCGCCGCCCGAGGACCACACCCTGCGCCTTGAGCGCGATCTGCGCCGCGCCAAGGCTGTAGACGCCGGCGCTCTGCCAGCCCGGGACCGGAGCGACGCGGTCGGATGCACCGGTCGCAAGGATCAGGCGGTCATGGAAGATCACCTGCACGCCGCCCTCCCTCAGCACGTGCAGCCGACCCTCATGCACTGCGATGACCGAGCTCGCAGCACAATGGGTGAGCCGCCCCTCCTCGGCCAGCCGGTCGAACAGCGAATGCAGCGCTCGCGCCTTCGCCGCCTCCGACCCGTAGAGTTGCTCCGGTGTGCGGGTGAACCCGGCGGGCGGGCGGCGATAGATCTGCCCACCCGCGCAATGCCCTTCGTCGATCACCACCGGGTGGAGCCCAGCCTCGACCAGCGTAGCTGCCGCCCTTATGCCGGCGGGGCCGGCGCCCACGATCACGACCCGCGGCGATGAGGTCTCGCTCACGGCCAGCTCTCCGGTGGCGTCGTGTGCAACCGCATGCCTTCCGTGATAAGCGACGAGCACGCCCGCAGGCGCGGTCCCTCGTCCTGCCAAACCCAGCAATCCTGGCAGGCTCCCATCAGGCAGAACCCGGCTCGCAACTCGGGTCCGAACTCAGATCTTCGCAAGGCGTGTCCTGATGCCAGCATGGCGGTCAGCACGGTGTCGCCTGCCAGTGCACCATGCATCTGCCCGTCGAGAAAGAAATGCAGCTGCGCCCGGTCACGCTCGGCCAGCCGAACGATGCGGCCGCCCGTGATCATTCCGCGGCCTCTTGCATTTGTTGAGGACGAGGCAATTCGGGGAACCGTTCGCAGACCGAATCGAACGCCTCCTGGACTCCCTCCGGCCCCGAGCGCCCCTTCATGCGACGGAAGATCTCCGTCTTGGCGAAGAACCGCCAATGGATCGGCAGGTCCCTTAGTATGGCGGTGAGCCGGTCATAGGCCGCCGGAGTCCACTGCGCTTCGTAGCCTTCGCGCTCCGGACCGAAATGGAAATGGCCGGCGGACGGCTTGTGCCCCGCGCGCAGCCTCGCGGTCGCCTGCTCGTCGACCTCGCCATCGCGAATGACGACGCCATAGTCGCGCTCGGCCGCAGCCAGCGAGACATAGCCGCGCCGCACATCCTGCGCGACCCGCCAGGGCTCGCGTTGATGCGGATCACCGCGCCCCCCGCCTCCGGCGGAGCGGATATCGAGCACGTCGCCAGGCTGCAGGACGGCGGTGTCGATGTTGCCCAGTCGCCGCTCGTGCCCGGTCCCCGGATTGACGACCATGTCCGACAGGCCGGCCGCCTTGCCGCCCAACACGCCCCAGGGACGAAAGAAGCTGCGGTCGCGGTTGCGCGCCGTGATCCTGGAATCGGGGGCGAAGACGCGGAACGCCATCTCGGTCGCCAGCCCGCCGCGCCACCGGCCCGCGCCGCCGCTGTCCCTGGCGAGCCCGTATTTCACGAATTCGACCGGGATCTCGGTCTCGGTGATCTCGATCGGCGTGTTCTTGAGATAGGCGGCATCGGCGCCCGATCCGTTGGTCCCGTCGCGATGCGGCATCGCGCCGCCGCCCCCCACCACGGGGTTCACCGCCGCGATGACGGTCCGGCTGGTGCGCTCGTCCGTGGTCATGACGTTGACGATGCAGTTGTTGCCGGCAGGTGCCGCGGGCAGGCGCTCCGGCACCGCTTGCGAAAAGGCGCCGAAAATGACCGACCGCAACCGGGCGCAGGTGAGCGAGCGCATGCCCACGGCAGCGGGGAATACCGGATTCAGCACCGAACCCTTGGGTGCGATACAGGTAAACGGCCGGGTGAGGCCCGTATTGAGCAGGATCTTCGGATTGAGCGTGTACAGCACGTAATAGACGCCCACCAGCAGCATGGTGTGTCGCGGGTCGCCGCCTGAAGGTACGTTGAGCGAGGAGCCGAGTTGCGGATCGGAGCCGGTGAAGTCGAGCACCGCCTCGTCACCCTCGATCGTCAGCGTCAGCTTCAGCCTGCAGGGATTGGCCTCGACCGAATCCTCGTCGGCATAATCTGCGAACTGCCATGTGCCGTCGGGCATGGCGCGCAGCACGTCACGCGCCTGCGCCTCCGCATGGTCGAGAAGCGCGGAAACGCCCTCGATGAAGCCGGCCTTGCCGAACTTCTTCACCATCGCCTGGATCTTGCGCTCGCCGGTGTTGAGCGCGCCGACCAGCGCCTTGATGTCGCCGATGTTGAGGTCGGGCTTGCGCACATTGGTGCTCATGATCCGCAGGATCGTTTCATCGAAGACGCCCTCGTTCACCAGCTTCATGGGCGGAAAGCGGATGCCTTCCTGATGGATTTCGGTCAGCGCCCGGCTGAGCGAAGCCGGCACCGCGCCACCCATGTCGGTGTTATGGATGTGCCCTCCGGTCCAGGCGACGATCTCGCCGTCGACGAAGACCGGCTTCCACAGATGCGTGTCGGGCGCGTGCGTGGCGACGTGGCCGGAATAGGGATCGTTGGTGAACGCAACGTCGCCCGGCCTGTAGTCGTCGACCATCGCGATCGCGCGGTGATATGAAAGCCCCGGATACCAGGTGGCGCCGAGTTCCATCGGCACGGCGAAGGTCGCGCCTGAACGGTCCATCAGCATCACCGTAAAATCCTGCGTCTCCTTGACGAAGGCGGAGTGCGCGGTGCGGTGCAGCGTATGGGCCATGTTCTCGGCCGCCGCGCGGGCGTGGTTCGCCAGAACCTGAAGGTTTGTCCGGTCAAACATGGCTTTACTCCGGGAAGGTCAGCAAAAGGTTGAGGTGACGGTCGACCCTTGCCTGCGCTCCCGCGGGAATAGCGAAGGTGGTGTCTTCCTGCACGACCACGGCAGGACCGTGGAACGTGCTGCCGGATGCGAGGGCCTGCCGCTCGTAGAGGTCGACGGTCTCGACGCTCAGGCCGGTGTAGACCGGGGGCCGACGCGCTGGGATGGCCGAGCCGCCGATCTCGTCGATCTCCGGGAAGGAGAGCTTCGGCCCCGCGCCTACGGCGGATAGCCGGACATTCACAAGTTCTATCTCGCCGTCCGGGTCGTGGAAATCGTAGAGCTGCTGATGGGTGAGGTGGAAGGCCTGTGCGATGGCGGCCGCATTCCCGTCCGTCAGCCATTCCGGCTGAAGGGCGACCTCGATCTCATAACTTTGTCCGACATAGCGCATGTCGCAGGAGAGGTTGAGCTCCGCCTCCCCGTCATGACCTTGCTCCGCAAGCCAGTCGCGCCCCTCTTGCGCAAGGGTCTCGAAAGTCTCGCGAATTCCGGGGAGCGACGTGCCCGACAGGGGGCTGAAGATGGTGCGAATGAAGTCTCCGCGCAGATCAGCCACCAGCCCGCCCAGCGCCGACACCACGCCAGGGCGGCGGGGCGCAATGACGCGCCTCATCCCGAGTTCGCGGGCAAGGAAGGCGCCGAGCATGGGGCCGCCGCCGCCGAAGGGCATCAGCGTGAAATCGCGCAAGTCGACGCCGGCGCGCGAGGCGAGTTTCTCGACCTCGACGAACATTTCCGACACCGCGATGTCGAGGATCGCCTGCGCGGTCTGCTCGATCGGGCGGCCGAGCCGGGCGGCAAGGTCGCCGACCGCGCTAAGCGCCAGTCCGGTATCGATCCTGAGCTGGCCGTATGCCATCTCGCTGTGGCCAAGCCATCCGCACGCCACCATGGCGTCCGTCACCGTCGCCCGCTCGCCACCGCGGCCGTAGCATGCCGGTCCTGGCGTCGAACCTGCCGACTCCGGCCCGACGCGCAACACCCCTTGCGCGTCGACACTGGCGATCGAGCCGCCGCCGACGCCGATCGAGCTCACCGACACGGAAGGGATATGCAGTGGAAATTCGCCGATCAGTTCGCCGGTTCCGAATTGCGCCTCGCCGCCGATGATCAGCGCGAAGTCGGCCGATGTCCCGCCAATGTCGAGAGTAAGAATCTTGTCTTCGCCTGCCTGGCGCGCCAGCCACGAGGCGCCGATGACGCCAGAGGCCGTTCCCGACAAGAGCATGTTCACGCAGGCACGCTTGCCTTCGGCAGCGTTCATCAGCCCACCGTTCGACTTCGTCAGCATCGGGCGGGCCGGCACGCCGCGGTCCTTTAGCCGCTCTTCCAGCGCCGTCAGGTAGCCCGAGACGCGCGGATGGACATAGCCGTTGAGAATGGCGGTCGAGCTGCGCTCGTATTCGCGGATGACCGGCCACACCTCAGCCGAGGAGAAGACGAAGAGGTCTGGCGCGAGACGCGCGATCGTCGCCTTGACGGCGGCCTCCTGCGCGGCATTGCGCCATGAATGGAGGAAGGAGACGATGATCCCCTGCGCCCCATTCGTTTTCGCCGCCGCCACCGCCCTGGCCACCGCCGCCATGTCCGGTGCCTTGGATTCGCTTCCATCGGCACGCATGCGAACCGGAATGCCGAACACCATGTCGCGAGAGATCAGCGGGTCCGGGCGCGAGCAGAACAGTGAATACATGTCCGGCATTCGCAGCCGTGCGAGTTCGATCACGTCCTCGAAGCCCGCATTGGTGAACAGCGCCAGCGGCGCGCCCTTGCGCTGGATGATCGTGTTGATGCCGACGGTGGTGCCGTGCACGAAGCGCGTCATGAGCGTAGGATCAAAACCTTCGCGTTCGGCCAGAAGGGTGAGGCCGGTCATCAGCTCGGCACCTGGATCTTCCGGCGTCGTCAGCACTTTCAGCGAGGCGACCCGACCGGAACGGGCTTCGAGCGCGCAGAAATCGATGAATGTCCCGCCAATATCGACGCCGACCTTCCAGTCGGCCCCGTTTTGCGCTGCATCCGCCGCGATGGCACTGTCCATGATGCGTCCCTTCCTGTCTGCCACACGCAAAACTGGCATGACCGGCTGGTGCGGGTCCAAGACGTATGATGAGCAAAGACATAAGTCTTGCTTATGCGTTCGCGCGATGCTCATCCAGGACGGCGGAACAGGCGGCGCGGATTTCGTCGCGCATCATCTCATCGGCCCGCGAAAGAGCCCGTGTGCGCGAGGTCAGCAGAGCGATCGGAAATTCCGGCCCCGCGGCGAGCGGCCTGACGGCAAGCCCGGCAAACTGGTGCCACGGCAACAGCGCATCGACCAGCGCGATGCCCAAGCCAGCCTGGACGAAGCCGACGGCGGAGATGGATACGTCGATCTCGAGCGACGGCGAAAGCACCACGCCCTGTGCGCGGGCCGCATGGGCCAGTTCGTCGGCGGGACGGGTGTTGCCACGATAGGATATCAACTCCTCGCCGGCGAGATCGGCGAGCGTCAGCTCGGTTTTCCCGACCAAAGCATGCCCTGCGGGCAGCAGGCATGAGAAGCCGACGCTGCCGATCACTTCCGCCTCGACATCGGGAGGCAGGCGGTCGTCCATGGCCACGCCGAGGCTGGCATCACCAGCGCGCAGCATGTCGATGATGGCGGAGATCGGCGCGCTATGAGCACGCAACATTATGTTGGGATGCTGGACCCGGAATTCGGTGAACGCACGCGGCAAGATAGCCATGGCCGGCGGCGGTGAAGCCGCGACCCGCACCAGCCCGGTCCGGCCCAGGCGCAGGTCGGTGGTCTTGCGGCGCAGGCCCTCCAGCCCCGCAGACAGCCTCTCGGCATCAGGGAAGATCTCGAGCGCCTCCGGGGTCGGTCGTAACCGACCCTTCACCCGCTCGAACAGGGTGAAGCCGAGTTCGTCTTCGGTGTGGAGCAGGATCTGGCTGAGCGCGGGCTGGGAGATGTTCAGCATCCGCGCCGCAGCGGTCACGGTACCCGCGCGCATGACGGCGATGAACACTTCGAGCTGCCGGGCCCGCATAGCCACTCCATAGGTAAAGCTTATGGCTTCTGTCCAAACCCATCTTTGACGCAATGCCGGGGCACCGACAAGATGGATACATCCAAGGATCAGCTGCTCTACGCTAAGGAACGACTATGGATGTGATCGTGCTGGGCGGCGGCCTGATGGGGACGGCTTCGGCCTATTTCCTCGCCAGGCGCGGGGCGCGCGTGACGCTTATCGAGCGCAACCGGATCGGCACCGGAGCAACGGTCGCTTCCTTTGGCAACATCCGGCGTACGGGGCGCCATCTCTCCCAGCTTCCGCTGGCCCACCGCTCGCTCAGGCTGTGGGGCGAGGCCGAGAAGATGCTTGGCCGCGACGTGGAATTCCGCGCTACCGGCCATATCAGGCTGATCTTCGATGAAGATAGCCTCGCCGACATGCGGGCCTACGCCAAGGCGGCGCGCCCCGAGGGGCTTGAACTGGAGGAACTCGGTCCACGCGAGATTCGTGCCCGCTTTCCCGGCCTCGGTCCCGAAGCGATCGCGGCGTCGTTCTCTCCGCACGATGGCAGCGGCAATCCGCGGCTGATCGCGCCTGCCTTTGCCGAGGCAGCCCGCAAGCTCGGTGCGAAGATCATCGAAAGAGCGGAGGTCGAGAAGATCACTCACACGGGCTCCGGTTTCCTTGTCACGAGCTCGAAAGGCAAATTCGCCGCCGGCTGCCTGCTCAATACCGCCGGAGCCTGGGGCGCGCGCATCGCCGCGCAGTTTGGCGAAGAGGTCCCGCTGGACGCCTGTGGCCCGCAGATGGGCGTGACCGAGCCGCTACCGCATCGGATCCTGCCAGTGGTCGGCATCTGGACGCGCGACAAGGACTATGGCGCTTATCTGCGCCAGGTCGAGCGCGGCAACATCGTCTTCGGCGGAGCGGCCGAAAGAGTAGCGGTGGAGCTTGACCCAGGCCACGCGGCCGCCGACCCTATGCGCCTGCCCATGCAACTGCGCGCCGTGGCGCGGCTGCTGCCGGCGATCGCGCAGGCTACGGTCATCCGCACATGGTCCGGTTGCGAGGGCTATGTCAAGGACATGCTGCCGGTCATGGGGCGCTCGGCGACGACGCCAGGCCTGTTCCACGCCTTCGGCTTTAGCGGACACGGCTTCCAGCTCGGTCCAGGTGTTGGCGACGCCATGGCCGAACTCATCATGACCGACCGTTGCGAAACTCCGCTCGATGACTTCAGGGTCGATCGCTTCGCCCGCGCCGCCTGAAGGAGCAACTTCCGACATCCGCGCAACGACGGCTCCTCTGGCCGCCAAAGGCGGGATCGTCGGTCTCGCCGGCGCCTTCGAGTATGAGGATCTCAAGCGGGCGTTGCCCGCTTCGCCGGGTTTGCCTCATTCGAACGCCTTCACATCAGCATTCCATCGGACACCTTGGAGACAATACAACACAGGCGACAAGGCAAGCTGCAGAACAATCAGAACCGGGCCGTCAGTGCGAGCTTGATCGCCGTTGGGGTGTCCACGCGCTTGTCACCTCACCGACAGCTGCTTTCAGGCCGTCGACAAACATATCGAGCTCGTCCTTGCGCATGTAGATATGGGGCGAAACACGCAGTCCCGCGACATCCTCGACGCTGCGATACTTGACATGAATCTGGTACTGCTCCCGCAGGACTTTCTCGAGTTGACGCGAATCCACGCCGTCGATGGAAAACAACGCCACGGCGCCAGGCGGTGTGGCATTGGGGGGCGTTTGCAGGCGAAACCCTGGAATGTCGCGCGCACGCTCGATCCAGTAGAGTGTGAGTTCGTTGAGGCGCTGCTGGACCCTCCCGACGCCGATCCGGCGATGCAGACGAATCGCGGGCGCGATGCCCGCCTGGATGGCGGAGTTGTAAGTGCCGAGATTCCAGTGATCGAACTTGTCGATTCGCAGCGGCGGTGTGTCGAATGGCGCGAGCAGCGGCCATGTCTCATCGATCAGACCTTCCCTGACGACCAGCATTCCGTTGCCCACCGGCGCCCCAAGCCATTTGTGCAGGCTCGTCACGAAGATGTCGCAGCCGAGCTTGCGGAAACTTAGCGGCATCTGGGCGAAGGTCTGCGCTCCGTCGACCACGGTGACGATGCCGTGCGCGCGCGCCAGGGCGCACAGGCGCTCGACCGGCAGGAGCCTGCCGTTCCAGTGGTACATGTGCGTCAGTAACATCACCCGGGTGCGCGGCGTAATCGCCCCGGCATAGGCCGCAACGATCACCGCGTCATCATCAAGGAGGCCGAATTGGCAGGTAATCGGCACAATGCCCTCGCGCTGCTGGCGTTGGAGCCAGCCGGCGCGCGCGGAGGGATAATCCCAGGGCGACATCACTACCTGGTCGCCCGGTTGAAGCGGTATGCCGAAAATTGCCGTCGACAGACCTTCCGAGGAATTGCGATTGAGCGCGATTTCGGTGGGTGAGCAGTCTATGAGTTGCGCGAGCTCCGCCTTGATGTCCGGCAGCGCGGCGTCGAGCTTGCTCCACATATTGACGTCGGGATTGCGGCTGACGAACCGATAGGCTTCAATCACTGCCTGCTCGACCTCGAGAGGCGGCGGACTGACTGCGGCATTGTTGAGGTTCAGCAGCGGCTCCTGTCGCGGATAGGCGGCGCGCACTTCCTGCCAAAACGCCTCAGGAGCGCCAGCAGCGGGAACATCCTCTGCAATGAGGCTCATATCCTTCTTCGATCCCTTGCGACCTGCGATGCCCTGCCTGTCAACGGTACGAGACAAGCCGACGGGTCAGTGTTCGACACCATATCCGCCGGCCTGCCCGATGGATGCCAATGTGGCTTCAATTTGATAGCGATTGTGCTGAAAGCCTGACGCGTTTCAGCACATTTCGCCGTGCTCTCAATTGCGCATTTGGACCTCGTTCAGCTGCAGCGTAAACGCTGACGCGCTGTCGCAATGAGTCGCCTGAGGTAGAGTCGGGCAATGCCAGAAACGAAAAGCTCTGACTAACAGGCCGGTGTCCAACGCCAAGGGCGCGTTACACGGACCGAGGTCGCAGGCAGCTTCACTGACAATGACATAGCCAGACACCATCCTGCCGTCAGCGCCATACCGTTCTGGCATCCACATAATGCTTACTATGCGCTTCCCATCTGCCGACAGGGTTCTCAATTCGCGCTCAAGATAGGCAGGGCCGTCTGAGGCGGTCGTTACATGATGCCTTTTCACCATTGGATTCTCTCATGGTTGTCGGAAGCCGTCTGCTTGGGCCGGCGCCGCAGGCAATCGCAAGATCACAGTTGTTCCTGACCCGACTGCGCTGTCGATTTCGACACTTCCGTCGTGCTGCTCGGCAAAATGCTTCACCATCGGCAAACCGATTCCGCCCAACCCTGGGCACTTGGTGGTGAAGAACGGATCAAAGGCACGGGCCATGGTCTCTTGGGTCATGCCGATACCGGTGTCTGTGACGCGGAGTTCGACAAGGGCGCCATGGCCATTATCCGCCAATGCGGCGTCTATCGAGATCGAGCCGCCGTCGGGCATCGCGTCGCGCGCATTGAACGCAAGATTCAGGATCGCGTTCTGGAGGCCCAAACGGCCACATATCGCGAGAGGCAAACCGGATTCGATACGGACCTCGAGGCGGATCTGCAGTTCCCATGCGCTTCGGATGAGAGTTTCAACCTCAGCCAGACAGCTCCTCAGATCCGTGTGTTCGATTTCTTTTGGAGCCTCCAAGGCTCTGGCCATTGTATCTCGGACGAGCGCGCCAGCGCGCTGCAGCGCCGTTCTGGCACTTGCGATCACGGGCTCAAGGTCCGGAGCCGTTGAGACGCTTGAGTCTCGCGCGACGCGATTCACCGCGGATGACGCGACCTGGATGAGATTGCCCAGATCATGAACGATGCCGGCGGTCGGCTGCTCCGTGCGACGCGCGTTGGATGCGCTGTCGGGATTCCGACGAAAGTCATTGTCGCCTGCCGTGCCTGGTCTTGCTTTTGCGCGTGACAATTGGCGTCCCCTGAGTGCGTAGCTGATCTGGTCCTGCCAAACGCTAAGTGCGAGGGGTACGCGCGGTCGATTGGATCGAGGATCAGGACGGCATATCCAGCGGACCAGGGTGGCCTTGTCGCAAGCCTACCGGGATGCGTTTTCTTATGTGCGGGAGGGTCGACCACTTACCCGAGAGCCCGGTCAACCAATCCACACGCATCTAGCCCTCCTCCTATCGCCCTATAGGACTCCCGATCTTTAGGCTCATCGGTCCTAGACCTTCGCATCGAACGACAGATGCTTCCGTTCGATAGTTTGGCCGGCAGCTCCGTCGCATTGTCTACAGCGATGAAAGGCCAATCGCCAACTCAATCCATGGAACGCGAACGAGGAGTTTCGACATGAAAATCGTGGTTATCGGCGGCACCGGACTGATCGGGTCGAAGACGGTCGAGAGGCTGCGCAAGAAGGGCCATGACGTGCTTGCAGCGTCGCCGAATTCGGGCGTCAATACGATTACCGGCGAGGGCCTGACAGAGGCGCTGGCAGGAGCACAAATTGTAATCGACCTGGCGAATTCGCCTTCATTCGAAGACAAGGCCGTTCTGGAGTTTTTCGAGACCTCCGGCCGAAACCTGCTTGCAGCAGAAAAAGCTGCTGGCGTGAAACACCACATTGCGCTTTCGGTCGTCGGTACCGAACGGCTGCCAAAGAGCGGCTATCTGCGCGCCAAGGTGGCCCAGGAAAAACTGATCAAGAGCTCCGGCATCCCCTACACCATCGTTCATTCGACGCAGTTCTTCGAGTTTCTGGGCGGCATCGCCCAGTCGTCGATGGTCGGCGATGCCGTCCATCTGCCGGCAGTCTCCTTTCAGCCGATCGCTTCCGATGACGTCGCCGATGTCATGGCGGATGTAGCGCTTGCACCTCCGGTCAACGGCACGATCGACATCGCCGGGCCTGAGCGGGTGCGTTTCAATGAGTTTGTCGCGCGGTTCCTGAAAGCGACGAACGATCCGCGCCAGGTGATTGCCGATCCTCGCGCACTCTACTTCGGTACGGAGCTGGAAGACGGGTCGCTGGTTCCTGCCGGCAACGCACGCATCGGCGCCATCCGTTTCGAGCAGTGGCTCCCCCACGCTTCGCTCCAGCGCCACTGATCCGCACCCGCGACGATCCGACCTCGTCCTGGATTGGCGAGGCCCTGCGCCCAAACGCGAAGGAGCACGTGATGAGCAACAACGTTCCCACCCCTGCCGAAACGACGCGGCGCGATGTTCTGCTGGGCACGATGGCCGCCGCCGTTGCAGCCGGTCTGCCCAGCGCAGCGCTCGCGAAGGTTGAGCGGGGGAAGAAACTTCTCTCTTCCACCTCAAGCAAAGGATCCACGACCATGAGCACGATCACCACCAAGGATGGCACCGAAATCTACTACAAGGATTGGGGTCCCAAAGACGCTCAACCGATCGTTTTCCACCATGGCTGGCCACTGAGCGGCGATGATTGGGATACGCAGATGCTCTTTTTTCTCGGCAAGGGCTACCGGGTCATCGCCCATGACCGGCGCGGCCATGGCCGCTCGGCCCAGGTCAGCGAAGGTCACGACATGGATCACTACGCCGAAGATGCCGCCGCGGCATTCGAGCACCTCGACTTGAAAAATGCCGTTCATGTCGGCCACTCCACCGGCGGCGGCGAAGCCGCTCACTATGTAGCGCACCATGGTCAGCGCCAAGGCCGCGTTGCAAAGCTCGTGCTTATCGGCGCCGTGCCGCCGATAATGCTGAAGACGCCTGCCAACCCAGGCGGCCTGCCAATCGAGGTTTTCGACGGGTTGCGTAAATCGCTCGCCGACAGTCGTGCGCAGTTCTATTCGGATTTCGCCGGTGGTCCCTTTTACGGGTTCAACCGGCCCGATGTTAAGCCAATCCCAGCCGTGATCCAGAACTGGTGGCGGCAGGCGATGATGGGCAGCGCCAAGGCACAGTATCAAGGAATCAAGGCCTTTTCGGAGACCGATTTCACCGAGGATCTGAAGGCCATCGACGTGCCGACGCTCGTCATGCATGGTGACGATGACCAGATCGTTCCGATCGCCGACTCGGCACTGCTGTCATCGAAGCTTCTGAAAAAGGCGACGCTCAAGGTCTACGAGAAATTCCCACACGGCATGTGCACCACCCATGCTGATGCGGTGAACCCCGACCTGCTAGCCTTCATCAAGTCATAGGCTCGCGCCGCTTCCCCCCCCCGCGAGAGCCCGATCGCCGGTCGTCCCTCCCCGGCCGGCGATCCCCATCCACCCCCAAACCGGAGCCAAGACAATGATCAAGACGATCCTCTGCACCGCTGCAATCGCAACCAGTCTCGCAATGGGCTCTGCACTCGCCCATGATTCCCACGGCGACAAGGCCACGCTGATTTACGACCACACGCTGCCCAATGTGCCGGGCAAGAGCATGCGCGCCGTGCTCGTCGAGTACGAACCGGGCGGCACGTCGGCAGGACATACGCATCCAAAATCGGCCTTCATCTTTGCGACGGTTCTCGAGGGCGGTATCCGTAGCCAGGTCAATGGCGGGCCGGTCACGACATATCGCGCCGGCGAGAGCTTTTCCGAATTTCCGGGCGACGTCCATGGCGTCAGCGAAAATGCCAGTACGACCGAACCCGCCAAGCTTCTGGCTGTGTTCGTCGTCGATACCAGTGAAACCGAGCTAACCACATACAACGACGACTGAGGTCGAACATCGCACGGATCGGTTTGAACATAGAGGATGGCAGCAATGCTTGTCGACAAACTGCATGCCTTGACTTCACCGCGCCTTGCGGTGATCGACGTCAACGCCACTGTGCAAGCGGCCGCCTTCTCGCTTTCCAGGCCCTGCATCGGCCTTGTCGTGGTCTGCAATGCTAACGGCGGCGCCGAAGGTGTGCTGAGCAAATCCGACCTCGTCCGCCATCTCGTCAGTTCGGCG
This sequence comes from Mesorhizobium sp. P2_E7, assembly GCF_056403855.1. Classification (NCBI taxonomy): domain Bacteria; kingdom Pseudomonadati; phylum Pseudomonadota; class Alphaproteobacteria; order Hyphomicrobiales; family Phyllobacteriaceae; genus Mesorhizobium; species Mesorhizobium sp. P2_E7. The sequence continues at coordinate 45,076 of NZ_JBFUER010000008.1, read as the reverse complement.
TCGTCAGTGCCGCCAGTTTCAGCTCTGATGAGCAGGCAAATCGTTTCGTGCACGCCGCAGGATGATCTGCATCAGGTGTGGCAGACAATGGCTGCCACCAACCTCCAGAACATGCCCGTGGTCGACACAGGCGCCAGGCCTGTCGGTATTCTCGACATACGCGACGCGATGAAAGTTCTGTTCGAGCGGGAGGAGATCCAAGAGCAAATACTCTCCGATTACGTTGCCGGTGTCGGCTATCGCTAACCGAGATCGCCAACCTTCGGCGCAACGAACACCAAGGCCTGCGAGAAGAGAAACCCTTAATCGACATCATGGAGTCTCATATGACCAAGCGTCTGAATTTCCTGGCCCGCAAGAACGGTGGCATCGAGGGGCTCGTCGCCGTCGAGAGCTGGCTTGCCAGCAGCTTCGACCCAAAGTTGCTCGAGCTCGTCAAGTTGCGGGTCTCGCAAATGAACGGCTGCGCGCATTGCCTGCATATGCACCGGCAAGACGCCATCAAGCTGGGCGAGACCGACGACCGGCTGCTGCTGCTCGACGCCTGGCGCGAGTCTGCGCTCTACACGGAACGCGAGCGAGCCGCACTGGCCTGGGCAGAGGCCCTCACCCGCATCGCCGAGACCCATGCGCCTGACGCGATCTACGAGGAAGCTCGCAACGCTTTTTCGGAAGATGAACTCGTCGCGCTCTCGATCGGCGTGGCTACGATCAACGCCTGGAACAGGCTGGCGATCGGCTTTCGCCTGCAGCATCCCGCGGATCGTATGCGCGCCGCCGCCTGAAGCCGGCGACGACACGGCCCAGCGAAACCGTCGGAATGCGTTGAGGAGACAATTCGACATGAACGGAACCACCAGCCGGATACTTGCAGGGGTCTCGGTACCCGACACCCCGCTCGTGCAGCAGGCTCTCGAATACGCGCGCAGAGAATGCGAAGACTATCTGTTCAATCACGTCGTCCGCTCTTGGTTGTTCGCAGCACGGCTCGGCCAGTTGCGCAACATCGACCACGACGCGGAAGTCGTCGCGGTTGGGACCTTGTTGCATGACATCACGCTCAATGAGCATTTTGACGGTCCGCGCCGTTTCGAGGTCGAAGGTGCGGATCTGGCCAGGGCCTTCTCACGACAAAGCGGTGTCGACGAGCGCCGGGCCCAGCTCATCTGGGACAGCGTGGCCCTCAATTCGACCCCGTCGATCGGCCTCTACAAGGAGGCGGAGGTAGCCCTTTGTACTGCCGGCATCTGCCTGGATGTTGTCGGTCTCAAGTACGAGACCATCCCTGAGGCTGAAATCGCCAGGATTGTAGGTGAATTCCCGCGGCTCGAGATGAAGCGGCGCATGACGAAGTGCTTCTGTCACATCGCCCAGACGCACCCGGAAACGACCTACGACAACTTCGCCCGGGACTTTGGCGAACGCTTCGTGCCAGGATACCGGGCACCTTCTTCCGTCGACTTCGTGGCGAGCGCGCCCTTTGAAGAATAACCACCTCCAAGCGCCGGACTTGTCCTCTTTCATTCGTCGCACTCGACGAATTCGGCTTCAGCTCGTCGCCCCTCGCCGGCGACGAGTTGCTGCGCCAGGCGCGCTGGTTGACCCCATTGGGCGGCGTGGGGAGTGGGTCACGCCAAAGTCTTGGTCGAGCCCGTATCGCGCACCGCAGCTGGCAGCGTTTCCCATGCCCGGATCAGCTCGCCGATGGACGCGACCTCCATCTTGCGCATCACATTGCCGCGGTGGAGCTTGACGGTGATCTCGCTGATACCAAGGTCGAATGCGATCTGTTTGTTGACTCGCCCCTGCGCGACTTCGCGCAGGACCTGACGTTCGCGTGGCGTCAGCGTCTCAAGCCGTTCGACATTACGCTTGACGACCACTGCAGCCGCCCGCCGAGCGGCGTCCATCGCAATCCCTGCAACCACCGCGTCAAGCAGGGTTTGGTCGCGTGCTGGCTTTGTGAGAAAGTCGACAGCGCCGGCCTTCATCGCCTGGACAGTCATCGGAATATCGCCATGCCCGGTCAGGAAGATGATCGGTTTGGGGTTGCCGCTTTTTGCCAGGCGATCCTGCAGATCGAGACCGCTCGCTCCCGGCATGCGCACATCGAGGACCAAGCAGCCTGGGACGTCCAATACGTCGGCGTCGAGGAATTCGCGGGTCGAGGCGAAACAGATCGACTGGAAGCCTGCCGACAGGATCAACTCGGACAGCGCCTCGCGTACCGACGCATCGTCATCGACAATGATGACGAGCGGCTGCTCCGTGTCCCGCTGCTGCGATAACGGTGCCGATCTCCGCGCAAGCGGCTGCTCACTCATGATCATCCTCCATTTTTTGATTGCGCAAGGAGTCGCCGACCGCAGCAAGCAGGGCCTGGGCATCGAAGGGCTTGCGGAAAAATCCGCTGATGCCCTGCGCGCGGTGCTGATCGGCTATCTCGTGGCGGCCTGTGATCAGGAACACCGGCAGCTCCGGACGCGTCCTCCTCACCAGGTCACGAAGTTCAAAACCGTTCATGCCAAGCATCCCGATGTCGGTGATGAGCACGTCCAGGCCCGACAGGCCGCTGATAAGCAACTGTCGCGCCGATGAGAAGCTGCGGGCCACATAGCCGGCGGACTCCAGAAGTTCCTCCAGCGACTCGAGCAGTCGTGGATCGTCGTCGACAACCGCCACAACAGGCCTGATGTTGCTCACGCTCAGTTCCTTCCTGCCCTGCGCGAGTGGGTGATCGGTATTTCCAATCGCTCCGCGATACGAACGAGATCGGCGAGCGACGCCGCCACCATTTTCTGCATGACATTCCTTCTGTGGATTTCCAGCGTGACCTCGCTGATCCCCAGTTCGGCGGCGGCCTGCTTATTGAGCAAGCCACTCACCACCAGCGGCAGCACGTCGCGTTCGCGCGGCGTCAGGTCGAGATACCGTTGCCTCAGCACGCCAAGCTCGGCACGCTCTGACCTACTTGCCTGATCCTGGGCAATCGCGGCATGGATTGCGGCCATGAGGTCCGCATCACTGAAAGGCTTCGTCAGGAAGTCCACGGCGCCGCGCTTGATCGCCCGCACGGATGACGGGATGTCGCCGTGCCCTGTTATGAAAACGATCGGCGGATGGTCCCCTTCGGCGATCTGCCTCTGCAGTTCGAGGCCGTTGATATCCGGCAATTCGACATCGAGGATGAGGCAGGCCGGCACGTCCGGCTTGTCCATGCCAACATAGTCGCCGGCCGATGCGAACGCGATAGCGTGGATGTCGTGTGACGCCAGGAGTTCGCCGAGCGCCTCGCGAATGCGTTCATCGTCATCGACGATGTAGACAATATGGTCTTCAGTCGTCATGGCGCCGCTTCCGCTGTAACCGGCAACGTGAAGAGGAATGTCGCTCCGTGCGGTTCGTTCGTCTCCACCCATAGCCGGCCGCCATGGGACTCGACAATCGAACGGCAGATCGCCAGCCCCATGCCCATCCCGTGCCCTTTCGTCGTGAAGAACGGCTCGAATATTCTCTCTGGAAACTCGACGCCCTGCCCGCGATCGCTGATCTCCGTCTGGACCACATCGCCCAGTCGGCGCACGCGGACCCCAAGAACTCTGTCGCTCGCAACAGAGTCCATCGCATCCATACCGTTGCGTATGAGATTGACCAGGACCTGCTGGATCTGAACGCGATCGAGTGCCAGAAGCGGAAGATCGCGTTCGATGCCCGTATTGATGCGGACACGATGCCGCCCCGCCTCCTCCGCCATGAGATCCAGCGCCTCGGCAATGACGCTAGACAGCGTTGTGTCGGTCCTCCGAGTTTCTATGGATTGTTTGAACAAGGCGCGGATGTGGCTGACGACATCCGCCGCCGAGTTGGCGTCCCGGATGATGCGCTCCACCGTTTTCTGCGCCCGCTCGATATTTGGGGGGTTGGCCGTGAGCCAACGCTGGCATGCATGCGAGTTCGCCACAACGGCCGCCAAGGGCTGGTTCACCTCGTGCGCGATCGACGCGGAGAGCTCGGCCAGGCTGGCCGCCTGCGTCTGACGCGCAAGGTTCTCCTGGGCAAGGCGCAGTTGTTCCTGCACCCGAACCTCACTGTCGATGTCCAGGCAGATCACGTTCCACTGCACAACAGCGCCTTCGGCGTTGCGCATCGGCGCGGCACGTGTCTCAACCCAGCGATATTCGCCATCGAAGCGCCGCAGACGATGCCTGCGCGCATAAGGTTCGCCGGTGGACAGCGAATGGGCATATCTCTCCTTGACGCCCGCCACATCGTCGGGATGAACGCCGGCGTCGAGTGTGCCGGTCAGCCGGGACTTTCCTGTCCCGTCCAATTCCTCAAGATTGTATCCGAGAAATTCGCGGAGCTGCTGACTGCGATAAACCGGCTCGCCATCCGGCGCGGCGCAATCGATCATCGCCGGCAGTGTTTCGACGAGCTGCCAGAGGAAGCGTTCTCTCTCGCGCAACGCCTCCTGTGAAGTCACATGATCGTGGATATCAACATTGGCGCCGTACCACCGGATAATGCGGCCGCTCTCGTCGCGAAGTGGATCCGCGTGCCCCTCTGTCCAGCGGTATGAGCCATCCCATCGGCGGTTGCGAAACTTCAGTTCGAACGGTTCACCCGTGCTGAAGGAATGGGTCAAGGCAGCAAGCAACGCGGCCCTGTCATCCGGATGGACGATGGTTTGAATAGCACTCGGCAATCCGCCTCCAGCCTCAAAATCCTCCAGCTTCAGACCGATATAGTCCACCATGGTTTTGTTGATGTAGGCTGGCTCTCCGCCGGGCGTGACGCACCACATCTGAACCGGCACGGTGTCAATGAGCTGCTGCAGCTGCCGCTCGCTACGACGCAGCGCCTCCTCGACGAGCAGCTGATCGTGGATGTCATGCGTGAGCCCGTACCACTCGACGATGCGTCCGGTCTCATCTCGCAGCGGCTCCGCGCTGCCCTCCACCCAGCGGTAGACGCCATCCGCACGCCGCAGGCGATACTTCTTGGAGAAACGCTCGCCCGTAACGAAGCAATGCTTGAGCGCCTCCGCCAGGCCTGCAGCATCATCGGGATGAACAGCCGTCTCTATGACAGCTGCCAGCCGGGTCATCCCCGGCTTGTCTGAATCTCCTATGTCCAGACCGAGAAAATTCATTAGGCGCTTGTTGAAGAAGGTCGGCTCGCCCTCCGAACTCAGCCGCCAAAGCAGGCTCGGGACCATATCCACGAGTTGCGCGAGCTCCCGCTCCCGGTCGCGCAATGCTTCCTGCGCGCGCACCTCATCGTCGATGTCCATGGCAGCTACGTACCATTGCACGATCGTTCCTGCTTGATTCCGCAGCGGCTCCGCGCGGCCCTCCATCCAGCGGTACACGCCGTCTGCGCGGCGTCGGCGATACTTCATGGTGTAGGGTTCCCCGGTAGCGAGGGCGTGGCCAAGAACCTCCCTCATGCGGGGTCCATCTTCAGGATGGACGGTTGCCGCTATCATGGCTGCCACGCGGCTCATCCCTGGCCTATCCAGATCCGCAACGTCACCCAGGCCGATAGATTCCAGCGTGCGCTTGCTGAAGAAGGTCGGCTCGCCGTCAGGCGCCATGCGGCCAATGTTAACCGGGACCATGTCGACCAACAGTGACAGCTCCCGCTCACGCTCACGCAACGCTGCTTGCGCGCGCACCTCGTCGTCGATGTCGAGGGAAACGCCGTACCATTCGGCAACCGCACCGTCCTCATCACGCCGTGGTTCTACCCGGCATTCCGCCCACCGGTAGTCGCCGTCCTTCTCGCGCCAACGAAACCGCATCGTGGAGGCGTTGCCGGTTGCGAAGCAGTTCCCCAGCGTCCGCTGCACCTCGGGAGCGTCCTCCGGATGAGTTAGTTCCTGCACCAATGTCTCGATACGCGGGGACTGGAGAGGATCGAAGGTCGGGATAACGGCGCGGAAATGGTCCTGGTATCGCTTGTTGAAGTACAATGGCTCGCCTGTTGCCGTCGCGCTCCACACGCGGACCGGGAGTGCATCGATCATCCGCTGAAGTTGGCGCTCGCTTTGCCGCAATGTGCGCAGCGCCAGCTGATGCTGCCTGGATATGACGGCAACGATGAGCGCCGAGAATGCCGAAATGGCCAGAAACAACTGCAGCATGATGTGCTTCTGCTTCAGCGATTCGGGATCGCCGGCAAATTGGCTGGCGCCGGATATCGTGAATACCGCCGTTATCAGCGCGAGGAGGACCAAGGCGACCGCAGCGCCCTTGAACTCGAAGCGCACCGCGACCCAAAGAAGAGGTGGCATGATTATGTAGGCGAAGGGCAGGTAGCCGCTAAGTGAAAGAGTGGCTACGCCAAGAAAGATCGATCCCAGGACGCAGACTTCCATCCAACGCGCCCTTGAGAGCTGAGTCACGTCACGCCAATTCTGGAACACGACCAGCGCCATTGGCGCCACGATCAGGACCCCTGTGGCGTCACCGATCCAGAATAGCGGCCAAGCCGCCGTGAAGGTTTGCGATTGCATACCAAACCACGCAAGAGTGGCGCTTCCGACCGTCGCGCTTACGACAGGCGCGATCCCGGCGGCCAACACCACGAATGCGAGAACTTCCTGCAAGGTTTCCAGCCGGACCGGCCGCTTGCAGGTCAGGTTCACGAGCCATGCGCCAACCACCGCTTCAAGAGCGTTGCCGGCATAGATCAGGATAGCTGCAGGCAGCGGACTGTGGAACCACAGCAAATTGCTGAACAGTTCGGCCAGACAGCCCGCCGCTACCCACCAAGGCCAGCTGGGCCTGGAGGCGAGGACAAGCGTAGCGATGAAAAGTCCGCTCGGGGGCCAGATGGAAATACCTGTTCCAGGCACAATTGCGAGCAACTGCGCGAACCCGCAGCCCAGGACATATGCAGCGAAAAAAAGCCCCAGGTGCAACAATCGGGGGCGATGCGACCAGACGTGCATCATTTGCTGCTCCTCCAGCACAGGTAAAGCATGGGAACTATCAGTGCTGGGTATAGCACTTGTTCTTGGTGTCAGGATCTGGGCTGGCGAACTCACGCCCCACCCTAGTCCCACCATACCCCGGCCGCACCTCATGGAAATCCATGAGCCGAGACGAGCTGAGTGGCATGTCCGCTTGGCCTCCGCAGTGAGGCACCCCAAACTATCCGAGCGGATATATCCCGCTCCCTGTTGGTTGGTAAGAATGCGAATCCCCGTGCTCATCTCGCCAGAGTGCGCATCTTTCCATCCGGCCGATCGGCTGTTGGCCGGCGCGGCCGATTGGCGTTCGCGTTTCGACAATCTATGCCTGAGCATAGGGTATCCTCTGCCCGAGTCTCATAGACTGCCAATGGTGGGCCGTCGTATGGTGCAACCAGGCAGCGTATTGTCTGACCGCCAGCGCCGCTGTCGAGCGACGAAGGAAAGCCTCGATGGCATCGGCGATGCTGAGTTGAACAAGGGCATAGACGCCCTCTTCGGCTAAGGATTTGAGTACATATGGCTTGCCGCAGTCCCTCGCCAAAAGACCAGGCCAACGGGGACAATTGATGCAGACGTCCTGCTCTCGCCCGGCCAGACAATCTTCCAAGCTCAGCTTTGGCCTGACTATGATGGGACTCGCGCTCGGTCTGCTGCTTTGGGTGGCGCCGGCGTTCGCTCAGGAGGTATTGCGCATTCCGTATGTGACCGATGTCGGCACTTTCGATCCGGACAACGGCTTTGAGACCGGCGCAATGAGCGCAATCAACAACGTCTACGAAGGCCTTGTCGAATACGAGCCGGGTTCGACCAGGATCGTTGGTTGGCTCGCCAGGAGTTGGGATATCTCGGACGACGGGCTGACTTACACATTCCACCTGGTCCAAGGCGTCAAGTTCCACGACGGCACGCCATTCAATGCGACAGCTGTCATAAAGTCGTTCGAAAGGCGCCGCGATCGTGGGCTGAGCCTGAGCTACTTCCTGGCCAACGTAAAGGACATGAGGGCGCCGGACGCTGCGACGGTCGTGCTCACACTGGGCCATCCTCAGCCTTCGCTCCTCGATGCTCTCTCCAGTCCGTGGGGGCCCAAGATCATCAGTCCCGTGGCGCTCGCTGAGCATGACAACGGCGACTTCGCGAAGACCTGGCTCAATGAGCACGCGGTCGGTACTGGTCCATTCAAACTGGCTGAATTCAAACGCGGTCAGCGCTATGTGCTCGAACGCAACGACGACTATAGGGGTGACAAACCGTTCTTCCGGCAGATCCAGATTTCGGTCGTGCCCGATATCAGCCAGCAGATACTTCAATTGCAGGCGGGTACGATCGATGCCGTGCCGATCAACTATCCGTTTGCGCAACTCACCAGCCTGCCGGGGGGGCTGGAGATCACCGCCGCCCCGAGCATGATACCGTACTATCTCTTCGTTAAGCCGAACTCGCCGCTAGACGACGCGGAGGTCCGCAAGGCCGTCTTGACAGCGATTAACCCGGCGCTGTGGATCAAAGACGCCTTTGGAGAATTCGCAAGTCTGTCAAGGTCGGTCTATCCGAATGTGATGCTCGACCCGAAGAATCCGATCCGGTTTCCCACCGATTTCGAGGCAGCGAAGGCCGCGATCGCCAAACATGGCGCGGTCAATTTGGTCATTGGCCTCCATAGCGCTGCCCCGAGCTACAGCCGCATCGCCGACCTGATGATAGCGCAACTGGCGTTGATCGGCGTAAAGGCAACGGCTTATGTGCTGCCTTCCGGCGCTGCTTACACCTTGAAAGACGACCCGAACCCTCCCGATTTGCTGCTCACGATCGCTGGCCCGGATGCCGCTCATCCGGAGAGCCAGGCAAGGGTGTTCTTCACAAAAGGCGGTCCCCTTAACTTTTTTGGCCGGGTCGTGCCGGAAGCCGATGCCATCGTGGATCAGGCCGGGAAGTTGACTGACGTCAAAGAACGCGACGCTCTCTACGAGAAAGCGGGGCAGATGTACTTCGATGCCGGCGTCGTGATCCCGCTTGTCGACGTCAACGATGTGGTTGTCCACGCGAAGGGTCTGAAGGACCTCGGACTCCGTCCCGTATACCCGCCTGGCAACATCGATTTCAGCACGGTTCGCTGGGTACACTGAACTCCGGCTGTCCGGTTCGTTCCGGAAAGCAGGTCAGGCTCGGACCGCAAATGATCAAGTTTTCGCACCGAATGTCCGAACCTGTGACCGAGTCCGTTCTCGCCGTCAAAGACCTCTCCGTCTTCCTCAGCCGCGAAGGCCGCCCTTCCCGCGTCCTCGATGGCATCAGTTTCGACATGTTTCCGGGCGAGATCATCGCGCTGGTCGGGGAAAGCGGCTCTGGCAAGACAAGCATCGGGCTGATGCTTCAGGGGCTCTTGCCGCGCGAATACCTGCCGCAGGTTGCAGGCTCGATCCGGCTTGCGGGGATCGAGCTTGTCGGCGCTGGAAGGCGCACCTGGCAGTTGGCCCGCCGCCAACTCGTCCGTGCCATCTCGCAAGATCCGATGGGGGCGCTCAACCCCACGATGACGATCCGCCGCCAGATGCGAGAATCCAATCGGGGGTCCGAGGGATTGATCGAAGACTGGCTCAGCCGAACCGGGCTGCCTGACCCGGATCGCATCGCCGATGCCCTTCCGCATCGCCTGTCGGGAGGGCAGCGTCAACGCGTGCTGATCGCCATGGCAATGATGGCAAGGCCGAAGGTGCTCATCGCCGATGAGCCGACCACCGCGCTCGATGTCACCATGCAGGCGCAGATCCTCGACCTGTTGCGCGATCTGGCCCGCGAGCAGGAGACGGCAATTCTGTTCGTCACGCACGATCTGGGTGTGGCGGCCTCACTGGCCGACCGCGTCCTCGTTCTCTACGCCGGACGCATCGTTGAAATGGGCCGCATACAGGACGTGGCCCGCAATGCCGCGCACCCCTATTCCGCTGGCCTGCTCGCTGCTCGATACGATCTGGACTCTGATCGACGGCGCCCGCTTCCCACGCTTCCCTCCGAGCGCACGCCCTCCATAAATACGGAGAACGCCTGCGCTTACGCGACACGTTGCCCGATCGCCCAGCCAGATTGCACGGCGATCCGCCCACCGCTGGCGCCTGCTTCCGTCCACGGTGGCGCGGTCGCCTGCCTTTACCAGGAACAAACCCCGTCTCTCTCAGCGCAGCGCGCTGGTGCGGAACAATGGCCGGCCCAGGCGATCCAGCAAACCGCCGCCTTGAGGTTGTCCAACGTCGGAAAAACATATCCGACAGGCCCCCGATCGTTTTGGGGACGTCGCCAGCCGCGGCCTGCTCTTAGGTCGGTCAACCTCTCGATCAAGCTTGGCGAGTGCGTGGCGCTGGTAGGCGAGAGTGGCGCGGGCAAGTCTACCCTTCTGAGGATTGCCGCCGGGCTCGTAGTACCGGACAGCGGCACCGTTACGCGATTCGACAAGCTTCCTCCGCAAGTCGTGTTCCAAGACCCCGTGGCGGCGCTGACGCCCTGGCTCACGATAGGCGAGCAGATCGGCGAGCGCCTGCGGACCATTTCGCTCGACAGTGACTACGGCCGCCGTCGCGTCGGTGAGGCAATGAAGCTGGTCGGACTCGATCCGGTCCTGATGGACGCGCTGCCCGCCGAGATGTCGGTCGGACAATGCCAGCGTGCAGTTCTAGCTCGCGCGGTTATCGTCCCCCCAAGGCTTCTGCTCTGCGATGAGCCGATCAGCGCTATGGACGTGTCGCTGGCGGCCACCACATTGAACCTTCTTAGCGACCTTCGGCGGCGGCTCGGCATGGCGATGATGTTCGTGACCCACGACCTGGCGGCCGCCAGGATCGTCGCCGACCGTGTCGCAGTGCTGAAGGACGGCGAGTTGGTCGAGATTGCCGATCCAGATGCCATCATCGCCGCACCACAGTCCGCCTACACGCTTTCCCTCATCGCGGCTATGCCGGGCCTGCAGACGGGAGGCCTACGATGACCGGCAAGCCGAGCCGGGACACGCTGCCTGCGCGACCTCGGTTCAACTGGCGTGATTTCTTCCGGCGTGCCGGTTGGCTTGAAAGCGTCGGCATTGTCGGCGTGCCTGTCGTCACCCTTGTGGCCGTGCTGGCGCCCTGGATCACCCCGTTCGATCCACAACTGCGCGTCGCCGGAGCCTACCTGCCGCCTTCGGCCGAACATTGGTTCGGCACCGACGAGATAGGCCGCGACCTGTTCTCGCGGGTGATCCTCGGCGTTCGATATACATGGCTGCCAGGGCTTGCTGTTATCGGTTTCAGTCTCGCTTTGGGTTCCCTGGTCGGACTGATTTCGGGCCTGGTGGGCGACAGGGTCGATCTGGTCATCGAGCGGATCGTCGACTTGTTCTTGGTCCTTCCCGCAACGCTTATCGCGCTGGCTGTCGTGGCGGCGCTTGGTCCCGGACTCGTGAACACGATGATCGCGCTCGCTATTTTCTGGTGGCCCTGGTACGCGCGCATATCCCGTGATGAAATTCGTCGCCTCAAGGCCCGTCCTCATGTCGAGGCAGCGCGTATGGCAGGGGTCCGCGGTCCGCGCCTGGTGTTGCGTTACTTGTTGCCGGGAGTGGTCCCGGCGTTGGTCATCGGGGCGTCATTGGATGTCGCCAACATCATCATGACATTGTCGCTGATGTCGTTCCTTGGCCTTGGATTGCCGGCACCGGCGCCTGAACTCGGAGCTATGACGTCACGCACCCTCGACAGTCTCACCGTCTATTGGTGGCTGCCGATCCTGCCGGCCGCGATCATCTTTCTCCTCTGCCTCCTCGCCAACCTTGCGGGCGACGGCATTCGCGCGGCGCTGAGGGGGACCTAGATGCTGGCATATCTCACCAAAAGCATCGTCGGCGCTGTCGTCGTCGTCCTCGTGATGAGCTTCATCGTTTTCGGTCTCCAAAGCATTATACCCGCCGATCCAGCGCGCGCCATTGCCGGGCCGAGCGCTCCGCCACAAACGGTCGAAGCGATGCGCAAGCAGCTTGGACTGGACGACCCGGCTGTCGTTCAGTACGGGCGCTTTCTATTGCGCCTCGCGCATGCGGATCTGGGCACATCGGTAAGAACCCGGCGGCCAGTGGCTGACGACATACGGCAATATCTTCCCGCCACGCTTGAACTCGGACTGGCGTCAATCGGTTTGGGAGTGGCGCTCGCCGGCGTCATGGCGGCACTTCAGTTTCTGATTCCGAGATCAGCCGGCATAAGGCTCGCCATGGTCGGGGTGGGCTCCACGCCGATCTTTCTGTCGGCCTTACTTCTCGCCTACTTTTTCTGGTTCCGCCTCGATTGGCTTCCCGGAGCGGGGCGGCTTGCCGACCGCGACTTCGCAGGCCCCACGGGATTCAACCTCATTGATGGAATACTGGCCGGCCGGCCTGACGTCAGCGCCGACGCGCTGCTGCACTTGATCTTGCCGGCGCTCGCTCTGGCGTTGCCCATCGGCGTCGCTGTTGGGCGAAGCCTAAACGGTGCGCTCCACGACGTTATGAGTCAGGCGTATGTTAGGACAGCACGCGGCAAGGGTCTCAGCGAGACGAAGGTGCTATTGCACCACGGTTTGCGCAACGCCGCCACGGCCCCTCTGTCCATGCTCGGCCTGCAGGTCCGCCTTCTCTTCGGCAATTTGCTTATCGTCGAGCGCGTCTTCGGATGGCCTGGCTTGGGTCTTTACACAGTCCAAGCTTTTGCCAGCGCCGATCTCCCGGCAGTGCTGGGCGTCGCTATGGTCTTCGGAATCTTGTACATCATGGTCAACACGCTCATCGAGATCGGGCAGTCGATAGCCGATTCCCGGATCAGCCTCTGAAAGCGCCCACTCCGACGCCAACTGTCGTGGCGTTGGGTGTGTTGGCCAAGTTGGCAGCGCTGGTGGGGAGGCTGAAGCTGATCGATGCCCCACCTGTCTCTACATTTTCCGCCCAAAGCCGTCCGCAGTGTGCCTCGACAATCGAGCGGCAGATTGCCAGGCCCATTCCCATTCCATCCGGCTTGGTTGTGTAGAACGCCTCGAAAATCAGTTCCGGATTGCTAAGCCCGCGGCCGCGATCTCGCACTTCGACCTCGACTGTTCCGTCATTCTGTCGCCGTGACATGATCCGCAGGCTTCGCACGTCAGGAGCGACGTCCTGCATCGCTTCGATGCCATTGCGGACGAGGTTGAGGACGACCTGCTCCATCTGAACGCGATCGGCAGCCACCTCAGGAAGGTGGGGATCGAGGTGAAGGTCCAGCTTGGCGCTGCTCGACGCGAGCTTGTCACCCAGCAGATCACACACTTCGCGGATCACGGCGTTCAGATCGAGCGCGTGCGGTTCGGCTTCGGTCTTGCTGAACAGCGCCCGGATGCGGCTGATCACCTGTGCCGCCGCATCTGCGTTTTTGATGATTTTTTGGGCGACCCGGTTGGCGTGATCGAAGTTTGGCGGATCGGCGTCCAGCCATCTCTGGAACGCGCCGGCATTGGACACGACTGCCTGCAGTGGCTGGTTCAGCTCGTGCGCAACGGACACCGACAGTTCGGACAGGCTGGCTGCGCGCAGGGCGCGCGCGAGCCGTTCGTCCGCCAGACGCAGGGATTCCTGAGCGCGGACCTCATCGTCGATGTCGAAGTTGACGACGTACCAGCGAAGGATAGTGCCGTCTTCGTCGCGTAGCGGTTCGAAGCGCGAATCGATCCAACGATATTCGCCATCCTTGCGGCAAAGCCTACCTTTGTGCTGGAGTGGCTCTCCACGGGCAAAGGACTTCTGGAACACGGCCTTTACGGCCGCCCGGTCATCGGGGTGGAACAACTCCACATGCGAGGCGAATTGCCGCGTTCCGCGCGGTTCCATCTTGGTCGAGTCGATACCCGCCCAGTCGACGAACTGCTTGTTGAAATAGTACGGCAATCCCGCCGGCGTCATGAGCCAGATCATGGTGGGAACTGTGTCGACCAGGAGCCTGAGTTCCCTCTCGCTCTGGCCCAGCGCGGCTTCCGCCTTGCGCCGGTCGTCGATGTCCTCGGTATGGCCATGCCAGCCGATAATTCGCCCCTGCTCATCGCGCGAGGCAACAGCGGTATCGCGAAACCATCGATAGGTGCCATCGAACCGGCGCAAACGCTGCTCTTCGATCATCGGCTCGCCCGTCTCCAGGCTGTGGCGCCATTGCGCCATGCTCGTCTCGAGATCGTCGGGATGGACAAATCTCAGCCACCAGGAAAAGTCGTCGGCATCCAAGATCTCGCGCATTTCTTCGGCGGTGACGCCAACGTATTCGAGGGCCGCAGCATTGGGGAACCGAAGGCGTCCGTCCGGATTGGCGGACCAGCCGAGGCCCGGAATATCGGCGATACTAGGTCCAACTCCCTGGTAGTCAAAAAAGCTCATCCTTCTGAATATGTTCACCACCAGCCAAATGCCAAACGCGGCGGCAACAAACGCCGCCAACCTGACGGGGTCGTTCTCGGCCCCATATGCCGGCAGGACCACAGCAGAAAGCAGACTGCCGGCGGCAATTGCCGCCAATCCCATCTTCCATCCCACGCAGATGGATGCGACTGCAATGGCGACCAGCAGGCCGGTAGGCTCACCGGCAAACAATGAAAACAAGACTGTCGCAGCGCCGATCGCCACAGCCACGGCGCGGCGTTGTGTCATTGACGTCAGTTTCATTTCAGGCCCTCTCGAAACCGCCTATGCGGCGGTTTCGGCAACCACAGTCCGGCCGACCACTGCGCCTCGCTTTGCACATATCGTCCCTAGAGCGAGAGCCGCACCTCGAGTGGCGTCCGGCGCATCTCGGCTGGCAGAGACTGCCAAGCATTCAAGAGATGCGTAAGGGACCTGGCATTCATCTTCTTCATCATGTTGCTCCGATGGAGCTTCACGGTGATTTCGCTGATGCCAAGATCGAATGCGATCTGCTTGTTCATCGCCCCGGAGACTACAAACCTAAGCACCTCTCGCTCGCGGGGAGTGAGCGTCTCGTAAAGCGCCATGGTCTTGCGCGATACGGTCGCCGCAGCTCTGCGGGCAATATCGGCAGCGACGGCTACCGATATTGCGTCGAGGAAGGTCTGGTCGCGCACAGGTTTGGTCAGGAAGTCAACCGCTCCCGCTTTCATCGCCTGCACGCTCATGGCGATGTCGCCGTGGCCAGTCAGGAACACAACAGGCGTCTGTATGCCCTTTGTCAGAAGGAGATGGTGAAGATCGAGGCCGCTCAGACCCGGCATACGCACATCGAGAACCAGGCAAGCCGGGCGATCGGGAAGCTCTGCATCCAGGACTTCCTGGGTCGAAGAGAGCGATATCGACTCAATGCCGACCGAATTCAGCAACTCCTCCAGGGAGTCCCGGACCTCTGTGTCATCATCGACGAGAATCGCTATCGGGCTGCCTTCGCTTTCTGAAAATCCTCCAGATGCTGAATCTAGCGCGCCCATGATCCTCGCCTCAGGGAGATCTGCTGGCCGCACGTCGGCCACCACGTCAACCAATGACCTGCGCTTGATGCCTGCCGTTGGGAGCCGATCGAGCGATAGATAGTCCCGTACATGCCCCACCCAGGTCGCCGTCGGAACTTAGATAGCGGAATTAGGATCGGCAGCGCTACTACGCCAAGGTGCGATCGAGCAGAGAGGTTTCGATGCCCCACCTATACTTCGGTATGGGTCTGCATAACCCACGGAAAGCCACGCTGTGACCGGCGCCTGCGCCTGTGCCTGACCAGCCAACAGGAGGGCGATCCCCAAAACGAGCGGCCTGGCAATCAGCACAAACATCGCAGTGGGTTTCCGAGACGTCGTGCCGGGCGCGCCAGGTTCCTGACTCTAACCTCGCAAATCCTGATCAAAAAGTGCTCAGTGCTCCCGGAAGGTCTGGCCGGCCGCAGCCGAATCAGGATTGCGAGCACCGCGCGCAGCCTCTGCACGATGCAGACGGGTGGTGCCCGAGCACCTCGTCCATGACGCGGCGGATGGTGAGCGCGCAGCGGCCGCATTTGGGGCTGCAGCCGAGACGGCCGTAGACCTGGCCGGTCGAGTGCGTCCGCCCCGCCTTGATGGCGGAGCGGACATCCTGATCAGTCAACACATTGCACGAACAGACGATCATGGCGCTATGTTTCTCGACAGCGACGTCATCCAGGCTGGTTCGTTCTGGTCCAGCGAGCGTTCAGTAGTCCCAGACCGCCGGCACGCAACGAAAGGCCTCGCCGTCCACCGCCACATGGCAGAGAGACGGGAACGGCAGGTGAGTGGCCACCAGCGGCTCGCGGTTCGCAGCGAGCTCCCGCATAAGACTGACGCGGACGCGGGCCGCCTCCTCCGGGTCGTGTTCGAAGCCATTGTGCCAGTCGGGATGGTCGAACCCGACCTGGAATACGAGGTCCCCGGCGAACGTCAGCCGGTCGCCGCCGGACGCCAGGCGGACCACGCTGTGCCCGGGGGTGTGGCCGCCGGTGCGACGGACGACTACGCCTGGCGCCACCTCGTGCTCGTCCTCGAACGTGCGTAGCTGGCCGCGGTAATCCTGCACGAATCGCTTGGCAGCACGCCGAAGCGCGTCCGGGAACCCCTGTGGCATGGAGACGCGAGAGAAATCGGGGGACTCCCAGAATTTGACCTCGGCGGCTGCCACGTGGATCCGCAGGTCTGGACGCAGCCGCTCCTTCACTCCGTCGATGAGCAGCCCGCCAATGTGGTCCATGTGCATGTGGGTCAGCACCACGTCAGTCACCGATGCAAGATCGATGCCGGCGGCCTCCAGTCGATGAAGCAACTGCCCGGCTCGGGGCAAGTGCAAGTCCGGGTCCGCTCCTAGTCCAGCGTCGACCAGAATGGTCTGGGCGCCGCTGCGCACCACGGCCACGTTCAGCGGCCACTCGAGCATCTCCGGTGACAGGAACTCGTCCTCCAGCCAGGCTGACCGGACGGCCGGGTCGACATTGTATGCCATAGTCTGGGATGGAATTGGTAGTATTCCATCGCTGACAATCAACACGTCGATCTCGCCGACCTTGAGTGCGTAGCGCGACGGAACCAGCTCGTCAGGACCCGGTCGGCCGGCGTGTGAAATGTTGTCCATGCTTATGTTTGTGTTCATGTTCGTCTCCTTCTGATCGCCTTACCCACGGCCGTATCGGCCACCTCCGCCGTTGTCCCCGTGGATCGGCACATGCCTCCATGGACGGCCACCCGGCGTCTGCTGAGGAGATTGCGCCGCCGCGGCCTGCACGACCATCGAACGGAAGGGTCGGTCATGCCATGCAAAGGTCTAGGGCAGACCCTTCGCGAGCTTGGGTGACCCCGCGCAAACATCAGAAGTCGCGCTAACGGCGGCAGTGGGACTGCATGCCCGGCTATCTAGCGTAGACCGCGCTCGACAAATGATTGCAATCTGCTGCGCGCGCGATGGGGGCAAGGCTCATTGGCACGTCCAAGGCGCGCCTGTCAGGCCCAATCCAAAAGTATAGCCTATACCAACGTGCAATGGCACTTCGTTCTTTGAACGGGCATCTGTCTGGGCATCATAAGCAAATGATAAGGAGAGAAGTCATGATAAGGATTGCCATCTCAAAGCGTGGCATTCGGCGAGCAGGCATCGCGATGTTTGCAGCAGCCACGCTCCTCGCTGCCGCCGGCGGTTCGACACCGGCGCTGGCGCAGACTGCCCCGACGACAGTCGTTCTTGTCCATGGCGCATTCGCCGACGGCTCGTCCTGGGACAAGGTCATTCCACTGCTTCAGGCAAAGGGCCTGAACGTTGTCGCGGTTCAAAATCCGCTGACCTCGCTTGCCGACGACGTGGCCGCCACGCAGCGCGCCATCGCCCAGCAAAAAGGCCCTGTCGTTCTGGTCGGCCATTCCTGGGCAGGGACCGTTATTACCCAGGCCGGCAATGACGACCACGTCAAGGCGTTGGTCTATGTCGCCGCTTTCTCTCCTGGCGATGGGCAGTCGACGTCCGATCTCAACAAAAACTACCCGACCCCGCCCGGATTGGCGCACCCGCAGGTTGATGCCGCGGGCTTTCTGACGCTGTCGCACGACGATATCGCCAAATACTTCGCCCCGGATGTTCCGAAGGCGGAGTCCAATCTGATCGCGGTCACACAAGGCCCAGTGCGCGGTGCGAACTTCGACGAGAAGGTGACGACGGCGGCTTGGAAGTCGAAACCGAGCTGGGCAGTGGTCACCAAGAATGACCAGATGATCGATCCCAAGCTGCTTGCAGACAGCGCGAAGACCATGAACGCCCATGTCAAAACCATTGCGTCAAGCCATGTTCCGATGCTGTCACACCCAAAAGAAGTAGCCGCGGTCATTCTGGAAGCGGTCGAAGCCGCCAAATGACATATGGCAGCGCGGGCAGGTAGGGCGCTTCCTCCCGGCCAACAGGAACCTGCCGAGGCGTCAGGCAGATCGTCGCGATCATAGCGCGACCTGGCATTGCAGAACTGAAAGCGCAGCGGGCGCCTCGACACCCGCTGCGCTGACGTAACGTCGCGAAACCGAATTGTAAAAGCCAGACATCTGCGCGCGGGGTGTGGGCCGGCTCCAGCGCCGACACGCGCACATTGCGTTTCGCAATCAGGCGTCGAACCGATCCAAAAGTATGACCGATACCTTCGTGCAATAGCTGGTGACCGGCGCGCCGAAGCGACGATCGCCCGCAACTGAAATGTGCGAGGCATTCGTCATGAACCCGGACAAGATTCTTGCAACCATTGCCTTTCGTCGCCGCCATCTGATTGGCGCCACGGCGATGATTTTGGCGGCCGCAGAACTAGGGCTCATCGCGCCGGCTAAGCCTGTGCCCGCCGCGACGGATGCAGCACCTTATTGACTCTGACAGTACTCAGAAAAAATCGGGTGGGCAATATGCGGAAGGTCCGTCAGCGGTCCGTCAAAGCCAATCCTAGCGCACCGATTGTCGCTGATTGTCGCTGGAAGGATTTATATTTGTTTTCAGTACGTTACGTCGCAGATTGGCGTATTTTCGGCGGCGTTTGAGTGGGCCAGAATCATTCCCACTCGATCGTGCCCGGCGGCTTGGACGTCACGTCGTAGACCACCCGGTTGATGCCGCGGACCTCGTTGATGATACGGGTGGCGGCGGCGCCGAGGAAGGCCATGTCGTAGTGGTAGAAATCCGCCGTCATGCCGTCGACCGATGTCACGGCGCGCAGCGCGCAAACGAATTCGTAGGTGCGGCCGTCGCCCATCACACCAACGGTCTGCACCGGCAGAAGCACGGCGAAGGCCTGCCAGATGGCGTCGTAGAGGCCGGCCTTGCGGATCTCGTCGAGATAGATGGCGTCGGCCTCGCGCAGGATCTCCAGCTTTTCGCGCGTGATGCCGCCTGGGCAGCGGATCGCCAGGCCAGGGCCTGGGAAAGGATGGCGGCCAATGAAACTTTCGGGCAGGCCGAGCTCTTTGCCGAGCGCCCTCACCTCATCCTTGAACAGTTCGCGCAGCGGCTCGACCAGCTGCATGTTCATGCGCGCCGGCAGGCCGCCGACATTGTGGTGCGACTTGATGGTCACCGACGGTCCGCCGGTGAAGGAGACGCTTTCGATGACGTCGGGATAGAGCGTGCCTTGCGCCAGGAAATCGGCGCCGCCGAGCTTTTTCGCCTCTTCCTCGAACACTTCGATGAACAGCCGGCCGATGGTCTTGCGCTTCTTTTCGGGGTCCGACTCGCCTTCCAGCGCCGAGATGAATTTTTCCGACGCGTCGACCAGAATCAGCGGCAGATTGTAGTGCTGGCGGAACATCGCCACCACGCCCGCCGCCTCGTCCTTCCTCATCAGGCCATGGTCGACGAGGATGCAGGTCAACTGGTCGCCGACCGCCTCGTGGATCAAAAGTGCTGCGACCGAGGAATCCACGCCACCCGACAGTGCGCAGATCACCTTGCCCTTGCCGACCTGCTTGCGGATCGCCTCGACCGCGTGCTCGCGGTAGGCGCGCATCGTCCAGTCGCCTTCAATGCCGGCAATGTTGTGGACGAAGTTCCGGAGCAACCTGGCGCCATCAGGCGTATGCACCACTTCGGGGTGGAACATGATGCCGTACATCTTGCGCGCGATATTGCCGAAGATGGCGAAGGGCGAGCCTTCCGACTTGCCGAAGACCTCGAAACCCTTGGGCAGCGAGATGACGCGGTCGCCATGGCTCATCCACACCTGATGGCGCTGGCCTGGCGCCCACAGGCCTTCGAACAACGGACTGTCCTTTTCGATCTCGACGAAGGCGCGGCCGAATTCGCGATGGTCGGAGCTTTCGGCGACGCCGCCCATCTGCACGCACATGGCCATCTGGCCGTAGCAGATGCCGAGCACCGGCACGCCGGCATCGAAAACGATCTGCGGCGCGCGTGGGCTGCCGATATCCGTGGTCGAGGCGGGACCGCCCGACAGGATGACGGCTTTGGGATTGATGCGCTTGAAGGCAGCTTCGGCCGATTGGAACGGCACGATCTCGGAAAACACGCCGGCCTCGCGGATGCGGCGGGCGATGAGCTGCGTAAACTGGCTGCCGAAATCGACAATCAGGACTGTATCGGGATGATTGGCTGTCGTCATGGCGAGCCTTTAGAGAAAGAAACGAGTCGACGCAATGGGGTGCAAGGCCGCACTGTCACTGAACTTCGGCGTCTTTGTCACCGGCATTCGAGGAGTCTGCATCGAGGGCTCGCAACGCATCCATCAGTGCCGCGAAGCGCTGCTTGCCTATGCGCTCGACATAGCGCCGCTCGATCTCAAGCTTGATGCGGTCACCGTCGCGCAAGGCGTCAAGGCCCTTCCTTGTATAGCCAACAAGCTTGCCGCGCCCGTCGCGCGGATCGGGCAGGCGCTGTACCACGCCTTCCGCCTCCAGCCCGTCGAGCAATTGCTGGACCGCCTGCTTGGAAATCGCCGAGCGATCAATCAGAGCAGCCTGGCGAATCCCGTCGCGAGAGATGTGCCCCAGCAGCCCGGCGCGTGCTTCCGTGAACCAGCCATGGCCGGCGGCGCGCATCGCGGCGGCGAATTCGGCCTGCCAGGCCCGGCTTGCCTGCCACAGCCGCCAGCCGACGTGTGCGGGCAGTGCTTTGCTTTTTTCGTCAAGCTCCTTGACCATCTTATCGACACTCCATATAGTCAAGATACTTGACGACCTCCATCGCGTCGAGCGATTTCGAACTCAAATCTGGGACCTCGGACCATGACAATTCTGAACAAGGACACGCTGGCCATTATCATGATCGGCACCACGCATGTCATCGACATGGGCGGCAAGAGCGCCTTCATCCACTACGAAACCACTGAAAAGGCGCACATGCTGCTGCCGGACGGCAGCCGCTTCCATGGACGATGGGACTTGCTGGACGACGGCTACAAGGTCGAATGGGCGGATGGCCCCTCAGGTTCCTGGAAACTCGAGCACACGACCGGCGCAATCGACTATGTCGATGCAACCGGCACGGTGCGCGGGCGCATCTCGCGCATCGATTTCGGCGACCCCGCGGGCTTGGCGGCTTGACCGGTACAGTCAGGCGCCCACCAAACCGTCGCTTATCGCGTGTTCGAGCAACCCGACCGCCTCCGCCAGCTTCTCGTCGATGACATGGAGATATTCGGTCCAGTCGCCGACATGCCGCAGGTCAGCGGCGCCGTCGGAAATGCCGCGCAGGCCAATCAACGGGATATCGAACAGCTGGCAGGCGCGCAGGCAGGCGAAGGTCTCCATGTCGACCATGTCGGCGGCGATTGCGTCGTAGGCGGCGCCGGTGATGATGGCGCCGCCGGTCGACAGCGACGCTTGCCTGATACCCGGAATCTTTAACGGCAGCGGCACGGTGACCGGCAGGTCGAGAAACGGCGTCGCGCCCTTCTCGAAGCCGAGCGGCGAGGCGTCGATGTCGCGATAGCTGACCGAGACCGCCTGGTAGATTTCGGTCTGCTCCAGCGTGCGGCTGCCGGCCGAACCAAGGGACACGATGAGGTCCGGTAGCGCCTTCTCTGACTTCAGCCGGGACAATTCGGCGCCCAGCCTGACGCCGGCCTCGACAGGCCCGACGCCAGTCATCAGCGGCGTGAACAGACGCTGCAAATGCGGGCCGTATTCTGCGTGCGCCGCCATGACGAAGAGGACATTCTTGCCGCCAATGCGCACAACGCGGGCCATCAGCCTGCTATCCCGTCGCGGCCAACCACCGTCATCATCGTGCCGGTCATGGTGGCAATCAGCTTCGCCTCACCGTCGGCGGCGAAGGCATAGGCCTGGCCGTCGGCGACGATGATGGTGCGGCCGGGTTTGGTCACCGAGCCGCGGAACAGGAAGCGCTCGCCCCTGCCCGGCGCCAGCAGATTGACCTTGAACTCGATGGTCAGCACGCTGGAGCTTTCCGGTAGCAGCGAAAACGCGGCATAGCCGCAGGCCGAGTCGAGCGCCGTCGAAATGACGCCGGCATGCAGGAAGCCATGCTGCTGGGTGAGTGCTGCCGAATAGGGCATCTCGATCTCGATGATGCCGGGCGTCACCAGCGTCAGTTCGGCGCCGATCGTCGCCATGGCCTGCTGGCGCGCGAACGACGCCCTGACGCGATCCTCATAGTCGGGAGCCGGTACGATCTTTGCTGCCATGGCCATCGCCCTGATTTTTCTGCGAAAAGCTTATCGCAGACGCCGCAAGATCAGGCAAATGCTTTTGCTGCACTGCAACAAAAGCGCCTCAGTTCAGCAGCAGAAGCGACGCATTGAGCAAGGTGGCGAAGGCGACCCATGCCGCGTAAGGGGCAAACAGCCAGCCGGAAATCCGATCGCGGTTCCACACCGTGGCGATGAACAGCACAATGCTGGCGAGAAGAGCCAGGATCACCATAAGCGCCGGCCCCATCAGTTTGGCGCCAAAAAAGGTCGGCGACCAGCCGAAGTTCAACACAAGCTGGACGCCCCAGATCTTCATCGCCGCGCCGGCCGGCTCGTGTAGCCATGTCCGCCAGCCGGCCACGGCGATCAGGACATAGAGGAGCGTCCAGGCCGGTGCGAAGACCCAATTGGGCGGGTTGAAGGGCGGCTTGATGAGAGATGCATACCAGGCGCCTGGGAGCGTCGCGTAGCCGATCAGCAGGCCGCCGCCGAGCACCAGAACAAGAAAGAGCAGAAGCGACGCATATCTTTGCACGATTGTCCCCGGCGGCTTGAGCGAGACTGAGCATCTGCAACTGGGGCGCTGGCGCCGCCAGTCAACGGCAGCGTCAATTCGCCCGGCGAAGCGCGCAGAAGTAGAACCCGTCGGTGCCGCTGAGCGCCGGCGACAGCGAGATGTCGCTTGTCTTGCCGATCCGCGCGGCCGCCGCGTGGCCGGGAAAATGGACGTCCCAGAGTGTGCGATGGTCGACCGGAACAAAGCCTTCGTGCCGCTCGCGGAAGGCGGCGATCTGCTCGCCATTCTCCTCGTCGAACACCGAACAGGTGATGTAGACCAGCAGCCCGCCTGGTTTGACATAGGCCTTGGCGGCATCGAGGATCGCCGACTGCTCGCCCTTGCGGGCGTCGAGTTGTCTCTGTGTCAGCCGCCATTTGGCGTCGGGACGGCGCCGCCAGGTGCCGCTGCCGGTGCACGGCGCATCGACCAGCACAATGTCCATATGGCCCGCGAGCGGGCTGAGTTCGGCCGGCTTGGTGACCACCTGCACATTGCGGTTTTCCGACCGGCGGATGCGGTCGAAGATCGGCGCCAGCCGCGCCTTTTCGGCGTCGTGGGCGAAAACCTGGCCTTTGTTGGCCATCGCCGCCGACAGGGCCAGCGTCTTGCCGCCGGCGCCGGCGCAGAAGTCGAGCACCTGCATGCCGGCTTGCGCCCCGGCGAGTGCGGCGACGATCTGCGAGCCCTCGTCCTGGACCTCGAACCAGCCCTTCTGGAAGGCGGGCTCGGCCTGCACGTTCGGGTGCCGGCCATCGCCGTCGATCGGCGGAATGCGAATGCCTTGCAGCGCAATTGCAGCCGGTTTGGCGCCGGTGTCGGCGAGCTCTGCCAGCACTTTGGCGCGGTCGGCCTGAAGCGTGTTGACCCTGATGTCGAGCGGCGGGCGGGTAGCAAGCGCTGCGCCTTCTGCGACCCACTCTGCGCCGAAGGCTCGTTCGAACAGCGGCGCGCACCAGTCGGGTACGTCCGCCCGCACGGCCTCCGGCGCGTCATCAGGCCGGCGCTCGGCCAGCGCCTGCAACTCGGCGGCGCTGAGCAGCGGCGGCGCGAACTTGTCGCCGTCGAGCGCCTGGTTGAGCGATTGCGCCGTCTGGCCCCATTCGACGAGCAGCGCACCGAAGCCGATGGCGCGCGGCGTGTCTTCACCCAGCAGCCAGCCGGCTGAACGCTTGTGGCGCAACGCGTCGTAGACGATGTTGCCGATCGCCGCGCGGTCGCCGCCACCGGCGAAGCGATGCGACAGGCCCCAATCCTTCAGCGCATCGGCCACCGGCCGATGGCGCCGGCCAATGTCTTCCAGCACTTCGATGGCTGCCGCCAGCCGTCCGCCCAGTCGCATTCGTCATTCCATCTATCGAGCACAGGATCTTCCGGCCTGCTCTTAGAGCCTTTCACGTCGAGATTGAACCCCGCTTGCGTTTGGCGACGACAAAGCCATTCCGACCGCAGTTGGCGAATTTCGGCAAATGTCTGACTGCGGGCGACAACAAATTCCCCAATAGATGCAGGGTCTCTAATGTTGTTAACTGGCTGCCGCAAGCATGGCCTGTGGCGCAACTGCTCTGCTTTCCAAGCTTTTGCGTTGGGAATACTCTCTGCCCCATGATTCGCGGCGCAGAAAACGCGAACCCGCGGATCGATACGAGGAGAGGGCAATGAAAACGTATCTTGCGGAAGTTCTAGGGACATTTCTGTTGGTGTTCATCGGCACGGCGTCGGTGGCGACGGGCGGCTTTCTCGCCGACCTGCCGCTCGGCCAGGAGGCCATCGGCCTGGCGTTCGGCATCGGCCTGATTGCGGCGGCCTATGCGGTCGGCCCGATTTCCGGCGCGCATCTCAATCCGGCCGTCACGCTCGGCGTCTTCCTTGCCGGCCGGCTGCCGGCCAAGGATGTCATCCCTTACTGGATCGCGCAGATCATCGGCGCCATCCTGGCCTCGCTGGCGCTGTGGATCATCGTCTCCGGCCAGACCGGCGGACACACAACCGGCTTCGGCGCCAATGGCTGGGACGTGGCGAAATGGGGGATGAGTTCGGCCTTCCTGTGGGAGCTGATCGGCACCTTCACCTTCGTCACCGTCATCCTCGGCGTCACCGCGGAAAAGCACTCGACGGCATTCGCCGGCCTGGTCATCGGCCTGACGCTCGCGGGGCTGCACTTCGCCATGATCCCGGTGACCGGCACCTCGGTCAATCCGGCCCGTTCGATCGGCCCGGCGCTGTTTACCGGTGGCGCGGCGCTCAGCCAGCTCTGGCTGTTCATCGTCGCCCCGCTGATCGGCGGCGCGATTGCCGGCGTCGTCGCCAAGGCCCGCATCTTCGAAAAGGACTGATTTTCGAAGCCTGCAAAAACAAAAAAGGCGCGAGCCTCGGCCCGCGCCTTTTTTGCTTGGGAGGTAATGCGATCAGCGAGTGATGTCGAAGCGGTCGGCGTTCATCACCTTTGTCCACGCCTTGACGAAATCGCCGACGAATTTCGACCCGGCGTCCGCCGACCCGTAGACTTCGGCCAGCGCGCGCAACTGCGCGTGCGAACCGAAGATCAGGTCGGCGCGGGTAGCGGTCCACTTGACCGCCTTGGTCTTGCGGTCGCGCGCCTCGTAGACCTCGTGCGAGCCCGGCTCGGAGGCCGGGTCCCAGACGGTCGCCATCGACAGCAGGTTGACGAAGAAGTCGTTCGTCAGCGTGCCCGGCCTGTCGGTCAACACGCCATGCTTCGAGCCGCCGGCATTGGCGCCGAGCACGCGCAGGCCGGCGACCAGCACCGTCATCTCCGGCGCCGTCAGGTTGAGCAATTGCGCGCGGTCGACCAGCAACGCTTCGACCGACATCGGCAGCTTGCCGCCGACATAGTTGCGAAAGCCATCGACTTTCGGCTCGAGCGCGGCGAAGGAATGAACGTCGGTCTGCGCCTGCGAGGCGTCGGTGCGACCGGGCGTGAACGGAACCTTCACCGCGTTGCCGCCATCCGTCGCCGCCTTCTCGACCGCGGCGACACCGCCAAGCACGATGAGGTCGGCCAGCGAGACCTTCTTGCCGCCTACGCTGAACTCCTGCTGGATAGCCTCGAGCTTCGCCAGCACCTTGGCGAGTTCAGCCGGCTGGTTGACTTCCCAGTCCTTCTGCGGCGCCAAACGAATGCGCGCGCCATTGGCGCCGCCGCGCTTGTCGGAGTTGCGGAAGGTCGAGGCCGAGGCCCAGGCGGTCGAGACCAGCTGCGAAACGGTGAGGCCCGAAGCCAGGATCCTGGCCTTCAGGGAAGCGATATCCTGGTCGCTGACGAGTTCATGGTCGACGGCCGGTACCGGATCCTGCCAGATCAGCTCTTCCTTCGGCACCAACGGGCCGAGGTAGCGAACGACCGGACCCATGTCGCGGTGGGTGAGCTTGTACCAGGCGCGGGCGAAGGCGTCGGCGAACTGCTCGGGATGCTCATGGAACCGGCGCGAGATCTTCTCATAGGCCGGGTCGGCACGCAGCGCGAGGTCGGTGGTGAGCATAGCCGGTGCATGACGCTTCGAGGGATTGTGGGCGTCCGGCACCGTGACAGCGCCGGAGCCGCCCTTCGGCGTCCACTGATGGGCGCCGGCAGGGCTCTTGGTCAGCTCCCATTCAAAGTTGAACAGATTGTCGAAGAAGTTGTTGCTCCACTTGGTCGGCGTCGTCGTCCAGGTGACTTCGAGGCCCGACGTGATCGCATCGCCGGCAATGCCTGACGCATGCTTGCTCGACCAGCCGAGGCCTTGCGCCTCGATGCCGGCGCCTTCCGGCTCGGCGCCGACAAGGGCTGCATCACCGGCGCCGTGGGTCTTGCCGAAGGTGTGGCCGCCGGCGATAAGCGCCACCGTCTCTTCGTCGTTCATCGCCATGCGCCCGAAGGTCTCGCGGATATCGCGCGCCGAGGCCAGCGGATCGGGCTTGCCGTTCGGCCCTTCCGGGTTGACGTAGATCAGGCCCATCTGCACCGCGCCGAGATGGCCGTGCAGTTCACGGTCGCCGGAGTAGCGCTTGTCGTCCAGCCACTTGGTTTCGGAACCCCAGTTGACGTCCTGCTCGGGCTCCCAAACGTCGGCGCGGCCGCCAGCAAAACCAAAAGTCTTGAAGCCCATCGATTCCAGCGCGACGTTGCCGGTGAGGATCAGCAAATCGGCCCAGGAAATCTTGCGACCGTATTTCTGCTTGATCGGCCACAGCAGCCGGCGCGCCTTGTCGAGATTGGCGTTGTCCGGCCAGCTGTTCAGCGGCGCGAAACGCTGCTGGCCGGCGCCGGCGCCACCGCGGCCGTCGCCGATGCGATAGGTGCCGGCGCTGTGCCAGGCCATGCGAATGAACAGCGGCCCGTAATGGCCGAAATCGGCCGGCCACCAATCCTGCGAATCCGTCATCACCTTGTGCAGGTCCTTGATCACCGCATCGAGGTCGAGGGTCTTGAACTCCTCGGCGTAATCGAACGCCTCGCCCATCGGGTCCGAAAGGTTCGACTGCTGGTGGAGAACGCCGATGTCGAGCTGGTTCGGCCACCAGTCACGGTTGGTCCTGCCGGAGGTTCCATGCGCGACCGGGCATTTGCCGGCGCTGTTGTCGTCGGTGTTCGCGTCCATCTTAGCCTCCGAATTGCTGATTTTCTGTGTTGGTTTTCCGGGCCGGCCGGGAGCCGCGCCACTCTGGAACAATTCCAGACTAGGCCGTCTCTTCGATAAAAACAAATTGCCTTTCCTGTTTGTTGCGATAGGTTTTCCTTATGATTGGTCTCACCGTCCGGCAGATGCAATATTTCGAGGCTTTGGCGCAAACGCTGCATTTCGGCCGCGCCGCAAAACTGGCCGGCGTCAGCCAGCCGGCACTGTCCGCGCAGATCGCCGAGATGGAACAAAGGCTGAGCTGCCGGCTGTTCGAACGCGGCGGCAAGACCGTGCGGATGACCGAGGAGGCGCTCGCCCTGTTGCCACGCATCGAGCGCATCCTGCGCGATATCAGCGAGGTCGAGACGACGGCGCGGCGCGGCCGCCCGGCGATGGAGGGGCGCTTCCGGCTGGGCATCATTCCGACCGTGGCGCCCTATCTGCTGCCGCATGTTCTGCCGGAGCTGAAGCGGCATTTTCCGTCCCTGCAGCTCGAACTGCGCGAAGCAGTGACCGCATCGCTGGTCGAGGACACGGCGACGGGCCGGCTCGACGCCTTCATCGCCGCCCTGCCGCTCGACCAGCCAGGCCTGGTCACCGAGGAACTGTTCGCCGACCGCTTCTTCCTCGCCGTGCCGGCGGGCGACCCAGCCTTCGCCTCGCCGCCGGTGCCGCCGGAAAGCCCGGCGCTGGAGCGGCTGATGCTTTTGGAGGAAGGCCATTGCCTGCGCGAACAGGCGCTGGCCCTGTGCGGCAGCGTGCGCCCGGTGGCGATGGCAAGCTACGGCGCCACCAGTCTGACGACGCTGTTGCAGATGGTGGCGCATGGACTCGGTGTCACGCTGGTCCCGGAAATGGCGACAAGGCCGGCCAGCGCCATGCCGGACCTGAAGATCGTGCCGTTCCAGGAGCCGATGCCGCAACGCACGATCTGCCTGGCCTGGCGCCGCAACAAGGTGCGGCATGACGAGTGCGTGGAACTGGCGAAGATCATTCGTGGGCTGGATGCGGCGGTGCTGGCGGCGTAAATGCCAAACATCCCGTCACGATCGCCAGATCGCACCCAAGCCTCAAGGTATAAATATCAGAAATACATACGTAAAAAATACAACAGCATGGACCATTCCGGTCAGGAACGTCGTCCTTTCGTTGCTGAAACTTACGCCGCATATGAAAAGCGCTAAAACCAAAAGGACTGCGTCAGCCTCCGGGAGCCCCAGGGTTAGCCCTCGTCCCGTCAGCAGGCTGGCTGCTGCGACCGCCGGTATTGTCAAACCAATCGTGGCGCAAGCCGAACCCATTGCGACATTCAGGCCGCGCTGCAGCTCATTGTTGAGTGAAGCGCGGACCGCCGAAATGGCCTCCGGCATCAAAACCAGACCCGCGATCATTGCCCCCACAATGCTGTCAGCCTGGGTCACCTGGTAAGCAACGAGCGCATCTTCAACACTTGCTGCGACCTGCTCGGCGAGCATGACAATTCCGATCAGACCGATCACCAGGAGCAGAGCGCTGGAAGAGACGCTTTCGTGAGTTGCGGCTCGCGCTGAAACGTCATGTGCCAGTTCTTCGATGAAATCGTCCCGATGCCGGACTGTCTGCGCGAACACAAAACTTGCATAGAGCAGCACAGAAAGAACGCTCACAAGGCCAAGTTGGGCTGCTGAAAATGTGCCGGGATCGGTGGTTCGCGTGTAGGTCGGCAGGATAAGCGTCATGACGGTCAGTGCGACCAGAACCGCCAGATATGCGCTGGTCCCTTGCCGGACAATTGCCTGCTTGCGATGGCGCCAGCCGCCAAACGTGAGACACATTCCGACAACGCCGGTGGAGGTAATCATCACCGTCGAGAAGACGGACTCACGTGCAAGCGTGGGGTTGTTCTCTCCATGCAGCATCATGGAAACGATGATCGACACTTCGATTGCCGTCACGGCAAAGGTCAGCACCAATGTGCCGTAGGGCTCCCCCACACGGTGGGCGACCGCCTCGGCATGATCGAGCACCACGAAAATGGTGATGAACATGATCGCACTCGAAAGCGCTCCGACGAGGATTCTGACGCTCTGCGAACCTTCATCCACCGACAGCCCGCTGGCTCTGACCGCAACGGCCATTGCCACAGCGGCCAAAGGCATCGCATAGGAAATCACCGATCGTGCGAAACCAGTCATTCAAGCCCCCATCAAGCCCCCATGCGCTTTTGCAAACCTTGCGGAAAGCCTGTGCGGAGCACCCCAATGTCATTGCGAAGCCGGCAATCCCCATCACCCGGCATTCGACCCTCAAGCTGTCTTCTGCACCACCAATCCCAACTCCTCCACCATCGCCTCGCGCATCAGGAACTTCTGCGGCTTGCCGGTGACCGTCATTGGCAGTTCGGTGCGGAAGCGGATGTAGCGGGGGATCTTGTAGTGGGCGATCTGGCCGGCGCAGAAGTTCTTGATCTCCTGCTCGGTGGCGATCTGGTTGGGTTTCAGCACGATCCAGGCGCACAGCTCCTCGCCATATTTGGCATCGGGAATGCCGAACACCTGCACCTCCTTGACCTTGGGATGGCGGTAGAGGAATTCCTCGACCTCGCGCGGGTAGACGTTCTCGCCGCCGCGGATGACCATGTCCTTGACCCGGCCGACAATGTTGCAATAGCCCTCGGCGTCGATGGTGGCGAGGTCGCCGGTGTGCATCCAGCCATCGGCGTCGATCGCCTCCGCTGTCTTTTCCGCGTCGTCCCAATAGCCCTTCATCACGGAATAGCCGCGCGTGCACAGTTCGCCCGGCGCGCCGACGGCGACGGTGGCGCCCTCGGTATCGATGGCCTTGACCTCGACATGCGGGTGGATGCGGCCGACGGTGGAGACGCGCTTTTCCAGCGGGTCGTCGACGCTGCTCTGGAAGGACACCGGGCTGGTCTCCGTCATGCCGTAAGCGATGGTCACCTCTTGCATGTGCATCAGCGACACCACCTTTTTCATCACCTCGATCGGGCAAGGTGAACCCGCCATGATGCCGGTGCGCAGGCTGGAGAGATCGAAAGAGGCGAAGTCGGCATGGTCGAGCATGGCGACGAACATGGTCGGCACACCGTACAGGCCGGTGCAGCCTTCCTGCGCCACCGCCTTCAGTGTCGCGCCGGCGTCAAACCCCTCACCCGGGAACACCATCGTCGCGCCCTTGGTGACACAGCCCATGGTGCCCATCGACATGCCGAAGCAGTGGTAGAGCGGCACCGGGATGCAGAGCCGGTCGTCGACGGTGAGCTTGATCGCCGCGGTGACAAAATTGCCGTTGTTGACGATGTTGGTGTGGGTCAGCGTCGCGCCCTTGGGCGCGCCTGTCGTGCCCGAGGTGAACTGGATGTTGATGGCCTCGCCGGGCTTCAGGCCTTCGGAGATGCGGTCGAGGCTGTCATGCTCGTCGCGGCCGGCCATCGACAGCACATCGGCGAAATTGAACATGCCGGGCGAGTTGTCGTCGCCCATGCGGATGACGATCTTCAACGTCGGCAATTTCTGCGCGTTGAGCTTGCCGGGGGTCGCATTGGCGAGTTCCGGCGCCAGCGTCTCGATCATGCCGAGATAGTCGGAGGTCTTGAAGCTGGCGGCCGTCACCAGCGCCTTGCAGCCGACCTTGTTCAAGGCATATTCCAGCTCGGTCAGCCGGTAGGCCGGGTTGATGTTGACCAGGATCAGGCCGATGCGGGCCGTTGCGAACTGCGTCACCAGCCATTCCCAGCGGTTGGGCGACCAGATGCCGACGCGGTCGCCTTTTTCGAGGCCTAGCGCCAGGAAGCCGGCAGCGAGTGTATCGACCGTGTCCGACAGTTCGCTCCAGGTGAAGCGCTTGTCCTGCCCGACGAAGACCGCAGCATCCTGCGTGGCGTATTTGCTGACCGTGTCGGAAAACAGCTCGGGGATGGTCTTGTCGAGCAAAGGCGGGGTGCGCTCGCCGGAGACATGTGCCCGGCCGTCGAGCGGGGCGATGAAGGTCGCGCCCTTGCCGCGCCCGCGCAGATTGGTGGCGTTCTTCAGTTCGTCGAGATTGATCGCCATCGCCGTCTCCTCCCGGGATATGGCGAGCCTATCAGCCTGATGGGGCTGTGGAAATCCCGTCGATGGTAGCGACGGCGCGAAGGCCCCCTCTCCGTCTCGGGCTTCGCCCGAGCCACCTCTCCCCCGCTTTGCGGGGGCGAGGAAATCGCTCATTGTTGAGGTCGCGGCCTTCGCAGAACTTGGGTTCCTCGCCCCCGCAAAGCGGGGGAGAGGTGGCTCGGCGAAGCCGAGACGGAGAGGGGGAAAGCGTCGACGTTATGCGATTATGGAAGCCATCTTCGCTGCGATATCGCGCAACAACGCTTCATCGGCGGCCGCACGGCCCTTCTTCGAAGCCACCAGACAGGCCTGCGACTTCAGCACCACCCCATCCGCCAGCACCTTGAGGTGGTTGGCGCGTAGCGTTGAGCCGGTGGTGGTGATGTCTACGATGACGTCGGCAAGGCCTGCCGCCGGCGCGCCTTCGGTGGCGCCGAGGCTTTCGACGATGCGGTAGACCTGGATGCCGTGCTTTTGCGAGAAGAATTGCTGCGTCAGCCGCCAGTATTTGGTGGCGATCCTGAGCCGCCGGCCGTGGCGCTGGCGGAAATCGGCGGCGACATCGTCGAGATCGGCCATGGTGTCGACGTCGAGCCAGATGCCGGGCACCGCGACGACGACATCGGCATGGCCGAAACCGAGGCGCGCGACGATCTCGGCGCGTGCTTCCCAGTCGGCGAGGTTTTCGCGTAGCAGGTCCTCACCGGTGATGCCGAGATCGACCGAGCCTTGGCCGATCTCGCCGGCAATTTCGGACGCCGACAGGAACGCCACCTCGATGCCCTCAGTGCCGTCGATGCGGGCGCGGTACTGGCGCTCGTCGCCGGGCAGGCTGACGGCAAGCCCGGCTTTGGCCAGCACCTCCAGCGCCTGCTCCTTGAGCCGGCCCTTCGACGGGATCGCCAGCGTGATCATTTGGGCTCTCCCCGCAGCGCTTCGATGCGGTCGAGCCAGACGGAGAAGCCGACGCCGGGGATCGGCGTTTTCGCGCCAAGCAGCGTCAGCAGCCGGTCGTAACGGCCGCCACCGGCCAGCGGCCGCTCGCCGCCTTCAGCCGCGATCTCGAAGACGATGCCGGTGTAGTAATCGAGCGGACGACCGAAAGCGGCATCATAGCGGATTGTTTGCATCGGCAGGCCGTGCGCCTCGATCGCCTTGGCACGGGCGGCGAATTTTTCGAGCGCCGCGCCCAGCGAAAGGCCGGCAGAGGCGGCGAAGCTTTCGAGCGCAGCACTTGCGCTGTCGAGCGGCACGTCGATGGCCAGAAAATCCTTCAGCGCCGCAAACGCCTCATTGGACAGCCGCACGCTGCGCAGTTCGGCCTTCTCTATCAGCCGCCGGGCAATGTCGGCCGGCGCGCGCCCACCGGATGCCAAGAGGCCTGCCTCTTCCATGCCGCCGGCGATGTGAGCGGACAGCGCTTCGAGATCGCCGTCGAGGACAAGGGCGGCGACATCGTCGTCAAGCTGGCCGTTGCGCGGCGGGTTGGCGAGATCGGCGAGCGCTGCCTGCAGCATCGGCGCCGAGCCGAAGGCGCGGGCAAGCCGCATGCGCCAGCCGCGCGGCAGGCCGAGTGCTGCCAGCACCGCCTCGAAGATGGTCTGGTCGCCGAGCGTGATCGCCAGGGGCTGCGCCGGCAGCACCAGTTGCAGCAGCGCATGCGCATCGGCCAGCGAGCGGGCGTCAGCCTCAGCCGTGTCGCGGTCGCCGAGATCCTCGATGCCGGCCTGGAAAAACTCGTTGCCGCCCTCGCGGCGCTGGCGAAACACTTCGCCCAGATAAGAATAGCGGCGCGGCGTGCCGGCCTGCGAGGCGATGTGGTCGAGGCAGACGGGGATGGTGAATTCGGGCCGTAGGCACAGCGTCTTGCCGGTCTCGCTTTCGGTCAGGAAAATGCGGCGGCGCAGATCTTCGCCGGCCATGTCGAGGAACGGGTCGGCCGGCTGCAACACGGCGACCTCCACCGCATGGGTGTTGCGGGTGGCGAAGAGGTTGGTGATTTCGGTGGAGATGGCGGGGTAGCGGGAGGTCATGAGGCGCGCCCTTCCCTTCTCCCCTTGTGGGAGAAGGTGGCCGAGCGAAGCTCGGTCGGATGAGGGGTGCTGGACGGAATGAGGCGTTGGCGTTCCCTGGAACACCCCTCATCCGTCTCGGCGCTCCGCGCCGATCCACCTTCTCCCACAAGGGGAGAAGGGAAGAACAGCGCGGCGCTCATCATTTCGCTCGTTCCTCGGCCTGCGCCGCCAGAATCTTCTTCACCTCGGCAACCAGTTCACTCTCCGCCACAGTCACCTGCGCGGGCCTTGCGGCGCGCCATTCGGCGTTGTCGGTGATCTCCGCCGACATGCGGGCGCCTTCGATCAGATCCTTGATCTGCAGCTCGCCCCTGGCGCGCTCGTCGCCGCCCTGGATGACGGCCACCGGGCTGCCGCGGCGGTCGGCGTATTTCAGCTGCGCCTTCATGCCGGCACCGCCGAGATACATTTCGGAGCGGATGCCGGCGGCGCGAAGCTCTGCGACCATCTTCTGGTAGCGGCCGAGGCTTTCAGTGTCCTTGTCCATCACCAGCACGACGACCGGCGCGATGACATCGGTGGTGTCCAGCTTGCCGAGGTTCTTCAGCGCCGTCATCAGCCGCGACACGCCGATGGAGAAGCCGGTCGCCGGCACCGGCTCGCCGCGGAAGCGCGACACCAGCCCGTCATAACGGCCACCGCCGCCGACCGAGCCGAAGCGCACGATCTGGCCATCCTCATTCGGAATCTCGGCCAGAAGCTCGGCCTCGAAGACCGGGCCGGTGTAGTATTCGAGGCCGCGCACGACAGAGCGGTCCATGGCGATACGATCTTCACCGTACCCTGCCGCCCTGACCAAGGCTTCAATGGTCGAGAGCTCACCTACGCCTTCCTGATAGATCGCGTTCGCACCGACATTGGAATCCTGGCGCGCCTGTTCCTTCGCTGTCGCGAGAAGAACGGCCTCGGCTTGCACCTCATTCAGTCCGGCGCCCTTGGCAAAGTCACCCTCGCCCTCCTTGCCGCCATCCCATCGGCCAGGCCCAAGCAGAAGCTTCACGCCTTCCGGCCCGAGTTTGTCCAGCTTGTCGATGGCGCGCAGCACCGTCAGCCGGCGGCCGGCATTCTCATCGCCGCCAAGGCCAATCGCCTCCAGCACGCCATCCAACACCTTACGGTTGTTTACGCGGATGACGTAGTCGCCACGCTTGATGCCCAGCGCCTCCATGACATCAGCCATCATCATCGCCATTTCGGCATCCGCTGCCACACCGGGCGTGCCGATGGTATCTGCGTCGAACTGCATGAACTGGCGGAAGCGCCCGGGGCCTGGCTTTTCGTTGCGGAACACCCAGCCGGAACGGTAGCTGCGATAGGGCTTTGGCAACCGTTCAAAGTTCTCGGCGACGAAACGCGCCGTCGGCGCGGTCAAATCATAGCGCAACGACAGCCACTGCTCGTCATCGTCCTGGAACGAGAACACGCCCTCATTCGGCCGGTCCTGGTCGGGCAGGAATTTGCCGAGCGCATCGGTGTATTCGATCAACGGCTGGTCGGCCGGCTCGAAACCATAGAGCTCATAGACCGAGCGGATGGTCGCCATCATCTTCTCGACGGCGCGGATATCGTCGGCGCTGCGGTCGGCAAAGCCGCGCGGCAGCCGCGCTTTCGTCTTCTCCGATTTGTCGGCCATGGGATGGGTCTTTTCGTTAGGGAATGCTGACTTGCTTCAAGTGGGCGTGTCCTAACCGAAGCGGCTTTGTGCGGCAAGGGTTAGCGCCCCCTGCCTTCTCCCCTTGTGGGAGAAGGTGGATCGGCGCGCAGCGCCGAGACGGATGACGGGTGTGCGAAGGATCACCGTCGGTGCCAAGCTGGAGCACCCCTCATCCGACCGAGCTTCGCTCGGCCACCTTCTCCCACAGGGGGAGAAGGTAAGGGCACCAAGTTCCGAAACAAAACGCACCAAAAAGGAAACAATTCCGCCATCGGCGCGGCATCGTGCGGACACAATCAGAGCCGATAAGCGCGCCGAAACAAGGGGTTGGGGCCATGACCGCGGCACGGAAGTTCGAGATCAGAGACGACCGCTCGCATGAGGTCCGGCTGCGGCCGGCCGAGAGCCGTGCGCCGGCGACGGCGAGCCTCGGTCCGTTCGAGATCACTGCCGACGAGCGCAAAGGCTCGACGATGCGCGAGGCGCTGATGACCGGGCTGCTGGTGATCTATCCGGCCTTTGCAGCGCTGGCGGCGATTGTCGCAGGGCTGTTCCTGACCGGAGCCAGCGCGACTTGAGTTTCTTTACCCTCCCCCTTGTGGGGAGGGTCGACGCGCAGCGTCGGGGTGGGGGTGCGGCGCCGAGATCCCCCACCCGCGCCTTCGGCGCGACCTCCCCACAAGGGGGAGGTAGGGGGCAGCGCTACTTCGGCCGGTTGAACGCCTTGCGTTCCTTCTCCACCTGCTCCCGGCACACACAGCCTTCGAGGTGGTCGTTGACCAGGCCCATCGCCTGCATGAAGGCGTAGACAGTGGTGGGGCCAACAAAGCTCCAGCCGCGCTTCTTCAGTTCCTTCGAAATCCGGACCGAGACCGCCGTCGTTGGGTTGGCGCGCAAATGCGTGAGGTCGACGACCGCCGGCCGCTCATCAGGCCCCGGCTCGAACTTCCAGAACCAGGCGGCGAGCGAGCCGAACTCATCGACCATTTCGCGGGCGCGTTTGGCGTTGTTGATAGTCGAGACGATCTTGCCGCGGTGGCGGATGATGCCGGCGTTGCCGACGAGGCGCTCGACATCCTCGTCGGTGAAGGCGGCAACCTTGTCGAAATCGAAGCCGGCGAAGGCCTCGCGGAAACTTTCGCGCTTGCGCAAGA
The DNA here is from genome assembly GCF_056403855.1 of Mesorhizobium sp. P2_E7. Taxonomy (NCBI): domain Bacteria; kingdom Pseudomonadati; phylum Pseudomonadota; class Alphaproteobacteria; order Hyphomicrobiales; family Phyllobacteriaceae; genus Mesorhizobium; species Mesorhizobium sp. P2_E7. The sequence goes on along the minus strand of NZ_JBFUER010000008.1, from coordinate 8,298 downwards.
TGGTCAGCCAGGAGAGGCCTGACTGAAAGCCTTCGAGGCAGATCTTTTCGAACAGCCTGCGGTCGTCGGCCACCGGCCGGCCCCATTCATGGTCGTGATAGTGCAGATAGTCCGGCAGGTTGCCGTGCCAGAAGCAGCGGGTGACCCCGTCGGGGCCGGCGAGCAGACCGGTGTTGTTTTGTGCCATGGCCAATCCATTCGTTAATGCGCTGTCGCGCCGCATTTACCGCGGCTTTACCAGATTCCTGAACGCGGCGGTAACCACACCAAAAGGTTTACTGACAAAGCGGCATTTTACGCATTCCGATTCATGTTTCGGTTGCGGCTTCGCGCCAAGGATCGCGCAACAGGGGGCACGTTCCGCCTCCGTCCGTTCGACGATCAAGGTGCGTTCCGATGAAGATCTTTTTGCGTTCCCTGCTCGGCGCCGTGGCCATTCTGGCCGCCGGCGTCACCTCGTCTGCCGCCAACGACCGCTATGCCGACAGGCCGCCGGTGATGGTGAGCCCCGACCTTTCCGCACCCTGGGTGCTGCAGCTTGGCCGAGCGCCCGGCATCGTGCGGCAGAGCCGCCAGGTGATCCAGCAGCCGCGTTTGCGCTATGCGCAGCCGGTGCAGCCCGACCGGGTGCGCACCGCTTCGGTGCAGGCGCCGGCCAAACGCATGGTGATGCGGCCGCAGATCAACCCGCTCTATCTGCCGCAGGAAGTCGCCTATGACGGCCCGCAGAAGCCGGGCACCATCGTCATCGACACGACGCAGAATTTCCTGTTCCTGGTCGAGAACAACGGCAAGGCGCGGCGCTATGGCGTCGGCACCGGCAAGCCGGGCTTCGAATGGTCGGGCACGCACAAGATCACCAACAAGCGCGTCTGGCCGGACTGGCGCCCGCCGGCGGAGATGATCAGGCGCGAAGCCGCCAAGGGCCGCTACCTGCCGACCTATCTGGCCGGCGGCGAAGAGAACCCGCTCGGCGCCCGCGCGCTCTATCTCGGCACCACGGAATATCGAATTCACGGCACCAACCAACCATGGACGATTGGCGGCGCGGTGTCCTCCGGCTGCATCCGCATGCGCAACGAGGACGTGGTTGACCTTTACGAGAGGGTCAATGTTGGAACGACCGTGGTCGTGATATAGTCGGCTACCGAATCATCTGGTCCAGAAGGCTAGGTCTTCAGGGATCGGCGAGGGTTTACGGGGGACGGGCCGTGTGGGGATGCGGCCAGTCAGGAAAGGGCAGCACGGGAAACCGCGCTGCCCTTTCTCTTTGTCGAGAGACCGATGGCAGGCGAGCCAAGCTGCGCCAGAACGTCGCGGCAGGGGGATGACGGTTCGCTTTCACGCTGCCCTTGCCACATTTGCCCTGCTATAGGGGCGACCAAACTCCCCTGCAAAGGTCCAGCCATGTCTCAGCCAGACGACAGCCGCTATCTCCGGGGCGGCCCGGTCGCCCAGCGCATCATCGCCGCTGTGCGCGAGGATGCCGCTATCGCCACCGCCGAAGGTTTTCCACCCAAGCTGGTGTCGATCACCGTCGGCGATACCGATGCCGTCGACGTCTATGTGCGCAACCAGCGCGCCAAGGCCGCGCTTGCCGGCATCTCCTTCGAGGAGCGGCGGTTCCCCGCCGACATAACCGCCGGCGAACTCGAGGCCGCGATCCATGGGCTGAACGCCGATCCGCGCGTCACCGGCATCATCATCCAGCGGCCGGTGCCGGCGCATATCCCGATCAAGACGCTGCAGGCGGCGGTGCATCCGCTCAAAGACGTAGAAGGCATGCATCCGGCCTCGATCGGCAACATCGTCTACAACCAGCTCGACCTCGCGCCCTGTACGGCGGCGGCCTCGGTCGAGTTGCTGAAGGAAACCGGCCTCGATCTCAAGGGGCTCGAAGTCGTCGTCGTCGGCCATTCCGAAATCGTCGGCAAGCCGATCGCCTTTCTGTTGATGAGCGAAGGCGCGACGGTGACGGTGTGCCATCACATGACGCGTTCGGTGGCGGCGCATGCGCGCCGCGCCGACGCGCTGTTCGTCGCCGTCGGCAAGCCCAGGCTGATCAAGGCCGATATGGTGAAGCCCGGTGCAGCCGTCATCGACATCGGCATCAATTCCGAGATCGGCCCGGACGGACAAAGCCGCATCGTCGGCGACGTCGACACCGAGAGCGTCAAGGAGGTTGCGTCCTGGATCACACCTGTGCCGGGCGGCGTCGGCCCGATCACCGTGGCGATCCTGCTGCGCAACACAATGGTCGCGCTCAGCCGCCAGCGTGCGCGCTACCAGGCGACGTATGGAACGGTGGACAGGCTGGCGGCGGAGTAAGATAGGGCAGCAGCAGTTCGCTCGCCCGGGACCGGACAATCGCATAGGGCGCTCCCCCTCTCCGTCTCGGCTTCGCCGAGCCACCTCTCCCCCGCTCTCGCGGGGGCGAGGAACCCAAGCTTGTAAAGGCGCGACCTTTGCTATTAGCGTTTCCTCGCCCCCATGAAATGGGGGAGAGGTGGCTCGGGCGAAGCCCGAGACGGAGAGGGGGCTGGCGCAACCCTCGGAGCGGCACGCAGCCTTACTCAGCCGCGACCAGCTTTTCCTCGGAAACACCTTCCGGCTTCGGCCCGCCATAGGCCCAGTCCAGCAGCTTGATCGTGTGCACCACAGGCAGCTTTGCGGCCGAGGCGATCTGGGTGATGCAGCCGATGTTGCCGGTGGCGACGATTTCCGCACCCGTCGCCTCGATATTCCTGACCTTGCGATCGCGCAGCTTTGCCGAAATCTCCGGCTGCAGGATGTTGTAGGTGCCGGCCGAGCCGCAGCACAGATGGCTCTCGCGCGGCTCGCGCACGACGAAGCCGGCTTTGGCCAGCAACTCCTTCGGCTGGCGGGTGATCTTCTGGCCATGCTGCATCGAACAGGCAGAGTGATAGGCGACAATGGTGCCCGGCTTGCGCACCGGCTCCGGCAGGTCGAGACCAGAGAGATATTCGGTGATGTCTTTGGCCAGCGCGGAGACCTTCGCGGCCTTCTCAGCATAGGCCGGATCGAGGCGCAGCATGAAGCCGTAATCCTTGATGGTGGTGCCGCAACCCGACGCGGTGATGACGATGGCGTCGAGCCCGCCCTGGTCGATGGCACGCGTCCAGGCATCGACATTCTGCCGTGCCGAGGCAAGGGCGGCCGCCTCGCGCCCCATATGATGCACCAGCGCACCGCAGCAGGCCTCGCCCTTGGGCACCACCACCTCGACGCCAAGCCTGGTCAGCAGTGCAATCGTCGTCTCGTTGATGGCGGGATCGAGCACCGATTGCGCACAGCCGGTAAGAATGGCGACGCGGCCCTTTTTCGTCCCCTGCCCGGCATGGATGCCGGGAGAAGCCATCGGCGAGGCCGCCGGGATCGAGGCCGGCGCCAGCTTCAGCATCGCGCCGAGCGGCTTCAGGGCCGGCAGTTTTTCGAACAGGCCGATGAACGGCTTGCCCACTCTCGCCAGTTTCAGCGCGGTGCGAAAGCGCGCGGGATAGGGCAGCACGAAGGCCAGCATGGCGCGGGTCAGCCGGTCGAGCAGTGGCCGCCTGTAAGTCTCCTCGATATGAGCGCGGGCATGGTCGACCAGATGCATGTAGTTGACGCCCGACGGGCAGGTGGTCATGCAGGCAAGGCAGGACAGGCAGCGGTCGATATGGGTGACGATCTCCTTGTCGGCGTGGCGGCCGTTCTCCAGCATGTCCTTGATCAGGTAAATGCGCCCGCGTGGTGAATCCAGCTCATTGCCGAGCGTGACATAGGTCGGGCAGGTGGCGGTGCAGAAGCCGCAATGGACGCATTTGCGCAGGATCTTCTCCGATTCCGCAACATGGGGATCAGCTAGTTGGGCAAGGGAGAAATTGGTCTGCATAATCTAGCTCTGGGTCATGCGGCCGGGGTTGAGGATGGCCTTGGGATCGAACTCGGCCTTGAGCCTTGCCGACAGCGCCGCCAGATGCGGCGCCTGCGGCTCGAACACCGGCACGGCGGCGCGATGGGCAGGCGCGGCGCGCACCAATGTCGCGTGGCCGCCGCCATGTTTTCGGATCAGCCCGCGCAGCAGGCCGGCCTCGGGGTCGCCCTCCTCCATGCGCAGCCAGACCAGTCCGCCCTGCCAGTCGTAGAAGGCGCTGACACCGATCTGCATGCGCAATGTCAGCACCATCTGATGGGCCTGGGAGGGTGCCATGGAGACACGCCAGACCGGCTTTTCGCTACCATCGACGAAGGGCGCGCAATCCCTGATGTCACGCCAGACGGCATGCGAGGCTTCGCCCGCAATCTCCTGCAGCAGACCGGCGTTTTTCAAAAGGGTCTTCAGCGCGCCGATGCGATAGGCGACCGACGGACCGAACCCTTCGACGCGCAGCAGTGTCGCGGCGTCTGCACCAAGCGCGCCGCCGGCAACGCGCGCAGCGATGCGCTCGGGCAGGTGGGCCGCACTCGACACTTCGGCGCTGGAGCCGAGCGCCAGCGCCATGGCGCTTGCCGCTGCATCGTCGAGCAGGCCGCGGACGGCAAGCGTGACCTCGGTCTCGGCCGCCGGCAGCACCTTGAAGGTGACGTCGGTAAACACGGCGAGCGTGCCCCAGCTGTTGGCCATCAGCTTCGACAAATCGTAGCCGGTGACATTCTTGACGACGCGGCCGCCGGACTTGAAGGCCTCGCCACGCCCGGCCACCGCATTGATGCCGAGGATGTGGTCGCGTGCGGCGCCCGCCTTCAGCCGGCGGGGACCGGACAGGTTCGCGGCAAGCACGCCGCCGATCGTGCCTTTGCCGGGCGCGCCACCGAGCAACGGCCCGTAATCCATCGGCTCGAAGGCGAGCTGCTGGCCGTTCTGCGCAAGCAGGCTTTCGATCTCGGACAGCGGCGTGCCGGCTTTCGCCGACAGCACCAATTCGGCGGGCTCATAGAGGGTGACGCCGGTGAGCTTCGATAGGTCGAGCGTGTGCTCGCTCTGCTGCGGCCGGCCAATGCCGCGCTTGGAGCCGTGGCCAATGGTTTCCAGCGGCGTCTCTTCCGCCGCCGCCCATTGCACGGTGGCGAGAACTTCGGCCGATGAGGTGGGTGTAAAAGTGGTCAAAGCCTGTGTTCCCGCAGTTTTCCGAGCACCGCCTCGCCTCTTGGCGACAGACGGTAGCCGACCTCAAGACTCTCGGTGAGGCCGAGTTCCTTGAGCTTGCGAACGTCCTGTTTGAATTTCAGCGTCTCGACGCCGGCATTGGCAGCCAGGGTCGCCGCCCGCACTTCCGGGTGCGCGGCGATTGCCTGCAGGATCGACGGAAAATAGCCAGGAGCCGTCTTGTCCCAGCGCGCAAAGCGGGCGGTGAGTGCATGCCAGTCCGCATTAGACAGCAGCGCCTCGTCGCGCAAGGCAACGCGCTCGTCGGCTTCGATGCCGTTGAGCTCGATGCGGTAGACCGGGGTGCCGTCATCCGGGCCAAGCATCTGCCGGAGGGCCGCAAGCGTGGCAAAGCCCGCGGAGATCGCATCCTTCTCGATCAGTTCGGTCATCTCCACGATGGTAATGCCACCGATCCGCACCACGCCCAATGCCGTCCTCACCCGCCCGCCGGCCTTGACCGTCGGCCGCTTCCAGCGGCGGAAGGCGAGTGTCACCTCATTGCGTGCGATCTTGTCCAGCGAGGATTGTTTGAACAACACGTCAGGCCTCGACAGAACTTGGGTTCCTCGCCCCCGCAAGGCGGGGGAGAGGTGGCTCGGGCGAAGCCCGAGACGGAGAGGGGGCCGTCATAAAGCACTATCTCCCGTCTTCCTGGCAAAAACGAACCTGAGGTCCGCAGCAACTACGTCTTCGGCAAGCCGCCCTTCCAGCGCCGCAAGGATCGTTTCGCAAACGCTCCTCGTGTTCTTCAATGCATCAAGATTCCAGAAGCGCAACACCGAGAAGCCTTCGCCACGCATAAACTCATCGCGTCGCCTGTCGTAACTGCTTTCAGCGTGCTGGCTGCCGTCCAACTCCACAATCAGCTTTTGGCTTCGACAAGCAAAATCCGCGAAATACGGACCGATGGGCATCTGGCGCACGAACTTGTATCCACCCAGTCTCTTGGCTTTCAGTTCGTTCCAGAGGGCGGCCTCGGCCTGATTGTCGCCTTGGCGAAGTTCGCGTGCACGGGCGATCTTTTCAGGCGAGCGGCGGCTCGGCGCATCGGGCGTCCCCCTCTCCGTCTCGGGCTTCGCCCGAGCCACCTCTCCCCCGCTTTGCGGGGGCGAGGAACCCAAGTTTTGAGAGGCCCCCATCAAAACCTCGGAATATCCGGAAAGGCCACCTGCCCGCGATGCACATGCATGCGTCCAAGCTCGGCGCATCTGCGCAGTTGCGGGAACACTTTTCCGGGGTTGAGCAGATGGTTGGGGTCGAAGGCGCATTTGACGCGCATTTGCTGGTCGAGGTCGATCTGGTTGAACATTTCCGGCATCAGGTCGCGCTTCTCGACGCCGACGCCGTGCTCGCCGGTCAGGACGCCGCCGACCTTGACGCAGAGCCGCAAGATGTCGGCGCCAAAGCTTTCCGCCTTGTCGAGTTCGCCCGGCACATTCGCGTCGTAGAGGATCAGCGGGTGCAAATTGCCGTCGCCGGCATGGAAGACATTGGCGACGCCGAGCCCGTATTTTTCCGACAATTCACGCATGCCGGCGAGCACCTTCGGCAGTTCCTTGCGCGGGATGGTGCCGTCCATGCAGTAATAGTCGGGCGAGATGCGGCCGACCGCGGGGAAGGCTGCCTTGCGGCCAGCCCAGAAACTCAGCCGCTCCTGCTCCGACTGCGAGATGCGGCAGGTGGTGGAGCCGTTCCTGTAGGCGATCGCCTCGACCAGGCCGATCAAATGATCGACCTCGACGCCAGGCCCGTCGAGTTCGACGATGAGCAGCGCCTCGACATCGAGGGGGTAGCCGGCATGGACGAAGTCTTCCGCCGCATGGATCGCCGGGCGGTCCATCATCTCCATGCCGCCCGGAATGATGCCGGCGCCGATAATGTCGGCGACGCACTGGCCGCCCTGCTCGCTGGTCGGAAAACCGATCAGCAGCGCGCGTGCCGTCTCCGGCTTCTTCAGGATGCGCACGGTGACTTCGGTGACGACGCCGAGCAGGCCTTCCGAGCCGGTCATGACACCGAGCAGGTCGTAGCCTTCACTGTCGAGATGATTGCCGCCGAGCCGCACCACCTCACCGTTCATCAGCACCATCTCGATCCCCAGCACATTGTTGGCGGTCAGGCCGTATTTCAGGCAGTGCACGCCGCCCGAGTTTTCCGCGACATTGCCGCCGATCGAGCAGGCGATCTGGGAGGATGGATCAGGGGCATAATAAAAGCCCTCCTGTTCGACGGCGGTGGTGATGCCGAGATTGGTGACGCCGGGCTGGGCTACGACGACGCGGTCGGGACAGTCGATCGCGAGGATACGGTTGAAGCGGCTCATAACCAGAAGCACGGCATCTTCGAGCGGCAGCGCGCCGCCGGAGAGCGAGGTGCCGGAGCCGCGCGGCACGACGCGGATGTTGCGGTCGTTGCAATATTTCAGGATGCGCGACACCTGCGCCACCGTCTCGGGCAGCACGACGACCAGCGGCAATTGCCGGTAGGCGGTGAGACCGTCGCTCTCGAAGGCGCGCATTTCGTTGGTGGCGTCGACAACCCCCTCGCCCGGCACGATGATGCGCATGTCGGCAACAATCTCGCCGCGCCGGCGCAGCGTGGCGTCGTCTGGCTTGGGCATGACAAGGCCGGACATCGGCAGCGTCCTCCGCTTGACTGGTAAAAATCTTTTACCAGCGGAGCGAAGCTGTTGCAAACACTGCTTTGGTCGGGGCTGCGAAGAAGGGGCTTCCGCAGCGGCAATCTGCCGCTGGCGCACCCTCCCCCCTCGAGGGGGAGGTGGCCGCGAAGCGGCCGGAGGGGGTCCTTGCGCATGAAGCGCCTACATCGTCTTTCGCCGCGTAACGAGGCTAGTGCTTCACGCGAGACGACCCCCTCTGTCGCCTTCGGCGACATCTCCCCTCAAGGGGCAGGGCTATCGCATATGGCTTAGAGCGTTGATGAGATAGTCGTCATTCCAAGCGCATTTCTTGATGCGATGGCTGATGGGGACTTTGTCTGCATCGGCGAGTTGGAGGATGTTCCTGGCGAGACGGTTTAGGAGCGCGGTGTTGGCAGGGGCGTTGTCTTTGCGGGCGCGGCTGAGGTCCTCATCCAGATGAACATCGAGCATCCAATGCAGGCCGTTCTCGATCTGCCAATGGGCT
>NZ_JBFUER010000007.1:0-208494 GCF_056403855.1 Mesorhizobium sp. P2_E7 | reverse complement strand
AGACCTGCCGGCCCAAACTTCCGGTAGCGTTCAAGCCATTTGTAGCCAGTCTTGCGAGAGATACCGAACGTCGCACACAGCTGCGTCATCGTCTCCTCGCCGGTCAGGCATCCCACCACAAACCGAAGCCGCTCATCCATGATGCCAGTCTCTCGCCAAACCATCGCCGGTCCTCCCGGCGAGGGAGAAAACTGTCACCCATCTAATCGGTCCATTCTGTTACCCATCTATCCGGTTCGGACAGCAGCGCCACCTCTCCCCCCTCCGGAGGGAGAGGAAGGGCGCCAAACTTGGAAAGCCTCACATCGCGGTGAAGCCATTATCCACAAACAGATGCGCGCCGTTGACGAAGCTGGACTCGTCGCTCGCCAGATACAGCGCTGCCTTGGCAACTTCTTCCGGCTCACCAATCCGCCCCTGTTGAGCTGCCAGTGCGGCATCCGAAACGTCGACGCCGAGTTTGCCGAGATCGGCCACCTCGCGCAGGCCGTGCGGTGTCCTGATAAAGCCGGGGCAGACGGCGTTGCAGCGGATGTTGCGGTCGCGGAACTCGACCGCAATGGCGCGCGCAAACATATGGCAGGCGCCTTTGGTGGTGTCGTAGAGCACCTCCATCGGTGTGGCCGCCACCGCCGAGATCGACGAGGTGCAGACGATCGAGCCGCCGCCGGCGGCGATCATGCCGGGCAGCACGGCGCGGGTCATCAGGAACATGGAGCGGACATTGACGGCATGCAGCCAGTCCCATTCCTGCACCGTCGTCTCCAGGAACGGCTTTATCACGATGGTTCCGGCATGGTTGAACAGCACGGTCGCGGGGCCAAGCTTTCCGGTCGCGCCTCTCACCGCCGCCTCGACCTGCGCCTCGTCCGAGACGTCGGCGACGAAATGCTCGGCTATATGCCCGCGCGCCCGTATCGCCGCGGCGGTTTTCGCCGCCTCTTCGCCATTGCGGTCGATGATCGCCACATGAGCGCCTTCGGCGGCGAACAATTCCGACGCCGCTCCGCCCATGCCCGTCGCGCCGCCCGAGATGATGGCGACCTTGCCGGCCAATCTTGAACCCATATCTTCTGCTCCCCATACCCGGTTGAAATCGCCTGCCTTTACGCGGGAATGGCGATGCTATCCCCGATGTGAAGGCCGGCCAAGCTGGCTGGTGGCTTGCCGCGAATGGCGGCCTCCCAGCAATCTCAGACCAATTCACATCGAAGATTGAGAAAATTGTTCTGCGAATTCCCAAAAAATAGCAATCGACAAAGTCTACTGATTTTATAGATTAACCGGCGAGACGGAGGTTGATATGTCCTATATCCAGAACGCCGAGACGGATCGCAGCAGCCAGAGGCTGGCCAATGCCCAGGCTTTCCGCCCGGCCTACGCAGGCGCCTTCGCCTATCTCGTCTTTGCCCTTGCGTTCGCGTTCACCGGGGCAGTCGTGCTCGGCCTGATTCCCTGATCCGTTCAGGCCGAAAGGGTGGCGACCTAGCGCTTTCAGTGAGTGATCGGAGTTGATGAACCGAACGCGGACGCGCTTTTGCGTGGTGCGCTTTGTTTTATGCATGTCGTTGTCCCAAAACCGGGACCACTTTTGGGCGACATGCATCCAACGTGATGGAGGAGATGGCAATGCCGATCGAGTTCACGCATGTTCCCGGGAAAACACAGGCCGCCAACGCCGGTTCGGCCGTGCCTTTCTTCTATGATTTCGTCGAGACGGCGACAAAGCTGTCGCTGATCGAGGATTCCGGCTTCCAGAAGATCGTCGTCGACGACCAGGCCGGGCTGCTGACCAATATGGACATTGCCACCCAGGCGCTCGACCGCACCTCGTCGCTGGAAGTGGTTCTGACGCATTGGGCCGGCGTGATCGCGCCCGCGGTTGCTGCGCGGCAACTGGCGGCGCTCGACGCCAGGAGCGGTGGCCGGTTGTCGCTGAGAATGCTGAGCGAGCCGCTGGACGACGACGATGCCGAGACGCGTCCGGTCGGCCACACGGTGGTCTGGCAGCGCATCGACGAATATCTGGTGCTGTTGAAGCGGCTGTGGTCGAACGACAGGCCCTTCGACCATGAAGGCGCCTTCTATAGCATCAAGGGCGGCTACGTGCCGCGCAAGGGACCGCACGGCGCCGACATCACCATCCGCATGGGTGGCCAGTCCGGCACCGCGGTCCGGGTCGCCGGACGGCATGCCGACGTCTTCGAACTGGCTGCGGGTTCGCTCGACGAGATCCGCCAGCTGATGGAACGGGCGCGCAGCGCCGCTGCCGAACATGGCCGTGCCGGCAAGCTGCGTTTTGCACTTCCGATACGGATTCGTTCGGAAGGCGGTGCATCCGTCGCCGGCCACAAGGCGGTCGAGCTTTCCGGACCGCCGGCGCAGATCGCTTTGTCGCTACTGCCCTATGCAGCACTCGGCATCAGCGAATTCATGATCGTCGGCGTCGACAGGCCGCGCGAGATCGCGAGCATCGCCCGCGAGACGATCGCGCTCACGCGCAACTCGCTGGCGCGCCGCGAGGCCGAAGTGCCGCAGCCGGGTGCGTTTGCATCGCGGGGCGGGTCGGACATTCACGCAGGGTAGTTACGTGCCAAAACTGGCGCCTGCTGCGGATCGCGATCTGGAAACGCCGGCGGGACAGCACCCCCTCTGGGGTGCTGTCCCTCCAGCGTCTAACCATCACTCAGCCGCGCCAGCGCCTCCAGCACAGCGCCTGACTCCGCCAGCGCGCCGAAAACGCCGTCCTCCACCGTCACCATATGCAGCGCCGCGTCATGCGCGTACTGGTCACCGCTGGCGCAGGCGTCGGCGATGGTCAGGCACTGGAAATTGCGATCGCAGGCCTCGCGCAGCGTGGTGTGGACGCAGACATCGGTCGTGCAGCCGGAAAACATCAAATGGGTGATGCCGCGTGCGCGCAGCACTAACTCAAGATCAGTATAGGTGAAGGCACTGTTGCAGGTCTTGTCGACGATGATGTCGTCGGCCGCGACCTCTATGTCGGCGACAATCTGAAAGCCAGAACCCGAGCGCAGCAGCACGTCGGTGCCTTCGAGGCCCGCCCGCTTGCGGCGCCATTGCTCATAAGGCGTCATGTCGGCCATGTCGCCGCGATAGCCTTGTCTGGTGTGGATGACGGTGAGGCCGGCCGCGCGTGCCGTTGATATCAGCCGGTTGACCGTCGGCAGGATGGCGCGCAGCGGGGCGGGGTCATAGCCCTTCCTGGCAAAATAACCTGTCGGCGACAAGAAATCTTCCTGCAGGTCGATGACCAGCAGCGCGGTGTTTGCCGGCACCAGCCGGCCGTCATAGGGGAAATCGAACGGTGTCGCCTTGATCATCGCCGCATGCCTCCCGCTTGCCTCTCGTCATCGTGGCTCAGGACCGGCGCCGCCGTCCATCCCTTAGTGCGAAGACGCCAAGTGCTGAGATCGTGAAGGCGGCGATAGACGTAGCCGGCGCGATGGTGAGGCTGGCAAGGATGCTGCCTCCATCTTCCGGCTTTTCGATGCGACGCCAACACGCCTCGACAAATTGTTGTCTCAAAAAGTCATCTTATTTGTTGACTAGCAAAGTCATGTTTCATAGTCAAACGGACACGGCTTGCCGGAACCGGTCTCAAGAAGGGCTCGCCGCGCCTGAGAAAGGCCAAGATCCGTGGCTGGACTTCACCGGCTCGGGCAACTCGACGCTGATCAAGCTGCTGGCGCGCCGTCGGCCGGCGGCCAGCCGATCGGCTACGTGTGCAATGATGAAGCGAGGACGAAGCGTGTCCAGAAATGGTTTGTTGGCGGCGCTGGCCGCGGTCATGCTGTCGGCCGGTAGCGTTGCGGCGCAGGAGCAGCCGGCCACTCAACCTCGGGTGACGACGGAACCGGCAGCAACCGGCCAGCCGGCGGCAGTCGCGCCGACCGCACCGCAGCCTGCAGGCCAGCCCGGTGCAACCGCGCGGACCGAGCCTTCGGCGATATCGCTGGCCCTGCCGCACGATCTGTCGCCCTGGGGCATGTTCATGGCCGCCGACATCATCGTCAAGGCGGTGATGATCGGGCTCGCCTTCGCCTCCCTCGTCACCTGGACGGTGTGGCTGGCCAAGTCGCTTGAAATACTCTTCGGCAAGCTCAGTGCCCGCCGCGCCGCGCGCGCCATCGGCAATGCCGCCACGCTGCGGCAGGCCGGGCGCGCGCTTGGCAACAGCGGCGGCCCCGCTGCGCTGCTGGTTCAGGCAGCCGAAGAAGAGGCAGCGCTTTCGGCCGGCGCGCTCGACCACGTCACCGGTGACGGGTTGAAGGAACGCGTGACGTCGCGCCTGTCGCGGATCGAAGCGGCGGCGGCGCGGCGCATGTCGCGCGGCACCGGCGTGCTGGCGACGATCGGCTCGACGGCGCCCTTCGTCGGCCTGTTCGGCACCGTCTGGGGCATCATGAACGCTTTCATCGGCATTTCGCAGGCGCAGACCACCAATCTCGCCGTCGTCGCGCCCGGCATCGCCGAGGCGCTGCTGGCCACCGCGATGGGCCTGGTCGCGGCCATTCCCGCCGTCGTCATCTACAACGTCTTTGCGCGCTCCATATCCGGCTACAGGCAGATCCTTGCCGATGCGTCGGCCGGCGTCGAACGGCTGGTCAGCCGAGATCTCGATTTCCGCACGGTGCCGCAGGCGCCCGCGCTGGCGGCGGAGTGATGGAGCGGGAGCATGGCGTCTAGGATTCGCGAAAACATCGACGGCGATATCGAGGAAAACCACGAGATCAACGTGACGCCGTTCATCGATGTCATCCTGGTGCTGCTGATCATCTTCATGGTCGCTGCACCCTTGGCGACGGTCGACGTCAATGTCGACCTTCCGGGCTCGACGGCAACGCCGGCGCCCCGGCCGGAAACGCCGCTGTTCCTGACGCTGAAGGACGATCTGACGCTGGCGATCGGCAATGACAGCGTGCCGCGTGCGGCTTTCGCCGCCGTGCTTGACGGCAAGACCAAGGGCGACAAGCAGACCCGCATCTTCCTGCGTGCCGACAAGGCGGTCGGCTATGGCGAGCTGATGGAGGTGATGAACCTGCTGCGCGGTGCCGGCTACCTGAAGATCGCGCTGGTCGGGCTGGAGACGGCGCCGACGGATCCGGCGGCGCCATCACCGCAACCAGGCGCCGCCCCATGACGCATCTGGCTGCCGCCGTTCCCATGGCCGATCCGCCGCGCACTGGCGCGCGCGAGATCGGTTTGTGGGTGGCTGCGGCCATTCTCATTGTCGGCGCGCATGTCGTGATCGCCTATGCCGTGCAGAGCTTCAGCCTGGCCAACGAGATGGATGGCGGCCCGCCGCCGGCGGTGGCGATCGAGCTGTCGCCTATGATGGTCGCACCGGCAGTGCCGGAGGACGCGATAGCCGATGTGGTGACGCCGGAGCCGACGAACCAGGTCGAGGAGACGGTCGCCGACGCAGAACCTGTCGTGGAGCCGGACGTCGAAAAGCCGGAGCCGGTCACCGAGGAGGCTGAAGAGGTCCAGCTCGACGAGCCCGCACCAGTCGAGACGGCCGCGGCCGAACAACCCGACCAGCCGCCGCTCGACGAGGTCGTACCCGACATTGTCCCGGCCATTGCGCCGGACGTGGTCATTCCGCTGCCGCAGGCCAAGCCAGTGGAGGACAAGCCGGTCGAAAAGGCGAAGCAAGCGGTCGAAAAACCCAAGCCGAAACCAAAGAAAGAGAAGAAGGAAAAGGCTGTGCCGGCGAAAGCGGTCGTAACCGCCAGCGTCGATGCGAAGGCGGCTGCCAAAGCAGCCACGCCGAAGGCGTCGCAGTCGAGTGGGTCATCCGTCAGCCCGGCCAAGTGGAATTCGCAGTTGATTGGATGGATCAACCGGCACAAGCGTTACCCTTCCGCGGCGAGGTCCAGAAAGGCTGAGGGCACCGCCAATGTGACCTTCGTCGTCAGCAGCTCGGGCAAGGTGACCTCCGCCCGACTGACGCGATCTTCGGGTGACGCGGACCTCGACCGTGCAGCACTCAGCGTCCTGCAGGGCGCCACGGTGCCGGCGCCACCGCCCGAGAAGGCCGGTACGTCTGTCGTTGCCCCTTTCGCGTTCACCCTGCGCTAATCATCCGCGAGCCGATTCTGAGCTTGGCTGGTGGAACGGTCAAAGGATGCGGGCCTTGCAGCCCGCATCCCGGTTTTTGATCAGCGCCCCTGCTGCAGGCGCGCTTCCCGCTTCTTGCGCCACGGCGCGTTGGCCTCCCAGTCGCCGGCCATGATGCAGCCATAGGGCAGCACCTCGTCGACGATCTCCGCCAGGCCGAAATGTTCGATCTGGCGGCGCATCGAGGCCGCGTTCTTGTAGGCGCTCGGCAGCTCCGAAATATCGGTCACGCCGGAGAAGAAACGGGCGTCGATGCCCTTCGTCTCCTGCGCAAAGATATCGGCGTCGCTGCGCCCCGCCTGCATGCGCCGGTGCTGGGTGCGCGAGAAATTGCGCCCGGCGCCGTGCGGCGAGAAGCCAAACCCGTTCTCGGCGTTCTTGCCGCGCACGATCAGCACCGGCTCCGCCATGTTGAGCGGGATCAGCGTCAGATCGGTCGCGTCATCGGCCCAGTTGTCGAAGGCCGGCGTGGCCCCCTTGCCGTGGTAGAACAGCCCGTCCGAACGGCGGAAGACGAAGTTGTGCTCGTTCCAGAACCGGTCCGACACCTTTGTCGCCAGCTTCTCAGCCGTCAGGTCGTGGATGAGCATATGGTTGCCCTTGGTCCATTCGCGGATCGTCTGCAGGGCGTCCCAATAGTCATCGCCTTCCCGTGTGTCGGCCGGAATCCAGGCGTTCTGCGGCAAGGTTTCCGGCGACAGCGTCTTGCGCACAGCCTCAGCGATCTTCATCCCCTTGCTGTAGAGCCGAGCGCCCGGCGAGCGCGAGCCATGATGGGTGACCAGCGCCGTCTCGCCGCTCGACTTCAAAGTGCCGACATAAGCGAAATGGTTGCCGTCGCCCTGGGTACCGAAATGCTCGATCGCCGCACTCGTGATATCCCGCAGCAAAGGGTTGGCCTCGAAACGCTCGAAGACCTCCTTGGCCGGCCGGATCTGCTGGCCGCGCGGACGCCCGCCCGGCCCGAAATGAGTGACCGCGTGGACGGCATCGAGCAGGGCTGCAGGCGCCACGCCTGGAAATACCGAGATCGCCATCGAGCAGCAGATGTCGGCCGAATGCATGCCGGGGTGGATTGCCTCGGACACCGCGACGCCGCCAACCGGGATCGTGCCCGACGGACCGGTCGGGCAGGCATCCGGCATGATGGCGCCGGCACGGATCACCGGCGTGCGCATCAACTCGACCATGCTGCGCGTGACCGCTTCGACGTTGGCAGCCTCATCGGGCGTCTCGGCCTCGATGTTGAGATGCAGCGGCATGGAAGCGACCGCATGCAGCGGCAGCGCCGGCGGCGGCGCGAAAGCACGCGCGGCGTCCAGCGCATCGCTCGGCGATCCACCGCTTTCCAGCACCGCATTGGCCGCGGCAAGCGCCTTGCCGAACCATTTGCCCTGCGGCATGCCGGCGTCGATCAAATCCTGTCCACTCAAAATCTCGGTCATGTCTTTCACTTTCGGTCCGTATCAAGCACTGCGTATTGCGGGCGGACGACAAGGGAATGCGAGACATCTTTCCGCCACTTCGCGAAGATGCGAGGAGGGACACGAACCCTCACGCCTTTCGGCACCCGCCGTAACGGGCTGCGTCTACCTGTAGTCTTGCAGGCATTCGTCCTGCTCATTCGGTCTGGCGACAAGGGTCGGCAGGACAATTACTGAGCTACTTTCCATCCGGAGATGGGAGGGATGGTTTGAACATCCGACCTTCCGCGACTTTCGCCGCGGACGCTCTATCCCTGTAGTCCTGCCTGCATTCGCCATTCAGTTACGTCGCCGCGGCGACAAGGGATGATGAAACACCGGGAGTCCCCGCTCGTGCCAGAGAGCGCCGCCAAGGTGAGGAGTCGAACCTCACGGAGCATCCCATTCTTTGGAGCTGTAGTTCCATCCGGCATTTGCCGCGGTTTTGTCGAGGTGTGTGACGACAAGTATGTTGTGAAAACTGCCTTTCTGCTCTGAGCTACGGAGTCGATTGGCAACTCCGGCGGGACTCGAACCCGCGACCCGAAAGTTAGGATGTAGTTCCACAGGCATTCGTCACGCCGTTTGTTCAGTTCCTTTCTGTCCAATTGCGGCCGAAACCGCGTAAAGCCGTCAGGCATGACGACAAGGTTTGACGAAACGTCCCGCTCTATCCGCTGAGCTACGGGTCCATAGTGGCGGACCCGGCGGGACTCGAACCCGCGACCTGGAGGTGAATAGCCTGTAGTTCCATCGGCATTCGTCATGCCCAGATTCTTGGCCCTGATTTCTGGCCCTGAATTTGTTCCGGTGGTCCCGGCGGACGCGCCGCCGGGACCATTGTCTAGAGTTCCACTGCCTCGATCGTGCGCACCCAATGATCCGGGTCGCCGCTCGAAGACAGCATGGCGCCAACCACATCGAAGACGCGGTCGGAGAAGCCGCCGACATTCAGGATGTCGCCTTCAGGCTTCGCCTGCGTCGTCGCGTAGGGCTGGATGTCGACGCAGACCAGCTTGGCCTCCGGGTTCAATCCCTTGAGCTTCTGCCATTCCTGCATCGTCGCCGTGCCCTGATGCGCATGCGCTGATGCATCCACCCAGGACTGGTTGTCCGACACGAACACCACCAGGTCGACTTTTGCCTTCTCGCGTACCAGCCGCGCCAGCGGAGCCGAACAGTTGGTTCCGCCGCCACCGATGGCCGCCAGCTTGGCGGCGTTGGTCATCACCGTGTCGCGAGCGTTGAGGCTGACATCAACCACATCGTTCTCGAACGGCAACACCCTCGCCGTGGGGTTGCGCCGCAGCATCGCGGCGGCCACCAGGGCAGCCACATCGATGCAACGCACGGCCGAGGTCGCGCCCTTGCGGTAACCGGTCGCCGGCGATGCCATAGAGCCCGAAACATCCGGGCATACGACGACGTTGCCATTGAACCGCGGCACGTTGCCGAGCGCGATTTCCATCGCGTCCTGCAGCGCATCCCTGACCACGCCGGGCACATCAGCACCTGCCATGGTGAACGCCACCATGAGCTGGTACGGGAACACCCGGGCGCGCCGGACCGCTTCCGGATCGCGCAGACGCGCCGCCAGCTTCTCGGCGAACCCTTCCACTTCGAACACGCCGTTGCGGGCGAAAGTGTTCAGGTTCTGCCGCAGCATCTGCCAGCCGGCCGCTTCGGCGATCTGCACCCAATGCTCGCGCGACAGCGGCATCGAGGTCAGCATCTGGAACGGCACTTCCGGCACAGGCAGCGACGGATCGCGCTTGAACGCCTCGAAGGCCTTCACCGCGTCCGGCAGTGCCGACAAATCATGCGGCTTGCCGATCAGGTAGCCATAAAGCGCCTCACGCGAGGCCGATTTCGGCTTCGGGTGAACCATCTTGATGACGTCGGCCAACGACGGATCATTGCCGACCGCAGCCCGCATGATCTCGAAGTCGGCCGCCTGTTCGAGCCAGGCCTGGACGAGACGCTTCGGCCGCGTGCCGAGCGACTTGCGCCCGGTGGCGCCGGAGCGCATGACCTGCACGAAGTTGCGCAGCATCTTGCCGTTCCTGACGATCCGTCCGAAAGCACGGTCGAACTCGTCGCCCTGCATCGAGGACAGAACCGCCAGCAGCAAGGCCGGCATATCCTTCATGTAGCCCTGCTCGAAGGCGTGGACAGCGGTGCGCGCCAGGAAACCCGGCTCGACCTGCCAGGCGAGCTTCAACACCTCGTCCAGCTGCTCGCGCGGCTCGGCATAGAAGGTCGCGTTGAACGTGCCCGTTGCCGCCAGCTGCGCCAGGGCCTGATGGGGCGACAGGCGATAAGCCCGGGCTCCTTCATTGTTCCTGGCGCCAGCCGACGGGAGCAGCTTTCCTGCATACGTCGCAAACACGGATTTGTTCGCCATTGTTCCGATCCTTCATTTCACACCAGCAACATTGCAGAAGGCGTGCCAGTTTGAAGGATGTGCAGGCGGCGGCTCTTGATTTTTCTCATAAATTATTGATTTTATTACAAAATAAAAATCACCATCAAAACTTGTCGGCACTGGCTCTTCGCGAGGGAGTGCCTGTATAGTAATCCAAAAATCTCTGTTGTTATAACACAGGATAAAATGAAAAGACGCGTCGCGATAGGCATTCTGGGGACGACGCTCGATGCGGGGCGCACCGATGACCGCTGGAGGAAATGGCGGCCGACGGTTGCGTTGTGCCAACAGCAAGGGCTGTTCATCGACCGACTGGAACTCATTCACGGGTCTCAGTCCCGGCAGCTCGCCACGCAGGTCATCGCCGACATAGAACAGGTTTCGCCGGCGACCGAGGTCAGGACGCATCTGATCAGCATGCGCGACCCCTGGGATTTCTCCGAGGTCTATACCGGGCTGCGCGACTTCGCCCGCGCCTACACATTCGATCCCGAGAGGGAAGATTATCTCGTCAACATCACCACCGGCACGCATGTCGCGCAGATCTGCTGGTTCCTGCTCACCGAAGCCCACTTCATCCCGGCCCGGCTGCTGCAGCTTTCGCCGCGCAAGCAGGGCAGCGACGACGATGTTTCCGGCAGCCATTCGATCATCGATCTCGACCTGTCCCGCTACGACGCCATCGCCACCCGCTTCACGGCGGAGCGCGATGAGGCGACATCGTTCCTGAAATCAGGCATCGCCACCCGTAACCCTGCCTTCAACCAGATGATCGACCAGATCGAAAAGGTGACGATCCGCTCGCGGGCGCCGGTGCTGTTGACCGGCCCGACAGGCGCCGGCAAGTCGCAACTGGCCAGGCGCATCTATGAACTCAAGAAGGCGCAGCGCCAGGTCTCCGGCGCCTTCATCGAGGTCAATTGCGCGACGCTGCGCGGCGACCAGGCGATGTCGACGCTGTTCGGCCACGTCAAGGGCGCCTTCACCGGCGCTCAGAACGAGCGCGCCGGGCTGATGAAATCGGCCAACAAGGGTGTGCTGTTCCTCGACGAGATCGGCGAGCTTGGCCCCGACGAGCAGGCCATGTGCCTGAGGGCCATCGAGGAAAAGCGCTTCCTGCCGGTCGGCGCCGACCAGGATGTCATGTCGGACTTCCAGCTTCTTGCCGGCACCAATCGCGATCTGGCGATCGGCGTCAAGGAAGGCAAATTCCGCGAGGATCTGTTCGCGCGGCTGAACCTGTGGACCTTCCAGTTGCCGGCGTTGCGCGATCGTAAGGAAGACATCGAGCCGAACCTCGACTTCGAGCTGCGCCGCTTCAGCGAGCGCGAGGGCCAGAACGTTACCTTCAACAAGGAGGCGCGCGACCTCTATCTGAAATTCGCCATGGCGCCGGAGGCGATGTGGCGCGCGAACTTCCGCGATCTCTCGGCTTCGGTCACCCGCATGGCGACGCTGGCGCCGCTCGGACGTATCGACGAGGAGACCGTGCGCGACGAGATGGAGCGGCTCGGCGCCTTGTGGCGAAGCGGCGAGGTAGGTGACCGCGAGGCCATCTTGCTGGAAATCCTTGGTTCTGAGCTGCGGGACCAGATCGACATATTCGACCGGGCGCAGCTGGCCACCGTGCTCGAGGTTTGCCGCGACAGCAATTCGATCAGCGCCGCCGGCCGCAAACTCTTTGCCGTCTCCCGGCTGCAAAAGACCAGCGGCAACGACGCCGACCGGCTGCGCAAATATCTCATGCGCTTCGACCTCAGCTTCGAGGACATCGGCCGCAAATGATGGGCTTCGTGCGCGGTGCGATCGCTGTGGCACCCACTTTCCCGCTTGACTGACCAGCCGGAGCGAATACGCTAGCGCAAAATACCGGCTTTGGTCGCCGGGCGGCAAATATGCCTCGTATGCCTCGCCCTTGCGGCGCTGGCTGCGGGGCATTGTCATTTCTGGGGTTCTGTTTGAAACGGCGTATCGAGATCGGCATCCTCTATTCGCGCTCGGGCAGCTACCAGCTGGTCTCCGATGCGTGCCGGATGGGCGCCATGCGCGCCATTGCCGACATCAACGCGGACCGAGGCTCAGGCATCGAGCTGGTGCCGGTCGAGCGCGATCCGCAAAGCAATGCGGACCGCTACGCGACGCTGTGCGAGGACATTTTCAGGACCAGCAGCGCCCGTCACGTCGTCGGCTGCGTCACCTCGTGGAGCCGCAAGGAAACGATACCGGTGCTGGAGAAGGCAGGCGGCATGCTCTGGTACGCCTGCCCTTATGAAGGTTTTGAGGCCAACGAGCATGTCGTCTACATGCACGCCTGCCCCAACCAGCATCTGGTGCCGCTGATGGCGCATGTCGTGCCGCGCTTCGGCGCCAACGGCTTCCTGCTCGGATCGAACTATATCTGGGGCTGGGAGATGAACCGCGTGGCGCGCGACCTGATCGCGGATGCCGGCGGCAAGGTGCTGGGCGAGCGCTATCTGCGCATCGGCGAGACCGATGTGTCGCGCCTGATCGCGGAGATCCGGGCGACGCGGCCGAGCTTTATCCTCAACAATCTGATCGGGACTTCGTCCTACGCCTTCCTGGCGGCGTATCGCGATCTGGGAGACGAGGACCCGGCCTTCCGGCCGGAAAACTGCCCCGTTATTTCCTGTAATCTCACCGAGGGCGAACTGCCGGCGATCGGCGAGACAGGGAAGGGGCATTTGTCGGTCGGGCCGTATTTCGCGCCGCGTCCGGCCGCCTTCGCCTCGTCCTTCGAGGCCTCCGCCTATGCCTCGGTGCAGGTGATGGCCGACGTGCTGTCGCACGACGCAGACGCCGGCCCGGCGGAATTCTCCAAAGCCTTCGCCGAGCGGCGCTTTTCGACCCGGCTCGGGCCGATCGCCATCGACGCCCACTCCCAGCACGCGACGCTGCCGGTGATCATCGGACGGATCGCCGACGGTTTCTTCGAGGTCGTCAGCCGCGAGGACGAGGTCGCGCCGGATCCCTATCTGTCGCGCTACGACCCTGCCAAAACGTTCGGCCGTCCGCGTCTGAGGGTGGTGTCGTGACCAGGACACGCATCCCCAATCTCGGTGGCGCCAGGGCCTTCATCCTGCATCGCCCGCACCCGACGGTGCAGGCGATCACAAGGCAATTGTCGGCCATCGGCCTGATCACGGTCGACTGCTGGCCGGAACTGTCGCCGGAAGTGCTCGCTGCCGATTTCGTATTCTTCGACGCCGATCTCGGCTTTGACGAGCAATTTCCGTGGAAGGCCGGCGAAGCGCCGATGCCGCTTGTGGCGCTGATTGGCTCGGAGGCACCGGGCCGTATCGAATGGGCACTGTCGCACAAGGCCGATGCGCAGCTTTTGAAGCCGGTCGGCAATGCCGGCGTCTACAGCGCACTGCTGATCGCCAGGCAGAGTTTCGAGGCGCGAAAACATTTAGCCGGCGAGATCGCCTCGCTGCGCCAGCGCGTCGCCGAGCGCCAGACCATCGTGCGGGCGGTGGCAGCGCTGTCGAAAGGCTCGGATGACGAGCGCGCCTATGCGCAGCTGCGCTCGTTGGCGATGAGCTGGCAGATCAGCGTCGAGGATGCGGCGCGCCGGATCGTGGCAATGACGGATGAGGAAACAACGGGTGAGGAAGGCGGCGATGACCAGTCCCATCGCGCCTGATTTCCCTGTGCGCATGCCGGCCAAGCCACGCGCCGGCGTCTGGCGCCGGCTGGTCAAGCGCCGCCTGGCGCTGCTCGGCCTGGTCATCGTCGCCATCGTCGTCGCCGGCGCCATCCTGGCGCCATGGCTGACCGGCTACGATCCCAACGAGCAGATGTTCGACGGCCTGACCATAGAGGGCTCGCCGCTGCCGCCGAGCGCCCAGTATTGGCTCGGCACCGACCTGCTCGGCCGCGACCTGTTGACCCGCATCCTGTACGGCGCGCGCACCTCGCTGATCATCGGCATCGTCGCCAATGGCGTGGCGCTTCTGATCGGCACGCTGGTCGGCGTCACTGCCGGTTATTTCCGCGGCTGGGTCGGCAGCGCGCTGATGCGCTTCACCGATCTGATGATGGCCTTCCCGGCGCTACTGCTCGCCATCTGCCTGGCAGCAGTGTTCCAGCCGAGCCTGTGGATCGTCGCGATGGTCATCGCGCTGGTCAACTGGGTGCAGACCGCGCGCGTCATCTACACCGAGACCTCTTCGCTGGCCGAGCGCGAGTTCATCGATGCCGAACGCACCATCGGCGCCGGCGCGCCGCGCATCCTGTTTCGCCACATCCTGCCGCATCTGCTGCCGACCATCATCGTCTGGGGCACGCTCGGCATCTCCACCACGGTGCTGCTCGAGGCGACGTTGTCGTTTCTCGGCATTGGCGTGCAACCGCCGACGGCGTCGTGGGGTAACATCATCTTCGAGAACCAGACGTACTTCCAGGCCGCACCCTGGCTGGTGTTCTTCCCTGGAGCCGCGATCCTGGCGCTGGCGCTGGCCTTCAACCTGATCGGCGATGCGCTGCGCGACATCCTCGATCCGACGCAAAGGGGCCGGGCATGATCGCCTATCTCGGCCGCCGGCTGATCCAGTCGCTGCTCATCCTGCTCGGCGTCTCGCTGATCACCTTCGCGTTGCTCTATCTGCTGCCCGCTGATCCAGTGCGGCAGATCGCCGGCCGCAGCGCCACGCCGCAGACGGTGGAAAACATCCGCCAGCAACTCGGCCTCGACCAGCCTTTCGTCGTCCAGTACTGGCACTATCTGACGAAGCTCGTCAGCGGCGATCTCGGCCGCTCCTACATCCAGCGCTCGGAGGTCACGGAGCTTATCGTCTCGCGGCTGCCGGCCAGCCTGCTCCTTATGGTCGGCGCGATCTTGTGCGAGCTTCTGATCGGGCTCTCCATGGGCCTGATCGCCGCCGTCAAGCGCGGCACCGCCACCGAACAGACGCTGATGGTCGCCTCCTTCGTCGGCGTATCGGCGCCGCAATTCGTCGTCGGGCTTTTGCTGCTCTACGTCTTTGCGGTGCGGCTGAGCTGGTTTCCGATCGGCGGTTATGGCACCTGGCGCCATCTGGTGCTGCCATCGCTGACCATGGGCATACTCGGTGCTGGCTGGTATGCGCGCATGATGCGCTCGTCGATGATCGACGTGCTGCGCCAGGATTATGTCCGCACCGCGCGCGCCAAGGGGCTAGCGCGCAGCGCCATCATTTTCCGCCACGCTTTGCCCAACGCCATTTTGCCGGTCATCGCCATGATCGGCATCGACATCGGCATCTTCATGGGCGGCATTGTCGTCGTCGAAAGCGTGTTCGGCTGGCCCGGCATCGGCCAACTGGCCTGGCAGGCGATCCAGCGCGTCGACATTCCGATCATCATGGGCGTCACGCTGGTGTCGGCCTTCGCCATCGTGCTCGGCAATCTCCTCGCCGACATCATCGCGCCGTTCATCGACCCCCGTATCAAGCTCAGATGAAAATGAAAAACAAACAGAGAAAGGGAACATAACAATGAAAAAGTTTCTCACCTCAACAGTCGCGGCATCGGCATTGGCGCTGATGCTCGGCATGGCAAGCGCCCGCGCCGAGGACGCCGTCGACCCAAACGCCAAGCAGGGCGGCGAGATTGTCGCCACATACAAGGATGACGTCACGACGCTCGACCCGGCGATCGGCTATGATTGGCAGAACTGGTCGATGATCAAGAGCCTGTTCGACGGGCTGATGGATTACGAGCCGGGCACGACCAACCTCAAGCCCGACCTCGCGGAAAGCTACGAGATTTCGCCAGACGGGCAGACCTTCACCTTCAAGCTGCGCCATGGCGTGAAGTTCCACAATGGCCGCGAGATGACGGCCGACGATGTGAAATATTCGCTCGACCGCGTCACCAATCCGAAGACGCAGAGCCCGGGCGCCGGCTTCTTCGGCTCGATCAAGGGCTATGACGATGTCGCCGCCGGCAAGGCCGAAGGCCTGTCGGGCGTCACTGTCGTCGACCCCTTCACCGTCAAGTTCGAGCTGACTCGTCCCGACGCCACCTTCCTGCATGTCATGGCCATCAACTTCGCCCATGTCGTGCCGAAGGAGGAGGTCGAGAAATATGGCGCCGATTTCGGCAAGCATCCGGTGGGTACCGGCGCCTTCAAGCTGGCGGAATGGACGCTCGGACAGCGCATCGTCTTCGAGCGCAACCCGGATTACTGGCACAAGGGCCTGCCACATCTCGACAAGATCACTTTCGAGGTTGGCCAGGAGCCGATCGTGGCGCTGCTGCGCCTGCAGAAGGGCGAGATCGACCTGGCTCTCGACGGCATTCCGCCGGCCAAGTTCCAGGAGGTGATGTCCGATCCAGAGCAAAAGTCGCACGTCATCGAGGGCGGCCAGTTGCACACCGGCTACATCACCATGAACACCACAATGGCGCCGTTCGACAATGTGAAGGTGCGCCAGGCCGTCAACATGGCGATCAACAAGGCGCGCATCGTCCAGATTATCAACAATCGGGCGGTGCCGGCCAACCAGCCGCTGCCGCCGTCGATGCCCGGCTACGACAAGGAATTCAAGGGCTATCCCTATGACGTCGCCAAAGCCAAGGCGCTGCTGGCCGAGGCCGGCCATCCCGATGGCTTCGACACGCAATTGTTCGCCATGAACACCGATCCCAATCCGCGCATTGCCCAGGCGATCCAGCAGGATCTGGCGGCGATCGGAATCAAGGCTAGTATCCAGGCGCTGGCACAGGCCAATGTCATTGCCGCTGGCGGTGACAAGGCCGGCGCGCCGATGATCTGGTCCGGCGGCATGGGTTGGATCGCCGACTTCCCCGACCCGTCGAATTTCTACGGACCTATCCTAGGCTGTGCCGGTGCTGTGCCCGGCGGCTGGAACTGGTCGTGGTACTGCAACAAGGATCTCGACGCCAAGGCGGCGGAAGCCGACTCGATGACCGATCCGGCGAAGTCTGCAGAGCGCAACAAGATGTGGAGCGGGATCTACGACAAGATCATGGAGGACGCACCTTGGGCGCCGGTGTTCAATGAGCAGCGCTTCACCATTAGATCCGCGCGCATGGGCGGCGCCGACAATCTCTATGTCGATCCGGTCCATGTCTTCATCAACTACGACAATGTGTACGTAAAAGATGTGCAATAGCTGCGACTACACCATCCACGGGCGCCATCACCATTTCGGCTGGGACAATTCCTTTGCCCCGGCCGAGCGGGTGGCGCCCGGCTCGACCATCGAGTTCCAGTGCCTCGATGCCGCCGGCGGCCAGTTGAACGCCGACAGCACGGTTGCCGACGTCGCCAAGCTCGACTTCGAAAGGGTCAACCCGGTGACCGGGCCGATCTTCGTCGAGGGTGCGGAGCCTGGTGACGCGCTGAAGGTGACGATCGAAATGTTCAAACCGTCCGGCTTCGGCTGGACGGCGAACATTCCCGGTTTCGGCCTGCTTGCCGACGATTTTACAGAGCCGGCGCTGAACATCTGGAAATACGATGCCGCCACGCTCGACCCGGCGCTGTTCGGCAAAAATGCGCGCGTGCCGCTGAAGCCTTTCGCCGGCACCATCGGCAACGCCCCGGCCGAGATGGGGCTTCACTCGGTGGTGCCGCCACGGCGTGTCGGCGGCAATCTCGACATACGCGATCTCGCCGCCGGCACGACGCTCTATCTGCCGGTGGAAGTGGCCGGTGCGCTGTTTTCGGTTGGTGATACGCACGCCGCTCAAGGTGACGGCGAGGTCTGCGGCACGGCGATCGAAAGCCCGATGGACGTCGTGCTCAAGCTCGACCTGGTCAAGGACGCCAGGCTGAAGATGCCACGCTTCACCACATCGGGTCCGGTGACGCGCCATCTCGACGCCAAGGGCTATGAGGTGACGACCGGCATCGGACCGGATTTGATGACCGGGGCCAAGGAGGCGGTGGCGCAGATGGTCGATCTGTTGGCCGGGCGCTACAAGATCGACCCGGTCGAGGCGTATATGCTGGCTTCGGTGTGCGGCGACCTGCGCATCAGCGAGATCGTCGACATGCCGAACTGGGTGGTGTCGTTCTACTTCCCGCGTTGCGTGTTTGAATGAGGTTGGGTCAGCGCCAAGACACCCCCCTCTGCCCTGCCGGGCATCTCCCCCTCAAGGGGGGAGATTGGCAGTTTGGTCGTCCCGCCTTTTTTCAAACGGTGGCGATTGGCGAAGGCCGGGGTGAAATCCAATCTCCCCACTTGAGGGGGAGATGGCCGGCAGGCCAGAGGGGGGTGCGACGGAATAAATCCCTCGCAGGATCGCGCCTGCGATGACCAGCGAAACAAAACCCGTCCTCGACATCGCCAACCTCTCCGTCAGCGTGCGCGGCGATGAGGGTGAGCGCGAGGTCGTCTCCAACCTGTCGCTGGCGCTGGCGCGCGGCGAGACGCTGTGCATTGCCGGAGAATCCGGTTCCGGCAAATCGATGACCGCGCTGGCGATCATGCAACTCTTACCGCAGCCGGCCGCGCGCATATCCTCAGGCGCAATCCGTCTTGGTGACACCGACCTGGCGACACTCGACGAACGCCAGATGCGTCGCATCCGCGGCGACCGCATCGCCATGATCTTTCAGGAGCCGATGACCTCGCTCAATCCGGTCTTGTCGATCGGCCGTCAGCTCACCGAATCTATCGAGGCGCACACCAGCCTTTCGCAGGCCGAAGCCCGCCAGCGCGCGATCGAGGCGCTGAAGGCGGTGCGTATCTCAGAAGCCGAAAGCCGGCTAAGGCAGTTTCCGCACGAGCTCTCCGGCGGCATGCGCCAACGGGTGATGATCGCCATGGCGCTGGCGCTCGAGCCCGACGTGCTGATCGCCGACGAGCCGACGACGGCGCTCGACGTGACCGTGCAAGGCGAGGTGCTGGAGCTGTTGCGCGACCTGCAGCGCGAGCATGGCACCAGCGTCATCCTGATTACCCACGACATGGGCGTGGTCGCCGAAATGGCCGACCGCGTCATCATCATGCGGCATGGCCGCATGGTCGAGGAGGGAAAGACCGCCGATATCTTTGCCCGGCCGGAGGCCGATTATACGCGCGAACTGCTGGCCGCCGTGCCGCGCATCGGCAGCGGGGTCGGGCGCCAGAAATCAAGGGATACGGCCGAGCTTTCGAAGCCGGCCAACGTCGCCGAGGTAAACGACCTGCATGTCCGCTTCGATCTGCGCGGCGGTGTCTTTGGCCAGGTCACCCGCCGCGTTCATGCCGTCGAGGGCGTCAGCTTCTCGATCTCGCCCAACGAGACGCTGGCGCTGGTCGGCGAGTCCGGTTGCGGCAAGTCGACCACGGCAAAGGCGCTGGCAGGGCTGGTGCCGTACAGCGGCGACATCGTCATCGGTGGGCGCAATCTGTCGGGGCTCGGCCGAGACGAGCGCAAGGCGGTGCGCCGCGACGTGCAGATGATTTTTCAGGATCCGTTCGCCTCGCTCGATCCGCGCATGCGCGTCGGCGATCTCGTTGCCGAGCCGCTGGTGATCCATGGCATCGCCTCGAAGGACGAGCGCCGCGACCGCGTCGCGGTGCTGTTCGAGCGCGTTGGCCTGTCGGCCGACCAGATGGAGCTCTATCCGCACGAATTCTCCGGCGGCCAGCGCCAGCGCGTCTGCATTGCGCGGGCTCTCGCCTTGCGGCCAAAACTGATCATTGCCGATGAAAGCGTGTCGGCGCTCGATGTCTCGGTGCAGGCGCGCGTGCTCGACCTTTTGAAGGAATTGCAGCGCGAATTCGGCGTCGCCTATCTCTTCATCTCGCACGACATGGCAGTGGTCGAAAACATCTCCGACCGCGTCGCTGTCATGTATCTCGGCCAGATCGTCGAGATGGGCACGCGCGACCAGGTGTTCTCCAGCCCGCGGCATCCCTACACCAGGCGGCTGATCGACGCCGTGCCGGTGCCCGATCCGGCGCAGCGCAGGAGCCGGTTTGCTAGGCTCGACCAGGAGATACCGAGCGCCACGCGCAGGATCGGCGAGGCGCCGCTGAAGCTCGCCTTGAACGATGTCGGCGGCGGGCATCTCGTTGCTGCCGAGGGCTGAGGCCGGTTCGGCGGCTCAGCCGTGTTCGACGACCCTATGCCAGGGCGATGCGGCAGAATTTTCCGCTCCACCGGTTGTACCCGTTTGGTGGCGACTTCGCGTTTCATCAGCGCCGTGGGGGTCGACTGTTCGCCAGCAACATTGATCAGAAATCGGCCGACTGACCGGCAGCAAACGCGGGTGCCAAGCGCCGCAGTTCTTGCAGCGGCCGAAAGTATGCCGCCATCGGAATGCCGGCATTGCAGCTATTCTTTTACCTTGTTCAGATCAACCAGGCGTTGTCGTCTTCGGGTTTACCGCACCTTAGGCCGATGACGGCCATGGTACGCTAGGCGTTAGGGCCCAAGGGGACAATAAATCTTGCTCAAGGCGGTTCTGCAGCTGCTGCCGGGTCGGTTCATGGATGTGCGCATGCGCGTGTCCGACGGCTACGAGACGCGCGTCGTGGAGCGGCCCGGGCGCTGGATGAAGGCGGCCGAACTGGAGCAGCTGAGCAGCGATCTGCGGCTGGTGGCGTCGAAGACGCTGAAGGCCGGCAGCCTGACCTATGGCGTGTTTTCCGGCGATCGAAGCCGGCTGGAACATTCCATCATCACCATTGTCTACCGCCGCAGCGACGGGCGGCCGATCGCCTTCAACGCGCTGGCGCTGATGGACATCTCGCTGGCCGGCAAGCCCTATGAGGTATTGCATCTCGGGCTGGTCATGATCGATCCGGACGAGCGCAGCCGGGGTCTCAGCTGGGTCCTCTACGGCCTGACCTGCTTCCTGATGTTCCTGCGCAATCAGCTCAGGCCGATCTGGATCTCCAACGTCACCCAGGTTCCCGCCGTCGTCGGCATGGTCGCCGAAGCCTTCACCAATGTGTTTCCGGGACCGCATGCCGGCGCGCGGCGCTCGCTGACTCACGTGCTGCTTGCGCGACAGATCATGGCACGCCATCGCCATGTCTTCGGCGTCGGCCCCGAAGCCGGTTTCGACGAAGAGCGCTTCGTCATCACCAATGCCTATACGGGCGGCTCGGACGATCTGAAGAAAACGTTCGACGAGGCGGCCAAGCACCGCGACGAGGCCTTTAACGAGTTCTGTCAGAAAGAGCTCGATTACGGGCGCGGCGATGACGTGCTGCAGATCGGCCAGATGAGTTTCCAGGCGGCTCGCACCTATCTTGCCGACGCGGTGCCGCGCGGTTCGCTTGCCGCCCTTGCCGTGGCGGGCGCCGCCGCCACGCTGCAGCGGCTCATCCTGCCGGTGGTTCACTGGGCGGACTCCAGCCGCCAATGGAATGTGCTGAGACCATGGACACGCTGATGCCGCCGTTCACCTATGAGGAGTTCACGACCCGCAACATCGGGTTCGTGACGCAAGCCCAGCAGGCCAGGCTGCGGGACGCGACGGTGTTTGTCTGCGGCACCGGCGGCATGGGCGGCGCCTGCATCATGGCGCTGGCGCGCGCCGGCGTCGGCCGGCTGATCATCGCCGATCTCGACACGTTCGCCATCTCCAATCTCAACCGCCAGGTCTTCGCCTTCACGGGCACGGTCGGCCGTGAGAAGGCGGAGGCGACGCGCGACCTCTGCCTGACCATCAACCCGCAAATGCAGATCGAGGTGCACGGCAAGGATTGGCCTGAACATGCCACGTCAGCGATCCGCGACAGCGCCGTCGTCGTCAACGGCACCGACGATCTCGGGGCGTCGCTGCTGCTGTACCGAACAGCGCGGGAGCTCGGCCGCACTGTTATTGACGCCTATGCCTCACCGCTGCCCTCGGTCTATGTGACCAAGGCCGGTGATCCGATGCCGGAGGAGCGCCTGGGTTACCCCACGCCCGGCACGGCCTGGAATGCGATCACGCCGGAGCAGCGCGCCACCGCCTTCCTGCGCGAGGCCGAATATGTCGTGCTCAACTCCTCGTCGCGCCACCATGTCGACCTCGCCATGGCCGGCGAGGTGGCGGCAGGCAAGCGCAGCCGCATGTCGTTTGCGCCGATGGTCGTCACAACCGGCATGCTGATGGCCTATGAGGTCGTTGCCGGCATCCTCGGCAACCCGCACGGGGCCGACTGCCGTGGCTGGTTCTTCAATCCTTACAAGGGCCGAGTCGAGCGGCCGCGCAACGCGCTGGTCGCGGCCCTCCTGCGCCCGCTGGTGCGTCGTTTCATGCTCAAGCTGATGGCAGCGGAGCCATGAGTTTCGACGACACGCTCGTCGCCGACACCATCACCTCGCTGGCGGCGCTGGCCGGGCTGCTGATCGTGATCTCGATCGTCGGCGGCCGCGACACTGGCGATCCGCTGTCGCGGCGCTTCCTGTTTGGGCTGCGGGTCTTGGCGGTGCTGCTCGCCTGCCGCATCCTCGACTGGATCACCAGTCTCGCCCTCTTCCGCTTCGTCACCATCGCCGCGGCGGGCCTGCTGCCGCTGGCAGCACTTCTGCTGACCGAAGGCCTGCTGCGCCGGCATGCGCCGTTTGCGCTCAAATTCTTCGCCGCCGGCGGTGCCGTGCTGTTCGTCCTGCTGGCGCTGATCCCGGAACGCTTTGCCGAGCCATGGCGGATGGCGATCCTTCTGGCCTTCCAGTTCGGTGGTTTTCTCGCCATCGGCTGGCTGGTGATGACGCGCGACCGTGACAGCCTGTCGGCGGCCGAAAACCGCACGGTCGAGCGCATGGCGCTGTCGCTGCTGCTGATCCTTCCGTTCATGGTCACCGACTACCGGCCCGGCCTGTTCGAAGTGCCGGTGCGGCTCGGCGGCATCGCCATCCTGTTCCTGTGCTGGCTGACGATCGGGCTTGGGCGCGCCAGCCTCGGCCATCGCGATACGATCGGCGCCTTCGCCGTTGTCGCGCTGAGCTCGGTGTTTGCCGGGCTGGCGCTGGGCGGCATCGACGATCTCGGCTGGCGCGGCAGCGTACAGGGCGTGGTGATCGTGCTTTCGGCGACGCTGCTCGCCGTCATTTACAATGACAGCGTCAGCCTGACCGCAGAGAAGCGCCGCGACTCGTTGCTGAAGCATATGGCGGAGGGCGATCTGACCGATTCGGCGCGTTTTTTGCGCGGCCTGCAGCACCATATCCTAGTCGACGGCGCCCTGATCCTGCCGGCGGCCGACCTCGGCGATTTCGACCTCAAGGTGCTGGCGCGGGCCCTGGAACAGGAGCCGGTGCGCTCGGTCGCCGATGTGAAGCTGGATGCGCCGGTCGACCAGGACATACGCGAGCAACTGGCCTGGCTGTTCGAGAAATACGAGGCGACGCACGTGCTTCTGGCGACGCTCGAGCCCCTGACGGTGGTGGCGCTCAACATGCCGGCGCTGGCTTCGTCGCCGGGACTGGAGATGGAGCTGCGCGCCGTCCAGCGGATGGCGATGCTGATCTCGCAGCGGGAGGCGAAGCTGTAGGATGGACAATGCCTTGCTTTCCCGCATCGTCGCCACCGCCAATCTGGCGCCCTCGGTGCACAACACGCAGCCGGCGCGTTGGCATGCGGCGAGCGACGGTTCCGTTCTCGTCATGGCGGAACTGGCGCGGCATCTGTCAGCCGGCGATCCTTCCCGCCGCGATATGGGCGTCTCCTGCGGCGCTGCCGTCGAAGGCACGGTGATGGCGCTCAATGACGCCGGCATCGGTGTGGCGACGGTCGAGGATCTCTGGGCGGTGAACGACACGGTGGCCTTTCCCGGCTTCCGGCTGGCCGCGCGGATCGTTCCCGGCAAAGCGGCGCAATCGTCGCCGCTGAACAGCCACGCCAGCAATCGCTTCACCTGGCGGTCGCATTTCAAGCCGGCAGCTGCGGACGCCAGCCAGGCGCTGCAAGCCTGGGCTAAGGAGGCCGAGGATGTGACGCTGGCGCATGCGCCTCAAGACATCGCCATGCTGGCGGCGTTGGCCGACGATGCCGGCATGGTCTTCCTGCGCGACCGCGCCTTTCGCCGCGAGCTGGTCGGCTGGATGCGGCTGGCGCGTTCGCATCCGCGCTATGACACGGACGGCCTCAATCTCGATGCGCTGCGCATGAGTGCGCTGGAAGGGTTCGGCGCAAAGGTCGTTCTCGGCACCGGCCTGTTCGAGGCCATCGACACGCTGGGGCTGGGCAAGGCGCTGACCGGCGAAAAGGCTAAAACGCTGTCGTCGACGGCCATCGCCCTGTTCCACCGGCCGCGCGAGGAGTCGCCGGTCGAGTCAGGCCGCGCCTTCTATCGGTTTTGGCTGAACCTGACCCGGCTCGGTTTCGCGGCCTGGCCGATAGCGGCGGTGGCCGACCATGCGGACAGCGCCGAGATGTGCGGCCGGCATTTCGCCATTCCGCCGGAGCGGCGGCTGATCAACGTGCTGCGCGCCGGCGTTGCTGCAGCAGTTCCGAAACGGGCGCGGCTGCCGGTGAAACTGGTCATCGCTTAAATACAAAGACGTAATCAAAAAAGGCCGGCGTCGAGCGCCGGCCTTTTTGCGTCTATCGAGATGCCGATCAGGCGGCCTTGGTCTTCAAGGCTTCTTCGTCTCGGACCATCTTGGTGACGGCGGCGAAGTCGAGCTTGCCGGAGCCGAGCACCGGCACTTTTGAGACGACCCGCACCTCGGCCGGCACCATCAAATCCATGGCGCCATTGGCCTTGGCGAAAGCCAGGAAATCCGCGCGGGTCGCGCCGGGTGCCTCGGTGATGAGGATCAGCTTTTCGCCCTTGCGCGCGTCCGGCACGGTGGCGACCGCCGACAGCGCGCCTTTCCACAATTCGCCGGCCAGCGCTTCGACAGCGGCCAGCGAGATCATCTCACCGCCGATCTTGGCAAAGCGCTTGGCGCGGCCGCGAATGGTGATGAAGCCGCCCTCGTCGATGGCGACGACGTCGCCCGTATCATGCCAGCCGTCTTCGAGCGGCTCGAGCACGCCGGGCTTCTCGGCCCGGAGATAGCCGGCCATGACGTTCGGTCCGCGCACGAACAGCCGTCCGCCATCGTCGACGCCGGGCACGGGATCGAGGCGGTATTCCATGCCGGGCATGATCTTGCCGACGGTTCCGGAGCGGTTGTACATCGGCGTGTTTATGGAGATCACCGGCGCTGTTTCGGTGACGCCGTAGCCCTCAAGTATGCGCACGCCGAACTTCTCCATATAGGTCATGCGCGTCGCGGCCTTGACCGGTTCTGCGCCGGCAAAACAATAGCGGATCGAGCGGAAGTCGTAGGGGTGCGCGGTGCGCGCATAGCCTGAGAGGAACGTATCGGTGCCGAAGATGATCGTCGCGTTCGAGCCGTAGATCAGTTCGGGCACGAGGCGGTAGTGCAGCGGTGAGGGGTAGAAATAGACCGGCACGCCCGAGATCAGCGGCAGTACGGTGCCCGCCGTCATGCCGAAGGAATGGAAGATCGGCAGCACGTTGAAGACCTTGTCGCCCGAGTGGAAGTCGATGCGCGACGCCGCCTGGGCGGCATTGGCCAGGATGTTGCGGTGGGTCAGCACCACGCCCTTGGGCGTGCCTTCCGAACCCGAGGTGAACAGGATCACCGCAGGATCGTCGGGCTTGCGCTTGGCGCGCGGCGTCGACTTGCGCAGCAGGCCGAGCAGCTTTTCCCTAAGGCTGATGGTCTTCCTGAGATCGTCAAGCCAGACGATGTTGACCGAACGGCCGAGTTCCTCGACGACAGTGCCGAGCTTAGCCTGTTCGACGAAGGCGCGGGACGTGAGCACGGTCCGAACTTCGGCCGCCTTGCAGGCCGACAGGATGTTGGCCGCACCCGCGGTGAAGTTCATCATCGCCGGCACCTTGCCGGCCGACATGACGCCGAGCAGGGCGGCGCAGGCGCCGTTGGCGTTGGGCAGCATGACGCCCAGCGTCTGCTGGTCGGCATAGGTGTTCTGGAACTTCTCGCCGAGCACGGCGGCCGCCGTCAAAAGCTTGCCGTAGCTGAGCGAGCCGGTGACCGGATCCTCGACGGCGAGCTGTTTCATGCCGCGTTCGTTGGCTGTCTGGATGATCTTTTCCAGCACGGTCTTGTCGATGTCCTGGGTGCGGAAGACGAGATCCGACATCACCTGGTAGAGGGCAGACCCCGCCGCAGCGCGGCGTTTGCGGCCCTTCAGCTCCTGCGGCACTTCGAGCTTGACCGGCTCCAGAATGGTCACCTTGACCTTCGGGAACAGGCGGCGGCGCACATGCTGCGAGCTCAGCCGCGAAAAATAGGTCTTCTCCAGCCCGTCGATGCGCACCGGCACCACCATCGAGCCGGTCTTGTCGGCGACCATGGCGGCGCCGTCATAGACCTTCATCAGGCCGCCGGTGACAGTGATGCGGCCCTCGGGGAAGATGACCAGCGGGTCGCCACCCTGCACGACCTTGATCAGCGTGCGGGTGGACATCGGCTTGGCCGGATTGAGCGGCAAAGCGCGGGCAAGCTTCATGAACGGCTTCATCCACCAGGCCTGGGCGATAAAATAGTCGATGGCGAAGACCGGCTCTTCGTCGGTCAGCGTCAGCGCCAGCGGACCGTCGAGGAAGCTGACATGGTTGAGCGCGAGGATCGGCGCCTTGCCGGCGGCCTTGAGGTTGTCCATGCCCTCGACCTCCAGGCGCAGGAAGGCGCGAAACAGGATGGAGACGAAATCGCGGAAGGGATTGGTCGGCAGGGATTTCAGCATCAGCCAGGCGGCAATGGCGTTGGCCGCGGCGAGGCCGAACAGAATGCCGCCGGTGGAGACTTTCGTCTGGATCACGGCGACAACAACACCGCCGACCGTCATGAAGCCGGCATTGACGATGCTGACGGCGGCGACGACGCGGGCGCGGCGCGCCTCGGGCGACCAGGCCTGCACGGCGGCGAAGGTCGGCACCACCAGGAAGGCGGCTGCAATGGCCATGCCGGCAAGGTCGATGGCGACGCGGATCGTGTTCGGGCCGGCGAAGAATGCGCCAAGGGTTTCGGCCGCCGGCGAAGGCGTCATACTGGAGATGGTCCAGGCGAGATGCAGGCCGAACAGCGCCAGCAGCGCCGTGCCGACCGGCGCCGGCAGAAGCACGATGCGGCCCTGCGACATCCAGGCGGCGATGGCCGAACCGATGGCGATCGAGACGGCGAAGACGGCGAGATAGACGGTGACAGCCATCTCGTTGCCGCCGAGCGAATCCTTGATCAGCGTCGGCAGGATCGACAGCACGATGGCGCCGATCAGCCAGAACCACGAGGTCATCAGGCCGGCGCGCCAGATGCGCATGTCGGTGCGCAACTCGGCGACCTGGCGCCAGGTCGAGCGGAAGATGTTCTTGTCGATGACGAGGTCGGGCGCCGCCGAACCGGTGGATGGGATGTAGCGGCTGACGAGCCAGCAGCCGACGGCAAGCGCCATCATGATTGGTCCGAACACCGTGACACCGATGCCGTCGGCAGAAACGACGCCGCCGGCAATGGTGCCGCCGAGGATGGCGGCAAAGGTGGCGGATTCGATCCAGGCGTTGGCCTTGGGCAGTTCCTTGCGCTCGAGGTGATCGGGCAGGATGCCGTATTTGATCGGCCCGAACAGCGCCGAGATGATGCCGAACATCAACAGCGCCACCATCAGAACGGGAATGGACGACAGCGCGATGCCGACGACGGAGAC
Organism: Mesorhizobium sp. P2_E7; assembly: GCF_056403855.1. Classification (NCBI taxonomy): domain Bacteria; kingdom Pseudomonadati; phylum Pseudomonadota; class Alphaproteobacteria; order Hyphomicrobiales; family Phyllobacteriaceae; genus Mesorhizobium; species Mesorhizobium sp. P2_E7. The sequence goes on along the minus strand of NZ_JBFUER010000007.1, from coordinate 180,818 downwards.
GCCCGCGGCGGCGATCTCGGCGAATTTCAGTCGCTTGGCGATGAGGGCCTTGTCGAAGCGGTCGGCGATCTCGCCGCCAAGCGCGGACAGAAGCAGGAAGGGGGCCATGAAGACGGCGCCGGCGAGCGTGACCAGAGACGCCGCCTGGTCCGCCGCCAGCGTGAACAGAATAAGGAACACCAGGGTGTTCTTCAGGAAATTGTCGTTGAAGGCGGACAGAAACTGCGTCCAGAACAAAGGCGCAAAGCGCCGGGACGTCATCAGATGAGCTGTGGGACGATTGATCGGAGCGATTTCCATAGCGGCGACTTCCATTGGGCAAGACCGTTGAAAATCCTGGCTGGATTGATCAGCGGTCTTGCGCGGTTTGATCCTTGTTTAGCGGGAACCCGATTACACTTCGTTACTGCGGCTGACTTCCATCAGCAACTTCTCGGTCTTGGCGTCTTCCAGCCGGTTGATGAAGCGGCTTGCTTCTTCCGAGTCGCGCAGCGTCTTGGTGATGGTGATCGAGGTGTGCACGAGCATGATGGCGGCCATGGCATAAAACCCCTTGGCGGCGAAGCTCGCCTCCATGAAGTAGATGCCGCCGGCCATCATCGTGGCGGCAACGGCGAAACTGGCCATGGTGAAGGTCTTCCAGGCGCTTGAATCCTTGGGCGAATAGGTGTTCGGGGTCATCGGTATAATCCTTCCGTTTCAGGGTTAGGTTGGTTGGGCGGGGGTCTGTTTCAGGCTGGATACAATCAGGCCGGCTTGGTCATGGTCTTCGTAAGCCGTTCGAGCACGGCGTCGGCGCTGGTTCTGAGCGGCGCACCGCAGCCTGCGGCCGCAAGCTTTTCTGAGACCGCGGCCGGATCGCCCGACTGCTCCATCTCGGCCATGGCGGCTGCCGTGGCGTCGATCTGCTTTTGCCGTGTGCGCAGGCGCAGCAGCGTCTCCTCGGCGTCCTTGAGCGCCGACAGGCTGGAGCCCGGGGCGCTTTCGCGCAGGCGCTGGGTCGAGTCGACGGCGGCTACGATGCGCTGGCCGCGCTGCAATTCACGCAGGCGCATTTCAGAGACGCGAATAATCCGCTTCAGCCGCTCGATCTCGGTGCCGAAGCTTTTCTGCGCCTCGCTGGAGGCGTCGCGTTCGGCTTCCAGCATGGCGATGGTTTCGGCGGCTTCGCGGGCCAGTTCATTCTGGCCCTGCTCGATCGCAGCGATGGTGCGCTTCTCCAGGTCGTCGATGCGGACGACCAGCTTCTTGAACTGCACGACTTCCTGTTCGTTCTGGGCGATGGCAATGGCGACAGCCCGGCGGGCGGCGGCGATGGCATCGGCACAATCGCGGATTTGCTGGCGCAGGATCACCAGCGCGTTGCGGTCGACGACCGTCTCGGCGGCTTCGTAGCAGCGGCCACGGACGAGAGCAAAAAACTGTTTCAACATTCCCGTTTCTCCTCTATGAACGTTGTTCACGAATGCAACGTAACACATCGTGAACAGCGTTCAAGAGAAAAATGAACGGCGTTCATAAATTTCGGATAAGGAAGGTTAATGTCGGCAAAACGGGACGCCAAACGCGAGGATCTCAGGAGCAGGCTGATCGAGGCCGCGCAGGCGCGCATTCAATCCTCGGGGCTCGCCGGCCTGCGCGCACGCGACATCACGGCCGATGCCGGCTGCGCGCTGGGTGCGCTCTATACCGCCTTCGCCGACCTCGACGAGCTCATCCTGCACGTCAATTCGATCACGCTGGCGCGGCTGGGGGCGGCCCTGGAACAGGAGGAGACGGGCGCCGCCGAGCCGAGAGCCAGGCTGAAGGCGCTGGCCAAAGCCTATCTCGGCTTCGCGCGCGACAACCGCATGGCGTGGAAGGCGCTGTTCGAGCACCGCATGGCGCCTGGCGTGCCGGTGCCCGAATGGCATCTGGCCGAACATGCGGTGCTGATCCAGCATCTGGTCGAACCGCTTGCCCAGTTGCTGCCAACGTCGGGATCGCACGATCTGCTGGCCCGCGCACGCACCCTGTTCTCCGCTGTCCACGGCATCGTCGCCATCTCGCTCGAGGACCGGTTCATCGGCCTCGCGCCCACCGACCTCGAAAGCGAGCTGCTGGGTTTCGTCGACACGCTGGTGAGCGGGCTGAAGGCACAAAGAGAATGAGCTGCTGCGATCGGCTCTTGCCTCACTGCTCTCTGCCCTTATGAAGATCTCGGGCGGAACGGCCTGTTGATTCAGGCCGGCTGAAACGTGTTGGGGATATCAGGTGACAATCGATCAGCAACGTCGGCTTCGGCCCGAGATACAAGGGCTGCGCGGACTGGCCGTCACGCTGGTCGTCATCTATCATCTGTGGCCGGATGTGCTGCCTGGCGGATATGTCGGCGTCGACGTCTTTTTCGTCATCTCGGGTTATCTGATCACAGGCTTGCTGGCGCAGATGGCGCTGCGCGACGGTCGGATTTCACTGATCGAATTCTATTCGCGACGGGTGCGACGGTTGTTGCCGGCGGCGACCCTGGTGCTGTTGGTGGCGCTGCTCGGCACGGTGCTTTTCATCTCAAAGGCGCGCTGGGAGGAAATAGGCAACCAAATCCTGGCGAGCGCTCTCTATGTCGAGAACTGGCGGCTGGCGGCGGTCGCCGTCAGCTATCTCGAGGCTGACACCTTGCCAAGCCCGGTGCAACATTACTGGTCGCTCTCCATCGAGGAGCAGTTCTACATCGTCTGGCCGTTGGTCATGATCGGCGTGACCTGGCTGTCGCGTCGCCGTGACCTTCCGCTGAGGGCCTGCTTGATCGGAGCGTTGTCGCTCATTTTCGTCGCGTCGCTGATTGCCTCCGTCGTCTTGACGGCGACGGACCCTGCCCAGGCCTATTTCGTCAGCCACACCCGCCTGTGGGAATTGGCGCTGGGTGGTCTGCTGGTGCTCTGCGAACATCGGTTTCGACTGGTGGTATTCGTTAGACAGTGGCTGGCGATAGCCGGCATCGTGGGCATCCTTGCGTCCGCCTTGTTGTTTTCCGCAACAACGCCATTTCCCGGCGCCAGCGCGCTGCTGCCAACCCTGGCCACCGTGCTCGTCATCATGGCAGGCGAGGTCCAAGCCGGCTGGTTTCGCGGGCTTGATCCGTGGCCACTCCGTTTCATCGGCGATCGCTCGTACTCGATCTATCTCTGGCATTGGCCGCTGATCACTATCTTCCTGGCGCAGGGTTATTCGCTGACCCCTGCCAGTGGTTTCGGCCTGATCGCGGTGACCCTGGTCCTATCGGACCTGTCCTATCGGTATGTCGAACAGCGCTATCGGCAAGCCCGAACCGCTGTATGGTGGAAGCCGCTGGGATACGGCACCGCGGCGGTTCTCACATGCGTGATCGCATCGGGCAGTCTGCTGCTTTTTCTGAAGACAGAACGCATCGACACCGCGCTGATCGGTACGCCTTCCTACCCCGGACCCGCCTCTCTCGTCTCCGGCGCCGCGGTTCCGGACGGGGTGGACCTTCTCCCACCGCTGGCCCGGCTCAGACGAGACGTGCCGGTTGTGTACGTATCGAAGTGTCATCAGGAGGAAAGCTCGGAGCCCAAAGGGTGCACTCTCGGCGATCCGGCGGGTGCGAAAACCATTGTCCTGGTCGGAGATTCTCATGCGGCCCAGTGGGTGCCGGCCCTGGACAGGATCGCCAAGGACCGCAACTTCAAACTGGTTAGCTTTACAAAATCCGCCTGCCCGTTCAGCCGCGTAGCCATCATGGCGGATGGCAAACCCAACGTCTTATGCGCGCAGTGGCATGAAAAGGTGCTCGCCGAGATCCTCAAGCTGAAACCGGATGTGATCTTCACCAGCCAATCCAATTACGGATCGATTCCGCAAGACAAGATGATCGAGGGGCTGCGAAGTCTCTGGAGCAGGCTGACGGACGCTGGCTCTCAAGTCGTCGCCATCCGCAACACGCCCTATATGAAATTCGACCCAGGCGATTGCCTGAGTTCGACGCCAACGAAATGCGTCACCAAGCTGAGCGACGTTGAGCGGAGCAACGTGTTGACGCTGGCTGCGGAGGGACAGAAAAATGTACGCGCCATCGACATGGTCGACACCATTTGCGGACCGCAACTATGTCCGGCAGTTGTCGGCAACATCATTGTCTGGCGTGACAATCATCATCTGACGGCCGGCTATTCGCTTGCCCTGGCCCCATATCTCGCATCCAGGGCGGGGCTTTGACGAGATTGTCGACGTACCCAGAAGTGGGCCATATGGCCGGATTGCCCCTATGGGTTCAGGCCGGTGAAGCTATTTTTGGGGACATCCGGTGACAATCGATCAGGAACGTCGGTTTCGGCCCGAAATACAGGGGCTGCGCGGACTGGCCGTCACTCTGGTCGTCATCTTTCACCTGTGGCCCTATGTTCTTCCCGGCGGCTATGTCGGCGTCGACGTCTTTTTCGTCATTTCGGGTTATCTGATCACAGGCTTGCTGGCGCAGATGGCGCTGCGCGACGGCCGCGTCTCGCTGATCGAATTTTATTCGCGACGGATTCGCAGACTTCTGCCGGCCGCGATCCTCGTGCTTCTGCTGACGCTGCTCGGTACGCTGCTGTTCATTTCCAAGGCGCGCTGGGAGGAAACCGCCAAGCAGATTCTGGCCAGCGCGCTCTATGTCGAGAACTGGCGTCTGGCCCATCAGGCTGTCAGCTATCTCGACGCCGACAATCTGCCGACGCCGGTGCAGCATTACTGGTCGCTTTCCATAGAAGAGCAGTTCTACATCGTTTGGCCGGTGCTCATGATCGGTGTGATCTCGCTGGCGCGGCGATGGCAGCTTTCCCTAAGACGATGCCTGGCGACGACATTGTCGCTCGTTTTCGTGGCATCGCTGGTCGCCTCGATTGTCCTGACGAAAACAGACCCCGCCCAAGCCTATTTCGTCAGCCATACGCGCCTGTGGGAATTGGCGCTGGGTGGTCTTCTGGTGCTTGGCGAGCCCCGGCTTCGATGGGGCGCGGGTGCAAGGCGGCTGCTGGCGCTTGCCGGCATCACCGGCATCCTCGCCTCCGCTTTTCTGTTTTCCGCAGCGACACCGTTCCCTGGCCTCAGTGCGTTATTGCCAACCTTGGCCACCGTGCTCGTCATCCTGGCTGGCGAAGTCCAAGCCGGCCGGTTTCGGGGACTCGATTTGTGGCCGCTTCGCTTCATCGGCGATCGGTCGTACTCGATCTATCTCTGGCATTGGCCGCTGATCACATTCTTCCTGGGGCAGGGCTATTCGCCGACGTTTGCCAGTGGTGTCGGCCTGATTGCGGTGACCCTGGTCCTGTCGGACCTGTCTTATCGCTATGTCGAACAACCCTATCGGCAGTCCCGGGGCGGCGCGTGGTGGCAGCCGCTGGGATACGGCACCATCGCGGTCCTGGCATCCGTGGCGGCATCCGAGGGGCTGCTGCATTTCGTGACGACGCAACGCACCGACATTACGCTGATCGGCACGCCTGCCTACCCCGGGCCTGCCGCTTTGCTGACCGGCGCGGTGGTTCCGGACGGTGTGGACCTGTTGCCGCCGCTGGCCCGGCTAAGGCGGGACGTGTCGAGTTTGTTCGCAGCGGGCTGTCAGCAGAACCTGAAAGGCGCCAAACCGGTGGGATGCGTGCTGGGCGACCCCGCCGGCACGCAAACCATCGTCCTCGTGGGCGATTCTCACGCTGCCCAGTGGGGCCCAGCCCTGAACAAGATCGCCAAGGACCGCAAATTCAAACTGGTTTCCTTCTCGAAATCCGCCTGCGCATTCGCGCGTGCGCCCACCAAGTCGGGCGGCAAGCCGTATCCATCGTGCTACGAGTGGCGAGAGAAAGTGCTGGCTGAGATTCTAAAGCTCAGGCCGCTTGCTGTCATCACCAGCCAGTCCAATGCCGGATCGGTTCCCGACGACCTGATGATCGAGGGGTTGCGCGATGTCTGGAGCAGACTGACGGAGGCGGGCTCCCGGATCATCGTCATCCGCAACACGCCCTTGATGCGATTCGAGCCTGGCGATTGCCTGAGCGCCACGCCTGCAAAATGCTTCACCAAAAGAAACGATGCCGCGCTCAACGACGTGTTGGCGGTCGCCGCAGAGGGTCAGAAAAACGTCCGCGTCGTCGATATGACCGACGCCATATGCGGGCCGGAGCTATGCGCGGCGGTTGTCGGCAATATGATCGTCTGGCGCGACAATGGTCATTTGACTGCCACCTATTCGCTTGCGCTCGCGCCTTATCTCGCTCCCAGGCTGGGGCTTTGACACAGTTCCCAGGGGAAAGCGCAACGCGCCTTTCCGGATCCGTTGGGGCGAGCAAGGAATGGAAAAATTCCGCTGGTGGAGCTGAGGAGGATCGAACTCCTGACCTCGTCATTGCGAACGACGCGCTCTCCCAGCTGAGCTACAGCCCCGTCCAGCGGATGGCGCATTTATCGAAGGCTGCGCTTTCCTGTCAAGGCGCGGTTTTGCCGAAACGCAGTGCAGGCGGCCATCGCCTGCCGGCATGCGGCAGAAGGCGGCCCTTGCCGGTTCGGCATGCAATGGCTACATGTCGCGCAATTCAACGGAGCCTCGAATGAACGCGCTTATCGATACGCTGATCTACGCGCTGAGCATTTATGGATGGATCGTCATCCTGTCGGCGATCTTTTCCTGGCTGTATGCCTTCAACGTCGTCAACACGCGCAACCAGTTTGTCGGCAGCGTCGGCAACATGCTGTACCGGCTGACCGAACCGGTCTACCGGCCGATCCGCCGCTACATGCCCGATCTCGGTGGCGTCGATATTTCGCCGATCATTGTGCTGGTGATCCTGTTCTTCCTGGAGCGCTTCCTCGACAGCACTGTCAGGTCGCTCTTCAATTAAACGTCCTGGGGTGGGCGACGCGCCGTACCGTCTACGCGACGACGGCATCGACCTGTTCGTGCGGCTGACGCCCAAGGCAGCGGTGAACAGGCTCGAAGGCGTGGAGACAGCGGCCGACGGGCGCTGTCATCTCAAAGCCCGCGTGCGCGCCGTGCCTGAGAATGGCGCCGCCAATCAGGCATTGCAAAGACTTGTCGCCAAGGCGCTGGGCGTTCCGGTATCGGCGGTGTCGGTCGTTGCTGGTGCTACCGCTCGCTTGAAGACGCTACGGGTGCTTGGCGACCCCGCGGCGCTGGTGACGAGCCTCAAGGCGCTCGCCAGCTAAGTCCTCAATCCCCCAGCGGCAATTTGGGATCGTCGACCTTCAGCGTGTTCACGCTCTGCTTGATGCGGCGCAGGTTTTCGAGAACTCTGGGTCCGCGCGTCTCGGCGACCGAGGTGACGATCATGTCGACGATCGACAGCAGCGCATAGCGCGACGAGGTCGGTTTGTAGATGTTGCCGTCTTCCAGCGACTGGAACTGGATGGCGGTGTCGGCGGCCTTGGCGAGTGCCGAGTCCGGCGGGGTGATGGCGATTGTGGTGGCGCCATATTGCTGGGCGACCTGCACCGCATCGATGACCGAACGCGCATAGCCGGAGACGGAAAAGGCGATCAGCGTCGTCTCCGATGTGGCGACCGCGGCATACATGCGCTGCAATTGTCCGTCGATCTGCGCCAGTACCGGCACGCCCAGCCGAAACAACCGGTTCTGCATTTCCGTCGCCATCATCGAGGAAATGCCGCCAGAGCCGATGCACAGCACATTGCCCGAATTGACGATGCGTGCGGCCACACCCACCAGCGTCCTCATATCAAGGTTTTCGCTGGCGCGCTGGATGGCGGCTATCGCCGCTTCGGTGATGGCGGTCGCGATTCGCTGCTCGCGGGCGTCGCGGCTGAGCGGTTCGGGCGACAGATACTGACCGCCAATGGCGATCGCCTGCGCCAGATAGAATTTGAAATCGCGCAGGCCCTCGCAGCCGAGATTGCGGCAGAAGCGGGTGACCGTCGGTTCGCTCACGCCGACACGCGCGGCAATCTCCGAGATTGCCGCCTTGGAAGCGAAGTCGAGATCGGTCAGCACGAGGCCGGCCAGGCGCCGATCCGATTTGGTGCCGTCCTGTGACATCAATTGCAGGCGAGTGATGATGTCGGCCGGTGTCTTCATCTCAGAGTTTTCGTTTTCATGGCGCTGCCTTCATAGCGGCAGGCCCGTGGCCTTGTCGAACAGATGGATGTTGCCCGGCGCGACGGAGACCGGCAGCATTTCGCCCGGTTTGACCTGAACCCGGTCGCGGAACACGGCACGCACCGTATCAGTGCCGATGGCGCCATAGACATGGGTTTCCGAGCCGGTCGGCTCGACGACATCGACCTTGATCGCCATGGCGTCGACAGCCTCGCCGATGACGAAGTGTTCGGGCCTTATGCCGGCCTCGACGGTGCTGCCCGCCGGCGCCGTCTTGCCGCCGAGCGCCAGTCGCCCCCCGCCGGCCGACTCGAACCAGCTCTTCTCGGGCGTCGTCTTCAGCGCTCCGGATACAAAGCTCATTGACGGTGAGCCAATGAAGGACGCGACGAATTTGTTGGCGGGACGGTCGTAAAGCTCCAGCGGCGCGCCGACCTGCTGGATCCTGCCGCGGTCCATCACCACGATGCGGTCGGCCATGGTCATGGCTTCGATCTGGTCGTGGGTGACGTAGACGATGGTCGATTTCAGCCGCTGGTGCAGCGCCTTGATCTCGGTGCGCATCTGCACGCGCAACTGCGCGTCGAGATTGCTGAGCGGCTCGTCAAACAGGAACACCGAGGGTTCGCGCACGATGGCGCGGCCCATGGCGACGCGCTGGCGCTGGCCGCCCGACAGCTCCCGGGGGTAGCGGTCGAGATAAGAGAACAGGTTGAGGATGCCCGACGCCTTCTTGACCTTCTCATCGATGGCCGGGCGCGCCTCGCCGCGGATCTTTGGGCCGAAGCCGATATTGTCTGCCGCCTTCAGATGCGGAAACAGCGCATAGGACTGGAACACCATGGCGATGTTGCGCTGCTGCGGCGGCAGCGCGTTGGCGCGCACGCCGCCGATCAGCAGATCGCCTGAGGTGATCGGCTCCAGCCCGGCCAGCATGCGCAGCAAGGTCGACTTGCCGCAGCCGGACGGGCCGACCAGCACGACGAACTCGCCGCTTTTGATGTCGAGGCTGATGTTCTCGAGAATCTTGTGCCGTCCGAACGATTTCGACAGGTCGCGGAACTCGACGTCGGTCATGGTCAGGCTCCCAATATATCGTCGATGAAAGGCAAGAAGCCGGCGGTCAGCCCGGCGTCGACCGGCACCACCGCGCCGGTTATGCCCGATGCGCGTTCCGAGGCAAGGAAGGCCACCGCTTCGGCCACTTCCGCGGCGTCGACGATGCGGCCGAGCGGATAGAGCCGCTGCAGCTTGCCGAGAATATCCGGGTTCTTGGCCAGGCGATGGTCCCAGGCCGCGGTGCGGATCGAACCGGGGCAGACGACATTGGCGCGCAGGCCGCTGCGGCCGAGTTCGACTGCGACCGATTTCGCATAGGCGTTGATGCCGGCCTTGGCTGCGGCATAGGCCGGGTTGCCGAAATGGGCGATGGCGTTGACCGAGGAGATGAAGACGACGCTGCCCGAGCCGCGGGCCGCCATCGCCTTGATCAGCGGATCGGCGAACAGCATCACCCCGGTCAGATTGAGGTCGAGTTCATGCTCGATCTTATCGGGGGTTAGTGCTGCAAGCGTCTCGGCGCGGGTCCAGCCGGCATTGTTGATCAGGATGTCGGGGACGCCGTCTTTCTCAAAGATCGCCGGTATCGCCGCTTCGATGGAAGTCCGGTCGAGGAGGTCGAACACGTGGCGCGAGGCCAGATGCGGGCTGCCGAGCTGGTCTTGCGACTGGTCGCAGCCGACGACGCGCGCACCACGCTCAGCCAGCAACGCAACGATGGCCGAGCCGAGGCCGCCGCCGGCGCCTGTCACCAGCACAGTCTTGCCTGCAAATTCGGCCTTTGAAACCACCCTGCGCGTCTCCCTGGGTCTACGATAGTCGCAAAACGCTATTTTAAGAAATGTAATTAAGCAACAGAATAATCCGCTTGCGCAGCGCGAAATGATGGATAATGTAGGAAAGTCACATAAAGCTTATGCCGCCTGAAAGCCGCAAGAGCGCAGGCGCGCACCAAATGGGAGAGATCATATGACGCTTGCAAAATGGACCATAGGCCTGATGGCCGGAATGAGCATGCTGGCGCTGACGGCGCAGGCGGATGCCGGCGAAGTGCGCGTCACTGTTGCCGAATACAGCGCCAAGACCGGACCGTATTTCGAAGCGGTGAAAAAGGAATTCGAGGCCGCCAATCCGGGCATCACCGTCAAGTTCGAAGTGGTGCCATGGGATGTGCTGCTGCAGAAACTGACCACCGACATCACCGCCGGCACCAATGCGGATCTGTCGATCATCGGCACGCGCTGGCTGATCGATTTCGTCCAGCAGGATGTCGCCGAGCCGCTCGATGGCTACATCAAGCCTGACTTCAAGAATCGCTTCATCGACACCTTCCTGTCGCCCTCGATCATGGACGGCAAGACCTACGGCCTGCCGATTGCCGCTTCGGCGCGGGCGATGTACTACAACAAGGAACTGTTCGAGAAGGCCGGCATCGCCAACCCGCCGGCAACCTGGACAGAGCTGCAGGAAGATGCACGCAAGATCAAGGCGCTGGGCACCGGCACATTCGGCTTCGGCCTGCAGGGCAAGGAGATCGAGACCGACGTCTATTACTACTACGCGATGTGGTCACAAGGCACCGAGATCCTCAACAAGGATGGCACGTCTGGCCTCGGCACGCTGGGCGCGCTCGAAGCCGCCAAGCTCTACAAGTCGATGATCGACGAAGGCCTGACCGAGCCGGGCGTCACCTCCAACAACCGCGAGGACGTGCAGAACCTGTTCAAGCAGGGGAAGGTCGGCATGATGATCACGGCACCCTTCCTGTCCAACCAGATCAAGGACGAGGCGCCGAACCTGAAATACGGCGTGGCTGCCATTCCGGCCGGCCCGACCGGCGCGCGCGGCACGTACGGCGTCACCGATTCCATCATCATGTTCAAGAATTCCAAGAACAAGGATGAGGCGTGGAAGCTGCTCGATTTCCTGTTCACCACCGAACAGCGCGCAAAGTTCACGCAAGGCGAAGGCTTCCTGCCGGTGAACAAGGAAGAGGCCAAGATGGACTATTACGTCAACAACGCCGACCTGGCCGCGTTCACAGCACTTCTGCCCGACGCCCGCTTCGCGCCGGTTATCCCGGGCTGGGAAGAAGTCGCCCAGATCACGTCGGATGCCATGCAGAAGATCTATCTCGGCGGCGACCCCGAGGCAGGCTTGAAGGAAGCGGCTGACAAGGCCAATGCGGTGCTGAAGAAATAGGGCGTATCTCCCTGCGCCCGGCGCGCCCCTAGAGATCGGGGCGCGCCACCCTTTCCTCTCCCTCCGGAGGGGGGAGAGGTGGCTCGGCGCAGCCGAGACGGAGTGGGGAACCACCTGGCAACCGCGGCGAACGGACATAGGAATTGCACTAGGCGCAAACATCTCCTCGCCCTGCGCCCAAGGGTCGACCCCCACTCCGTCGAGCTTCGCTCGACACCTCTCCCCCGATCGACGGGGGAGAGGAAAGGCCTTCTTCCGCAGCGCTGCTCCAGACCGATATGCAAGATTGACCCCAGCTGGCGTGCCAGCGCCACTGAACCACGGTACAAAACCGGCCGATGCAAAATCGCTTCTTGCCCTATCTGCTGACCTTGCCCAGCCTGTTGCTGGCGGCGGTCGTCATCTTCTGGCCGGTCTGGGACCTGATCCAGATCTCGACGCATGATGTCAGCCGCTTCGGCCAGTTGCGCGACTTCAACAATTTCGCCAATTACGCCGCCTTCCTCGCCGATCCCGACTTCCTGGCAGCGCTGTGGCGCACCGGCCTGTGGACAGTGCTCGTGGTCGGCGGCGCGCTGCTGTTGTCGGTGCCGGTGGCGATGATCCTCAACACCGATTTCTACGGCCGCGGCATTGCCCGCGTCATCATCATGCTGCCCTGGGCGGTGTCGCTGACGATGACGGCGGTGGTCTGGCGCTGGGCGCTCAACGGCGAAAGCGGCATGCTGAATTCGGCGCTGATCGGGCTCGGCCTGATCCATGAGAACATCCAGTGGCTGGCGCGCGCCGAGACGGCCTTTCCGATGCAGGTGCTGATCGGCATTCTGGTGACGGTGCCGTTCACGACGACAATCTTCCTCGGCGGCCTGTCGTCGATCCCGGACGACCTCTATGAGGCTGCGGCGCTCGAAGGGGCGACGCCGCTGCAGCAGTTCCGCGAGATCACCTTTCCGCTCTTAAAACCGTTCATCAACATCGCCATCGTGCTCAACACCATCTACGTCTTCAATTCGTTCCCGATCATCTGGGTGATGACGCAGGGCGGGCCGGCCAATTCCACCGACATTCTGGTGACACATCTCTACAAACTGGCTTTCCGCATCGGCAAACTGGGGGAAGCGTCGGCGGTGTCGCTGCTGATGTTCGCCATCCTTTTGATCTTCACCATGATCTATGTGCGCCTCGCCATGCGGGAGCAACGCGCATGACGCCTAAGCTCAAGCGCACCATCATTGCCTGGCTGCTGCTTTCGCCGCTGCTGGTGGTGACGATCTTTCCCTTCGCGGTGATGTTTTTGACCGCGGTCAAGCCGAGGCAGGAAGTGCTGTCGCCGACCTGGTGGCCGAGCGAGTTCCACTGGTCGAATTTTGCCGACATGTGGGTGGCGACAGGCTTTGGCCAGGCGCTGGCCAATTCGCTCTATGTCTCGGTCATCGCCACCGTCGGCGCCATCCTGATCTCGGTGCCGGCTGCCTACGCCATGTCGCGGTTTCGCTTTGCCGGCTACGGCGCCTTCCGCCAGTTCCTGCTGATTTCGCAGATGATCTCGCCGATCGTGCTGGTGCTCGGCCTGTTCCGACTGATGGCCGCCTGGGGGCTGATCGAATCGACCACCGCGCTCGGCGTCATCTACATGGCCTTCAACGTCGCCTTCACCGTGTGGATGCTGCAGAGCTATTTCGACACCATCCCGCGCGATCTCGAAGAGGCCGCCTGGATGGAAGGCGCCGGCCGCTGGCTGACCTTGCGCAAAGTGTTCCTGCCGCTCTGCCTGCCGGCGATCGCTGTCACCGCCATCTTCACTTTCATCAACGCCTGGAACGAGTTCGTCGTCGCGCTCACCATGCTGCGCAGCCAGGAAAGCTACACACTGCCGATCCAGGTGTTCTCGCTGGTCGCCGGCCGCTACACGATCGAATGGCACCATGTGATGGCGGCGACGCTGCTGGCGACCTTGCCGGTGGCGATCCTGTTCATCTGGCTGCAGCGCTATCTCGTCAGGGGGCTGGCGCTCGGGGCCGTAAAATAGCTGCCGCACGGAGTTTTCATGCGTATCTTCACCGCCTCGCTGGCGACGGAAACCAACACTTTCTCGCCGGTGCCGACCGACCGGGCCTCGTTCGAGATGGCCTTCTATGCCGGCCCGGGAAAACACCCGGACACGCCGACACTGTGCTCGTCGCCGATGGTCGTGCTGCGCCGCCGTGCGGCGGCCGAAGGGCTGATCGTCATTGAAGGCACCGCCACCTGGGCAGAGCCGGGTGGCCTGGTTCAGCGCCAGACTTTTGAGGCGCTGCGCGATGAGATCCTCGGTCAGCTAAAGGCAGCGCTGCCCGTCGATGCCGTCATTCTCGGCCTGCATGGTGCCATGGTGGCGCAAGGCTACGACGATTGCGAAGGCGACCTGCTTGAACGAGCACGCGCCATGGTCGGGCCGGATGTGGTGATCGCGGTGGAACTCGATCCGCACAGCCATCTGACGCCGAAGCGCGTGGCGGCGTCCAACGTCATGGCCTATTTCCTCGAATTCCCGCACACCGATTTCTACGAGCGCGGCGAGCATGTGGTCGAGCTTGGCCTGGCTGCCGCGCGTGGAGAAATCAGGCCTGTGATCTCGACCTTCGACTGCCGCATGATCCAGGTGCTGCCGACCAGCCGTGAGCCGATGCGCTCCTTCGTCGACCGCATCAAGGCGTTGCATGGCAAGGACGGCGTGCTGTCGGTCTCGGTCATCCATGGCTTCATGGCGGCCGATGTGCCGGAAATGGGCACGCGCATCCTCGTCGTCACCGACAATGACAAGGCCAAGGGCGATGCACTGGCGGAAAGGCTGGGGCGTGAGCTCTACGCCATGCGCGAGAAGACGGCGATGACGATGCTGAACACCGAGGACGGCATTGCGCGGGCGCTGGCCGTACGCAAGGAAAACCCGGACAGACCGGTGGTCATCGCCGACATCTGGGACAATCCCGGCGGCGGCGTCGCCGGCGACGGCACTGTCGTGCTGCGCGCCTTTCTGGAGCGCGGCGTCGACAAAATTGGCGTGGCGACGATCTGGGACCCGATCGCCGTCACCTTCTGCCAGGCTGCCGGCGAAGGTGCCGTCATCGACCTGCGCTTCGGCGGCAAGGCAGGTCCGCTGGCCGGCGAGCCGATCGATGCGAAAGTGCGGGTGCTGAAGGCGGTTTCGGAGGGATGGCAAAGCTTCGGGCCAAGCCGGGTGACGCTCGGGCCGACGGCGCTGGTGCGCATCGAAGGCACCGAGGTCGACATCATCCTCAACACCAACCGCACGCAGACCTTCGAGCCGGATATTTTCTCCAACATCGGGGTCAATCCGATGCGCAAGGATATCTTGCTGATCAAGTCGACCAACCATTTCTACGCAGGCTTCGAACCGATCGCGGCGGAGATAATCTATGTCTCGGCGCCGAGCTCATATCCGAGTAATCCGGTGGTGACGGATTACAGGAAGCTGACGCGGCCGGTTTGGCCTAGGGTGAAGGATCCGTGGAAGGATGAGGCTGGTAAAATCCCCCCTTGAGGGGGAGATGGCCGCAAAGCGGCCAGAGGGGGTCGGTCCGACCGGGCTCGACCCTCATCTTCGGCGCGGAAGGCTAGTGCTTCACGCGCAGCGACCCCTCTGTCGCCTTCGGCGACATCTCCCCCTCAAGGGGGGAGATCAGCGGCGCTACACCAACCCTCTTTTCACCATCATGGCTTCCGGCGAAGGCATCTTGCCGCGGAACGCGGTGTACAGCTCTTCCGGATCCTTCGAGCCGCCGGCGGCATAGATATTCTTGCGCAGCCTTTCGGCCAGCGCCGGGTTGAAGGGGTCGCCGGTTTCCTCGAACGCGGCGAAGGCGTCGGCGTCGAGCACTTCGGACCACATGTAGGAATAGTAGCCGGCTGAATAACCATCGCCGGAGAACACATGGCCGAAATGCGGAGTGCGATGGCGCATGGCGATGGTGTCGGGCATGTGCAGCTTGTCAAGCGTATCGGCTTCGAACTGAAGCGGCTCAGCCGGCGCATCGGAGCGCGCGTGATAAGCCATGTCGATGAGCGCTGACGCCGTGAACTCGACCGTGGCGAAGCCGGCGCCGAAGGTCCGGGCGGCCAGCATCTTGTCGAGCAGCGCCTTGGGCATCGGCTTGCCGGTCTTGACATGCAGCGCATGCTTTTCCAGCACCGACGGCACCGTCAGCCAGTGCTCGTAGAGCTGCGAGGGCAGTTCGACGAAATCGCGGCTGACCGAAGTGCCCGCCACCGACGGCCAGGTGACGTCGGTCAGCATGCCGTGCAGCGCGTGGCCAAATTCGTGGAACAATGTCTTGGCCTCGTCGACCGACAGCAGGGCGGCCTCGCCCGCCGGCGGCTTGGCGAAGTTCATAATGTTGTAGATCACCGGCTTTGAGCCGTGCCCTAGACGATAGCCGGACTTCAGCGCGCTCATCCAGGCGCCCGAGCGCTTCGAGGAGCGGGCGAAATAGTCGGCGAGGAACAGGCCGCGCTCGCCACCGTCGGCGTTTCTGACCACGAAGACGCGCGCATCGGGATGCCAGGCGGCGATGCCCTTCTTCTCCTCGAAGGTGATGCCGAACAGCTTTGTCGCAACGTCGAAGCAGGCGTCGATGACGCGGTCGAGCTGCAGGTATGGCTTCAGCTCCGCCTCGTCGAAAGCGAACCTCTCCGTGCGCAACTTCTCCTGGTAAAAGCGCCAGTCCCAGGCAGCGAATTTCTCGTTGCTGCCGGCCTCTGTTGCCAGCCGCTCCAGCTCTTTCTGGTCGGCGGCGGCCTTCTCCAGCGCCTTCTCCCAGACGGGGTCGAGCAAATCGTGCACGGCCTTCGGCGTCTTGGCCATGGTGTCGTCGAGCTTCAGCGCGGCGAAGGAGCCGTAGCCGAGCAGCTTGGCCTTTTCGGCGCGCAGCTTCAGCATGTCGCGCACGACTGCGGTGTTGTCGCTGGCGCCGCCATTCTGCCCGCGCATGGTGAAGGCGCGGAAAGCGGCTTCGCGCAGGTCGCGGCGTTCGGAGAAGGTGGTGAACGGCTCATAGATCGAGCGCGACAAAGTGACGGCGTAACGGCCCTTCTGGCCGCGCGTCTCGGCGGCCTCGGCCATCGAGCTCTTCACGAAGTCGGGCAGGCCGGCAAGGTCTGCCTCATCGAGGAACAGCGCCCAGTCGCGCTCGTCGGCCAGCACGTTCTGACCGAAGGTGGTGCCGAGCGAGGACAGCTCCTCGCTGATGTTGGCCAGCCGCTTCTTGCCGTCGGCATCGAGCTTGGCGCCGGAACGGACAAAGCCTTTCCAGGTCTTTTCCAGCACCCGTAGCGTTTCGGCATCGAGCTTCAAGCTCTCGCGGCGCTGGTAAAGATCGTCGATGCGGGCAAACAGTTTCTCGTTCATCGAGATCGCCGAGAAGTGCCTCGACATTTTTGGCGAAATCTCGCGCTCCAGCGCCTGGATCGCATCGTTGGTGTAGGCGCCGGCCCGGCACCAGAAGATCGACGAGACATGGTCGAGCGGCTCGCCGGCAAGTTCAAGTGCTGCCAGCGTGTTCTCGATGGTCGGCGCATCCTTGTTGCCGGCGATCGTGTCGATCTCGGCTTCATGCGCCTTGAGCGTCGCGTCGAACACCGGTGAAAAATCGCCGTCGCCGATGTTTGCGAAATCGGGCAGGCCGAGCGGTCCTTGCCATTTGGTCAGCGGATGGGCGGCGAGGTCGACGGTTTTCGTGGACGGCATAGGGGATCTTTCGATGATTGGCGAGCGGGTGGGCTGGTGACCGATGTAGGGCGATGCCTGACGCGGCGCAACAGCGCGGCCGTTCAAGCCGGCGTCAGAAGCCGTCGCAATTTTCCGCGATCGCTGCTTGCGAACTGGCGGTGATGCGGTTGCCGGCGACGGCAAACGTTTCCTGCATCAGCATGTCGTTGTTGGGAAAATCATAGCAGGCGATGACAGTGGTGACGCCGGCCTCGCTCTTTTCGATGCGATGGCGGATTGCGGCGCCGGCGACCGCGCCCTTCCATTCGTCGATCGAGGCGATGAATTCCTGCCTCGACTGCACGACGCCGAGGTCGTCGAGCTTGATGCGGACATCGTCGGCGAGTAGGTCCGACAATTCGGTGCGGTCGGCAACCAGCAGCGCCGAATACCAGCGGTCGATAAGGGCGCCATCATCGGCGCGGGCAGGGGTGAGCGAGAAGAGCAGCGCCGCCACGGCGAAAACGATCGAATGGCGATCCCGCATGACTGCCTCCTAATGCTTGACCATAATCTTATCCGAAAACCGGTGCCCACTTTTCGGGATCATGGTCTAAGTCAAATCCGGCCGCTCGAAGTCGCCAGTGTCCTTGTTCATCACCCAGAGTTCGCCGGTCGAAATGTCGAACCAGGCGCCGTGCAGCGCCAGCCGCCCCTTGCCTTCGAGGATCGAGACGCATGGGAAGGTCCTGAGATTGGCAATCGAATAGCGGATGGAGATGCGCTCCAGCGCCGTCTGCCGTTCCGTCGCCGTCATGAAGGTGCTGGACGACACGGTTTCGGCCGCCGGCGCGATCAGGCTCATCCACTTGCCGATGAAGTCGCCGGGCGAGAGCGGCGCCGAATTGGGGTCGAGCGCGGCGCGGATGCCGCCGCAACGGCCATGGCCCATCACCACGATGTTCTTTACCTTCAGGCTCTGCACGGCGAATTCGAGCGCGGCCGAGGTCGAATGGAATTCGCCATCCGGCGCATAGGGCGGCACCAGATTGCCGACATTGCGCAGCACGAAGAGTTCGCCGGGGCCGGCGTCGAAGATCGCCTCGGGGGCGGAGCGGGAATCGCAGCAGGCAACGATCATGGTTTCGGGCGCCTGCCCTTCACGGGCGAGCTCGCGATAGCGTCCGCTCTCGGTGAGATAGCGGCCATTCATGAAGTTGCGATAGCCGGCGAGGAGGTGGTCGGGGAGGTGGGGCATGGGCGGCGGACGGAGCCTTTCCGGGTTGGAGACGGCAGCTCGTTTTCAGTTGAGAAAGCCTCTAACGGCAAAAGTCGGTCGTGGGCAATGCCGAATTGCGGATGGCTCCGTCGCAAATGGCCATGCTGCACGCATGGCTCAAGGCGTGCCTCACGCCCAGATGGCGACGGGAATGCCGAAGCGGTCGGCGAGTGGCGGGTCGGGAAACAGCTTCGCTTCGCTGCGGGCAATGCGTGCGGCAATCAGCATCATCACGGCGGCGTCGAGGAAATCGTCTGATGCAGCACCTTTCGGCGGCGTCTGGTCGAGAAAGGTTTTCTCATAGCCATGTCGGTACAACAGCGCCTTGCGCTCTTCCATGCCGGCCGGATTGACGGCGCCCTTGATCTTCTTCGGCAGCGTCATCGGTTCTCCGCCGTTCAGCCGGCAGAAGGCGACTTCCGGATGCGATTCGAAGACGCGGCCGCGCAGTTCGGGGCGCGCGATCAGCAGCGCGTCGATCTCGCGGATCTTGGAAAAGATGCCGAAGGCCTGGATCGAGACGCCGCGCGGCGGATCGGAGGTCGCCTTGGCCACCTCGCTGGCGCGGCGATGCGCTGCATACCAGGCTTCGATCGTGGTGAAGTCGTTGGTGTCGGCGTAAAGGGCCGCGCGGGACGGGATAGCGAAAACACTGGATTGGCGCTGTCCGAGCAGCGGCCGCACCAGCGCTTCCGGCCCGCGCCCGCCTTTCTGCGAAAAGTCCGGCAAGCCGATCGGCATGTCGACGGCTATTGTCGCATCGGCTGGCAACGCGTCGAGCAGGGTTGCAAAGCTCGCGAAGACGGAGACTGACGGCGAAGCTTCAGTTGTTCGCTCGACGGCTATCCAGCCTGCCTGGCAGCCGTCGACGCCGGCCAGGGATGTCACGCCCGGCGGTCCCGCCCTGGGTGTGTGAGATGGCGCAACTGCACCATCGCCATCGGGTGCGACAGGCTCTGGGCATCGGTTTCGAGCTGCAGTTCGTCGCCACCGCGTTTCGCCGTGCGTGCCAGGATCTCGTAGACCGCCGCCGTGGTCGACTGCAGGGCCTTGATTGGCGGCTGTCCCGACAGGATGCGGGCGAGGTAGACGGCAGCGGTCAGGTCGCCCAGCCCGTTCGGCGGCTTGTCGATCAGGCGGTGTTCGGCCAGCAGCGCCTGGCTGGCGTCGAGCAGCAGATTGCCGGTGCCGCCGGTCATCATCGACGGCGCCGATGTCACCAGCATGGTGCGGGGTCCGGCGTGAAGCGCGGCTGCGATGACCGATTTCAGGTCGGGCAGAGGCGCGCCCGCCATCCATTCCAACTCGAAGCGGTTGGGGGTGGCGATGTCGGCGATCGGCATCAGCCGGTCGCGCATGGCCGCCGCCGTCGGCTCGGGCACGTACAGCCCGCCGGAATCGCCCATCACCGGGTCGCATATATAGATCGCGTCCGGCGTCTTCGCCTTGACCGCGGCAACCAGCGAGGCAACGGCCTCGGCCTGGCCGGCTTCGCCGAGATAGCCCGACAGCACGGCGCCGACCTCGCCCAACCATGGCGCGCGTTCGAGATCGGCCATCAGCGCCTTGAACTGGTCGAGCGGCGGCACGATGCGCGTCGCCCTGCCGTGGCCGGGATGCCAGGGCAGGGTGACCGTCGGCACTGCCCACACCGGAAAGCCCAGCGTCTCCAGCGCAAACACGGCGGCGCGGTTGCCGACCGAGCCGCGGGCGACATGGCTGGAAATGACGATGACCGCGCGCGGCGCGTCGGCTTTTTCGCTGTTCATGGAATTCCTAGCTGCCCCGGGAGACGTAGTAGACGAGCCAGATCAACAGGCCGAGGGCGATGATGAGGCCAAGTGCGCGGCCGATGCGGGTGCCCCACACCTCGATAGGGTCGGAGCGGTCGGCCTCGGCGGCGGTAACGTGATCGCGCGCGCTTTTCCCGACCCGCGACACCAACGACGCGCCGCCCGGGCTGCTCTCGTTCGCCACGCGCTCGAGAATGCGGCGCGATTCGCTGTCGTCGTCGTGGCGTTCCGCCATGATCCTGTCCTGTTTCACGGCGACCATATCGCGTTCGCGCGGTCAATCACAGGGCCTGGCGAGCGCATGAGTGGGCGCCAGCCGCAGACATTTTCTTGAGCGCGGATTGTGCTAATGGTTCGCATGCAACTTTCTGTCGAGGGACCACACCATGTTTGCCCAGCGCCTTGCCTCACCGTTCCCCTTCCGCAGCCTGCCGGCCGTATTGATGATGGCCATCGTGCTGCCGCTGCTTGCCGGCTGCGGCTACAACACCATCCCGACGGCGGAGGAAAATGCAAAGGCGGCGTGGAGCGAGGTGCTGAACCAGTATCAGCGCCGCTCCGACCTCATCCCCAACCTGGTCGAGACGGTCAAGGGCTATGCGGCGCATGAAAAGGACACGCTCGACGCGGTGGTCGAGGCGCGCGCCAAGGCGACGCAGATCACGGTGACGCCGGAAACGCTGAAGGATCCCGAAGCCCTCAAGAAGTTCCAGGATGCCCAGGCCGGGCTGACCAGCGCACTGTCGCGGTTGATCGCGGTGTCCGAGGCCTATCCCGACTTGAAGGCCAACCAGAATTTCCTGGCGCTGCAGGCGCAACTCGAAGGCACCGAAAACCGCATCGCGGTGGCGCGGCGCGACTACATCCTTGCGGTCAAGGACTACAATCTGACGCTGAAGACCTTCCCCTCGGTGCTGTGGGCAACCTTCTGGTTCCGCAGCAACGAGCCCTACGCCAACTTCACCGTCGATGAAGACAAGATGCAGCCGCCGAAGGTCGATTTCGGCACGAAGCAGGGCGGGTGATAGGACGGTTGGTGGGCCTGGTCCTTGCCAGCCTTGCGCTCCTTCACACCCCCCTCTGTCCTGCCGGACATCTCCCCCGCAAGGGGGGAGATCAGCAGTTTTGCTACTTTCGCCAATTTTCGACGGGGCAGAAGGGTAGCTGCCGGTGATGACAGCCAATCTCCCCCCTTGCGGGGGAGATGGCCGGCAGGCCAGAGGGGGGTGTGCCGGAGCGCCTTCGTCGGCGTCTTGCTCGCCTTCTTCTTCCTCCCTCTCACCGCCTTCGCCGCCGATCTCCCGGCCCTCACCGGCCGCGTCGTCGACAATGCCGGCATCATCGATGCAGGTACCAGAGCCGCGCTCACCCAAAAACTTGCCGACTTCGAGGCCAAAGGCTCCGATCAGATCGTCGTCGCCACCATCCCAAGTCTCGATGGCGAGGAGATTGAGCCTTACGCGAACCGGCTGTTCCGCTTCTGGAAACTCGGCCAGGCCAAGGAAAACAATGGCGTGCTGCTTTTGGTGGCGCCGAACGACCGCAAGATGCGCATCGAGGTCGGCTATGGGCTGGAAGGCACGCTCACCGACCTGCACACCAAGCTGATCATCGAAAACGACATGGTGCCGGCCTTCCGCGTCGGCGATTTCTCCGGCGGCATTTCCAAAGCCGTCGACGACATGGTGATGGTGCTGGAGGGCAACCCGGAAGAACTGGAGGCGCGCGGAAAGCGCAACGAGCAACCGCCCATCGACATGGACAATCTGTTCTTTGGCGTCTTCATAACCATCTGGGCGGTCATCTTCTTCGGCAGCATGGCGGCCTCCATCCTGCCGCCGATCTTCGGCAAGAAACTCGGTCCCGGCCGCTACCGCTGGCTGGGCATGACATTCGAGCCGAGCCGGCGGTCATCCAGCAGCGGCTGGTCTTCGGGTGGTGGCGGCTGGTCGTCGGGCTCAAGCGGTGGTGGCGGCTTTTCCGGCGGTGGCGGATCATCCGGCGGCGGCGGCTCCTCGGGAAGCTGGTGACGAGATGACCGCACGCATCATCAATTCCTGGCATGGCCGCCTCGTCACGATGACCGGCGCTGTTTTGCTGGGCTTAACGGTGTTGGTTGTCGGCTTTGCCGCGCTGGCAGCGGACCTACCTGCACTCACCGGGCGCGTCGTCGACAATGCCGACATGATCGATGCCGCGACCGAGGCAGTGCTGACGCAGAAGCTGGCGGATTTCGAGACCAAAGGCTCCGACCAGATCGTCGTCGCGACGATTCCAAGTCTCGATGGCGAAGAAATCGAACCCTACGCCACCCGGCTGTTCAATTTCTGGAAACTCGGCCAGGCATCCAAGAACAATGGCGTGCTTCTGCTGGTGGCCAGGGGCGACCGCAAGATGCGCATCGAGGTCGGCTACGGTCTGGAAGGCGCGCTTACCAATTTGCACGCCACACGGATCATTGAAGATGACATGGTGCCGGCCTTCCGTGCCGGCGATTTCTCCGGCGGCATTTCCAAAGCCGTCGACGACATGATCACGGTGATCGAGGACAGTCATGGCACGTGAGGGGAGCTGGTGACCGCATGACCGGACGCGTCTTCAGTCCGCCAGAACCCGGCCGCGCAGCAGCGACCATCGGCATCGCCTTGTTGGCGATGATCGCAATGCTGTTCGCCGTCTTTGCCGGGGAGTTGCCGGCACTCACCGGCCGCGTCGTCGACAATGCCGATATCATCGACGCGGCGACCGAAGCAGCGCTTACCCAGAAACTGGCGGATTTCGAGACAAAAGGGTCCGACCAGATCGTCGTCGCCACCATCGACAGCCTCGATGGCGAGGAGATCGAGCCTTACGCCAACCGGCTGTTCCGCTTCTGGAAGCTCGGGCAGGCGGGCGAGAACAATGGCGTGCTTCTGCTGGTGGCCAAGAACGACCACAAGATGCGCATCGAGGTCGGCTATGGGCTGGAAGGCACGCTGACCGACCTTCACACAAAGCTGATCATCGAAAACGACATGGTGCCGGCCTTCCGCGCCGGCGATTTCTCCGGCGGTATTTCCAAAGCCGTGGATGACATGGTCATGGTGCTGGAAGGCAATCCGGAAGAGCTGGAAGCGCGCGGCAAGCGCAACCCGGCCGACCACAGCGCGCCGATCGATCCCATCGTCGCGATCTTCCTGATCCTGTGGGGGACGATGTTCTTCGGCGGCCTGGCGATGGCGTTCCTGCCGCCGATCTTCGGCACCAAGCTGTCGCCGGGCGTGTATAAATGGCTGGGTATGACCTTTCGCTATGGCCAGGGGCCGAGCGGGTCGTCCTCAGGCAGCAGCTGGACAACGAATTCGTCCTCGGGCTGGTCCTCGGGCAGTGGTTGGTCATCAGGAAGTTCGGGCAGCAGCTGGTCGTCGGGTTCGAGCAGCGGCGGCGGGTTTTCAGGCGGCGGCGGTTCGTCCGGCGGCGGCGGATCTTCAGGGAGCTGGTGAGAGACATGGCAACACGACCGATCAGCCCGCAGGACCATGAGCGCATCGCCGGCGC
Organism: Mesorhizobium sp. P2_E7; assembly: GCF_056403855.1. Lineage (NCBI taxonomy): Bacteria > Pseudomonadati > Pseudomonadota > Alphaproteobacteria > Hyphomicrobiales > Phyllobacteriaceae > Mesorhizobium > Mesorhizobium sp. P2_E7. The sequence goes on along the minus strand of NZ_JBFUER010000007.1, from coordinate 157,137 downwards.
GATCCGCGCCGCCGAATCGAAAACCGACGGTGAAATCTACTGCGTCGTCGCGCATGCCAGCGACGGCTATTTCTTTACCGCCGCCTTCATGGCGATGATCGGAATGCTGATCGTCAGCCTCGCCGCCGCCTATGGGCTGGAAGCCTGGTGGCTGTCGATCCGGCTGCCGCATTTCGTCATTGTCCAACTGCTGGCGATGGCGTCGGTGCTCATTCTGTTGTGGGCGCTTCCCGCCTTGCGCATCCATCTGGTGCCGCGCCGGCAGCGTTACCAGGCAGCGCATGACAATGCGCTCCGGCAGTTCCTCGCCCGCAACGTCCACCGTACCACGGCGCGCACCGGCGTGCTGGTGTTCGTGTCGATCGCAGAGCGCTATGCCGAGGTGGTCGCCGACGCGGGCATCAACAGCAAGGTCGGCCAGCATGTCTGGGACGGCGTTATCCGCGACCTTACCCAGCATGCCGGCGACGACCGGCTCGCTGACGGCTTCGTCAAGGCGATCGAGCAGGTCGGTGCGGTGCTGGCCGAGCATTTTCCGGTTACATCCGGCGATACCAATGAGCTGGACGACCATCTGGTCGAGATTTGAAGCCGCAAGCACTATCTAGGCGGACGGCTGACCGCCTCAGCTGAGCGCGTTTTCAGGCAGGTTTTGCCGGATGTCAGCAGCTGTCGTGATCGGCTGTGAGAAAGCGGTTGGCAGGCCGGCCTCGACTCTTGCAAATGGCCGATGCGGGTTTATGGTTAACAAATCATGAATACGCTGAGCATTGACATCAGGAAAGCAGAACCGCGCGACGCTGGCGCCATTGCCGACGTGCATCAGCAGGCCTGGGAGGGCGCCTATTCCGGCATCATCCCGCATCGCTCGCTGACCTCGATGATCAACCGCCGCGGCGCCGACTGGTGGGCGAATGCGATTCGCCGCGCCGCCACCGTGCTGGTGGTCGAGATCGGCGGCACCATTGCCGGCTACGCCACGATCGGCAAGAACCGCGCCCGCGAGCTTCGCCAGCAGGGCGAGATCTACGAGCTTTATTTGCGCCCGGAATATCAGGGCATCGGGCTTGGCAGCCGGCTGTTCAAGGCGGCGCGGGCACGGCTTGCCGACCACGGGCTGAAAGGCATGGTGGTGTGGGCGCTGGAAGACAACCAGAACGCGCTCGCCTTCTATGCCGGCGCCGGCGGTCGCGATGTTGCCGAGGGCGTCGAGATTTTCGAGCAAAGGGCGCTGAAGAAGGTCGCCTTCGTCTGGGAATAGCAGGCGGAGCCTCGGTTACAGCCCATTCACAAACTGTGCGCTTCCACGAGCGCTGCGTACCAATCGCCGCATTGCGCGCTTGCGCTTCGCCCGCTATCGATCTTGGAAATCGAGAGAGGGATTTGAGCCATGCGCATTGAAGCCATTGCCAGCGGAAAGAACCCGCCTGACGACGTCAACGTTATCATCGAGGTGCCGATCGGCGGCGAGCCGATCAAATACGAGATGGACAAGGAGGCCGGCACGCTGTTCGTCGACCGCTTCCTGCACACTTCGATGCGTTACCCCGGCAATTACGGCTTCGTGCCGCACACGCTGTCGGGCGATGGCGACCCGATCGACGTGCTGGTCTGCAACACCCGCGCGCTGGTGCCGGGCTGCGTCATCAATGTGCGGCCGATCGGCGTCCTGATCATGGAAGACAATGCCGGCCAGGACGAGAAGATCATCGCCGTGCCGTCGCCGAAGCTGACGCTGCGCTATGAAAACGTCACCGAATACACGCAGCTGCCCGACATCACGCGCCAGCAGGTGCAGCACTTCTTCGAGCACTACAAGGATCTCGAACCCGGCAAATGGGTCAAGATCGAAGGCTGGCACGATTCCAAATACGCCAAGAAGATGATCGTCGACGCGATCGCGCGGGCGAAGGCGGCGAAGTAGCAGCTGCGCCTTGCTTCCTTCGGGCGAAGCGGTGGTATCTTTCAAAACACTGGCGCGAGGCACCCCCTCTGGCCTGCCGGCCATCTCCCCCTCAAGGAGGGAGATTGGCAGCTCCACTGCCGGCGCGTTTTTCTTTCAGCGCTGAAAATTGGCGAAAGCCACGGCACCATCTGATCTCCCCCCTTGAGGGGGAGATGGCCGGCAGGCCAGAGGGGGGTGCCTCGCGCCGACCTGCCTAATTGTCCACCCTACCAAAGGCCGGCACGTTGCCGATGACGATGTGCGTGTCCTTGCCGCAGGCGAAGGTTTTTGCCTTTTCATCGGCCAGCTTGCGTGCCTGGTCGTTGGCCTGCGGGTTGCCGGTGGCCAGCACCAGGCCGATCGTGCAGCCGTCGCGGGCATCCATCTGGGCGACCTTGGCGACCAGCAGCACTTCGGTCGGCTTGTTCTCGTCCTCGGGGTTGCTGATCGAGCGGCGGTGGATGACGGCGAAGGGAACGACGACGTCGCCCTTGGTGTCGATGCGCCATTCGACCTTGGCGCCGGACGAGTTGAAGCCGGAAAAGCTCTCCCAGGCCGAGGTCATCTCGCCGCCGGGCGGAAACCCGTAAAACAGCGATTCACGGGCATCGTCATAGGCGATCAGCACGGGGTAGCCGCGATAGCCGGAGCAGGCGAGTTCGGCCCAATCGCCGTCGCCTTCCTCGGCCTGCGCATAGGTCACGCAATCCTTTTGCGAGTCGAGGTCGGTGTAGGCGCTGGATATGCCGTCGGCATGGGCGACCTGGCAGAGACCGGCGAGAGCAAGCGAGAGCAGAAGAGCGCGCATGGCGGACAACCCCGTTTCGAGCTGCCGCAGCGTATCGTCAAATGTTATTTCTTCAAGCTCGCCTCGATCAGCAGGTCCGCGTTGCGGGCGACCGATGCCGCCGGGCCGCCGAGGCCGAAGAGCTGGCCGCTGATGTAGGCGCCTTCGATCAAAAGCAGCAGGCCGTCGCCCAGCGTGTCGGGGTCTTGCGCACCCATCGCGGCCGCCATGGCACGCAGGCGGCGGCGCAGTTCCTGCTTGTTGGCTTCGCTGACGACGCGCGCCGGATGGCTATGCTCGGGATATTCCACCGCCGCGTTGGTCATGCCGCAGCCGCGATAGTCCGGCGTCTGCGTGCGCTTTCCGATGCGGGTAAAGAATGCCTTGAGCTGCGCGCGCGGGTCGCCGGGATGGGCGGCCACGGCTTCGTCGAAACGCTCCCAATATTCGCGATCATATTGCCTGAGATACGAAGCGGCGAGCTCGTCCTTGGAGGGAAAGCTGCGGTAGAGGCTGGGCTTGGTGACGCCGGCGCGCTTGACGATCTCGTCGACGCCGATCGCTCGGATGCCGCGCCGGTAGAACAGGTCGTAGGCGACGTCGAGGATCTTCTCGGCAGCCTTCGGCGGCGACGCCGCATGACCGTCGTTGATGGTCAGTTCAATATTTTTGTCCGCTGGCATCATGTGACTCGATTGACAATGTTACCGATCGGTACGTATACATACCTCCATCCTGCAACGTACCGGTCAGTAACATGATAGCTCAATCCCGTCCTTTTGGCCAGCGCTACGCATTCGTCGTGGTCGGCGTCATCTTCCTCTGCCTGCTGATCGCAGCCGGTCTGCGTTCGGCTCCCTCCGTGATGATGCTGCCACTGGATAAGAGCTTTGGCTGGGGCCGCGACACCGTTTCGATTGCCGCCGCCATCGGCATTTTCCTCTACGGTCTGACCGGGCCGTTCGCCGCAGCACTGATGGAGCGGATCGGTCTGCGCCGCACACTGCTTGCCTCGCTGATGATCATGTCGGCTTCGACCGCGCTCAGCCTGCTGATGACCGAGCCGTGGCATCTATTCCTCACCTGGGGCGTGTTTTCCGGCATCGGCTCGGGCGCCGTCGCCACCGTGCTCGGCGCCACCATCGTCAACCGTTGGTTCAAGACCAATCGCGGCCTGGTCATGGGGCTGATGTCGGCCTCCAGCGCCACCGGCCTGCTGGTGTTCCTGCCGCTGCTTGCCTCGCTCGCCCAGTCCGGCGGCTGGCAGCCGGTCGCCATCGCTGTCTCTGTCGCCACCGCCTGTCTGCTGCCGCTGGTCTGGCTGCTGGTGCCGGAGCGTCCGGCTTCAATCGGCATGGTGCGCTATGGCGCCGAGGTCGACGACGTGCCGCCCGTGTCGCCGGCCTCGCAAGGCAATTTCCTGGCGCATACGCTGAACACGCTGCGCCGCGCCGCGGGCACCCGCGTCTTCTGGTATCTATTCGCCACCTTCTTCATCTGCGGCTTCACCACCAACGGGCTGGTCGGCACGCATCTGATCTCCTTTTGCGGCGATATGGGCATCGGCGAAGTGCAGGCCGCCGGCCTGCTGTCCCTGATGGGCATATTCGACCTGATCGGCACGACTTTGTCGGGCTGGCTTACCGACCGTTTCGACCCGCGCAAGCTGCTCGGCGTTTATTACGGCATACGCGGCCTGGCGCTGATCTATCTGCCCTATTCCGGCTTCTCGGCGACCAGCCTGATCATCTTTGCCGTGCTCTACGGTCTCGACTGGATCGCCACCGTGCCGCCGACGCTCAGGCTCGCCAACGAAGCCTTCGGCGACCGCAGCGGACCGATCGTATTCGGCTGGATCGTCGCCGGCCACCAAGTCGGCGCCGCCGCCGCCGCTGCCTTCGGCGGCACCATGCGCGAACTGCAGGGCAATTACGAACTGGCCTTCCTGATCGCCGGCATGACGGCCATCATCGCAGCCTGTATCTCGTTGCTGATCAATACCAGCAAGCCGGCGTTCGAACCGGAGCCGCAGGCGGCTTGAAGTGCTCTTCCCTTCCCCCCCTTGTGGGGGAAGGTGGCCGAGCGAAGCTCGGACGGATGAGGGGTGTTCCAGGGAATGCCGACGTCTCACTCCGCTGGAACACCCCTCATCCGTCTCGGCGCTATCGCGCCGATCCACCTTCTCCCACAAGGGGAGAAGGAAGAGGTTGGTTGTTATCAAAACTTCATCTTTCCGAGATGCGGCTGAAACATTGAGGCTGGACGCTGGTGGCGGACGTTCAAGCCATCAGGAGACAGCCATGAACAAGATCTCGTTGACCCGCCGCGCTTTTGTCACCTCAGCGAGTGCGGCCGGTCTGCTCGGCGCATCGGGCCTCGCTTTGCCCTATTATTCGCGCGCCAGCCAGCGCCCGGCCTTTACCCATGGCGTCCAGTCCGGCGATGTCGATGCCTCAAGCGGCATGGTGTGGACGCGCACCGATCGTCCCTCGCGCGTCCTATTCGAAGTGTCGTCGACTGAGAATTTCGCCAACGCCACCCGGCTGGCGCCGCTCGATACCTCGCCGGCCAGCGATTTTACGGTCAAGCGGCTGCTCACCGATCTCGCTTCGGACCAGGACATCTTCTACCGCATGACGGCCGCCGATCTCGCCGACATCAACGTCGTTTCCGAGCCGATCGTCGGGCGCTTCCGCACCGCACCCGCCTCGAAGCGCGATATCAAATTCGCCTGGTCGGGCGACACCGCCGGCCAGGGCTGGGGCATCGACGAGACCGGCATGAAGACCTACGCCACCATTGCCAAGCACACGCCCGACTTCTTCCTGCATTCCGGCGACACCATCTATGCCGATGGCGCCATGAAGGATGAGGTCGACCTGCCTGGCGGCGGCAAATGGAAGAACGTCGTCCTCATCGACGGCAAGCGCAAGGTCGCCGAGACGCTGGACGAGTACCGCGACCAGTGGAAGTACAACATGATGGACAGACATGTGCTCGCCCTGAGCGCCATCTGCCCGACCTTCTACCAGTGGGACGACCACGAGGTGCTGAACAACTGGTCGGATTCGAAGAATTTGAGCGCTGACAGCCGCTACACCGAAAAGTCCATCCATGTGCTGGCGGCGCGTGCGGCGCGCGCCTTCCTTGAGATGACCACGATCCGCTACGAGCCGTCGGAACCCGGCCGCGTCTATCGCAAGATATCCCACGGGCCGCTGCTCGACGTGTTCTTCCTCGACATGCGCTCCTATCGCGGCGCCAACGGCCCGGACATGCAGGACACGATGACGCCGGAGTCGCGCATGCTCGGCGAACAGCAGACGAAATGGCTGAAGCGCGAGCTGGCGAATTCCAAGGCGACCTGGAAGATCATCGCCGCCGACATGCCGCTCGGCCTCGTCGTCTGGGATGACGGCACCAAGAAGGTCGGCGCGGAAGCCGTCAGCAATGGCGACAACGGCCTGCCGAAGGGTCGCGAGCTCGAGATCGCCGACCTGTTGCGCTACATCAAGAACGCCGGTATCACCAACACGGTGTGGCTGACGGCCGACGTGCACTACACGGCCGCGCACTATTACAACCCCGACAAGGCGCAGTTCCAGGACTTCAACCCGTTCTGGGAATTCGTCTCCGGCCCGATCCATGCCGGTACGTTCGGCCCCAACGATTTCGACATGACTTTTGGACCTGAACTGAAATTCATCAAGGCGCCGACCGCTGAACAGGGCCAGAACCTGCCGCCGTCGGCCGGGCTGCAGTTCTTCGGGTTGGTGGATATTTCAGGGGCTACAGAGCAGCTGACGGTGCGGCTGATGGATCGCGACGACAACGAGCTTTACAAGGTGACGTTGGATCCGGTGCGGTCGGCGTAAGCTGGCCTGACGGGGTGGGGGTGAAGCGCCGGCGTCGGTGGGAGCACCCTCACCCCGATCCGCTTCGCGGATCGACCCTCCCCACAAGGGGGAGGGTAAAGCGCACCGTCAATCCGGATAGCAAACCGTTGGAATCTTCGGCCAAACCGCGCTGTCGCAGCCGGCGGCCTGCTGCTTCTGCCTGAACGACGCGCTGACCGGGCCGGTGACCACGGGGTCGACGCCATCAGGGGCGTCGGCGAACATCTGCTCGGCCGTCTGGTCAGAGGACGAGACTGGATTGGCTTCCTTCAGCGTCGCGGCCGATTGGGCGGCATTGGCCGCCAGCAGGGCAGCGAATGCGACCGAAGCGATGAGTGGCCAAAATCGGTTGAGTTTGTCGGTCATGAATTTCGAACTGCCCAGGCCCCGAAAGGTTCCCGCCTTGGTTAACAAAACCATCTCACACCGAGATGCTTAAGATTTGATGAGTATTTGGTGATGCGCCTCCTCTTTCGCAATTGCGAAAAACCCTGTATGAGCCGCGCAACCGAAAGAGGCGGCGCCTTTTGGCCTGCTGCCTGCAACGCTCCCGAGACCACAACATGAAAATTCGTAATATCGCGATCATCGCGCACGTCGACCATGGAAAAACCACCCTCGTCGACCAGTTGCTCCGGCAATCCGGCTCCTTCCGCGACAATCAGCGCGTCGCCGAGCGCGCCATGGATTCCAACGACCTGGAAAAGGAACGCGGCATCACCATCCTGGCCAAGGCGACCTCGGTCGACTGGAAGGATACCCGCATCAATATCGTCGACACCCCCGGCCACGCCGATTTCGGTGGTGAGGTCGAGCGCATCCTGTCGATGGTGGATTCGGCCATCGTGCTGGTCGACGCCGCCGAAGGCCCGATGCCGCAGACCAAGTTCGTCGTCGGCAAGGCGCTCAAGGTCGGCCTGAAGCCGATCGTCGTCATCAACAAGATCGATCGTCCGGATGCCCGACACGTCGAGGTAGTCAACGAGGTGTTCGACCTGTTTGCCGCGCTCGACGCCACTGACGAACAGCTCGACTTCCCGATCCTCTACGGTTCGGGCCGCGATGGCTGGGTCTCCGAAAACCCGGAAGGCCCGAAGGACCAGGGCCTGGCGCCGCTGTTCGACCTCGTCATCAAGCATGTGCCGGCGCCGACCGTTCACCCCGGTCCGTTCCGCATGATCGGCACCATTCTGGAAGCCAATCCCTTCCTCGGCCGCATCATCACCGGCCGCATCGAGAGCGGCACGTTGAAGTCCAACCAGCCGGTCAAGGTGCTGCACCATGACGGCACGCTGGTCGAAACCGGCCGTATTTCCAAGATCCTCGCTTTCCGTGGCCTCGAGCGCCAGCCGATCGAAGAGGCGCAGGCGGGCGACATCGTCGCCATTGCCGGCCTGTCGAAAGGCACCGTTGCCGACACCTTCTGCGACCCGGCGGTGACCGAACCGCTGCATGCGCAGCCGATCGATCCGCCGACCGTGACCATGTCCTTCCTGGTCAATGACTCGCCGCTCGCCGGCACCGAAGGCGACAAGGTGACCAGCCGCGTCATCCGCGACCGCCTGCTGCGCGAAGCCGAAGGCAATGTCGCGCTGAAGATCGAGGAATCGCCGGACAAGGATTCGTTCTTCGTCTCCGGCCGCGGCGAATTGCAGCTGGCCGTGCTGATCGAGACGATGCGCCGCGAAGGCTTTGAGATCGCCGTGTCGCGTCCCCGCGTCGTCATGCAGAACGGCGAGAACGGCGAATTGCTGGAGCCGGTCGAGGAAGTCGTCATCGACGTCGACGAGGAGCATGCCGGCATCGTCGTGCAGAAAATGTCCGAGCGCAAAGCCGAGATGGTCGAACTGCGCCCCTCCGGCGGCAACCGCCAGCGCATCGTCTTCCACGCGCCGACGCGCGGCCTGATCGGCTACCAGTCGGAACTCTTGACCGACACGCGCGGCACCGCCGTGATGAACCGGCTGTTCCATGCCTACCAGCCCTATAAGGGCGAACTGCCGGGCCGCACCAACGGCGTGCTGATCTCCAACGAGCAGGGCGAGGCGGTGGCCTACGCCATGTGGAACCTGGAAGACCGCGGCCCGATGGTCATCGATCCGGGCGTCAAGGTCTATCAGGGCATGATCATCGGCATCCATAGCCGTGACAACGACCTCGAAGTGAATGTGCTGAAGGGCAAGAAGCTGACCAACATCCGCGCCGCCGGCAAGGATGAGGCGGTCAAGCTGACGCCGCCGATCCGCATGACTCTGGAGCGCGCGCTGGCCTGGATCCAGGACGACGAGCTGGTCGAGGTGACGCCGAAGACCATCCGCCTGCGCAAGCTCTATCTCGACCCGAACGAGCGCAAGCGCTTCGAGAAGTCGGCGAAAGTGGTCGGCGCGGCTTAATCGTCTGATTTTACCGGATATGGGACGGGGCGAAGCACCAACATGCTTCGCCCCTTTCGTCTATCCGCTGGCCGCTGAGATAATGGCTTTGCGGTCGGCTTCGCTGGCGAGATCAATCCGCACGGTGGTGCCGTTGCGGGCCGGCTTGCGCAAAGCCTTGGCCCCTTCCGGATCAACCACCAGCAATCGCTTCTCCTCCAGCGCCTGAAGCCTCGACCGTGAGATGCCGAGCTCGCCGGCAAGCAAACGGTCGAGTCGCAGCGATGTCGGCATTTCCAGCGCGAGCCTGAGTTCGAGTGTGCTTGCGCGTTCGCCCTCGTCGCCGAGCCTCTGTTTGTGAACGGCGACGTCGGAAAACTCCTCGACGCGGCCAACCCGGCTTCGCAACGTCACGACATCGAAGGCGTGGCGGCGGGCGAGGGCCGGGTCGTTGCTTTCAAGGGCGGCCAGCAGCGCCGGTTCGATGTCGCGGCGGTTGCAGCGTTCGAAAATGCCGAAATTCCACGAATTGTCGCAGTCGATACAGCGATAGATCAGCCAGACGTCGATGCGCTTGCCATTGGCGTTGACGCGGAATTTGTCGCTGCAGCAATAGGCTTTCACGGCGCCGCAGCGGTTGCAGTTGATGAGAGGTCGAGGTGCGATTTCGGGCGCAATCGCCCAGTGGATGCGCAAAGTGCCGGACATGCTGATAAGCCCTTCCCGTCGGGGAAGTTCATCAGGCCGGCGATGTCGAGATGCCCATGCGGGCACGGCGTGGCGAGAGCTAGCTATGGTCGGAAGTCAGGTGCCACGGGCGACAGCCACGCGACAGCGGTTCAGCAGTGCCAAACCGGTCTCGAACCGCCGCCTGAGGAACACATGAAAATGGAGCAGACACCGCTCAATGCGGCGCCCTGCCAGTGTGATCAGGGGAGTTGGCGAGACCGGCGGTTACTGAGGCAAAATCAAGCTCGAAATGGATGTCGGGAGGGCTCTTCTAGCGACAAGATGCCACGTGGGCAAGGCCTATAGCCGGTCTTCCGCCATGCTCACGCGAAGGCGATCTGCACCTTCATCGATTGGGTGCGGTCGCCGGCGATCTCGAAGGCCGCCACCGCCTCGTCCATCGGATAGATGCCGGTCAGCAGCGGCTTGACGTCGACACGGCGGTTGTTGATCAGGTCGACGGCCAGTGCGAATTCGTCGTGAAAACGGAAGGAGCCGCGCATCTCGATCTCCTTGGCGACGATCTGATTCTGTGGCAACGACATGTCGCCGCCAAGGCCGAGCTGGACCAGCACGCCGCGCGGCTTCAGCACGTCCAGGCCGGCCCGCACCGCACGCTCATTGCCGGAACATTCGAACATCACGTCGAAACTGCCCTTTTCGACATTGTAGGCGGCGAGCTTGTCGGCATCGGTGGCGACATTGATGGTGCGGTCGGCGCCGATCTCGCGGGCCTTTGTCAGCACGGCATCCATGACATCGGTGGCGACGATCTCGCGCGCGCCGTGGACGCGTGCGGCCAGGATGCAGAGGGCGCCGATCGGCCCGCTGCCGGTGACCAGCACCTGCTTGCCGAGCAACGAGCCGGCGCGGCTCACGGCGTGCAGCGTTACCGCAAAAGGCTCGGCGAAGGCGGCTTCGTTGATGGAGACATGGTCGGCTATTCTGTGGCACTGCCAGGCTTCGGCGACGAGCCGCTGGCGGAAGGCGCCCTGTATGTGCGGCATCGGCATGGCGCTGCCATAGAAGCGCATGTTGAGGCATTGGTTCTGCATGCCTTGCAGGCAGTAGCGGCAGGCATTGCAGGGCCGGCTGGGCGAAATCGCGACACGGTCGCCGACGGCGAGGGTTGAGACGCCCGCGCCAAGCGCCCTCACCGTGCCGGCAACCTCATGTCCCAGGATCATCGGCTCGCGCAGGCGGACGACGCCAAAGCCGCCATGATTGTAATAGTGCAGGTCCGAGCCGCAAATGCCGCCGGCCTCGACTGAAATCTCGACCTGTCCGGCGCCGGGCGCACCCGGATCGCTCTCTTCGATGCGGAGGTCTTTTGCAGCGTGGATGACGATCGATTTCATGGCCGCGATCCTTTCTGAAACCACCGATGCGGGCAAGGTCGCCTGCTGAAATTTGTCGCGTGCGCTGGGCCATCAGCCCGCAGGGTTCCAAATTGCGGCTGATCGGCTATCCTTCGCGCTCCAACGCTCGAAGGCTCCACCATGCACCTCACCTCGCTCCTGATTTTCGCCGCAGCTCTGTTCGTCGCCGCCGGGTCGCCCGGCCCATCGATCGCAGCCCTTGTGGCGCGCGTCATCTCAAAGGGCTTTCGCGACGTGTTTCCGTTTCCTGCTTGCCATGTGGATCGGCGAGGGTATCTGGCTGTCGCTGGCGGTGTTCGGACTGGCTGTCGTGGCGCAGACTTTTCACTTCGCCTTCGTGGTCGTGAAATGGGTCGGTGTTGCCTACCTCGCCTACCTCGCCTGGAAAATGTGGACGGCGCCGGTCGATGCAAAAGAAGGCGAGATGCCGCGTGAAGATTCGGCGGTAAAACTGTTCTTTGCCGGCATGGCGGTGACGCTCGGCAATCCCAAGATCATGATGTTCTACCTGGCGCTGCTGCCAACGATCATCGACCTCGCGTCGGTCAGTGTCATCGGCTGGGTCGAGCTGACTGCGACCATGGCGGTTGTCCTCATCGCCATCGATCTCGCTTGGGTGCTCGCGGCCTCGCAGGCGCGCAAGCTCCCAAGCGCGCCATGAAGATCGCCAACCGCGTCAGCGCCACGACGATGGCCGGTGCTGCCGCGGCCATCGCGGCGCGATCCTGATCATGCTATCGCCGGTGCCCACTTTCCAGCCGGCGAAGCATCCCAAGACGCCACAAGCTGAGCATCGAGTCCCGACCATGAGCCAGCGAACGCCGCCACGTCGCGGGTAGATGGAAAACCCGACGCCGATGTTTGCAGCTTCGGAGCCGCATCCACATACCCACCGTTCCGGCTGGGCTTCGTCCCAAAACTCTTCGCTATCGCAGAGAAGATGCTCGGATCCACAGGCTGTGCACGTTCGTCGCGCCACGCCCTCGTCATCATCGGCGTCGAGGAGAAACGAGATGGAGCCGCATTTGCATCGGGCGAGCCTGAAGTCGTGAACCTCATAGCCTTCGGTGGCATACCCCTCCAGGTATTCCGCAATGTCGTTGGGCTCGCTGCCAACCACCATTTGCCTGACGTGTCTATCGTCATGCTATGACCTTGCCATGGCGTGGTATTCGTCGTTCGGCCGCATGTCGATGGCTGCCGCCACCCGGTTGGACATGTTGAAGAAGGCGGCGGTCGAGGCTATGTCCCAGATGTCGCGGTTGGTGAATCCGGCGTTGCGCAAAGCGGCCCTGTCGGCTTCGACGATCTTTGCTGGCTCTTCGGTCAGCTTGACGGTGAATTCCAGCATCGCCGTCTGCTTCGGGGAAAGATTCGCGGCGCGGAAATTCATCACCATCATCTCGCCGAAGGCCGGATCGCCGGAGAGCTGGCGCACCGCCGCGCCATGCGCGGTCAGGCAGTAATAGCAATGGTTGATGGAGGAGACGACGACCGCGATCATCTCGCGCTCCAGCTTCGACAGGCCGGATTCACCCAGCATCAGATCATTGTAGGTGTCGGTGAAGGCGCGCAGCTTCTTCTCGTCGAAGGCATAGGCAAGAAGCACGTTGGGAACCAGGCCGAGCTTTTCCTCGCATTTGGCGAAATAGGCTTTTGTCGCCTCGCTGAGCTCCGCGATGCCGAGGTCAAGGGCGCTGATTTTGCCGGACATGGGGGTCTCCTCCTCGTTCATTGCCGCCTGACCGCCGAATTCGGATAATTCTTAGCGAGCCGTCAAACCTTTGTCGCCAAACGGCGGTCATCTGCTACCATAGTCGTAAAAGCATGTGACGGGAGGACATCATGGCGAGCGTGAAATCCGCAGCGAGATCGAAGAAAAAAGCCACCGCTGCGGCAAAACCCGAGGACAGGCCGGGCAGGCTTGCCGACTATCTGCTGGCCCGCGCGCCGGCTGAAGACATTGCAACCTATGACGCCGCCGATCTTGAGCGCGCCGCCGATCTGGCCGGCCGTGCCGTAGCCGTCCACAAGAAGGGCCACAGCGTCGTTGCCGTCGATGCCGATTCCGGCGTCTCCCGCGAGGGCCGGCCGATGACGGTTATCACCGTCGTCAACGATAATATGCCGTTCCTGTTCGATTCGATCCTCGGCGAGATCACCGAGACATCAGGCGAACCGACTTTGGTCACCCATCCGGTCATCGTGGTGCGCCATGGCAAGGCCGGCGTCGATGAGATCCTCGGCGACGGCGGCATCCTCAAGGACGACGGCAATCACGATCGGCTGAGCGTGGTCCATGTCCACATCCCGCGCCTGACGGCGGGGCAGGCGAACGCGTTGGCCGAGCGGCTGCGCAAGATGCTGAACCAGGTGCGCGCCGCGGTCAGCGACTGGAAGCCGATGCTCGCCCGTCTCGACCAGGCTATTTCGGAGTTTCGCTATTCCGCCGTGCCGTTGGACAAGAAGAGCGTCGCCGAGGCGATCGCCTTCCTGGAATGGCTGCGCGACGACAATTTCACCTTCCTCGGCATGCGCGAATTCAAATACACCGGCGGCGCGGAGAGCGGCAATCTGGAGCGCGCCGACAAGCCCGGCCTCGGCATCCTCTCCGACCCGGATGTGCTGGTGCTCAGGCGCGGCACCGAGGCGGTCACGACGACGCCCGAGATCCGCGCCTTCCTGCACGGGCCGGAGCCGCTGATCGTCACCAAGGCCAACGCCAAGTCGCTGGTGCACCGCCGCATCTATCTCGATTACATCGGCGTCAAGACCTACACCGCCAAGGGCACGCTTGCCGGCGAATTGCGTATCGTCGGCCTGTTCACCTCGACCGCCTACACGCGCTCGGTGATGAAGATCCCTTATCTCAGGTCAAAGGCCGAAACCATCATCGCCAAGTCCGGCTTCGACCGGCACGACCACTCCGGCAAGGCGCTGATCAACGTGTTGGAGAGCTACCCGCGCGACGAACTGTTCCAGGTGCCGGTGCCGATCCTGAAGAAGCACGCCGCCGCCATTCTCGGCCTGGTCGAGCGGCCGCGGGTGCGGGCGCTGGTGCGCGTCGACCAGTTCGACCGCTTCGTCTCCATCCTCGTCTTCGTGCCGCGCGACCGTTATGACAGCGTCGTGCGCGAGAAGGTCGGCGCCTATCTCAAGACCGCCTTCGAAGGCCGTTTGTCGGCTTACTATCCGGCCTTCCCCGAAGGCGGCCTGGCGCGCGTCCACTTCATCATCGGCCGCTCCGGCGGCAAGACGCCGAAGGTCGAGCAGGCGGCCATCGAGGCGGCCATCCGCGACATCGTGCGCACCTGGGATGACGCGCTGGCCGAGGCGGCGGAGGCCGGCGGCGGCGATCCGTCGCTGAAGGCGATCGCTGCGCGGCTTCCCGAAAGCTATCGCGACTCCTTCAGCGCCGCCGTGGCGCTGGCCGATGCCGGGCGCATCGCCAAAATCAGCGCCGGCAATCCGATCGCCATCGACTACTATCGCCACTCCGACCAGAAGCCGCATCAGGCGGCGCTGAAGATCTACCACTACGGCAGCCCGGTGGCGCTGTCGCGGCGTGTGCCGGTACTGGAAAACATCGGTTTCCGCGTCATCAGCGAGCGTACCTTCGAAGTCGACGAGGACAGTGGCGACACCGTCTTCGTCCACGACATGGAACTGGAGAACAGCTACGGCAAGCCGATCGACCTCGCCGATGGCGGCGCGCTGTTCGAAGACGCCTTCCTGTCGGTGTGGCGCGGCGATATCGACAATGACAGCTACAACGGCCTTGCCCAGACCGCCGGCCTGTGGTCGGGCGAAGTCACCATCCTGCGCGCCTATGGCCGCTATCTGCAGCAGGCCGGCATTCCGCAGAGCCAGGATTTCATCGCCGCAGCGCTCAATCGCTATCCCGACATTGCGCGTGGCCTGCATGCGCTGTTCGTCGCCCGCCTCGGGCCGGCGGCCGAGACGGAAGGCGTGGTCGCCGCCAAGCACCTCAAGGCCAAGATCAAGGACGCCTTGGAAGAGGTGCCCAACATCGATGACGACACCATCATCCGCCGCTATCTCAATTTGATCGAAGCGTCGCTGCGAACAAACCATTTCGTTGCCGAAACGAAAGCGAGAGGGCAGTCGCTGGCGATCAAGCTCGACTCGCAGGCGGTCGAAGGCCTGCCGGCGCCGCGCCCATGGCGCGAGATCTTCGTCTACGGTTCCGAGGTCGAAGGTGTGCATCTGCGCTTCGGTCCGGTGGCGCGCGGCGGCCTGCGCTGGTCGGACCGCGCCCAGGACTACCGCACCGAGGTGCTCGGCCTGGTCAAGGCGCAGCAGGTCAAGAACGCCGTCATCGTGCCGGTCGGCGCCAAGGGCGGCTTCTTCCCCAAGCGGCTCCCCGCGGGCGGCAGCCGGGACGCGATCTTCGAGGCCGGCACGTCGGCCTACAAGAACTTCGTCTCCAGCCTGTTGTCGATCACCGACAATATCGGCCTCGATGGTGTCATCCCGCCGGCCGGTGTCGTGCGCCGCGACCCGGACGATCCCTATTTCGTCGTCGCCGCCGACAAGGGCACGGCGACCTTCTCCGACACCGCCAACGCCATTTCGGAAAAGCACGGCTTCTGGCTCGACGACGCCTTCGCCAGCGGCGGCTCGGCCGGCTACGATCACAAGAAGATGGGCATCACCGCCAAGGGCGCCTGGGAAGCGGTCAAGCGGCATTTCCGTGAGATGAACCGCGACATCCAGACCTCGCCCTTCACCGTCGTCGGCGTCGGCGACATGTCGGGCGACGTGTTCGGCAACGGCATGCTGCTGTCGCCGCAGACCAGGCTGATCGCCGCCTTCGACCATCGCGACATTTTCATCGATCCCGATCCCGACAGGGTGGCCTCGATGGCCGAGCGCGTGCGCATGTTCGCATTGCCGCGTTCGAGCTGGCAGGATTACGACAAAACCAAACTGTCGGAAGGCGGCGTCATCGTCTCGCGCAGCCAGAAGTCGATCACACTGCCGGCGGCAGCGGCGGCAGCGATCGGCCTCACCAAGACGACTGCGACACCGGCCGAGATCATGACCGCCATTCTCAAGGCGAATGTCGATCTCTTGTGGTTCGGCGGCATTGGTACGTACTTGCGAGCATCTGGCGAGACCAACGCCGAAGTCGGCGACCGCGCCAATGACGCCATCCGCATCACCGCGCTCGATGTCCGGGCGAAAGTGATCGGCGAAGGCGCCAATCTTGGCGTGACGCAGCGCGCTCGCATCGAGTTCGGGCTTGCCGGCGGCCGCTGCAATTCCGACGCCATCGACAATTCCGGCGGCGTCAACTGCTCCGACGTCGAGGTCAACATCAAGATCGCGCTGGCGTCCGCCATGCGCAAGGGATCGCTGACCCGACCGGCGCGCAACAAGCTGCTCGCCGAGATGACCGACGAGGTCAGCGGACTGGTGCTGTCCAACAATTACGAACAGACGCTGGCGCTTTCGATCGCGCGCAAGCGTGGCCTCGCCGACATCGCCCATCAGAGCCGCTTCATGACCGCGCTGGAGGCGCGCGGCCTGCTCGACCGCGCCGTCGAGACACTGCCGTCGCCGGCTGCCCTTGCCGAGCGCGAGGCACGCGGCGAGCCGCTGACCCGGGCTGAGCTCGGTGTGCTGCTCGCCTATGCCAAGATCGTGCTGTTTTCCGACATCGTCGCCAGCGACGTGCCCGACGATGCGCATTTCGACCGCGACCTGATGGGCTATTTCCCCGACCGGATGGCGAAGAAATACGCCACCGAGATCCACGGTCATCGGCTGCGCCGCGAGATCATCGCCCGCGTCGTCGCCAACGACCTCGTCAATCGCGGGGGTCCGTCCTTCGTCAACCGGCTGCAGGAAGCCACAGGCCGCACCGCCGCTGACGTGGTGCGCACCTTTGCCGTGGTGCGCGACGGCTTTGCCTTGCCGGCGCTCTACCGCGAGATCGACGCGCTCGACAGCCAGATCGACGGCCAGGCGCAACTCGACCTCTACCAGTCCGTCAGCCGGCTTATCTACGTGACCAGCGGCTGGTACCTGAAGAACGATGCCGGCACCGCCCCGCTCGGCCAGCGCATCGCCGAATTGCAGGAGGCGCGCAAGGCGCTGGAGCCGAAGCTCGTCTCGCTGTTGCCGGCCTTCTCGCGGGAGCGGATCGAGGAGCGGCGGCACGGCCTGTTCAAGGTCGGCGCGCCAGAAAAGCTGGCCGAAAAGCTGGCGCTAGCCGATCTGGCGGAACTGATTCCCGATATCGCGCTGACGTCGCGCATGGCCAATGCCGACATCGTCGTGGCGGCCAAGGCGTTCTTCGCCGTCAGCGATGCCTTCCGCATTCCGCGCGTCGAGGACGCGGCGCGCTCGATCACGCCGTCGGACTATTACGACCAGCTGGCGCTGTCGCGCGCCACCGACACGATCGGCGCCGCCCGGCGCGGCATCGCGGTGGCCGCACTGACCGGCCATGCCGGCACGGCGGACCCGGTGGCGGCGTGGCTGGAGGCCGGCGGCGAGCGCGTGGCGCGCATCCGCGAGCGGCTGCAGGCGCTGACCGAAGGCGGCGACATCACCGTGTCGCGGCTGTCGGTGGCATCGGGGCTGATCAGTGATTTGACGGGGATGTGAGTCCTGAAAGCTTGGGTTCCTCGCCCCCGCCACAGGCGGGGGAGAGGTGGCCGCGAAGCGGTCGGAGAGGGGGCTTCGTAGGGCGAGGCCTGTATAATCAACCCGAGCGTAGGGCGGCGCTTTTCCCCCTCTCCGTCTCGGCTTCGCCGAGCCACCTCTCCCCCACTCCGTGGGGGCGAGGAACCCAAGGCCAATGGCCGGCGGCGTGACGCTTGTTTGTTTGCAAGACAATGCGAAACATGCAGACATGGCGCCCGATACGGGCGGAGCAGGGATCTTCAGCATGGCGGCGGTGGAAACAGTGCAGCGGGCATCGGGACGCGGCATCTGGGGATGGATGTTGTTCGACTGGGCGGCGCAGCCATTTTTCACCGTCGTCACCACCTTCATCTTCGGCCCGTATTTCGTTTCGCGCATGGCCAGCAATCCCGAAAGCGGCCAGGCGGCCTGGGGCTATGGTATCGCCGCCGCGGGTCTGGTCATCGCCGTTCTGTCGCCGATCCTCGGCTCGATCGCCGACCAGACCGGCCCGCGCAAGCCATGGATCGCCTTCTTCGCCTCGATCAAGATCATCAGTCTTTGCCTGCTGTGGTTCGCCGCACCCGGCTCAAGCCTTTTCCTGGTGGTGCTATTCTTCTCGCTCGCTTCGGTGGCAGCGGAATTCTCGACCGTGTTCAACGATTCGATGATGCCGCGCCTGGTGCCGAAGAGCGAGATCGGCCACATCTCGAATATGGCCTGGGGCCTCGGCTATCTCGGCGGCATGATCGCGCTGATCTTTGTCGTCACCTGTCTGGCGGGCTCGGCGGAGACCGGCAAGACGATCATTGGCATAGACCCACTGTTCGGGCTTGATCCGAAACTCGGCGAGGACGCGCGCGCCACCGGGCCGCTGTCGGCAGGCTGGTATTTGCTGTTTATCCTGCCGATGTTCTTTTTCACGCCGGACGCCATCAAAGGCATTCCGATTGGGCCGGCGGTACGCGAAGGCCTGTCGGAGCTTAAGTCGACCCTGACCGAAGTGCGCCAGCGCAGAGGGATCTTCCGTTTCCTTGTCGCCCGCATGATCTATCAGGACGGCGTCAACGCGCTGCTCGCTTTGGGCGGCACCTTTGCTGCGGCGATGTTCCACTGGTCGATCACCGAGATCGGCATGTTCGGCATCATCCTCAATGTCGTCGCCATTGTCGGCTGCCTGGTTGCCGCTTGGCTGGACACCGCGCTCGGCTCCAAGACCATCGTGATGATTTCGCTCGTCATGCTCAGCCTAGCCACCATCGGCATCGTCTCGACCGGACCTGGCTACACGCTGTTCGGCGCCTGGATGATGCCGGGAGCCGATAGCGGAGGCCTGTTCGGCACGGCGGCGGAAAAGGCCTACATCTTCTATGGCCTGCTGATCGGGCTGGCCTTCGGGCCGGTGCAGGCATCGTCGCGCTCCTACATGGCGCGTAGCGTCACAGCCGCAGAATCCGGCCGCTATTTCGGCATTTATGCGCTGGCCGGTAGGGCGACGAGTTTCCTGGCACCGTTCATGGTGGCGTCGATCACGCTCGCCAGCGGCTCAGCGCGACTGGGCATGGCTGCCATCGTGCTATTCCTGGGCGTAGGCATAGCGATCTTGATCAAGACGCCATATCCGGCGGATCAGCCGGTGGAATAGCTCCACTTTCCCTTCCCCCCTTGTGGGGGAAGGTGGCCGAGCGAAGCTCGGACGGATGAGGGGTGTTCCAGGGAATGCCGACGTCTCACTCCGCTGGAACACCCCTCATCCGTCTCGGCGCTATCGCGCCGATCCACCTTCTCCCACAGGGGGAGAAGGAAGAGGCGCTAGTGCCTGAAATGCCTCACGCCCGTAAACACCATCGCAATGCCATGCGCATCGGCGGCAGCGATGACGTCGTCGTCGCGCATCGAGCCGCCCGGCTGGATCACCGCCGTGGCGCCGGCTTCGATGGCTGAGATCAGCCCGTCGGCAAAGGGGAAGAAGGCGTCGGAAGCGACCACCGAGCCTTTGGTCAGCGGTTCGGCGAGGCCTGCCGCTTCCGCCGCATCGAGCGCCTTGCGGGCGGCGATGCGCGAGGAATCGACGCGGCTCATCTGGCCGGCGCCGATGCCGACGGTGGCGCCGTCCTTGGCGTAGACGATGGCGTTCGACTTGACGTGCTTGGCGATGCGGAAGGCGAATTTCAGGTCGGCCAGTTCAGCTGCCGTCGGCGCGCGCTTGGTCACCACCTTGAGTTCGAGATCATCGACCACCGCATTGTCGCGACCCTGGACGAGCATGCCGCCGGCGACGGACTTGACCGTGGTGCCGGCAGAACGTGGATCGGGCAGGCCGCCGGTGACCAGCAGGCGCAAATTCTTCTTGGCGGCAACGATGCGGACGGCGTCTTCCGAGGCATTCGGCGCGATGATTACTTCGGTAAAGGTTTTCACAATCTCCTCGGCCGCTTCGGCGTCGAGGATGCGGTTCATGGCGACAATGCCGCCAAAGGCAGAGACCGGGTCGCAAGCCAGCGCCCTGGCATAGGCCGCCGTCAGCGAAGCGCCTTCGGCGACGCCGCACGGGTTGGCGTGCTTGATGATGGCCACCGCTGCGCAGCGGTTGGGATCGAACTCGCCGACCAGTTCGAAGGCGGCGTCGGTGTCGTTGATGTTGTTGTAGGATAGCTGCTTGCCCTGCAGTTGGCGGGCCGTGGCGACGCCCGGACGCTTGTCGCCATTGAGGTAGAAACCGGCGCTCTGATGCGGGTTCTCGCCATAGCGCATGACGCTCTCCAGCCGGCCGCCCAAGGCACGCCAGGTCGGATGCTCGATCTCCAGCGTCTCGGCGAACCAGCCGGAGATCGCCGCATCGTAGCTGGCGGTGCGGGCAAAGGCCTTGGCCGCGAGCTTCTTGCGGAAATCCAGTGACAGCGAGCCGATGTTCATCTCCAGCGCATTCAGCACCGCGGCATAGTCGCCGGGATCGGTGACGATGGCGACATAGGCGTGGTTCTTGGCCGAGGCGCGGATCATTGCCGGGCCGCCAATGTCGATGTTCTCGACAATCGCGGCATAGTCGGCGCCGGAGCGGCGAACCTCCTCGAACGGGTAGAGGTTGGAGACGAGGAGATCGATCGGCTCGATGCCGTGATCGTGCATCGCCTTGGTATGCTCCGGATCGTCGCGCACGCCGAGCAGCGCGCCATGCACGGACGGATGCAGCGTCTTGACGCGGCCGTCCATGATCTCGGGAAAGCCGGTCAGTTCGGAGACATCGCGCACGGCGAGCCCTGCCTCGGCGATCGCTTTTGCCGTGCCGCCGGTCGAGACCAGCTCGACGCCGGCCGCGGCCAGGCCCCTGGCGAAGTCGATCAGGCCGGTCTTGTCGAAAACCGAAAGCAGCGCGCGGCGGACCGGAACGAGGTCGGGTGCCGGAATGTTCTTGGCGGCGACGGCCATGGGCTGGCGGCCTTTCAGGGCTGATTGGAGAGCGTTGCCGGGCCGTAGCACATGAGGTCAGGAAATCAAGCAGGAAGGTCGGGCCGGAAGCTCGATCAAGCCGGCGCCGGCAATGACGCTCAGTTGTTTTCGGGGTAGCCGGCGATGCGGGTGCGCGTCAGCTGCCAATGGACCTCGGCAATCTCGGACGCCTTGAACGCCAGCATGATCTGGCGGCAGCGGCGCGGGCCGCCAAGGCCGGCGAAATAGATCGATTCCTCCACTTCCGGCGCCACTTCGGTGCAGGTGAACACCCAAGTGTCGGCCTGGTCGGCGGTCAGCACCAGACGGTCATGCTCGTCCTGCAAAAGGTTGATGTCGGGATGAATGTGGAAGCGCACCACGACGAAGTCGCGGCCATTGTTGCGGATGGCGGCGCCGCCGGGACGCAGAAAGCGGTCCCTGCCGGCAAGCACATTGCCCTCGCTCGACAGTTTCATCTCGCGCTCATGCAGGAAGCCGAAGCGCTGGATATAGCCGTCATGGCGGGCGATGAAGCCTTGCGTGCCCTTCTGGTCGATGCGCTTGCACGGCACCTGCTGAGGGCCACCCAGCAGCGGTGTACCGAGCAGGTCGTTGACGCGCAGCGAATGGGAAAACCGCGCCGACGAGGTGTCGTTGATGGTGGCGGTCGAATGCGCCGCGGTGGCGCGCGCCAGCGGCCGGAATTCGGCGGCGCCATAGGTATCGATACCGGCATTGACGACATAGTGCTGGCGGCCGGAAGACAGCTCGAAGGCCAGGCACCCGGCATGCGCGGCGTTGGACACGTCGACGGGCGGCGACGCGCCTGTGTCGGCAATGACCGTCACGCCACCCATCGACAGCCGCTCATAGCCGGAATGCGGCGCGTGCAGCAGCGGCGCGCCGGCGGTGTCGTCATGGCGCAATATGGTGGCGATGCGGTCGTGGATGGTGGCGCCCATGCCGTTGAAGCGGGCGAGGCTGCCGTCCTGGTGGCGGAAGAAGCGCAGCGCCGGCAGCATGCGGTCGATGGCGCCCATAAGGGCTGCCGGCGGCGTTTCGGCCTGGTTGGCATAGGTCTGGCGCAGCGGCAGAAGGTCGGCGAGCAGTTCGAGCACGGCCATCGGGTTGCGCGAAATATGGCCGCCGTCGGGAAGGATCTGGCGGTCGAGTTCTTCCGCCAGATTGCGGGTGGCGCCGCGCAGCGCCGAGGCAGGCGCCGGCAGCGACAAGGCGGCGAAAGCCAGCGCAATGCGGGCGCGCAGCCTGTCCTTGCCGTCCGGCATTTCGCGCGCCATCGAGCGGAGGTAGCGGATCTGCACGGCGAGCGATTTCAGGAAGGCGCGATAGAACGGAAATTCGGCCCCTTGTAGGACAACCGAGGAATGTTGCAGCCAGGCGATGACTCGCTTTGCCGTGGTTCCCGGTTCCCAGGCGATGCCGGAAATCTGGTTGCCGTGCATGGCGATCCAGTCGGAAACCAGCGCACGGGCATTGGCGGCGGCAAGCTCGGTGCCGGCGGCGCGCATGTGGCGCAGCCAGCGGAAACCGTGCAGCGTCTTTACCCAGCCGCGATTGGGCACGTCGATCTGGAACGGCGATTTGCCGCCGGTTTCGACCAGATGGCCCGACAAAGGATAGCGGCCATAATAGATTTCGAGCGCGATCTGCGGGTCGGCGAGCCTGAGGTCCGGCGGCGCAATCAGGACGCGCTCCGGCGTGCGTCCGGAATAGCGCCAGCGATAGACTGGCCCTGCGCGCAGGCGCCTGCGCGTCTTGCGCCAAAACTCCTTGGCGACAAGCGTCCACAGACGTGTCGTACTGCCGGCAGCCAGTGCCAAAACCCCTCCTCGTCACCTAGTGATAGAGCACGATGTTGTCCGAAAACCGCGTCACATTTTTCGGCATCATGCTCCAGTACCCCAGCACAAGCTTATATGATTCAAGAACTTATGCGAAGTCGAATTCGGCCGACGTGAAGGGCTTCACGCTCCCCGCGGCCGACCCACCCCGAAAAAAGTCGAGCGATTTCCGGGGCTAAGCCCGACAATCCAGCGCTCACTTGCGGTTGTGGCGAGATCGAAACTCGCTCGGCGAACAGTTCTCGCGATCGCGAAACAGGCGGGAGAAGTAGAAGGCGTCGTGGATGCCGACGGCGGCGGCGATGGATTCAATCGACGAATCGGAAGCGGCCAGCATCTGCTTGGCGCGGTCGAGCCGAATGCGCAGTTGAAAGGCCTTGGGTGACATGCCAGCAGCCAGCGCGAACCTGCGGCGCAAGGTTGCCGGCGACATCCCGAATTTCGCGGCAAAGGCGTCGAGATCGACCGAATCGCAGGCACAGCGGCGCAATTCGTTGATGATGGGCTCGATGTCGGCGGCACCGTTAAGCTCCGGATCCCGTTGGCGGTTGATCCGATCCGCCGCCTGCCGGGCGGCGCGCACGACGATGCGATGCATCGTGGCAACGGCTTCCGCCTGGCTAAGCACCGTATCGATCGACAGCTCGCTGTGCAGCGTGTCAAACAGACGCTGCATCTCGCTGAGATCGCTTAGCCGAACGACAGGGGTGTCCTCGGTGATCAGCCGCAACCGGGTGAAGTCGCGCGTCAGGGCGCCGTCGAAGAGCGCCCAGCGTTCCAGCCAGCCCGATGCGTCCGGTCCATAGGAATGCGTTTTGCCGGGAAACAGCCAGAACAGGGCAGGTGCCTCGACCGCCTGCCTGCCGCCGGCTTTGGTTTCCAGCCAGCCTTGCCCGCCCTCGACCAGCACCACGGCAAAATCCGGCAGTTTGCGCGCGGTGATTGCCTGCGCGACCCGATGTCGGCCACTCCCGGTTACCGACAGGCCGCCGGCGGCGGCCGGCGCCGATCTGTAGAGCGCGAAATCACGATCGGTCATGAGCGAAAAGTCCAGCTCTTTGTTCTGTCCATGGTGAGGGTGATGGCAGGCATGGCACTGCTAGCCGAGATCACAGACCATGGGTGACTGAAATGTCAAGATCGACAAGCGGAGCGCAGCTCGAGGACACTGTTCCTCCGATCACTTTAATCGCCAACGGCAAGACATTGTCGACGGCGCCGAACCGGTTGGGCTATCTCTCGCCAACCGACCCCAAGGTCGGCATCGAGACGATCCACAAGCTCTTTGCCGAGCAGGGCTACGTCTGGCTGAAAGGCCTGCTGCCGCGCCGTGACGTGATCGATTTTCGCGGCTGGGTGTTTTCGCATCTGGCCGATACCGGGCTGCTGCAACCCGGCTGCGATCCCGCGCTCGGCATAGCAGCCAGCGGTGTATTCGACCGCCAGCTCGCCGACCGCCGGTTGATGGCGCTGGTTCGCTCCACCGCCTATGAAGGCTTTTGCGCACAGCCGCAGATGGCGCGGCTCATGGATGCGTTTGTCGGCGGGCTGTCCTACTTGCACAAGCGCAAGCTCATGCGCTTCACCCAGCCCGGCACGACTGTCGCGACGCCGGCGCATTACGACCTCGTCTATCTGCGCGGCGGCACCAGCCGCATCGTCACGGCCTGGATTCCGATCGGCGACGTTTCCGTCGACATGGGCGGTCTGGTCTATCTCGAGGGCTCGCACGCGATCGGCCTCGACATGGAGGCCCGGTTCAATAGGGACAATGCCGGGCTCAGCCCGGAAGAGCGCATCAGCGCCTTTAACAAAAACATGAGCGAGGGTGGCTGGGTGTCAAAGGATCTGCCCGATATGGCGGAGCGGTTCGACACGCGCTGGCTGATCGCGGATTTCGAGGCGGGCGATGTCGTTCTGCACTCGCCCTACATGATCCACGCTTCGACGACCAACCAGAGCTTGGAGGGGCGAATCCGGCTCTCCACCGATATCCGCTACCAGAATGTCGACGATGAAATCGATGCGCGATGGGCCAACCACTGGAGTCTGGACGACATGCTTTAGGGCGTGTCGTCGCGTCGGAGGTGTCAGGCCAAACGCCGCATGCGGGCGGCGAAGAAACCGTCCAGGCCGGAAATGCCGGGCGAGCCGAGATCGAGATCGGCTGGTGTGGTGCGCAGCGTGCCCTGGCTGGTCAGGAAAGAATCGAGGCCAGCGATCTCGCCCGGCCGCAGCGGATCGTCGGCGATCGTTTTGTTGCCGGCGAGGAAGGCGCGGTGCAGCTCTTCGCCTTCGATCGGGTCGAGCGAGCAGTTGGAAAAAACAATCCGACCGCCCGGTTTGACCAGGGTGACGGCGCGCGCGAGCAGCCTTGCCTGCAGGTCGGCGAGCTTTTCGACGTCGGCCATGGTCTTCGTCCACGGCACATCGGGGTGGCGCCGCACCGTGCCGGTGGAGGAGCATGGTGCGTCGAGCAGGACGGCGTCGAACAGTTCCGCCGGCTGGTATTTCAGCAGATCGGCCTGGACGATTTCCGCCGACAGGCCGAGACGTTCGAGGTTCTGTGTCAGCCGCGCCAGCCGGTTTTTCGATGTGTCGACGGCGGTGACTTTTGCGCCGGCAAGGATCAGCTGGGCGGTCTTGCCGCCGGGGGCGGCGCAGAGGTCGGCGACGCGCAGGCCACTGACATCGCCGAACAGCCGCGCCGGAAAACTGGCGGCGGCGTCCTGGACCCACCAGGCGCCTTCCTCAAACCCGGGCAATTCGGTGACGGAGGCACTCAGCTTCTCCACCCGGATCGTGCCGGTCGGCAGCACGATGCCACCGAGCTTTTCGGCCCACAGTTCGGGATCGGCCTTGACCGTGAAGTCGACTGGCGCCTCGACGCGGTGCGCGGCGAGAATCTGCTTCGTCTTCTCGGCGCCATAGGCGGCCATCAGCCGGTCGGAAAACCATTTTGGCGCTTCGTCGGTGGCGGCGAGCGCGGCAGGCAATTCCGTGTCCTTGGCCCGCGCCAACGTGCGCAGCACGCCGTTGACGAGGCCGGAGAAACGCTGCGTGCGCGGATCGGATTTGGCGTGGGTCACGGCCAAATCGACGGCGGCGCTGTCGGGAATGTCGAGGAACAGGATCTGCGCCGCCGCTACATGGAGGATATGCGAAAGCGCCGTGGCGTTGGGTGGCAGCGGCTTTTGAAGGCGGCGGGCGAGGAGCCCGGCAATGGTCATGCGGTAGCGCAGCGCGGTCACCAGTATGGCGCGCACCAGGCCGCGGTCGCGCAGGTCGAGCGCCTTGTATTGCGGATGGCCGTTCTCATGATCGGTCAGCCCGTCCAGCGGCGTGCGCGCATCGATGACGGCGGCGAGCAGCCGCGCCGCCGCCTTGCGCGCGGCAAGGCCGGCGACGGATTCGTCCGAGCTGTCTTCGCGATTGCCTGAATGTACGGGCCGGCTTCCGGCGCCGCTCACGACCACGGACCTTTGGGTCCGGTCGGGTTGCGGCCCCACGGATTGGACTTTGGCTTTGTCGGCTCGGGCTGCGCTGCCTTGCCCCATGGGCCTTGCTGGGTATCCGCCTGCAAGTCTTCCGCCGGCTCGGGCGTCGGCGCCTGGCGCGGCGCGGGCTGGCTGCCGGCCATGTCGCGCGCCATCGCCTGCAGCGCGGCGATGCGGTTGTCGGTATTCGGGTGGGTCGAAAACAGGCTGTCCATGCGCTCGCCGTGAAGGGGATTGATGATGAAGAGATGCGCGGTCGCGGGGTTGCGTTCGGCATCCGGGTTGCGGATGCGTTCGGCGCCGCGGGCGATCTTGTCAAGGGCAGACGCCAGCCAAAGCGGATTTCCAACGATTTCGGCGCCGCGCCGGTCGGCTTCGTATTCGCGCGTGCGGCTGACCGCCATCTGCACGATCATGGCGGCAAAGGGCGCCACCAGCATCGCCACCAGCACGCCGACAAAGCCGAACGGGTTGTTGTTGCGGTTGCCACCGAAGAAGAAGGCGAAATTGCCGAGCATCGAGATCGCGCCGGCGAGCGTCGCGACAATGGTCATGGTCAGCGTGTCGCGGTGCTGGATGTGGGCGAGCTCATGCGCCATGACGGCTGCCACTTCCTCATGCGAAAGGCGTTCCAGCAGCCCGGTCGAGGCTGCGACGGCAGCATTTTCGGGATTGCGGCCGGTGGCGAAGGCATTGGGCTGCGGGTTGTCGATCAGATAGGTTTTCGGCATCGGCAGGCCGGCCTGCTTGGCCAGCGCCTCGACGATGGCATAGAATTCGGGCGCATTCTTCGCGTCGACCTCGACGGCGTTGTTCATCCTCAGCACCATCTTGTCGGCGTTCCAGTAGCTGAACAGATTCATACCGGCGGCGAGCAGGAAGGCGATCATCATGCCGCCGGTGCCGCCGATCAGAAAGCCGACGCCCATGAACAGCGCCGTCATCGCGGCCAGAAGCATGGCGGTGCGTAGCGTGCTCATCGTCTGCTCCGTTTGCGGCCGTGGCAAAAAGGGGTCGATCCGGGTGTCATCATCGCTATATGATGGGAAACGCCGCCTCTCGTTTCAATCCGCCGGAAATATCGCATGACCGACGAACCCAGCAAAGCCGACGCCGATCCGGATGGTGTTGCGCCTCCGAAGGACCTGACACCCGCCGCCCGTCGCGCGCTGGCCGAAGCCAAGGCGCGCCATGAAGCGTATCGCCAGAAGGAAACCTCGATGCCGAAGGAACTCGGCGGCCGTGGCGGCAAGGAGCCTGGCCGCTACGGCGACTGGGAGGTGAAAGGTCTGGCTACGGACTTTTAGGCGCTGTGCTAAGCCGCGCTGCGTTGCGCCTCCAGCGACATCCAGCCGCTGTCGTCGATGGCAATGGAAACGGCGTCGTAGCCTGCAATCGCATTATGCTGCGTCGCCATTGGGTGCTGGTGTGTGGCGCTGATCACCATCACTGACGCGCCCGCGGCTTCCGCCGCGGCGATGCCGGCTGGCGCATCCTCGAAGACCAGGCAGTCGGCGATATCGACGCCGAGCCGTTTTGCCGCCAGCAGAAAACAGTCGGGTGCCGGCTTGCCATGGGAAACATCCTCGCCCGCGACCATCAGGGCGGGAACCCGGATGCCGGCGGCCTGCATGCGCAGTAGCGCCAGCGGGCGCGGCGCCGAGGTCACGATCGCCCAGCGCTCGGCCGGCAACGCGTTGAGAAACGGCACGGCGCCAGCGATCGGCAGCACGCCTTCGACATCGTCCGATTCGGCCTGCAACAGCACCAGCGCCTCGTGGACCGGATCGACGCCGGGAAGCGCCAGCCTGGTAATGGTCTCGACCGCGCGTACGCCATGGATCGTCGGCAGGAAGGCTTCGACGTCGAGGCCGTGCTTACGCGCCCACGCCGCCCAGACGCGCTCGGCCGAAGCAATCGAATTGAGCACCGTGCCGTCCATATCGAAGAGGAAGGCGGCGAATTTTCTGCCTGCAAACATCAAATTTTTCCAAAGGGTTTTCGGGAGCGTTTCGGGGAGGGTCAAAACCTGTCGTTCGACGGTAACGCCATGGCGCCTGCCTGGGAAGGCGCGGGGCAGTCTTTTCGATCGCTCCAGGGAACCATGATCCCGCTTCTGGCGTTTGAACCAAACTGTCTTCCACGACGAAATGACGGGGGAATCGCCATGCTGATCCGGCTCGGCTACGAAATCGCCATTGAATGCACCGATGCCACGCCGGTCATCTCGCTGCTCGAAATCCACAGGGAACGGCAAGCCGACATCAAGCGGCAGACGCGCGTGCTGACCTCGCCTTCGGTGCCGAGCAAGGTCTATCACGACCTGTTCGGCAATGCCTGCCGCCGCTTTGTCGCGCCTGCCGGCAATTTCCGCATCCTCTACGACGCTGCCGTCGAGGACAGCGGCGAGCCCGATGCGGTCAACGCGCTGGCCAGGGAAGTGCCGGTGGCGGAACTGCCGGACGATGTGCTCGGCTATCTCCTTGGCAGCCGCTATTGCGAGACTGATCACCTGAGCGGTCTGGCCTGGCAGCTTTTCGGCCATCTGCCGTCCGGTTGGACGCGGGTGCAGGCGATCGTCGACTATGTCCATAACCGGCTGTCCTTCGGCTATGGCTATGCCCGTCCGACGCGCACCGCCGCACAGGCGCATGAGGAGCGCGTCGGCGTCTGCCGCGACTTCGCCCATCTGGCGATTACGCTGTGCCGTTGCATGAACATCCCGGCCCGCTATGTGAACGGCTATCTCGGCGATATCGGCGTGCCGGTCGATCCGGCACCGATGGATTTTTCGGCCTGGATGGAAGTCTACCTCGACGGCAAGTGGTACACGTTCGACCCCCGCCACAACACGCCCAGGATCGGCCGCGTCGTCATTGCGCGCGGCCGCGACGCGACAGACGTGCCGCTGCTGCACAGTTTCGGTCCGCATCGGCTCAGCCTGTTCAAGGTCTGGACCTATGAGCAGGAAGGCAAGCTGTTCAATCCGCCCTATCACGGCGTCGACAAGACTGTCAGCGCGCACATGCTCGCGTAGAGCGGTTCGCGATGGGGATTCTGATCCGCTTCGACACACGGCATCGTACGGACATCTGTGCCGGATCGGGACCGGGATTCGGCACGCGGCGGATCATGGTAAGCACTTCGTAAACGAAGTCGCTTCGGTGAATTTCTGTTTACCGGTTGTTCACCTTGCGGCGATGCCGAACTCAGCAAAAACAACAGTTTGACCGATGGCTGGCTGCTTTAGCGGAGGCAACCGCGCGATCGGGCCGGAATCCTGCATTGGCCCCCACACGGCGACGAGGCCGAGGGGAGCTAACAGATGCGGAATTACGAAGGTCTGGTTCATGCGGCTGGCACTTTCACCAGGGATCGCGGCGGAAGTTTTGCGGTGCTGTTCGGCCTTGCCGCTTCGGTCCTGGCGCTCGGCGTCGGCTTTTCCGTCAACATCTCCCAGATCTACAACGCCAAATCGAGCCTGCAGGGCGTGGTCGATGCCGCTGTCACCTCGACCGCACGCGACCTGACAACCGGGGTGATCAGGGAAGCCGACGCCAACAAGTCGGTGCAGGCCTTTCTCGACGCCAACAGCATGGCCGGCATACTGCAGGCCAACCAGATCGTTCTCGACAAGCTGACTGTCGACAGGACCGCCAATACGGTCACGGCCGACGCACACGCTGATGTCGCGCTCTACTTTCCGCTGTTCAGCATCGGCGACATGCAACGTGTCGGCGCTTCGACCACGGCGCTCTATTCCGACAAGACCATCGAAGTTTCGATGATGCTCGACGTCACCGGCTCGATGGCCGGCCAGAAGATCAAGGATTTGAAGGCAGCGGCAAGCAATGCCATCGATGCGTTCCTCGCCGGCCAGGACATGTCGAAGCCGCGGGTGCGCGTCGCCATCGTGCCCTACGCCAATTCGGTCAATGCCGGCACGCTTGCCGCCAGCAGCGTATTTGTCGAAACCAAGGCCAGCCAGCGCAAACAGGCTCCGGCCAATGACGACCCGCAGGCCGTCTCGTCATCGGCGCGGCCCGACAACTGTGCCACCGAGCGCAAGGGCGCCAACCAATATACGGATGCCGGCCCCGATGTCGGCATGGTCAATCGCGATTATTTGCTGTCGTCATTCGCGCTGAACACCGGAACGGCGGCCTGCCCGGCCGCCGCGCTGATGCCGCTGACGGCCGACGCCAACGCGCTCAAGAGCGTGATCAAGAATTTCGCCGCTTCGGGCGGCACCGCCGGCCATATCGGCGTGCAATGGGCCTGGTACATGCTGTCGGAAAACTGGGGCAGCGTGATGAAGGCATCGCAGCGGCCAGCCAAGATGGATCCGAAGAAGGTCGCCAAATTCGCGATCCTGATGACCGACGGCGAGTTCAACCTGTCCTATTTCGACGCCAACACGGTCAATGACGTCTACAACGACGCCGGCAAGGAACC
Source organism: Mesorhizobium sp. P2_E7 (assembly GCF_056403855.1). Classification (NCBI taxonomy): domain Bacteria; kingdom Pseudomonadati; phylum Pseudomonadota; class Alphaproteobacteria; order Hyphomicrobiales; family Phyllobacteriaceae; genus Mesorhizobium; species Mesorhizobium sp. P2_E7. Next base: position 126,129 of record NZ_JBFUER010000007.1, on the reverse strand, counting down.
GACCCGGACGGCAGCCAAGACCTTGTGCGGCGCGATGCGCAACAAGGGCATCGAGATCTTCACCATCGGCTTCGATCTCACCGAGAAGAACGCCAAGGCGACCTTGCAGGATTGCGCCAGCCCAGACACCGGCAACATCAAGCATTTCTACCAGGTTGCCAGCGGCACCGAACTCAATGATGCCTTCCAGGCCATTGCCCGCAACATCGAGAATCTGGCGGTGACCAAGTAGCGCGTCGGTTGGCTGCAAAGGAAAAGGCCGCCGCTTCTTGACGAAGCCGGCGGCCTTCCGTGTTTCCGTCCATGGCGCGGCCGATGGCGGCGACCGAAGTCACCCACCGCGCTTCTCGCGCCTTAACGGGAAGACTGCTTCCCGAAAGTGCAATCCGCTGAGGCCACGTTCTGGAAAACGAAATCACTCGACATCGGATCACCTCCTTTCGATTTGTTGAACACGACAGAGATGATGGGGTGCGTCGCAGCAAAAGACAAGATGCCGGTTTGAAATAGCCGGCGGGCTGGCTTTCCCGCGCCGGGTTGCGAACGGACGCCGGGGCGGGCAAACTCCCGCTGGGGGACCAGCATTCGGAGGAATGGCATGGAGGCAGCGGAAAAGGCCGCGCGCATCGTGCGAACGGTGATCGAAACGCTGAAGCCGGGTTTTGCGGTCAGGCTGTGGACCGGCGAGCGCATCGGCCCCGCCACCGGGCCGGTGCTCACCATCAACGACCAGGACATTGTCTGGCGGGTGGTGAAGCGGCCGTCCTTGTCGACGCTGATCGAGATGTGGATTTCCAAGACGATCGACATCGAAGACGGGACGATTTTCGATTTCTACGCCCTGCCGTCGCAAGGCAAGCTCAGAACCAAGATCAAGTCACTGCCCAAGTTGGCGATCCTGCGCGACCTGCCGGCGGTGCTTTTGTCACGCAAGCAGATGAGTGCGCGAACCGATCTGTCGGGGCGCAATCCCTATGTCAGCGGATCGAGCCAGGAAGCGATCCAGCATCACTACGACATTTCGAATGCCTTCTACCGGCTGTTCCTCGACGAGCGCATGGTCTACAGCTGCGGCTATTTCACGGATTTCGCCAACGGCATCGACCAGGCGCAGGCCGACAAGCTCGACCACATCTGCCGCAAGCTGCGGCTAAAGCCTGGCGAAAAGCTGCTCGACATCGGCTGCGGCTGGGGCGCCATGCTGATCCATGCGGCGAAGCATTACGGCGTCGTCGGCCATGGCGTCTCGCTGTCGCAGGCCCAGACCGACCTTGCCCGCGAGCGCATCCGCGCCGAAGGGCTGGAAGATCGCATCACCATAGAGATCAAATCCTATGCCGATCTCACCGGCTCCTTCGACAAGATATCGTCGATCGGCATGTTCGAGCATCTCGGGCTTGCCAACCACGCCACCTATTTCAAGACCGTCCATCGCCTGCTGAAACCGGGCGGCATCTATCTGCACCACGCCATCACAAGGCGCAGCAAGGGCGACTTGAAGAAAACCCTGCGCAAGGGGCCGGAGTTCAAAGCGCTGCTCAAATACATCTTCCCCGGCGGCGAACTCGACACGATCGGCATGACGCTCGGCAATTTCGAGGCGCATGGCTTCCTGGTCTACGACGTCGAGAATTTGCGCGAGCACTATGCGCGCACCTGCCGGCTGTGGGCCGAGCGGCTGCAGGCTCGCTTCGACGAGGCGGTCGCCGAGGTCGGCGAGGCCAAGGCGCGGCTGTGGCTGCTCTATCTCACCGGCTGTTCGATCACCTTCGAGCGCGCCTCGGCGCAGATTTTTCAGACTGTCGTCACCAAACGCGCGCGCGGCCCGAGCGGCCTGCCGCCGACACGGGCGGATTTGTATCGTTAGTGATGTGTCTGATCCGGGGCTGGCCCGGCGCTAATCCTGAACGAGCCGCATCGGCGCGCCGATCTCGACGCTGGCTGGCCTGTCCACCGTGCAATAGACGCCGAGATTATGGGCGTTGTGGCGGACCAGATTGCGCAGGATGCCGGGATCGTGGTCGAAGCCGTCCTGGCTGATGATGGTGAAGCCGCAGCGGCGGCATGGCGCGGAAATGGTCAGCAGCAGGTCGCCGATGGCAAGCTTGCGGCCGATGCATTCGGTCTCGGGAAACGAGCCTTCGACCGCCGCCATGTCGACGACGATGTTGGGGCGGAAGCGGCGCGGGTCGGGTGTGCCTTCCGGATGCAGCGCCTTCAGCCGCGCCAGCGATGCAGTGGTCAAGAGATGGATCGGCGCCTTGTGGTAGCGCTCGGCGGTCAGCGGGCCGGTGTAGCCGGGCGCGTTATCCTGGCTGAACGGCCGGATCGAGGCGGCGAAGCCGAGATAGGCCGAGATGGCGCGGTCGCATTCGGCACCTGGTGCTGTCAGCCAGTCGCCATCGGGAACGGCGATTTCCAGCTGCGGGTCGTTGCTCAGCCTTGTGCGGATGCGCGGCACCTTGTGCCATTTCGCATCGCGATCGGGCCGCGCGATCTCGTTGTCCGAGACATCGACGAGGCCGAACAGTCGGTCACCGCCGATGGTCTCAAGGCCGACCGAAATGACGTCCCGGCGCTCGCCGGCAAGCGAGCTTGCCGGGTAACGCCAGAGCTCCGTAACCGCCCCCAGTGCAGTCATCAAACGGGTCAGCTCTTCTTGTTCTGGCGGTTGGCGATGAGGTCGTCGACCACCGCCGGATCGGCGAGTGTCGACGTGTCGCCGAGCGCGGAAAAATCATCCTCGGCGATCTTGCGCAGGATGCGGCGCATGATCTTGCCGGAACGGGTTTTCGGCAGGCCGGGAGCGAACTGGAGCTTGTCGGGCGACGCGATGGCGCCGATCTCCTTGCGGACATGGGCGACGAGCTCCTTGCGCAGCTCCTCGCTCGGTTCCACCCCTTTCATCAAGGTGACGTAGCTGTAGATGCCCTGGCCCTTGATGTCGTGGGGATAGCCGACGACTGCGGCCTCCGAAACCTTGTCATGGCTGACCAGTGCCGATTCGACTTCCGCCGTACCCATGCGGTGGCCGGAGACGTTGATGACGTCGTCGACGCGGCCGGTGATCCAGTAATAGCCATCGGCGTCGCGCCGGCAGCCGTCGCCGGTAAAGTATTTGCCCTTGTAGGTGGAGAAATAGGTCTGCACGAAGCGGTCGTGGTCGCCATAGACGGTGCGCATCATGCCCGGCCAGGAATCGGTGATGCAGAGATTGCCGTCGGCGGCACCCTCGAGCACCTTGCCCTCGCCGTCGACCAGCTGCGGCTTGACGCCGAAGAAGGGCCGCGTCGCCGAGCCGGCCTTGAGGTCGGTGGCGCCGGGCAGCGGTGTGATCAGAATGCCGCCGGTTTCGGTCTGCCACCAGGTGTCGACGATCGGCACCTTGCCGTTGCCGACGACGTTGAAATACCACTGCCAGGCTTCCGGGTTGATCGGCTCGCCGACCGAGCCCAGCACGCGCAGCGATTTGCGCGATGTCTTCTTCACCGGTTCGTCGCCGGCGCCCATCAGCGCGCGCAGCGCCGTCGGCGCGGTGTAGAAGATGTTGACCTTGTGCTTGTCGATGACTTCCCAGAAGCGCGACTGCGAAGGGTAGTTCGGCACACCCTCGAACATCAGCGTGGTGGCGCCGTTGGCGAGCGGGCCATAGACGATGTAGCTGTGGCCGGTGACCCAGCCGACATCGGCGGTGCACCAGTAGATGTCGCCGTCATGGTAGTCGAAGACATACTGGTGCGTCATCGAGGCATAGACGAGATAGCCGGCGGTGGTGTGCAGCACGCCCTTCGGCTTGCCGGTCGAGCCCGAGGTGTAGAGGATGAACAGCGGATCCTCGGCCTTCATCTTCTCCGGCTTGCAGTCGCCCTTCACCGTGGCGATCTCGTCATGATACCAGACGTCGCGGCCCTGGACCCAGCCGGTCTTGCCGCCGGTGCGGCGCACGACAACCACTTTTTCGACCTTGGTGCCGGCCTTGGCCGCGATCTCGACCGCCTTGTCGGTGTTTTCCTTCAGCGGGATCGTCTTGCCGCCGCGCAGGCCCTCATCGGCGGTGATGACGAAGGTCGACTTGCAGTCGTCGATGCGGCCGGCCAGCGCGTCCGGCGAAAAGCCGCCGAAGACGATCGAGTGGATGGCGCCGATACGCGTGCAGGCCAGCATCGCATAGGCCGCTTCCGGGATCATCGGCATGTAGATGGTGACGCGGTCGCCCTTCTTGACGCCGTGCTTCTTCATCACGTTGGCCAGCCGGCAGACGTGCTCGTAAAGCTCGTTGTAGGTGACCTTCTTGTCGTCGTAGGGATTATCGCCTTCCCAGATGATGGCAGTCTGGTTGCCCCGCTTCTTCAGATGGCGGTCGATGCAGTTGTAGGAGACGTTGGTCTCGCCGTCCTCGAACCATTTGATCGAGACCTTGCCATCGAAGGAGGTGTTCTTGACCTTGCTGAACGGCTTGAACCAGTCGATGCGCTTGCCGTGCTTGCCCCAGAACTTGTCCGGATTCTTCACGCTGTCGGCGTACCACTTGAGGTAAGTGTCGTTGTCGATCAGCGCGTTCTTCTTCCACGCCGGCTGGACGCGGTGGACATGAACCTCGGACATTTCTGGCATTCCTCCCGAACCGTTCCGTCGGCTTGGCGCCAACGGTTTCACGGCGACGCAGCCGCGAATTCGGCGGCATTATTAACAGTTCCGCGCTGACGGCAACATTAGACGTTGGATTCGCGCGGCGGGATGCCGCAGCCGTGGATTTGGCGGCTGTCAGCACTCTGCCAAGGTCGCTGCTAACTGCATGTTTTAGCGTAGAAAATGCCCGCGACGATCAAAAAAAATCAATAGACAGTTAAGCAAGTGAGCGCAGAATCCAACATTGGGAGGAAAGGAGATCGACGCAGGGGGCTGCAATGCGTGACCATGCCGAAATGGACTTGATGCTCAAAGGCTATGGGCTGACCACGGCCAAGATTCTCTATCACTTCCCCGATCACCCGCACCTGCTGCAGAGCTTCATCTGGCAGGACTACGACCTCGCACCGAAATTTCCGGTGCTGATCCGCTTCATCGAATTCTGGAAGGCCGAGCTCGACGGCCCGCTGCATTCGGTGACCTACACGCACCAGAAGCTGATCGCACCGAACGAATGGCGCAAGGTCGATGGGGAGTTCGTGCTGCATTGAGCGGCGGCAAAGCCGTTCAATGAAGAGCGAGGTTCACACCACCGGCGGATTGAGCCGGGCGAACCCTTCCTGGCGGCGGTAGGGGAAGTACGGGTAGGGTGCGGTGACTTCGCTTGCCGCGTCGAGTTTCTTCACCTGCTCCGGCGTCAGCGCCCAGCCGACAGCGCCAAGGTTCTGGCGCAGCTGTTCCTCGTTGCGGGCGCCGATGATAACCGACGAAACCGTCGGGCGCTGCAGCAGCCAGTTGATGGCGATCTGTGGAACGGTCTTGCCGGTCTCTTGCGACACCGCGTCGAGTGCATCCATGACCCGATAGAGATGCTCGTCGGCGACCGGCGGGCCGAAATCGGCGGTGTCGTGCAGCCGGCTCTTTTCCGGCAGGGGCTGGCCGCGGCGGATCTTGCCGGTCAGGCGGCCCCAGCCGAGCGGGCTCCACACCAGCGCGCCGACGCCCTGGTCGAGGCCGAGCGGCATCAATTCCCATTCATAGTCGCGGCCGACCAGCGAATAGTAGACCTGGTGCGCGGCGTAGCGCGGGTAGCCATGCCTGTCGGCTTCAGCCAGCGACTTCATCACTTGCCAGCCGGAGAAGTTGGAGACGCCGACATAGCGCAGCTTGCCTGAGCGCACGAGGTCGTCCAGCGTCGACAGCACTTCCTCGATCGGCGTGCCGGCATCGAAGGCGTGCAACTGCAACAGGTCGATGTAATCGGTGCCCATGCGCTTCAAGGAGGCGTCCACGGCCTTGATCAGGCGCGAGCGCGACGAACCGCAATCGGCCGGCCCGTCGCCCATCGGCAAAGACGTCTTGGTCGAGATAAGCACCGCGTCGCGGCGGCCTTTGATGGCCTCGCCCAGCACTTCCTCGGAGGCACCGTTCGAATAGACATCGGCCGTGTCGAACAGATTGACGCCGGCCTCGAGGCAGATGTCGATCAGCCGCCGTGCCTCCTTGGCGTCGCTGTTGCCCCAAGCGCCGAACAGCGGGCCGGAGCCGCCGAAGGTGCCGGCGCCGAAGGAGAGTGCCGGGACCTTGAGGCCCGATGCGCCGAGACGTCGGTAATCCATTTATTTGTCCTTTCAAGTGCGAGCCGAAGCAGTGGATGCGTCGCTCAGTTTTTGACCAGTGTGGCAAGGTCGATGGCGTCGGCCATGGCCTGGTTTCCCTTGTCGCCTGGATGCAGGTGGTCGCCGGAATCGAATTCGGGCAGCAGGCGTGTCGGATGCGCCGGATCGCGCAGAAGGAGGTCGAAGTCGACCACGGCATCGAAGGCGCCGCTGGTGCGGATCCAGTCGTTGACTTTCTGGCGCAGCGCATCCTTTTCCGGAGTGTAGTAGGCATCAAGCGGCGTTCCGCTCAGCGCGCCTTCGAAGGGCGTCAATGTGGCGCCGACAATGCTGAGATTGTGGGCGTGGGCCTGGGCGGCGAGCTGCAGATAGCCGCTTGTCAAGGTTTCGAAGGTGGGCAGGGATTTTTCCTGCACGAAGGGCGTACCTGGCCAGCTGATGTCGTTGATGCCGATGAGCAGGATCACCGCCTTGGCGCCGGGCTGGGCCAGGACATCGCGGTCGAAGCGGGCGGATGCCTTCACGCCCATGGCGTCGTCCAGCAGCCTGGCGCCGGATATGCCGGCGTTGAGCACCGCCACCTGTTTCGGGGCGAGGCGCGCGGCCAGGAAATCGGGCCAGCGGTTGTCGGCATCCAAAGTGGCGCCATTGCCGTCGGTTATCGAATCGCCGATGGCGATGACGGCGCCGTCATTTGCCGGTGCGTCGACCAGGATTTCGCTGAGCAGGATGCGTGCGTCGGTGGTCTGTGCGGCTGCGAACGCGCCCGAAGCCGTCTGATTGCCGTCGCCGACATAGGCGGTCTGCTTGCCGTCCCAATGGAAGGTGGCGAGCGGCGTTTCCTGCGGCAGATAGACCGACACCGAAAGCCGGCTCAAGGCATCGAGCGGCAGGTCCACCGGGTCGCTGATCAGAGACGTGCCCGGCGCGATTGCGGCCTTGGCCTGTCCGCCAAATGTCAGTACGCGATCCGTGCCGGCGATGATTTTCGACCCTTCACCGGCGACCGCCAAGCGGGCCTCGCCGATCTGGACCGGCGTGGCGGCATACTCGTTCGACAGGACGACACGGACTTTCTCGCCACCAAGGCTGATCCGGACGGTCTGGCGAATGGTCTGGTTCTCAAGCTGCGGCGGTATCTTCACCGGCAAGGCAAAATCGGCGCCCCATGTCGATTGCGGACTGGCCAGCCAGGTGCCAACCCACGCCTGCCTTTCGCCGGCTATCGCCGAATCGACCATCAGCGACGCCGCCAAAGCGAGCGGCACGAGCTTCAAGTGTCTGACCGCATTGGCAAGGATGGCGTAGCGAACCGGATCTCTGCTGTTGGGCACAACGGTCTCTCCTGTTGGTTTCCTGTCTAGGCTTTTGTCGGGGCGGGAGGTTTCGAAGCCGCGGTCACTCCGCAGCGCTTGGGCAGACTGCGACCGGCGCGGATCGCTCGCCGTTTCTGTCGAGACGCAGCGCCAGGGCGGCGACGCCGAGTGCCGCGACTGGCAGCAAAGCGGCGACCCAGGTGAGCGAGCCGAGACCGAGGCCATGGGCAATCACCGCACCGCCAAGCCAGGCGCCGGCGGCATTGCCGAGGTTGAAGGCGGCGATGTTGAAGGACGAGGCGAGGCTCTGGCCCGCACCTTGCGCCTTCTCCAGCACCCACATTTGCAGCGGCGCCACAGTGGCGAAGGCGGCAGCACCGAGCAGGCCGACATAGATGACGGCCAGGACCTGGCTGTGGACGGCGAAGGTCATGGTAGCCAGCACCAGTGCCAGCACGACGAGGCTGCCGACCACAGCCGGCACCAGCCAGCGATCGGCAACCTTGCCGCCAACCAGATTGCCGGCGATCAGACCTCCGCCGAAGACGAGCAGGATCGGCGACACGGCGGCTTCCTTGAAGCCGGTGATCTCGGTCAGCAGCGGGGCAATGTAGGTGAAGACGGCGAAGACGCCGGCATAGCCGAGCACGGTTGTGGCAAGGCCGAGCAGCACCGGCGTGCGGCGCAGCACGGCGAGGTCGGCGCGCAAATTGGTCTTTTCGGGCGCTTCCTTGCTGCGCGGAACCAGAAGAAGGATGACGGCGAAAGCTGCCAGGCCGACCAGGGTTACGGCCCAGAAGCTGGCGCGCCAGCCGAAGGCCTGGCCGAGCCAGGTGCCGAAGGGCACGCCGAGAATGTTGGCGATGGTCAGGCCAGTGAACATCAGCGCGATCGCCGAGGCCTTCTTGTTGGGCGCAACCAGGCCGGTGGCGACCACCGAGCCGACGCCGAAGAAGGTGCCATGGGCAAAGGCGGTGATGATGCGGGCGCCCATCAGCTTCCAGTAATCAGGGGCGATCGCACAGGCGAGATTGCCAAGCGTGAAGATCGCCATCAGCGCCAAAAGCACGGTTTTGCGCGGCCAGTTGCCGGTGGCGATGGTCAAAAGCGGCGCGCCGATGACGACGCCAAGCGCATAGCCGGAAATCAGCTTGCCGGCAGCCGAGATCGAGACGTGGAGATCTTTGCTGACATCGATCAGCAGGCCCATGATGACGAATTCGGTGACACCGATGCCGAAGGCGCCGGCGGCGAGGGCATAGAGAGCAAGAGGCATGGCGGTTTCCACTTCGAAGGCGATAGGCGCCCTGTCCAAACCCGCGCCCCGACCCAAGAGATCGTGTTGCCATGCCTTGTGAACCAGACTTGCCTTAGGCATATTTCCTGTGAAATAGATTCACAGATGGCCAGACCCGACATCAACCGCTCCGGCGAGATCGAAGTGTTCGTGCGCGTCGTCGAGGCGGGCAGCTTTTCGGCGGCCGCTCGTGCCCTGCGCATGACGCCGTCGGCGGTCAGCAAGCTGATCGCGCGGCTGGAGGCCCGGCTTGGTGCGCGGCTGGTCAGCCGCTCGACGCGCAAGCTGCAGCTGACGCCGGAAGGGACGGCCTTCTATGACAGCGGGGTGCGCATCCTGGCCGACATGGCGGCGGCCGAGCGCGAGGCCGCCGTGGGTGCGGCGCCGCGAGGGCGGCTGCGCGTCAACAGCTACGTCCCCTTCGGGGTGCATAGGCTGATCCCGCTGCTGCCACGCTTCCTCGAACGCTATCCCGAGATTTCGGTCGATCTGGTGCTGACCGACAGCGTCATCGACCTGATGGCTGAACGGGCCGATGTCGCGATCCGTGCCGGGCCGCTCGGCGAGTCACGGCTGGTGGCGCGCAAGCTCGGGCAAAGCCGGATGGCGGTCGTTGCCGCACCGTCCTACCTCACCGTTCATGGGACGCCGCAGATACCGGCCGATCTCGACAAGCACAATTGCATGGCTTTCGGCTTTGTCCGGCATGTCGACGGCTGGCAGTTTGTCGACGCAGCCGGCAACGCCATCATGGTGCCCATCACCGGAAACACAGTGGTCAGCGATGGCGAGTCGATGCGGCTGATGGCGGTTGGCGGCGCCGGCATCGCCCGGCTGGCGCATTGGCATGTGGCCGATGACATTGCAGCGGGGCGGCTGGTGGCGCTGCTGAAGGATTTCAATCCCGGTGACGAAGAGCCGACCCACGCCGTCTATGTCGGCCAGGGCCGGCATTTGCCAGCCAGGGTGCGGGCCTTTCTCGACTTTCTGGTCGAGAGCGTGCGGATGAGCTGAAAAGACATTGGGGAGCCGAATGGCTCCCCAAGCATCAGATCGACAGTGGTCGAATTACTTCTTCGGCGTGAACGGCGCCGGGCGGCGGCCGGCGCCCTGGCGTTCCAGCATCCAGCCGGGATATTCGGCCGGCAGCGCGCTGACCTCGTCCAGCTTGGCGAGATCGTCGGCGTCGAGCTTCACCTCGGCGGCGGCAAGGTTCTGTTCCAACTGCTCCATGCGGCTGGCGCCGATGATGACGCTCATGACGAAGGGTTTGGCCAGGACATAGCCGAGCGCGACGGTGGCGACGCTGACGTCGTGCTTTTTGGCGATGTCGCGCATGACGGCGACGGCCGCCCAGGCGCGGTCCTCATTGACCGGCGGGAAGTTGAAGGCGGCACGGCGGCCTTCGCCATTGCCCGGCGCGCCGGGGCCGTATTTGCCCGACAGCAGGCCGCCGGCCATCGGCGACCAGACCATCAGGCCGAGTTTTTCCTCATTGATCAGCGGCACGATCTCGCGCTCGAGGTCGCGGCCGGCGATCGAATAATAGGACTGGATGGTCTCGAAACGGGAGAAGCCCTTGCGCTCGGCAATGCCCAGCGCCTTGGCGATGCGCCAGGCCTGCCAATTGGAAACGCCGACATAACGCACCTTGCAGCTGGCAACGAGATCGTCCAGCGCCCGCAGCGTCTCGTCGATCGGCGTCACCGTGTCGGTGCCGTGCAACTGGTAGAGATCGATATGGTCGAGCTGCAGCCGCTCCAGACTGCCTTCGGCCGAATCCATGATGTGGCCGCGCGACGAGCCGCGCTCGTTCGGACCCTGACCCATGGCGCCATGCACCTTGGTGGCGATGATGACGTCCGAGCGCTTGACGCCGAGATCCTTGAGCGACTGGCCGAGCAGGCGCTCGGACTGGCCGAAGGAATAGACGTCGGCTGTGTCAAAGAAATTGACACCCGCCGCGATGGACCGGGCAACGATGTCGTTGACGCCCTTCTGGTCGAGACTGGCGATCAGGCCCCATTGGGCATTCTCGCCGGCGGCGCCGAAGGTCATGGTGCCGAGGCAAAGTTCGGAGACGAACATCCCCGTATTTCCGAGTTGATTGTAGCGCATGGGTAGCGGCTCCAGCAGATGTGTGATGACGCCAATCAAATAGGAACGGTACGTTTCGTTTCCAGCCGTGGCACAATGATGGGCCCGTGCTGACCCAAAACGCTCGCCGATCTCAACAGCGGCCCTCAGGCGTCGAGTTTCAGCCCCGCGGCATGGTTTTCAGACCAGCGAATAATCTCGTCGAAAACGGGTCGAAGGGCGAGTGCAACAGAGGTGAGCTCATATTCCACCCGCGGCGGCACTTCGGCGTAGCAGGTGCGACTCAAGAGACCGTTTTGCTCGAGATCGCGCAACTGCGTGGTGAGCATATGTTGCGTAATGCCTGGGATCGCGCGGCGCAACTCGCCGAAGCGCCGCCTGCCGTGAACGAGCTGCCAGAGGATCTCGCCTTTCCACTTCCCTGTCAGGATCCGCATCGCAGCGTGGAAGCGTTCCATAGGCTGTCCACGACACTCTTCGGCAGGCGCTGAAGCCTTCATTTCCTCAATGGTCTGCATTTTCATCCTATACCACAAAAAGCATCCTACTTGCCAATTCGATATTAGATCACAAAATTTGCCGAGGTAAAGGGACTGGCCCTGCCGACCCTAATCAACGAGCGAACAGGTGAAGAAGTGAGCGTGGAAGTTGCAGACGAAAAGAATGTCGCGGTTCTGGAACGAAAGGTCGGCGACGTCGTCATTTACGGCGGCGGCATTGCCGGCGCTCTCCTTGCGCGGCAATTGTCCACCACTGCCAAGGTGATCCTGGTCGATCCCCTCGATTATTTCGAGGTGTCGATGGCGGCACCGCGCAATCTGGTGAAGCCCGACTTCTCCAGGCAGTCCATCATGCCCTTTGCCAAGGCTCTACCTCTAGTCGATCATGTCGCTGCGCGCCTGATCGAACTTACCAGCGAGGGCGGTATCGTCGAAGGCGCTTCCGGCCGGAGGTTTCTTGTGACCGGGAAGGCGGCCGTCCTTGCCACGGGAAACCGCTTCGCCAACGAACTGGTGCGCGGCCAGGAAGGCAGCGGCGCTGACCGCCAGGCGTTCTATCGGCGGTTCCATGATCGCCTTGCAGGCGCCGAGCGCATTCTTCTTGTCGGCGGCGGGCCTATCGGCGTCGAAGTTGCCGGTGAGATTACCGAAAATTGGCCAAACAAGCATGTCACGCTGGTCGAGTCCCAGCCACGCCTCTTGCGAGGCACGTCCGAAGCTGCCGCGGCCCGCGCAACTGCCATTCTGGAAGAACGGGGTGTGACGATCCTGACGGGGCAGCGCATCGAAGGCCTTTCGTCCTATTTGCAAGACGTGTTTGCCGGCAGTGGCGAGGTGACCACCAATACCGGTCGGGTCATCGCTTACGACCTCGCAATATTGTGCGTTGGAGGGCGGCCGAACACCGGCTTCATGAAGCAAAACTTTGCCAGCCGGCTGACGCCAGATGGCCACGCCATGGTGGGAGCGGACCTCAGGGTGAAAGGAGAAACAAGCGTTTTTGCGCTCGGCGACATTACCGATCTTGCTGAAAACAAGATGGCGTTTCACATCAGGGGGCATGTCAAGGTCGCGGCGGCCAACGTTCGCGCCATACTTTCAGGCAAGGCGCCTTCGCTGTCCTACAAGCCACGGACCGGTGATCCGACGATGTTGGTGACGCTTGGCAGCCGCACCGGCGTTGCGCACCTTCCGCTGTTTGGCCACACGCGGTGGTCATGGCTTATCCGCAAGATAAAAGCCGAGCACATGCTGGTGCCAAATTACACCAAAATATTCTCGCTCTGACGCGGCCGCCCGCCGAAGATCGACGTCACGAACTACCGGCTCCCGAAGATCGCCGAGCCGACGCGGACGCTGGTGGCGCCGAAGGCGATGGCGGTCTCATAGTCGCCGGACATGCCCATCGACAGTTTTGTGACACCGGCCTCCTTGCTGAGCTTTTCCAGCAGGGCGAAATGCGGGCCGGGGTTTTCGTCGGCCGGTGGGATGCACATCAGGCCCTCGATGGCGAGGCCATGGACATCCCTGCAGCGGGCGACGAAGGCGACGGCGTCGCGCGGCTCGATGCCGGCCTTTTGCGGCTCCGAGCCGGTGTTGACCTGAACGTAGAGCTTTGGTGCACGGCCTTGCCTGGCAATCTCCTTGGCGAGTTCGGCTGCGATCTTCTCGCGGTCGACGGTCTCGATGACGTCGGCCAGCGCAACGGCTTCCTTCGCCTTGTTCGACTGCAACGGGCCGATCAGATGCAGCTCGATGTCGGGGAATTCCTGTTTCAGAGCCGGCCATTTGGCCTGCGCTTCCTGCACCCGGTTTTCGCCGAAGACGCGCTGGCCGGCTTCGATGACCGGGCGGATGGCGTCGGCTTCAAAAGTCTTCGACACGGCAACCAGCGTCACCGAACCGGCGTCGCGGCCGGCCTCGCGCTCGGCAGCGGCGATCCTCGTCTTGACGGCGAAAAACTGTTCGACGGCGCTCGTCATGCCTATATCCTGCCTGTCTTTAATCGTCCTGGCCGGCTCGCCGCAGTTGACGGGTCCGGCAATCCATGGTGAACACCGCGACGACATTTACCTTGGCCACCGGGCCTTGTCCGGCGGTCTGCGCCTGCTTTTAAGTGAAAATCATCCGATGGCAACCGAACGATATAATCCGCGCGCGTCTGAGCCCAAATGGCAGAAAGCCTGGGCTGAAAAGAAGCTGTTCGAAGCGCACAACAACGACCCGAAGCCGAAATACTACGTGCTGGAGATGTTCCCCTATCCGTCGGGGAAGATCCATATCGGCCATACCCGAAACTACACGATGGGCGACGTGGTGGCGCGCTACAAGCGGGCCAAGGGTTTCAACGTGCTGCACCCGATGGGCTGGGACGCCTTCGGCATGCCCGCCGAAAATGCTGCCATGCAGAACAAGGTCCATCCCAAGGAATGGACCTACGCCAACATCGCCGCCATGCGCGAGCAGCTCACGATGATGGGCCTGTCGCTGGACTGGTCGCGCGAGTTCGCTACCTGCGACGTCGACTATTACCACCGCCAACAGATGCTGTTCCTCGATTTCGTCGCGAAGGGGCTGGTGACGCGCAAATCCTCCAAGGTCAATTGGGACCCGGAGGACATGACGGTGCTCGCCAACGAGCAGGTCATCGAGGGGCGCGGCTGGCGCTCGGGCGCGCTGGTCGAACAGCGCGAGCTGACGCAGTGGTTCTTCAAGATCACCGACTACGCGCAGGACCTGCTGGATTCGCTGAACGGTCTCGGCGAGTGGCCGGAGAAGGTCAAGCTGATGCAGCAGAACTGGATCGGCCGCTCGGAAGGGCTGCTGATCCGCTGGCCGCTGGCAACACCCGTTGGCGATGCGCACGAACTGGAAGTCTACACGACCCGGCCCGACACCATTTTCGGCGCGTCGTTCATGGCGGTTGCCGCCGACCATCCGCTGGCCAGGAAGGCTGCCGAGACCAATGTCGAGCTGGCCAAGTTCATCGACGAGGTCCGCCATATGGGCACGTCGGTGGCCGCACTGGAGACGGCCGAGAAGAAGGGCTTCGACACCGGCATCCGCGTCGTCCATCCCTTCGACGATTCGTGGACGCTGCCGGTCTATGTCGCTAATTTCGTTTTGATGGAATACGGCACCGGCGCCATTTTCGGCTGCCCGTCGGGCGACCAGCGCGACCTCGACTTCGCCAACAAATACGGCCTGCCGGTCATCCCGGTGGTGATGCCGGAGGATGCCGATGCAAAGACCTTCCAGATCACGGAAGAGGCCTATGTCGACGATGGCGTGATGATCAATTCGCGCTTCCTCGACGGCATGAAGCCGGAGCAGGCCTTCGGCGAAGTCGCGAAGCTTTTGGAGCAGAAAAGCATCGGCGGCCGGCCGATGGCCGAGCGCAAGGTGAACTTCCGCCTGCGCGACTGGGGCATTTCGCGCCAGCGCTATTGGGGCTGCCCGATCCCGATGATCCATTGCGAGGATTGCGGCGTGGTTCCGGTGCCGAAGGCCGACCTGCCGGTCAAGCTGCCCGACGACATCGAGTTCGACCGTCCCGGCAACCCGCTCGACCGTCACCCGACCTGGCGGCATGTCAAATGCCCGCAATGCGGCAAGGATGCGCGCCGCGAGACCGACACGATGGACACGTTCGTCGATTCGTCCTGGTATTTCGCGCGCTTCACCGCGCCCTGGGCCAATGAGCCGACCGAGCCGAAGGCTGCCGATGACTGGCTGGCGGTCGACCAGTATATTGGCGGCATCGAGCACGCGATCCTGCATCTGCTCTATTCGCGCTTCTTCACCCGCGCCATGCGCGAGACCGGGCATCTGGACCTGGCCGAGCCGTTCAAGGGCCTGTTCACGCAAGGCATGGTGGTGCACGAGACCTACCGTGTCGGCGGCGCCTCGACCAATGGCCGCTGGCTGTCGCCGGCTGAGGTCAGGATCGAGGATGCCGGCGGCAAGCGCCGCGCCATCGAAATCGCCACCGGCGAAGAGGCGGCGATCGGCTCGCTCGAAAAGATGTCGAAGTCGAAGAAGAACACGGTGAGCCCGGAAGACATCACCGACGGCTACGGCGCCGACACCGCGCGCTGGTTCATGCTGTCGGACTCACCGCCCGAGCGCGACGTCGAATGGACCGACGATGGCGCCGCCGGTGCGCATCGCTTCATCCAGCGCATCTGGCGCCTGGTGTCGATCGCCGCCGAGACGCTGGACGACGTCAAGCCGCAAGCGGCGAAGGAGGGCGAGGCCGGTGTCGTTTCCAAGGCCGCGCACAAGATCCTGAAGGCCATCGGCGAGGACATCGAAAAGCTCGGCTTCAACCGCGCCATCGCCCGCATCTACGAGCTGGCCAATGCCTTGACCACGCCGCTCAACGACGTTGCCGAAGGCAAGGCCGATGCGGCGCTGAAAGGCGCCTGCCGCGAGGCGGTGGAAATCCTGGTGCATGTGGTCGCGCCGGTCATGCCGCATCTGGCGGAAGAGTGCTGGCACACGCTGGGCGGCGCCGATCTGGTCGCCGAACGGCCGTGGCCGGTCTACGATCCGGCGCTAGTCGTCGACAACGAGGTTGTGCTGCCGGTCCAGGTCAACGGCAAGATGCGCGGCTATTTGACAATTGCCCGCGACGCGGACCAAGGTGCGGTCGAAAAAGCGGTTCTGGCTCTCGACTTCGTGCAGAAAGCGCTGGAAGGTAAGGCGCCCCGCAAGGTGATCATCGTGCCGCAGAGGATCGTCAATGTCGTTACCTGATCTGGAAAAGACGACGCGTTTGCTGCGCCGCGCCGCGCTTTACAGCATGGTCGCCTCGATGGCGCTGGTTTCAGCCTGCACCGTGCGTCCGCTCTATTCGAGCGCGCCGCTGACGTCCGGCTCGACGCTCAGCGCGTCGGCGGAACTCGCCTCGATCGCGATCAAGCCGGTCAAGACCCGCTACGCCCAGCAGGTCCGCAACAATCTGATCTTTGCCTTTGGCCAGGGCGCCGGCGAGCCGCCGGCACCGGTCTACATGCTCGATCTCGGCGTCACGGAGTTGGTGGAATCAGCGGCGCAAGTGCAGATCCAGACCGACGAGGACGAGCCGACCGCAGGCACGGTGACGCTGACCGCAAACTATGTGCTGATCGACGCCAAGACCGGCGCCGTCATCGCCACCGGCAAACGTTCGATTCCGTCATCCTTCGACAAGCCGACGCAGGAGTTCGCCTCCTACCGGGCGCAGATCGACGCCGAGAACCGCGCTGCGCGCGAACTGGCTGAAATGGTGAGCCTGTCGGTCGCCCAGGATCTGGTCAAGCACGGCAAAAAGGCTGGCTAGCGCCGCTTTCGGTTCACGGGAAACGCCATCTCGATTTTAAAGCGCGTCGCGCTGAAACGGATTCATGCGACGCGCTTTAAGTCTTTGTTTGATGCATGTCGTTCTCTAAAAACCGGAACCACTTTTGAGCGACATGCATTAGAGCATTTCACCGTTTCACAGAAACGGCGAACTACTCTAACTCTTTGTTTTTTCGCAATTCCGGACGGAAAACCGCAGACACTTTTCCTGGAATTGCTTTAGTGCCCGGCCCGCTTCGCGATGGCCGAGGGTTCTTCCTTTTGACCCGACGCATGTGGATGAGAGGATGATCGTGGGATGACGATCGTCGGCTCGAATCCGACCCGCGCACCGTCGCCGTGAAAGATATATTTCGGCCGCTCCAAAAGCGCTGACGGGAAGCAACTGTTAACCACTCGCTCCCTATTGCTCAGCAGACATTTCAGAGTGAGTCTTGAGAATGGAATCCAAGCGTTTTCCTCGGGTCAATTCATTGAAGCCAGCTTCGCCCGATGGCCCCGAGGGGAAGCGTTCAAACGGCATCAGCGGCAAGGTGGATGGCCGGCATGCCGGCCCGAGCAGGGCCGGCAATCTTCCGCCACCTGTTGATCTCGGCGGCAATGAAAGCCCTGCCTGGCAGGATTATTTCTTCCTGGCGCCCAATGTGCGGTTCACGCGCACGCCGGACTATGAAGCCAGCACACGCCGCCACACCTCGCGCGAGCAGGGGGATGCCGGGCAGAACGAGCAACCGACGCAGCCGGTGCCGCAAGCAACCGCATGGTCGATCGCGCCGTCGCATCCGGCTTTGCCCGCGCCGACGAGCGATCGCAATCCTGCCCTGGACGCCGCTCGGCCACCCGCCGGCAGCGCGGCCCATGCCCATGGCAACTCAAGGCAGCCTGCCTCGCCCGGTCATCCCGGTGACAAGGCAAGGGCGGGGACGGCCGCCGCGGCACGCACATCTGCAGCGCCTGCCCAGGGAACGGCGGCATCGGTCCCCTCACAAAGCCGCGGGAATGCGCGCTGGCCCTATCTGTCGGATCACGTCTTCTTCGAACTCATGGCGCCCTACATGATCGAGAGCCCGTTGCCGGCACCGCAGGCGGTTCCGCGTCCGGCCGCACCCGTTGCCGGCCCACGGGTCGACAGCCTTGCCGTGACGGCGGCCGATCCCACCGCATTGTTCCGTGTCATTGACTGCCTTCCGGGCCTGCAGGCTCCGTCTGCTGCGCCGGAGGTCCGTCCGGCCAACTCGAACCAAGCCGCGGCTCAGCCCGCGGCGAGCAGCACGCCGCAGCGCGCCCGGGCGGCGGTCGCGGTTCCCACCGCTCCGGCGCGGGTCGCGCAAGGCGCGGAAGAGACCGTACAGGCTCCGGCCATGCGCGTGTCGGCGCCGCTGTCCATGGCGGGCAAGATCGTGCCCGCCACGGCCGATGGGGCATACGAACTCCCCCCGGAAGAGTTGCTGCAGCAGCCGCCGGAAGGGCAAGGCTTCTACATGTCGCAGGAGCGGCTCGAGCAGAATGCCGACCTCCTGGAAAGTGTGCTCGAGGATTTCGGCGTGCGCGGCGAAATCATCCATGTTCGTCCAGGTCCGGTCGTCACCCTCTATGAATTCGAGCCGGCGCCGGGCGTCAAATCGTCCCGCGTCATCGGGCTTGCCGACGATATAGCGCGTTCCATGTCGGCGGTTTCGGCACGCGTCGCCGTCGTGCCCGGCCGAAACGTCATCGGCATCGAGCTTCCGAACGAGACTCGCGAGACCGTCTATTTCCGCGAGCTGATCGAATCGCAGGGTTTTCGCAAGACCAGTTGCAAGCTGGCGCTTTGCCTCGGCAAGACGATCGGCGGCGAACCCGTCATCGCCGAACTGGCGAAAATGCCGCATCTGCTGGTCGCCGGTACCACCGGCTCCGGCAAGTCGGTCGCCATCAACACCATGATCCTGTCGCTGCTCTACCGGCTGAAGCCAGAAGAATGCCGGCTGATCATGGTCGATCCCAAGATGCTCGAGCTCTCCGTCTATGACGGCATCCCGCATCTTCTGACCCCCGTCGTCACCGACCCCAAGAAGGCGGTCACCGCGCTCAAATGGGCGGTGCGCGAGATGGAGGACCGCTATCGCAAGATGGCACGGCTCGGCGTGCGCAATATCGACGGCTACAATGAGCGCGCCGCCCAAGCCCGCGACAAGGGTGAGGCGGTCGTCATGACGGTGCAGGCGGGCTTCGAAAAGGGCACTGGGGAGCCGTTGTTCGAGCAGCAGGAAATCGACCTTGCGCCGATGCCCTACATCGTCGTCATCGTCGACGAGATGGCCGACCTGATGATGGTCGCGGGCAAGGAGATCGAAGGCGCGATCCAGCGCCTGGCACAGATGGCCCGCGCCGCCGGCATCCATCTGATCATGGCCACGCAACGTCCCTCGGTCGATGTCATCACCGGCACGATCAAGGCGAACTTCCCGACCCGCATCTCCTTCCAGGTCACGTCCAAGATCGACAGCCGCACTATTCTGGGCGAGCAGGGTGCCGAGCAACTGCTCGGCCAGGGCGACATGCTGCACATGATGGGCGGCGGGCGTATTTCGCGTGTTCACGGCCCCTTTGTCTCCGACGCGGAGGTCGAACATGTCGTGGCGCATCTGAAGGCGCAGGGCCGCCCCGAATATCTGGAAACCGTGACGGCGGACGAGGATGAGGAAGAAATCGAAGACGACGAGGGCGCGGTCTTCGACAAGGGATCCATCGCGGCCGAGGACGGCGATTCCAGTTATGACGAAGCGGTCAAGGTGGTGGTGCGCGACAAGAAGTGCTCGACATCATACATCCAGCGCCGCCTTGGCATCGGCTACAACCGCGCCGCTTCCCTGGTCGAGCGTATGGAAAAGGAAGGCCTGGTCGGCGCACCCAACCATGTCGGCAAACGCGAGATAATCATGGGGCGGCGCCCGCCGGCGGCCGCGCCTGACGATAAGGGGACGGACTGATCGGCGAAGGGGCTCCTTCTGAAGCACAACAAAAAAAGCCGGTTTCCCGGCCTTTTTTATTGATATCCAAACCCGATCTCAGCCGATCTTCTGGCCGGTCTTGGCCCAGTCGGCGGCGAACTGATCCAGACCCTTGTCGGTCAGGGGGTGCTTGACCAGCGCCTTCAGCGTTGCCGCCGGCGCGGTCACGACATCGGCGCCGATCAGGGCTGCCTGTTTGACATGGTTCACGGTGCGAACCGAAGCGACGAGGATCTCGGTGTCGAAATCATAATTGTCGTAGATCTGCCGGATCTCCTGGATCAGCTCCATGCCGTCGGCACCGGTATCGTCGACACGGCCAACGAAGGGCGAGATGAAGGAGGCGCCGGCCTTGGCTGCCAGCAGCGCCTGGTTGGCCGAGAAGCACAGCGTCACATTGACCAAGCGGTTCATCTCGGTGCGGATCGTCCGGCAGGCGCGCAGGCCGTCGAGCGTCAGCGGCACCTTGATGCAGATATTGTCGGCGATCTTGGCCAGAATCTTGGCCTCGGCCATCATGTCCTTGTACTCGGACGCGACGACCTCGGCCGAAACCGGGCCCTTGACGATGTCACAGATCTGCTTGGTGACTTCAGCGATCTTGCCGCCGGATTTCAGGATCAGCGAGGGATTGGTGGTGACGCCGTCGAGCAGCCCCAGGTCGTTCAGTTCCTTGATGTCCTTGATGTCAGCGGTGTCGACAAAAAATTTCATGGGGGGTCTCCTGAAAGATTTCCATGTGCATGCCATGCACATTCGGGGTTGCCCTTTGATCTAGACCAAAGTCGGGGCAAGGTCACGCCCGATGATCGAAGATTCGCCCTTTGTCGCAGCCGCGCCGGTGCTGGTGCCGATGCCGGCCGAACGGCCCTACACCTATGCGGTGCCCGCCGGCATGCGCGTGGTGCCGGGCTCGATCGTGCGCGTGCCGCTGGGTCCGCGCCAGGTTGCCGGCATCGTCTGGGACGGCGTGACCGAAAAGGTCGATGCCAAGAAATTGCGGCCGATCGAGCAGGTTTTCGACTGTCCGCCGATCGATCGCGGCATGCGCCGCTTCGTCGACTGGATCGCGCAATACACGCTGTCGCCGCCCGGCATGGTGGCGCGCATGCTGCTCCGCGCGCCGGAGGCGTTCGATCCCGAACCATGGATCGAGGGCCTGCAGCGAACCCTTCTCATGCCCGACCGGATGACGGATGCGAGGACACGCGTGCTGGAGACGGCCGAAGGTGGCCTCGCCTGGACGCGCTCCGGGCTGGCGCATGCTGCCGGCGTGTCGTCGACGGTGATCGAGGGGCTCAAGGCGCAAGGCGTGTTCGAGACGGTGATGATCCCGCCGCGTCCGGTGGTCGCCGCGCCCGATCCCTCCTACGCCCTGCCGGAGCTGATGCCCGACCAGGCCGATGCCGCCGCCATGCTGCGCGGCAATGTTGCGGCGGGCGCTTTCAACGTAACGCTGCTCGACGGCGTCACCGGATCGGGCAAGACGGAAGTCTATTTCGAAGCGGTGGCGGCGGCTCTCGACCAGGGCAAACAGGTGCTCATCCTTTTGCCGGAAATCGCGTTGACCCACGCTTTCCTCGAACGCTTCCAGCAGCGTTTCGGCGCCAAGCCGGCCGAATGGCATTCCGATCTGCCGCCCAGGATGCGCGAAAAGGTCTGGCGGCAAGTGGCGGAAGGCGGCATTCGCGTCGTCGCCGGCGCGCGCTCGGCGCTGTTCCTGCCGTTCCGGGAGCTCGGCCTGATCGTCGTCGACGAAGAACACGACCCCGCCTACAAGCAGGAGGACCGCGTCTTCTACAATGCGCGCGATATGGCGGTGGTGCGCGGCCATATCAGCAGCTTTCCGGTGGTGCTGGCATCGGCGACGCCATCGGTCGAAAGCCGGGTCAATGCACAACAGGGCCGTTACAGCAGGGCGGTGCTTTCGGCGCGCTTTGCCGAGGCCGCCCTTCCCGATCTGAAGACAATCGACATGCGGCGCGCACCGCCGGCGCGCGGCGGCTTCCTGTCGCCGCTGCTGATTGACCAGATGCGACGCACGCTGGAGAGACAAGAACAGTCGCTGCTGTTCCTCAACCGGCGCGGCTATGCGCCGCTGACGCTGTGCCGGGTCTGCGGCCACCGCTTTGGCTGTCCGGTCTGCTCGGCCTGGCTGGTCGAGCACCGCTTTCGCGGCCAGCTCGTCTGTCATCATTGCGGGCACAATGAGAAACGGCCGGAGGCCTGTCCGGAATGCGGCACGCTCGACCATCTGGTGGCGTGCGGGCCGGGCGTCGAGCGCATCGCCGAAGAGGTCGTGGTGCATTTCCCCGATGCCCGCACCATCGTCTTGTCATCAGACTTGATGGGTGGCGTGCGGCGGCTGCGGCTGGAGCTGGAGGCCATCGCCAATGGCGAGGCCGACATCGTCATCGGCACGCAGCTGGTGGCCAAGGGCCATAACTTCCCCAACATGACGCTGGTCGGCGTCGTCGATGCCGATCTCGGTCTCGCCAATGGCGATCCGCGCGCCGCCGAGCGCACTTTTCAGCTGCTAAGCCAGGTGACCGGGCGTGCCGGGCGCACCGGCAAGAAGAGCCTAGGCCTGCTGCAGACGTTCCAGCCGGATCATCCGGTGATGCGGGCAATCGTCTCAGGAGACGCCGAGGCGTTCTACGAGCGCGAGATCGCCGAGCGTGAGCGGGCGGCCCTGCCACCCTTCGGTCGGCTCGCCGGCGTCATCGTCAGCGCGGTGACCCGGGCCGAGGCCGAGGGCCATGCGCGCGGCCTGCGCCGCGCAGCACCCCAGGCCAGCGACCTGTTCGTGCTTGGCCCGGCCGAGGCGCCGCTGTCGCTGCTTGGCGGGCGTCACCGTTTCCGCCTGCTGATCCAGGGCGAGCGGCGGGCCGACATGCAAGGCTTCATCCGCACCATGCTGGCCGAAGGACCAAAGCAGCGCGGCTCTGTCCGCGTGCAGGTCGACATCGATCCCCAGAGCTTTTTGTAAGCTCAACGGCTAGTGCCGACGGCGGCGCCCCGAAGGCGTTTTGTCAAGAAAGCTCAGTGCCTTAGCATCCGCTAAAACGCTCGCGGCTGATGTATCCAACTCCCGTTTCGTCTGCTGACTAATCTTGATCAAAAAACTCATAAAATAAATGTTGACTCGTTTTATCATGAATTATAACTGGGCCTTTCCGCTCTGGCACTGGGGACCAGGGCATGGATGGGGGCAGCATGCGCAAATTTTACGTTTCACTTCTTTGGTCATCGGCTTTGGGTTCGTCGATCCTGGCAGGCACGGCCTTTGCCCAGGAAGCCACCGCGACAGACAAGCAGGGAGCCACCGTGCTCGACCAGATCCTGGTCACCGGCCGCAACGAACGGTCCATTTCCAGCGTTGCCCAGTCTGTCCAGGTCGTGGAACGGGAACAGGTCGAGGAAGCCGCGCAGGAGAATATCGACGCCGCGACCCTGATCAGCCGCATCGTGCCCGGCTATGCGCCGCGCAACCAGACCATTTCGGGCGCCTCGGAAACCTTCCGCGGCCGCAGCGTTCTCATCATGGTCGACGGCGTGCCGCGCAACACGCCGCTGCGTGACGTGTCACGCATCCTGTCGATGATCGACCTGAATTCGGTCGAGCGCATCGAGGTCATCAACGGCGCTTCCAGCCTCTACGGCGCCGGCGCCACCGGCGGCACGATCAACTTCATCACCAAGCGCGGCGACAGCGACAAGCCGAAGGTGACGGTGCGCACCGGCGTCACCGCTTTCACCGAGAATCCCGGCAAATCGGCCGGGCCTAGCACCAGCGTCTCGGTCGAGGGCAAGAAGGGCGACTTCGACTATTTCTTCTCCGCCTCCGGCGATCTGTCGCGCCGCACCTATGACGGCCACGGCAACGAGATGGCTTCGGACGCCATGCTTGGGCAAGGCGGCGGCGACCGCACCGGCACGGGCAATCTGTTCGGCGTGGCCGGCTACCAGTTCGATGCCAGGCGCTTCGAGGTCAGCGTCGACTGGACCTATGCCAACCAGAAGCCGGACTGGTTCACCGATTACACGACCAATCCCGTCTCCCCGGATTTCGGCGATCCCTATGAAGGCAAGCCGCTGAAGGAAGATTCGAAATACCTGACCGCCAAATACACCGACAGCGACTTCGCGCTCGGAAACCTCGAGGTCAAGGCGTTCTACAACGACATCTTCAAGCAGTCGCCCTTCACCAAATTCTCGGCCGTCAACAGCCAGGTGTATTTGCCGTTCAATCCGACGCGGCCGGTGATCCTGCCGCCGGGCAGCGACCCGACGGCAGACTTCAACCAGACGGCGCTGCAGTCGCGGCGCAGCGGCGTCAACCTGACCGTCAACACGCCGATGGACTTTATCACCCAGGGCAGCACGCTGACCTGGGGCGCCGACTATGTCTTCGACACCACCGATCAGCAACTGACCAACGGCCAGGACGCCATCTCGCCCACGACCCAAAACTCGGTCGCCTTGTTTGCGCAGGGCGAAATTCCGGTGACGGATCGTTTCCGCATCAGCGGCGGCGCGCGCTACGACCAGTTCTACCTCAATGTCGAGGACTTCACCCGGCCTGCTGCCGCGGTCCTGCTTGGCCGCAACATTATCGGCCTGCCGGCGATCCGGGTGACCGGCGGCTCGTTCGACTACGACGCCGTCACCTTCAATGCCGGCGCCGTCTACGATGTGACCGAGAGGATGCAGCTCTTCGGCAATTTCTCGCAAGGCTACAGCCTGACCGACATTGGCGGCTTCACCCGCCGTGCAGGGTTGAACTCGAACGCCGAAACCTGCGACGCCTATGGCACGGCGATCCGGCCGCTGCTGCCCTGCACCAACGCGCCGGACTATGCGATCAGCTATGCCGATATCGCGCCCGAGCCGCAGCTGGTGAACACCTGGGAGGCCGGCCTGCGCGGTGACTGGGGCGACTATCGCGGCGGCGTCAGCACCTATCTGTCGACCTCCGACAACGGCGTCAGCTACGACATTGTCAACAACCGCGTGTCGCAGCAGAAGGAACGCATCTGGGGCGTCGAAGCCAATCTCGAGGCGGACCTCAACAGCATGTTCACGCTGGGTGGGTCGGTCGGCTATGTCGAAGGCAAATACGATGCGGATCGCGACGGCCACATCGAAGCCAACGAATATCTGCCCAACAACCGCATCCCTTCGACCTACAAGGGCCTGGTCTATCTCATGACCCATTTCGAGAACGAGTTGACGCTGCGCAGCGAACTGGAGCTTTTCTCGGGGCGCGACCGCATCGCCACCCAGGAACTGGACGGTGCCGCGCTGGTCAATCTCGCGGTCTCGAAGAAGTTCGCCAATGAGAGCGTGCTGAACCTTGCCGTGCGCAATTTGTTCGACACCTACTACATCAACCCTTCCGCATCGGCGACACGCGGTGCCGACGTTCCCGGTCTGGGGCGTTCCGTCGCGCTGTCCTACCAGATCACCTTCTGAGGGGCGGCGATGACGGTGTCCCTCCAACGAAACGGTGCACTGGTCTCGCTGCTGGCGGAAGCGCCCGCCGATCCGGCGGATGGCGGCGCCTATGTCGAGGCGCTCAGCTGCCTTTCGCTGGAACAAGAGCCGTTCGTGCTGCTGGTGGATATCGGCATCGAACTCGATTTGAGCGACGCCCAGCGCAAGGCGCAAAACCTCTGGTACAAGGCGGAGCGAGAGCAGCTCGAAAAGGTCTGCCGCGCCTGCGCGCTGGTGCGCTCGGCCGTCGACGAGAACATGCAGCGCGTCTGGCAAAGCCTGTTCGGCTTTCCGGTGCTCGTCACCCGCAGCCGGGCGGAGGCCGACGCCTTCCTGAGCGGTTACGCACCGAAGGAATATGCCAAATGAGCGGCGACGCGGACCGGCCGGCGCCCGCCGGGCTTTCGCGCCTGCGGCTTTTCGTCGTCCTGGCCTGCCTTTATCTGGCGCAGGCCATCCCGAGCTATCTGTTTGCCGCGGCGATCCCGCCGATCCTGCGCGAGCAGGGTGTGTCGCGCACCGCCATCGGCATGATGGCGCTGCTGATGCTGCCGCTGGTGCTGAAATTCCTGTGGGCGCCGCTGGTCGACCGCTTCCGGCCGCTGGCCCGCGCGCATCGCGCCGGCTGGGTCATCATCACCCAGATCGGCGTCATCGCCGTCATCGCCGCCATGCTGTGGATCGAGCCGACCGATGTCGCCGGCATCTTTGCCGTCGGCCTCACCGTCAGCCTGCTGATGTCGACGCAGGATATCGCCACCGACGGCTATGCAGCCAAATATCTCGACCCGAAGGACAGACCGATCGGCAATGCGATCCAGGGTGGCGCCGTCGCGCTCGGCGTCGTTCTCGGCGGCACGCTCGGCCTGCTGGCCTATCATCATGCCGGCTGGCAGACCATGGTGGCCATGGTGGCCGCGCTGTCCGTCATCCCGCTGTTTGCCGCCTTCGCCATGCGCGAAAGCGATCCTGTCGCCAGCGGCCCGCAGGCGGCCATCGACCGCCCCTCCATCCTGCGTTTCGTGCGCCGGCCCGAGGCGCGCCAGATCCTGTGGATCGCGCTCATCTACCGCGCCAGCGAAGGGCTGGTGAAATCGATGGAAGGCTCCTATCTCGTCGATGCCGGCGTGCCGCTCGACGTCATCGGTTACCTCTCGGGTGGTGCCGCGCTTACCGTCGGGCTCGGCGGCTCGGCGCTGGCGGCATGGCTGCTGCACAAAAGGGGCGCCGCTTCGGTGCTCGGCCTGCTCGGCGCGCTGCGCACCATCTGCTTCCTGATCTTCGCGCTGCATGCTTTCGGCGCAATCGCCGGCTTCTGGCCGATCTTCGGCGCCTCGTTCCTGCAGACGCTGGTGCGCTATATGGAGATCGTGGCGCTCTACAGCCTGTTCATGGCCGTCACCTCGTCGGACCAGCCGGGCACCGATTTCACCATCCTGTCCTGCGCCCAGCTCATCGTCTACCTCGTCGGGTCCATGCTTGCCGGGCGCCTCGCCGACCTGCTCGGCTACGCCGCGCTGTTCACCCTGGCGACCGCGCTGTCGGGCATCGCCGTGGTGGCGACCTATCGCATGCTGAATGCCCATTTTGCCGATGCCGCAAAAGCCCGGCCGGGCCCTTCTATGCAGTCGCTGCCGGAGGTCGCCGAATGAGCGCGGTTTGGCTAGCGCTTCCGAACCATGGCTGCGAGACAGGCAGCGGCCAGCGCCAGCGCCGCGCAGCCGGCCAGCGGCGCAAAGGGCCAGAGCGTGAAGGCAAAACCGCCGGCCAATGCGCCGATGCTCTGGCCGAGCACATGGGTGCTGGTGAGCCAGCCGGCCGCCGCGCCCTGCTCGCCGGGTTGCAGGCGCTTCATCAGCCAGGCGGTGTAGCCGGGCGTCGCCAGCGCAATGCCGGCCGCCGCCACCACCAGGGCAGCAGCCGAGAAGACATGGCTGGCCGTGACGGCCAGCATCGTCATGCCTGCGCAGACCAGAAGGCAGCCGACGACAACGCTGTTGCGCTCAGCCAGCCGCAGGCGCGCCACGACCAATCCCTGAACCAGAACCATGACGACGGCCACCAGCACCAAAGCGAGGCCGGTCACCGTCGTCGCCTGCGTCGCCGCGAGGGCGAAGCGCTGCTGGATCATCGGACCGAGCATCATCTGCACCTGTCCGAAGCCCAGCGTCAGGCACAAGCCTATCACCAGGCAAGGCAGAGCGCGGCGGTCGAATGGCGATATTCCGCGGCCGGCATCGGCCACTTTCCCGTCGGTCTGTCCGCTGCTTTGCTCTCTACCCGGCGCCAACCACAGCAGCAGCGGGCTGAACAGGAACAGGATGGGCGGCAGCAGCGGCGACAGCACGGCGACCGCCGCCGGCAACGCGCCGGCCAGCCGTCCCATGCTGACGCCGGCGCCGAGCAGCCCCAGCGCGGCCTGGCGCCTGTCGTCGGCGACCGAGCGGCTGGCCCAGACTTGCGCCGTCGGCATGACGCCCGATGCGGCGAAGCCGTAGACGAAGCGCGAGAGCGTCAGCAGGGCGATGCCGAGCGCGGCGCTGGTCCTGGCTATCAGCAGCATGGCGAACACCGCCTGGCCGGCCAGCATGGCGAGGCCAAGCAGGCGCAACAGCCTGGCGTGACCAAGCCGCTCGCCCATGCGGCCCCACAGCGGCGAGCCGACCAGGAAGGCCGCCGCACCGATCGCGGTTGCCGCGCCGATGGCAAACGTGTCGAGCCGCAGCCGCTCTATCACCAGGGGAACGAGCGACACGAAGGCCGACTGGCCGAAGCCGATCGCGGAGACCGCGATTGCGAGGCGGCGAAGAAGGGAAGATCGATTTTTCATATTACTCATCACAACGAAAAGCCTATTTCTCGTTTTGTCTAAATAATCAATAGAAATATTTAAAGTATTAAAAGTATAATATCTTATATATACAGTATCGTATGGAATTAACGAGGACGGGTATGCAAAATGTAAAGCCAGAAACTTCCTCTGCGTTGAGTCCGTTCCTCAATGCGTTGCTGCGGGAATGGGATGGCTGGGAAATCATCGCCGGGAGCCAAGCCGGGCTGTTCCGACCGCAGGCGAATGTGCTGCGCCTGAACTTCGCTGCCTCGCACGCGGCCGTGCTCATCGAGGCGCGGCATCGCTCGAAGGTCGGCTACCACGATTTCGCGATGCCGCTGTGGCGGCTCGATGCCGATGGCGAAGCGACCGAGATCGACCTTTTCAGCCTCTTGGCGCTGATCCTGGCGGAGCCCGACATTGCCGGCAGGGCGACACCGAAAAGCCGGCTGACCTTCCTGCGCCGCAGCCTGGCCAGCATCGCCGCGATCACTGAGGTGACTGCGGCGCGCGGCTCATCGCGGCCCTTCTCCGAAAGCGATCCGGATTTCATCGAAGCCGAAAGCGCGCTGCGCTTCGGTCACGCCGTGCATCCGGCGCCGATGAGCCGCGAAGAATTCACGCAGACTGATTCCGAGCGCTTCGGGCATGAATACGGCAACGATTTCAGGCTGCGCTGGTGGGCCGTCGACCCGGCCATCCTTGCCGGCGGCAGCGTCGAACCGCTTGATATCACCGACATGGCCCGCGGGCTTGCCGCCAGCGACCGGGAGTTGCTCGCCCGTGCCGACCGGGAGCCGAGCAAGGTTCTCGTTCCGATGCATCCATGGCAGGCAGCGCGGCTGATGCTGGAAGATCGCGTCGAGAGCCTGTTCCGCGCCGGCCGCATTGTCGATCTAGGGCTCGGCGGGCCGGCGTGGCGGGCCACGACGTCGCTGCGTACGATTCATTCAGCTGAGGCCGCGTGGATGCTGAAATTCTCACTCAGCCTGCGGCTAACCAATTCCCGGCGCATCGTCGAGGAGCATGAATGCCGGCGCGGCCTTTCGGTCCATCGGCTGGTCAAGGGCAGCCTTGGCGACGCCTTGCAGAGCCGCTGTCCGACCATGACGGTGCTGGGCGAGCCGGCCTGGTTCGGCCTGCGCGACGAGGGCGGCCGGCTGATGACGGACACAATCGTCTCGTTCCGCGAAAATCCTTTCCGGGGCGCGGGCAGTCCGCGGGCTGCCGTTCTCGGCGCGCTTTGCGAGCGCCATCCCGGCCGTAGCGAGAGCCATCTGTCCGACCTGATCCGCCGCATCGCCCGCGACGAGAAAAGATCGGTCGAGGAGACGGCGCGTCTATGGTTCGAGCGTTTCCTCGCAACCGCCATCGAGCCGTTCATCATCGCCTTCTCGGAATTCGGCCTGCTGTTCGGCGCCCACCAGCAGAATCTCGTCGTCGGTCTTTCCGGAGGCTGGCCGAATGCACTCTATTTCCGCGACTGCCAGGGCACCGGCTATGTCAAGGAATTCCTGCCCAGGCTGCGCGAATTCCTGCCCGAGGCCGGTCAGGCGGGAGACCATGTCTTTCCGGCGGCGGCGGCCGCCAAGCTGTTCGGCTACTACCTGATCGTCAACGGCGCCTTCGCCGCCATCGCAGCCCTTGCCGCCGCTGGCCTCGCTGGGGAAGACGATCTGCTGGCGATATTCCGCCGCTCGCTCGAGCGGCTGGCCGCCACGCCGATGACCGACAGGTCCTGCGTCGACTATTTGCTCAACGCGCCGACGCTCTCTGCCAAGGGCAATTTCCTGATCGCACTGCGCGACATCAACGAGAACACCGAGGTGACCGACCCGCTGGCCGGTTACGTCGAGCTTCCCAACCCCCTGCATGTGAGAGAGTACGCATGAACATCGAGGCTGCGAAAAACTGGTCACCCGCCACCGCTGCCGGCAACGACGGATGGCAGCATCTTGCCTCTGCCGCGGAGCCGCTCGCCATCCGTGCCGGGGATGGGGATGTCAGCCTGGTCGGCGCTGACGGAACAGCGGTCGGACAGGCCCGCATCTCCATCGCCGATGGCCGCCTGCTTATCGATGACGTCGCCTTCGCCGCCGGTCGCCTCGACCAGCCGCAGATCCTGGCAGGTCTCGTCGATGCCGCGCTCCGACTGCATCCTTCCTTCGACCGCGCCTTCCTGCCGGCGGCCAAGGCGCTGTGGCCGGTTTCGACGCTGGCCACCGAGACGGAAGCGGGCGAGCCGGAACGCGCCATCATCCATCGCTCGGTTCTGCGCCAGCTGCCGCTGCTGTGGCGCAGCCAGGCCTCGCATGTGACCTATCCGGCGCTGACAACCGCGATCGGCCCGGAAGACCGGCTGCCGCCACTGCGGCAACCGCGGCCCTGCGGCCCGATGTACGAGCGTTGGATCCCGGAGATCGGCCTGACCGTGTCGCTGCGTCCGATCGACCGCCGGACCGATCTCGATCTCTTCCATCGCTGGATGAACGATGGCCGCGTCGCCTTCTTCTGGGAGCTTGCCCAGAGCCATGAGGAGCTCGACAAACATCTGGCCGAGCAGGAAAGCGATCCGCATATTTTCGGCGTTATCGCCAGCTTCGACGGCGAGCCGACCGGCTATTTCGAGTTCTACTGGGCCAAGGAGGATCGGCTCGGGCCTTATTACGAGCCGCTCGACTGGGACCGCGGCTGGCATGGGCTGATCGGCAATACGCGCCATCTCGGACGGCCGAAGACGCTGGCCCTGTTCCGTTCCGTCACCCACTATCTGTTCCTGGACGAGCCGCGCACGCAGCGCATCGTCGGCGAGCCGCGCGCCGCGCACCAGAAGATGCTGAGCTATTGCGTCGACGCAGCCTACGACAAGGTCAAGGAGTTCGACTTTCCGCACAAGCGCGCGGCGCTGGTCTGCTGCGAACGGGAGCGCTTCTTCCGCGAGGTTCCGCTGTGACGGTGCAGCAACCGATCGCCAAGGCGGGGACACGTTGGACCGCGATCAACCGCGAGGCGGTCGCCAAGGCCATTTCCGAGCTGACCTTCGAGGAGTGCCTGGCGCCGCGCGAGCTTTCGCCCGACCGATGGGAGCTGGCACCCGGCCCTGGCGTGACCTATTGCTTTGCCGCGACGCGGCGGCTGTGGGGCCAGATCGCCATCCGTCCGGAGACGCTGACCCGCGATGCCGGCGTCGAGCTGCCGGTCGACGATGCGGTCGCCTTCTTCGCCGACGCACGCGAGACGCTCGGCATGTCGCCGGCAACGTTCTGCACCTATGCGAAGGAACTCTACAACACGCTGATGGCCGACATGCGCATCGCCGAGGCGCGCGCCAACCGATCGGCCGCCGAACTCACTGATCTGCCCGATACCGAGTTGCAGGCATTGCTCGACGGCCATCCGAAGGCCCCAGCCAACAAAGGCCGGCTCGGCTGGGGACGGGATGACTTCGAGCGTTATGCGCCAGAATCGGCCACGGCGGTCCAGCTCTTCTGGCTTGCCGCTGCACGCGACCGTTGCCAACTGGCGCTTGACAGCGAGATTGACGAAGAGGCGCTGCTGCAGGCAGCGCTCGGCGATGAGGAGCGCGCGAGAGTCGAAGCGGCCTTCACCGCCGCCGGGGTCTCGCGGTCGACGCACAGGCTGCTGCCGGTTCACCCCTAGCAGTGGCAGGCGATGATAGCTTCACAATATGGCGGCGAGATTGCCGCCGGCCGGCTGGTGCCGCTTGGCCAGTTCGGCGACCCGTTCCTGCCCTTGCAGTCGCTGCGCACGCTTGCCAATGCGGCACGGCCCGAGGCGCTGCACGTCAAGCTGCCGCTGACCATTCTCAACACCTCGGCCTGGCGCGGCGTGCCGGGAAAATACATGGCGATCGGCGCCGATCTGTCGCGCTGGCTGGCCACGGTGGCGGCCGCGGACCCGGTGCTCAAGGACGTCAAGGTGCTGAGGGAAGTCGCCGGCGCCTTCTATCCGCATCCGCACTACACCGGCGTCGAAGGCGCGCCCTACCAGTTTTGCGAGATGCTGGGCGCCATCTGGCGCGAAAGCCCCGAAAAGGATTTGGCCCCTGGCCAACGCCCGATGATGATGGGCGCGCTGCCGCAACGCGACGCGCATGGCAGGCCGATCGCCAGCGCCCTGATCGAACAATCCGGCCTTGGTCCAGAGGCATGGCTGGACCGCCTGTTCTCCACGGTCTTCGTGCCGCTCTACCACTTCATGTGCCGCTACGGCGTCGGCTTCATCGCCCATGGCCAGAACGTCACCATCATCCTCGACGGCGCGACGCCCGTCGGCGTGGCGGTCAAGGATTTCCAGGGCGACCTCGATCTCGTCGACCAGCCGTTTCCCGAACTGGCCGGCCTCGATCCAAAAATCCTGTCGACGCTGAAGCGCCGGCCGCCGGCGCATCTTCTCCAGCATCTGCAGACCGGCCACATCGTCAGCGTCCTGCGCTTCATGTCCGAGGTGCTGGCCGCCTATGACCACTTCGACGAAAGGACTTTCTACGCCATCCTCGCCGGCGCCATCCGGCGCTACCAGGCACAGAACCCTGATCTGGCGGAACGGTTCGCGCTTTTCGATCTGTTTGCGCCGAAGATTCCACGCATTGCCATCAACAAGGTGCGGTTCGCGATCGGTTATGGCGATAGCGGCGAACGCCCTTTGCCCGACCTCGGCACACCGCTCGACAATCCGCTCAACCCGAGTCAGCCCGGCGACCTCCCATCAGCCCAGCCAGCTCCAGAAGGAGTTCGCCATGACCCACGCACTTGACCTCGCCGGCATCGGGATCGGGCCGTTCAACCTCAGCCTCGCCGCTCACCTCGATGCGGTGGACGGCGTCGAAGCGCGCTTCTTCGACCGGGCGACGCGGCTTGAATGGCACCCCGGCATGATGCTGCCGGGCGTCGAACTGCAGACGTCCTTCCTCAAGGACCTTGTCACCGCGACGCATCCGACCAGCCCATGGTCGTTCATGTCTTATCTGGTCGCGCAGAAGCGGTTCTACGAATTCCTGAACGCGGATTTCGCCGCCATCCCGCGGCCGGAATTCGCCCGCTACCTGGCATGGGTCGGGGAGAACCTGTCTTCGCTGCGCTTCGCCAGCGCCGTCGATCAGATCGACTTCGACGGGACGAATTTCAGGCTCCGCATCGGTCGTGAGGCGGTGAGCGCGCGCAATCTTGCCATTGCGGTCGGGCTGAAGCCCAACATCCCTGCCTGGGCGCGAGCGGCGGCCTCCGACCAATGCTTCCACAACGCCCAGGCGGCGAACCGTCTCGATCGCCTGACCGGGCAGCGCATTGCCGTCATCGGCGGCGGCCAGAGCGGCGCCGAAGTGCTGCTGCATCTGATCTCCTCCGACCGCTTCGCCGGCTGCGAGATCGAGTGGATCTCGATGCGGCCGAATTTCCTGCCGCTGGACGACTCGCCGTTCACCGACGAGCTGTTCACGCCGGGCTATGTGGAAAACTTCCATCGGCTGCCGCAAGGCCGGCGCGAGACCATCCTGGAACAGCAGCTGCTTGCCGGAGACGGCGCATCGACGAGCACGCTGAAGGCGATCTACCGCCAACTTTACACGCTGCGGCATCTCTCCGAGGAGACGACGGCGGTCAACATGGCGCCGCACCGCGAAGTGCTGAACGTGACGCGGGAAGGCAGCGAATACCGGCTGATCATGCGCAACGGCTTCGACGGCGCCATCGAGACGCGCACCGTCGATGCGGTGGTGCTGGCCACCGGCTATGCCTTCGCCATTCCCGATTGCATGGCGCCGCTGATGGACAGGATCGCGCTGGACGAGCGCGGCCACTACCGGCTCGACGCCAGCTTCGAGGTTGAATGGGACGGGCCCGATGACCGGCGCATCTACGCGCTCAATGCCGGCCGGCTGAGCCATGGCATAGCCGAGCCGCAGCTCAGCCTGATGGCCTGGCGCAGCGCCAAGATCGTCAATTCGCTGCTCGGGCGGGCACATTTCGATCTCGATCTGCCCGACCCACCGGTTGCCTGGAGTTCGAGGCACACGGCACAAAGCCTGCATCATCTCGGCGCTGGCGCAAGAATGACCGAATCGGGCGCGCGGTAGTCTGGGTGGTGGGCTGAAGCGCGCGGTTCGGTCCGCCTTGACATCGACCTGCAAAGCTTTTCTGTGAGAGAGATTGCTCGGTCCTGCTGGAGCCTCACCGCATGAAAACCCTTGGCCTGCTCGGTGGCATGAGCTGGGAATCAACCGCCATCTATTACCGCTTGCTCAACGAGATTGTGCGCGAGCGGTTGGGCGGGCTGCACTCGGCAAAGCTGTTGCTCCATTCCTTCGACTTCGCCGAGATCGCCGAGCGGCAGCATCACGGCGACTGGGACGGCGCGGGCGTGATTCTGGCGGATGCCGCGCGCAAGCTGGAGGCGGGTGGCGCTGAAGGGCTGCTGATCTGCACCAACACCATGCACAAGCTCGCCGACCAGGTGCAGGCAGCGGTGTCTATCCCGCTTATCCACATCGCCGACGCCACGGCGGTCGCGGTCAAGGGCGCCGGCGTCAGGCGGCCGGCGCTGCTGGCGACGCGCTTCACCATGGAGCAGGATTTTTACAAGGGCCGGCTGACGGAGAAATATGGGCTGCAGCCGGTGGTGCCGGACCAGGCCGGGCGCGACATGGTGCATCGGGTGATCTATGACGAGCTCTGCCGGGGCATCGTCAGCGCGCCGTCGAAGGCCGCCTATATCGATGAAGTCGCGCGCCTGCGGCGCGATGAAAAGATCGACGGCGTCATCATGGGCTGCACCGAGATCACCATGCTGATCGGCGCGCGCGATTTCGACATGCCGGTTTTCGACACCACGCGCATCCATGCCGAGGCAGCGGTGGAATTCATGCTGCCCTGACGCAGTTCCAGGGAAGCTTTTATCAGGGCGGCGCGGCGACGGCGACAGTTCCGCTGCCGACCACTTTCAGCTTCCATCCGTCGGCTTCCGTGCCGGCGAGATTGAGATGCCCGGTCAGGAAATAAAGGCGATCGGTGTCTGGTCCCTTGGCGGAGCAAAACCGGTCCTGCAAGAAGGACGGCGGCGTCGCCTGATAATAGAGGTTCGCCTCGACGCTGGCCGGATGCGCGCCCTTCGGCAGATCGGCAAGCGGTATCGAGTAGCTCAGTGTGTCGCTGCCGCTGCCATCGACATAGTCGGGATCGTCCTCGACGGCGGTGGTGCCGACATCGACGGCGAGCTCTTCATCCGCGCCAAGGGCCTTGGCGATCTCGAGGCGGCCTTCGAGCGGCAGGAAGCCCGCCGGCAGAATCCGGTTGTCCTTCACCTCGGTGCAGATCGACAGGAAGCTGGTCGTCAGCTCGCCTTGCGGTTTCGCGGCCGCGTCGCAGATCGGATTCGGCGTATTGGCGGGCGGTGTGGAAACCAGTTCCTGATAGATCTGAACCTGATCCTGCCGGGTGATCTTCTGGTAGTGCGGCTGGTGCGGCCGCTCGCCGGGATAGACCCGGCCGGAGCAGTCGTCCTTCCACCACAGCTCGCCATCGAGCGGCTTGCCGTCCGCGTCGGTGATCACGCCGGCGGCGTTGGTTCGGCCGGAGACCCACAGTTGCTCACCGTTCTGGTCGAGCACGCTGAAGGTGAGGAATGCACGCCGGAAACCCACGCCGGAGGGAAATTTGTGACCGGCCAGGTTTTTCACCGTCACTTTGGCATCAAGCGTATCGGCGGTCATGGCAATATCGCTGACGGCGACCGTGGCGGTTGTCTGCGACGCCATGTCCAGCATCGCCTGCTCGGTGACGACGAGAGGATCGAGAGCCTTCTTGCCCATCATCGGATCGCGCGTCCTGATGCCGAAGACGTCGGGAAACTGCTGCGCCATCTTGACCAGGAAGACATTGAGACCAACCAGCGTGTGGCGGGCAAAGCCCTCGCGGGCCACAAGGTCCGGCGCGTTGCTGGATTCTGTCTGCGGGAAATTGAGGTTCTCCTGGATGCTGGCGATCTTGCTCGTCGTTGGCGATCCGTCCTTTTCCGCCGACGGCATGTGGCAGTTCTGGCAGCTGCGCGGCGTGGCGCCGGGGCCAAGCGGCAGCGAACCGTCGGGGGTGCTACCGGTTCGATAAGCGCTGAATGCCCATTCCGGATAGGTGGTCTGCTCATAGATATGCGCCAGCGTGTCGGTGCCTTGAAGAACCGGCAAATGAACCGTGTGGCAGGTCCCGCAAACCTCGGAACTCATGATCGTGGCGTCGTGAACCGGCTTGATGCCGAGAGCGGTATGCATCGGCCCGACCTCCGGTTTCTCGAAGGGGCCGATGAGTGTATCGGGCGAACCGACCATGAAGCTGCCGGTGAAGGTCTTGGCAAAGCCGATAGCATGCGGATTGAGCAGCGCCTGACGCTCGTCGACGCAGGCGTTTTGCGACCGATCGCCGAGCGGTTCGCTGGCCTTGCTGTTGAGCACCATGCGGTGACAGGTCGTGCAGGTGATGCCGTCACGGGCAAGCATGCCGTAATTGGCATGCGCGGCGCTCGGATTGTCGGCGGGCCACGGCACCGCATCGACCATGTCGCGGGAGAACAGTTCGCATTTTCCCGTGCGCGCCTTCTCGTCGATATGAAACTGTCGCTCGCCCGCTATGCCGTGGCAGCCGAGGCAGACATCCTGCACGACGCCAGACATTTTGGGATGGAAGCTTTGCGTCTCGCTGGCCATCTGTGCGAAAAATATCGGGTCGCGGCCGCCCAGTCCCATCGGCGAGGTTCGCCAGGTCGCAAAGGGAGACAGGTTGATCAGGCCGTCGCCATGCGGGTTCGGCTTGGTCATGTCGAACTGCAACCCGGTGCTGCCGGCATCATGACAGCCGAGACACTGGCTGGAGGTCAGGAAGGTGTCGGATGGGTCAGGCCCCTTGGCCCCGACCCAGGTGTTGTCATAGGTTTCGGAAGGCATTCGCGAGACCGTGTCATAGGTCGGCATTTCGCGCACATAGGCTTGCAGCGCGGCGACGACATCGGCGTTCGGACTGTAGAGCGGTTGGCCAAGGCGTGGGCTGGCATTGACCGGCAAAACGACGGTCTGGTGCAAGGTCGGGGCCGGCTCGCTGGTGAAGAAATCCTGTGCGAGATAGTTGAGCGGCTTGCCCGGCTCTCCGGCGATGTTCTTGGGAGACGCGAAGGTCAGATTGTCGGTCGCCGAGGCATGACAGTTCATGCAGTACTGGGCAAAGCCCATGTTCGGCAGGCTGTTGTTGTCGGCC
This sequence comes from Mesorhizobium sp. P2_E7, assembly GCF_056403855.1. Lineage (NCBI taxonomy): Bacteria > Pseudomonadati > Pseudomonadota > Alphaproteobacteria > Hyphomicrobiales > Phyllobacteriaceae > Mesorhizobium > Mesorhizobium sp. P2_E7. Next base: position 88,749 of record NZ_JBFUER010000007.1, on the reverse strand, counting down.
GGCAGCGCCGGCCAATCCGGAGTCCAGCCGCTCTGGCTGCCAAAGCCGTACCAACCCCAGAACCAGCCGTCATAAGAAGCGCCGGCATCGCGGATCATGATCGCAGCGCCGCTGGTAGGAAAAAGCCTGACGGGATCGACCGTCCGGCAATCGGATGCCGGTTCCGAGAACATCTCTTTCACCATGATGGCGCCGTCGGGCACCGGCGGCGGATGATCGACCTCGCCCTCGGCCGAACGATTCTTGCGAAGCCAGTCCGCCATTTCGGGCGAATACCAGATCATGACAGGCGCATGGGTTCCGAAATCCTTGCCCTGCCAGGCGCCGTTCACCAGGGTCGCGATGCGTGGTCCGGCCTGGCGCACGAATTTGTCGTGCACCCATCCGGCAGCCTCGTCGCGGTAGCAGTAGCTGCCCAGATATTGGTTGAGCTTGTTTTCGTAGTCTCCCAGGGACAGTGCCGAAGGTTTCCTGATCGTGGGCTCGAGCTGGCGGCAGATCAAGGGGTTGGCCGGAACCATGGCCGTCGGCCGTTCGGCGATGCAGTCGGCGCGCGCGCCTTGAGCGATCCCGGCAAGGGCTGCCGCGGCGACCCAGATTCTGGCCAGGTTCAAGGCCCGGAAAAGCACCGGCATGATCGTCTCCGCATCTGAGATTCTGCCTGCCGCACTCCGTCCATGCAGATTTCACAAGTCGTGAAACATGTGAAGATGCTAATATGAACAAGCGGTCGACGAAACAAATATCGATACGATAATACTTGGCTTCCCCAGCGGCAAGTCGGGTAATCTATACTGGTGAAGGAATTGCGCCGGGGATGCTTGCCTGCCTGGACTTGCTTACGCAACATAAATATCGGGCTGCGAAGACGGTCGTTCACAGGGGGCATTTTCCAGCAAGGCTTTGGTGAAACATCGATGTGCCGGCTGCGCGCTTGACTTCCGCGAGAGGTGACATTCAATTCCGCAATTGCTGCGAGGGGGGCGAGACACAATGGAATTTGCGTTTCCGTGGCCAACCAGCCAGGGCGAGTGGCTGGCGTGGTCGAGCGCCGTGGTCACCTTGGCGCTGGGCTTGCTGTTTTTCCTCATGCCCGGTCTCGCCTTCCGGATACTGCGCCTGCAGGTTCGACCGGAAAAGGCAGCGGCGATCGCCGAAGCGCGCGGCCGCATGTCGGGCTTCTATCTCGGCGTCAGCCTGTGCTGCATCCTTTTGGCGCAGCCATGGCTCTATATGGCGCTCGGCTTCTCCTGGCTGTTCACCGCTTTCGGCCGTTTGCTGTCGATGATGTCGGATGGCGCCAACACGCCTTTCAACTGGGCGTCGATTATTGTCGAGCTGGTGCTGGCCGCACTGCCGCTCGCCTTCGTCTTCGGCTTTCTGCCCTGAATCGGCGGCCGATTCGAAGGCTTTGGTTGAACTCTGCCGCCGGATGCGACAATAGTGCCCGAAAAGCATGCGGAACGACGCATTGCGGTCTTAAAATGCCTGTGCTAGACGGCAATCGACTTTCGGCCGGGGATAGCGGAAGCCGCGTCTCCGTGCTTGGAAAAACTTAGTAAGGTCAAAGATTTAGCCAGAGTTTTTGCTCGCGCCAACAATCTGCGGCCTGTCAGACAAGAGAAAAGACGGTCCGTGGCTCAATCGTCATCGCCAATCTCAGGTGTCGCAGAACGCTACGCGGGTTCGCTGTTCGAACTCGCACTGCAGTCCAATTCGGTGGCCAAGGTCGAGGCCGACCTCAACAGCTTCGCAACGATGCTGGATGGCAGCGCCGACCTGACCCGCCTCATCAACAGCCCGGTGTTCTCCAGCGAGGACCAGGCCAAGGCCATCGCGGCGATCGCTGACAAGGCCGGCATCACCGGCCTGACCGGAAATTTCCTGCGCGTCGTCGCCCGCAACCGTCGCCTGTTCGCCGTGCCCGGCATGATCAAGGCGTTCCGCCAGATCGCCGCCGAGCATCGCGGCGAGACCGCGGCCGAAGTCACCTCGGCGCATGAACTGACGGCGGCCCAGCAGACAGAACTCAAGGCCGCGCTGAAAAGCGTCGCCGGCAAGGACGTGGCCATCTCGGTCACCGTCGATCCGTCGCTGCTCGGCGGGCTGGTGGTCAAGATGGGCTCGCGCCAGATCGATACGTCGCTCAAAACCAAACTCAATTCGCTCAAGCTTGCACTGAAAGAGGTCGGCTGATGGACATCCGCGCCGCGGAAATTTCCGCAATTCTGAAAGACCAGATCAAGAATTTCGGCAAGGAGGCCGAGGTCTCCGAAGTTGGACAGGTGCTGTCCGTCGGTGACGGTATCGCCCGCGTCTACGGCCTCGACAATGTCCAGGCTGGTGAAATGGTCGAATTTCCCGGTGGCATCCGCGGCATGGCGCTCAACCTCGAAGCCGACAATGTCGGCGTCGTGATCTTCGGCGCCGACCGAGACATCAAGGAAGGCGACACCGTCAAGCGGACCGGCGCCATCGTCGATGCGCCTGTCGGCATGGGCCTGCTCGGCCGCGTCGTCGACGCGCTCGGCAACCCGATCGACGGCAAGGGCCCGATCAAGGCGACCGAACGCAAGCGCGTCGACGTCAAGGCGCCCGGCATCATCCCGCGCAAGTCGGTGAACGAGCCGATGTCGACCGGCCTCAAGGCCATCGATGCGCTGATCCCGGTCGGCCGCGGCCAGCGCGAACTGGTCATCGGCGACCGCCAGACCGGCAAGACCGCCATCATTCTCGACACGATGCTCAACCAGAAGGCGGTTCACGACAACGGACCGGAGAAGGAAAAGCTCTACTGCGTCTACGTCGCCATCGGCCAGAAGCGCTCGACCGTCGCGCAGTTCGTGAAGGTTCTCGAAGAGCGCGGCGCGCTTGAATATTCGATCATCGTCGCCGCCACCGCTTCCGATCCGGCGCCGATGCAGTTCCTGGCGCCGTTCACCGGCGCCACCATGGGCGAATATTTCCGCGACAACGGCATGCATGCGCTGATCAGCTATGACGATCTGTCGAAGCAGGCCGTCGCCTATCGCCAGATGTCGCTGCTTCTGCGCCGCCCGCCGGGCCGCGAAGCCTATCCGGGCGACGTGTTCTATCTGCACTCGCGCCTGCTCGAGCGCGCCGCCAAGCTCAATGACGATCTGGGCGGCGGTTCGCTGACGGCGCTGCCGATCATCGAGACGCAGGCCAACGACGTGTCGGCCTACATCCCGACCAACGTGATCTCGATCACCGACGGCCAGATCTTCCTCGAAACCAACCTGTTCTTCCAGGGCATCCGCCCGGCGGTCAACGTCGGCCTGTCGGTGTCGCGCGTCGGCTCGTCGGCGCAGATCAAGGCGATGAAGCAGGTTGCCGGCTCGATCAAGGGCGAGCTCGCGCAGTACCGCGAAATGGCTGCGTTCGCGCAGTTTGGCTCCGACCTCGATGCCGCCACCCAGCGCCTGCTCAACCGCGGCTCGCGCCTGACGGAACTCCTGAAGCAGCCGCAATTTTCGCCGCTCAAGGTCGAAGAGCAGGTTTCGGTGATCTTCGCCGGCGTCAACGGCTATCTCGACAAGCTGGCGATCAACCAGGTCGGCAAGTTCGAACATGGCCTGCTCAACCACATGCGCTCGGCTGGCAAGGACGTGCTGGACGGCATCCGCAAGGAAAAGGCGCTGTCGGACGATCTGCGCGCCAAGCTGAAGGCCGAGATCGACGCCTTCGCCAAGACCTTTGCTTGAGAAAAAGCCGGACGCACGGGATCAGGTTTGAAGCATGCCTTCGTTAAAAGACCTTCGTAACCGTATCGCCTCGGTCAAGGCGACGCAGAAGATCACCAAGGCGATGCAGATGGTCGCCGCGGCGAAACTGCGCCGCGCGCAGGAAGCCGCGGAAGCCGCGCGTCCCTATTCGGAGCGCATGGGGTCCGTGCTCGCCAACATCACCCAGGCGATCGGCGGCGGCGGCGATGCCCCGGCGCTGATGACCGGCACCGGCAAGGACGACGTGCATCTGCTCGTCGTCTGCACGGCCGAGCGCGGCCTGTGCGGCGGCTTCAATTCGCAGATTGCGCGTCTCGCCCGCGACCACATCCGCCGGCTTTTGGCCGATGGCAAGCAGGCCAAGATCATCTGCGTCGGCAAGAAGGGTTTCGATATCCTGCGCCGCGACTATGCTTCGATGATCCTCGAACGCGTCGATCTGCGCGAGGTCAAGACGCTCGGCTTCGTCAATGCCGACGCCATTGCCCGCAAGGTCATCCACCTCTTCAACGAGGGCGGTTTCGACATCTGCACGCTGTTTTATTCGCAGTTCAAGTCGGTGATCAGCCAGATCCCGACGACACAGCAGATCATCCCGGCCGGCATCGCTTCCGCCCCGGCCGAGGCCACCGCCGGCGGCAATGCCGTCTACGAATACGAGCCGGAGCCGGGCGAAATCCTGACCGACCTCATTCCACGCAACATCTCGGTCCAGGTCTTTCGCGCGCTGCTTGAAAACGCAGCCGGCGAGATGGGCGCCAAGATGAGCGCCATGGACAATGCCACGCGCAACGCCGGCGACATGATCAACAAGCTGTCGATCACCTACAACCGCCAGCGGCAAGCGCAGATCACCAAGGAACTGATCGAAATCATTTCGGGCGCCGAGGCGCTCTAGGCGCGACCGCCAGAGGGTTATCGACCTTCCGGTGGAGCGTGAGAAACAAAGGACGAAAAGGGTAAAGACGATGGCGAAAGCAGCGACCCCGAAGGCGGCAGCTCCCAAAGCGGCGGCAAAGGCTCCGGCAGCAGCGGCGAAGGCCGCTTCGGCCAAGACGGCGGCTGCGCCCGCCAAGGCAGCGGCCCCGGCCAAGGCTCCGGCAGCCAAGACGACGGCCGCCGTCGTCAAGAAGACCGGCGTTGTCGGCAAGGTCCGCCAGGTCATCGGCGCGGTCGTCGACGTCCAGTTCGGCGATCACCTGCCGGCCATTTTGAACGCCATCGAGACCACCAATGTCGGCAATCGCCTGGTGCTCGAAGTTGCCCAGCATCTCGGTGAAAACACCGTGCGCTGCATCGCCATGGACTCTACCGAAGGTCTGGTTCGCGGCCAGGACGTCTATGACACCGGCGCGCCGATCACCGTGCCGGTCGGCCCGGGCATGCTCGGCCGCATCATCAACGTCATCGGCGAGCCGGTCGACGAAGAAGGCCCGGTCGACGGCATCGAAATGCGCGCCATTCACCAGCCGGCGCCTTCCTATGTCGAACAGTCGACGGAAGCGCAGATCCTGATCACCGGCATCAAGGTTCTCGACCTGCTGGCGCCCTACGCCCGCGGCGGCAAGATCGGCCTGTTCGGCGGCGCCGGCGTCGGCAAGACCGTGCTGATCCAGGAACTGATCAACAACGTCGCCAAGGCGCATGGCGGCTTCTCGGTGTTCGCCGGCGTCGGCGAGCGCACCCGCGAAGGCAACGATCTCTATCACGAATTCATCGAGTCCGGCGTCAACAAGAAGGGCGGCGGCGAAGGCTCCAAGGCAGCGTTGGTCTATGGCCAGATGAACGAACCGCCGGGCGCGCGTGCCCGCGTCGGCCTGACCGGTCTGACGGTCGCTGAATATTTCCGCGACCAGGGCCAGGATGTGCTGTTCTTCGTCGACAACATCTTCCGCTTCACGCAGGCGGGTTCGGAAGTGTCGGCGCTGCTCGGCCGTATTCCTTCGGCCGTGGGTTATCAGCCGACGCTCGCCACCGACATGGGCGCGCTGCAGGAACGCATCACCACGACGACCAAGGGCTCGATCACCTCGGTGCAGGCGATCTACGTGCCCGCCGACGACTTGACCGATCCGGCGCCGGCGACCTCGTTCGCTCACCTTGACGCGACGACCGTGCTCAACCGCGCGATCTCGGAAAAGGGCATCTATCCGGCCGTCGATCCGCTCGATTCGACCTCGCGCATGCTCGACCCGATGGTTGTCGGCGAAGAGCACTATCAGGTCGCCCGCCAGGTGCAGTCGATCCTCCAGCGCTACAAGTCGCTGCAGGACATCATCGCCATCCTGGGCATGGACGAGCTGTCGGAAGAGGACAAGCAGACGGTGGCCCGCGCCCGCAAGATCGAGCGCTTCCTGTCGCAGCCGTTCTTCGTCGCTGAAGTGTTCACCGGTTCGCCGGGCAAGCTGGTCGACCTCGCCGACACCATCAAGGGCTTCAAGGGCCTCTGCAACGGCGACTACGATCACCTGCCGGAAGCTGCCTTCTACATGGTCGGCGGCATCGACGAAGCCGTCGAGAAGGCACAGCGTCTCGCGGCGGAAGCGGCATAATCAAGGCAATAGGGAGTAGTCAGTAGTCAGTAGTGAATAGCAGCTGGGTGATCGGATCGTTGTCCTCTCTCCCTACTCCCTACTCACTATTCCCTACTCGCTAAAATGATCATGGCTGAAGCTTTCCAATTCGAACTGGTCTCGCCGGAACGCCTCTTGGTTTCCGAGCAGGTCGAAGCCGTCGTCATTCCGGGCGCCGAGGGCGAGATGACCGTGATGGCGCATCACGCGCCGGTCATGACCACGATCAAGCCGGGCGTCGTCACGGTGAAGACCGCAGGCGGCAAGGAAGAGCGCTATGTGGTGTTCGGCGGCTTTGCCGATATCGTTCCGGCCGGCTGCACGCTGCTGGCCGAATCGGCGGTTGCCGTCGGCGACATTGACCGCGCCGACCTCGCCCGCCGTATCCAGGACGCAAGGGAAGACGCGGCCGACGCCAAGGACGATCAGTCCCGCAGCAAGGCCGAGCAGTTCCTCGCCCAACTCACCACGCTCGAAAGCGCACTGCTGGCAGCTTAAGCCGCGGAACGACTTGAAGACAAAGCCGGGCTCAGCCCGGCTTTTTTGTTGCGGCCTTCACCCCGGATCGCTTCGAGCACGGGCGCACGGCTGTGCCGGGACTTCAGTGCGGGCAGCACCAGCATCAGCAGCACGAACAGGCCGGTGGCCAGCTTCAGGTCGGGCGGCGGCATGCCGGCGGCCAGGCACAGCGAGATCAGTTGATAATAAGCGATGGCACCGGCGAAAGGCGCCAGCCGGAGACAATTCTTGGGTCGAGCGAAACCGCGATTTGGCTGTGGCGTTACAGTCGGGGCGGCACTTGCCTCAGGTTTTTGTTTGTTGGACAGTCCCGCTGCCTGACATTGAGGGGTGGCCGATGACGGAACAAGCAGCGCAACCGGAAACGGCCTCGCGATCCCTGTGGACGACGGCGCTGATAGCGGCGTTCGGCGGCCCGTTCGCCGGCTTCCTGTGGATCGGCGCCGGCGGCCTAGCCCTGATCAGCCTGCTGGTCATCACCGGCGCCGGCATCGCGGTCTGCTACATCGGGTTTCCGGTAATACCGGGCATGGACCTTGCTGCCGTGGGCACCTACTCAGGTTACGGCCTGATGGTCGTGTGGATAGCGATCGTTCTCCCCTTCGCAGGCCGGTTCAAGCCGGACAAATGGTACGCGGGAGGGGTTTCGGTGTTCGTGCTGGTGTTTTACGCCTCGGTCGTCGCTGCGCTCGTCACCCGCACGTTCCTGTTCCAGTCGTTTTCCATGCCGTCCGGCAGCATGGTGCCGACGCTTGTGGACGGCGACTATCTCTTTGCCTCCAAATTCGCCTATGGCTACAGCCGCTACACCGTGCCTCTTGGGCTGCTGCCTTTCGAGGGCAGGATCTTCGCCGCTGAACCCAGGCGCGGCGATATTGTGGTGTTCAAATTTCCGTCGGACCCGAGCTTTGACTACGTCAAGCGGGTTGTTGGCCTACCGGGTGAAAAAATCCAGATGGTCGATGGGGTCCTTCGCATCGACGGTGTGGCGGTCAAGCTCGAGGATGCTGGTCCATACACTTCCGAGGACTCTCCCCAAGGCGCCAGACTGCAACGTGAAACCCTCCCCAACGGCGTCTCCTATTCCGTCATCAGCCTCACGAATAATTCAGTAGCCGACAACACGCGCGTGTTCGAGGTGCCCGAAGGCCACTATTTCGTGCTTGGCGACAATAGGGACAATTCCTCCGACAGCCGGCTCAGTGTCGGCTACGTTCCCGCCGAAAATCTGGTCGGCAAAGCGGTGCGGCTGTACTGGAATTCGCAAGGGACGGAGTATTCATCGCGGCAGGTGCTGGACGATCCGGCAGGACAATAGGCTGAAGTGGCCGGAACCGGGTCAGCTGAACGCGGTCTTTCCCGGTATGCCGAGCGCGGCGAGCGCAAGCGCGATCCCGCCTTGCTGGATATGGACGCGATGGGCGGCGACCAAGTCGATCAGCGTCTGCTTCTCGAGCTTGCCGCTGGCGAAGCCGGCGAGGTCGAACACCGCCGCTACACGTTCCAGCGTTCGCCACTCTCCGAGCGCGGCCAGCGCGGCGTCGAGCGGATCGGTGAAGTGGGCTTCCGGCAGACTTTTGCCGCGCGCCTCGCAGGCTGCGATCCAGGCGGCGATGACCAGCGTCAGATGCTCCGGGACCATTCCGGCCTGGATACGCTCGATGGCGGAAGCGACAATGCGCTGCGGCAATTTCTGGCTGCCGTCATTGGCGATCTGCGCGGTGCGGTGGGCGAGCGCGGTGTTGGAGAACCGCTCTGCAAGTTCTGCCGTGTAGGCAGACGTGTCGAGCCCGGCATCCCCAGGCAAGGTGGGGATCGCCTCGGCCCAGAGCCGGTCGACGAATTCACGGATCGCGGGGGCGGCGAAGGCGCGGTCGACGGTGGCATGGCCGCTGAGCAGGCCGAGATAGGCGATGCCCGAATGGGCGCCGTTGAGCAGCCTGAGCTTCATGTCCTCGAACGGCCTGACATCCTCGACCATCGTGACGCCCAATTTTTCCCAGGCCGGTCGTCCCGCCGGAAAATGGTCCTCGATCACCCATTGCCGGAACGGTTCGGTCATCACCGGCCAGGCGTCCTCGACGCCGAGTTCGCTGGCGATGCGCGCCCGATCGGCGTCGGTGGTTGCCGGCACGATGCGGTCGACCATGCTTGATGGGAAAGCTACTTCATCGGCGATATGTCCGGCGAGCGGCGCATCACTTGAAGCGGCGGACCGGGCATCGCGCAATTTCGCGAACGCGATCAGCAGCCGGTGCAGCGTGGCGCCGTTGGCCGGCAAATTATCGCAGCAGAGCACGGTGAAGGGCGGCGTGCCGGCGGCACGGCGCTGCGCCAGCGACTCGGCCAGGAAGCCATGCGCGGTCTTTGGCGATCCGGCATTACCGAGATCGTGGACGATATCGGGATGTTTTTCGTCGAGGCTGCCGTCGGCTGCTCTCAAATAGGCCTTTTCGGTGATGGTCAGGGTCACGATGCGGGTGCGCGGATCGGTCAGCGCGGCCAGCACCGCGCCTGGATCTTCCGGCGCCACCAGCATCGACTGGATAGAGCCGATGATCTGGAGCTGTTCGCCGCCGCTATCCCTGACTGCCAGCGTGTAAAGCCCGTCCTGCGGCGCCAGCGCATCCCTGGTGTCGGGGCTGCGCAGCGACACGCCGATGATACCCCAGCCGGTCTCGCCGGCGGCCAAGCAGTCATCGACATAGGCGGCCTGATGGGCGCGGTGGAAGGCGCCGACGCCGAGATGAACGATGCCCGGCGTGATGGCGGCGCGGTCATAGGCCGGGATCGCGACCGAGGTCGGCAAGGACTGCACCGCGTCGTTGGAAAGGCGTCTGCTTGTCATGATTTTGCTTCGTCGGGCTTGGGTTGTTGGGCTCGGCTTCGGTCGGGAGGCTAGCGGCGTAACATCCGTTCTCCTGCCGCACAATGACCCGGCGTCGGCTAAAAGTCATCATACAACAATCCGATTTTTGTATGTTGACATTACTTCTTTCCAATCCTACCGATAGCGCCCTTGGGAGGATAGACGTGGCAGGATTGACCCATCCGGATCTGCTGTTTGCCGCCGAAGGCCGAGCGCTTTCGATCGCACGCGATCTCTATGCCGGGGTCAAGAACCTGCCCATCGTCAGCCCGCACGGCCATACCGATCCGCGCTGGTATGCGGAGAACGACCCGTTCCCCGACCCGGCGCAATTGCTGGTCGTGCCCGACCACTACATTTTCCGCATGCTGTTCAGCCAGGGCGTGCGGCTGGAAGATCTCGGCGTATCAGCCCTCGACGGCTCGGCTGTCGAGGCGGACGGCCGCGCCATCTGGCAGCGCTTTGCCGAGCATTATTACCTGTTTCGCGGTACGCCAACGCGGCTGTGGCTCGACCATGTGCTGGAGCATCTGTTCGGCATCGACGAGCCGCTCAACGCCACAACCGCCGACCGCCACTACGACACCATCGCCGGCCTGCTCAAACAGGACGACTATCGCCCGCGCGCCCTGTTCGAGCGCTTCAACATCGAAGTCATCGCCACGACCGAGGGCGCGCTCGACGATCTCAAATGGCACAAGGACATCCGCGACAGCGGCTGGCAGGGTCGCGTCGTCACCGCCTACCGGCCGGATGCGGTCGTCGATCCCGACTTCGAAGGATTTTCGGCCAATCTCGACCGTCTCAGCGAGATCAGCGGCTGCGACACCGGGACATGGGCCGGCTATCTCGACGCCCATCGCCAGCGGCGCGCCTTCTTCAAAAGTTTTGGCGCGACCTCGTCCGACCACGGCCATCCGACGGCCGAGACCGCCAATCTTTCCGATGCGGCGGCGGAAGAGCTGTTCAACCGCATCCGCCGCGGCTCCGACGACGAGCGCGAGCGCAAACTGTTTCGCGCCCAGATGCTGACCGAAATGGCCAAGATGAGCCGTGACGATGGGCTGGTAATGCAGATCCATCCCGGTTCCTGGCGCAACCATTCGCCCGGCATTTTCCAGAAATTCGGCCGCGACAAGGGCTTCGACATTCCGACCCGCACCGATTATGCGTCGGCGCTCAAACCTCTGCTCGACTGCGTCGGGCTGGAGCGTGACCTCTCCATCATCCTGTTCACGCTCGACGAGACGAGTTATGCGCGCGAACTCGCGCCGCTCGCCGGCGTCTATCCGGCGCTGAAGCTCGGGCCGGCTTGGTGGTTCCATGACAGCCCGGAAGGCATGCGCCGCTTCCGCGAGATGACCACCGAAACCGCCGGCTTCTACAACACCGTCGGCTTCAACGACGACACCCGTGCCTTTCCATCGATACCCGCCCGCCACGATGTGGCGCGCCGGGTCGACTGCGCGTTTCTCGCCCGCCTCGTCGCCGAGCACCGGTTGCGTGGGGACGAGGCGCATGAGCTGGCGCGGGACCTTGCCTACACGCTTGCCAGGAAGGCGTACCGGCTTTGAGCCGGGCGTCGCGAATTTTTAAAGGGAGGAAGACAGTCATGTTGCATTTTTCAAAACTGATGGCAGCCACATTCGCCTTCGGCTCGCTGATGATCGGCGCTGCCGGCGCCCAGACCGTGCTGCGCTCGGCCGACACCCATCCGGACGGCTATCCGACGGTCGAGGCGGTGAAATATATGGGCGAGCTGATCAAGGAGCGCACCGCCGGCCGCTATTCGGTCGAGGTCTATCATTCGGCGCAGCTCGGTGAGGAGAAGGACACGATCGAGCAGACGCAGACCGGCGTCATCGACCTGAACCGCGTTTCGATGGGCCCGTTCAACGGCATCGTGCCGGAAACCGCGGTGCCGTCTCTGCCTTACATGTTCCGCTCGGTCGACCAGATGCGCCATGTCATGGACGGGCCGATCGGCGACGAGATCCTGAAGGCCTTCGAGGCGCATGATCTGGTCGGTCTCGCCTTCTACGATTCCGGCGCGCGCTCCTTCTACAACACCAAGAAGGACATCACCTCGATCGCCGATCTCAAGGGCATGAAGTTCCGCGTCATCCAGTCCGACGTGTTCGTCGACATGGTCAATGCGCTCGGCGCCAACGCCACGCCGATGGCCTATGGCGAGGTCTATTCGGCGCTCGAAACCGGCGTCATCGACGGTGCCGAGAACAACTGGCCGAGCTTCGAATCCGCCAAGCACTATGAGGTCGCCAAGCACTACACCGTCGACCAGCATCAGATCGTGCCGGAAGTGCTGGTGATGGCGAAGCCGAGCTGGGACAAGCTGTCGCCGGAAGACCAGGCGATCGTCAAGCAGGCGGCCAAGGACAGCGTCGTCAAGATGCGCGAACTGTGGGACGCGCAGGAAAAGAAGTCGCGCGACATCGTCGAGAAGGCCGGCGTCAAGGTCAGCGAGATCGACAAGCAGCCGCTGATCGACGCGATGAAGCCGGTCTACGACAAGTACCTGTCGACGCCGGAACTCAAGGATCTCGCCGCGCGTATCCAGGCAACAAAGTAATCGCTTGGCGGGGCGGCAGAGCGCCGCCCGCCAATCATTTCAGGAACGGAAGGCCGGGAGGATCGGATGACTGGGGGAAATGCCAGGAGCGGCGCGCCGCCGCGCTTCAGCGCGGTGCTCTCGAAGATTTGCGATGGCGCGCTCTATCTCGCCTGTGTCGGGATGGTCGTCATGACCGCGCTCGTCGCCTACCAGGTGTTTTCCCGCTTCGTGCTCAACGCGTCGCCGAGCTGGACGGAAGTCACCGCCATCATGCTGATGAACTGGTTCATCTTCCTCGGGGCGGCGGTCGGCGTGCGCGAGAACTACCATATGGGCTTCGACGTGCTGCTCTACATCCTGCCGAAAGGCAGCAAATGGGCGCTGCGCACATTGTCCGACCTGATCGCGTTCGGCTTTGGCTTCGGCATGGTCTGGTATGGTTGCAAGCTGGTCGGGTTGACCTGGCACACCGTCATTCCGGCGCTCGAACTTCCCGGCGGTTTCGACTATCTGCCGCTGGTCGCCGGCGGCGTCCTGATCTGCCTGTTTTCGGCAGAACGCATCGTGCTGCGCTGGTCGGGCGTCGACATCGACAAGGACATCAATCTCGAAGACGTGCCGGAGATGCCGGCCGTGCAGGAGGCCTAGATGGAACTCTGGATCCTGTTCGGCGTCTTCACGCTGCTGATGTTTGCCGGCACGCCAATCGCGTTTTGCCTGGGTGCCGCATCTTTCGCCACCGTGCTTTATCTCGGCCTGCCGCCCCTGGTGGTCTTCCAGCAATTGAAATCAGGCATGTCGGCGTTCTCGCTGATGGCGATCCCGTTCTTCATCTTTGCCGGCGATCTGATGGTGCGCGGCGGCATCGCGCAGCGCATCGTCTCCTTTGCCGGCTCGCTGGTCGGCCATGTCAGGGGCGGGCTCGGCCAGGTCAACATCATCGCCGCGACATTGTTCGGCGGCATTTCCGGCTCGGCGGTGGCTGAAGCCGCTGCCGTCGGCGGGCTGATGATTCCGCAGATGAAAGCGCGCGGCTACGGCGCCGACTACGCCGTCAACGTGACGTCGATGGCGGCGCTGATCGCGCTGCTTTTGCCGCCGTCGCAGAACATGATCATCTATTCGATCGCCGGCGGCGGCAAGATTTCGATCGCCGACCTGTTCACCGCCGGCATCCTGCCCGGTCTGCTGTTCGCCGCGTCGCTGATGGTCACCGCTTATTTTGTCGCCCGCAGCCGCGGCTACCCGGTCGAGGCCTTCCCCGGCTTCTCGCGCGTCGGCCAGCTGGCTGTCATCGCCGTGCCCGGGCTGCTGCTCATCGGCATCATCTTCGGTGGCGTTCGCTCGGGCATTTTCACGGCGACGGAAAGCTCCTGCATCGCCATCATCTACGCCTTGCTGGTCACCGTCTTCGTCTATCGGTCGATGGCCTGGAGCGATTTCGTCCACGCCACCAAGGGCGCGGTGCGCACGACCTCGATGGTGCTTTTGATCATCGGCACGGCGGCTTCATTCAGCTGGCTGATGGCCTATCTCAAAGTGCCGGTGCTGCTGATTGCCGGCATGAACGCCATCTCCACCGATCCGCTGGTGGTGCTGCTTCTGCTCAACGTCCTGATGCTGCTGCTCGGCACCTTCATGGATATGGGGCCGATGATCATCATCTGCACGCCGATCTTCCTGCCGCTGGTCACGCATTACGGCGTCGACCCCGTCCATTTCGGCGTCATCACCATCCTCAATCTCGGCATAGGGCTCAACACGCCGCCGGTCGGCACCGTGCAGTTCGTCGCCTGCGCCGTGGGCAAGATCACGGTGTGGGAAGCGATGCGTTCGATCTGGCCGTTCTATGGCGCGGGTATCGTGGTCCTCGGATTGGTGACGTATATTCCGGCGATCTCGCTCTGGCTGCCGAGCGTTTTCAAATAGGGGTGCGACATGGCATCGGATAGCGCTGTTGATCTGAGGGTCGAGAGAAAACCCAAACTGTCGGAGACCGTCGTCGCGGCGATCCGCAAGCAGCTTCATGCCGGCGAGATCCTGCCCGGCCACAAACTGCCGACCGAGGGACAGTTGACCGAGACTTTCGGCGTCAGCCGCACCGTCATCCGCGAGGCGCTGGCCAAGCTTGCCGCCGACGGTCTGGTCGAGGCGCGCCAGGGCGCCGGCGTTTTCGTCACCGAACACATCTCCACAATGTTCGGGGCGCTCGCCGCCGACATGGGAGCCAAGGATTCGGTCGCGCTCAACGTGCTCGAGGTGCGCCTGGCCGTGGAAATCGAATCGGCCGGGCTCGCCGCCATCCGCCGCAACGCCGCGCAGGAGGCGGCGATCCAGGAAGCCTTCTTCGAGTTCGAACGCCTGCTGCTCAACAGCGAGCCGACCGGTCCGGCCGATCTCGCCTTCCACCGGGCGATCGCCAGCGCCACCAACAACCCGTTCTATGTCGAGATGCTGGATGTGCTGGGCCGCCGCGCCATTCCCTGCGACGTGACCTCGCCCTGGTCGACCGAACTGGTGCAGTCCGACAGCTATCAGCGCGGGCTGCAGCGCGAGCATCTGGTGATCCTCAATGCGATCACATCGGGCGACGCCGAAGCCGCGCGCGAGGCGATGCGCGCCCATCTCACCGCCAGCCAGCAGCGCTACCGCGAGCGCCTGCACGCTCGCCAGGTGTTTTATGCCGACTCGGTCAAAGCGGCGGCAACCGAATAACCATTCAGCTGGAGCAGTAATGTCTCAAAGTCACTCGCATACCGACTACACCTCGCGTTTCGCCATCGACCCGGTTGCCGCGGCGTCCATGGGCACCGACGAACTGCGTCACAATTTCCATATCGACGACCTGTTCCAGCCCGGACGCGTCAGCCTGACCTATACCCATTATGACCGCATGATCGTCGGCGGCGCCGTGCCGGAAGCGGCGGCGCTGCCGCTGGAAGCGATCAAGCCGACGGGGACCAAGAATTTTCTCGACCGCCGCGAGCTGATCATCGTCAACATTGGCGGCGCCGGTTCGGTGACGGCAAATGGCGAGACCCACCCATTGCAGGCGCGCGACATGCTCTATCTCGGTATGGGCAGCACCGATGTGTCGTTCGCTTCGGCGGACAAGGGTCTGCCGGCCAAGTTCTATCTGCTCAGCGCGCCGGCGCATCAGACCTATCCGAACCGGCTGATCCGCATCGGCGACGCCAAGCGTCTCGACCTAGGCAGCAAGGAGACCTGCAACGAGCGCTCGATCTTCCAGTTCATCCATGCCGACGGCGTCAAGACCTGCCAACTGGTCGTCGGCATGACCCAGCTGGCGCCGGGCTCGGTGTGGAACACCATCCCTTGCCATGTGCATGACCGACGCATGGAGGCCTATCTCTATTTCGATCTGCCGGAGACGGCGCGCGTCTTCCATTTCATGGGCGAGCCGGACGAAACCCGCCATGTCGTGATGGCCAATGAACAGGCGGTGCTGTCGCCGGGCTGGTCGATCCATTCCGGCGCCGGCACCTCGAACTACGCCTTCATCTGGGCGATGGCCGGCGACAATGTCGACTACACCGATGTCGACCCGGTGCCGTTGGGCGAACTGCGGTGAGCGGCCCTTCCTCGTTCAGCCTGGTCGGCAGGCGCATCCTTGTCACGGGCGCCAACACCGGCATCGGCCAGGGCATCGCGGTCTCGATCGCTCGCGCCGGCGGCACCGTCATCGGCGTCGGCCGCTCAGCGATGGACGATACGCAAAAGAAGGTCGTCGCGGTCGGCGGTCGGTTCGAGGCCGTGCACAGCGATCTTGCTGATCACGCTGCTGCCAAAGCCATGCTCGATCAGGTCTGGGAAAAGACCGGGCCGATCGACGGCCTGGTCAACAATGCCGGCATCATCCGGCGCGCCGACGCGGTCGACTTCTCGGAGGCCGACTGGGATGACGTCATCGACGTCAATCTGAAGACGCTGTTCTTTCTCAGCCAAGGTTTTGCCAGGCGCGTTCTGGCCGATCCCGGCCGGCGCGGCAAGATCGTCAACATCGCCTCAGTGCTGAGTTTCCAGGGCGGCATCCGTGTCGCGTCCTACACCGCGTCGAAACATGGCGCGCTCGGCATCACTCGCCTGCTCGCCTGCGAATGGGCTGCAAAGGGCATCAACGTCAACGCCATTGCGCCCGGTTATATCGAAACCAACAACACCGAGGCGCTGCGCGCCGATCCCGACCGCAGCGCGGCGATCCTGGCACGCATCCCGGCCGGCCGCTGGGGTGGGCCGGAAGACATAGGCGACGCCGCCGTCTTCCTGCTGGCGCCGGCGTCCGACTATATGCATGGCGCCGTGATTCCGGTGGATGGCGGCTGGCTGGCGCGATGAGGAGACGGTCATGACCGAGGCAAAGATTTTCGCTCAACCCGGCGAGAGCGCCTGGACGCCGACGCCGGACGGCAACAGGCGGCGCGTTCTCTTGCATACCGACGAGCTGATGATGGTCGAGTTCGGTTTCGACAAGGGCGGCGTCGGCGCGCTGCATTCGCACCCGCATGTCCAGGCAAGCTATGTCGCCGAAGGCCGCTTTGAGGTCACCATCGACGGCCGCACCGAGACCATCGAGACCGGCGGCAGCTTCATCGTGCCGTCCAATCTGGTGCACGGCGTCAAGGCGCTGGAGACCGGGCGCCTGGTCGACAGCTTTACGCCGCACCGGGCCGATTTCCTGGCCTGAGCCCTTTTTTGGCAATCCCAGAAACAGGAAACCCGCGCCTCCTGGGAGGCGCGGGCCTGTTGCCTGTGCGCTCGTAGCGCAGCGGTACTCGAAACATCGCCGCAGGGTTTGGACGGTGCCGCAACAAGGTGAAGATTGGTTTAACGGCACCAGCCGGTTCAATCATCGGTGGGATGTTGCTGCTGCTTGTTGTGGTCGGGCGGGGGCTGCGCTAATCGTTGCCCCATGCCGCTGCTTCGGGCGGCCGATCGAAAACATCCGTGATGCAGATATCGACGACGAGCGTTTCGGCGCACGATCCCAAACGGCGCGTCCTCAAGGACGTGTTCGGCTTCGATGATTTTCGCCCGGGACAGGCCTCGGTGATGGAGGCGCTGCTTGCCGGCCGCCACGTGCTGGCGGTCATGCCGACGGGTGCGGGCAAGTCGCTCTGCTATCAGGTCCCGGCACTGGTCAAGGGCGGGCTGACCATCGTCGTGTCGCCACTGGTGGCCCTGATGCAGGACCAGGTCGCGGCACTGCGCCTTGCCGGCGTTGCTGCCGATACGATCAACTCCTCGATCGAGCGCGACGCCAATGTCGCGGCGTGGCGCCGTGTTGCGTCGGGCCAGACGCGTCTGCTCTACCTCGCGCCGGAACGGCTGATGACCGAGCGTATGCTGGACGCGTTGGCCAGGCTCGATGTCAGCCTGATCGCCATCGACGAGGCGCATTGCATCTCGCAATGGGGGCCGGCGTTCAGGCGCGAATATGAAGATCTGTCTCAGCTGCGCGGCATCTTTCCCGATGTGCCGATCATCGCGGTGACGGCGACGGCGGACGAGACGACGCGGGCAGACATCGAGACGCGGCTGTTTGGCGGGCGTGTGGAAACGCAGGTCCTCGGCTTCGACCGGCCCAACATCAAGCTTGCCATCGAGCCCAAGCAGGACAGCAAGCGGCAGTTGCTCAACTTCATCGAGCGCCATCAGGGTCGCAGCGGCATCGTGTATTGCCTGTCGCGCAAGAAGACCGAGGAGATGGCGGCCTTCCTCGAAAAGAACGGCGTCACCGCGCTCGCCTATCATGCAGGCATGAGCAAGGAGGCGCGTGACGCCAACCAGAACGCTTTCATGACGCTTTCCGGCGTCGTCATGGTGGCGACCATCGCCTTCGGCATGGGCATCGACAAGCCCGACGTCGCCTATGTCTTCCACACCGATCTGCCGGGCAGCCTCGAGGCCTATTACCAGGAAATCGGCCGCGCCGGCCGCGACGGAAGGGCGGCGGAGGCGCATATGCTTTACGGCCTCGGCGATATCCGCATGCGCCGCATGTTCATCGACGACGAGGACGCCGCCGTCGAGCACAAGCGCCGCTCGCATGGTCGGCTCGACACGCTGATCGGCTATTGCGAGACGGCCGAGTGCCGCCGCCAGGTGCTGCTTGGCTACTTCGGTGAAGAGGCGGCCCCTTGCGGCAATTGCGACAACTGCCTGGAACAAGCGCCGCGCGCCGACGGCACGGCCGAGGCACGCCTTATCCTGTTGGCGGTCGCGCAGAGCGGTGAGCGCTTCGGCGCCGGCCATGTCATCGACATCCTGCTCGGCCATGAAACCGAAAAGGTGACGGGCAGGGGCCATCACAGGCTGGCCGCTTTTGGCAGCGGCGCCGCGCACAAAAAGGATTTTTGGCTGTCGCTGATCCGTCAGTTGGTTGCAAACGGTTTCCTGGTGCCGGATCCGGGCGGCCATGGCGGCCTGGCCATCGCTGAAAAAGGCCATGCGCTCGGCCGTGGCGAAGTAGCGTTCCAGTATCGCGTCGAGACGCGCACGCGTGCCGCGCGCCGCGCGGCTCGTGCCGGCCAGACTCCCCAGGGCGAAAATGTCGATGCGTCGCTGCTCGCCGCGCTGAAGACGCTGCGGCTGCGTCTGGCCAAGGAGCGCCAGGTGCCGGCCTATGTGGTGTTTTCAGACCGCACGCTGATCGACATGGCCGAGCGCCGCCCGCAAGACCTCGACGATTTCGCCGAAGTGAACGGTGTCGGCGCCGCCAAGCTCAAGGAGTTCGGCAAGGTGTTCCTGAGCGCGATCGCTGCGCACCAGTCGGGTGGGGCGGTCTGAAAGGCCTGCCAGTCCCGTGATTACGCGCTACGGCCCACCTGCATCCGATCGGGCAAGTGTATTTCGGCGATCAGGCCACCGCCGGGCCGGTTTTTCAGCTCTAATCTGCCCTCGATCGCGAGCGACAATTGGTAGGCGATCGCCAGGCCTAGCCCGGCGCCGCCGCTGCCGCGGTTTCGCGATTGTTCAAGCCGGAAGAACGGTTGCAGCACGGCCTCGAGCTGGTCGTGCGGAATGCCGGGGCCGCGATCGAGCACCTTTATGACGACGTGATCACCGGGCCCTTTCTCTGCCGAGACCTCCGCACTGCCGGTGAATTTCAACGCATTGTCGACGAGGTTGGTGAGGATGCGCCGCAGCGCCTGCGGGCGCGTCACCACGGCGACATCGATTTCCGCGCCGGCGGAGACGGCCTTGCCGGTGTCCTGGTAGTCATACACCAGGCTTTCGACGAAGGAGCCGAGGTCGATTCGCGAGGGTTTTTCGAGGCTGCCGCGAGCGCTGCGGGCATAGGCCACGCCCTCATGCACAAGGTTCTCGATCTCGGCCAGATCGTGCATCAGCTTCTCTTTCCCGGGCGTCTCGTCGGACAGTTCGGCACGCAGCTTCATGCGCGTGATCGGCGTCTGCAGGTCGTGGGAGATCGCGGCAAGGATCTGCATCCGCTCTTCGAGATGCTCGGCAATACGTTCGCGCATGGAATTGAAGGCGGTCGCGGCATGCGCGACTTCCAGAGGTCCTGATTCGCTCAAGCGCGGCGTCGGCTTGCCCGGATCGAGCGTGTCGGCGGCGTTGGCGAGATTGACCAGCGGACGGATCACCAGCCGGACGGCAAACCAGCTGCACAGCACAAGCAAAAGCAGCTGCGCCACCAGCACATAAGGCAGCCAGCGTGCGAGCGGCATCAGCGAGGGGTGGACATCGATGGTGAGCGGCGCACCATCGCTCAGCGTCAAATGCGCCTGAAGACGCTCTCCGTCGGCGGGAATGGATTCGACCCTCACCGGGAAACGCGGGCCGGCTGCTGCGCTTATGGTCGTGGCGATCAAGGGGCCGCGGCCGGTCAGCTTGGGCACCCCCGGCAGTCCCGGCCCCAACACGTAGCGATAGGTATTTCGGTCGAGCAGAGGCAGCCATTGCGCCCGCTCCGCCGCCGGGACGCGGTCGAGGATCGCGATCGCCGACTTCACGTCCCTGTCCAGCGTATCGGACATGATCGTCTGAGCCGAGGCGAAGCGCTCCACGATCAGGAGCACAAAGGACAGACCCTGCGCCACGATCAGGCCGGCAAGCAGGATCAGGAACAGCCGCGAACGCAAGGTGCGCGGCCAGGGCAGGAAGCGCCGGGGTGTTGCCATCGGGCTCAACCCGGTTCGCTGATTTCGACAGGCATGGACAGCACATAGCCTTCGCTGCGCACCGTCTTGATGTAGGCCGGTTCGCGCGCGTCGTCGCGCAGGCGCTGGCGCAGACGGCTGACCAGCAGGTCGATCGAGCGGTCGAATATCTCGGCTTCGCGCCCCTGCGTCAGGTTGAGCAACTGGTCGCGGTTGAGGACACGCTGCGGATGGTCGACGAAGACGCAGAGCAGCCGGTATTCGGCGCCGCTCAGCGCGACCGCCGTGCCATCCTCGTCGAGAAGATGGCGCGCGACCGTGTCGAGGCGCCACGCCCCGAATTTCAGCAGACGCCCGGTCTCCGTCACCTGGAGATTTGGCGGCAGCATGCGGGTTCGCCGTAGCACCGCGTTGATGCGAGCCAGAAGCTCGCGCGCGGCGAAGGGTTTCACCAGATAGTCGTCCGCGCCCAGTTCCAGGCCGATGATCCGATCGGTCTCGTCGTTGCGGGCGGTCAGCATCAGGATCGGCGTTGCCTTGTGCTTGCCGGCGCGCAGCTGCCGGCACAGAACGAGGCCGTCGTCGCCAGGCATCATGACGTCGAGGATGATGAGATCGACGGAATCCGTCTCGAGGAAGGCGCGCATCTGCCGGCCGTCCGGCACGGCGGTGGCGCGCAGGCCATTCTTCCTGAGATAGCCGGAGACCAGCTCGCGGATTTCGCGATCGTCATCGACGATCAGGATGTGATCGACATGATCCATCGTGGATGCTTCCTGCCTTTCTTCGCCTGACGCCACCAGTACATTTTCCCCGGGGAAAGTGCATCAGGCACCGCCAGCAGCGTATCCGCGAGACGAGATAGGCTGCCGGCGGCTATGCCGTTGTTCATTTCCAGCTGGCTAGACCAGCTCGATCGTGACGCCGATGTTACCACGCGTCGCCTTGGAGTAGGGGCAGGTCTGGTGCGCGGCGTCGACCACAGCGCGGGCCGCTTCCCGATCCACGCCGGGAAGGCTGACATTGAGACGGGCCTGCAGCAGATAGCCGCCCTCCGATGTGGCAAGATCTACTTCTGCATCGACGGCGACATCGGACGGCAAAGCGACGTTCATCTTGCGCGCCGCCAGGCCCATGGCGCCGATGAAGCAAGCCGACCAGCCGGCGGCGAACAGCTGCTCCGGATTGGTGCCGGCGCCGGTGCCGGGTGGGGAAAGCTTGATGTCGAGGTAGCTGTCCGAGCTGCGGGAGGCGCCGTCGCGGCCGCCCGTGGTGTGGGTCTTGCCGGTGTAGAGGACTTTTTCGATCGTGGTCATGGAGATAATGTCCTTAGGGGAGGATAGCGTTGAGCCGCAATGGCCTGGAAGCCAGCGACATCCGCATAAGAGGCATGCGACGTATCCCGAATGTGTGCTGATCGGCCAAAAATGTATCCCAGTGTATCCGGGTGCCGCCTCGCTACATGCGCTTTCAATTCGAACGGATGGGGACACATGGGAGATACACCCGGGCCATCCTTTCCAGCGGTATCAACTCAGTAGGAGAAACCCATGACCGACGAAATCAACCACGACCGCCGCCGCTTCTTCGGTGCGGCGGCCCTGACCCTTGCCGCTGCTGGCCTGGCCGGCGCGACCGGCGCATCGGCCAGCCCTGCAAAGGCGGCGACCCTGCCCGCGGTCAAGCCGGGGACGAACACATCTTTCGCCGCTCTGAATAAGATCAAGGCCGGCGTTCTCGAGATCGGCTATGCCGAAGCCGGTCCGGCCGATGGGCCGCCGGTCATTCTGCTGCATGGCTGGCCCTACGATATCTACGCCTTTGTCGATGTCGCACCGCTGCTGGCGTCGGCGGGCTACCGGGTGATCGTGCCCTATCTTCGCGGCTACGGCACGACGCGTTTCCTGTCCGCCGAGACGATGCGCAACGGCCAGCAATCGGTGGTCGCCCAGGACATCGTCGCGCTTATGGATGCGCTCAATATTCCGAAGGCGATCCTTGCCGGTTTCGACTGGGGCGCGCGCTGCGCCTGCATCATCTCGGCGCTGTGGCCGGAACGTGCAAAGGCGCTGGTCTCGGTGAGCGGCTATCTCGTCAGCAACATCAAGACGGGCAAGGTGCCGCTGCCGCCCAATGCCGAGCATGACTGGTGGTATCAGTTCTATTTCGCCACCGAGCGCGGCGCGGCCGGGTACGACAAGTACCGGCACGATTTCGCCAAGCTGATCTGGCAGACGGCGTCGCCGAAATGGAATTTTGACGAAGCCACGTTCGACCGCAGCGCCGTTGCCTTCGACAATCCGGACCATGTTGCCATCGTCATTCACAATTACCGCTGGCGCGGCGGGTTGGCGGCGGGCGATCCGCAATTTGACGAGCTGGAAAACCGGCTTGCCGCCGGGCCGGCCATCGGCGTGCCGACCATCACGCTCGAGGGCGACGCCAATGGCGCGCCGCATCTCAACCCGACGGCCTATCGCAACAAGTTTTCGGGCAAGTATGCGCATCGAAACATCGAGGGCGGCATCGGCCACAATCTGCCGCAGGAAGCCCCGCAGGCTTTCGCCCAGGCCGTCATCGACGTCGACGGCTATTGATCCTGCCGGCGGAAACGAAACGGGCGGCCATTGGCCGCCTGTTGTGGAAGGACGCAAAGCCCGACGCTGTCAACGACCGGATCGTCCAGTTCCTGCAAAACAGAACTGTGTGAAGGGTTTCACAGAGGCGAGCTTAGATAGGGCTAATGTGTTTGAATTCAGCGAAGGCAAGAGAGTCAGGTTCTCTATTCCGCACCAGTGTTCGCTGGGCTTCGGGGGAAGTTCTTACAGCTTGCATCAAACGAACGAGGCGCGCCGAATTTCTCGGCGCCCGCCTGGCTATGGGAGCAAGGGCATGCCGACGCGTGAGGGGATCGACGTTTCGCATTATCAGAACGAGGCCGGGGGCAGCGGCGCCAGCGCCATCAAGTGGACGCGGGTCGCCAATGCCGGGGTCAAGTTCACCTTCGTCAAGATATCCGACAAGACCAGCAAGGACGCATTCGCGGTGCGCAATGTTGCCGATGCCAAGGCAGCGGGATTGCTGGTGGGGGGCTACCACTTCCTGCGCAACACCGCTTCGGGCGCCGACCAGGCGCATGCCTTCCTCAACACGGTACCGTTCGGCAGTGGCGACCTCATTCCCTCGCTCGACATTGAACTCATTCCGACAACGCCGGCGGCGCGGGCCGCCTACGTCCAGAAGGCGAAGGATTGGGTGGCGGCGGTGCGGTCCGCGCATGGCGGCCGCTGGCCGTTCATCTATACGCGCGCCAATATCTGGCAGCAGCTGGGCAACCCGAGCGGCTTTGGCAACTGCCCGCTCTGGCTCGCCCGCTACAGTTCGAGTCCGCCGCCGATACCGCCGGGCTTCACCAATTATGCCATCTGGCAATTCAGCGACTCGGGCAGCGTCGACGGCATCACCGGCCATGTCGACCAGAACCATCTGGCAATGTCCTTCGCCGAATTTCGCTCGCGCTACAGCCTGTAGGGGACGGCGATCCGGCGGGATCACCGCTTCAGGCGGCTGCGCGTTCGCCCTGCGCAGGCAGGTTCCCGCCGGCTATATTGCCGCGGCGAGCAGCCCATGACGCGCTTGAAGGCGGTGCTGAAGGCACTTTCGGATTCGTAGCCGAGCGCCAGCGCAATGACGGATACCGGATCGCTCGAATGCATCAGCCTGTCGCCGGCCAGCATCATGCGCCAGCGCGTCAGGTAGTCGAGGGGCGAGGCCCCGACGGTCTGCTTGAATTTTAGCGCAAAGGTCGATCGCGACATGCCGGCGCACTCGGCCAGTGTCTGCAATGTCCAGCCATGCGCCGGGTTCTCGTGCATGGCGCCGATCGCGGCGCCGATCTGCCTGTCGGTCAGCGCGAACAGCCAGCCGACGCTTTCCCGCGCTCCCATATGCAGGCGCAAGGCCTCGATCAGGATCATATGGGCGAGATGCTCGACGATGAGAAAGCCGCCGGGACGCCGCTGGCGCAATTCCTGCATCATCCGTTCCACCGGCCAGCGCAGCGCCGAATGGTCGCTCTCCGCGCGAATGTGAACGATCGGCGGCAGCATCCGCAACAGGATGCCGGCATGGTCGCCGGACAGAGCGAAGCGGCTGCTGACCAGCAGGAAATCGCCGCCGCCATTGTAAGAGGTGATGCCGCCGGTGCGCGCCGGCGAGAAGATCGTGCTTGCATCGACCGTCGGCAGGCCGAGATCGCTGGCAAGACGGAAAGGCCGGCCGCGCGGCAGCAGGAAACAGTCGCCCGCGTCCAGCCGCACCGCGTCAGCGACCCCCTCGACCGACAGCCAGCATTGGCCGGAGACCACGGCGCCGCATTTGATGGCAGCCTGCTGGTCGGGGAACTGGATCGCCCAGTCGCCACCGGCTTCCAGGCCGGCGGACAGATAGTTGCGCGGTTTCAGCAGCGACAGCACGTCTGACAGCGGATCCATAAGCGTTCTCGGACGATTGCGAAGATATCTCGGATTTTACAGCATAGATCGTACGATCTCAACAACCTATCTCCTTCGGCAAGCGGGCCGCCTGTGCGGCCTTCGGCGAAAATCCAAGGAGACATCATCATGCGTGTGTTCGTTACCGGTGCCACCGGTTTTGTCGGTTCGGCCGTTGTGCGGGAATTGCTGGGGGCGGGTCATCAGGTTCTTGGCCTTGCCCGCTCGGAAGCGGGTGCGAAGTCTATCGTTGCCGCGGGCGCCGAGGCACATCTCGGCGATATCGAGGATCTGGACAGCCTGCGCAGCGGCGCCGCCCAAGCGGACGGTGTCATCCATACCGGCTTCAACCACGATTTTTCGAAATTCGCCGCCAGTTGCGCAGCCGACCAGCGGGCCATCGAAACGCTTGGCGCGGTGCTCCAAGGTTCCGAGCGGCCGCTGCTTGTCACCTCAGGACTGGCGGGCTTTGCGCAGGGAAGGCCAGCGATCGAGGACGACAAACCCGCGCCACCCTCCGCCGCCATGCCGCGCGCTTCGGAAGAAACGGCCATGGCGCTCGCCGCGCGTGGCGTGCGCGCATCGACGGTGCGGCTTGCGCCGAGCGTCCATGGCGACGGCGACCATGGCTTCATGCCGATGCTGATTGCCATTGCGCGTGAAAAGAGCGTCTCGGCCTATGTCAGCGAGGGCAAGAATCGCTGGGCTGCGGTGCACCGGTCCGACGCTGCTGCTTTGTACAGGCGGGCGCTGGAGAAGGGCACCGGCGGCGTCAGCTATCATGCGGTTGGCGAACAGGGAGTAGCGACCAGGGAGATCGCCGAGGTCATCGGCCGCCGCCTGAACCTGCCGGTCGTTTCCAAGAGCCCTGAGGAGGCGGCCGGGCATTTCGGCTTTCTCGGCCATTTCATCGGCAGGGATCTGTCGGCGTCGAGCGAGCAGACCCGAACTAAATTGGGATGGTCGCCGACCGGGCCGGGGCTCATCGCCGATCTCGACCGTGTCAGCTATTTCGAGAGCTGAAAGAGGTCAGGGCCAATTGCGTTGCATGGCATCGAGTGACAGCCAGGCGATCAGCGGCAGCGCCAGCAGGATGGCCGTCCGCAACCCCGCTGATCGCGCTCCGTCCATGTCGCCGCGCCGGAACCGCAGCCAGGCCTGCACGGCTGCGGCAAGGACGAACACGGCGTAGAGGCCGCCTGCGGCCCAGGCGAGTTGCTCGCCCGTCACTGGAACACCGGCGCGATGCAGTGCATCGCCGATGGCTGCTCCCGGTATCGCGATGAAGAAGGCGACCGTGATGCCGAACAGGAAGCCGATCATCGCGCCGGGAAACGATGCTGCCGACAGCGCGACAACCACCGCCAGCAGGACGAGCAGGATAATGAATGCGCGTTGCGACACTGTCGGAAAACTCCGCCCGGCAACTGCATAGCAGCAAAGGCTTAGAAATCCGTTCCCGCCCATTGCCGATGCACCGGCGCATCGAAAGGCAATCGGAACGACCTCAGGCTCTTAGAGGTCGCCCTTCCTGACTTTGCCGTAAACGATATTTCGGTTCGAGCCGTAATATACGTCCGCTTCGAAAGAGTTCCCGCCGAGGGCGGCATTGATGATGTCCCGCATATCGTCAGCCGAGCGTAAGATGAGCGGCCAATCCATGAAGGTCTCCATGTAACCATCCGTCGTGATCTCGTCGCTGAAATTGGCAAACAGGAATTCGCCGCCAGGCTTGACGAGTTCCATGGCTCTTTGCAGCAAGCGGACGCCGATGGCACGCGGCAGGTAATCGTAAAGGCCCGATGCGTAGACGAGGTCGAATGTGCCAAGAGCGTAGGCGCGGCGAAGAATGCCGCGCACAGAGCCGTGGATTGCCTCGACTGCCGTGCCGGCAAAGTCGTTGTTCACCGTGGCTACGCTGACGGGGTCCTGGTCCAGACCGATCCAGCGTTGCAGTTTGCGCTTGGCCAACGCGTCGGAGCGTTCGGCTTCCCTGAGGTGGCCGCAGGCAATCGCCAGTATCTCCGCCTTTTCTACACTGCCGGCCGTCTCGTCCACCGTCCTGGCCAGAATATCCCGCCGCTCGCGCCCCGCCACCGAACTGGCAGCTTCACTCGTGTACGCGTAAATTTGCCGACCAAGTAAGGTCGATGAAGCCACGGTGCCGTCGGCGGCGGGATGCTTGTAGTAAATGTCCAGCAGGCCCGCATCGCCTGAATACCCGCGCGGCTTTTCGACCGACCAACGTGTGAACGGGTCCTGGATCAAGTATTCCGCCACCCGGTGTTGCTGAGCCAAAGGGACGAGTTTCTGCCAGACCGCGGGAGCAACCTGCCGGCGGAGCTTGTGGAGTCTGCCTGCCAGGCGGTCGACGGTGAGGGCGGCCGGTTTGTGCCGCGTGAAGGCTTGATGAGCAAGATCCAGTATCAGGGCGAGTTGGGCCGTGCTGTTCCTCAACTCGTCGGCGTCGGCCGTCTCTTCAGAAGTAGCGGCATGTTTCTTCATCAGGCTGGTGGTGACGAGGCTGTATTCGTCGAGCTGCAATTTTGGGTCGATGGGCATGCCGTTTCTCCGGGTTACCCCCGCCCGGTCCACGGCAAACAGCATAGGTGCGTCGCTGCATGATGCGAACTATTTTAATAAAATTTTAATAAAACTTTAGCCAATTGAGCGTGATCCACCCTCCTGAACCGGCTAAATCCGAACCGCCTGTTTACCGTCGGTTAGCGACATCCGACTTTTCCTGCGGACAGTGGCGCCTTCATTCTCCGACGGCAGGCGACCTCGGCTATTGCATTCGCTACTGCAGATCGCGGAGGAGCGTTGCAATGCAACTGAGCGAGGACGTTGCCCAGAAGGTGGCGGCAGCGATTGCCCGTCCGCGGTGGCATTCGGCCGATCCGGAACTCCTGGCACTGTTCCTGCAGAAAGATGCCGATGAAAATCGCAGTCTCGTGCGATGGGGTATTGCGGCTGCCGTATTCAGCTATGTGGCCTATGGCCTCTTCGATTGGTTTCTTTTTCCCGATATCGCGGATCGGCTTGTTTTGACGCGCGTTACGCTTGGGATCACCTCCCTGGCGCTTGTCGAGTTTATCGCCCGACGGGGCTTCGCCCTTGCCACCTTGCACCTTGTAGCGGCGCTGGCGATTGTATCCGGTGCCCTTGGATGGCTCGTATCAGCCCTTGGAACAGAGCATCAGGATGCCCTCTCCCACTTCATGGTTTTCGGCACCGTATTCATCCTGGGTGTGAATTTGTTCTTCAACTTCCGTTTTTGGCTTTCGGCCATTGCCTCGGCGACGGTCGCCGCAAGCTTTGTGTACGCTGCAATGTTCTCCCTTCAGGCCGACATCGCGGGTCGGGTCGTGCTGTCGGCCTATTTCGTGAACTGCCTGGTGTTGTCGCTTTATCTTTCCTGGCGGCTGAGCCTGGAGCGTTATCAGACGTTCCTGCACGCACTTCGGGCACAGATTCAGGAGCAGGCTGCTATCAGGAAGGGGCAGAAGCTAACCGAAATCGCCGACACCGATCCGCTCACGGGAATGAAAAACCGCAGGGCGATCATTCGAGAATTCTCGGAGCTGCGCGAAGACTGGGCCGCGGACGACGACGAGATCGGCCTCATTCTGATCGACGTCGACTACTTCAAAAGGTTCAATGACGGACTTGGTCATCAGGCCGGCGACGATTGTCTGATCAAACTCGCCCACGTCCTTTCCGAGATGGCGGCTTCCAACAACGCCGTCGCGGCACGCTATGGCGGCGAAGAATTCGTCATTCTCTGCAAGGTCACCGGGCGGGCTCACCTTCATGAAATAACGCAGCAATTCTGTCGCGCTGTGGAGGACCTGGATATCTACCACCCTGATCGGGGTGACAAGCTCAACATTGTCACGATCAGTGCCGGAGCCTCGTTGACCCGCGCCGATCAGAGCATCGAACTTAGAGTCCTGCTGCAGGAAGCTGACCGCGCACTCTATGCGTCCAAGTTTGCGGGTCGGGCTACGTTCACAATTTACGACCCGCACGCCACCGGCCAGGATCGCTCCGGCGAAAATCTTTCAGAACTGCTGAAGCTGGCGATTTCCAACAAGCTCGTTTCTGTCGCCTACCAGCCAATTCGCGACCTGGCGTCTGGACGAGTGCTGGGCCACGAGACTCTGATGCGGGTATGTGACTTCGACGGCACCATGATCAGTCCGTCGGTATTCATACCCGTTGCCGAGCAGACCGGAGCGATCGTGGAACTGGGCACGTGGTTGATCGATCGAGCCTGCGGTGACATGGCGGAATACGGATTGGGCTCGGTCGTGACCGTGAACGTATCTGTTCTTCAGCTCAAGGTTCCCAACTTTTCACTGCGGGTCACCGAAATCCTTGCTCGGCACGGCCTTGCGCCACAGAAACTGGCCATCGAAATCACCGAAGGCAGTGACATCTTTCTGGAGGCGCAAGCGGTAAGAAACGTGGAGCGGCTGCGAAAATTGGGCGTTCAGATCTGGCTGGACGACTTCGGAACGGGATTTGCCGGCCTTACATGGCTCCGCCGGTTCAAATTCGACGTCGTCAAAATCGATCGCAGCTTCCTCCACGATTGCCAGACGTCTCGTGGCTTGAGCCTGTTGCGGGACATGGTCGGACTGCTTCGCAATCTCGGCCATGTCGTGCTCGCCGAGGGCGTTGAAACGGAAGAGCAGTACATGTTGCTGCAGCGCCTGGGGGTGCATTTGATGCAGGGCTTCCTCACCGGCCATCCGGTCCCGATCGAAGAAGTAGAGCAAATCAGGCAAGGCCTCGTCGCCTAGCAGCTGAACCGGAATTCTCGCATGGCGGGAAGAAATTTCCGCCGGGAGTTCAAGCGGAAAGCAAGATGGCGGAGAGGGAGGGATTCGAACCCCCGATGGGCTTGCACCCATGCCGCATTTCGAGTGCGGTGCATTCGACCACTCTGCCACCTCTCCGCGGTCATGGTCGGCCGTTGCCGGCGCGGCGCACTAGATAACGGCTGGGCGGGCAGGTTACAAGGCCCAATCCGCGGGGAAATTCAGCTTCCTGTGTGGGCTTTGCCGGGAGAGCTGTGTTGCGGGCGCGTCGGCAAGCGAGGCAGGCCAGCCTTCGACCGCAGGGATCGGGCGCGGCAAGGATCCGGCATGGCTAACGAATCCGGCCGTTTGCCTTGACTTCACCCAAACCTTCGGTTAGGGGAAGCGCGCAATCGGCGTGGAGGGTTCTTCCGCGCCGCTTGTTTTTTGAACCCGCAGACTGACAAAAAGACGGCCGAACCGCGTGAAGCGGTTCATCAAGGCCGACCGAACAGCGAAAGGCAAAAAATGTTCGCAGTCATTAAAACGGGCGGTAAGCAGTATCGCGTTGCCGCCAACGATCTCCTGAAGATCGAAAAGCTCGAAGCCAATGTCGGCGATATCGTCGAAATCGGCAGCGTTCTCGCGCATGGCGAGGGCGAGAATGTCACCTTCGGCGCCCCGTTCGTCGATGGCGCTCTGGTCACGGCGGAAGTCGTCGAGCAGGGCAAGAACCGCACCGTCATCGCTTTCAAGAAGCGCCGCCGGCAGAATTCGCGCCGCAAGATCGGCCACCGCCAGCTTCTGACCACCGTGCGGATCGCCGAGATCCTGCTGGGTGGCGCCAAGCCTTCCAAGAAGGCTGCCGCCAAGGTGGAAGCCAAGGCGCCGGAAGCCAAGGCTGAGGTAGCGCCCGAGGCGAAGGCCGAGGCCGCGCCTAAGGAAGCCAAGGCCAAGAAGGAAGCCAAGGCTGAGGCTGCCCCGAAGGCAGAGGCCGAGACCGCCGTCGCTGCGCCGCTGTTCAAGGCGCCGAAGGGCGAGCCGGACGATTTGACCGTGATCAAGGGCATCGGCCCGGTCGCCGCCAAGGATCTCAACGAGCAGGGCATCATCACCTTCGCGCAGCTGGCCAAGCTGACCGACAAGGATGTCGCCAAGATCGACGAGCACATGCCCTTCAGCGCCGACCAGATCAAGGACTGGCGCGAGCAGGCCAAGGAACTGGCGAAGAAGTAAAACGAACCGGCGACAAGGTCGCCGGATCGGACTTGAAACGGAACGCGAACGCGTTCATAAGACCATTCAAGCGCCCTCGAGGGCGCATCGGAGTTAGTTAGATGGCACACAAGAAAGCTGGCGGCTCGTCGCGCAACGGTCGCGACTCGCATTCCAAGCGTCTGGGCGTGAAGAAGTTCGGCGGCGAAGCCGTCATCCCGGGCAACATCATCATCCGTCAACGCGGCACCACCTGGCATCCCGGCGTCAATGTCGGCATGGGCACGGACCACACCCTTTTTGCGCTTGAGACCGGCGCAGTCACCTTCAACAAAAAAGCCAACGGCCGAACCTACGTATCGGTCAACCCGATTACCAAAGCCGCGGAGTAGCCGGTTCCGCACTACAAAACCGGCGCCCATCTCGGGAACCGGTGTCTGGCCAAACCAGTGAATGGAGCCAGGAAAAGGATCAGGGGAGATGGGTTTTCCATCTCCCCTTTTTTCTTGCCTGGAGGACGTCAAATGGTTGCCGAA
Source organism: Mesorhizobium sp. P2_E7 (assembly GCF_056403855.1). Classification (NCBI taxonomy): domain Bacteria; kingdom Pseudomonadati; phylum Pseudomonadota; class Alphaproteobacteria; order Hyphomicrobiales; family Phyllobacteriaceae; genus Mesorhizobium; species Mesorhizobium sp. P2_E7. The sequence goes on along the minus strand of NZ_JBFUER010000007.1, from coordinate 57,277 downwards.
GCGGAAGACACCGAAGACGAAAGTTACGCGATAGACTGCCCGGTGCTAGCCACCGAGCGGCTGCTGATGCGCGCTCCGTGCGAAGCCGATATTGCGCAACTGGTCGAGCTTGCCGACAACCGTCATGTCGCCGAAATGCTGGCCCGCATGCCGCATCCCTATGGCGAGGCCGAGGCGCGTGCCTTCCTGGCCATGACGAGATCGCGCCGCGCCGGCATCGCCTACGCCCTGACGCTGGCCGGCACCGACACATTCGTCGGCTGCGCCGGCCTCAACATGACCGATCGCGGGCTGGAGCTCGGCTACTGGATCGGCGAACCCTACTGGAAGCGCGGCTATGCGACGGAGGCCGCGCACGCGCTGGTCGACCTCGCCTTTCAGCGGACCTCGACGCAGGTGCTGCAGGCCTCGACGCGGGTGATCAATCCGGCCTCGCGCCGGGTCATCCACAAGTGCGGCTTCCAGTATGCCGGCCAAGGCATGCTGAACTCGATCGTCGCCGGCCAGGTGCCGGTCGAGCGCTATCGGCTGGACAGGAAGACCTGGATCAGCCTGCGGAATTGGGTCCATTTTTGATGGTTTGTGCCGGTCAGGCCGATGGCTGATGAGAGCAACGATATCGAAGCAATCACGATTGCGCCGATAACGCCGCGCGATGTCGAGAGTTTTCACCAGGCGCTCGACATCGTTTCGCGTGAGCGGAAGTACCTGTCTTTCCTGGAAGCGCCGCCGCTCGATCAAACCCGAACATTCATATTGGACCGCATCGGGAGAGGCGACCCAGGGTTCGTGGCCGTTGTTCGTGGTGAGGTTGTCGGTTGGTGCGATATCTCACGGCATGATCGGCAGATACATGCTCATCGCGGTGCCCTTGGAATGGGGATTGTGCCGGACTATCGAGGACGTGGCCTGGGACTGCGGCTTATCAATGCGGCCTTGGCTCAAGCACGCAAGATCGGCTTTGTCCGCATTGAGCTTTCCGTGCATTCCGACAATGCCCGCGCCATCTCGCTTTACGAGAAGGTCGGGTTTGTTACGGAGGGCGTGCAGCGCGACGCGGTCAAAATCGACGAGCAATACCTGGATACGATCATGATGGCGATCGTCGACCGCAAAAACGCCGCCGGATGAACAGTCGCCGGTCAGCCCATCTCGACCCAGACTGGCAAATGGTCCGATCCAACGGCTTTCTCGTCGACCCACAGGCGCTTCAGCGATCCGGCGAGCGAGGCCGAGGTGAAGATGTAGTCGATGCGTTTGTGGCGGCTTGTGTCCTGCGGTCGGTTGGGATCGACCCAGGTGACGATGTCCGACGCGTCGAGGCGCTGGGCGACATCGACGGCGAGATCGGCGGTCAGCGGCATGCCGAACTCGTGGTCCGGTCGGCCGACGAGTTCGACATATTCGGACGAGCCGGGCAGCATGTTGAAGTCGCCCATGACGATGAAGGCTTCGGGATAGGGCAGGTCCGGCAGGCCGATCTCGGGAATGCCGGAGAGGCCGCCGCCTTCGAGAGCATAGTTCAACAGGCGCTGGCGCAGAAAGCGGATCTGGCTGGCGCGTTCAACCGGGCTGCGATGGTCGAGATGGGTGGAATAGAAGCGGACGAAGCCGAGTGGCGTCTCGACCAGCGCCTCCAGCGCGCCGCGCTGGAAATTCATCGCCTCGAGGCTGCGCGAGCGCGGCAAGAGCAAATTGCGCGACAGATGGATAGGCGTCTTCGACAGCACCATGTTGCCGAGCTGGAATGTCGTGGTGATGGCGCGGCCGGCCTCCAGGCGCGAGCCGACATTGACCTCGAAATTGCTGCCATAAGCGGCAAAATACTCGGGCAGCGCCTCGCCGATCTCGGTCACCATGTCGCGGTTGCCGTTCCTCGGATTGTTGCGGGTCACTTCCTGCAGCGCGATCACGTCGGCGCCGCGCACCGCATCGGTGATGCGGCCGAGATCGTAGCGGCCATCGAGGCCGATGCCGTACTGGATGTTATAGGTGACTACCTTCATGCTCACATCCCCCACGCCCCGTCCCGGGAACACTGCTACCGCTTCCCCGGCAAAAGGGCATCCGGCGCTTTAGTCGCAAATCGGCCTCGCCCTTCGGTCCGCCTTGGTTTAGAGCAAGGCGCAAGGTTAGAGCAAAGCCGCAAGTCCAACAGCAGAAACTGCGTAATCCAATGAAATTTCTCGATCAGGCCAAGGTCTATATCCGCTCCGGCGACGGCGGCGCCGGTTCGGTGTCGTTCCGGCGCGAAAAGTTCATCGAGTTCGGTGGCCCGGATGGCGGTGACGGCGGCCGCGGTGGCGATGTCTGGCTGGAGGCCGTCAACGGGCTGAACACGCTGATCGACTATCGCTACCAGCAGCATTTCAAGGCCAAGACCGGCGTCCACGGCATGGGCCGCAACATGACGGGCGCCAAGGGCGCCGACGTGACGCTGAAAGTGCCGGCCGGAACGCAGGTGTTTGCCGAGGACAATGAGACGCTGATCTGCGACCTGACCGTGGTTGGCCAGCGCTATCTCCTGGCCAAGGGCGGCAATGGCGGTTTCGGCAACCAGCATTTCAAGACCTCGACCAACCAGGCGCCGCGCCGCGCCAATCCCGGCCTGCCCGGCGAAGAGATGAATGTCTGGCTGCGGCTCAAGCTGATCGCCGACGCCGGACTGGTCGGCCTGCCCAATGCCGGCAAGTCGACTTTCCTCGCGGCGGTGACCGCCGCCAAGCCGAAGATCGCCGACTACCCCTTCACCACGCTGCATCCGGGCCTGGGCGTCGCCCGCATCGACGCGCGCGAATTCGTCATTGCCGACATTCCGGGGCTGATCGAAGGCGCGCATGAAGGCGTCGGCATCGGCGACCGGTTCCTCGGCCATGTCGAGCGCACGCGGGTGCTTTTGCATCTGGTGTCGGCGCAGGAGGAAAACCCGGGCAAGGCCTACAAGACCGTGCGCGCCGAGCTCGAGGCCTACGGCAATGGCCTGACCGACAAGGTCGAGATCGTTGCGCTCAGCCAGGTCGACATTCTCGATGCCGATGCACGCAAGAAGAAGGCGGCGTCGCTGAAGCGTGCCGCCGGCCGCGCGCCAATGCTGTTGTCCGCCGTCACCGGCGAAGGCGTCGAAGCAGTGCTGCGCGCGCTGATGGCGGTGGTGGGCGAAGCGCGCGACAGAGCCGCCGCTCCCGTCGAGACCCGCTGGAATTCATAACCATGACGGCGCATTCGCTTAAGAAATACCGGCGCATCACGGTCAAGATTGGTTCGGCCTTGCTGGTCGACCGCAGCAGCGGGCTGAAGCGCGACTGGCTGGCCTCGCTGGCCGACGACATTGCGGTGCTGGCCAATGGCGGCGCCGAGATCCTCGTCGTGTCGTCGGGCGCCATTGCCCTTGGCCGCACCATTCTCGGTCTCGGCAAGCGGGCATTGAAGCTTGAGGAGAGCCAGGCGGCGGCCGCCGTCGGGCAGATCGCGCTGGCCGGCGCATGGTCGGATGCGCTGGGCAAGGGCGCGCTGAAATCGGGCCAGATCCTGCTGACGCTGGGCGACACCGAAGAGCGCCGCCGCTACCTCAATGCCCGTGCGACGATCTCGACGCTGCTCAAGATGAAGGCGGTGCCGGTCATCAACGAGAACGACACGGTGGCGACCTCCGAAATCCGCTATGGCGACAATGACCGGCTGGCGGCGCGCGTCGCCACGATGATGGGCGCCGACCTTCTGGTGCTGCTCTCCGACATTGACGGGCTCTACACCGCACCGCCGGCGCGCGATCCCGACGCAAAATTCATTCCTGTGGTCGACCGCATCACGCCGGATATCGAGGCGATGGCGGGTGCTGCGGCGTCCGAGCTATCGCGCGGCGGCATGCGCACAAAGCTCGACGCCGGCAAGATCGCCACTGCCGCCGGCACCGCCATGATCATCACCTCCGGCACCAGGCTGTCGCCGCTGATGGCGATCGAGCGCGGCGAGCGCGCCACCTTCTTCAAGCCGAGCACCAATCCGGTGAAAGGCTACAAGACCTGGATCGCTGGCCAGCTCGAACCGGCCGGGCGGCTCACCGTCGACGCCGGCGCCATCGGCGCGCTGTTGTCGGGCAAGTCGTTGCTGCCGGCCGGTGTCCGGCTGGTCAGCGGCAATTTTTCGCGGGGTGACACGGTGGCGATCCTGTCGCCCGAGGGCCGGGAGATCGCGCGCGGGCTGGTTGCCTACGATGCCGCCGATGCCGTCAGAATCGCAGGCCTGAAGACCGCCGAGATCGAAACCGTGCTCGGCTACGAGGCGCGCTCGGCGATGATCCACCGGGACGACCTTGTGGTGAGCGGCGCGGCGGACTGAGGCTGAGGCGTGCTACTTGTCAGGTGCGGGCGGCCATTTGGGTGGGTTGCGGTACCTTTCCTGGACGTCGCGTTGAGTTTTCAGCAGTTCGCTGCAGCCTCCCATCTCTTCTTCGATGCCGGCTTTGGCTCGTCGATCGATCTCGATTTGAGAAATGCCCGTATCGTCTCCGGCGACGACATCGCGAATAAGTTCGTCGGTCGTCGTTATTTTCGCAGGGGTATCGTCCTTCGACCTCTTTTCCACTTCCGCTTCAAGTCGGGCGCGTGGCCCGCATCCATGAAACTCTTCGACAACCACGGCGATCCGAGAGAGCGGCGTCGCCGGCGCGCCGCAATAGCGTTCGGCAAGCGCTAGCTGCACCATCAAACTGTACATAATCATGGCCTTACCGTCCGGGCTCTCGCCGGGCTCGATCTTGTCGTCGCAGTAGTCGGCTGCGCGCAGGGCGGTAGGAGCCAGGATCGCGGCCAATGCAAAGAGGACCATGGCGCTCTTCATGCTGCCTCCAAATTCGCAGCCATTGCCGCGAAGGCCGGCCGCGTGTAAATCCACCAAGCTTCACCGGAGCGGTCAGATGTTGAACAAACACCAAGGCGAAGATGTAGCCAGTTTGATGGCACGGACAGGCCGTAAGGCCCGCGCTGCGGCCCGACCGCTGGCCATCGCCACTACTGCCGCCAAGAATGCCGCGCTTGTCGCCATGGCCGACGCGATCATCGCGCGCCAGCAGGAGATTCTCGACGCCAACGCCATCGATGTCTCGAATGGCCACGAATCGGGCTTGTCCGCCTCGTTCATGGACCGGTTGAAGCTCGATCCGGCGCGGATCCGCGCCATGGCCGACGGCATTCGTGAAATCGCCGAATTGAAGGACCCCGTCGGCGATGTCATCGCCGCCTGGGACCGGCCGAACGGCTTGCAGATCGAGCGCGTGCGCACCCCGCTCGGCGTCGTCGGCGTCATCTATGAGAGCCGGCCGAATGTGACGGCCGATGCCGGCGCGCTCTGCCTGAAGGCCGGCAATCCGGTGATCCTGCGCGGCGGCTCGGACTCGCTCAATTCGTCCGCCGCCATCCACGCCTGCCTGGTCGAGGGGCTGAAGGCGGCTGGCCTGCCGGAAGACGCCATCCAGCTGGTGCCGACCACCGACCGCGCCGCTGTCGGCGAGATGCTGAAGGGGCTTTCCGGCAATCTCGACGTCATCATTCCGCGCGGCGGCAAAAGCCTGGTCGGCCGCGTGCAGAGCGAGGCGCGGGTGCCGGTCTTTGCCCATCTCGAAGGCATCTGCCATCTCTATATCGACCGTTCGGCCGATCTCGACATGGCGGTGAAGATCGCGGTCAACGCCAAGATGCGGCGCACCGGTGTCTGTGGCGCCGCCGAGACGCTGCTGGTCGACCGCGCGGTTGCGTCCACGCATCTGGTGCCGATCCTCGACGCGCTCCGTGCGGCCGGCTGCGAGATCCATGCCGATGCTGAGGTGCTGAAAGTATTCTTCGACGCCAAGCCGGCGACCGACGCCGACTGGGTGACCGAATATCTCGACGCCATCATCGCTGTAAAACTGGTCGACGGGATTGCCGGGGCCATCGAGCATATCGAGACGTTTTCATCGCATCACACCGAGGCGATCATTGCCGAGGATCCACAAGCGGTCGAGCGCTTCTTCAACGAGATCGATTCGGCGATTCTCCTGCACAATGCCTCGACCCAATTCGCCGATGGCGGCGAATTCGGCATGGGCGCCGAAATCGGCATCGCCACCGGCAAGATGCACGCGCGCGGGCCGGTCGGCGTCGAACAGCTGACCTCGTTCAAATACCGCGTGCGCGGGTCGGGACAGGTGAGGCCTTGACGTTTTTCGGCCAAAGGGCCTGAAGCTTGCGCCCAGCCACCCCCCTCTGCCCTGCCGGGCATCTCCCCCTCAAGGGGGGAGATTGGCCGTCATTTCCGATTTCGCCAATCGCCGCCGCTGCAGAATTTCTGCCGTCATTGAAGCTGCCAATCTCCCCCCTTGAGGGGGAGATGTCCGGCAGGACAGAGGGGGGCGCTTGAGCACCATGCTGTCGCCCCTTCAGCCCGCCATCCCCTCCCACTACCTCCGTATGCCGCATGCAGAAAAAGGCCTTGCCGTCGGCCTGTTCGGCGGCTCTTTCAACCCGCCGCATGCCGGCCATGCGCTGGTGGCCGAAATCGCGCTGCGCCGCCTGGCGCTCGACCAGCTCTGGTGGATGGTCACCCCGGGCAATCCGTTGAAGAGCACGCGCGAGCTGGCGCCGCTCAGCGACCGGCTGCTGCAATCGGAACAGATCGCCAAGAACCCGAAGATCAAGGTCACCGCTTTCGAGGCGGCGCATCATATCCGCTTCACCGCCGACACGCTGGCGCTGGTCAAGGCGCGCAATCCCGGCGTCGATTTCGTCTGGATCATGGGGGCCGACTCACTTCGCGATTTCCACCGCTGGCAGCGCTGGCGCCAGATCGTCATGACCTTCCCAATCGCCGTCATCGACCGCCCGGGCGCCACGCTGTCCTTCCTGTCTTCGGTCGTCGCCAAGACCTTCGACTATGCCCGCGTCGATGAGGGTGACGCACCGAGGTTGGCGCGCATGAAGGCGCCGGCCTGGACGTTTATTCACGGCCCACGCTCGTCGCTGTCGTCGAGTGCTATCCGAAAGCAGGCCAAGGGATAACTCCGTAAGGCCAGATCGCCGATGTCGCTTTTACGGCGGTCTTTCGCCACTGGCTGGGCGATGCTGCGCCGGATATGGCCAATCCAGTGAACCAAACCGACATCGACCCGGACCACGGCGCCCCGCCGGCGCCGGTGATCGCGATTGCCAGCGTCGTCGTATCGATGGCGCTGATCGCAGTCGGCAATGGGTTGATGTTCGCCTATATCCCGGTCCGGCTCGGCGTCGAGCGCTTCGATCCGACCTGGGCCGGGCTGATCATCACCGGCCTGTCGGCCGGTGGCCTCGCCGGCTGTATCCTGACCGGGCCGCTGGTGCGGCGCGTCGGGCACGCCCGCGCCTTCATGGTGCTGTCGGCGCTGATTGCGCTCTCCAACGCCGCCATCGGCGCCGGCACCTATCCGCTGCTGTGGATCGCGGCGCGCTCGCTTTACGGCTTTGCCATATGCGGCCTGTTCATCGTCGCCCAAAGCTGGCTCAACGATGCCGTCGCCAACGCCATCAGAGGCCGGGTGATGGCGGTGTTCTACGTCGCCTATGTCGCCGGGCTCGGCGTTGGCTATGCCCTACTTGCGGCGGTCGACATCGCGTCGGCGCAGGCGCCGCTGATTGGCATTGCCTTCACCGCGGTGTCGATCCTGCCGGTCGGCATGACCCGTCTAGCTCAACCGCCACCACCTCGCGCGGCCTCGGTGGCGCTCGGGCGCGCCTGGCGGATCTCACCGGTCGGCGTGGCCGGCATGTTGGCCGTCGGCGGCCTGTCGATGGCGATCTCGGGCTTTGCGCCGATCCACGCCACGGCCAAGGGCTACAGCCAGGCCGATGTGGCGCTGCTGCTCTCGGCCATGCCGGTCGGCACGCTGATCCTGCAGATCCCGCTCGGCTGGATTTCGGACCGCACCGACCGCCGCTATGTGCTGGCCGGGGCCGCAGGGCTCGCCATCGTTGCCGGCCTGCTCGCCATCGGTTTCGACGGTGGCGCGCTGGCCATGCTGGTGGTGATCTATGTGATCTGGGACGGCGCTTCGGAATCGATCTATTCGCTGGCCAGCGCGCATGCCGCGGACCGCGCCGGCAAGGACGACATGGTGGCACTGTCGAGTTCGCTGCTGTTTGCCTGGTCGCTGGCGGGCTTCATCGTGCCGGGCATCGTGACGGCCCTGTCGGCCGTCTATGGCACGCAGGCCTTCATCTATGTGGCGATCGTCATCGCTACCGTCTTTTGCCTGTTCGTGCTGTGGCGGGTGGCGACGACGCGCGCCGTCCCCGCCACGGAGACCGGCAATTTCGCGCCGATGTCGGCGCAGGCGCCGCTGCCGGTGGAACTCGCCTACGCGCCGGAAGAGCAGCGCTAGAGCAATCGAGACCTACTGCCTCGTGGCGGCAGCCTCCTGCCGCGCTTCCGGTGGCGGCGCCGGGACCGAGATGGCCTCTGCGTCGAAGGCTTGCTTGACGCGCTTGGTGAGATCGATCTGGGTGGCGAAGAAATCCGCCGCCGACGTCCAGTAGCGCAAGGTGATGGCGACGCTGGCATCGCCGACGGTGGAGACAAAGGCAATCGGCACCGGCTCGCGCCTCACGCGACGCTCGCCACCGGCGACGCCGAGCATGGTTTTCTGGGCCAGGTCGATGTCGTTCCAGGAGCCGATGCTCAGCGTGATGTCGGTCCGGCGCACGCCGTTGCGGGTGAAATTGCGGACCGGCTGGTTCCACAGAGTCGAATTGGGCGCCAGCACATAGACGCCGTCGACCGTCCTCAGGCTGGTGGCGAACAGGCCGATTTCCTCGATCGTGCCGGAAATGGCGCCGACCTCGACATATTCGCCGATGCGGAATGGACGCAGCGCCAGAAGCATGATGCCGGCGGCAATGTTCTGCAGCGTGCCTTGCAGCGCCAGACCGATTGCCAGGCCGATGGCGCCGATGGCGGCGATGATCGAGGCCGTCTGCACGCCGAACTGGCCGAGCACCATGATGACGACCAGAATCAGGATGGCGTAGCGGACGATCTTCGAAAAGAAATGCCGCAGCGTCGCGTCGAAGCCATGGATATGGCCGAGCCCGCTAAAGATTGCGCGTTCGGCGAGGCCGGCCACGATGTAGCCGACGACCAGCAGGATGACGGCGCCGATGGCGGAAAAGGAATAGGAAACGATCAGCGTGCTGAGTTGCGCAAGCCCGGCCTGCACGGTGAGAAGCGTGTTCTGGGGGTCGATAGGCATCAGGAAAATCCGGTTTGGGGAATGGGGGGATAACGTGTCGATAACCGTGGCAGACGCCATCGGTTCCGATTTTTTTGAAGCCCGGCGGAACCGAAAGGTTGGCGCTACGTTCGCGCTCGCAGAGCCTACGTCTTGAAACTGCAACGGAACTCTGCCTATCTATGGGGTGTCACCTGATTTCATGGGTGATTTGGTTGTTCTTGCTGCGAAAGGAAATACACTGAGAACAGCACTGCGGAAGAAGGCCGACATCGTGCCTTCGCCGGCCAGGATCAGCGTAGACGACGCCGTATCCCGCGCCATCAAGACAGTCCTTGCCAGTCTGGAAGACTCCAAGGCCGAAAATATTGTCTCAATCGACATTCAGGGGAAATCGAGCCTCGGCGACTACATGGTTGTCGCATCGGGCCGATCGCACCGTCATGTCTCGGCTGTCGCCGACCATCTCCTCAAGGCGCTCAAGGATGCCGGTCTCGGCATGGCGCGCGTCGAGGGATTGTCCGGCGCCGACTGGGTCCTGATCGATTCGGGCGACATCATCGTCCATGTCTTCCGCCCCGAAGTCCGCGAATTCTACAATCTTGAAAAGATGTGGCAGGCGCCGGATCTCGAGGAAGAGACCTTGCACTGAGCTCCGTCTCATGTCGTAACCGTCGTGGGTGCGACATGGGCTGAAAGCTCGGCGAGGCACGGATGAAGATATCAGTTCATGCCGTGGGCCGGATGAAAACCGGCCCCGAGAGAGAGTTGGCCGACCGCTATTTCGATCGTTTCGGCAAAAGCGGCCCGGCGATCGGGCTCGAATTCTCCGGTATTTCTGAGATCGCCGAAGGCCGCTCCCAGAACGCCAATGAACGCCGCCGCGAGGAAGGCCAGAAGCTGCAGGCGCAGCTACAGCCGGGCACGGCGCTGTTCCTGCTCGACGAACGCGGCAAGAACCTGACCTCGGACGATCTAGCCAGCCGCATCGGCCAGCTGCGTGACAGCGGCCGCAAGGCGTTGGTGATCGCCATTGGCGGCGCCGACGGGCACGACCAATCGGTTCGCGACCAGGCCGATCTGGTGCTGTCGTTCGGCGCGGCGACCTGGCCGCACCAACTGGTGCGCGTCATGCTGGGCGAGCAGCTTTACCGGGCGGCGACGATTCTCTCGGGACATCCCTATCATCGTTCTTAAAGCAGTGGGTTGAGGTCAATCGTACGGATTTCCGCCTCAATACGCGGCTGTTTTGTGCTAGGCTTCGGTTTCGATCATGGTTGATGGTTCGTTAACGAAGCCACGCATAGAGTCGGGCTTCAATGGCTGACAGCAAGACATCAGGAACGGGCTTCGGGGGCGCGCGCTGCGGCATCGCTGCGGCAGTGATTTTGCTGTCGCTCGGGCTTGCGCGGGCCGAAAACACGCTCGACGTGGCACCCGACCCCGATCAGAGCCGGGCTGAATATGAAAAGGTTTCGGCCGAGATCACGCTGTCATCCGAACGGCTGGCCAAGCTCGCCGCAGACATTGCGGCGGTCAAGAAGGACCATGCCTCGATTACCGCGGCGCTGATCCAGTCGGCGATGACCGAGCAGAAGCTCGGCCAGGACATCGAGGATATCGGCGCCAGGCTCGAAGGGCTGAAGGGCGAGGAGGAGAAGATTCGCGTCTCGCTGGCTGCGCGGCGCGATGTGCTGGCCGAGGTGCTGGGCGCGTTGCAGCGCATGGGGCTCAATCCGCCGCCGGCGATCCTGGTCAAGCCGGAAGACGCGCTGTCGTCGGTGCGCAGCGCCATCCTGCTCGGCGCCGTGGTGCCGGAACTGCGCCAGCAGACCGACAAATTGCTGGCCGACCTCAAGGAACAGACGCGGGTGACCGCCTCGATCGAAGCCGAGCGGACGCGGCTGACGGCGGCGGTCGGCGAACAGACGGCGGAGAAGAAACGCCTCTCGATGCTGCTCGAGGCCAAGCAGAAGCTTGAGGCGGACACCTGGACCGCGATGGTGGCGGAAAAGCAGCGATCCCAGGCGCTTGCGGCCAAGGCCGGCAGCCTGAAGGAGCTGATCGCTTCGCTCGAGGCCGACAAAAGCCGCAAAGCGGCGGATGCGGCCAAGGCAGGCGAGCAGAAGGCGGCCGACGGCGACAAGCCGGACGCGGACACAACCGCGTCGACCGAGCTTGCCTCTTTGCCGGTGCCGGAAGGCAACCGCCTCACCGCCTCGGCGCCGTTTTCGGCGCTTCAGGGTCAGGTTTCGCTGCCGGTCACCGGCAAGATCAAGCGCCGTTTCGGGGCCGATGACGGTAACGGCGCGGTGATGCTTGGCGACATGGTTGCGACACAATCGGGAGCCATCGTCACGGCACCGGCGGATGGAAATGTGCTTTATGCGGGGCCTTTTCGCTCCTATGGTCAACTCTTGATCCTCAATGCGGGAGACGGCTATCATGTCGTCCTGGCGGGGATGAGCAGAATCAGCGTCGCGTCTGGCCAGTCGGTGCTCGCAGGAGAGCCGGTCGGCGCGATGGGAGAGGCCCGGGTGGCAAGCACCTCGGCCTCGAAGAATGAAAATGCCACGCCGGAACTCTATGTCGAGTTCCGCAAGGATGGAAAACCCGTCGATCCGACCCCATGGTGGGCGGACCGCTTCTCTGGAAGGACGTGAAATGATGCGGAAACTGTCGCTTCTTATTGCCGGTGCGCTGATGGGCGCGTCAGCGATGAGCCTGGTCTATGGCGCGCCCGGCTCAACGGCGAACGCTGCAGGCTCCGAAACCTACAAGCAACTGGCGATCTTCGGCGATATCTTCGAGCGCGTGCGGGCGCAGTATGTGACGCCGCCGGACGACAAGTCGCTGGTCGAAAACGCCATCAACGGCATGCTTGCCTCGCTCGATCCGCACTCCTCCTACATGAATGCCGAGCAGGCGCAGGACATGCGCGTGCAGACCAAGGGTGAGTTCGGCGGCCTCGGCATCGAGGTCACCATGGAGAACGACCTGGTCAAGGTGATCACGCCGATCGACGACACCCCGGCCGCCAAGGCAGGCGTGCTGGCCGGCGACTATATCGCCAAGATCGACGGCGAAGAGGTTCGCGGCCTGACGCTGAACGACGCGGTCGAGAAGATGCGCGGCCTGGTCAACACGCCGATCAAGCTCACCATCCTGCGCCAGGGCGCCGACAAGCCGATCGAACTGACCGTCGTGCGCGACATCATCAAGGTCAAGGCGGTCAAGTTCCGGGTCGAGAACGACATCGGCTACATGAAGATCACCTCCTTCACCGAAAAGACCTATGACGACCTTGAGAACGCCATCGACACCATCAAGAAGCAGGTGCCGAACGACAAGCTCAAAGGCTATGTGCTCGATCTGCGCCTCAACCCGGGCGGCCTGCTCGACCAGGCGGTGAGCGTGTCCGACGCCTTCCTCGACCGTGGCGAGATCGTCTCGACCCGCGGCCGCGACCCGAAGGATGTCACCCGCTTCGACGCCAAGGCGGGCGATGACATCGGCGCCAAGCCGCTGATCGTGCTGGTCAATGGCGGTTCGGCCAGTGCTTCGGAAATCGTTGCCGGCGCGCTGCAGGACCTGCGCCGCGCCACGGTGGTCGGCACGCAGTCCTTCGGCAAGGGCTCGGTGCAGACCATCATCCCGCTTGGCGAGAATGGCGCGCTGCGCCTGACGACGGCGCTCTATTACACGCCGTCCGGCAAGTCGATCCAGGGCAAGGGCATTACGCCCGATATCAAGGTCGACCAGCCGCTGCCGCCCGAACTGCAGGGCAGGGACCTGACCCGCGGCGAATCGGACCTCAAGGGCCACATCAAGGGCGCCGACGAGAGCGATACCGGTTCGGGCTCGGCAGCCTATGTGCCACCGGATCCGAAGGATGATCTGCAGCTCATCTATGCCGAACAGCTGTTGCGTGGCCAGAAGACCGATCCGGCGTTCCCGCCGAATCCGGAGAAGGCCGTGCTCAACCAGTAAAGTCGACAGGCGGGACTCTTTTGATGCATGTCGTTGTCCCAAACCGGGACCACTTTTGAGCGACATGCATCTGGCTGCCTGATCGAAGCAATGCAATGCTGCCGGGACCGCGAGGTTCCGGCAGTTTGATTCGGGGGAGCGGTTGACGTGCCGTGCCTCAACGGCGCCGGGGACGCGCCGAGAGTTTGGAATTTGCGCCTTCCGAAGCCTTTCGGAATCATGCGCCGGGGATGCGGCTTGGCTGACATCGGCAAAGACATAGAACGCCCGCTCGGACAGACCGTCCGGCCGCGCGCTGCGTCGCGCGGGTTGAGCGCCCGTGCTGTCGCGACGACACTGGTCGTGCTGGCCGCGCTCGGCATCTCCGGCGCGATCGCGCTGCGCGAAAAGCCGTTTCGCAAGCTCGAACAGGCGGTGGTCTCGACGCCGAAGGTGACGGCGGCAGCGGAGCCTGCCGCGGCGGCGCCAACTGCCGCGCCCGCGGCGCCGAAGCCGGAAACGCCGCCCAAGGCAGCCGGGCCGCAGATCATTCATGTGCAGACCCAGGAGGGCGACGGCCCACCAAATGCAGCCATCGTCATCCAGGACCCGTCGACGATCGGTCAGAATCTGAAGGTCGCGCATATTCCCGACAAGGCGCTGATCGAGGCCAGCGACACCGGCCCGCTGCCGGTCCGCGCCGCTGACGGCCGGCGGCCTTTCGATGTTTATGCCAGGCCGTGGTCAGGCTCACGCGGCGCCCGCGTGGCAATCGTCATCGGTGGGCTTGCAGTGTCGCAGACCGGCACGCAGGCGGCGATCGCCAAGCTGCCGGCGGAAGTTACCTTGGCCTTCGCCCCGCAAGGCAACAGCATCGGCCGCTGGATGCAGGCGGCAAGGCAGAGCGGGCATGAGGTTGTCATGCAGGTGCCGCTCGAACCGTTCGACTACCCCAACGTCAATCCCGGCCGCAACACGCTGACGGTGGCGGCAAGCCCTGACGAGAACCTGAAGAGCCTGCGCTGGGCGCTGTCGCGGACCACCAACTATACCGGCGTCATGAACTACATGGGAGCGCGCTTCTCCGCCGACGCCACCGCAATGGGACCGTTCATGGCTGAACTCGGCAAGCGCGGCCTTGCCTATATCGATGACGGCTCGTCGGCGCGCAGCCTGGCGCCGGACCTGGCCCTGAAGGACGGCGTGCCGTTTGTCGCCGGCGATATGGCGATCGATGCCGTGCAGGATCGCGGCGCCATCCTGAAAAAGCTCGATGCGCTGGAAGCCACCGCGCGCGCCAAAGGTTCCGCCGTCGGCATCGGCTCGGCCTTCGATCTCACCGTCGATACCCTCACCTCCTGGATCGCGGAGGCGAAGAAGCGCGGCATCGAAATCGTGCCGATCTCGGCCGTGGCCATCGACCCGCAAAAGAATTAGCGCTATCTGCCGCACCGGCGCGAACTCTGGAAAACGGCTGGACCTGACAGATGGCTAAAAAGATCGATCCCGAAACGCTGCCCTATCGCCCCTGCGTCGGACTGATGATCCTCAACGGCGACGGGCTGGTCTGGGTCGGCCATCGCATCGCCGAACCGGACAGCGAATTCGCCGGCACAAAGCAGCTCTGGCAGATGCCGCAAGGCGGCATCGACAAGGGCGAGGAGCCGCTGCAGGCGGCTGGGCGCGAGCTCTACGAAGAGACCGGCATGCGCTCGGTCACACTGCTGGCGGAAGCGCCGCACTGGATCAATTACGATCTGCCGCCCGATCTCGTCGGCATCGCCTTCAAGGGGCGTTATCGCGGTCAGACGCAGAAATGGTTCGCCTACCGCTTTCACGGCGAGACCAGCGAGATCCAGATCAATCCGCCACCTGGCGGCCATACCGCCGAATTCGATGAATGGGCCTGGCGGCCGATGCAGGACCTGCCCGACCTGATCGTGCCGTTCAAGCGAAAGGTCTATGAGGACGTGGTGGCGGCGTTCCGGCATCTGGCGTAGGCCGCCCAAGGGCTGGGCTGTTGCGGCGTCCATGATCTGTCCTTACTGATAGGGTTTGTTTGGTGCTCTGGTCAGGAGCCGGGATGAGCAGCGCCTCGGAGAAGTCACTGCATTCAGCACATGAGGCCGGCCCGCAGCCGATCAGCGAAGCCGCCGCCGGCGCCATCCTGACCATCGATCTCGGCGCTGTCAGAGAGAATTATCGGCGGCTGAAGGCGAAGCTCGGCGGCGTGCGCTGTGCCGGTGTCGTCAAAGCCGACGGTTACGGGCTCGGCGCGCGGCAGGTGGCGACGGCACTGGTTGCCGAAGGCTGCGATATCTTCTTTGTCGCACATCTCGCTGAGGGTGCAGCACTGCGCAAGGCACTCGGGCCGCGGCCGCAGATCCATGTGCTGAACGGCCTGCCGCCGGGATCGGAGCCGGAGGCGGTTGCAGCGGATCTTGTGCCCGTCATCAACAGTGCCGAACAGCTGAAGGCATGGAGCGAGGCCGGCCAAAAGGCCGGCCGCAAGTTCAAGGCGGCCGTTCAGGTCGATAGCGGCATGTCACGGCTGGGGATGGCGCCTGCGGAGGTCGAGGCGCTTGCGGCCGATGCCTTCGCCGGCGTCGACGTTGTCCTGGTCATGAGCCATCTGGCCCGGGCCGACGAACCTACCAATGCGGCCAATGATGCGCAGCTCAGGGAATTCGAACGGCTGCGCACAATGCTGCCCAGGGCGCCGGCGTCGCTCGACAATTCCTCGGGCATCTTTCTCGGCCTTCCCTATCGTTTCGATCTCGCCCGACCGGGGGCTGCGCTCTACGGCATCAACCCGACGCCGGACGAGGCGAACCCGATGCTGCCGGTGGTGCGGCTCGAGGCAAAGGTCATCCAGACGCGCAGCCTCGAAAGCGGGGCGGGCGTCGGCTACGGTCATGCGTTTCGCACCAGCGGTCCCTTGCGCGCGGCGACAATCTCGCTCGGCTATGCCGATGGCTGGCACCGGCGCGCCGCTTCGGCTGCCTGGTTCGAAGGTGTCAGGCTGCCCTTTGTCGGCCGCGTGTCGATGGATTCGATCATTCTCGACATTTCGGCGCTGCCGGCCGGCCGGCTGCGCGAAGGCGACCTTGTCGAACTGCTGGGTCCCTCACAAAGCGTCGATGACGCCGCCGGCCATGCCGGCACCATCGGCTATGAAATCCTGACCAGCCTCGGCCCCCGCTTCCACCGCCGCTATATCGGTGGATAGAAGCGGCCCCTTGGCGGACGCGGCAAAATCCGGCAGACATGACGTGGCGGCCTCTGGCAGACGTCTTGGAGAGTGATGCGATGAAGATCTTCGTGTTGGGCGGCGGCGTTATCGGGGTCACCACCGCCTACTATCTCGCCGAGGCCGGCCACGAGGTCACGGTGTTCGACCGCCAGAAGGGGCCGGCGCTGGAAACCAGCTTCGCCAATGCCGGCGAGGTGTCGCCCGGCTATGCCTCGCCCTGGGCCGGTCCCGGCATTCCGCTGAAGGCAATCAGATGGCTGTTGATGAAGCATGGCCCGCTGGTGGTGCGGCCGGCCTTCGATCCGCATATGTGGACGTGGCTACTCAAGATGCTGCGCAATTGCACGGCCGATCGCTACGCCATCAACAAGGCGCGCATGGTGCCGCTCGCCGAATACAGCCGCGACACGCTGAAGGCGCTGCGCGAGGCGACCGGCATCGCCTATGACGAGCGCACCAAAGGCACGCTGCAGCTGTTTCGCACGCAAAAGCAGCTCGACGGCACGGGCGGCGATGTCGAGGTGCTGAAGAAATATGGCGTGCCCTACGAGTTGCTCGATCCCGACGGCTGCATTGGAGCCGAGCCGGCGCTGGCCGGCGTCAGGGAAAAGTTTGTCGGCGGGCTCAGGCTGCCCGGCGACGAAACCGGCGACTGCAAGATGTTCACCGACAGATTGGCCGAGCTGTGCGTGGCGCGCGGCGTCACGTTCGAATACGGCACGCAGATCAGGCGCTTCACCAAGAACCGCAATCGCATCGTCAGCTTCGGCACAGACCAGCGCTCGCGCGCGGCCGACGCCTATGTGCTGGCGTTGGGCAGCTACTCGGCGCGGTTCATGCGACTGCTCAGGCGTCCGATCCCGGTCTATCCGGTCAAGGGCTATTCGATCACCGTGCCGATCAAGGATGCAGCGGCTGCACCGGAATCGACGGTGATGGACGAAACCTACAAGGTGGCGATCACCCGGCTCGGCGACCGCATCCGCGTCGGCGGCACGGCGGAGATTTCGGGCTTCGATCTCAGGCTGCACGAATCGCGCCGGCGCACGCTCGAACATTCGGTCGGCGATCTGTTCCCGGATGGCGGCGATCTCAAGGCGGCGTCTTTCTGGTGCGGGCTGCGGCCGATGACGCCGGACGGGCCACCGCTGATCGGCCGCACCGAGTTCTCCAACCTCTATCTCAACACCGGCCACGGCACGCTCGGCTGGACCATGGCCTGCGGCTCGGCCAAGGTGCTGTCCGACATCATCTCCAGCAAAGTGCCTGATATCGATGTGCGGGAGCTGGGGCCGGAACGGTATTTGCGGTAGGGCGAAAGGCAGCCCAAGTCATCCAACGCTGGAGGGACAGCACCCCCCTCTGGCCTGCCGGCCATCTCCCCCTCAAGGAGGGAGATTGGCAGCTTTGGCCACCGCGCCATCTTATCGACGCTGAAAATTGGCGAAAACCAAAACGACGTCCGATCTCCCCCCTTGCGGGGGAGATGTCCGGCAGGACAGAGGGGGGTGAAGGATCGCCACGTTCTCTGTTGCGCGCTGTGGGTTCCCTCAAAACGCCTCCTTCACCCAGCCCTTCGAGAACAGCCAGCGGTAGGCCCAGGGTATGGTCCCCTTGGTCGACACCGGGTTCGAATGGGCGACATAGTCGTCATAGACCGGCTGCATCCTGGCGTAGAAGGCGGGGTCGAGCACCGTCATGCCGTTCTCCAGGTCGTGGAAGAAGCTGCGGTTGTTGAGGTTGACCGACGAGATCGTCACCAGCCTTTCGTCGATCATCATGATCTTGGAATGCAGAACGACATCGGGCGCCTTGAATTCGCGGATGTTGATGCGGTCGCCATATTTCTCGACGAACAGCTTGTTGAGCGCGGTCAGCAACTTGCCGCCAATGTCGCCCTTGAGGTCGATGCGGCCGACAATGTCGATCCTGACACCGCGCCCCAGCGCTCTTTCTATGGCCAGGCTGAGCTTCGGGGTCAGATTGAGGTAGGGATTGACGATCTCGATATGGTGCTCTGCGGTGTCGATCAGCTCGACGAAATAGGTCTCCAGCGCGTGGTTGTCCTCATAGGGCACGGATATGAAATGGCGCACCGTGCCTGACGGGCGCCGGCCGTCGGTGCGCACCGGGATGGAGAAGGGCCTGATAATGTTGGTGTCGGCATCGCGCAGCCACAAGGTCGAGAGATGCGCGGCAAGCGTCTCGACCGTGGCCGGATCGGCGAACTCGATGTCGAAATCGCTCCAGTTCGAATAGTAGTTCAGCGAGAGGCCGTCAGTCTTGCCGTATTGCTCCAGGTTCGGATAGCGCGACAGGTCGATCGGCTTGTGGAACAGGAAACCGTCATGGATGTTGCGGCCGCCGATGATGACGCGCGAGCGGGCGGGATTTTCGGCCAGCGTCGCCAGCATCTTGACGTGGTGGGTCTTGTGTAGCTGCGACAGCTGCTCGTCGATCGGTGCGCCCTGGTCGGCCCGCCAGCGATATTCCTGCAGCTCGACATTGGGGTAGTCGGCCGCCAGCCGGTGCAGCAGCGTGTCGTCCTTGTCGCGCTCCAGCACGTCGGTCACCATGATGCGCACCTTGGCGCCGAGGGCGGCGTGGTGGCGGATCAGCCGTTCGAGGATGCGGCCGGAAAAGTCGGCCTTGAACTCCAGCGACGACAGAAAGATCAGCTTGAGTTTCGGCGCGCGCGAGAAGTCGAGCGGCAGTTCGGGGTCAGCCTTGTCGAAGGCGCTGTCGGGCAGCGGTGCACCGAGCAGCGCCTCGACCTTGGCGTTGAAGCCGTCGCGGGATTCGCGCAGCAGGCGCGGTGACCCCACCGGCAGCGAGCAGGTCTGCGACAGCCAGCGGCCGGCATAAAAGGCGCGGTCGAGTTCCTCCAGCCCGGACGGATCGGGCACCGGACAGCGCTCGTAGCGGCTGTCGAGCGCGGCAATCGCCGGATATGCGACCTCTTCGCGCAGGATGGTGAGCTGTGTTCCCGCCGGGGCCAGGCTGGAGCTGAGCTTGAGATTGCAGCGGTTCAGACTGTCACCGGGAAACAGGGAGACGGTGGCTGCTTCTTCTCCCGAAAGGTGGAAGCGAAACGGTGCGCCGGCGGTAAGAGAACGCGAGCCACCGTCGGCGCGGATTGCCAGCGCGCCGTCGCAGGCGCCCGCCAGGTCGACCGGCTGCCGGCCCGACTGGCGCAGCACGATCTCGACCGAGCGTGCCTGCAGGCCGGAAAAGCTGAATGTCTTGGGTGCGGTCGGTCGAGCGGCGGCGTCGATATAGAGCGTCTGCCGCGACACGCGCCAGCGGCCGTCGAAATGGCCTTCGCCGGCTGTGCTGTTCGTCGCCGGCATCTGCTCCGCGGTGACCGGTTTCGCCAGCTGCTCCAGTGTCCGGTAGGTGGCCTGGAAATCGCGGTTGGCGATGGCATGGCGGTCATGGCCGAACGGACCGGTGCCGTTCCCCCTGTCCATGGCGCCGATCTGGTTGTGCGCGAGCAGCGCCAGAAACTGCCTTTCGTAGTTGCCGGTGCCGGCATCGCCGAAAAACTGGGTGGCGGCGGTCTGAGGCCCCGGTGTGGCGGCCGATAGCGACGGCCGCTCGCAATCCGTCGCGCCGGGGAAAAAATCGCAGCTGTGTTTGAGCGGACCGGCGCAGGCGGCGAGGGCTGCGAGCGCCGGCCCGGCGATCGCCAGGCAAATGGCGCGATTCATCCGGTCGCCCTGTTCATTGTCTTCAGCTCGGCCGGGTCGCGCGGCGGCAGGAAGCCTTGCGGAAAGACCTTGCAGACGGGAAGCGCGAAGGTGGCGATCAAAAGCTCGGCCTCGCCGCGCATCTTTTTCGGCGCCGTCCTGTCGTCGCGGATCGCCTTTGCCGAGGCGACGAGAGCGCTGTCGCAGTCGCAATGATTGCGGCGCGCGATGTAGCAGGCGTCATGGGTCTGGCAGGCGCTGTCGAGACGATTGACAGGGCGGGCCGAGAGGTCGCCGGTGCGGGTGCCCGGGCCGCAATAATTGCCGAAGACGAAAGGCGAGGGGCGGGCCATCGCGGTGCGGACCGGCTTGGGCAACTCGGCTTCCGGAACCGTGGCCCATGGGTTGGCGCAGGCCGAAAGCCAAGCCAGCGGGAGGATGGCAAGAACGGCTCGCATTGTTATCCGCGCCAGCTTTCCGAAAAATGTGCCACCCGGCGCCCCACCGTATCGTCGGCAACATCCTGCCCCTGATGCCACACTCATTGTTTCCGTGGCAAGGGAAGGGGATTTTATGGCAAGGGAAAGGCGGCAGCCTACACGAACAGCCCGCGCTCGCGCTCCACCGCCTTGGTGATGAAGTTGGCGACGAT
This sequence comes from Mesorhizobium sp. P2_E7, assembly GCF_056403855.1. NCBI lineage: Bacteria > Pseudomonadati > Pseudomonadota > Alphaproteobacteria > Hyphomicrobiales > Phyllobacteriaceae > Mesorhizobium > Mesorhizobium sp. P2_E7. Next base: position 36,479 of record NZ_JBFUER010000007.1, on the reverse strand, counting down.
CTGCACGCGGCGCAGCGGGCGGACCGATTCATGATAGACCAGCCAGTAGGCGCGGCGGATCGGCGCGACGATGTCGACGGGGATCAGCTCCGGCATCGAGCGGGCGACGAACGTGTGCAGGATGCCGATGCCGGCGCCCGAGCGCACCGCTTCGGCCTGGCCGAGCGCTGAGGAGATGGCAAAGCTGGTGCGCCAGTCCGGGCTGAATTCGGCGGCATAGTCGAGTGACGGGCTGACGATGAGGTCCGGCACATAGCCGATCAGCGTATGCTGGCTCAGTTCCGCCGATGTCCGCGGCAGGCCATGCGCCTCGACATAGCCACGCGAGGCAAACAGCCCCAGCGTGTAGTCGACCAGCTTTCCCGCCACCAGCCTGCCTTCACTCGGCCGCTCGACGGTGATGGCGATGTCGGCCTCGCGCCGCGACAGCGAGAAGGAACGCGGCACCGGCACCAGCTGGATGGTCAGTTCGCGGTGCAGCGCCGTCAGCGCACCGAGACGCGTGGCGAGGAAGGCGACGCCGAACCCGTCGGGCGCGCCGATGCGCACCGTGCCGGAGATATCGTCGCCTTCGCCCGACACGGTCGAGCGCGCGGCGATCATGTCGCCCTCCATGCGCTCGGCAATGTCGAGAAAGCGCTCGCCCGCCGGCGTCAGCTCGCTGCCGGTGGTGAGCCGGCGAAAGAGCTTTGTCCTGAGCGCCTCTTCAAGCGCCGCGATGCGGCGCGAGACGGTGGCGTGGTTGAGCTCGAGGCGCTTGGCGGCGCCGAGGATCTGGCCAGCGCGGGCCACGGCGAGGAAGATGCGGACGTCATCCCAGTTCATGGGTGGTCCTGCCGGTTAAGAAGCGTCGCGTTCCCGCCCACCCCCCTCTGGCCTGCCGGCCATCTCCCCCGCAAGGGGGGAGAGTGGCAGCTCCGCCTGCGGGATCTCTTTTGCTGCGTTGAAGATTTATGAAGGCGACAGCCACATCTGATCTCCCCCCTTGCGGGGGAGATGTCCGGCAGGACAGAGGGGGGTGTGAAGGAACTCAACCCGTAGTCCTTAGTGGATATTTTGTGACACGCTCCATTTGCGGCAATTAATGCACACCTGCCACTCGTTGTCTATTGCCTGCACAACGGTTGCGTTCTCCCTCGCGTTGCCTTCGCGCCTGCAAAGGCGTTGTATGCACCATCACAAACTCAGGGAGAGGAATCATGATCGAATACGGTCATTTCATCGGCGGCAAACATGTCGCCGGGACCAGCGGGCGCAAGCAGGACGTGATGCAGCCGATGGACGGCTCGGTGCGCGGCACCGTGGCGCTGGCTTCGCCGGCGGAACTGCGCGCGGCGGTCGAGAACGCCAAGGAAGCGCAGCCGAAATGGGCCGCCACCAACCCGCAGCGCCGCGTGCGCGTCTTGATGAAGTTTCTTGAACTGGTCGCCCGCGACTATGACGAACTGGCCGACATACTGGCGCGCGAGCATGGCAAGACCATCGCCGACGCCAAGGGCGACATCCAGCGCGGCCTCGAAGTGGTCGAAGTCTGCATCGGCGCGCCGCACATGATGAAGGGCGAATTCACCGATGGCGCCGGCCCCGGCATCGACGTCTATTCGATGCGCCAGCCGCTCGGCGTCGTCGCAGGCATCACCCCGTTCAATTTCCCGGCGATGATCCCGCTGTGGAAGATCGCGCCGGCAATCGCTTGCGGCAACGCCTTCATCCTGAAGCCTTCCGAGCGTGACCCGGGCGTGCCGATGCGCATCGCCGAACTGTTCATCGAGGCCGGTCTGCCGGCCGGCATCCTCAACGTCGTCAATGGCGACAAGGACGTCGTCGACGCCATCCTCGACGATGCCGACATCAAGGCCATTGGCTTCGTCGGCTCGACGCCGATCGCCCATTACATCTATTCGCGCGGCACGGCGGCGGGCAAGCGCGTGCAGTGCTTCGGCGGCGCCAAGAACCACATGATCATCATGCCCGACGCCGACATGGACCAGACGGTCGATGCGCTGATCGGCGCCGGCTACGGCTCAGCCGGCGAACGCTGCATGGCAATTTCGGTGGCTGTGCCCGTCGGCAACGACACCGCCAACCGGCTGATGGAAAAGCTGATCCCGCGTGTCGAGAGCCTCAAGGTCGGTCCGTCGACGGATTCGTCCGCCGATTTCGGCCCGCTGGTGACGCGCCAGGCGCTGGAGCGGGTCAAGGGCTATGTCGACATTGGCGTCAAGGAAGGCGCAAAGCTGGTCGTCGACGGCCGCGGCTTCTCCATGCAGGGCTACGAGGACGGCTACTATATGGGCGGCTGCCTGTTCGACAACGTCACCGCAGACATGCGCATCTACAAGGAAGAGATCTTCGGACCGGTGCTCTCGGTGGTGCGCGCGCCAACCTATGAGAACGCCATCAAGTTCGCCAACGACCACGAAATGGGCAATGGCGTCGCCATCTTCACCCGCGACGGCGATGCGGCGCGCGACTTCGCGTCCCGCGTCCAGGTCGGCATGGTCGGCGTCAACGTGCCGATCCCGGTTCCGATCGCCTACTACACGTTCGGCGGCTGGAAGGCGTCGTCCTTCGGCGACCTCAACCAGCACGGCCCGGACGCGTTCCGCTTCTACACCAAGACCAAGACGGTGACGTCGCGCTGGCCGTCCGGCATCAAGGATGGTGCCGAATTCGTCATCCCGACGATGAACTAACCGGACGGTTTTCTTGCTTGCGCGTCCTCGCCTTCGGCTGCGGGCGCGCGGTGAGAAACTTCCGAAAAGGGCGCGGCTTTTGTCGCGCCCCTTTTTGCGTCATGCGCCGATCTCCAATCGCTCGATCTGATCATCGGCCACGGTGAAGTTGTAGTGGAGTGTCGCCGGGCTGCCCGGAAAGTTCCCTGAGACGAGGCCGGCGATCCGCCACGCGTTGCCGTTGACCTTCGCGTCGGTGACGTCAACCGTGACCCGGTATTTGCGTGTCGTTGCGTCCATCCAGTCGCGGATGGCGGCTGACCCCCGATGGACTTCGCCTTCGTCGCGAACCGTCGCATCCGGTGCGAAGGGGATGAGCATTGCGTCGATGTCGTGCCGATTCTTGGCAGCAAAATAATTCGCCAGCGGCTGAGGAAGTTTCACGGTCATAATCTCGTCTCCGGTTCCGGTTGTCGCCCGCCGGCTTGACGTCGGCGGTGCTTGTTCGGTCCCTAAAGTGAGATATGCTGCGGAAATGACAAGAACCGACGAAAAGGTAAGGTACTTACCTGAAAGTAAGGCTGGGCCTGAAAGCAAGGTCGCGCCGCTGACGCCCTCATCCGCTGCGACCGGCGTCGAGAATGTGCTGCGCATCCTTGAAGGCCGCTGGAAACTGGTGATCCTGTTTCACCTGTTCGGCGGCAAGGTGCTGCGCTTCTCCGACCTCGAACGGGCGATCCCGGCGATCTCGCAGAAAATGCTGATCCAGCAGCTGCGGCAGATGGAGGCCGACGGCATTGTCCGCCGAATCGTGCATCACCAGGTGCCGCCGAAGGTCGAATACTGCCTGACCGACTGGGGCCAGGCCCTGTGCCCAGCGCTCGACGCCTTGCTGAAATGGGCGGCACTTCGCGAACCGGCGGAAGTCTGACGCCGATCGTTGTTCCGCAACGCGCAGCAAGCCCCGAAATGGTGCTTGTTTTCGGATGGTGGCCTCACCATATCGATTCAAGGGAATGATAAGATTCCCTGACGACAGACCGGAAAACCAGAAGGAGTGACGTGATGAAGACGTCGAACCCGGCCTGGAGCGTTTCGGTATATTGAGGCTGCCCCATGTGCCTCCCTTTGCCGGAACGCCAAGGCGAAGGAGGTGCCCTATGGCACACAAATTTTCGTTTCGATGGATCAGGATAGCCGTGATCGGCGCCGCGCTGGCGCTGTCGACGCTATCGGCGCAGGCGCAATTTATCTGCGGTGGCCACAGCGACCTCGTCGCGGGGCTGGCGCAGGCCTTTCAACAAAAGCAGATCGGCTACGGTGTGGTCGGCGAGGCCGCCATTGTCGAGATCTATGTTTCGGCAAATGGGACCTGGTCGATGCTGGTGACCGACGTTCAGGGCCGAAGCTGCATCTTCGCGACCGGTGACGGATGGGAGAATACCGCCATCGCCACCGCGCAAGGGATCTGATCCCCCGTTCAGCGCGTCGCGGCGACCTCGGCATGGCCGCGCAGCAGTGCCATCAGGCGCTTGGCGTCCTTCGCGGCGGCCTCCTCGTCGCCGTCCAGGATCGAGCGGATCAGCGCGACGTGGTGCTCGGCGGATTCGGCGAGGCCGGTGTCGGCCTTGTAGCGGAACCAGAAGCGGCGGCTGTGGGTCTGCAGGGGTGCTGCAAGGCGTGCCGCAAACGGGTTGTCGGCAGCGAGCGCCAGGGCTTCGTCGAGGGCCTTGTCGGCCTGGATGAAGGCCAGCACATTACCGGAGATGACCGCCTTCTGCATGGCAAGTGCTGCCTCGTGAAACAGGTCCGCAGCCTCGCGGGTGACGAAGCGGGCGGCCGAACGGGCCAGCACCACCTCGACGCCGCGCCTGGCGTCGAGCACGCGCAGCCAGTCGCCGGGATGCAGCGGCGCTATGGCGATGCCGGCGCGCGGCCTTATGTCGAGCAGGCCTTCCCAGGCCAGGCGCTGGATCGCCTCGCGCACGGGCGTGCGGCCAAGGCTGAGCCGTTCGATCAGCGCGCCCTCGGTGACAAAACTCGACGGCGCCAGTTCCAGCGTCACGATCATATGCTCGAGCGCGCGATAGGCCTTGGTGGCAGCCGGCTCCGGAGATGCTGTCTCGGTGGATATCAAAGGTTCGCTCCTGATATATTTTAGATATATCATAACAGATTCCGCATTGACAGCGGGATTCTTACCAGATATACGGCTGATATATCAGATGGAGAGATGACCATGTGGACCGGAGTTTTCCCCGCCGTCACGACCAAATTCACTGCCGACGACCGGCTCGACCATGCCGAGATGGAGCGCTGCTTTGCGCTGCAGATGGAGGCCGGTTGCGACGGCATTATCGTTTGCGGTTCGCTCGGCGAAGGCCCGATGCTGTCGCATGACGAAAAGATCGAGGTGCTGAAGACGGCGCAGAAGGTCGCCGGCAACAAGCCGGTGCTGCTGACGGTCAACGAGGCCGGCACCCGCGAGGCGGCGAGCATTGCCAAGCGCGCCGCCAAGGAAGGTGCCAACGGACTGATGGTGGTGCCGAGCCCGATCTACCACACCAATCCGGAAGAGACAGTCGCTGCCTTGCGCGCCGTCGCCCAGGCCGGCGACCTGCCGGTGATGATCTACTCCAACCGGCTCGCGTACCGTGTCGACGTCACCGTCGACCAGATGGAGGAGCTGGCCGCCGACAAGCGCTTCGTCGCCATCAAGGAATCGTCCGACGATATCAGGCGTTCGACCGAGATCATCAACCGCTTCGGCGACCGCTACGACCTCTTCACCGGCGTCGACAATCTCGCCTTCGAGGCGCTGTCGGTCGGCGCCATCGGCTGGGTGGCGGGTCTGGTTGTCGCCTTCCCGCGCGAGACCGTCGCCATCTACCAGCTGATGAAGCAGGGCCGTCGCGAAGAGGCGCTTTCGATCTACCGCTGGTTCCGGCCGCTGCTCGATCTCGATGTCTCGACCTATCTGGTACAAAACATCAAGCTTGCCGAAGTGCTCGCCATCAACACAAATGACCGCGTGCGCATGCCGCGCCAGCCTCTGTCGGGCGAGCGCCGCAAGGCGGTGGAGAAGATCGTCAGGGACGCGCTGGCGGTACGGCCGAACCTGCCGACGTTCTGAGGAAGGTTACATGCCGTCTGCGATCCATCTCAAGCGCGTCGAAAGTGATGGGGACTGGGCGGCATATCACAACATACGCAAGCGCCTCCTTTGGGATGGTAGGGGCTTGATCGGCTACGATGAACGGCATCCCGATGATCGGCTCGCAGGCAATCACCCGCTGCTTCTCATACGCGACGGCGCGCCGGTCGGGACTGCGAGGCTGGATGTTGTCGATCGGGGCCTCGGCATTGTCAGGCTCGTTGCGATCGAATCCGGGCTGCAACGGCGTGGCCTTGGTCCCACTCTCATGATGCAAGTCGAGGCGTATGCCCGTGACCTCGGTCTCGACCGGCTGGAGGTCAATGCCGCCCAGGACGCAGAAGGGTTCTATCAAAAGCTCGGCTGGACAACCGTGCGGTCTGACTGGAAGAACCCGCTGATGGCGAAAGCCCTTGACGCTGGAGGCATCGCATCGTGACTGCGCCAACCCAGGTGTTGGACATCGCCATTGTCGGTGGCGGCATTGTCGGCATCTGTGCCGCAGCCATGCTGGCCGAGGCCGGGCGCAGCGTCACGGTCTTCGACCGCACCGGCATCTGCGAGGAAACCAGTTCCGGCAATGCCGCCGCCTTCGCCTTCTCCGACGTGCTGCCGATGGCGCATAAGGGCATGATTCGGCAATTGCCGAAATGGCTTGCCGATCCGCTCGGACCGCTCAGCATCCCGCCAGCCTATCTTCCGAAGCTGTTGCCCTGGCTGTTCCGCTTCTGGCGCGCTGGCGCGCCGAGGCATTACGAGGCGAGCCTCACTGCGCAAGCCGGCATGATGAAGCTCGCCGAAGCCGAATGGATGGGGCTGCTCGATCGGTCCGGCGCGCGGCCGATGCTGCACGAGGACGGCTCGCTGGAACTGTACGAAAGCAAGGCAGAATTCCAGGCGGGGCTATCGGGCTGGGGGGCGCGCGCGCGGTTCGGCATCGGCTTTCGCCATGTCGAAGGCGACGAACTGGCGCGGCTGCAGCCCGGCCTGTCGCCGCGCTTCATCAAGGGCACGTTCGTGCCGGGATGGAAGACGGTTGCCGACCCGAAACTGCTGGGCAAGGCGGTGTGGGCCTATGCCGAAGGGCTGGGCGCGCGCTTCGAGAAAGCCCGCGTCGAGCGCCTCGCGAGCAATGATGACGGCACGACGCTGACACTGCCCGATGGCACGGTTCGGCAGGCGAGACAGCTCGTCGTCGCCGCCGGTGCGTGGTCGCATCTGCTGGCGGTGCAGTTGGGCGACCGCATCCCGCTGGAAACCGAACGCGGCTACAACACGACGCTGCCGACAGGCGCGTTCGACGTGAAGCGGCAACTGATCTTTTCCGGACACGGCTTCGTCATCACGCCGCTCGAAACCGGGTTGCGTGTCGGCGGCGCTGTCGAACTTGGTGGTCTCAACAGGCCGCCGAATTTTGCGCGCTCGAAGGCGATGCTGGAAAAAGCCAAGCAATTCCTGCCGGGACTGGACACGTCAGGTGGCCGCGAGTGGATGGGCTATCGCCCGTCGCTGCCGGACTCGCTGCCGGTGATCGGCACGGCGCGCACCGCGCCCAACGTCTTCTACGCCTTCGGCCATGGCCATCTCGGCCTGACCCAGGCGGCGGCCAGCGGCCGCTTGATCCGCGATCTCGTTCTCGGGCAGAGTTCGCCGATCGATCTTGCCCCATTCAGCCCGCAACGGTTTTGAGTTCGAGGAAATCATGGCCAAAAAATCCTTCTTCTGCATCGACGGCCATACCTGCGGCAATCCGGTGCGGCTGGTCGCCGGCGGCGGACCGCTGCTCGAGGGGGCGACGATGATGGAACGGCGGGCGCATTTCCTGGCGGAGTATGACTGGATCCGCACCGGGCTGATGTTCGAGCCGCGCGGCCATGACGTGATGTCGGGCTCGATCCTCTATCCGCCGACGCGCGACGACTGCGACATCGCCATCCTGTTCATCGAGACGTCGGGCTGCCTGCCAATGTGCGGCCACGGCACCATCGGCACGGTGACGATGGCCATCGAGCATGGACTGATCAAGCCGAAGACGCCGGGCGTGCTCAGGCTCGACACGCCTGCAGGGCTGGTCATCGCCGAATACAAACAGGTTGGCGACTATGTCGAGGAGGTGCGCATCACCAATGTGCCGTCCTTCCTTTATGCCGAAGGACTGACGGTCGAGTGCCCGCAGCTTGGCGAAATCACGGTCGATGTCGCTTATGGCGGCAATTTCTACGCCATCGTCGAGCCGCAGGCGAACTATCGCGACATGGCCGACTACTCCGCCGGCGATTTCATCGCCTGGAGCCCGGTGGTGCGGCAGCGGCTCAACGAAAAGTATTCGTTCGTGCATCCGGAAAACCCTGGCATCAACCGGCTGTCGCACATGTTGTGGACCGGCAAGCCGACGGTGGCGGGCGCGGATGCGCGCAACGCCGTCTTCTACGGCGACAAGGCGATCGACCGCTCACCGTGCGGCACCGGCACCTCGGCGCGCATGGCGCAGCTTCATGCCAAGGGCAAGCTCAAGGCGGGCGACAGCTTTGTCCATGAATCGATCATCGGTTCGCTGTTCAAGGGCAAGGTCGAAAAGGACGTCTCTGTCGCCGGCAAGCCGGCCATCATCCCTTCGATCGGCGGCTGGGCGCGGATGACAGGCCTGAACACGATCTTCATCGACGACCGCGATCCGTTCGCGCATGGTTTCGTGGTCAAGTGACGGCTTGATCGCCCTCGGCCTGGACCGAGACTTCCCGGCGAAACCAGTCGGCAAAGGTGCGTGCGGAGGGTGAGGCGTTCGCCGCCATGGTCAGGAAGTATGCCTTGTCGCGGTTTGTCGAGATATCGGACAGGACCACGAGGTCGCCCCGCTTCAACTCGTCGCGGAAAACATCGACGGGACACAGCGCCACGCCGTGGCCGGCAATGACAGCTGTCGCCAGAATGTTGAAGTCGGCAAAGACGGGTCCGTTGCCGACATCGACCTTGGCCAGTCCGGCCTCGGCAAACCACTCGCCCCAGCCCTGACGGTTCTCGTCATGCAGCAGGTCGGCGCCGGCGATCCCGGCAGGCGTCCTGAGATGCTCCCTGCCGGCCAGGTAATAGGGGCTGCACACCGGCCGGTTGAGGCGCGAAAACAGTTTAAGGCTGGTGACGCCGGGCGTCGGATCGGCGCCGAGCGTGATCAGCACGTCATTGTCGCCATCGCCAAGCCTGTCCTCGGCCTTGGCATAAGCGACGCGCATGCCGATGTCGGGATGGCTGGCGGTGAAGGCGGGCAGGCGGGGCACCAGCCAGCGGCTGGCGATGGACGGGATGCAGCCGACGGAAATGGTCGCCGCCGCGGCGTTGCGGCGGATGCGCCGGCAGGTGGCGCCGAGTTCGGCAAGCGCAGCATTTGCCGACGCCTGCAGGATCACGCCGGCATCGGTCAGCCTCACCCTGCGGGCGTCGCGGTGGAAGAGAGGCACGCCCAGCCACTCCTCCAGGCGCCTGATCTGGTGGCTGATCGCGGGATGGGTCACATGCAGCTCTTCGGCGGCAGCTGAAAAGCTCAGGCGGCGGGAGGCTGCCTCGAAGGCACGGATGGCATTCAGCGGAATGTAGTCCATCTGTAAGATTTACTAAACATGATCGGTGAGAAGCAATCATTTGAAGGTCGATGCGTTCTGCGGCAATTTTGAGCCAGATAACTGACTTCCGTCCACAACACAGAGAAAGCAATCATGTTCACCAGACAATTGGCTGATGTAGAAAAATCTGACTTCTTCGTGAATTGGGGCAATGGAACCAGCCACCGGCTGCTGACCCAACAGGACGGCATGGGCTTTACCGTCTGCCACACTGTGGTGCGCGCAGGCAGCGAATCGCGCCTTCACTATCGGCGACATTTCGAGGCCTGCTATTGCATCGCCGGCGCCGGCGAGGTCGAGGACATGTCCGGTGCTGTGCATCGCATCGAGCCGGGCACGATCTATGTGCTCAATGAGCATGACGAGCACTATCTGCGGGCCGACGCCGCGGGCGACATGATCCTGGTCAGCGTCTTCAATCCGCCCTTGAAAGGCACGGAGCGGCATGCGCTGAGCGAGGATGGTGGGTCCGCCTACTGATCAAAGACCGGCAGCCGCGTCCAGGCCCGGCGGTCGGGCCGGGAAGCTCGGCTTCAACACAGCCTCCACTGGCCATTGCGGTCCGCCCGGCGCGACTTTGTGGCCAAGTAGCAAGAATCTTGCCTCTGCGGAAAGGAATGTGGCTAAAAAACGAAGCCTCTCGGAAACGCAACGAATCGTCTCATCACCTACTTTTGACGGTGATTTCTTCGAAATGAGGTGCACTGTCCGGCTGAATCGTCAAAGACATTGCGTTATGCCAATGATAGGGTCCGCGATAGTCCAGGGGTCGGGAGCAAAAAAACGGGCAATCGGAAGGCGTGCCGGCAAAACACGCACGACGTTTGAAAAATCACGTTGCAATCCGGGCTCGAAACTTTACGACTAGGGGAAATACGAAAAGGAATGCGTCTGCATGGGCGACATTCCAGGGGAGCCATGTACACATGCAGTACTTTGTCCAGCAGCTTATCAATGGGCTGACGCTGGGATCGATCTATGGGCTGATCGCAATCGGCTACACGATGGTCTACGGCATCATCGGCATGATCAACTTCGCCCACGGCGACATTTTCATGGTCGGGGCCTTCGCCGCCCTCGTCGTCTTCCTCATCCTCGGCTCCTTGGTCTATTCGGTGCCGGTCGTCCTGGCGCTGCTGATCATGATGATCGTGGCGATGCTGCTCACCAGCCTCTACAACTGGACGATCGAGAAGGTGGCCTACCGGCCGCTGCGCGGTTCGTTCCGGTTGGCGCCGCTGATCACCGCCATCGGCATGTCGATCGCGCTGTCGAACTTCATCCAGGTGACGCAGGGTCCGCGCAACAAGCCGATCCCGCCGATGGTCAGCCAGGTCTACAACATCAACGGCATCAGCATATCGCTGAAGCAGATCATCATCGTCATCGTCACCGCGCTGCTGCTGGCGCTGTTCTGGTACCTGGTCAACAGGACTTCGCTAGGACGGGCGCAAAGGGCGTGCGAGCAGGACCGCAAGATGGCCGCACTTCTCGGCGTCGACGTCGACCGTACGATCTCGATCACCTTCATCATGGGCGCAGCCCTGGCGGCGGTCGCCGGTACGCTGTTCCTGATGTATTACGGCGTCATCGCCTTCTCCGACGGCTTCGTGCCGGGGGTCAAGGCCTTCACCGCGGCCGTTCTCGGCGGCATCGGGTCTCTGCCGGGCGCCGTGCTTGGCGGGCTGCTGATCGGCTTCATCGAGAGCATGTGGTCGGCCTATTTCTCGATCGACTACAAGGACGTCGCGGCGTTCTCCATCCTGGCGATCGTGCTGATCTTCCTGCCTTCCGGCATTTTGGGCCGGCCAGAAGTCGAAAAGGTCTGAGACAATGGCGGTTACCGTATCCTCGGAGCGCGACACCGTCGCCTCCCCCGTGCAGCGCGCATTGCGTGAGGCGCTCTATGCCGGCGCCATCTCGCTGGGCCTGTTCGTCCTGTTCATCGGCCTGAAGACCGACCAGAACATCAGCAACCAGCTGATCCTGGTGACGCGCTGGTGGCTGCTCATCACCGTGGTCGTGCTGACCATGCTCGGCCGCTTCTTCTACATCGCCTATGGCCAGCCCTTCATGGCCAATCAGAAGATCGCCAATGTCGCCACCGGCCTATTGCCGGCCAGCGTGGCGTCGCGCTTCTTCATGCTTCCGGCCTTCATCGTCGCCATCGTGCTGGCGGGGGTGCTGTTCGTGTTCGGCGGCGCCTTGCCGGGGCTGCTGGGCGATGGTCTGGCCGGCTATCTGCAGTTCCTGCGCGCGCTGGCCGTCATCTATGTACTGGCCTGTGTGATCTTTTACTTCCGCGCCTACATCCATGACAATTTCACCAAGCTCGGGATCACCGCATTGGTGCTCTATCCGATCCTCGTCGTCGGCGTGTTGACGCTGATGTCGTGGTCATTTGTCGGCGGGCTGCAGGGCTCGCTGAAGTGGATCGACAATTTCGGCATCCAGATCCTGATCTATGTGATGCTGGCCTGGGGGCTGAACATCGTCGTCGGCCTCGCCGGCCTGCTCGATCTCGGCTACGTCGCCTTCTATGCGGTCGGCGCCTATGCCTATGCGCTGCTCGGCTCGCACTACGGCCTGTCCTTCTGGATCCTGCTGCCGGCCGCCGGCGCCATGGCCGCCTTCTGGGGCGTGATGCTCGGCTTTCCGGTGCTCAGGCTGCGCGGCGATTATCTGGCGATCGTCACGCTGGCCTTCGGCGAGATCATCCGCCTGGTGCTGATCAACTGGCGTGAAGTCACCAACGGCTCCGCCGGCATCTCCGGTATCCCGAAAGTCACCTTCTTCGGCCTGATGACGTTCAATTCGGCGGACCCGAACTATATCGGCAAGGTGCTGCACATCGCCCAGTCGAGCGCCTACTACAAGATTTTCCTCTACTATCTGATCCTGGCGTTGGCGCTGCTCACCGCCTTCGTCACGATCCGGCTCAGGCGCATGCCGGTTGGCCGCGCCTGGGAGGCGCTGCGTGAGGACGAGATCGCCTGCCGCTCGCTCGGCATCAACACGACCACCACCAAGCTCACCGCCTTTGCCACCGGCGCCATGTTCGGCGGTTTTGCCGGCGCCTTCTTCGCCGCACGGCAAGGGTTCGTCAGCCCTGAATCCTTCGTCTTCCTGGAATCGGCGATCATCCTGGCCATCGTCGTGCTCGGTGGCATGGGCTCGCTGGTTGGCATTGCGGTCGCCGCAATGGTGATGATCGGCGGCACCGAGGCGTTGCGCGAGCTCGACTTCCTCAAGCAGGTCTTCGGCAAGGACTTCACGCCGGAGCTTTACCGCATGCTTCTGTTCGGCATGGCCATGGTCATCGTCATGCTTTGGAAGCCGCGCGGCTTCGTCGGCAGTCGTGAACCGACAGCCTTCCTCAAGGAGCGAAGAGCGGTCTCCAGTTCCTTCACCAAGGAAGGACACGGCTGATGAATGCAAGTTCGATTCAAAAGGCCAATCCGGGCATGAAAGACGCCATCCTCCAGGTCGAGCATCTGTCGATGAAGTTCGGCGGCCTGGTCGCCATCGGCGACCTGTCCTTCCAGGCCAAGCGTGGCGAGATCACCGCGCTGATCGGGCCCAACGGCGCCGGCAAGACCACCGTGTTCAACTGCATCACTGGCTTCTACAAGCCGTCGGAAGGCATGATCACGCTCAACGGTGCCGACGGCTCGACCTTCCTGCTCGAACGCTTGCCTAACCACGAGATCCCGGCGCGCGCCAAGGTGGCACGCACCTTCCAGAACATTCGCCTGTTCTCGGGTATGACGCTGCTGGAGAACCTCCTGGTTGCCCAGCACAACAAGCTGATGAAGGCATCGGGCTATACGATCCTGGGCCTGTTCGGGATCGGCGGCTACCGCAGGGCCTCGGCCGAATCAGTGGAGCTTGCCAAGCACTGGCTGGAGAAGGCCGATCTTGTCGATCGCGCCGACGATCCGGCCGGCGATTTGCCCTATGGCGCGCAGCGGCGCCTCGAGATCGCGCGCGCCATGTGCACGGGCCCCGAGCTTCTGTGCCTCGACGAGCCGGCGGCCGGTCTCAATCCGAAGGAATCGGCAGCGCTCAATTCGCTGCTGATGGACATCAAGAGTAGCACCTCGATCCTGCTGATCGAGCACGACATGTCGGTGGTCATGCAGATCTCCGACCATGTCGTTGTGCTCGAATATGGCCGCAAGATTTCCGACGGCAGCCCGCAATCGGTGCGCACCGACCCACGCGTCATCGCCGCCTATCTCGGCGTCGACGACGAGGAGGTCGAGACGGTGCTGACCGAGGTCGGCGATGAAGACGTCATCGAGCAGTTGGACATAGGGCCTGATACGGCGCACGGACCAGGCTCGTCTTCGTCCTATCTCGCCGGCCCGGTGAGCGACACGATCGGCCACAGCGAGGGCGAGCGGGTCACGGTGTCGAAGGGCGCCTCGAAGGCCGCTCAGTTCGATGCAAGGGCCAACACCGCCCCGAGAAAACCGACCGAGCGGGCCACGGCCAAGCCCGCCGGGAAATCCCCGACATCCAAGCCGCGCGGAGGGCGTAAGTGATGGCCGAGACAACGTTGCTCGACATCAAGGGCGTCGAGACCTACTACGGCAACATCAAGGCGCTGAACGGCGTCGATGTTCACGTCAACCAGGGCGAGATCGTCGCGTTGATCGGCGCCAACGGCGCCGGCAAGTCGACGCTGATGATGACCATCTTCGGGGCGCCGCGGGCCCGTTCCGGCACCATCACTTTCGCCGGCACCGACATAACCCAGATGCCGACGCACGAGATCGCGCGCATGCGCATCGCGCAGTCGCCGGAAGGCAGGCGCATTTTCCCGCGCATGACGGTGATGGAAAACCTGCAGATGGGCGCCGGCCTCGACAACCTCAAGCACTATGACGAGGATGCCGAGAAGGTGTTCACGCTGTTCCCGCGTCTCAAGGAGCGCATCGCCCAGCGCGGCGGCACGCTGTCGGGCGGCGAGCAGCAGATGCTGTCGATCGGACGCGCGCTGATGGCGCGGCCGAAGCTGCTCCTGCTCGATGAGCCGTCGCTGGGTCTGGCGCCGCTGATCGTCAAGCAGATCTTCGACGCCATCCGCGAGTTGAACCGCACGCAAGGGCTGACCGTGTTCCTGGTCGAGCAGAACGCGTTCGGCGCGCTCAAGCTCGCCACGCGCGGCTATGTCATGGTCAACGGCAACGTGACCATGAGCGGCACAGGCAAGGAATTGCTCGCCAATCCGGAAGTGCGCGCGGCCTATCTCGAAGGCGGCCATCACTGATTTCAGGAGTCTTCACCATGCAAGGCATTCTTCACGAGGAACCTTCCATCTGGCAGTTCTTCTTCGTCACCTGTCTGCTCGGCGGCTGGGCGGCATGGATGACCGGCAAGGCCAGCGCCCAGACATGGCGCAGCCTGCCGGCGCTGTTCGCCTACCTGCTGGGACTCGGCATCGGCATAAGGTTCATTCATCATGCCCTGTTCGGCGGCACGATGTTTTCGCTGCAATACTATGTCGTGGACACAATCGTGCTCATGATATTGGGGTTTGTCGGCTATCAATACACACGCACCAACCAGATGGTGACGCAGTATAATTGGCTTTACGAACGTGCTTCGATCTTAAGCTGGAAGCCGAAAGGTTGACGTTCACCATTAACGCCGTCTCGGGGATGAATCGGCGTGACAAGGGCCCGAAAATCGGCAAAGTACGCTTTCTGCGATAAGGGTGGGCATCGCATGAAAGTATCATCCACGCCCACCTCGTAAATGGGAGCGTTTAAATGAAGAAATCACTTTTGTCCGCCGTTGCCCTGACCGCGCTTGTCGCGTTCGGCGGTAACGCATGGGCTGATGTCCTCGTCGGCGTCGCCGGTCCGATCACCGGCCCGAATGCAGCCTTCGGTGCGCAGCTGCAGAAGGGTGCGGAAGCGGCTGTCGCCGACATCAACGCAGCAGGCGGCATGAATGGCGAGCAGATCAAGCTCGAAGTCGGCGACGACGTCTCCGATCCGAAGCAGGGCATCTCGGTCGCCAACAAGTTCGTTGGCGACGGCGTCAAGTTCGTGGTCGGCCACTTCAACTCGGGCGTCTCGATCCCGGTGTCGCAGGAAGTCTATGTCGACAACAACATCGTCGAAGTGACCCCGGCTGCGACCAATCCGAAATTCACCGAGCGCGGCCTGTGGAACGTGTTCCGCACCTGCGGACGCGATGACCAGCAGGGCGGCATTGCCGGCGCCTATATTGCGGCCAACTTCAAGGACGCCAAGGTTGCCGTCATCCACGACAAGACCCCCTACGGTCAGGGCCTTGCCGACGAGACCAAGAAGACAATGAACGCAGCCGGCCTGACAGAAGTCATGTACGAAGGCGTCAATGTCGGCGACAAGGACTTCTCGGCGCTGATCGCCAAGATGAAGGACGCCGGCGTCACCCTGATCTACTGGGGCGGCCTGCACACCGAAGCCGGCCTGATCATCCGCCAGTCGGCTGACCAGGGCCTCAAGGCAACCCTGATGTCGGGCGACGGCATCGTTACCGACGAGCTGGCTGCGATCGCGGGCGACGCGGTTATCGGCACGCTCAACACCTTCGGTCCGGATCCGCGTCTGATCCCCGAGAACAAGGCACTGGTCGAGAAGTTCCGCGCCCAGGGCTTTGAACCGGAAGCCTACACGCTCTACGCCTACGCTGCCATGCAGGTGATCGCGGAGGCCGCTGCCGTGGCCAAGACGAACGACCCGGTGGAAGTGGCCAAGGCGCTGCATGAGAAGGGTCCGTTCAAGACCGTTCTGGGCGACCTCGCCTATGACGCGAAGGGCGATCCGAAGCTCCCGGGCTACATCATGTACGAGTGGAAGAAGGGTCCGGACGGCAAGATCACCTGGCTGCCGAAGGGCTGATCGGATAACGCAATCCCTACGAAATGCCCGGCGCTTGCGCCGGGCATTTTTCTTTTGACCAGCCGGAGCAGGGACGGAGCGATTGCGTTGGCTAAAAAACAACCGTTAGCCGGAAGCGGATTGTGCGTGGGATGACAATTCGCGTCACTTGGCGACGCCATTCGCACGCAGTCTTTCGCTTTGCGGTGCTAGAATACATTTAAATCGGTTTAATTGTCTCCCGATTTTGGTTGCACTGCAGCATTTTCGCGTTAATCATTGCTGAGCCCCCATCCCTCCCGTCCGGAGCCTTCTTCCTTGGCCATCACGAAGATCCTCGTCGCCAACCGGTCCGAAATTGCCATCCGCGTCTTTCGCGCGGCCAACGAGCTCGGCCTCAAAACCGTGGCGATCTGGGCCGAGGAGGACAAATATTCGCTGCATCGGTTCAAGGCCGATGAGAGCTACCAGGTCGGGCGCGGGCCGCATCTCAACAAGGACATGGGGCCGATCGAAAGCTATCTGTCGATCGAGGAAGTGATCCGTGTCGCCAGGCTGTCCGGCGCCGACGCAATCCATCCGGGCTACGGCCTTCTATCGGAAAGCCCCGAATTCGCCGAAGCCTGCGGCGAGGCCGGCATTACCTTCATCGGGCCGAAGCCCGACACGATGCGCCGGCTCGGCAACAAGGTTGCCGCGCGCAATCTCGCCATTGAGGTCGGCGTGCCGGTGATTCCGGCGACCGACCCGCTGCCGGACGACGGCGAGGCGATCAAGAAGCTTGCTGCCGAGGTTGGCTATCCCATCATGCTCAAGGCGTCGTGGGGTGGTGGCGGGCGCGGAATGCGCGCGATCCGCTCGGAAGCCGACCTGCTGCGCGAGGTGACCGAAGGCAAACGCGAGGCCAGGGCCGCCTTTGGCAAGGACGAGGTCTATCTCGAGAAGCTGATCGAGCGCGCCCGCCATGTCGAGGTCCAGGTGCTCGGCGACACCCACGGCAACGCGGTGCATCTGTTCGAGCGCGATTGCTCGATCCAGCGCCGCAACCAGAAAGTCGTCGAACGGGCGCCAGCGCCTTACCTCAGTGAGGCGTTGCGCCAGGAGCTTTGCGGCTATGCGCTCAAGATCGCGCGCGAGACCAGCTATATCGGCGCCGGCACCGTGGAATTCCTGCAGGACGCCGACACCGGCAAATTCTACTTCATCGAGGTCAATCCACGCATCCAGGTCGAGCACACCGTCACCGAGCAGGTAACCGGCATCGACATCGTCAAGGCGCAGATCCACATCCTGGACGGCTTTGCCATCGGCACGCCGGAATCGGGCGTACCGGCGCAGAAGGACATCAGGCTGAACGGCCACGCGCTGCAGTGCCGCATCACCACCGAGGATCCAGAGCACAATTTCATTCCGGATTACGGCCGCATCACCGCCTATCGCGGCGCCACCGGCTTCGGCATCCGGCTCGACGGCGGCACCGCCTATTCGGGCGCAGTCATCACCCGCTTCTACGATCCGCTGCTGGAGAAGGTGACGGCGTGGGCGCCGACACCGGCCGAGACAATCGCCCGCATGAACCGGGCGCTGCGCGAGTTCCGCATCCGCGGCGTCGCCACCAACCTCACCTTCCTCGAAGCGATCATCAACCACCCGAGCTTCGCCGACAATTCCTATACGACCAAGTTTATCGACACGACGCCGGAGCTGTTCCAGCAGGTCAAGCGCCAGGACCGCGCCACCAAGCTGCTCAACTACCTGGCCGACGTGTCGGTCAACGGTCATCCGGAAACCCGCGGACGCCCCATGCCGAAGGCCGATGCGGCAGCACCCGTCGTGCCCTATCTCAACGGCAATGTGCCTGATGGCAGCAAGCAGAAACTGGAGGTGCTCGGCCCAGAGAAATTCGCTGCTTGGATGCGCGAGCGAAAAGAGGTGCTGGTCACCGACACGACGATGCGCGACGGCCATCAGTCGCTGCTCGCCACCCGCATGCGCACGCATGACATCGCCAATATCGCCGGCACATACGCTCGGGCCTTGCCGCAGCTCCTGTCGCTTGAATGCTGGGGCGGCGCCACTTTCGACGTCGCCATGCGCTTCCTTACCGAGGATCCGTGGGAGCGGCTGTCGCTGGTGCGCGAAGCAGCACCCAACCTTTTGCTGCAGATGCTTCTGCGCGGCGCCAATGGCGTCGGCTACACCAACTACCCCGACAATGTCGTGCAGCATTTCGTCAAACAGGCAGCGGCCGGTGGCGTCGATCTGTTCCGTGTCTTCGACTGCCTGAACTGGGTCGATAACATGCGAGTCGCCATGGACGCGGTCGGCGCCGAAGGCAAGCTGGTCGAAGCGGCGATCTGCTACACCGGCGACATCCTCGATCCGGCGCGCGCCAAATACGACCTCAAATACTATGTCGGGCTGGCGAAGGAATTGCAGACCGCTGGCGCTCACATCATCGCCGTCAAGGACATGGCCGGCCTGCTGAAGCCGGCCGCCGCACGCGTGCTGTTCAAGGCGTTGCGCGAGGCAACCGACCTGCCGATCCATTTCCACACCCACGACACGTCGGGTCTATCGGCGGCGACGGTGCTGGCGGCGGTGGAGAGCGGCGTCGACGCCATCGACGCGGCGATGGACTCTCTCTCCGGCAACACTTCGCAGCCGTGCCTGGGCTCGATCGTCGAGGCGCTGAAGGGCACCGAGCGCGATCCCGGCCTCGACCCGCAATGGATCCGCAACATCTCGTTCTATTGGGAGGCGGTGCGCAACCAGTACGCCGCTTTCGAAAGCGACCTCAAGGGACCGGCCTCGGAGGTCTACCTGCACGAGATGCCGGGCGGCCAGTTCACCAACCTCAAGGAGCAGGCGCGCTCGCTCGGGCTGGAAACGCGCTGGCACGAGGTGGCGCAGACCTATCACGACGTCAACCTGATGTTCGGCGACATCGTCAAGGTGACGCCGTCGTCCAAGGTCGTCGGCGACATGGCGCTGATGATGGTCAGCCAGGACCTAACCGTCGCCGATGTCGAGAACCCCAGTAAGGACATCGCCTTCCCGGACTCGGTCGTCTCGATGCTGCGCGGCGATCTCGGCCAGTCGCCGGGCGGTTGGCCGGAAGCTCTGCAAAAAAAGGTGCTGAAGGGCGACAAGCCGATCACGGTGCGGCCGGGCTCGCTGTTGAAGCCGGCCGATCTCAAGGCCAGCCGCAAGGAGATCGAGGAGAAGCTGGAGCGCAAGCTTAGCGAGAACGAATTCGCCTCGTGGCTGATGTATCCAAAGGTGTTTTCCGACTTCGCCGCGGCGCAGGAGACCTATGGCCCGGTCAGCGTGCTGCCGACGCCGACTTATTTCTACGGCATGAAGTCGGAAGACGAGATCTTCGTCGACATCGAAAAAGGCAAGACGCTGGTGGTGCGGTGCCTTGCGATCGGCGATGTCGACGAGAAGGGCATGGTCACGGTGTTCTTCGAACTCAACGGCCAGCCGCGAAGGGTGAAGGTTCCGGACCGGGCGCATGGTGCGTCCGCCGCAAAGGCGAGACGCAAGGCCGAGCCCGGCAACGAGGCGCATGTCGGCGCGCCGATGCCGGGCGTGGTCTCTGCGCTTGCGGTTGCCGCCGGCCAGGCGGTCAAGGCCGGCGATGTGCTGTTGTCGATCGAAGCAATGAAGATGGAGACGGCGCTGCATGCCGAACGCGACGGCACGGTGGCCGAAGTGTTGGTCAAGGCCGGCGACCAGATCGACGCGAAGGATCTGCTGATAGCGTTTAACTGACGCCCGCACCGATCACGCTGGGGACGGTTGGCAGCAGCCGTCCACGAAGCATCGATAATGGCTTGACCCGCCGCGCCCGCTCGGGCATCGAACCCGCTCCAATTTTGCCGCGTCAGAATCGCGGCGCTTAAAAAGAAGCGGAGAAAAACATGGCCGACGACATCACCGATACCAGCCAGACTGTTGCCGCCGGCCAGTTGCGCGCTTTCATCGAGCGCATCGAGCGGCTCGAGGAAGAAAAGAAGACTATCGCCGACGACATCAAGGAAGTGTTCGCCGAGGCCAAAGGCACCGGCTTCGACACCAAGGCGATGCGGTCGATCATCCGGCTGCGCAAGAAAGATCAGGCCGAGCGGCAGGAAGAGGACGCGATCCTCGATCTGTATATGGCCGCCCTCGGCATGGTGTAAGAGACTGTATGGAAATTCGGCTCCGGCGGTCATCGCCGGAGCGAATTTCGAAACAGTCTCAGGCCGGGCATGATGCTGGAACGGGCATCGCACCATGAGCGAATTCGACTTCGGCGCCCGCCGCGCCTCTGAATTCCGCCAACGCAGCTTCTGGACGCTGTTCGCCGAACGGCATCCGGAGGAACGCGCATCCATGGCGCGGCGCGGCCCCTGGTTCTGGCAGCGCGGGCTGCCGGACTTCGCCTTGGTCCTGTCCATGTATGTCGCGCCGGCGCAGAACCATGTCGGCGTCTTCTTCGGCCGCAACGAGAAGTTCGGGGCGACGCAGGCATGGTCGCGGCTGAAGCCTTTCCAGCCGGCAATCGAAGACAGGCTGAAACTCAGGCCTGAGCAGAGCTGCGAAGGCCTCGGCATCAACTCGATATGGCGGGTGAACTGTTTTGCCGAGGACAACTGGCCGGCCATGGCCGACTGGCTGGCGACGGAATGCTCGCGCTTCGAGCGCGCCGTCACCGAGGTGCTGGGACAGGCTGAGGGCGCCTGGCGCTAATTCGGTTTCGGCGCGTCGTGGCCGATCTCGTCCAGATGCTGCTGCAACGCCATGTGATCGAGCGCGTCCATCGGCAGGTTGGTGAACAGCGAGATGCGGTTGTTGAGCATGCGATAGGCGTCGGCGAAGGCCAGATGCATTTCGGCGTCGGTGCCTTGTGCCTTGGCCGGATCCGGTATCGCCCACAACGCGGTCATCGGGTGACCGGGCCAGACCGGACAGGATTCGTTGGCGGTGCTGTCGCAGAGGGTGAAGACGAAATCCATCTCCGGCGCGTCGGGCTTTGCGAACTCGTCCCAGCCTTTCGAGCGGGCGAAGCCGGTGTCGTAGTTGAGGCTCTCAAGCAGCTGCAGCGCGTAGGGATTGACGGTGCCCTTCGGCTGGGACCCGGCGGAGAAGGCCTTGAACTTCTCGGCGCCAATGCGGTTTAGAATGGCTTCGCCCATAATCGAGCGCGCTGAATTGGCGTTGCATAAGAACAAGACATTGTAGCTTTGTCGCTCATCAAAGACCTCCCTTGCAGGCGACCTCGGGACGAAGGAACGGCACGTTCAGCAAATTAGCTTTGCGGCAGATGCCGGCAAGGGGCCATCCGGAAAGATTTCGCGATTGTCTGGCGGCGATCGCTAAGCCATATGCTTCTACGATCATCGTGCGCGCCTGCCGCGCTCGGGATCGCTCAGAACGAAAGAGTTGAGCTGATGCAAGGACCAGCGGGGGGCGAAGACGGCAAGATGGGCGGAACGGCCGGCTTCTTCCGCGCCCGCTGGCATGGTGTCGTGCCGCTCGACCGCCTGTTCTGGCACGACATGGTCGTGGTTGGCACGGCGATCAACATCGCGTCGTCGGTGGTTGCGCTCATCCTGCTCGGGCTGAAGCTGCCGCTGGCAGCGGTGCTGGCCGTGCATTTCGCGCCGGTGCCCTACAACATCTTCCTGACGCTGGCCGTCTGGCGAATTGCGGAAAGGGCCGGCGGCGCCAAGGCCTCGCTGATGATGCTCGGTTCCGCGCTATGGCTGATCCTGGTGGTCGTTGTCTGAAACGCCGGCCGGGCACGAAAAAGGGCGGCCGGAGCCGCCCTTTGCAAGAGATGATGACCGGGTTGCGGTTAGGCTGTCGGCTCGAATTTTAGCGCCACGCCATTGATGCAGTAGCGCAGGCCGGTCGGCGGCGGGCCGTCGTCGAAGACGTGGCCGAGATGGCTGCCGCAGCGCGCGCAATGGCATTCGGTGCGGACCATGCCGTAGCTGCGGTCGACGGTGTTTTCGACCGAGCCGGGCACCGGGTCGTTGAAGCTCGGCCAGCCGGTGCCGCTCTCGAACTTCAACTTGGATTCGAACAGCGGCTGGTCGCAGCCGACGCAGGAAAAGGTGCCGGCACGCTTTTCATAGAGCAAGGCGCAGCTTCCGGGCCGTTCGGTGCCGTGGCCGCGCATGACGGCATATTGCTCCGGCGTCAGCCGGGCACGCCATTCGGCGTCGGTGCGGGTAACGGGGTAGGTGTGGGTATCCATCTAATCTCCTCAGCCTTGGCGGCTTGTTGTTGGTTGCAAGCTGTCTTCGTCCCAACATAGGCATTTGTTACATGTCTGCCCAGCACCGAGATGTGCTCGAATCCTCAATGCTTGCGTGAAAGCTGCTTGGTCGCGGCTTCGAGCCCGGCCAGCGTCAGCGGGAACATGCGGCCGCCGAACAGGTCGCGGATCATCGCGATCGAGTGGGTAAAACCCCAGTTCTTCTGGTTTTCCGGATTAAGCCATATTGCATTCGGCCATTGCTGCAGCAGGCGGCCGAGCCAGACGGCGCCGGCTTCCGGGTTCCAGTGTTCGACCGAACCGCCGGGGTGTGCAATCTCGTAAGGGCTCATCGAGGCGTCGCCGACGACGATGGCCTTGTAGTCCGGCCCGTATTTGTGGAGCAGGTCGAAGGTCGGGATCGTCTCGGCATGCCTGCGGCGATTGTCCTTCCACACGCCCTCATAGAGGCAGTTGTGAAAGTAAAAATATTCGAGCTGGCGGAATTCGGCGCGGGCGGCCGAAAACAGCTCCTCGACGCTTTTGATATGGTCGTCCATCGAGCCGCCGACATCGAAGAACATCAACAGCTTCACGGCGTTGCGCCGTTCGGGGCGCGTCTGCACATCGAGATAGCCGTGCTCGGCGGTGGCATGGATGGTGCCGGGCAGGTCGAACTCTTCCTCCGCGCCCTCGCGCACCCAGCGGCGCAAGCGCTTCAGCGCCACCTTGATGTTGCGGGTGCCGAGCTCGACCGCATCGTCGAAATTCCTGAACTCGCGCTTGTCCCAGACTTTTACCGCACGGCGGTTGCGGCTTTCGTGCTGGCCGATGCGCACGCCTTCGGGATTGTAGCCATAGGCGCCGAACGGTGAGGTGCCGCCGGTGCCGATCCATTTCGAGCCGCCCTGGTGGCGGCCCTTCTGTTCCTCCAGCCGTTGCTTCAAGGTCTCCATCAGCTTGTCGAAACCGCCGAGCGCCTCAACCAGTCTTTTCTCTTCCTCGGTCAGATGCTTTTCGGCGAGACGGCGCAGCCATTCTTCCGGAATGTTGGCGACATCGATGGCGTCCGGCCCGGCGAGCGCTTCAATGCCCTTGAAGACATGCGCAAACACCTGATCGAAGCGGTCGATATGGCGCTCGTCCTTCACCAAAGCGGCGCGGGCGAGGTAATAAAAACCCTCGACGTCATAGTCGACCAACCCGGCCTCCAGCCCCTCCAGCAGCGACAGATATTCCCGGAGCGAAACGGGAACCCGCGCGGCCTTCAGTTCGAGGAAGAAAGGGAGGAACATGGCCTGTCTAAAGCAGATCGTACTCGATGAAGCCCGTCCGGCGCGCCACGTGATCGTAGAGTTTGCGCGCCGTGGTGTTGGTTTCGTGGGTCATCCAGTAGACGTTCTTGACGCCGATCTTGCCGGCTTCCTGCTTGACCGCTTCGATGAGGGCAGCACCCACGCCTTTGCCGCGCACATCCGGGTCGGCGAACAGGTCCTGCAGGTAGCAGTTGTTTTTCTCCGACCAGCCGGAGCGATGATAGAGATAATGGGTCAGGCCGACGGCCTTGCCGTCGAGGGTGGCGATAAATCCCTTCGGCTCGAATTCGCCTGCCGTGAACAGCCGCTTCCAGGTGATGTCGTAGACCTCGTCCGGCAGCTTGGTTTCATAGAAGGTGAGGTAGGCAGTCCACAGCCGCCGCCAGTCGGCGTGGTCGGCCTGCGCCAGCGGACGGACGGTGATCTCGGTCATTTCGCTTCCTCCAAAGCCTGATCCGTCGCGACGGAATCAGATCGAATACAGCTTCGCCTAGGCAGCCGCAGAATTGTACTCGCGAAATGCGGTCGCAAGCACATGCAGTGCCTCGCGCGCCCGCGGCGCCAGCGTGTGTGAATGCAGGACCACTTCGGACGGGTCAAGCGGCGGCAGGCCGAGCTTGCGGCCAACCTCGACCAAGCCAGGAGGAACGACGCGGTGGGCCAGCGCCGAAATGGCAAAGCCCGCCGACACCGCAATGTTGACGGCCGCGCCGCCGCCGCCGACGAAGGCCTCCTCCCAGGCTATGCCTGCCTTGTCCAGCGTCTCGACTGCCCGCACGCGATCCGGGCAGCTGCATATTGTGCTTAGAAGCGCCAGGCGCAGCGGCGTTCCACGCTGCCATTCGAAGGAAGGGGTCGCGAACCAGCCATAGTGGTTGCGCGACAAGGTCCGGCCCGGGCGGCTGTCGCCTTCGCGGTGTACGATGATCGCATCGAGTTCACCGCGATCGAACGCTTCCTTCAGAATGGTGCTGGTGTCGATCCTCAAACTGAGCGTGAGCGAGGGATCGTGCGCGTGGAGCTGGGCGATCAGGACGGAAAGCTCGGGGCCGGCGACATGATCGACAAAGCCGAGCGCAAGCCGGCAAGGTGCCTCGGCAAACTCGGCCATGGCGCGCTCATGCGCGGCCAGGAAATCGCGCGCGGAGGGCAGGAACACCGCGCCCTTTGCCGACAGGCTGACGCGGCGTGGCGTGCGTTCGATCAGACGCGCCCCGAGCTTTTCCTCGAGCCGGCGCAGCTTGACGCTGATCGTGGCCTGGGTGCTGCCGAGCGCTGCGGCGGCACGGGTGAAGCTCTGCAGGTCGGCCACCATCACGAAGGTGCGGACGGCATCGACATCAAGGCTGGTCATTTAGAAGCCTTCCATTGAGAAGCATGCCAATTTGTCATTTCTGATATAGCCGACCATAGCCTTTTTTCATGATCAAGTCTCCTCTATTTCAGGCTGATCGCGGTTTGAAGAGCATCGCCGCCCATGTTCCGATGGAGAGAGATCGATATGCCGTTGCCAATCCAACGAAACACCCTTGCGCTGACCGGCGTGTGCCTGGCGTCGCTGCTGTTCGGGCTCGAAATCTCCAGCGTGCCGGTGATCCTGCCGAAACTGGAAAGCGTGCTCGCCGCCGATTTCAAAGACCTGCAATGGATCATGAATGCCTACACCATTGCCTGCACCACGGTGCTGATGGCGACCGGGACATTGGCCGACCGGTTCGGCCGCAAGAGCGTGATGGTGATCACCACCGTCGCCTTCGGCCTCGCCTCGCTGCTGTGCGGTCTCGCCCCGAGTGCTGCGCTGCTGATCGCCGCCCGCTTTCTGCAAGGCCTTGCCGGCGGCGCGATGCTGACCTGCAGCGTGGCGGTGCTGTCGCACCAGTTCCAGGATGGAAAGGCGCGCGGCAGGGCCTTTGTCGCCTGGAGCGTCGTCGCGGGCATCGGGCTCGGTTTCGGGCCGGCCATCGGCGGCTTGATCGTGGCGCTGTCGAACTGGCAGTGGGTGTTCCTCATCCACGTGCCGCTGGCGATCCTGGCGCTCGCCTTCATCGGCGCCGGTGTCACGCAATCGCGCGATCACAACGCCCAGAAGCTCGACTGGGCCGGCATGCTGACGCTCTCGGCCGCAGTGTTCGGCTTCTCCTATCTGATCACGCAAGGTGCAGACCTCGGGGCGAGCGCCCGCATCGGTGTGATTGCCGCTTCGGTGGCGGCCTTCATCACTTTCCTGATCGCAGAGAGGGTCAATGCCTATCCGATGTTCGACTTTTCCGTGTTCCGCATCCGCCAGTTTTCGGGTGCGATCATGGGCGCCATTGGCATGAATTTCAGCTACTGGCCGTTCATCATCTATCTGCCGATCTATTATTCCGGCGTGCTCGGCTACGACAGCACGACGACGGGCCTGCTGCTGCTCGTCTACACGCTGCCCTTCATGGTGATGCCGCCAATCGCAGAGCGCATTCGCGCCCGCTATCAGGCGCGGATCGCCATCCCGCTCGGCCTTTTGACATTGGGTGTCGGCTTCATCGCCATGTGGATCGGCTCCGGGCTCGAAGGGGCGACCTGGCTGACCATGCTGCCCGGCACGCTGATCGCCGGCATCGGCATTGGCCTCACCAATTCGCCGACCACCAACACCACCACCGGCGCGGTGTCGCCCGATCGCGCCGGCATGGCGTCCGGCATCGATATCAGCGCACGGCTGATCACGCTCGCCATCAACATCGCGGTGCTCGGCCTGCTGCTGACGCAGGGGATCGTCTCTTACCTCAGCAACGCATTTGGCACGGCTTTGAGCCCAGGCGCGGTGCGTGCGCTGGCAGAAAGGATCGCCACCGGCAATCTCCACGACCTTGCGCAAGGGACGCCCGAGCTTGCAACGCTCGACCCCTCCGGCACCATTGTGCACGCCGCATTGGTCAACGGCTTCAGCTGGGTCATGCTCTATTGCGGGATCGGCGTTCTCGCTTTGTCGGTCATCGGCTTCGTCATCTTCGGACCGAAGCGTGTCGCGCCGCAGGAGAGAGGTTTTGCTGCCGCCGAGTGAGCGGCGCAAGCCAGCTCATGGTTGTCAGCCCGCCGCCCCTCAGCCCTGCCGTCTGGCCATGAAGGCCAGGCGCTCGAACAGGTGCACATCCTGCTCGTTCTTCAGCAATGCGCCATGCAGTTTGGGCAGCGCGTTCTTCGGATCGGCGCGCAGATCCTCGGGTGCGATGTCGTCGGCGACCAGCAGGCGGATCCAGTCGAGCGCCTCGGAGGTCGACGGCTTCTTCTTCAGCCCCGGCACATCGCGGATCTCGTAGAACTGGGTGAGGGCTGCCCGCACCAGATTCTGCTTGATGCCGGGATAGTGGACGTCGACGATTTTGTGCAGCGTCTCGACATCGGGAAAGCGGATGTAGTGGAAGAAGCAGCGGCGCAGGAAGGCGTCGGGCAGTTCCTTCTCATTGTTGGAGGTGATGATGACGATCGGCCTGACCGCGGCGCGGATCGTTTCGCCGGTCTCGTAGACGAAGAACTCCATCCGATCGAGTTCCTGCAACAAATCGTTGGGAAACTCGATGTCGGCCTTGTCGATCTCGTCGATCAAAAGCACGACCTTCTTGCCGGCCGCAAAGGCCTCCCAGAGCTTGCCGCGCTTGATGTAGTTCCTGATGTCGTTGAAGCGCTCGTCGCCGAGCTGGCTGTCGCGCAGCCGCGAGACGGCGTCATACTCATAGAGCCCCTGCTGCGCCCGTGTCGTCGACTTGACGTGCCATTCGATCAGGTCGAGGCCAAGCGCCGATGCCACCTGGCGGGCAAGTTCGGTCTTGCCGGTGCCAGGCTCGCCCTTGACCAGCAAAGGCCGCTCCAGCGCGATCGCCGCATTGACCGCCACCATCAGGTCCTTGTCGGCGACATAGGCCGCCGTGCCTTCAAAACGCATGCTTGCTCCTCGGTTGGTCATCGCGACCGTAAGGACGCCGCCCGGCCTGTGCAAGGGCGAGCCGAATGCGACGAATGGGCTTGAAACCCCTGAGGAAAACATCCGTTGCTATCGCAAGGCCGCACGGTGGGCTGGAGGGATGGCAGCGTGACCGAAACGATATCGGGCAGGACGGCACTGCAGATCGTCGTTGCCGTGCTGGCGGCAACGCCGGTGCTGGTCGGCCTCGAAGGCGTGTTGTCGGGGCCGGAATTCCTTGATGTCGCAGCCCCTGGCCCGTCGATCTCGACAGCCATTTCCGCTTCCTGTCCGGCTTCTTCCTTGCCGTCGGCATCGCCTGGTACAGCTGCATTCCCGACATCGAGATGAGGACGGAGCGATTTCGGCTGCTTGCCGCCTGCACTTTTGCCGGCGGACTGGCGCGGCTTATCTCGCTGCTCACCGTGGGCGCACCATCGTTCGGGCACATCGCCGGCCTCTGCGTCGAGTTGCTGGTGGTGCCGGCGCTGGTCTGGTGGCAGGGGCGTATCGCGAATAAAGCCGCTGAGAATGCCCACCTCACTGGCGCTTAGCCGACCAGCAGCCTATATTGGAGCGGACGGTCTGCGCTTCCCGGCAGGAGAACATTTTCCCCGGGGCCTTAACGATCCTTAGGGAGCTGTCCCTGGGAAGACCCGTGGGTTTTCTCATACGGCGCCCACCTACTTTGTAGGTTCCCGGGATCGCTCTCTCCACCGGTTGTGTGGATCGTCACTTCTTGCCTCAATCCACGCATTTGGTGGATGGTGCGGTAGAAAACGTCGCTCCTAAAACGCCGCCAGAAACCGACCTTTTCTATCGTTCAGCGCATGACATCCTCAAAAGACCTGAAGAAACAACTGCGCCGCGAAGCTCTCGGTCGCCGCGATGCGCTCGATCCTATGTGGCGGGTGGAAATCGCGCTTGAGATGGCCGAGACGGCGCGCGACCACCTCACTATCGAGCCGGGCCAGATCGTTTCAGCCTTTTGGCCGATGCGATCGGAAGTCGACGTCAGGCCGCTGATGTTTGCCTTGCGCGAGAAGGGAGCCAGGCTTTGCCTGCCGGCCATTCTCGACAAGACCACAATCGTCTTTCGCGAGCTGGTGCGCGGCGCGCCGATGGTCGAGATGGGTTTTGGCACGGTCGGTCCGCATGAGGAAGCCGAGGTTCTCGATCCCGCGGTGATGTTGGTGCCGCTCGCTGCTTTCGATGCCCGCGGCCATCGCCTTGGCTACGGCGCCGGCCACTATGACCGGGCGATCGCGCGCCTGCACGCCATGGGGCGCCAACCCCGACTGATCGGCATCGCCTTCGACTGCCAGGAGGTAGCGCGGGTTCCCGACGAGCCACATGACGTCGTCATTCCGGAAATACTCACCGAGAGCGGCTTGCGCCGCTTCGCTTAAACGTTCGCGATCTTAGTTTGATGCATGTCGTTGTCTCAAAACCGGGCCGCTTTTGAGCGACATGCATTAACGCGTTTCCAAGACATGCCGGATAGTATTTTCGCACTACAATCCGAGCCGATGGCGGTCGTCATGTTTGTCTTAGCACGCTACCTGCTGATGCCGTTCGCGCTTATCGCGGTGGCGCTGTTCGCGATGGCATTGCACATTGCCGGAACGGCCCTGCATCACCAGTTCGCCTGGCATCAGGCAGTTGCCACCGTGACGGATGTCAGTCCCTATTCCGAAACGCAGAAAAACGGCCTGACCACGAAAGGCATCAACGTCGCCGTCACCTATGTGGCGAACGATGCGCCGATGAGCTGGTCCGGCAAGGGAAAGGACATCGGTCTCTATACTGCGTCCAAAGGCGACCAGGTGGAACTGTACTACGACCCCGCCGATCCATCGGCCCTCGATACCGCCGCGATGAAGGGCTGGCGCGGCGGGCTGTTGCTTCTTGCCGTTGCCGGCGGTTTCACCGTTTTCTACGTCTGGCTCTTCTGGCTGCGCCGACGTACCGCCCCACCGGCGTCGCCGATGATGTCTTCGGCCGGCCACGTCGCAGGCGCGGGCGCAAAATCGTCCCAACAGCGGCGTGGTACTTTCGGCCGGGGCTAGAACCAATCGCTCCGTAGCGCTTGCCTAGCGTCCGTGCCTCTGGATAGAAGTGGGCATGAGACTTCTCTTCCTCGGCGACATGGTGGGCAAATCGGGACGTACGGCAGTGTGGGAACAACTGCCCGGCCTGATCTCCGATTTCAAACTCGACTTCGTCATCGTCAATGGCGAGAACGCCGCCGGCGGCTTCGGCATCACCGAAGACATTTTTCGCGACACGATCGCGGCGGGCGCCGATGTCGTCACCACCGGCAACCATGTCTGGGACCAGCGCGACGCGCTGATCTTTGCGCCGCGCGAGGAGCGCTTTTTGCGTCCCTCCAATTTTCCCAAGGGCACGCCGGGGCGCGGCTCCGGCGTCTACATTGCCAAAAACGGCGCGCGCGTGCTGGTCGCTAACATTATGGGCCGGGTGTTCATGCATCCCGAGCTCGACGATCCGTTCCAGGCCGGCGAGCGCGAACTGGCCGCGTGTCCGCTGGGCGAGCAGGCCGATGCCGTGGTCATCGACTTCCACGCCGAAGCGACCTCGGAGAAAATGTGCTTCGCGCATTTTGTCGACGGGCGCGTCAGCCTTGTCATCGGTACCCACACACACCAGCCGACCGCCGATCATCAGATCCTCAATGGCGGTACCGGCTACATGTCCGACGCCGGCATGTGCGGCGACTATGATTCCTCGCTTGGCATGGACAAGGAAGAACCACTCAACCGGTTCCTGTCGAAAGTGCCGAAAGGCCGCTTCGAGGCGGCGACGGGACCGGCGACATTGTGTGGCATCGGCGTCGATATTTCCGACCGCACCGGCCTGACCGAGAAGATCGCGCCGTTTCGTCGCGGGCCGCGACTTGAAGAAACCGCGCCATCCTTCTGGTCATGACATTGATATGCTGGACTATAGTACCTAACTGGCGACGAAACTGCTCTAGATCGTAGAGGGGACGACCTCCATGCAGCTCGTTGAATTCCTGGCGCCACATTTTCAATTTGTCTCTGATCCAACCGCCTGGGTCGCGTTGCTGACGCTGATTGTGCTCGAGGTCGTGCTCGGCATAGACAATCTGATCTTCATCTCGATCCTGACCAACAAATTGCCGGAAGCGCAGCGTGCCCGCGCCCGCCGTCTCGGCATCTCGGCGGCGCTGGTCATGCGGCTGGTGCTGCTTGCCACCATTTCCATCATCGTCCAGCTGACGACACCGGTGTTCACCGCCTTCGGCCACGGCTTTTCCTGGCGCGACCTGATCCTGATCGCCGGCGGCCTGTTTCTGGTGTGGAAGGCGACCAAGGAAATCCATCACACCGTCGATCCCGAAGACCACAAAGATACGATGCTGGGCGAGACGCTGCAGATCTCGCTGGCCGGCGCCATCTTCCAGATCCTGCTGCTCGACCTCGTCTTCTCGATCGATTCCATCATCACCGCCGTCGGCATGACCGACGAGATCGCCATCATGTATATCGCTGTCATCGTGGCGGTGAGCGTGATGATGCTGGCGGCCGGGCCGCTGGCCAATTTCATCGCCAAGAACCCGAGCATCGTCATGCTGGCGCTGGGCTTCCTGCTGATGATCGGCATGACGCTGATCGCCGATGGCATGGGCTACCATGTGCCCAAGGGCTACATCTATGCCGCCATGGGTTTCTCGGCCCTGGTCGAGGGGCTCAACATGCTGACGCGGCGGCGCAGGAAATCCGGCGGCGGCCATTGAAGCTGCTCGCCGGGGCGCTGTGAACGCCGTGTCTGGACGAATTGAGCCGATTTATCTATAAGCCGGCCATTCCGACAGAGAACGCCGTAAGCCTTCGCAGGCATGCGAGAGACGTTCTGAATTTAAATTCGAGCATTTGCGGGAAGGCCGGGTATCGTCGCCTCGCCTCGGAATGCTCTAGCCGAAGACGACAGGGGTGCCATGGCTGGCCATTCACAGTTCAAGAACATCATGCACCGCAAGGGTCGCCAGGACGCGGTGCGGTCGAAAATGTTTTCCAAGCTGGCGCGCGAAATCACCGTCGCCGCCAAGAGCGGGACGCCGGATCCGTCGATGAACCCGCGCCTGCGCCTGGCGATCCAGAACGCCAAGGCCGTGTCGATGCCGAAAGACAACATCCAGCGCGCCATCAACAAGGCGTCGATGGGCGATGCCGAGAATTACGAAGCGGTGCGCTATGAGGGTTACGGACCAGGCGGCGTGGCGCTGATCGTCGAGGCGCTGACCGACAACCGCAACCGTTCGGCCTCGAATGTGCGCGCCGCCTTCACCAAGGCCGGCGGGGCGCTCGGCGAAACCGGCTCGGTGTCGTTCATGTGGAACCGCGCCGGCGAGATCTACTATCCAGCCTCCGCCGGCAGCGCCGACAAGGTCATGGACGCGGCGATCGAGGCCGGCGCCGATGATGTCGAGTCCGACGAGGAAGGCCACACCATCTACTGTGCCTTCGAGAGCATGGGCGAAGTGTCGAAGGCGCTGGAAGCCTCGCTCGGCGAGGCCGAATCGGTGAAGCCGATCTGGCAGCCGCAGAACAATGTCCCGGTCGACGAGGAGCGCGCCCAGTCGCTGATGAAGCTGGTCGCCACGCTCGAGGACGATGACGACGTGCAGAGTGTCTACGCCAATTTCGAAGTCGATGACGAGACCATGGCCAAACTCAGCGCGGCATAGGCCCGTGCAATACAGGCGCATGCGAATATTGCTGTCGGAAGGTGACCTGCCTACGCTATAGATTAGTCAGTTATCACGGGGCGCCGATGACCGACTATGAGCAGGCACGTTTTGCCGAAGCGATGGCCTGGCCTCGCCGGCCTGGCACATGGCGCCGGCTTCTCGCTGCACTCATCGACTAGCTTGTCGTCCTGATCACTCTGTATTTGCTCGTAGGGGCTCTGTTTCTGCTGACCAACGGTGGCGTAAAAGGCAGCTTTTGGCTGAACTGGAAACTATGCCAAGAGGGTACGATTCATGGTGCCCCGACACTTGCCCGTTATGACTGGCAGGTGTGTAGAACATCAGTACTCGGTTTGCCGGTCGCCATATGGAGCGTGGGTACGGCACCGGGCTCAAAGCCTGGAGAAACCTCCTCCATCTCGATCGATCTGGATTCGCAAGGGAATTTTAGGCCTGCAGCGTTGGACCTGGGTTTCCTCGAGCTGATCGCTCTCGCATCGTACCTTCTGATTATGGAGTTTAAGTCCGGCCGACCAATCGGCAAGCGGCTGACGGAGCTCATTGTGCATGATGAGGCCGACAAACACAGGATCGGCTTGCCGGTGAGAAAGGCCGTTCGGCGGCAATTTATGAAGTTTCTCGGTGCATTGCCGATCGTCCTGACGGGAGCTTGGTACTCCTTTCAGACTTGGGGCACCGCTCCCGGTGGCGTGCAAGACTACTCCAGCCTGGAAATAGTGGTTGCATCCGCCGCCCTCGTTTTGGTGTTGATCTGGCCGATCTGGATCGCGATATCCATGGCTCTGGGCGACGACCCGATACACGATCGATTTGCAATGACCACAGTACGCGTAGAGGAGACCCAGACATGAGCGTGCCGGAGAGGCCTCGCGTGGTCATCACCTATTGCACGCAGTGCCAGTGGCTGTTGCGGGCCGGCTGGATGGCGCAGGAGCTGCTCTCGACCTTCGGCACGGATCTGGGCGAAGTGACGCTGGTGCCGGGCACCGGCGGAATCTTCACCATTTCCTGCAACGACGTGCTGGTCTGGGATCGCAAGCGCGACGGAGGTTTCCCGGAGGCAGCAAAACTCAAGCAGCTGGTTCGAGATGTGATCGATCCGGACCGCGATCTCGGCCACTCCGATCGCAAGGGTCACACCTCAAAGGACCACACGCAAAAAGACCCCGCCTGAGCGAGGTCCTTTGCATTTGCGAAGTGCCATCTTCAGAGCAACGCGAAGATGAAGCAGGCCATGGACACGATGGCGGTGATGGTGCGGACGTGGTTCCACATCACCCATTGGTTCAGATGGTTCGCCCACACGGCGGCGCCGTTGGCGCTGGCCGGGTCGACGGCGGCGAGCGCATCGTTGAGCGGCACATTGAAGACCATGGTCACGATCGGGTTGCCGATCACGTAGATCACCGCACCGGCAAGCAACCAGTACGAGCCGGACTGGCTCCAACCCATGATGGCGGCGGCGATAAGCACCAGACAGAGCAGGCCGGTGCCGAACAGCGCCGTCATGAAGGTCGGGGTGATCACCGTGATGTTGATCGAATTCATCGCCGCAATGCCTTGCGGGACGGGCAGTCGGGCAAGCGCCGCCATGACGAAGTTGGAAAAGGCGAAGAACACGCCGCCGACGACGCCCGAGCCGATTGCGGCAATGATGGTGAGGGTGGGAACAAGCTTGGTCATCTCAGTTGCTCCAGATGCCGGTTGCGGCGGTTTCATTTGCGTAGGCGGAAAAGTCTTTCGGCGCGCGGCCGAGCACACGCTGGACGCCATCGGTCAGCGTCTCGTTGCGGCCGTCAAGCACTTCGGTGAACAGCTCGTTGAGCAGCCAGGTGATTTCAGGCGGCAGTTCATATGCGGCCATCGCGGTGGTGAATTCGTCATGCGAGACCTTGACGTAACGGATGTCGCGCCCGGCTGCCCTGGCGATCTCGGCGACCGCGTCGGCGAAGGTCAGCAGCCGCGGCCCGGTCAGTTCGTAGAGCTGGCCGACATGGCCTTGTTCGGTCAGCGCGACGAAGGCGGCGTCGGCAATGTCGTCGGCATCGATGAAGGGCTCACCGACAGGGCCGACCGGCAGGGCTACTTCGCCCCCGAGCAAGGACTCGATGAGAAAGCCTTCGCTGAAGTTTTGGGAAAACCAGGCACAGCGCAGGATCGTCCAGTCGGCGCCCGAGGCTTTGACCATCTCTTCGGCGCGCTGGGCCTCCGTCTCGCCGCGTCCGGAGAGCAGCACCAGGCGGGTGATGCCGCTGGCTACGGCAAGCCTGGCGAAGGCGCCGACGGTATCGGCGGCACCCGGCACGGCGATGTCGGGATAGTAGCTGATGTAGATGGCGCTTACGCCCTGCATGGCGGGGCCCCAGGTCGCCGGAACGTCCCAGTCGAAGCGCGGGCTGCCCGAGCGCGAGCCGATCCGCACGGGAACGCCCTGTGTGGTCAGGCGCTCGGCGAGGCGACGGCCGGTCTTGCCGGTGCCGCCGAGGATCAGGATTGGTTTGGTGTCAGTCATTGTGGTTATTCCTCTGTTTGAAAATATGAGCAATCCTCACATTTGCAAAACGTGATAAACCCTCGTATTTTGCGAGTCAAGACGTTTGTCGGCAATTTTCTCGAGACCGGAGACAGTCATGGAAGACACGGCAGCGCCCGCATCCGCCCAGGAACAGGTCGCATCGCCGCGGCGGGCGCCGACGCAGCAACGCAGCCGCGAGCGGGTCGAGCGGATGCTGGCCGCTGCCTCGGCGCTGATTGCCGAGCAGGGCAGCGACGCCATGCGCATGGGCGAGGTGGCGGAACGGGCCGAGGTGTCGATCGGCTCGCTCTACCAGTTCTTTCCCGACAAGCGGGCGATCGTCTGGGCATTGGCCGAGCGCTATACCGCCGAAAGCCAGGCCTGCATCTCCTCGGCACTCAAGGATGTCGGCGACGCTGAAGGCCTGCGGCAGGCGTTTTCGGAGCTGGTCGATATTTACTACCAGCTGTTCCTGGCCGAGCCGGTGATGCGCGACATCTGGTCGGGCACACAGGCCGACAAGGCGCTGCGCCAGCTCGAACTCGCCGACAGCCGCGCCAATGCCGAATTCCTGACTGCCGTGCTGAAGCGGCTGCAACCAAGTGCCGATCCGGTGGCGCTGGAGACGACGGCGTTTCTGGTCTGGCAGATGGGCGAGGCCGCGGTGCGGCTGGCGATCTCGGTCGACCGGCAGGAGGGCGACAGGCTGGTGGCCGCCTACAAGCGCATGGCGCTGCGTGAGTTGCTGGAAGGGTAGGAGCAGCGCTCCTCTCCCCGTCTCTATACGGGAGAGGATGCCGGCAGGCAGGTGAGGGGCAAAGCAAGCTTAGAAAAGTTAACTTCGCTTTGCCGGGGCAAGCCGCCGAATATCCCAAGCTGGCTATTTTGCTGATGGCCAATCTGCCGACGCTGGCGCTGCCCCTCATCCGCCTGCCGGCACCTTCTCCCCGTATAGTGACGGGGAGAAGGGAGCTGTGTCCGAACCGGATAGATGGGTAACAGAATGGACCGATTAGATGGGTGACAGTTTTCTCCCTCGCCGGGAGGACCGGCGATGGTTTGGCGAGAGACTGGCATCATGGATGAGCGGCTTCGGTTTGTGGTGGGRTGCCTGACCGGCGAGGAKACGATGACGCAGCTGTGTGCGACGTTCGGTATCTCTCGCAAGACTGGCTACAAATGGCTTGAACGCTACCGGAAGTTTGGGCCGGCAGGTCTGCATGATCTTCCGCGTGCGCCGCTCAATCACGGCCGGGCTACGCCTTGGGATGTGGTGGAGCGGATCGTTGCTATGAAAGAGGCGCACCCGCTGTGGGGTCCCAAGAAGATCATGGCCAGGCTCAAGCATGCGGAGCCTTGCTGCGGCTGGCCCGCG
>NZ_JBFUER010000006.1:0-218083 GCF_056403855.1 Mesorhizobium sp. P2_E7 | reverse complement strand
CCGCGGTCGAATTGCCGTTCCGGTTTCCGGTGCAGTATGTCAACCGGCCCAATCTCGACTTCCGCGGCTTTGCCGGCACCATCGCGTCCGGCCAGGTTGCGCAGGGCGATGAGGTTGTCGTCGCGAAATCCGGCAAGGCCTCGCGGGTCAAGCGCATCGTCGCGCATGGCGGCGATCTCGCCCAGGCCGTCGCCGGCCAGGCCATCACCCTTGTGCTTGACGACGAGGTCGAGGTCTCCAGAGGCAACATGCTGGTGTCGCCCGCAGCTAGACCGCAGGTTGCCGACCAGTTCGCCGCCAACATC
The DNA here is from genome assembly GCF_056403855.1 of Mesorhizobium sp. P2_E7. Lineage (NCBI taxonomy): Bacteria > Pseudomonadati > Pseudomonadota > Alphaproteobacteria > Hyphomicrobiales > Phyllobacteriaceae > Mesorhizobium > Mesorhizobium sp. P2_E7. The sequence goes on along the minus strand of NZ_JBFUER010000006.1, from coordinate 217,778 downwards.
GTCTGGTTCGACGAGGCAGCGCTGCTGCCGGGCCGCTCCTACATCCTGCGCACCGAGACCGACCAGACCAGCGCAACCGTCACCGACCTGAAATACCGCGTCAACGTCAACGATTTCGCCCGCGAGGCGGCAAAGTCGCTCGACATGAACGAAGTCGGCATCTGCAACATCTCGACCCGCGCGCCGATCGCCTTCGACACCTTCGCCGACAACCGCACCACCGGCGCCTTCATCCTGATCGACCGCATCACCAACGCCACGGTTGGCGCCGGCATGATCCTGCACACGCTGCGCCGCGCCGAAAACATCCATTGGCAGTCGCTCGATGTCGGCAAGCGCGGGCGCTCCGACCTGAAAGGCCAGCGCCCCGCCGTGTTCTGGTTCACCGGGCTTTCCGGCTCGGGCAAGTCGACCATCGCCAACCTGCTCGAGAAGAAACTGTTCGCCTCGGGACGCCACACCTACATTCTCGACGGCGACAATGTCCGCCACGGCCTCAACCGCGATCTCGGCTTCACCGATGCCGATCGCGTCGAAAACATCCGCCGCGTCGCCGAAGTCGCCAAGCTGATGGCCGATGCCGGGCTGATCGTTATCGTCTCCTTCATCTCACCCTTCAGCGCCGAGCGCCGCATGGCGCGCGAACTGATGGCCGACGGCGAATTCGTCGAGGTGTTCGTCGACACGCCGTTCGAGGAATGCGCCAGGCGCGACCCGAAAGGCCTCTACGCGCGGGCATTGAATGGCGAGATCAAGAATTTCACCGGCGTCGATTCACCGTATGAAGCCCCGGAAAAACCGGAAATCCATCTTAAGACACTCGGCAAGACGGCCGAGGAGATGGTAGAGGCTCTGGAACACTGGCTGAACGAGCGCGACATTGCTGAAGACCAATACGAAGCCGGCGGCGGCATCTGACGACGAGGTGATGCTGGCCGTGTTCGAGCGCCTGGCGCTCGAAGCAGGACGCGAGGTGATGCGGGTCTTCAAGGCCGGCTGTGCGGTCGACAAGAAGTCCGACTCCTCGCCGGTGACGGAAGCCGACCGCGAGAGCGAGACGATCATCCTTGCCGGCCTGCGTACGGCCTTTCCCGATATTCCCTGCGTGGCCGAGGAAGAGGTCGCCGCCGGCATCGTGCCGCCCGATCTCGATGGTGCCTTCTTCCTGATCGATCCGCTCGACGGCACCAAGGAATTCGTCAACCGCAGGACCGATTTCACCGTCAACATCGCGCTTGTCCGCCATGGCGTGCCGGAGATCGGCGTCGTCTTCGCACCCTGCAGCGGTCGCTTCTTCTCTGGACGGCCGGGCAGCGCGGAAGCGATCGAAGTCGATGGCGATTTCCGCATCGTCGGCCGGCGGCGGATTTCGGTCAGGACGGCGGTGACGCCGCTCGCCGTCGTCGCCAGCCGCTCGCACAACACGCCAGAGACCGAAGCTTTCATCAGGGACCTCGGCGCCGCCGAGATCGTCTCGGTCGGCTCATCGCTGAAATTCTGCCTGCTCGCCGCCGCCGAAGCCGACATCTATCCGCGCTTCGGCCGCACCATGGAATGGGACACGGCGGCGGGCGACGCCGTGCTGCGCGCCGCCGGCGGTATGACGCGCACGCTGGACGGCGAGCCGCTCGCCTATGGCAAGCGCCAGCAGAGCGACGACGAGGATTTCGCCAATCCGCATTTCATTGCGAGCGGGAAGGCGGCGGAGGCAAGCGCCTAATCTCCCCCCTTGAGGGGGAGATGTCGCCGAAGGCGACAGAGGAGGTCGGTACGACCAGGCGCAACTTTCCTACGACAGAAGAAGGCTAGCGCTCTACGCGCGAGGACCCCCTCTGGCCTGCCGGCCATCTCCCCCTCAAGGGGGGAGAGATTACCTAACCGCTAAGCCGCCGCTACATGCGCCGAGTTCGAGCCGATATAATTGCGGATCGTTTCGATGATGCGGTCCTGGTCGGCTTCGCTGAGATAGGGATGCATCGGCAGGCACAGGATCCGCGTCGGCAGTTCTTCCGATACGGTCAGCCCGGTCGGCGTGCGCGGAAAGTTCTTGTAAGCGACCTGCTCGTGCAGCGGCTTCACATAGTAGATCACCGATGGGATCTTCTTTTCGGTCAGATGCGCCCGCAAGCCGTCGCGCTTCGGCGTCTCGATGGCATACTGCGCCCAGGCCGAGCGGCCGTGGCCCAGATTGCGCGACGCCTTGACGATGTCGCCGAGGCCCGCTGCGTAACGGTCTGCAACCACCTGGCGGGCGACCATCTCGTCCTCGAGGATGGCGAGCTTCTCGATCAGGATCGCCGCCTGGATCGTGTCGAGGCGTGAATTGATGCCGACGCGGACATTGTCGTACTGCGTCTCGCCCTTGCCATGGAAGGCGAATGAACGAAGCTGGTCGGCCAGCGCGTCGTCATTGGTGAACATGGCGCCGCCATCGCCGTAGCAGCCCAGCGGCTTCGCCGGATAGAAGCTGGTCGAGCCGACATGGCCGAAGGCGCCGCACATCTTGCCGTCAGCCGAGCCGCCGATCGACTGCGCCGCATCCTCGATCACCAGCAGCCCTTCGCGCTTGGCAATTGCCATGATCGCCTCGTAGTCGGCGGCAAGGCCGAACAAATCGACTGGAATGATCGCCTTGGGCTTCAGCCGGCCTTCCTTCTTGATCATCGCGATCGCCGCTTCGAGGCTGGCGATATCGATGTTGTAGGTCTCTGCGTCGACATCGACGAACACCGGTTCGGCCTTGGCCAACGCCACCACTTCCGCCGTTGCGGCGAAGGTGAAGCTCGGCACGAACACCGCATCGCCCGGGCCGATGCCGGCGGCAAACAGCGGCAACAGCAGCGCGTCGGTGCCGTTGGCGCAGGCCACGACATGCTTGGTGCCGATATAGGCGGCGAGCTTGTTTTCGAATTCGGTGACCTGCGGCCCGAGGATATAGCGGCCTTCCTCGACGACATTGTCGATGGCGGCCTTCAGCCGGTCGCGGATACGTTCGCGCTGCGCGCCAAGATCGATGAACTGCATGTCGGCCTCAAAACGGTAATGCGCGCGGTCCGGGAGACAACGATACGCGCAGAAACAACAACTTAACCGGCCCGCTGGTACCAGAGTTGCGCCGGTCGAGAAAGCCGGACCGGCTACGGGTCGGGTTGCCGAGGTGTCGCAGCCTGTTACCACGGGTTTTTGCCGCACTGCAGCAAGATGCTGGAAATCCGGGCTTTCCAGGCCGTGACGCGGCTAATTTATCGCGTCTTTCCGGCTCGTGGAAACATAAAGTGATCAAGCTTTGCGGCGGTTGCTGGCCTGAAAGGGCTCGGATCAGGCGATTTCATGTCGCCAGGGCGGATTGGCGCCGGCCCGCGACACCGTCACAGCCGCCGCCTTGGCGCCGAGCGCCAGCGCCTGGCGGATGGCGTCCTCGGAAAGGCCGCCGATGTCAGCCTTGGAGAGCAGTCCTTGCTCGTGCAGCGAGGCCAAAATGCCTGCATTGAACGTGTCGCCGGCGCCGACCGTGTCGACCACCTCAACCTTCTGCGGCATCACCGTGACCTTGTGCTCGCGGCTGTACCCGACGGCGCCTTCGCTGCCATGGGTGACGACGATCAGCTTGGGACCGCGATCCAGCCAGTTGCGGATGACGTCCTCATGCGAGCCGGCCTCACCGAACCAGTGCAAATCCTCATCCGACAGTTTTACGATGTCTGCCATTGCCATCATCGAGCGGATGCGGCGCAGATGCTTGGCCTTGTCGGGTATGAAATTCGGCCGGATGTTGGGATCGAGCATCATGACGCGGCGCTGGTGCTCGCGCTTCATGAATTCCTCATAGGCAGCACCCGCCGGGTCCGAGATCAGGCTGATGGCGCCAAACAGCATGGCCTCGATCTCGGCGCCGAGTTCGGGCAGGTCTTCGATCGTCAGCATGCGCCCGGCGGTGTTCTCGTCATAGAACGTGTAGGTCGCCTGGCCGTTGGTGAGCCGCACGAACGCCAGCGTGGTGGGGCGAGGGGAGGTGTGGGCATAGGTAGAGCTGACCTTGCTTGCCCCCAGCGCCTCGCGGAACTGGCCGCCGAACAGATCCGACGAAAGCCCGGAAAAGAAGCCGGCGGGCGCGCCGAGGCGGCCAAGCGCGATCGCCGTGTTGAACACTGCGCCGCCGACATAGGGCGAAAAGGCCGGCTCGCCCAGCGTGGTGGTGCGCGGCAGCATGTCGATCAGGGCTTCGCCGCAGCAGAGGATCATGTCTCAGGACTTTCCGGCGGATAGATCACGCCTTTACGGATGATGATGTTGGCATAGAGCCTGGGTTCACCGGTCGCGACGATCGCATACGCCGACCGGACGCGTGCATAAAAGTCGGCGCCGGCCAGCGCAACCACTTTGCGGCCCGGCGCACGCTTGGCGCAGATAGCCTCGATCTCGCGGTGGACCGGATCGGCAACCGAGGGATCGCCCCTGACCGAGGCGCGAAACAGCGCTTCCGGCACGAAGTCGTCCACCGGCAGCACGCTCAATATGGCGTCGAGCACCGGTATCAGGGGATGACCGTCGGCTCGCACCAGCCGGTTTGCCTGTTCTTCCGCCGGGTAGTTGCCATCGACGAGCGCGATCTCGTCGCCATGGCCCATGGCGCGCAAGGTCGCCAGAAGCTCCGGACCGAGCAGCGACGGAATACCGATCAGCATTCAGGTGCTCCTGGAAATCGTGGTCGAACCGATGAGGAAGCGTTCGGACAGCGGCAGGCTGGCGCCGCCCAGCGCCCGGGCATGGATGCCGACGGTGCCTTCGCGCACCACCGGGAGCTTGAGGCCTTCGCCGTCGATCGAACCGATGGCCTCTTTGATCGCATCCACGAGCCGGCGCCGCACCGACAGCGGCATCCAGCCGTCGATGACCGCAGCCTCGAAATCGATCACCGAGGACGCCGCGACAACAGCGTAGGCGAGCGCCCGAGCGGCATTGGCGATCCAGTCGTCGAGCTCGTGGCCGATCTCGCCCCAATCCTCAGGCGACGTCCACAGATGCGAAGCCTCGACGCCGCGTGCGTTAAGCGCCTTTTCCAGCATGGCGATCGAGGCGACGTCGATGAGCTGCGTCGGCTTGCCGTCCGGCCCCGGCACCGGCATCGAGCCCAGCGCCCCGGCATTGCCGGTTGGTCCGCCGAACAGCCTGCCGTTAAGCACGATGCCGCCGCCGGCAAAGGCGCCGATGTAGAAATAGACGAAGTCGCGCGCACCGCCGGTCTGTCCGAACACCAGTTCGGCGCCGCAGGCCGATGTCGCGTCGTTCTGCAGATAGACCGGGAATTCGCATTGCGACTGGATGTCGGCGCGGATGTCGCGATGGCGCCATTCGTCCATGATGTCGCGCGGCGCACCGGCGGTGTCGGCCCAGTTCCACAGTTCGAACGGCATGGCGATGCCGAGCCCGGCAATGCGCTTGTCCTGCGCCGGCGTCAGTTCGGCGCGCATCGTCTTCATGCCCGATGTGACGAACTCCACCGTCTCGCGCGGCGCCGGATAGCGGTAGGAGTGCTGCAGCATGGAGCGCACATGCCCAAGGAAATCGATCAGCACCAGTTCGGCGCTGCGGCGGCCGATTTTGAGGCCGATGAAGAACGCGCCTTCGGGGTTCAGCGCCATCGGGATGGAAGGCTGGCCGATCTTGCCACGCAACGGCGCCTGGCGCACCAGCAGGCTGTCTTCCTCCAGTTCGCGCATGATGACCGAGACGGTCTGCGCCGAAAGCCCGGTCATGCGCGCAATGTCTGATTTGGCCAGGCTGCCATGCTGGCGCACCAGAGACAGCACCAGCCGCTCATTGTGGTCGCGCATGCCGCTTTGATTGGTGCCACGGTGGAGACGGCTGGCGGCCGCCTCGGGCGAACCGTGCCTCGCAATGCCGGTCTCCACCCTTGTTCCTTCCCTTGGTTTATTCTTACTGCTTTTGCGGCAGAATGGGTGAACCGTGCAATGCTGTCAATAATAAATAAGAGTGATTTAATTATTGACAGGCGCCCCCCACTGGTGTCATTTGAGGGCGCGTCCACACTGGGAGATTTCGGTGGATGCGCTCAAGATGCCGGTTGGCGGCATCCGCATGGTTCCATGGGAGGAAGATCGTGACCAAAGCATTATTGAAGTCCACCGTGTTCGCCGCGGCGGGCCTCGGCCTGATGGCGTTTGCCTCTACGGCATCTGCCGCCGGCGTCGGCGCCTGCCTGATCACCAAGACCGACACCAACCCCTTCTTCGTCAAGATGAAGGAAGGCGCGACCGCCAAGGCCAAGGAACTTGGCGTCGACCTCAAGACCTATGCCGGCAAGATCGACGGTGACAGCGAAAGCCAGGTGGCGGCAATCGAAAGCTGCATCGCCGACGGCGCCAAGGGCATCCTGATCACCGCGTCCGACACCAAGGGCATCGTGCCGACGGTGAAGAAGGCGCGTGACGCCGGCCTGCTGGTGATCGCGCTCGACACCCCGCTTGACCCGATCGATGCCGCCGACGCGACCTTCGCGACGGACAATCTGGAAGCCGGCAAGCTGATCGGCGCCTGGGCCGCCGCGACCCTCGGCGACAAGGCCAAGGACGCCAAGATCGGCTTCCTCGACCTGACGCCCTCGCAGCCGACCGTGGACGTGTTGCGCGACCAGGGCTTCATGATGGGCTTCGGCATCGACGTGAAGGATCCCAACAAGATCGGCGACGAGGACGACGCGCGCATCGTCGGCCATGACGTCACCAACGGCAACGAAGAGGGTGGCCGCAAGGCGATGGAGAACCTTCTGCAGAAGGACAACACCATCACCGTCATCCACACCATCAACGAGCCCGCCGCGGTCGGCGCCTATCAGGCGCTCAAGGCTGTCGGTCTCGAAAGTCAGGTGCTGATTGTCTCGGTCGACGGCGGCTGCCCCGGCGTGAAGTCGGTGACCGAAGGCGTCATCGGCGCAACCTCGCAGCAATATCCGCTGCAGATGGCGGCACTCGGCATCGAGGCGATCGCTGCCTTCGCCAAGGACGGCACCAAGCCGAAGCCGACCGAAGGCAAGAACTTCTTCGATACCGGCGTCAACCTCGTTACCGACAAGCCGGCCAATGGCGTGAAGTCGATCGACACCAAGGAAGGCCTCGCCAAGTGCTGGGGCTGAAGGCTGCCTGACAGCAAGAACCTGACGGCCGGGGGCTTGATCCCCGGCCACTTCGGGTGGACGATGTGTCACTGTAAACGCGAATAATCCCGGCGGCAGACCGGACAGGCGCGAACGGGTTTCGGCATGGAGCTGAAGCCCAGGGGAGGAAACATGGCTCAGGCTCAGGAATTCGAAAAAGTTCTGTCGAGCAGCGACACAAGCGTTGCCGCTTTTGACGAGCACAAATCGGCCGTCAAACGCGTCCAGCATTTCCTGCATTCCACGCCGGCGGCGGTGCCGCTGATTGTGCTGGTCCTGTCGATCGTCATTTTCGGCATCGCCATCGGCGGACGTTTCTTTTCATCCTATACGCTGACGTTGATCCTGCAGCAGATCGCAATCGTCGGCATCCTCGGTGCCGCGCAGACGCTGGTCATCCTGACCGCTGGCATCGACCTGTCCATCGGCGTGATCATGGTGATTTCGGCTGTGATCATGGGCAATTGCGCGGTCAGCTACGGTATGCCGGCCGTACTCGCAGTACCCATCGGACTTGCCGCCGGCGCGGCCTGCGGCCTGCTCAACGGCCTGCTGGTCGCCTACATGAAGCTGCCGCCGTTCATCGTCACGCTCGGCACCTGGAACATCGTCATGGCCACGAACTTCATCTATTCGGCCAACGAGACGATCCGCGACACCGACGTCGACACCCAGGCGCCGCTGCTGCATCTGTTTGCCCTGAGCTTCAAGATCGGCACTGCGGTGCTGACACTCGGCGTCATCGCCACGGTCGTGCTCGTTTTGATCCTGTGGTACGTGCTCAACCACACGGCATGGGGCCGCCATGTCTACGCCGTTGGCGATGATCAGGAAGCGGCGAAGCTCTCTGGTATCCAGACCAAGAAGGTGTTGGTGACGGTCTACACCCTTGCCGGGTTGATCGCCGCTTTCGCTGCCTGGGTCTCCATCGGGCGCAACGGCTCGATCTCGCCGTCAGCTGCCGTCACCGACTACAATCTGCAGGCGATCACCGCGACAGTGATCGGCGGCATTTCACTGTTCGGCGGCCGCGGCTCGATCCTCGGCACGCTTTTCGGCGCGATGATCGTCGGTGTCGTTTCGATGGGCCTCAACATGCTGGGCGCCGATCCGCAATGGAAGGTGCTTTTGACCGGTGTGCTGATCATCGGCGCCGTGGCGATCGACCAATGGATCAGAAAGGTTTCGGCATAATCATGACCCAGGAACCCATCCTCACCGCGCGCGGCCTGATCAAGCGCTATGGCCGCGTCACCGCCCTCGACAATGCCGACTTCGATCTCTACCCGGGCGAAATCCTGGCCGTCATCGGCGACAATGGCGCCGGCAAGTCATCGCTGATCAAGGCGATTTCAGGTGCCGCCGTGCCCGACGAGGGCGAGATCCGGCTTGAAGGCAAAGCCGTCTCCTTCAAGTCGCCGATGGAGGCGCGCGAAGCCGGCATCGAGACGGTCTACCAGAACCTGGCTTTGTCGCCGGCGCTGTCCATCGCCGACAACATGTTCCTCGGCCGCGAGATCCGCAAACCCGGCTTCCTCGGTGACTGGCTGCGCATGCTCGACCGGCCGGCGATGGAAAAACGCGCCCGCGACAAGCTCACCGAACTTGGCCTGATGACCATCCAGAACATCAGCCAGGCGGTGGAAACCCTGTCCGGTGGTCAGCGTCAGGGTGTGGCGGTGGCGCGCGCCGCCGCTTTCGGCAGCCGCGTGGTGATCATGGACGAGCCGACTGCGGCGCTGGGCGTCAAGGAGAGCCGTCGCGTGCTGGAGCTTATCCTCGACGTCAAGAAGCGCGGCCTGCCGATCGTGCTGATCTCGCACAACATGCCGCATGTCTTCGAAGTGGCCGACCGGATCCACATCCATCGGCTGGGACGTCGCCTCTGCGTCATCGATCCCAAGCAATATACGATGTCGGATGCCGTGGCTTTCATGACCGGAGCCAAGGTTCCGCCGGAAGCGGCGCTCGCGGCCTGATCCGCTCTGCGGATAAATTGCCGCAGGGGAACCGGCGGCTATTCGACCTAAATCGATTGAATGTATGTTGCGATGCACTAGGATGGGCTGGGACTGAGAGCGAAAGCCGGTATGATCGCAGCACGATCACGAGAGGCAGTATGACGCGAACAATGACAGCCAAAGCCCCTGTTCTCGAAATCCCCGATCCCAAGACGCTCGCCGACGAGGTGCTGTCGGCCCTTAAATACCGGGTCGGCAAGGGCACCAACGTCGCCACCCAATATGATTGGCTGACAGCCTCGATCAAGGTCGTGCGAGACCGCATCGTCGATCACTGGATGCAGGCAACGCAGGAGGCCTACGCCCAGCAGGAAAAGCGCGTCTATTACTTGTCGCTCGAATTCCTCATCGGCCGGCTGATGCGCGATGCCTTCTCCAATCTCGGCCTGATGGACAATATGCGCGAGGCGCTGAAGTCGTTGGGCGTCGACCTCGACCTCATCGCGGGGCTCGAGCCGGACGCAGCGCTCGGCAATGGCGGTCTCGGCCGGCTCGCCGCCTGCTTCATGGAAAGCATGGCCACCGTCGACATTCCCGCTCACGGCTACGGCATCCGCTACGCCAATGGCATGTTCCGCCAGGAAATCCATGACGGCTGGCAGGTCGAACTGCCAGAGACCTGGCTCGACCACGGCAATCCCTGGGAGTTCGAACGGCGCGAACGTGCCTTCGAGGTCGGCTTCGGCGGCTCGGTGGAATCGATCACCTCCAAGGACGGACGGCTCGAACGCCACGTCTGGAAGCCGACCGAGCACGTCCAGGCCGTAGCCTACGACACGCCGGTGGTTGGCTGGCGGGCCAACCGGGTCAACACGCTCAGGCTATGGTCCGGCATGCCGATCGATCCGATCCTGCTCGACAAGTTCAACGCCGGCGACCACATCGGCGCGCTGGCCGAAAGCAACAAGGCCGATGCGCTGTCGCGCGTGCTCTACCCCGCCGACTCTCACAAGGCCGGCCAGGAACTGCGGCTGCGGCAGGAGTATTTCTTCTCCACCGCCTCGCTGCAGGACATCGTCCAGCGCCATCTCAGCCAGTATGGCGATCTTGTCTCGTTGCCCGACAAGGCGGCGATCCATCTCAACGACACCCATCCGGCGATTGCCGTGCCGGAGCTGATGCGCCTGCTGATGGACGTCCACGGCATGGATTTCGACCAGGCATGGGACATCACCAAGCGCACCTTCGGCTACACCAACCACACGCTGCTGCCCGAGGCGCTGGAAAGCTGGCCGGTGCCGCTGTTCGAGCGGCTTTTGCCGCGCCACATGCAGATCGTCTACGCCATCAATGCGCAGGTGCTGCTCGAGGCGCGCGCCACCAACCAGTTCTCCAACGAGCAGATCAGCCGCATCTCGCTGATCCAGGAAGCCGGCGACCGTCGCGTGCGCATGGGCAATCTCGCCTTTGTCGGCTCTCACTCGATCAACGGCGTGTCGGCGCTGCATACAGAGCTGATGAAGGAGACGGTGTTTGCAGATCTCCACAAGCTCTATCCCGACCGCATCAACAACAAGACCAACGGCATTACGCCGCGGCGCTGGCTGATCCAGTGCAATCCAGGCCTCACTGCGCTCACCCGTGAAGCGATCGGCGACCGCTTCCTCGACGATATCGACGCCATCAAGGGGCTCGACGCCTTTGCCGGCGACGCCGCGTTCCGCGACAAGTTCGCCGCCGTCAAGCGCTCCAACAAGGTCAAGCTCGCCAATCTGGTCGCGGATCGGCTCGGCATCAAGCTTGATCCGTCGGCGCTGTTCGACATCCAGGTCAAGCGCATCCACGAATACAAGCGCCAGCTGCTCAACATCCTGGAAGCCATCGCTCTTTACGACCAGATCCGCTCGCACCCCGAGAAAGACTGGATGCCGCGCGTCAAATTCTTCGGCGGCAAGGCGGCGCCCAGCTATCACAATGCCAAGCTGATCATCAAACTCGCCAACGACGTCGCCAAGGTCATCAACAGCGATCCGTCGGTTCGCGGCCTGCTGAAAGTGGTGTTCGTGCCGAACTACAATGTCAGCCTGGCCGAGGTGCTGATGCCGGCCGCCGACCTTTCCGAGCAGATCTCGACCGCCGGCATGGAAGCGTCGGGCACCGGCAACATGAAGTTCGCGCTGAACGGCGCCTTGACCATCGGCACGCTCGACGGCGCCAATGTCGAGATCAAGGAGTGCGTCGGCGACGACAACATCTTCATCTTCGGCCTGACCACGGCCGAAGTCGCCGAGCGGCGCAACAATGGCTACAACCCGCGCGCGGTGATCGAAGGATCGCCGGAACTGGCGCAGGCTGTCGCCGCCGTCTCGTCGGGCGTGTTCTCGCCCGACCAGCCGGATCGCTACCGCGAGTTGGTCGACGGTCTCTACAACACCGACTGGTTCATGGTTGCGGCGGATTTCGACGCTTATGCCGCTGCCCAGCGCGATGTCGACGCCGTCTGGCGCAACAGTCCCGACTGGTACGCACGCGCCATCCGCAACGTCGCCCGCGTCGGCTGGTTCTCTTCCGATCGCACGATCCGCCAATATGCGAAAGAAATCTGGAACGTGCCCGCCTGATATGATTGCATGAGGCCGCGAACAACGTGGCCCAACTCCCCGGGAGGGAAATCGGCTGATGAGGAAACCGCGCGTGACCGCTGCGACAAGCGGGCCGGACGGGCTGGCGCCAGCCGGCGATGTCGCGGCGATTGTTGCCGGCACGCACGGCGATCCCTTCGCGGTTCTGGGTGTGCATGAAGCCGGCAAGGGCTTCGCTGCCCGCTGCTTCGTGCCCAATGCCGAGTTCGTCACCGCCTATACGCTGACCGGCAAGGAGGTCGGCGAACTCTCACGCCGCGACGATGCCGGTTTCTTCGAGGGCAAGGTATCGATCCGCAAACGCCAGCCGCTGCGCTATCACGCCAAAAATGCCGGCGGCGACTGGTGGCTGACCGATCCCTATTCCTTCGGCCCGGTGCTCGGCCCGATGGATGACTACTATATCGCGCAAGGATCGCACCTCAGGCTGTTCGACAAGCTCGGCGCCCATCTCATCGACCATGAAGGCGCCTCCGGCGTGCATTTCGCCGTCTGGGCGCCCAATGCGCGACGCGTCTCGGTGGTCGGCGACTTCAACGAATGGGACGGCCGCCGGCACACGATGCGCGACCGCCGCGACACCGGCATCTGGGAACTGTTCATTCCCGATATCGGCGCCGGCCACCCCTACAAATACGAGATCATCGCCCCCGATGGCGTGCGCCTGCCGCTCAAGTCCGATCCGTTCGCCTTCAAGTCAGAGCTGCGCCCGGCCACCGCTTCGGTGACGGCGGTGCCGCCGGCGCATGAGTGGGGCGACGATTCCCATCGCAGTTACTGGCGCAAGGCCGATCCCAGGCGCGAAGCCATCTCGATCTACGAGGTCCATGCCGGCTCGTGGCAGCAACACGATGACGGCAGCTTCCTGTCATGGGATGAACTTGCCGACCAGTTGATCCCCTATGCCGTCGAAACCGGCTTCACCCACATCGAATTCCTGCCGATTTCCGAACATCCCTATGACCCGTCCTGGGGTTATCAAACAACCGGACTTTATGCCCCCTCGGCGCGCTTCGGTGACCCGGACGGCTTTGCCCGTTTCGTCGACGGTGCGCATCGCGCCGGTGTCGGCGTCATCCTCGACTGGGTGCCGGCGCATTTCCCGGTCGACGCTCATGGCCTGGCCAATTTCGACGGCACCGCACTTTATGAGCATGCCGATCCGCGCAAGGGTTTTCATCCCGACTGGAACACCGCGATCTACAATTTCGGCCGCCGCGAGGTGGTGTCGTTCCTGGTCAACAATGCGCTGTTCTGGGCTGAGAAATACCATGTCGACGGTTTGCGCGTCGATGCAGTCGCCTCGATGCTCTACCTCGATTATTCGCGCAAGGCCGGCGAATGGATCCCCAACGAAAAGGGCGGCCGCGAAAACCTCGAGGCGGTGTCCTTTCTGCAGAAAATGAACAAGGAACTCTACGGCCATCATCCCGGCGTGATGACCATCGCCGAGGAATCGACCTCATGGCCGAAGGTCTCGGCACCGGTGCATGAGGGCGGGCTGGGCTTCGGCTTCAAGTGGAACATGGGCTTCATGCACGACACGCTGGAGTATTTCGCCAAGGAGCCGATCTTCCGCAAGCACCACCACAACGACCTGACCTTCGGCCTGACCTACGCCTTTTCAGAGAATTTCGTGCTGCCGCTCTCCCATGACGAGGTCGTCCACGGCAAAGGCACGCTGCTTGGCAAGATGGCCGGCGACGACTGGCAGAAGTTTGCGACTTTGCGTGCCTTTTACGCCTTCATGTGGGGCTATCCCGGCAAGAAGCTGTTGTTCATGGGCCAGGAGTTCGCCCAGCGCCGCGAGTGGAGCGAGGCGCGCGCGCTCGACTGGAACCTGCTCGACTTCCGCCCGCATCGCGGCGTCTGGCAGACGGTGCGCGACCTCAACTATCTCTACCGCTCGCGCCCGGCGCTGCATGCGCGCGACTGCGAGCCGGACGGCTTTTCCTGGCTGATCGTCGACGACAAGGAAAACTCGGTCTTCGCCTGGCTGCGCAGTGCGCCCGACGGCAACCCGATCGCTGTCATTTCCAACTTCACGCCGGTGCCGCGCGACAATTATCGCGTGCCGTTGCCCAAGGTCGGCAAATGGCGTGAAATCATCAACACCGACGCTTCGGACTATGGTGGTTCAGGCAAGGGCAATGGCGGCGTGGTCGAAGCCAGGGCGGAGGGAGGAGGCATTTCGGCGACGATGCTTTTGCCGCCGCTGTCGACGATCATGCTGGAATTAGTTGGCGACTGAGCGATGCTCCAGACTGGTAATTTGGGAGGGTAAAAATGGCAGACTTGAAGAGAACCCAGCCGCTGGCGCGCGATGCCATGGCCTATGTGCTGGCCGGCGGCCGCGGCAGCCGGCTCAAGGAACTGACCGACCGGCGCGCCAAGCCCGCGGTCTATTTCGGCGGCAAGACGCGCATCATCGATTTCGCGCTGTCCAATGCGCTGAATTCCGGCATTCGCCGCCTCGGTGTCGCCACCCAGTACAAGGCGCATTCGCTGATCCGCCACCTGCAGCGCGGCTGGAACTTCCTGCGGCCTGAGCGAAACGAAAGCTTCGACATCCTGCCGGCCTCGCAGCGCGTCTCGGAAACCCAGTGGTATGAAGGCACGGCCGACGCCGTCTACCAGAACATCGACATCATCGAGGCCTATGGCCCCGAATACATGGTCATCCTCGCCGGCGACCATATCTACAAGATGGACTACGAGCTGATGCTGCGCCAGCACGTCGACGCCAATGCCGACGTCACCGTCGGCTGCCTCGAAGTGCCGCGCATGGAAGCGACCGGCTTCGGCGTCATGCATGTCGATGGCAAGGACAACATCATCGCCTTCGTCGAGAAGCCCGCCGATCCGCCCGGCATTCCCGACAAGCCGGAATTCGCGCTCGCCTCGATGGGCATCTATGTCTTCAAGACCAAGTTCCTGATGGAGCAGTTGCGCCGCGATGCCGCCGAACCGGGCTCCAGCCGCGATTTCGGCAAGGACATCATCCCCTACATCGTCCAGCACGGTAAGGCGATCGCGCACCGCTTCGCCAAATCCTGCGTCCGCTCGACGGCGGAGAACGAGGCCTATTGGCGCGATGTCGGCACCGTCGACGCCTATTGGGAAGCCAATATCGACCTGACCGATATTACCCCCGAACTCGACCTCTACGACCGCGATTGGCCGATCTGGACCTACGCCGAATTGAAGCCGCCGGCAAAGTTCGTGCATGACGAGGACGGCCGGCGCGGTTCGGCCGTCTCCTCGCTGGTCTCGGGCGACTGCATCGTCTCGGGCGCTTCGCTCAAGCGCAGCCTGATCTTCACCGGCGCGCGCATCAACTCCTATTCGACGCTGGAAGAAGTCGTCATGCTGCCCGACGTTCATGTCGGCCGGAACGCAAAGTTGAAGCGCGTCGTCATCGACCACGGTGTAAGGATACCGGAAGGCTTGGTGGTTGGCGAAGACCCGGCTCTCGACGCCAAGCGTTTCCGCGTCTCGGAAAAAGGTATCTGCCTGGTCACGCAGGACATGATCGACAAGCTGAAGCTGTAAAGACAGGACGATAGACGCATGCAGGTTCTGTCGGTCACGCCCGAGATCTTCCCGCTGATCAAGACCGGCGGACTGGCCGACGTGACCGGCGCATTGCCGATCGCACTTGCCGCCAAGGGCGTGACGATGCGCACGCTCATCCCCGGCTTTCCGCAGGTGATGGACGCCTTCAAGAAAAAGAAGGCCGTCTACCAGTACCCGCTGCTGCAGGGCGGCAAGGCTTCGGTCCATGTCGTGAAGATTGCCGGGCTCGACCTGTTCGTGCTCGACGCGCCGCATCTCTACGACCGTCCCGGTGGCCCCTACGGCAATGCGGCCGGCGCCGACTGGCCCGACAACTGGCGGCGCTTCGCGGCGTTGAGCCAGGTCGGCGGCGACATCGCCGGCGGCGCCATCTCCGGTTACCAGCCGGATTTGGTGCATGCACATGACTGGCAGTCGGCGATGACGCTGGCCTATATGCGCTACGGCAAGGCGGTCGGCGTGCCGTCGCTGATCACCGTTCACAACCTTGCCTTCCAGGGCCAGTTCGGCGCCGGCATTTTTGGCGAGCTCGGCCTGCCGGCGGTGGCGATGGCGCTCGACGGCGTCGAGTATTATGGCGGCGTCGGCTTCCTCAAGGCCGGCCTGCAGGCTGCCTGGGCGATCACCACGGTGAGCCCGACCTATGCCCAGGAGATCCGCTCGCCGGAATTCGGCATGGGCCTCGACGGCCTGATCAACATGCGATCCTCGGACCTCTACGGCATCGTCAACGGCATCGACGTCGACATCTGGAACCCCGAGACCGACAAGCATCTGGTGTCGGCCTATTCCGCGCAGACGCTGAAGGCCCGGCTTCCCAACCGGGCCGTTGTCGAGGACCGTTTCAATCTGGAGCACGATGACAGCCCGATCGTCTGCGTCATCAGCCGGCTGACCTGGCAAAAGGGCATGGACATACTGGCAGCGGTGGTCGACGGCGTCGTCGCCACCGGCGCGCGGCTGGCGATCCTCGGCTCCGGCGATGCCGGCCTCGAAGGTGCGCTGCTCGCCGCTGCCGCTCGCCATCGCGGCCGCGTCGGCGTCGTCGTCGGCTACGACGAGGGACTGTCCCACATCATGCAGGGCGGCTGTGACGCCATCGTCATCCCGTCGCGCTTCGAGCCTTGCGGGCTGACCCAGCTCTATGGCCTGCGCTATGGCTGCGTGCCGGTCGTTGCCCGCACCGGCGGCCTTGCCGACACCATCATCGACGCCAACGAGGCAGCGATTTCGGCAGGTGTCGCCACCGGCTTCCAGTTCGCGCCCAACAATGGCGGCGCCATGCTGCACGCCATCCGCCGGCTGGTCGATGCGCATTCGAGCCCGGCTGTCTGGGAACAGATCCAGCGCCAGGGCATGAAGGCTGATGTCTCTTGGGACAAGAGCGCCGACAAATACGTTGAACTCTACCGCCTGTTGCTTTCGAAAAGGGTTGCCTGAAGCATGATCCGGACCGTCGCCACCAAACCCTATCTTGACCAGAAACCCGGCACGTCCGGCCTGCGCAAGAAGGTGCCTGTCTTCCAGCAGGAGCACTATGCCGAGAATTTCATCCAGTCGATCTTCGACGCGCTGGACGGTTTCAAGGGCAAGACGCTGGTGATCGGCGGCGACGGCCGCTTCTACAACCGCGAGGTCATCCAGAAAGCGATCGCCATGGCCGCGGCCAACGGCTTCGGCAAGGTCATGGTCGGGCAGGGCGGCATTTTGTCGACGCCGGCGGCCTCGCATGTCATCCGCAAATACAAGACCTTCGGCGGCATCATCCTGTCGGCCAGTCACAATCCGGGCGGCCCGCATGAGGATTTCGGCATCAAGTACAATGCCGGCAATGGCGGCCCGGCGCCGGAAAAGCTGACCGACGCGATCTTCGAAAAGACCAAGACGATTTCGAGCTTCAAGACTGCCGATATCGCCGAGATCGACATCGACAAGATCGGCACCGTGACGGCCGGCGGCATGACGGTCGAGGTGATCGATCCGGTCACCGACTATGCCGAGCTGATGGAAAGCCTGTTCGATTTCGACGCCATCCGCGCCAATTTCAAATACGGCTTTCGCATGCGCTTCGATGCCATGCATGCGGTCACCGGCCCCTATGCCAAGGAGATCCTCGAACGCCGGCTCGGCGCGGAGAACGGCACCTGCCGCAACTACAAGCCGCTGCCGGATTTCGGCGGCCATCATCCCGATCCGAACCTGGTCCACGCAAAACATCTCTATGACGAGATGATGGGACCTGACGCACCCGATTTCGGCGCCGCCTCAGACGGCGACGGCGACCGCAACCTGATCATCGGCAAGGGCATTTTCGTCACCCCGTCGGACTCGGTGGCGATGCTGGCCGCCAACGCGCAGCTGGCGCCGGGCTACAAGGATGGTCTCAAAGGCATCGCCCGCTCGATGCCGACCAGCGGCGCGGCCGACCGCGTCGCCGAAAAGCTCGGCATCGGCATCTATGAGACACCGACCGGCTGGAAGTTCTTCGGCAATCTTCTCGATGCCGGCATGGCAACGATCTGTGGCGAGGAAAGTGCCGGCACCGGCTCCAACCATGTCCGCGAAAAAGACGGGTTGTGGGCGGTGCTGTTGTGGCTCAACATTTTGGCCGTGCGCGGCGAAAGCGCCAAGCAGGTGGTCACCGAACACTGGGCGACCTATGGCCGCAACTATTATTCGCGCCACGACTATGAAGAGGTCGAGACTGAGCGCGCCAATGCCCTGGTCGACGAACTCCGCGCCAAGCTTGGCTCGCTGCCCGGCACCAGCGTGCGCGGCATGAAGATCGCCAGTGCCGACGATTTCGCCTATCACGATCCGGTCGACGGTTCGGTGAGCAAGAACCAGGGCATCCGGATACTGTTCGAAGGCGGCTCTCGCGTCGTCTTCCGCCTCTCCGGCACCGGCACTTCCGGAGCGACGCTGCGCGTCTACATCGAGCGCTACGAGCCTGACAGGGCGCGGCACGATCTCGACACGCAAGAGGCGCTCGCGGATCTGATTGCCGCAGCGGATGATATTGCCGGCATCAAGAGCCACACCGGACGCAACAAGCCGAGCGTGATTACTTGAGGGTGGCGGTGCGCGCCCTTCCTTCTCCCCTTGTGGGAAAAGGTGGATCGGCGCGCAGCGCCGAGACGGATGAGGGGTGCGCGAAGGATCGCCGCCCTCGCCAAGCTGGAACACCCCTCATCCGTCGCCTTCGGCGACACCTTCTCCCACAAGGGGAGAAGGGGGAGACTGCATGACCCAGCTCGGCGCAACCATCACTCGCGATGGCATACGCTTCGCCGCCTGGTCGTCGTCGGCGCGGCGTCTCTGGGTATCGATCTTCGACGACGCTGGCTCCCGCGAGACCGACCGGCTTGACCTACAGCCCGAAGGCGAGGGCGTGCATGCGTTGTTAGTCAGCGGCCTCGCCGCCGGCACCCGCTACGGCTTTCGCGCCGATGGCGACTACGCGCCGGAGCGCGGGCTGTGGTTCGATCCAGAGAAACTGCTGACAGATCCATACGCCGTCGAAATCGACAGGCCCTATCGGCACCACTGGCGACTTGCGGCGCGGCGCAATGAAGGCGCCGATACCGCGTCGCTGATGCCGAAAACCATTGCGAGTGCGCCACCCAAGCCGCTACCGGCCAAGGCGCCGCTGTTTGCGCCCGGCGGCCTGATCTACGAGCTCAACGTCCGCTCCTTCACCAGGCTGCACCCGGACGTGCCAGAAGCGCAGCGCGGCACCATTGCAGCGCTTGCGCATCCAGCCATCATCGAGCACCTCAAGAAGATCGGCGTCTCGGCTGTCGAGCTGATGCCCATCACCGCTTCGATCGACGAGCGGCATCTGCCGCCGCTCGGCTTGAGCAATGCCTGGGGCTACAACCCCGTGACCTTCATGGCGCTTGATCCGCGCCTGGCGCCGGGCGGCCTCGCCGAATTGCGTGATACGGTAGCGGCCCTGCGCAAGGCCGGCATCGGCACCATCCTCGATCTTGTCTTCAACCACACCGGTGAGAGCGACCGGCTCGGGCCGACGCTGTCGCTGCGTGGCCTCGATGCCAACGCCTACTACCGGCACGAGGCGGGTGGCAGGCTGGCCAACGACACCGGCACCGGCAACACCGTCGCCTGTGACCATCCTGTTGTTCAGGAGACGGTGCTCGACACACTTCGCCATTTTGTCCGCCAAGCCGGCGTCGACGGTTTCCGCTTCGACCTGGCGCCGGTTCTCGGCCGCGTCGATGGCGCGTTCGATCCCGCCGCGCCACTGCTCGGGGCCATCGCAACCGATCCCATCCTTGCCGACAGGGTCCTCATCGCCGAGCCCTGGGACATCGGCCCGAACGGCTACCAGCTCGGCAATTTCCGCCCGCCATACCTCGAATGGAACGACCGCTACCGCGACGACGTCAGGCGCTTCTGGCGCGGCGATGCCGGCGCGGTCGGCGCGCTGGCGACCAGGCTCGCCGGTTCGTCGGACGTGTTCGGCAGGGAGGGTCAACCGGCCAGCCGCACTGTCAATTTCATCGCCGCGCATGACGGCATGACGCTGGCCGACATCGTCGCCTATGAGGCCAAACACAACCAGGCCAATGGCGAGAAGAACCGCGACGGCCACAATGAGAACCTGTCCTGGAACAATGGCGTCGAGGGCGAGACCTCCGACAAGGCGATTGCCGAGGCTCGTACCAGTGACCGCCGGGCGCTGCTCGCGACCTTGTTTGCCTCGCGCGGCACCATCATGCTGACCGCGGGCGACGAATTCGGCCGCACGCAAAGGGGCAACAACAATGCCTACGCGCAGGACAATGCCATCACCTGGCTCGACTGGGCGGGACGCGACCCCGCACTGGAAGCCCATGTGTCGGCGCTCGCGGCACTCCGCCGCGCAATGCCGGCGCTCGGCGATCCACGCTTCCTGACTGGAGAGCCGCAAGGCAGTTTGGATGTGCCCGATGTCGCCTGGCTGACCGAGACCGGGGCGCCGCTCACTGAGGCCGACTGGAACGATGCCTCGCGCCATCGCCTCGTCATGCTGCTCGCCGACAGCGGGGACGGGCGCCTTGCCGTCATCGTCAATGGCGACCGCCGCCAATGCGTCTTCACGCTGCCCGTGCGGGAAGGGTTTCAGTGGCAGCCGGCGATCGAAATGCCGGCGATCGACCTTGCACGCCCGCTGCCCGGCCGTAGCGTGAATTTCATGATCGAGCGCCGGACCGCAAAGGGCCGCGCCAGGAAGGGTCCGTGATGGCCGACGACAATGCCCAGCCGGGACCTGAACAGAGCGCCGACTGGTGGCGCGGCTGCGTCATCTACCAGATCTATCCGCGCTCCTTCCAGGACACGACCGGCGACGGCAGCGGTGACCTCTCAGGCATCACATCGCGGCTGGCGCACGTGGCCTCGCTTGGCGTCGACGCCGTCTGGCTGTCGCCTTTCTTCAAGTCGCCGATGGCCGACATGGGTTACGACGTCTCCGACTATCAGGCTGTCGATCCGATGTTCGGCACCTTGGAGGATTTCGACGCGCTGGTGGCCGAGGCGCACCGGCTCGGCCTGAAGGTGATCATCGACCAGGTGCTGTCGCACTCCTCCGACAAGCACGAATGGTTCGTCGAAAGCCGTGCCAGCAGGGACAATGACAAAGCCGACTGGTACGTCTGGGCCGACACCAGGCCCGACGGCAACGCGCCCAACAACTGGCTGTCGGTTTTCGGTGGCCCGGCCTGGGAATGGGACGCCACCCGCCGGCAGTACTACATGCACAATTTCCTGGCCTCGCAGCCGGACCTCAATTTCCACAATCCGGAGGTCCAGGACGCGCTGCTGGAGACGGTGCGGTTCTGGCTCGACCGCGGCGTCGACGGATTTCGTCTGGACACGGTCAACTACTATGTCCATGACCGCTGGTTGCGCAGCAATCCGCCTTTGGCGTCGAGCGTCGCCGGCACCAATGGCGAAACCAACACCTATCTTTTCCAGGAACATCTGTTCGACAAGACGCAGCCGGAAAACCTCGATTTCCTCAGGCGCTTTCGCGCGCTGCTCGACGAGTATGGCGGCCGCGCCAGCGTCGGCGAGGTCGGCGACGAAGGCCGCTCGCTGCAGACGCTCGCCGCCTACACCTCCGGCGGCGACAAGCTCAACATGTGCTACACGTTCGATCTGCTTGGGTCGCAATTCTCGCCTGCTCATGTGCGTGGCTGCGTCGAGGCCTTCGAGGCAGCGGTTGCCGACGGCTGGGTCTGCTGGGCGTTCTCCAATCACGATGTCGTCCGCCACGTCAGTCGTTGGACGCGGCCGGACGGCGATCCAAATGCGGTGGCGAAATTCTCGATTGCTCTTCTCTCATGCCTGCGCGGATCGATCTGCCTTTACCAGGGCGAGGAACTCGGGCTGCAGGAAGCGGAACTGACCTTCGAGGTTCTGCGCGATCCCGTCGGCATTCGCTTCTGGCCTACGGTCAAGGGCAGGGACGGTTGCCGCACGCCGATGGTCTGGGAGGCGGGCGCCGACAATGCCGGTTTTTCCTCCGGAAAACCCTGGCTGCCGGTGCCGGCAAGCCACCGCGCCCAAGCGGCCGACATCCAGAATGGCGACGAAAACTCCGTGCTCGCTGGCTACCGGACGATACTGTCCCTGCGCAAGGCGCATCCGGCCCTGGTCGAGGGGTCGATCCGCTTTCTCGATACCGACGGCGATGTCCTTGCCTTCATCAGGCAGGGCGAGGGCGAGACATTGCTCTGCGTCTTCAATTTCGCCGACGAGTCGGCCGACTGGCCAAAGCCGCCGGATTTCGGGTCTGTCGTGGCGATCGCTTCGGGTGACGGTGCGGTCCTGCAGGAGGAGGGGCTTTCGCTACCGGCGCTGGGCTGGTTTGTCGGACGAGCCGGCTAGCGCTAGAGCAATTCCAGGAAAAGTGAAGCGGTTTTCCCGGGAAAAGCGCGCAGCGCTTCCCTGAGGAATTGCGTCAGGACAAAGGGGTCACCTTATTGCACCAGAACGGAGCGGCCGCAGGTCGCGCCGGTGACCCGGACATCGGCCTGGCCAACGCTCACGCCGAGCGCTGCGAGCACATTGTAGACCAGTGTGTCGACCGGCGCTGTCACGCTGTTCAGCAGCGCCACCACGGCCGGCTTCACCGTTCCAAGCAGGGCG
The DNA here is from genome assembly GCF_056403855.1 of Mesorhizobium sp. P2_E7. Classification (NCBI taxonomy): domain Bacteria; kingdom Pseudomonadati; phylum Pseudomonadota; class Alphaproteobacteria; order Hyphomicrobiales; family Phyllobacteriaceae; genus Mesorhizobium; species Mesorhizobium sp. P2_E7. Next base: position 195,270 of record NZ_JBFUER010000006.1, on the reverse strand, counting down.
TTGAGGTTGATCGGCAGGCCCAGCACGTTGGCCGTAAGCGACAGATCGTTGACCAGCGAGGTGGTCAGCGACTGCGTCAGGTTCTGCGTTGACACGGTCTTGATCGTCTTGGCGGCGATGTCGCTATAGTTGAAGACCAGGTTTGTCGAATTCATGTTGGTCATCGCAAACGCCGCAGAGCCCTTCACCGACAAGAGCGGGACGAGCAGCAGCCTCACCGCCGCGATCTCGGTGTTGTAGAAGGATTGCGGTTTGGTGAAGTCGGCGAAGGCGCCGGCATTGCCGTCGGCGCTGCTGGCCGCGAGATGCGCCTCGACCACACCGGGACGCGCGGCGATGGTGACCTTGATGCTGTCAGGACCCTTCGGACAGCTTATGTCCGTCAGCTTGGCCTCCGCATAGGCGATTTCGATGTGCAGCGGCAGGGTAACGGAGAGCAGGCTGGTGCCGCCACCGATATTGCTGTTGCCGACCGTAACTGACGCCAGAAGCTTGATGCGTGTCTGCGCGGTGCGCACTACGGTGCCGGCCTCGCCGACAGCCAGCCATGGCGAAGATTGCATCGGTTCGCCAATGGCGACGTCGAGCGTCGTGGCGGTGAGCCCAGGCACGGTGACGCCCAGGTCGAGCTGGGCCTGGTTGGTACCGTTGGCAAGCGAGGCTGCGGCCGTCAGCATGCCCATGGCGCTGGCATCGACACCCAGCCCCGACGGCTTTTGCCCAAGAGCCAGGCGCCCGACCGTGCCGAGGTCGACAAGGTGGCTGAGCGGAATCTGGACCGTGCTGGTGGCCTTCGAGGCCACCGACTGCAAGGCCAGTTTGGCGGTGTTGTCCAACCCCGGAACATTGGCCATGGCGGTGGCGATCTGGCCGATGCTTGCCTTTGAAGCCAGCACATCCGAATAGGACACGCCAGTCATGTTCAACTGAACCGCAAGCGCATCGACGAAGGAAAGCACGTTGATGTCGGCGGCGATCAGGGAATTATAGTCCATCACGCTGAGCGAGATGTTGCCGCCCACCAGCCCCTTAAGGAGCGCGTTGAGCAGCCCGCCATTGACGCTGAGCAGCCTCGAGCCGACCGAAAAGGTCGCCTGCGCCTGGGCGTTTGCGGTGGCCGTCGTGCCGATGACCGGCGGGGCCATGAGCGAGGCGCCGAAATAGAGCGTGCCCTGCTTCGTCAGGAAGACGCGCACGGCGTTGTAGGGCAGCTTGTTCGCCTCGAACCGGCTGCCGGTGGCGATGGAGCTCAAGCCGGTGTAGCGCCCGGGTACAATCTGGACCACCGCCTTGGTGGCTGTCGGCGCGATGGTTGTCCCGCTTTTCTGCACGGTAACGGAGCTGATGCCATTGTCGCTCAGCGTCGTCAGCACCGCCGTTTCGGCGTTGTTGAGATTGGCCGCGGCGGTGATCGCCGCCAGGTCGACGATCGACTGCGCGGCTCGGCGCTCGTTGAACAGCGCACCCTGGTCGACGGCGAACGCCGTCAGCACCAGTGCGAAGGGCGCGCTGAGCGCCGTCATGACGGCGAAATTGGCCCGCTTGTCGCGCAGCAGCCGCCGGCATATCTGCCGCATTCCAGCCACGGCACTACGCATCAGATGCCCCCGACCCGGATCGTCGATTGCCGGTGAATGGTCATGCCCGGCATAGGCAGATTGGGGAACAGATTCCAGATCGGCAAATTCCGTGCGTCGTAGCTGACCGAGACCACGAACTGACTGCCATCGGCGACGCTGTCCTTGGCGTCGACCGTCAGCTTCGTGCCATCGACGAAGGGATAACCGTTGACATCGTTGTTGATGAAATTGGTCACCAGCGTCTTGCGTTCAGTGGCGTTCAGTCCCGCAATCGCCGTTCGCGCCGCATCCGCCGCGATTTGCTGTACCGAGTGGCTGGCGCCGAAATAGATGCCATATGCAACCATGCCGAGCAGAAGCAGGATAAACAACGGCGCCAGCATGGCAAATTCGATCGCCGAGGTCCCCGAGGCGTTCACCCGGAAACGACACGATAAAGCGCGGATTTTTGGGTTCTGCAGCATACTGCTGAGTATGCCAAACCCCGGTAGCAAAAACAGAAAACCGATAAAGCAACCGCAAGGTGCAGCCAGTTGAAAAGCGTCTGAATTTTAGCTGATCCTACTTTAGCGAAAGACTGCTCACTCAACGTCAAGCAGCGGGCGGTTGAAATAATATTTCCGTCTGTCTAGTCTCCTGCCACCAGCTGCCGGACGGGAACCGGCGGCGCGCTCAAAAGGGGCCAGAAATCGGTTCCGGGGCGTCAACACTCGAAGGCGCGAGCCGCTGGGCAGCGCCACAGGGAGAGACTTCATGATGCTGAAAAATATGCTGAAGGCGACGCTGGTCGCCACGACCATGACCTTTGCTGCAGGCACGTTCCTGACGCCGGCCCTTGCCGAGACCGTCTACAACAGAGGCAGCGCCGCCGAAGCGGAGACGGTCGATCCGCACAAGACCTCGACGGTCTACGAAGCCGATATCATACGCGACCTGTTCCAGGGACTGGTCATGCACGATCAGAAGACGAACCTCATTCCGGGCGCCGCCGAAAGTTGGACCGTATCGGATGACGGCACCGTCTACACCTTCAAGCTGCGCAAGGACGGCTTGTGGTCGGATGGCAGCCCGGTGACGGCAGACGACTTCGTCTACTCCTTCCGTCGGCTGGAGGATCCGGCGACCGCCGCTGAATACGCTTCCATGCTTTATCCGGTGAAGAACGCCGAGGAAGTCAACACCAAGAAAGGCAAGCCCGAGGATATGGGCGTCAAGGCGATCGACGCCAACACCCTGGAAGTGACGCTGAAGGCGCCGACGCCATACTTCCTCGAAATGCTGACCCACCAGGCTACCTATCCGGTCAACAAGGCCTCGATCGACAAACTCGGCGCCGACTGGATCAAGGCGGGCAATCTGGTTTCGAACGGCGCCTATACGCTGGCCGAGTGGATTCCCAACGACCACATGAAGCTGGTCAAGAATCCGAAATTCTGGGACGCCGCGACCGTCAAGATGGACGTCGTCAACTACATCCCGACCGAAGACCGCTCGTCGGCGATGAAGCGCTTCGAGGCCGGCGAACTCGACAGCTACGGCGACCTGCCGACCGAACAGCTCGCTGACCTCAAGACCAAGTTCGGCGATCAGGTCCGAGTCGGACCGTATCTCGGAACCTACTACTATGCGATCAAGACCGATAAGGCGCCGTGGGACAATGTCGAGCTGCGCAACGCCATATCGATGGCGATCGACCGCGACTTCCTCGCCGAGAAAGTCTGGCAGAACTCGATGCTTCCCGGCTATTCGATGGTCCCTCCAGGCATCGCGGGCTACACGCCGGCAATGGCCAAATATGCCGACATGTCGCAGATCGACCGCGAGGACGCCGCCAAGAAGATCCTCGAGAAACTCGGCTATACGCCCGAGCATCCGCTGAAGATGGAGATCCGCTACAACACCTCGGAAAACCACAAGAACACCGCGGTTGCCATCCAGGAACAGCTGAAGCCGCTTGGCGTCGAGATCACGCTGCTCAACACCGATACCAAGACCCACTATTCCTTCCTTGAGCAGAAGGGCAACTACGACGTGGCGCGCGCCGCCTGGATCGCCGACTACAAGGATCCCGAGACCTTCCTCGGCATCACACGCAAGGCCAGCGGAAACAACTACTCGAGCTACGTCAGCCCGGCATATGAAGCGGCCATGGACAAGGCCGCGGCTGCCGGCGGCAAGCCGGAAGAGCGCATGAAGGACCTCACTGAGGCCGAGCGCATCCTCGTCGACGACGTCGGTAACATTCCGCTTCTCTACTACAGCTTCCACGACATCGTTTCCTCGAAGCTGCATGGCTTCGATGACAATGTGATGGACATCCATCCGTCCCGCTTCGTCTCCAAGGACTGATAGTCATCCTTGACTGGACCGCCGCGCCTCATCCGGGCGCGGCGGGCTGGTCGGTCATCGCACCGGTCCGAAAGTCGTGGTCGATTTTCGGCAAGCCCGGTGCGAAGATTTGGCGCCGGAGCGTGGTTATGCGTCCGCACGGACGCGTGTCGCTCTGGCCGAAGCGGGGCGCTTATGCTGCGATATATCTTACGGCGGCTTCTGACCGCCATACCGACGCTATTCGTCATCGTGACCATGGCGTTTTTCCTGATACGCGTCGCACCGGGCGGCCCCTTTAATCAGGAGCGGGGCCTCAGTCCCGAGATCAGGGCCAATCTGGAAGCCCAGTTCGGCCTCGACGATCCGCTCTGGCTGCAATATGCCCACTATCTCGGCAACCTGCTGCGCGGCAATTTCGGGCCGAGCTATAATTTGCCTGACTTCACCGTCACCGAACTCTTCGCCAAGGGCTTGCCGATTTCAGTCCAGCTCGGCACCTCCGCACTGATCCTGGCGCTTCTGCTGGGTTCGGTGCTCGGCACCATTGCCGCGCTCAACCAGAACAAGCTTGGCGACTATACGGTGATCGCGCTGGCGACCGCCGGCAGTACCATCCCCACCTTCGTCATCGCCCCGATCATCCAGCTTGCCTTCGGATTGACCTGGAAGCTGTTGCCGATCGGCGGCTGGGGTGATGGCGCACTGATCAACAAGGTCGGCCCGGTGCTGACGCTCGCTTTGCCGCAGATCGCCATCGTTGCCCGCCTGATGCGCGGCTCGATGATCGAGAGCTTGCGTTCCCACCATATCCGCACGGCGCGTGCGCTCGGCCTGTCCGACTGGTCGGTGGTGGTCAAGCACGCACTGCGCGGCGCCATTCTGCCGATCGTTTCCTTCACCGGTCCGGCGGCCGCGGCGCTGCTTACCGGTTCGGTCATCGTCGAGACGATCTTCTCCATTCCCGGCGTCGGCCGCTATTTCGTCGATGCCGCGCTAAACCGCGACTACACGCTGGTGATGGGGACCGTGGTGGTGATCGCGCTCTTCACCATCGTCTTCAACCTGATCGTCGACGTCATGTACGCGGTCGTCGATCCGAGGGTGCGCTATGACTGACATTGCAGCCACCGCCGCTCCGCCCGCCGTCGTCGGCCGCTCACTCTGGGGCGATGCCTGGGCGCGCCTCAAGGCCAACCGCGCAGCCATGTTCAGCCTCTATTATCTGGCCTTCATCGGTGTCATCAGCGTGTTTGGCCCCTGGTTCGTGCCGCATCAATACACCACCATCTACGCCGACTATGTGCGCACGCCGCCAAGCTTCAGCCCCTATCCGAAGGCCGACATGATCGAGACGTCGCTCAAGGATGCAATCAAGCGCATGCGCGTCGACATCAAGGAGTGGAAGCAGGAGGGCGATCGCGTCACCGTCACCGTTACCTCGACCAAACCGATCGATGAGCGCAACATCCGCTATCTTGACCGCTCCGATGCCTTCGACGATACCAAGATAGAGAGCAAGTCGGCTGACGGCCTCGAAGTGACGATGACCGCGTCGGTCAAACAGCAGTATTTCCTGTTCGGCACCGACAACACCGGCCGCGACCTGTTGTCCCGCACGCTGATGGCAGGGCGCATTTCGCTGGCCATCGGCCTGCTTGCCGGCGTTGTCGCCGTGGTCATCGGCGTCCTTTACGGGGCGGCGGCCGGCTTTTCCGGCGGCAAGATCGACGAGGTGATGATGCGCATCGTCGACGTGCTCTATTCGCTGCCGTTCATCTTCTTCGTCATCATGCTGGTGGTGTTCTTTGGCCGCAATTTCGTGCTGATGTTCCTGGCTGTCGGGGCGGTGCTGTGGCTCGACATGGCGCGCATCGTGCGCGGCCAGGCGCTGTCGATACGCCGCCAGGAATATGTCCAGGCTGCCGAAGCCATGGGCGTCGGCCAGCGCGGCATCCTGATCCGCCATGTCATCCCCAATCTGCTCGGACCCGTGGTGATCTACATGACGCTGCTGGTGCCGCAAGTCATCATTCTGGAAAGCTTCCTGTCCTTCCTCGGCCTTGGCGTGCAGGAGCCGATGACCAGCTGGGGCGTGCTGATATCGGTCGGCGCCAAGAACATCGGCACCGCCAACTGGCTGCTCCTGTTCCCCGCCTTCTTCCTCGTCTCGACGCTGTTTGCGCTGAATTTCGTCGGTGACGGCTTGCGCGACGCGCTCGACCCGAGAGACCGATAATATGGGGACCGCCGAGATGAAAACTCCCGAAACGATCCTCAGCGTCAAGGACCTGCGCGTCCGCTTTCGCACGCTCGACGGGGCGGTCGAAGCCGTCAAGGGCATCAACATCCACGTCAATGCCGGCGAAACCGTCGCCGTGGTCGGCGAATCCGGCTCCGGCAAGAGCCAGACGATGATGGCGGCGATGAGCCTGCTGGCTTCCAACGGCGAGGCGACGGGTCACGTCGACTATCGCGGCCGCAACCTGTTGACGCTGAGCAAGTCCGACCTCAACAAGGTGCGGGGCGCCAAGATCAGCATGATCTTCCAGGAGCCGATGACCTCGCTCGATCCGCTCTATTCGATCGGCAACCAGCTGATCGAGCCAATTCGCAAGCATCGCGGGCTGAACGCGGCCGAGGCGCGCGAGGAGGCGCTCAAGCTGCTCAGGCTGGTGCATATTCCCGATCCCGAGCGGCGGATGAAATCCTATCCGCACGAAATGTCGGGCGGCCAGCGCCAGCGCGTCATGATCGCCATGGCGCTCGCCAACGACCCCGACATCCTGATCGCCGACGAACCGACGACGGCGCTCGATGTCACCATCCAGGCGCAGATCCTGGTGCTGCTGGCCGAACTGCAGCGCAAGCTCGGCATGGCCATCGTCTTCATCACCCATGATCTCGGCATCGTCCGGCGCTTTGCCGACCGCGTCTATGTCATGCGCTATGGCGAGGTGGTCGAGGAAGGCGAGGCCGAAGCGCTGTTCGCCAATCCGCAGCATGCCTATACGAAGATGCTGCTGGCCGCCGAGCCGACCGGCACCAAGTCACCGCCGCCGGCCAATGCGCCGGTACTGCTCGAGGGCCGCAATGTCGAGGTGACCTTCAAGATCGGCGGCGGCTTCCTCGCCGGTGATCCGCTGCTGCTACGCGCCGTCGACCACATTTCGATCCGGCTGAAGCGCAACCAGACCATCGGCATCGTCGGCGAATCCGGTTCCGGAAAATCGACGCTCGGCCGCGCGCTGCTCAGGCTGCTGCCCAGCGACGGCGTGATCCGCTTCGGCGACCGCGACATCTCCACCGCCGACCGCCAGGCGATGCGGCCGCTGCGCCGCGAGATGCAACTCGTCTTCCAGGATCCGTTCGGTTCGCTGTCGCCGCGCATGACCGTCGGCCAGGTCATCACCGAAGGGCTTCTGGTGCATGAGCCGAACCTGTCAGGCAAGCAACGCGATCAGCGCGCGATCGAGGCGTTGCTCGAGGTCGGCCTCGATCCCAACGCGCGCAACCGCTACCCGCACGAATTCTCCGGCGGCCAGCGCCAGCGCATCGCCATTGCGCGCGCCATGATCCTGAAACCCAAACTGGTGGTGCTGGACGAGCCGACCTCGGCGCTCGACCGCTCGGTGCAGAAACAGATTGTCGAATTGCTGCGCAAGCTACAGGCCGACCACGAACTGTCCTACCTCTTCATCAGCCACGATCTCGCCGTCGTGCGCGCCATGGCCGACTACATCATCGTGATGAAACAGGGCAAGATCGTCGAGGAAGGCCCGACCGAAGACATCTTCAGCAACCCGCAGGCCGCCTACACGCAGACGCTGATGGCTGCAGCGATCGATGTGACGCGCTTCAGGTTGAGTGCGTAGGGGGCGGTGACTGATTATCTATCTCGCTGGAAAGGTTCCCGTCACCCGGGACCGGCCCTAGGCGTCCCGTCGAGTATGGAAATCGTCGGAGAACGGGACAAGCATCTCGGCCCGAAGTGGGATTTTGCTAGGGCTGTCATTGCCGTCGAGCCATCGGAAAACTTCGGAGTGGTGGATTTCATCGGCGATGAGGTCGCTCTGTCGTCCGGCTATATTGAATCCTTCCTCGACGGCCTCTTTGACGAGATCCTAACGCAGGAGCCGGGCCCGATTCTCCGGATCAAGATAGTCCTGAAAGCCATCGAGCATGACCCGATCGACTCTTCCCGGAACGCTTTCGTCGAAGCAGGGCGAGACGCTGGCCGGAAGGTCTGGGCCTGGCTGGGCGACTAAGCTAGCTGCACCTACGCTCTCTCACCGCGACAATTGCTTGCTGTTGTTGTTTCAGCTTTTCGATCCTGGCCGTCTCCCGGTTGGCGACAGCGGTCTTCACGCGTGCGCCGCCGAGCAGCCAGTTCGGCAGGCTGGTTTTGGTGACCTTGCCGCGGGTGATGGCGGTTTGAGAGATTTCGCGCGCGGTATCGCCGACGGCAGTGTTGAGCTCGGCGCATGTCATGCTGTCGTATTTCGCCGCGTTGACCGTACCACCCAGCGATGAGCAACCTACCGCGAGCGACAGAACAAGCAGCGCTGACAGCCGGCCTGCGCTCGAAATCAACAACTTCATCTTCCGCACACCTCGTTCCCGGCCGCTGTTTCGGCGGCAGTCCTATTATCGAGGTAGCGCAGATGGTTGTCGCGTCAAAATACCATGCCGACACCGGATGCCGATGCGGCCGTTTTTGCCTTTGAGGTATCTTGTGGGGTGTCGGGAGAAACGGACACCTAAGTGTCTGTTTTTTCTGGTCGGAGTGGCAGGATTTGAACCTGCGACCCCCTCGTCCCGAACGAGGTGCGCTACCAGGCTGCGCTACACTCCGTGACCAGACCGCGGGCTTATAGCCGCCGTACTTCGTTCCTGCAAGCGGCAATGACAGCGCTTCTGTCGCATTTCATTCGCTTTCGTCGGGCATTGCCACAAAGCTTGGATTTCCCGCCCGGGATAAACCCGGCTTAAAGCCTTGCGTGCTATGGAGCAGCCTCGATAAATCGTATTTTCGCCATCCGGAGCTCTGCTGTCTTGCCCCTGAAAATCGTAGGCGACGCCCGGCCTAACACCTTCGAGTTTGAAACCTCGGCGCTGATAAAGCCGTCCGGGTTTCGCGAATATGACGCCCGCTGGTGGTTCGGCCATCCGGCCTCGGAAGTGCCGCCTCAGCTCAACCTTATCGGCGTCCAGGCGCTCGGCATGGGGCTCGGCACGCTGATCCGCCGCCTTGGTGCCGGACCAGACATCGTCACCGGACATGATTTCCGGTCTTATTCGCTGTCGATCAAGCTGGCGCTTGTTTCCGGGCTGATGGCCGCCGGCGCGCGTGTCAGGGATGTCGGCCTGGCGCTGTCGCCGATGGCCTATTTCGCCCAGTTCGCGCTCGAGACCCAGTCGGTGGCCATGGTCACGGCCTCCCACAACGAGAACGGCTGGACCGGCGTCAAGATGGGCGCGGCGCGCCCCTTGACCTTTGGTCCCGAGGAGATGGGTACGCTGAAGAAAATCGTGCTGGCCGGCGACTTCGACCTTGTCGGCGGCGGCTCCTATGATTTCGTTTCGGGGTTCCGCGAGACCTATCTCGACGATCTGACTGCGGGCAAGCGCATCTCGAGACCGCTGAAGGTGGTCGTCGCCTGTGGCAACGGCACCGCCGGCGCTTTTGCGCCAGAAGCGCTGGCGCGGATCGGCTGCGAGGTCATCCCACTCGATGTCGATCTCGATCACACCTTCCCGCGCTACAATCCCAATCCCGAAGACATGCGGATGCTGCACGCCATCCGCGACAAGGTGCTGGAAGCCGGAGCCGATGTCGGCCTCGGCTTCGATGGCGACGGCGACCGCTGCGGCGTCGTCGACAATGAAGGCGATGAGATCTTCGCCGACAAAGTCGGCGTCATGCTCGCGCGGGATATTTCGCGGCTCCACCCGGGCTCGACCTTCGTCGTCGACGTCAAGTCGACCGGATTGTTCAACACCGACAGCGTGCTGCGGGAAAATGGCGCCGTCACCGACTACTGGAAGACCGGCCACTCCTACATCAAGCGCCGTGTGGCCGAACTCGGTGCCATCGCCGGCTTCGAAAAGTCAGGCCACTTCTTCTTCAATCCGCCGGTCGGGCGCGGCTATGACGATGGCATCGTCACGGCGATTGCCATCTGCCAAATGCTGGATCGCAGCCCCGGCAGATCGATGGCCGATCTCTACCACGACCTGCCACTGACCTTCGGCACGCCGACCATGTCGCCGCACTGCCCGGACGATGTGAAATACAGCGTTGTCGAACGGGTGGTTTCCGACTTTCAGGCCATGAAGAAGGACGACGCCGTCTTCGCCGGCCAGAAGATCGCCGACCTCATCACCGTCAATGGCGTGCGTATCGTGGCCGAGGACGGCACCTGGGGCCTGGTGCGTGCCTCGTCGAACGAGCCGTCGCTTGTCGTGGTGGTGGAGAGCCCGGTATCCTCCGAGCGCCGCTGGCAGATGTTCGAAGCCGTCAATGCCGTGCTGCGCCGTAGCCCCGAAGTCGGCGCCTACAACCAGACCTTTTAGGATCAGCGGTTGGCCGCTGATGCCTGCCCAAGCACACTCCAATCGAATTCTCGTGCCCAGTCGGCAAAACTGTGCCAGCGGACCTCCGGGAATTCATTGCGCAAGGCGTCTATGTCGACGTCGTAGCCGACGCGGTCGAACCATTCGAACATCAGCGCGGCATCCTCGCTCTGCTGACGTGCCACGGCGATCGGGATTTCCTGATAGCTGATCGGGCGGCCGATGGCCTGCGACAGGATCTTCGCCTCGTCTTCACCCGACAGTTCGTCCCCGGCGAAGTCGAAGCGCTTGCCGAACACCTGTTCTCGCCGCTCGGTCAAGGCGGCGACGAAGGCGCCGATGTCAGCCAGCGCGACCAGCTGGAGGGCACGCTTTGGCGGCACCGCGAAGGCATAAGTGCCCTGGCTGAGCGCGTTGATCGACCACGGGGCGACGACATTCTCCATGAAGGCGACCGGCGCACTGATCGTGTAGGGGATGCCGAGCCCGACGACATGTTTTTCGACGAGATACTTGCTGTCGAAATGCGGAATCCCGGTTTTCTTGTCTGCACTGGCAACTGATGAATAGATCAGATGCCCGACGCCGGCAGCCTTCGCCGCACCGGCGGCAAGGATCCCTTGGCGGGTCTCTTCTTCCATGCCGGCCTCATAGCTGTTGCCCATCAGGAACATGGTGTCGACGTCTCCGGCGGCCCTCACCACGGAGGCTCTGTCGGCGAGATCGCCGGCCACCACTTCGGCGCCCGCCGCTGCCAAATGCCGAGCAGGTTCGCTGTCTGGCTTGCGCGTCAACGCCTTCACCCGATGTCCTTTCGACAGCAGGGCGCGCGCCACTGCACCGCCTTGCTGGCCGGTAGCGCCGGTCACCAGAATGTTTAGTTTGCTGGTCATCTCGTCTGCTCCTTCTTGTTTCGCTGGAGCAAAATTAGGACCTGTCGTATTGATGCATAATTGCCTATAATTGGAAAACTTTGTCCCATTTTTAGATACAATGCTCGACCTCAACGACATCGTCGTATTTGCCCGCGTCGTCGAAGCCGGCAGCTTCACGGCTGCCGCGCGCGTGCTGGCCATGCCCAAGACGACGGTCAGCCGCCGCATTGCCGCGCTCGAACGCGAGGTGGGGGTCCGCCTGCTGCAGCGCACGACGCGTAGCCTCAACATGACGGATGCCGGGCGTCTTTATTACGAGCAGAGCAGCCAGGCACTGCGGACGATCGAGGAAGCCAATCTGCATCTCGCCGAAACCAGGGCGGAGCCGTCAGGTACGATTCGCATTTCGGCCCCGGTCGGCTTCGGCGGCCATTTCCTAATCGGCGCCGTCGTCGACTTCCTCGCAATGTATCCAAAGACCAAGGTCGAGCTCCGCCTGACCGACGACAGGCTCAATCTGGTCGAGGACGGTATCGATCTCGCTTTCCGCACCGGCTCGCTCCAGGATTCGACGCTGATCGCTCGCAAGCTCGGCTCCACGCACAGGCTGCTCTGCGCCAGTCCGGACTATCTCGCGCAACACGGCGTGCCGGAAGAGCCGGTGGATCTCGCGCGCCATCAATGCGTCGTCGCCGGCCCATCGACGTCGGGTGCCCACTGGGTGCTGGATGGACCGCGCGGCCAGGAGACGGTCGCCGTGGTCGGCCGCTTCGCCGCCAACGAGATGCAGGCGGTCATTGCAGCCACGCTTGCGGGCTTCGGCATCGCTCAATTGCCCCACGTGCTTGCCGAGGGGTTGATCAATGAAGGACGGTTGCGGCGTGTTCTCAAGCAGCATACGACGCCGGCCGGTGGCCTCCACGTCCTCTATCCGAGCAGCCGTCACCTTTCGCCCCTGGTCAAGGCGTTCATCGAGCTGGCAGCCGAGCGGATTTCCAGCCAGGTAAACACGGCTTAAAGGCATGCGTGCTATCCAATCGACCAACAACCCTGGATCACGAGACGCGAATGACCGAGCGCATTGTCAGTTTTGTCATGAGTGGCGGCGTCGGATCGCGGCTGTGGCCGCTGTCGCGCGAGGACAACCCGAAACAGTTCCACGATCTTTCCGGCGACGGCTCGATGCTGGCCAAGACCTTGCGCCGGCTGACGGCGCGACTGGGCGGCGAAACACCGATCTTCCTGATCGCCGCCGAGCGTCATGCCGAGCGCGTCCATGCCGACCTAGCCGGTCTCGACCTTTCAGGCGGCGGCCCGCTGTTCGAGCCGACCGGGCGTAACACCGCTGCTGCCGTGGCGCTGGCTACGCTGCGCACATTGTCCGAATTCGGCGACAGCCTGGTTCTGGTGGTGCCCTCGGACCACGAGATTGCGACACCGAAGCAATTCTGGCAGAGCGTCGAGGCGGGCAGTCAGGCAGCCCTTGCTGGCCGGCTGGTGGTCTTCGGCATCAGGCCGACGCAGCCCGAGACCGGCTACGGCTATATCGAGGTGTCAGGCGAGAACAGCGGTGTCTTCGATGTCTCGCGCTTCGTCGAAAAGCCCGACCTCGCCACCGCGCAAAGCTACCTCGAGGCTGGCACCTTCTACTGGAACACCGGCATCTTCCTGTTTCGCGCCGGCGCCATGCGCGACGCCTTTGCCGCCTTCCAGCCCGACATCTGGCAAGCCACCGAAGCCGCCTACAAGGCTGCGACGAGCGACCTGTCCGGCCTCTATATGCCGCTGGACCTCTACGCCGCCATTCCGTCGAACTCGATCGACTACGCTATCATGGAGCGGGCCAAGGACATCGCCATGGTGCCGGCCGGCTTCCGCTGGAACGATCTCGGCTCCTGGCAGTCGCTGCTCGATGTCGGCCCTGCCGATGCCAAGGGCAATGTCCTCGTCGGCGATGTCGTCGCCATCGATTGCGAGAATTCCTATATCCGAAGCGACGGCCGGCTGTTGTCGGCGATCGGCATGAAGGACGTCGCCATCGTCTCGACGGCGGACGCCACCTTCGTCGCTCCGGTGAGCCACAGCCAGCATGTGAAGAAGATCGTCGAGCAGTTGGAGAAATCGGGCCGGCTGGAAACAAGGTTCACCCCGGCGCATGATCGCGTCATCGAAAGCGGCGCCTGGCGGCGGCGCGTGCATCACTGGCTGTTCGAAGAGACCTTGCCGCTATGGTCGACGGCAGGCGTCGACGAGCGCCATGGCGGCTTTCACGAGGCGCTCGGTTTCGATGGTAATCCGCTGGTAAAGCCCAAGCGCATGCGCACGATGGCCAGGCAAGTCTATGCCTTCGCCGTCGCCAAGGCGCGCGGCTGGGACGGTCCGGCTGATCGCCTGATTGCCCATGGCATTGCCTTCATGGCCGGCAAGGGCCGCACCGACAGAGGCGGCTGGGTGCGCACGCTCAATGTCGATGGTTCCGTCGCCGACGCCACCGAAGATGCCTACGACCATTCCTGCGTGCTGCTTGCGCTGGCGCATGCGCATATGTGCGGCAATCCGGAGGCGCTGCGGCTCGGCGAAGAAACGTTCTCCTTCCTCGACGCGCATCTCGAGGACAGCCGCATGACCGGCTTTCTCGAGACATCGGACGGTGAGGGCGAGCGCCGCTCCAACCCGCATATGCATCTGCTCGAGGCTTTCCTCGCCTGGTACGAAGCGACGGGCGACCGCACCTATCTGCGCCGCGCCGCCCGCATCATCGATCTCTTCCGCAGCCATTTCTTCGATGCCGAGAGCTGGACGCTGGGCGAATATTTCGACGCCGGCTGGAAACCGGCGGCCGGCGAGAAGGGCACATGGACCGAGCCCGGCCATCATTTCGAATGGGCCTCGCTGCTCACCGACTTCGCCGCCCGCAGCGGCCAGAACGAGTTGAGCAATTTTGCCCGCAAGCTCTATGCCTCGGCCATCGCCAACGGCCTCAACCGCGCCACCGGGCTTGCTTACGGCGCCGTCTCACGGCAGGGCCTGCCGCTCGACCTTGTCTCGCGCAGCTGGCCGCAGGCCGAAGCAATCAAGGCGGCGATTGCGCTCGACGGTTCAGGTGGGCCTGATCTCAAGCCGGAAATCGAGGCGCGCGTCGGCCGGCTGTTCCGCTGGCACGTCGACCCGGCCCCGCTCGGCCTGTGGATCGACCGCATCGACGAACGCGGTCGCTCGCTGGCAACGGATGTGCCGGCCAGCATCTTCTATCATCTGGTGTGTGCGCTGACGCAGTATCTGGATGGAACGGCGCAGAAGGGGTGAGGCGTTGAAGCTGCCAATCTCCCCCTTGCGGGGGAGATCCCTGGCAAGGCAGAGGGGGGTGCTGTCCCGCCAGCCTATCCGTTATTCACGACTATCAAATGCCCTTCGGGTGAAAAGATCACACCTGAGCTTGGCGATCCTTCACACCCCCCTCTGCCGGACATCTCCCCCGCAAGGGGGGAGATTGGCTGTCGCCTCGGCCTTCGCCAATCGTCAGCGTCAATACGGGCTCGCCACATCCCCCGTCTCGACATACACCGCCTTCAACTGCGAATAGAGCGCCAGCGCCGCCAGCGAATTCTCACGGCCGATGCCGGATTGCTTCACCCCGCCGAAGGGAATTTCCACCGGCGTCAGATTGTAGGCGTTGATCCAGCACGTGCCGGCCTGCAGCTCGGCGATCACCCGATGCGCACGCTGCAGGTCGCGAGTAAACACGCCGGCGGCAAGGCCGAATTCGGTGTCGTTGGCGCGGTCGATCACCTCGTCCTCGCCGTCGAATTTCAGCACGCTCATCACCGGCCCGAAAATCTCTTCACGCGCTATGCGCATGTTATCCGTGACACCGGTGAACACCGTCGGCTCGACAAAGAAGCCGCCGTCGAACCCTTGCAGCGACGGCACGTTGCCGCCGCAGGCGAGCGTCGCGCCATCCTGCTGGCCGGCCTTGATGTAGGAGATCACCTTCTCCTGTTGCGCCTTGTTGACCAGCGGACCCATCTGCGTTTCCGGATCGAGCGGATCGCCGATGCGGATCTTCTTCGTCCGCTCGACCAGCCGGTCGACGAAGCGGTCGTGAATGCCGCTCTGCACGAAGACGCGTGTTCCATTCGAGCAGATCTGTCCGGTGGAGTAAAAATTACCGAGCATGGCGCCGCCAATGGCGTTTTCGAGATTGGCATCGTCGAAGACGATCAGCGGCGACTTGCCGCCGAGCTCCATAGTCGCGTGCTTCATCTTCGAGCCGGCGAGCGACAGCACCTTGCGGCCGGTCGGCACCGAGCCGGTCACCGAAACCTTGGCAACGACATCATGGCCGACAAGGCCGGCGCCGACATCGCCATAGCCCTGCACGACGTTGAACAGCCCGTCGGGCAGGCCGGCCTCTGAGTAGATCTCGGCCAGCGCAAGCGCCGACAGCGGCGTGTTTTCCGACGGCTTGAACACCATGGCGTTGCCCATGGCGAGCGCCGGCGCGGATTTCCAGCCGGCGATCTGGATCGGATAGTTCCAGGCGCCGATGCCGACGCACACACCGAGCGCCTCGCGGCGCGTATAGGCAAAGGGTCCGCCGAGATCGATGGCCTCGCCGTTGAAGGCGGCGACCGCGCCGCCGAAATATTCGAGGCAATCCGCCGCCGAAGGCGCGTCCGCCACCAGCGTCTCCTGGATCGCCTTGCCGGTGTCGAGCGTCTCGATGCGGGCGAGATCGGCGTTGCGGGCGCGCAGAATGTCGGCGGCACGGCGCAGGATGCGGCCGCGCTCCACCGGCTTCAGCCGCGCCCAGGCCGGTTGTGCCGCGCGCGCGGCTTCGATGGCGAGCTCCAGCACATTCGGCGTCGCCGAATGCAGCGTGGCAATGACCTCGCCGGTCGCCGGATAGATCACCGGCAATGGCGCGCCGCCCTCGTCCTCGATATAGCGGCCGTTGACATAGTGCGATGCCGTTGGCTGGGCGCGCATGGGAATTCTCCAAGTGTCTCGGTAGGGCAGGGCAGTTGCCCGACAATGCTCTATCTGTCCGCCACCTGCCAGCGCGGATTGATCCAGGGTTCCTGGTTGGACGGCGCCAGCGGCGTGCGGCCGAGAATGTGGTCGGATGCCTTCTCGCCGGTCATGATCGACGGCGCGTTGAGGTTGCCGTTGGTGACGCGCGGGAAGATCGAGGAGTCCGCCACTCGCAACCCGTCGACACCGATGACCCGGCACTCTGGGTCGACGACGCTCATGATGTCATCGGCGCGGCCCATCTTGCAGGTGCCGCACGGGTGATAGGCGCTCTCGGCATGATCCCGGATGAAGGCGTCGAGATCTTCGTCCGACTGGACGCGCGAGCCCGGCGAGATTTCCTTGCCGCGAAAACTGTCGAAAGCCTTCTGGCCGAAGATTTCGCGGGTCAGCCTGATGCAGTGGCGGAACTCGGTCCAGTCGTCTGGATGCGACATGTAGTTGAAGCGGATCACCGGCGTCGCTTTCGGGTCGGGCGAGCGCAGCGTCACCGAGCCGCGCGACTTCGAGCGCATCGGCCCGACATGCGCCTGGAAGCCATGCGACTTCGCCGCCGCCTTGCCGTCATAGCGCACAGCCGCCGGGATGAAATGGTACTGGATATCGGGGTAGTCGACGCCGGCAGCAGAGCGCACGAAGGCGGCCGCTTCGAAATGGTTGGTGGCGCCGAGGCCGGTCTTGAAGAACAGCCACTGCGCCCCGATCAGCGCCTTGGAGAAGGGGTTCAGCACCGAGTTCAGCGTGATCGGTTGTGTCGATTCCTGCTGGATGTAGAGCTCCATATGATCCTGCAGATTGCGGCCGACACCGGGCCTGTCGGCCACGACCTGGATGCCGTTTTCGGCGAGATGCGCGGCCGGACCGATGCCGGACAGCATCAGGATCTTGGGCGAATTGATCGAGGACGCGGCGACGATCACCTCACGTCGCGCCTTAACAACCTGAATCTGTTTGTGAGCTTCGATCTCGACGCCGACGGCGCGTTGATTCTCGATGATCACGCGGCGGGCGAAACCTTTGACCACGCTGACATTTTGCCGTTTGAGAGCCGGCTTCAGATAGGCCGATGCCGCCGACCAGCGGCGGCCGCCGCGGATGGTCTGCTCCATCGGGCCGAAGCCTTCCTGCTTCGAACCGTTGTAGTCGTCCGTCAGCTCGAACCCCGCCTGGCGGCCGGCCTCGACAAAAGCGCCGTAGAGCGGATTTTTGCGCGGGCCGCGCTGAACATGCAGCGGGCCGCCTTTGCCCCGCCAGCCGTCCTCGCCGCCGTCATTGTCCTCCATGCGCTTGAAGTAGGGCAGCACGTCGGCGAAGCCCCAGCCGGTCGCGCCCTCTTCGGCCCAATGGTCGAAGTCGCGCGCATGGCCCCTGACATAGACCATGCCGTTGATCGAGGATGAGCCGCCGATCACCTTGCCGCGCGGCGTTGCCAGCACGCGGCCGCCGAGATGCGGCTCCGGCTCGCTGGCAAAGCCCCAGTCGTAGAGGCTCATGTTGAGCGGGATCGACAGCGCCGACGGCATCTGGATCAGCGGCCCGATATCGGTGCCGCCGAACTCGATGACGATGACCGAATGCTTGCCGTCTTCCGACAGCCGGTAGGCCATGGCCGAGCCGGCGGAGCCGGAGCCGATGATGACGAAATCTGCTTCAAGCATGGTTCATATGCGCCATGAAATCGGCGAGCGAAACGTTGCCGCCGGTAGCCACAACCAGGACTGTTTTGTCAGCCACATTCACCTTGCCGCCGAGCAGCGCTGCCAGCGACGCGGCGCCCGACGGCTCCAGCACCAGCTTCATCCGCTCGAAGGCAATCTTCATCGCCCGGCGCACCGACGCATCGTCGACGGTGATGCCGCGCACACCGGCGGTCTTCACTGCCGCGAATGGCGCGTCGCCTGGCCGGCGCGACATCAGCCCGTCGCAGATCGACTTCGGCGCGATCGGCATGGTCTCGATGGCGCCGTGATCCAATGACGCTCCCATGCCGTTGAACCCTTCCGGCTCGACACCGATGATCTCGGTTGTCGGCGACAAATAGTGGAAGGCGAGCGAGACGCCGCCGATCAGTCCTCCGCCGCCAACCGAGCAGAACAACAGATCGGCGCTGGCACCCTTCGCCTCGAGTTGCTCCAGCGCTTCGAGCCCGGCGCCGGCCTGGCCGGCCACAATCTCCGGATCGTCGAACGGGTGCAGCAAGGCAAGTCCCTCAGTCTCGGCGATCTCGCGCGCCTTGGCGGCAGCGACCTCTTCGCGGGCGCGGTCGCCATGGTCGGTCAGCACGACCCGCGCGCCATAGCCTGCGGTCGCGTCGCGCTTGGCGGCCGGCGCGTCGATCGGCATGACGATGGTGACGGGAATGCCGAGCGCCTGGCCGGCCGCCGCCAGCCCCTGTGCGAAATTGCCGGAGGAGTAGGCGACGACGCCCTTTCTGGCTTCGTCGGCCGACAGCCGCTTCAGCCGCCAATAGGCGCCGCGCACCTTGAACGATCCCGCCCATTGCAGCGATTCCGGCTTGATGAAGACGCGGGCGGCACCCGTCTCTTTGGCCAAGGCTGCCGATTCAAGCAAAGGCGTGATCTGTGTCGCCTTCGATGTGACAGCATAAGCCTGTCTGAGGTGATCGAGGGAGGGGACAATGGTCATCATTCGCCTCGCGGAAAGCGTTTCTGGTCCTCGAGATTGTCGAGGTTCATGTGGTTGCGCATGTAGCGCTCCGACGCTTTTTGCAGCGGCTGGAACTCCCAGGGGTAGTGCGTGCCGTTGCGCAGTGCCGGATAGACCACCCAGCGTCGCGCCTGGCTGGCGCGCACCGCAGCGTCGAAGGCCGCCATGTCCCAGCGCGCCCGCACCGCTCCCGTGAAGGCCGCCACCAGATCGGCATGCGCCGGATCGGTGGCAAGGTTGGTCAGTTCGCGCGGATCGGCTTCGAGATCGAACAGAAGCGGCGGGTCGATCTCGCAATGGATGAATTTGTAGCGGCCGTCGCGGATCGCCACCAAAGGTGTGTTGGAGCCCTCGGCGGCATATTCCATCAGCACCGGGGCGTCGCGTTTCGTGCCCTCGAGCAGCGACAGCAGCGACTGGCCGTCGGTCCACGGCGCGATCGCGGAGATGTCGATGCCGGCGAGGTCGCACAGCGTCGGCGTCACGTCGAGATTGGAAACCGGCGCCTCGATCAGCCCGGCCGGAATACCTTTGCCGGCGATCATCAGCGGCACCCGCGCCGATCCCTCGAAAAAGTTCATCTTGAACCACAGGCCGCGCTCGCCAAGCATGTCGCCATGGTCGGAGCAGAACAGGATGATGGTGTCGTCCAGCATGCGCGTGCGCTCGAGCACCGACACCAGCTCGCCGACCTTGTCGTCGAGATAGGAGATGTTGGCGTAGTAGCCGCGCCGCGAGCGGCGGATCTGCTCCGCCGTGATGTTGAAACTGTCGTAGTCGCTGGCCCGATAGAGCCGTTGCGAATGCGGATCCTGGTCGGCATAGGCGATGAATCCCACCTCCGGCTCCAGCGCCGGACAGTCTTCATAGAGATCCCAATATTGCCGTCGTGTGACATAGGGGTCGTGCGGATGAGTGAAGGAGACGGTCAGGCACCAGGGCCGGCTGGCCGCATCATCGGAGGTGCGGGCAAGATCGTAGAGTTTTTGCACCGCATGGAAGGCGACCTCGTCGTCATATTCCATCTGGTTGGTGATCTCGGCGATCCCTGCGCCGGTCACCGAACCCAGATTGTGATACCACCAATCGATGCGCTCGCCGGGCTTGCGGTAATCCGGCGTCCAGCCGAAATCGGCGGGGTATATGTCGGTGGTCAGCCGCTCCTCGAAACCGTGCAACTGGTCGGGGCCGACGAAATGCATCTTGCCCGACAGGCAGGTGTAGTAGCCGGCGCTGCGCAGATGATGCGCATAGGTCGGGATCGAGGAGGCGAACTCGGCGGCATTGTCATAGACCTGCGTGCGCGACGGCAATTGCCCGCTCATGAAAGCGGCGCGGCCGGGCGCGCAGAGCGGCGAGGCTGTGTAATTGTTGGCAAAGCGCGCCGACCGCGCAGCCAGCGCCTTGAGATGCGGCGCATGCAGGAAATCCGCCGGCCCATCCGCAAACAGCGTGCCGTTGAGCTGATCGACCATGACGATCAGGATGTTGGGTCGCCTTGATGTCACTGAGGCTGTCACTGTGTCTGCCGCCCGCCGAGTTTGATTTCGAGATAGTCTTCGACCAGCGCGATCGCGGTCGCCGCATCCGGCACCCCGTCCTTCAGTGCGCGCCTGATGTAGAGCCCGTCGATCATCGCCGCGATCGCTTCCGCCGCGCGGTCGGCTTCTTGCCGTGGCAGAATGCCGGTTAGCCCGCTCATCAGGTTGGAATGCAGCCGCCGCGCATAGACCCTGAGCAGCCGGCGCAAGGCCGATGATTGCTGCGCCTCGACATAGAAGGCGAGCCAGGCGGCGATGGTTTCGGGCTGGAACTGGATGTCGGAGAAGTTGACGGCGACAACGGCCGAGACGCGTTCGCGCGGCGTGGCGGCGGATTGAAGCGCGCGCCGCATGTCGATCGTCAGCTCGGCCAATATGTGCCGCATCGTTGCCAGCAGGAGCTCATCCTTGGCGCCGAAATAATGATGGGCAAGTGCCGATGAGACGCCGGCGCGTCCGGCGATCTCCGACATGGTCACGTCGAGCGAGCCGCGGTCGCCGATCGCCGAGATCGTCGCGTCGATGAGCGCCTTGCGGCGCAATGGTTCCATTCCGACTTTCGGCATTGTTGTTCCCGGCTCTTGGCTCGCATGATTATTTTTTATTGATCCGTCAATCAACAAAAAATCGACTCGATTGCAGCCTGCACCAAGCGATTGTCGGCTTGCGGCCCTTTTCGACGCGGGAGGGATTGTTTATATTTGAACAATAAAGGCGAAGTGCGCCATATGAGCCCACATGTTAGGCTGGCGCCAAGGATGGAGACCGCCATGACCGCATGCATCGTTGGCTGGGCGCATTCGCGCTTCGGCAAGCTTGAAGGCGAGACGCTGGAAGGGCTGATCACCAAGGTTGCGGTCGACGCGCTCGACCATGCCGGCATCGGCCCGGACGAGGTCGACGAGATCGTGCTCGGCCACTTCAATGCCGGCTTCTCCCCGCAGGATTTTACCGCCAGCCTGGTGCTGCAGGCCGACGACCGGCTGCGCTTCAAGCCGGCGACGCGGGTCGAGAACGCTTGCGCCACCGGTTCGGCCGCGGTCCGGCAAGGCATCCGCGCCATCGACGCCAATGCCGCCCGCATCGTGCTGGTGGTCGGCGCCGAGCAGATGACGACGACACCCGGTCCCGAAATCGGCAAGAACCTGCTCAAGGCGTCCTATCTGCCGGAAGAGGGCGACACGCCGGCCGGCTTTGCTGGCGTCTTCGGCAAGATCGCGCAGGCCTATTTCCAGCGCTATGGCGACCAGTCGGACGCGCTGGCGATGATCGCCGCCAAGAACCACAAGAACGGCGTCGACAATCCCTATGCCCAGATGCGCAAGGATTTTGGCTACGAATTCTGCCGTCAGGAAAGCGAGAAGAACCCCTTCGTTGCAGGGCCGCTGAAGCGCACCGACTGCTCGCTGGTCTCCGACGGCGCGGCAGCCCTTGTGCTGACCGACACGGCGACGGCGCTGAAGATGCGCCGTGCCATTGCCTTCCGCGCCAACGAACATGTCCAGGATTTCCTGCCGATGTCGAAGCGCGACATCCTCTCGTTCGAAGGTTGCGAGCAGGCCTGGAACCAGGCCTTGAAGAAGGCCGGCGTGACGCTGGACGATCTCTCCTTCGTCGAGACGCATGACTGCTTCACCATTGCCGAACTGATCGAATATGAGGCGATGGGCCTGGCCAAGCCCGGCGAGGGCGCCAAGCTGGCGCTGGACGGCACGACGGCCAAGGACGGCAGGCTGCCGGTCAATCCTTCGGGCGGGCTGAAGGCCAAGGGCCACCCGATCGGCGCCACCGGCGTGTCGATGCATGTGCTGACCGCCATGCAGTTGACCGGCGAGGCCGGCGGCATCCAGGTGCCGGGCGCAAAGCTCGGCGGCATCTTCAACATGGGTGGCGCTGCCGTCGCCAACTACGTTTCCATCCTCGACCGGATCAGGTAGAAGCAGCCCGTATTTTTAGGGCGTAGTCATGACAAATCCGGTTCTGGTCGAAGTCTTGCGCGGCGCGATCGTCGAGAGCGCCCATCGCGGCGCTGTCGCGGTCTTCGATGGCGACGGCAAGCCTGTGATGGAGATCGGCGATACGACGCGGCCAGTGTTTCCGCGCTCCGCAGTGAAGGCGATCCAGGCGCTGCCGCTGGTCGAAACGGGTGCTGCCGACGCGTACGGCTTCGGTGACCGCGAACTGGCGCTGGCCTGCGCCTCGCATTCGGGCGAGCCCGCGCATGTCGAACTGGCGCAAGCCATGCTGGCCAAGGCCGGCCTCGACAAGACGGCGTTGGAATGCGGTGCGCACTGGCCGTCCAGCCATGGTGCGGAGATTGCACTGGCGCGTGCCGGCGGCTCGCCGAACCCGCTCCACAACAATTGTTCCGGCAAGCATTCCGGCTTTCTCTGCACCTGTGTGCACTCGGGGATTGCCCATCAGGGCTACGTCAAGGCCGGCCACCCCTTTCAGGAGATGGTACGAGACGCCATGCAGGCGGTGACCGGCGCTGCTCACGATGCCAATGACCGGGCCATCGATGGCTGCTCGATCCCGACCTACGCCGTGCCTCTAAAAAGCTTCGCGCTGGGCTTTGCCCGGATGGCGACGGGCAGGAGCTTTGGTCCTGAACGCGCCAAGGCGGCCAAGCGTCTGCTGTCGGCGTGCATGGCCGAGCCCTTCCTGGTTGCCGGCACCGGCAAGGCGGATGTTGCGCTGATGCAGGCGGCGCCCGGCCGCGTCTTCGTTAAGACCGGCGCCGAAGGCGTCTATTGCGCCGCCATTCCCGAGCTCGGCCTCGGCATCGCGCTGAAATGCGATGACGGCGCCGGCCGCGCCGCCGAGGTGATGATCGCGGCTGTGCTGGCAAAACTTCTGAGTTCCGACGAGGCGCTGGCGGCAAACCTTCTGGAACAGGCCAATCCAGTAATCGAAAGCCGCATCGGCGCCAAGGTCGGCTCGCTGCGGCCGACCGCGGCGCTTAGCTAACGCGGTTTCGTTCGACCGTCAGATGCGCATAGCCGGTATCGCTTAACCGGGCGAGGTCGCCGGTCGCGGGCTCGGCCCAGCGCTGGCCGATGATGCCGCCGTTTTTGGCGCCGTCGATGACATTGTAGGAAATGATGGCGTTTCCCGCGCCCTCGACCACGGTGACGGCGATGCCGGTTCCGGCCTGACGGATGATGTTTCCCGTCGCCACCACATTGCGCATATAGGCACCCCAGCCGATCTGCATGCCGTAGAGCGGCGCGTTCTCGATGACATTGCCGGTAACCGTGGTGTCGGCCTCGACGCTGATGCCGACGCCGAAGCCAGGTGGGTCGGCAGGGTAGGGGCCTGTGGTCGACAGATTGCGCACGATGTTGTTCGAGCACACGCCCATGCGGCCGCCCTCGTTGAAATTGACGATCGAGATGCCGTTGGCGGCACCGTCGACGATGTTGTTGCCAATGATGGCGCCTTCGAAGGAGAATTCGGAATAGAGCGCGGTTTCGCCCGAACGCGAGCAGGTGTTGCCGGTCATCTGCAGATTGCTGGAACTGTTGGCGCGGATCGCCGAAAAGGCACAGTCCGAGACGATGTTGCCGGTGACGGAGACATTGCCGGCGCGGAAGGCGTTGATGCCGTTGCCGTTCTGGCCGGTACCGCCGCTGCGCGCGCCAATGCGCTGTACGCGGTTGCCGCTGACGATGGTGCCGTCCTCGGCCTGCTGCCAGCGGTGTACGAGAATGCCGCCATTGCCGCAATCGGACACCGTGTTGCCCGATATCTCGAGGCCGGCGGCCTCGACGGAATAGATGCCGGCATCCGCTGCCCCCGATATGTCGCAGCGCTCGACGCGGCCCGATACATGCTCGAACGCCAGCCCGTGCTTGCCGCTGCCGGTGATCGCGCAATTGTCGATGGCAAGATGGGCGACGCGACGCAGGTCGAGTAGGCCTTGCGCGTCATCGGCCAGCCAACTGTTGGCGCCGTCGAAGACCAGCCCTGTGAGGTCGATATGCTCAGTCTGTTCGGCGGTCAGCAAGTGGCCGTTGCCGCCGTAGATAATGCGTGAGGCGCCGGGCACGCCGGAAAGCCTGACACGGGCGGGCAAGCTCAGGTTGGATACGACATAGTTGCCCGGCGGCAGAAACACCGGCGCGTTGCGTTCGCTCGCCTCGGCAAGCATTCGGATGAACGCCTTGGTCTGATCGTCCGGGGCGTTCGGCTGCACGCCAAGCTCCGTGGCGTCGATCGAGCCGCGCGCAGCCGTCTTTGCCAAGGCCTTGCCCAGCGAAAGACCGAGCACAGCAAAGCCGGCCGTCCCCCTCAGAAGCGCTCGTCTGTTCAACATCGGCACATCCCTTGCGATCGTCCGGCCAACCGCAGGAATCATGCCAGCCGCAGAGGTCTTCGCTCGGCCCATAGTCCGGCCAATGACCGGGTCCGGCAAGTGGCTTGTACAGTCGCCGAAGCGGGCCTAAGTTTATCCGATGAGCAGAGCTTTTACCCGCGAGGAAGACAGCGAAAACGCCATTGCCGGCATCGGCGAGCGGCCGATCAGCCCGCACCGCAATCTGGTGACGGAGCGTGGGCTGGCGCAGATCGAGGACAATCTGACCGATCTGCGCGACATACTGGCGAAAGCCGAGCGAAAAGCCGACCGCGAGCGCATCGCCGTCGTGTCGCGCGACCTGCGCTACTGGACCGCGCGGCGTGAAAGTGCCGAACTCTCCGTTCCTGAGCCGGGCAGTGACCAGGTGCGCTTCGGCATGAGCGTCACGCTGGAAGCCGACGACGGCAAAAAGGTGCACTGGAAGATCGTCGGCGAAGACGAGGCCGACCCCGCCAAGGGCAGCATTTCCCACGTCTCGCCGATGGCCATCGCACTGTACGGCAAGAAGGTCGGCGACGTGGCGAGCGTCAACGGCAAGGAGTGGGAAATCGTCAAGCTGTCGGACGGCTGACCTTCAAGCTTGGCGACATGGCGTGAATGCGATTGCGCCGCCACCATGACGATCTCGATCACGCCGTCTCGGAGGTCTGTGCGAGATTTTGACAGTTCGATGGCTGCGCCGCGCCCGTCTGGCAGGCCTGTTGGAGTTCGTGTCTCTGCTGCTGGATGATGAACGGCTAGTAATGCTGCGCTTTTAGGCGTCGAGCTTAAGGAAAGCGAAAACGTTGCCAGGTATCGTTCGTTCTTCTCCTTGGAGATGCCTGAGAAAAGGACGTTGGTGGCCAATAGTCTTCGTGAACACTTGGAGTACCTCTCCGCCCTGAAGCGCATCCACGACGCCGCCCACAAGCGGCGTTGGGCGGGTAACCGGCTAGGCGAACTCGAAGATGCCATCGTGAATGGCGGTGACCAAATATGGACGCCTCTTTGCGCGCTGGTCGCTGAATTTAAGGACAATCCGCGCGCGCATGCGCTTATCTACGCCCGCTTGCATGCGAAGGGTTCAGACTGGCAGCGGGACCTGGTTGCGCGAATGATCATGGAGATGGTCCCGAACACGCCAGGCGCGCTGGACGAATTGGTCGCGGGTTTTGCGAAAGCCGCCTCACCCTTGACGGCGCGGATGGTGATTGCTGTTGCGCTAGAACGGGACACGGGGCAGGGGCCGAAGCCCAGCGGTTACCGAGCCCATGATGAAAAAAGATATCCAATCCCGCAACCACGCGCCGATTGGAGCTACCGCGGCGTCGGCGGTGTCTGCCGGATGGGCGACCTTCAGCGGCGCCTGCTGTCGCATCCTGGCTTCGGATCGGCGGTGGTCGAGTTCCTGCGCACGCGGAGAGGACAGCCAGATCAGCCGTACCTTTCGGGCCCCGACAAGGAAGCGTATCAAGCCCGCTCGGCATGGCTAGCCCAGCGGGGTGCGGAGATCGAGATCATCCGCATCATGCGGCGGGCGATCGATCGGGAACTGCCGGCCTGCGGTTCCGAGGAAGCGGACTGGACCGCTGTCCTGGTTAGGCTGCGTAGTGACATCACAGCCGAATTCGACAGGATGTTCGCCACCGTGTTCGGCGTTGTGGCGGACGATGTCGAGTCCTTGACCGACTTCGTGCGTCGTCGCTCGGCCGAGCATGAAGGCTATTTCTCGCATGGCATGGAGAAGCTGAGGGACAGCAGTCATAAGAGCGAGGTGCGCGAACGGTTGGAAACCTTCCTGCTCTCCTCTCGCGTCATAACGTCCCCGAGTTGGGGGCAGGGCTCAATTCAGGCCGAGGGTCCTCGTTGGAACGCATGGAGCGCTTTGCGGATGATGCTGTGGGAGCCAGGCGATCCTGACAGATTCGCCGAGCGTCTGATGGCCCAGTCGGACACACCTCGATTCAGTTTGGAGAATCGAAATACGGAAGCAATGTTCGAACTGCCGACTCCGAAGGACCCGTATGGCAGCAGGCCGCTGACCGAAGTGTTCGTCAGCCGAGAGGTTTTCGCCGCCTTCATGGCGGCCGCATTTCCACAAGTTCCCCCGAATCTGACCTGGCGCTTCCCTGCTGAAACCGACCCCGCTTAGCGCACTGCCGCAACGGGTATTCTAACGGTGCCGCTCAGCCCGCCAGCAGCCGGTCCAGCAGCCGATCCGCCGCTTCCGGAATAACCGTGCCCGGCGGGAAGATTTCCGCGGCACCAGCCGCAAGCACCGCGTCATAGTCCTGAGGCGGGATGACGCCGCCGGCGACGATCAGGATATCGTCGCGGCCGAGCTTCTTCAGCGCGTCCTTCAACTGCGGGATCAGCGTCAGGTGACCCGCCGCCAACGACGAGGCGCCGATGACGTGGACGTCTTGTTGGACTGCGAGCTTTGCGATCTCTTCAGGCGTCTGGAACATCGCGCCCACGGTGACGTCGAAGCCGAGATCGGCAAAGGCGGTGGCGATGACTTTCTGGCCACGATCATGGCCATCCTGTCCCATTTTGGCGACGAGGATGCGTGGCTTGCCGCCGGATGTCTTTTCGAACGCTTCGATCTTTTCCTGCAGCCGGTCGACCGCCAGATTGTCGCCAAGCGCATTACGATAAACGCCGGAGATCGTCTGCACCGAGGCGACGTGGCGGCCAAAGACCTTTTCCAGCGCCAGCGAAATCTCGCCGACGGTCGCATTGGCGCGCGCGGCGCGGATGGCAAATTCCAGCAGGTTTTCGTTACCCGCCGCAGCGCGGGTCAGCGCATCGAGTTCGCTCTCGACCGCGCCGACATTGCGCGTGCCTTTGAGGTTCTGCAGCTTCGACAACTGCCGGGCTCGGACCTCGGCATTGTCGATCTTCAAGACGTCGACCTCGATGTCGTTCTCCGGCCGATGCGCGTTGACGCCGACCAGCATCTGCTCGCCGGAATCGATGCGAGCCTGCGTGCGCGCTGCCGCCTCTTCGATGCGCAGTTTCGGAATGCCCTGTTCGATCGCAGCGGCCATGCCACCAAGGCTCTCGACCTCTTCGATATGGGCAAGCGCGCGCGCCGCCAGATCATGCGTCAGCCGCTCCAGATAGGCCGAGCCACCCCACGGGTCGACAATGCGCGTGGTGCCGGATTCCTTTTGCAGGATGAGCTGCGTGTTGCGGGCGATGCGGGCCGAATGGTCTGTCGGCAGCGCCATCGCCTCGTCGAAGGAATTGGTGTGCAGCGACTGCGTATGGCCCTGCGTCGCCGCCATCGCCTCGATCATGGTGCGGGTGATGTTGTTGTAGGGGTCCTGCGCCGTCAGCGACCAGCCGGACGTCTGACAATGGGTGCGCAGCGACAGCGAGCGCTCATCCTTCGGCGCGAAATTCTTCTGCATCAGGCTCGACCACAGAAGCCGCGCGGCGCGGAGCTTGGCGACCTCCATGAAGAAGTTCATGCCGATTGCCCAGAAGAAGGAAAGCCGTGGCGCGAAGCGGTCGATATCGAGACCGGCGGCGACGCCGGCGCGGGCATATTCGATGCCGTCGGCGATGGTGTAGGCGAGCTCCAGGTCCGCCGTCGCGCCGGCCTCCTGCATGTGATAGCCGGAGATCGAAATCGAATTGAACTTCGGCATGTTCTTCGACGTGTAGGAGAAGATGTCCGACACGATCCGCATCGAGGGCTTCGGCGGATAGATGTAGGTGTTGCGGACCATGAACTCCTTCAGAATGTCGTTCTGGATGGTGCCGGCGAGATCCTTCTGCGCAACGCCCTGTTCTTCCGCCGCCACGATGTAGAGCGCCATGATCGGCAGCACGGCGCCGTTCATGGTCATCGACACCGTCATTTCGTCGAGCGGGATGCCGTCGAAGAGCTGCCGCATGTCGAGGATGGAATCGATGGCCACGCCCGCCATGCCGACATCGCCGGCAACGCGCGGATGGTCGCTGTCATAGCCGCGATGGGTGGGCAGATCGAACGCCACCGACAGGCCCTTCTGGCCGGCAGCGAGGTTGCGCCGGTAGAAAGCGTTGGACTCTTCCGCCGTCGAGAAGCCGGCATATTGCCGGATCGTCCAGGGCTGCTGGACATACATGGTCGGGTAGGGGCCGCGCACGAAGGGCGGCATGCCCGGATAGGTGTCGAGATCGGCAAGCCCCTTGAGGTCGCCCTGGCCGTAGAGATGCTTGACGGCAATGCCTTCCGGCGTCAGTCGCGAGCCCTTGACCTCGACGGGCGCGCGCCGCGGCACCGACCAGCCGATCTGGCTGAAGTCGGGGATCACGGTGCGGCTCCGATCGACTGGTCGATGCGGACCGGAAACAGCGCCTCGCAAACCGCCACGCCCTCGGTGAAAGGAGGCCGCCGCTCAGCCGCCAGCGTCTCGACCGGGGCCTCGCTTTTCAGCGGGTAAAGCGTGGTGCCGATGATTGCCCGTTCGCCCGACCGGTAGGCCGCGGCGCGGCGCTCGGACGCTGCCTTGACGCGGGACTGGATATGGCCTTGCTGCAGGCTCGCCAGAACGCCGCCTTCCGCTTCGATCCTCTGGAATTCTTCCCACGCCGCTTCGCATAGGCCGAGCGTCAGCGCCTCGACCGCACCCGAGCCATAGGTAGGGTCCGCGACATGGTCGATATGGCTCTCATTGGCCATGATCAGCTGCGCGTTGCGGGCGACACGGCGGGCAAAAGGCGCCGGCAGGCCGTGAGCGATCGTATGCGGCAGGATGGAGATCGAATCGGCGCCGCCGGCGGCTGCGGCAAAACCGGCGATCGCAGTGCGTAGAATATTGGTCTCGGGGTCTGCCGCCGTCATCATGCGGAACGAGGTCTCGGCATGGATGTTGGCGGTCGAGGCCGGGATCGAGCACGTCTCCTGGATTCGCGCCCACAGCCTGCGCAACGCCCTGAGCTTGGCCGTCGACAGGAACTGGTCCTGGTCGACGCTGAGCGCGAAGCCGATATGCGGCGCGGCATAGACGAGCGGCTGGCGCGCATCCTCGAACATCCTGAGATAGGAGACGGCGGACGCCAGCATGGTGCCGAGCTCCTGCGCCTCGGTGGCGCCGGCATTGTGGAACACCCGCCCGTCGGCCTCGAGCAGCACGCCCGGCACGCCCAGCGAGAAGAAATGCGCCAGAGATTGCGGCATCGATGCTTGTAGCGCCTCGATCGACATGCGCAGCCTGCCGGTTCCGGCAAAGATCGCCGCCGGATCGATGCCGAAGGAGAGGTTAAGCTTTGCCGGATCGGAGCGGCGCTTGCTCAGGAACGCAACCAGCCAGTCGGCGACGGCGCGGCTCCACGGATGCGCGTCGATGCGGATCTGCACGCGGTTGAGCGGCACGCCGTCGAGCACGCTCTCCAGCGCCTGCGCCGTCCTCGGCAGGCCATAGCCGAATGCATTCGGGGCGCCTTCGAAGACCAACGACAATCCCGTCGCGCCTTGCGCGACATCGTCGAGCGCCTGAGCCTTGGCACGGCCGATATCGGGATCGTCGATGCGCTGGCTGACGATCCAGAGCGATTTGGGGTTGGCGCGCACAAGCGGTTCCGCCCCGCCGGCGCGCTCATAGAGCGGTTCGATGCGAATGGCGTCGTCGGTGTGCGACACCAGCCTGTCCTCGAAGGATGCGCCGGCCAACGCCTTTTCCGCCAAGGCCAGCCATCGCTGGCGCTCGACGTTTGTGGGTTCGACTTCCTGCAAGGCTCCGGCGCCCATCCATTTTCCTCGTTCTTATGCGGCCGCACCAGCCTGGGCAGTCCAGTCTACGGTTCCCCGTCCGATATCGCAATGCAATGCGACTCCAGGGTCCGAACTCGATCTCCCTGATATAGGCCAGTCCGCGAGGACGAACCATGAACGATTGCCAAACAGCGGCAAAATCCGCAAGCTCCAAAAACCGATTTGGAGGATTGGTCCAGTTTAGACAATTGGCCCATCTGACGATTGGCATTGTCGCTGTGCAATGGCCTGACTATAGGTGCGGCAAGGCCATTGGCCTTAACACTTCAGTTTGCGGAGACATAGACATATGGCTGACGAGACCAGCATTTTCCTCGGCGCCAGCCGCAAGCCCGACGACAGCTACCAGCGCGCCGAGCAGCTTTTGCTGCAGTATGGCAATCGCCATGGCCTGATCACCGGCGCCACCGGTACCGGCAAGACGGTCAGCCTGCAGATCCTGGCCGAAGGCTTTTCCAATGCCGGCGTGCCGGTGTTCTGCGCCGACATCAAGGGCGACCTGTCCGGCATCGCCATGATGGGTAAGGCGCAGGATTTCCTGGTCAAGCGGGCCGAACAGGTCAAGCTCGACCCTTATGATTTCCAGGAATTCCCGGTCATCTTCTGGGATCTGTTCGGCGAGCAGGGCCATCCGATCCGCGCCACCGTCTCGGAAATGGGGCCGCTGCTTTTGTCACGGCTGATGAACCTCTCCGAAGCGCAGGAAGGCATCATGAACATCGCCTTCCGCATCGCCGACGAGGACGGCCTGCTGCTGCTCGACATGAAGGATCTGCAGGCGCTGCTGGCCAACATCGCCGAGCGCGCCGACGAGATCAGCGCGCGCTACGGCAATGTCACCAAGCCCTCCGTCGGCGCCATCCAGCGCACCCTGCTGGTGCTGGAACAGCAAGGTGCGGCGCATTTCTTCGGCGAGCCGGCTTTGCGCATCGCCGACATCATGCGCACCACCCGCGACGGCCGCGGCGCCATCAGCGTGCTCGCCGCCGACAGGCTGATGATGAACCCCAGGCTCTACGCCACTTTCCTGCTTTGGCTGATGTCGGAGCTGTTCGAGGAGTTGCCCGAGGTCGGCGACCCGGACAAGCCGAAGCTGGTCTTCTTCTTCGACGAGGCGCACCTGCTTTTCGACGAAGCGCCGAAGGTGCTGATCGACCGCGTCGAGCAGGTGGTTCGCTTGATCCGCTCCAAGGGGGTCGGCGTCTATTTCGTCACCCAGAACCCTTTGGATATCCCCGAGAAGGTTCTCGCCCAGCTCGGTAACCGCGTGCAGCACGCGCTGCGCGCCTACACGCCGCGTGAGCAGCAGGCGGTGAGGACGGCCGCCGAGACGTTCCGGCCAAATCCCGACTTCGACTGCGCCACCGCCATCACCCAACTCGCCACCGGCGAGGCGCTGGTCTCGACGCTGGAAGCCAAGGGCGTGCCGTCGATGGTGCAGCGGACATTGATCCGGCCGCCATCCTCCCGCCTTGGCCCGATCACGGCCGACGAGCGCCGCAAGCTGATCGACCAGAGTCCGGTCGCCGGACAGTACGACCAGACCATCGACCGCGAATCGGCCTTCGAGATGCTGCAGAAGAAGGCCAAGGGCGCGCAGGATGCCGAAGAACAGGCGCAACAGGCCGACAGCGGCCGCTCGCGCTGGACCATCCCCGGCTTCGGCAATGACGATTCACCGCCGCCGTCCCGGCGCGCGCCGGCGCCGCGCCCGTCCAACCGCCAGACCGTGGCCGAGGCGGCGATCAAGGCGGTGGTGCGCTCCGTCGGCTCGTCGGTCGGCCGTGCGATCGTGCGCGGGATACTGGGCAGCCTGTCCAGGGGACGGTAGCAAGCATCAGCCCGCCCGACCGATTTGAGGCGACGGTGGCCAACGCCAGCGGCCTCTCCCCGGCTGCATCGCGGAGAACCTAACCGAAGCGGTTGCTCGATTGGCCGCGCACCCCCGGACGGAGCGCAAAGAGGCCGCCCTCATGCGGGTGCGCGTCAAGGTGCTCGGCGGTCATGGTAAAGCGCGCCGAGGTGACGAACAGAGTGTCGAGATCGGCGCCGCCAAAGGCGCAGCTCGTCGGCCACGAGCAGGGCAGTTCGACGATCCGGTCCAGTCGGCCGTCCGGCGCGATGCGGGCGAGACAGCTGCCGCCCACGACCCGACAATTCCAGATGTAACCTTCGGCATCCATGCAGGAGCCGTCGGGCAGGCCCCGCTCAAAGCTGCCGAAAAAAGGCCGCCGGTCGGCAAGCCGTGAAGAGCCGCCGTCCCAGGCATAGCTGTAGATTGCGTTTTTCATCGTGTCGGCGGTCACGAAGCGACCGTCCGGCGTCCACACCATGGTGTTGGTGATGCCAAAACGGTCGTCGGACAGGCGCGTCACGCCGCCGTCGGGGGCGACCCGAAACAGCTGCCCGGCGTCCTGCGTGATGGCGATCGGCGCGTCTTCCGGTCCGATGTTGTTGGCCATCGTGCCGACCCAGAACGACCCATCTGGCGCGACGACGCCTTCATTCAGCCGTATGTCGGGCCTGTCCGGCTCGATCATCGCGATCGTTCGAAACGGCCCGCCGAAGTCCCACAAGGCAATCTCGTTCCTGAGGCCGACAATGGCGCCGCCGTCGGCGCGCAGGCCGATCGACGTGACAAGATCGGGCGTCTCCCAGGATTCGTGAGCCAAGGTCAGCGGATCCAGCCGGTGGATCCTGCGGCCGATAATGTCAATCCAGACCAGCCGGTCGCAGCGATCGTCCCAGATCAGGCTCTCCCCGACGACGTCACGCGCATCGAAGAGCAGGCCAGCGTTCGTCTCGTTCATGCGGTTCCCCAGGCTAGAAACACTCTTGACATATATCTCTTGGATAAATTATCAACAATTAGATAGCAACCTGTCATACAGGTTTTGAGGGAGCGACATGCAGGATCCGACGGAGACAGCGGCTGAGCCGAATCCCGGCCTTGTGAGCACGGCGATCCAGGCGATCACCCAGCACATCCGCTCGGAGGGCCTTGCGGCGGGCGACCCGCTGCCAAGCGAAGCGGCCATGACGCGCCAGCTCAATGTCTCGCGCACCGTCGTGCGCGAAGCGTTCCGGTCGCTTTCGGCAATGCGCCTGATCGACATGAGCGCCGGGCGCCGCGCCACCGTCGCCAAGCTCGACACCGGCGCCATGTCGATGGTGATCGAGCACGGCATCACCACGCAGCAGATCAGCGTCCATCAGGTCTATGACGTCAGGCGTACGATCGAGATGCGCACTGTGGCGCTCGCGGCGCTCCGCCGCACCGAGGCGGAAGCCGCCGCGATTGCGCAATCGGCCAGGCTGATGCGTGAGAATTTCCGGAACCCCGAGATCGTCATGGAGCACGACATCGCCTTTCACGAGGCGATCGCCGCAGCCTCGCACAACCCGGTCTTCTCGCTGATCGTCACCGCCTTCAGCGGGGTCACGCGCCGCACCTGGGTGATCGGCTGGCGGACACGCTCCTCCAGCGAAGACCAGCTCAAAATGATCAAGGGACACGAGGACATAGCCGAGGCGATCCTCAAGGGCGATCCGCGGCTCGCCGTCGAGCACATGGCGCAGCATTTCGACAAGAGCGTCAAGGCGCTGCTCGATGCGGGAATCGCCTGACATGAAGATCACCGCGATCGAGACCATTCGCATCGAGGAGCGGCCCAACCTTCTCTGGGTCGAGGTCCATACCGACGAGGGCATCACCGGGCTTGGCGAGACCTTCTTCCTGTCGCGCACCGTCGAGGCGTATCTGCACGAATATGTCGCGCCACGGGTGATCGGCCGCGATCCGCTCGAGATCGATCTGCTGTCGGCCGACCTGGTCGGCTATCTCGGCTTCCGCTCCAGCGGTGCCGAGGTGCGCGGCAATTCGGCCTTCGACATCGCGCTGTGGGACATCTTCGGCAAGGTCACTGGCCAGCCGATCGCGCAGCTTCTTGGCGGCTTCAGCCGTCGCTCCATCCGCACCTACAACACTTGCGCCGGCACCGAATACATCAAGGACGCCAAGGGCCAGACGACGGCCAATTACGGCATCGGCGCCGGGCGCGACTATGACGATCTGAACGGCTTCCTCACCCGCGCCGGCGAACTGGCCGAAGAACTGCTCGAGGACGGCATCACCGCCATGAAGATCTGGCCGTTCGATCACGCCGCCGAAAAGACGCGTGGCAACGACATCTCGGCGGCCGATCTGAAATCGGCGCTCGAGCCATTCGAGAAGATCCGCCGCGCCGTCGGCGACAAGATCGATATCATGGTCGAGTTCCATTCGATGTGGCAGTTGCTGCCGGCCATGAAGATTGCCGGCGCGCTGAAACCTTATGCCACCTATTGGCACGAGGACCCGATCCGCATGGACAGCCTCGGCGACCTGAAACGCTACGAGGCGGTCAGCTCCGCGCCGATCTCGGCCTCCGAGACACTGGGAAGCCGCTGGGCGTTTCGCGACCTGCTCGAAACCGGGGCTGCGGGCATCGTCATGCTCGACATCTCGTGGTGCGGCGGCCTGTCGGAGGCGCGCAAGATCGCCGCGATGGCGGAGGCATGGCGGCTGCCGGTCGCGCCGCATGACTGCACCGGTCCGGTCGTGCTCGCCGCCTCGACGCATCTGTCGCTCAATGCGCCCAACGCGCTGGTTCAGGAAAGCGTGCGCGCCTTCTACCGCACCTGGTACCGGGACCTGGTGACGGCGCTGCCTGAAGTGAAGAACGGCATGATCACCGTGCCGCCGGGACCGGGCCTGGGGCTGGCGCTCAACCCCGACCTTGGCAAGGCCTACACCGTCCAGCGCCGCGTCTCCGACAAGACCGACATCTAGAAAATCCAAAGGGAGGAATTGAAATGAGAAAACTGACTGCAACACTTCTGCTTGGCGTCGCTCTATTCGGCGTCCAGACCGCTGCGCGCGCCGACGGGCTGAACATCGTCTTCACGCACCATTCGTCGGCCTCGAACACCTTCTGGCAAGCGGTGAAGAAGGGCTTCGACGACGGCTGCGCCAAGGTCGAGGCAAGCTGCAACATGGTCTTCACCCAGACCGAGGGCTCGGTCGAGCAGCAGATCGCCAACATGCGCGCTGCCCTTGCCGCCAAGCCCGACGCGCTGCTGACCTCGATTGTCGACGACCACGCCTTCGATGACGTCATCAAGGAGGCGCGCGATGCCGGCGTGCTGGTGATTGCCGTCAATGTCGACGACACCGAAGGCGCCAAGGGCAATGCGCGCCAGGCCTTCGTCGGACAGGGCTTCAAGCCGGCGGGCTATTCGCTTGCCAAGGCGATTTCCGAGAGCTTCCCGAAGGACGGCCCGATCAAGGTGCTGGTCGGCATCTCGGCGCCGGGCCAGAACTGGTCCGAGAGCCGCGGCGCCGGCGTGATGCAGTTCCTTGAAGAATACAAGGCCGGGCATGCCGACCGCGACGTGTCGTGGGAGCGCATCGACAGCGGCACCGACCTTGCCATCACCTCAGACCGCGTCGGCGCTTATCTCAACGCCCATCCCGACACCACCGCCTATTTCGACACCGGGTTCTGGTGCGCCGGTGTCGCCCGCGTGCTGGCCGATCGCGGCGTAGCACCGGGCAAGGTCCTGCTTGGCGGCTTCGACCTGGTGCCCGAAGTGCTGCAGCAAATGCAGAAGGGCTACGTGCAGGCGCTGGTCGACCAGCAGCCCTACATGCAAGGCTTCATGCCGGTGATGGAGGCCTATCTCAACAAGAAGATCGGCCTGGCGCCTTCCGACATCGACACCGGCCAGGGCATCGTGCGGCCGAACCAGGCCGATGCGATCATGGCGCTCTCTGCCCAGGGGATGCGCTGACAGCGCAACGCCAATGAGTGGCTTTGCATCGGCGGCGCCGCGCGCCGCCGATGCATCAACAGAAGTTCGAATTCCTGGAGCCTGACGTGAAGCGTCTGTTCAAGACCTATCTCGAAAAGCCGGAGCTGGCCGGTCTGATCCTGCTCTTGCTGCTGATCGTCGTATTCCAGATCCGCTCGCATGGCGTGTTCCTCAATCAGGACAATCTGCGCGGCATTCTCGGCATCCTGCCGGAGGCCGGCCTCGTTGCCATCGGCGTCACCATCCTGATGATCAGCGGCGAGTTCGACCTCTCGGTCGGCTCGGTGTTCGCGCTGATGCCGATGACGATGGCGGTGCTGATGGTGCATGGCGCCGCGTTCCCGCTGGCGCTACTCGCCGGACTGATTGTGTCAGCGGCGATTGGCTTCATCAACGGCTACATCACCATCCGCTTCGCCATACCGAGCTTCATCACCACGCTTGGCATGCTGTTCATGGCGCGCTCGCTCACCGTCGTCGTCTCGGGCGGCTTCCCGCCGCTGCTCCCCGCCGACCTGCCGAACTGGCTGTTCACCTCCTTCGTTGGCCCCGGCAACATGTTCCGCATGTCCTTCCTGTGGTTCGCCGGCATTGCGGTGCTGACCTCGCTGATGCTTTCGCGCACCAATTTCGGCAATTGGATCAAGGCCACAGGCGGCTTCCCGCCGGCCGCCGCCGCGATGGGCATCCCGACCGCCAGGGTCAAGATCATCTGCTTCATGCTTTGTTCGATGCTCTCCGGTTTCGCCGGCATGCTGCAGGTGCTGCGGCTCGGCTCGCCCTTGCCTTCGATCGGCGAGGGCATGGAATTGCAGGCGGTGGCCTCCGCCGTCATCGGCGGCGCGTCGCTCGCCGGCGGTATCGGCACCGTCATGGGCGGCATCATCGGCACGACGCTTATCCGCGTCATCGACAACGGCCTCGTGCTCAGCCATGTCGACGCCAACTGGTTCAAATTCGCCATCGGCTTCCTGACCATATTCGCCGTCGTCGCCAATGCCTGGATGCGCAAGCGCGCCAAGGCCATCAAGATGGAGGACTGAAGCGATGGCCGACGCGATCATCTCCGTGCACAACCTCCACAAATGGTACTCCGGCGTTCATGCGCTGAAGGGGGTGACGCTCGACTTCACCCGCGGCGAGGCGCTTGGACTGGTCGGCGACAATGGCGCCGGCAAATCGACCCTCATCAACATCCTCTCCGGCGTCCACACGGCGGACCAGGGCGAGATCAAGGTTGAGGGCCAGACAGTCCGCATAGCCAAGCCGCGCGACGCGATGGATCTCGGCATCGAGACGATCTACCAGTACAATTCCATGGTGCCGACCATGTCGATCGCCAGGAACCTGTTCATCGGCCGCGAGCCGACCCGGTTTTCGGTCTTCGGCGTCGGCTTGCTCGACCAGAAGAAAATGGCCAGCGAAAGCATCCGTGCAATTGCCAATGTCGACCTGCACCTGCGCTCGCCGGATGCCCTTGTTGGCGAGCTTTCCGGCGGCCAGCGGCAGGGCGTCGCCATCGCCCGGGCCATGCACTTCAAGTCGAAGGTGATGATCCTCGACGAGCCGACCAACCATCTCTCCGTCAAGGAGACGAGGAAGGTGATCGGCTTCGTGCGCGGCCTGAAAGAGCAAGGCATCACCGGCGTCTTCATCAGCCACAACATGCACCACGTCTTCGAATGCTGCGACCGCGTGGTGGCGATGGCGCGCGGCGAAATCGTGCTGGACAAGCGGATCGCGGAGACCTCGATCGATGAAGTCCACAGCGTTCTCTAAGAGGTGGCGGCGATGAAGGTCCTTGCCGATCGTGTCGTGCTCCTGACCGGCGGCCTTGGCTCGCTTGGCCGGGCCCAGGCGGTGACGCTGGCGCGGGCCGGCGCGCGTGTTCTGCTGCTCGACCGGCCCGACATCGCGGACGCCCCGAAGATCGTCGAAGCGCTGGCCGCTGAGGCGGGCGGCGATGTCACCTTCGTCGGTTGCGACCTCAACCGGCTTGCGGAGGCGGAAGCCGCGGTGGTCGCGCTGGCGGCGAGGGAGGGCGGGATCGACGTCCTGATCAACAACGCTGCTTTGATCATCAACCGGCCGTTCGAAGAATTCTCGCTGACCGAGTATGAGGATCAGATCCGCGTCAATTCCTCGGCTGCCTTCGCGTTGGCACGGGCCTGCGCGCCGGGGATGAAGGCGAAGGCCTATGGCAAGATCGTCAATTTCTGCTCGATCACGCTCAATGGCCGCTGGGACGGTTACGTGCCCTATGTCGCGTCGAAGGGCGCGATGCTAGGCCTGACCAAATCGCTGGCGCGGGAGCTTGGACCGCACGGCGTCCGGGTCAACGCCGTATCCCCTGGCGCCGTTGTTTCGGAGGCCGAGGCGCGTGTGTTCGGCGACCGGCTGGCGCAATACAACGCCTGGATCCTGGAGAACCAGGGTCTCAAAATGCGCATCGAACCGCACCACGTCGCCGATCTCGTGCTGTTCCTGGCATCGCCCGCCTCGGACATGATCAGCGGCCAGAACATCGCCATCGACGGCGGCTGGTGAGGGATGGTCGGCCTGCTGGAGCTGCGCGACAGCCGCGCCCTCGTCGTCCTGGCGCCGCAGAAGGGTGCGGCGATCGCGCGCTTCGATGCACTGGTCGGCAATGTAGCGGTGCCGCTGCTGCGGCCCGGCGATGGCACCGGCGCCTCCGGCTGCCAGCTTCTGGTTCCCTGGTCGAACCGCATTTCAGGCGGCGGCTTCGCGTTCGACGGCCGCTTCCACTCCGTCGAGCCGAATGTGCCGGGAGAGGCCTTTCCGATCCATGGCGACGGCTTCCAGAGGGAGTGGCGGATTGCCGGCCACAGCGCCACCGAAGCGGAACTGGTCCTCGACGCCGGCGGGATCGGCCCCTACCGATACGCGGCACGGGTCGTCTATGCGCTGCATGACGGGGCCCTCGATGCCACGCTCACCGTGGAGAATCGTGCCGGCATTCGACTGCCTTACGGCCTCGGCTTTCATCCATGGTTCCGGCGCAGCGCCGCAACGATGCTTGAGGCGAAGGCGGCGCGGGTCTGGCTGGAGGACAAGCGTCATTTGCCGGTCGGCGTGGCGCCCCTGGCCGACTACCCCGCGTGGAATTTCTCGAGCGCCTCCCTGCTGCCGCGAAGCTGGGTGAACAATGCCTTCGACGGCTGGGACCGCCGCGCCAGGATAACCCGGCCCGAGGACAGGATCGCCATCTCGCTCACGGCCTCACCGGCGCTCGACGTCTTCATCCTCTACTCGCCGTCGCACGACGCCGATTTCTTCTGCTTCGAGCCGGTGTCGCATACCGTGGATGCGCATCACGGCGAAGGGCTGACGGCGCTTGAGCACGGCGCCACGTTGAGCGCAAACATGCGGCTTGATTGGAATTCCACCGCTTCGCGTTGACGCGAACAGTCCGCACAGCCGAATACCGACAGCAGGCTGGTGCCGGGCAGCTAGGCTTCACCGTCCAGGCGAAGCGGCGAGCGGCTGGTGAAGGGCTCCTGAGCCGCAGCAGGAGCCTTACGTACACACCCATTCGCGGATCTTGCATTTCTGTCCCGTCCGCTCGCAGGCCTGCAGCGTCAGGTCTTCGGCCTCGCGGCGTGTCTGCGCCGTCTCCGATCCCCAGCTGGTCAGCCGTCCCTCCGCCTTCTCGCCGACCGCAAGCGCGCCGCAATGATTGTAGGGAAAGCCGGTGTTGTCGTCGTCGTCCCAGTGACGATGATTGCGAAACACGCTGACCACGGTACAGCCGTCGCCGCCAGCGTTCTGGCAATGCTTGAGGGCGATGTCCATCGCCTCCTGACGCTTGTCGGCGCCCCAGAAAAAGCCGTGCTTGCCGTCAGGGCTCGAATAGGCGATCGCCGCCCATATGCCTTTCTCTTCCTGGGCCGGCGGTTCGGGCACGTCCGACGCCGGGGCGAGGTCCGCCGCGCCGAGCCGCCCGGCGCAAAGCAACAGCATGCCGATCGCCGCAATGGCGGAATTCACCCTCATTGTACGCCTCCTTGTTTTCCTGCTGCCGAGGCCACGGAAATGACGACGCAGCTGTTGCCGGTGGGCAAGAGCATCGCGTTGCCTCCGCCATTGGCCAGTTCGTAGACGCTGATTTGTCCAAGATTATTGGCAAGCTTGCTGCCCTTCGGAAGCAGTGCCGGAACGTCGGCGCAACTGGCCGCAAATGGCGCCACCCTGACCATCGTGCCTTCGCAAACAGATGCGGTGGGTGCTGCGAACACCAGGCCCGCGGCCGGGCCGCTGTAGCCCTGCGTGGCGTAATTCATGCCGACCAGGGCTTCCACCACGTGTTTGTCGGGGGCCTCGTTGTTCCAGATCGACTGGACGCTGTACGTCGTGCCGGTCGTCAGCATCTGCCCAAGGGCCGGGAAAATGTTGGAGCAAGACTGCAAGCCTGCCTGTTTGGCGTGTTGCAGAAATGGCGTGTCGGCCAAGGCCGGATCGGGCTCGTTGGTCTCCGCAACCGCCGGCAGCGGCAGGACAGCGCGGACCAGGTCGTATCGCATGGCGGCGAAGCCGGCAGCGCCGATGACGGCAATTCCAAACAGCGCAAGCATCGCCGTTTTGGTCCAGTTCCGTTTCGGTCTGTTCACATTGCTTGCGTCGACCCGAACGGCATCGACGTTCTGGTTGCGGGACATGATCCGGTCATGGATCGATTGCTGGTTCATTTGGGACGCCTCGGTCATTTTATCGCCTCAACCGCCTTGGAAAGGCCCTTGAGGGTCGCGGTCACGTTGATTGTCCTGCCATCCGTCGTCGGATAGGAGATGGTGGACGCCGCGTCCTTCGAAATCTGTTCGCGCATGATCGGTCCGACCGGCAGCATGCCGATGCAAACGGCCTGATTGCATCCCTCGAGTTGAATTTTTATAGGCTCCTTGCGCCCTTCGAAGCTCAGCAGGACAGGAGCGTCGCTCCTGGCAACCGGGGGAGTGCGCAGGATCATGTAGGGATTGCCTGCCTTGGTGGCCGCCAGCGACCAGCTGAACGCGACCTGTCCCGCCTGGTCCTCGATGATCTGAGTGACGTTGCAGACCCGTTGGCGGGCCTTCAGGTTCTCGTCGCAGATCAGCGTCCAGTTCTCGAACGGACGGGTGGTCCGCTGATACTCGCCAAGCTTGGCATCCGCTGGCACCGCGACGTCGGAAGGCTTTACCCTGTAGCCGGAAGAGATCGCCTCCTGTCCAGCCGCGAACGGACCGGACAGGAGCAGGCAAGTCATGGATAGTGCGACAGCAAGGACTGCCTGCCTGATCATATGGCCGGCCTCTAGTTCAAGGTAAGGCTGACACCCGCGCCGACACCCCAGTGCCCGCCAGCCGTCGTGCCGGACAGGTTGGCCCGAACCCGTCCCTCCTCGCTGGTGTAGCCCGCACCGAAGGCGACGGCGCCTTCGCCGCGCCAATAACCGCCGCCGGCCGCCACGCTCAGCTTGCCGGGACGGTCGTCATAGCGCAGCGAGGCGGCCGCCAGGCCAATCGCGGCGGCCTGGCGCGCTTCGCCGCGAACCTCGCCCATGTCCATGTTGAGCTGGCTGAGTTTGGAGTCCGCATACGCATTGGCCTGCTGCAGCGTCGTGGCCGCCACCTGGTTGGTGTAGGTCTTCGAATCCGCCAGCGTGGTCGACAGCCCGGTGTTGAACTGCTGCACATTGACCGCATCGGTGTTGGCAACGCCCGGTCCGACATTGTGGATGACCACCGGCGTGTTCGGGTCGCCGCCGGCAAGGGTAATCGAGTTGGATTTGCTGCCGTCGCCGTTCTTGTCGTACTGGACTGCGAACTCGTTGAGATCGCCGACGCTCCCCTGCATGGCTTCGACAGCCTGGTTGGTCGCGTAGAGCTGGCTGCCGTTGATGGCGTCGGTGGAGGTGCCGCTGATCCGGCCCGCAGCGACATTGGTGACCGTGCGCTCGTTGCCGACGGTGCCGACGCTCACCGTGCTCGTCGGGGCTGTCCCGGCGAACGTATAGTTGACGCCGTTGATCGTGGTGCCGGTGGTGGCGACCGCCGCCGCGGTCGTCGAGCCGGCGCCGAGCGCGACGCTGCCCGGCTCGTTGGCCTTTGCGCCGGCGCCGAGCGCCACTGCCTGGGCTCCATTGGTGGTCGAGTTGGTGCCGAGCGCGATGCTGTCGGCCTGGTTGACGGTCGAATTCTGGCCGATCGCGATACCCCCCGGCGCCGTCTGCTGCACGATGGCGCCGTTGCCGATGCCGATGCCGTTGTCGCCATTGACGGTCGTGCGCGGACCGACCGCAACCGAATCGACGCCGACCGCAAGCGAGTCAGGAGCCGTCGAATTGGCATGGAAGTACAGGCTTCCCGTCACCGCGAAGGAGCTCAGCGCACCCTTCAGCTGGCGAAGCGTGACCGCGTCCTGGTCCTGGGTGCCGTCGGCCACGTTGATGATCTGGCGATAGGAGGTGGAGGTGCCGACCGAGACTGCGCCGAGCAAGGTCGCGTCGGTGGTGTTGTAGGGAACCAGGCCGGTGCCGGCGAGGATCGATCCAGATGCCGGCGCCACCGCTCGGTCCGAGACCGATCCCGAGCCCAGCGCTACTCCGTCGGCGACTGTGGCCTGGGTGCCGCGGCCGAGCGCCAGCGAATTGGCGGCGGACGCGGTTGCCTGGTAACCGAGGGCCGACGAGCCGACCCCTTGCGCGAAGGCGTCGGTGACAGGCAGCGACGTGTCGTTGGTGCGCACATAGCGGATGCCGTCGCCATTGGCGTCGGTGTAGGCCGTCGAGGTGTCGCCGGCGATGTTGCTGATGGCATTGCCGAGATTGGTGATGTCGGTGGTGTTGGCCGCGATATCGGCGGTGTTGGCGGCAATATCGGTGGTGTTCTGTGTCACCTGCTGGTTGGTCGCGAACAACTGCGAGCCGTT
This sequence comes from Mesorhizobium sp. P2_E7, assembly GCF_056403855.1. Lineage (NCBI taxonomy): Bacteria > Pseudomonadati > Pseudomonadota > Alphaproteobacteria > Hyphomicrobiales > Phyllobacteriaceae > Mesorhizobium > Mesorhizobium sp. P2_E7. Next base: position 151,786 of record NZ_JBFUER010000006.1, on the reverse strand, counting down.
GACCGCATCCGTCGAGGAGCCGGTCAACTGGCCGGCTGCGACGTTCTGGATCTGGCGTTCGGCGCCCACCGAGCCGACCGAGAACGCGCCGGCTGGCGTCGCGCCCGCGAAGGTGTAGTTCACGCCGCCGATCGTCGTGCCGCCAACCGCCGTCGTGGTGCCGGAAACGGAATTCAATCCGATCGCCACGTCGCCGGCATTGTTGGCCACGGCATTCGGGCCGACCGCAACGGAATCCGTCCCCAGAGCCTGCGAATCCGCGAGCGTCGAATTGGCGTGGAAATACTTGATGCCGCCGCCGGTGCTGATGCTGTTGATCGTGTTGCCGAGAGTGGTGATGTCGGCGGTGTTGGCGGCGATATCGGTGGTGTTCTGCGTCACCTGCTGGTTGGTCGCGAACAGCTGCGAGCCATTGACCGCATCGGTCGATGAGTTGCTGAGCCGGCCCGCCGCGACGTTCTGGATCTGGCGCTCCGCGCCGACCGAGCCGACCGAGAACGCACCCGCCGGCGTGGTTCCGGCGAAGGTGTAGTTCACGCCGCCAATCGTCGTGCCGCCGACTGCCGTCGTGGTGCCGGAAACGGAATTCAGGCCGATCGCCACGTCGCCGGCATTGTTGGCCACCGCATTCGGACCGACCGCGACGGAATCCGTCCCCAGAGCCTGGGAGTCGGCAAGCGTCGAATTGGCGTGGAAATACTTGATGCCTGCGCCGGTGTTGATGTTGGTGATCGTGTTGCCGAGATTGGTGATGTCGGCGGTGTTGGCGGCGATGGCAGTCGTGTTCTGCGTCACCTGCTGGTTGGTCGCGAACAGCTGCGAGCCGTTGATGGCGTCGGTCGAGGCGTTGCTGAGCCGGCCTGCCGCGACATTGGTGATGGTCCGCTCCGCGCCAAGCGCGCCGACGCTGACGGTGCTCGTCGGCGTCGTGCCCGCGAAACTGTAGGCCGTGCCGCCGATCGTCGCGCCGCTGGTGCCGACCGCCGTCGCGGTCACCGAGCCTGAGCCCAGCGCCACATCGCCGGAACTCGCCGCCGCCGTCGCGCCATTGCCCAGCGCGACATTGCCGGCAAGGCCGGAGGCACCGGCGGTCGAGCCGTTGCCCAGCGCCACCGAGCCTTGCCCGATGGCCTTGTTGTTGTTGCCGATGGCGACGGCGCCGGCAGCCTGGTTGGCGGCTGTGGCGGTCGCCGTGCCGTCGCTGTTGGCGATGTTGTTGGCGCCGCCGGTGAACGCGCCGGTGCCGCTGGCATAGCTGGGGTCGCCGATGGCGACCGCGCCGTCACCATAGGCTTCGTTGCCGAAGCCGATGGCGACGGCCTTGCCTCCATCGGCAGTCGCGCCCGTGCCGATCGCCACGGAATCGGCGGAGAGCGCGCCGGCGGCGGTGCCGACGGCGATCGCGTTGACGTCTTGTGCCACCGCGCCCGCTCCAACTGCTGTCGAGCTCGCCGCTGTGGCGACGGACGTCGTGCCGATGGCGATGGAATCGTCGCCGCTGGCAGTGGATGAACGGCCACCGGCGAACGCACGGGCACCAGTGGCCTTGGAGGTGGAACCAAGGGAAGTGGCGTAAGTTCCGCTAGCCGTGGCTCCCAATCCCAGCGCGCTGGCATTTGCGGCGGTCGCTGCTGCGTTGTTGCCGATTGCGGTGGTAGAGACGTCCGTGGCCTGGGCTCCCGAGCCCGCCGCGACCGAGCCGACCCCGCTCGACACAGCCGAATTGCCCAGGGCCAGCGCGAACTGGCCCGATGCCGTGGCGACATTGCCAAACGCAACCGAATTTATGGCCGACGCATTGGCCTGGGGACCAAAGGCGATGGCATTGGTCGCCGTGGCTTTGCTCAGCGTGCCGAACGCCGTGCTGGTGGCGCCGGTCGCCTGGCTTTGGCGCCCCATTGCCATGGAGTCGGTCTGAGACGCTGTCACATCAGTACCGATGCCGATGGCGCCCTGTGCAAGGGCGCCCGACCCCGCGACAGTCCGCGAGCCGAGATAGACGGAGTTTATCGACGTTGCGGTCGACTGGAAGCCTATCGCTACGGCATTCTGGGCGCCTGCATTCGCGTTGGTACCTTGGGCAATCGAATCAATCGCGGATGCTGTTGCCCCATGCCCGAGCGCCGTGGCGCGCAGCCCGGTCGCCCGGGTAACATAGCCGATCGCCGTCGACTCCAACCCGTCGGCACGCGCATTCAGACCAAAGGCGGCAGCGCCTGCGGCTGCGACCGAGTTGACGCCGATGGAGCTTGCTCCGTCCGCAGTGGCTTTGGCATTCCCGCCGATAGCGAGTGCGTTGACACCAGTCGCGCCCGCGAAGACGCCTATGCCTATGGAGTTGAGGCCATTGACGCTCATCGAATAGCCAATAGCGATCGAAGCATCGCCCGTTGCACTGTTGGAGGTGCCCAACGCCACGCTGTTATTACCATTCGACGTGGCACCGTTACCGATGGCGACGGCGTTGCCGCCGGTCGCGGAGCCTCCGCCAGCGACATACTGTGCCAGCGCCGGCGTGGCGATGCCACCCAATGCGATCGCACCCAGCGCCGCTGCCGCAATCCTGCCGCTGCCCAGCGCACCAAGCCCCAGGCCTTTGCGGCGCATCCCGAGCACGCGGCACGCGTTGCGTAGCACCGCCATCAGGCGGCGACGAACCGAGCGGCTGTCGGTCGCGCCCGCGATCCAGCTTCCGACAAAGCTTGAAGAAAGTTCGATCCTTTCCTGCCCCCTGACGTATCCGGTCATGCTACTTTTCCCTCGCAATTGCCGAGGCGCCCTGATGTGCCGCATCATTCGCCTCGACGGCCAAAAAATCCTTGAAATTACCCGTCGTCTCTCGCAGCGAGAGACCTATCTTCGCACCTTGTTTTTCAATCAGCTGGCAGGCGCTCGCGACCCATGGCTGTGTCGGCTCGGGAACCGTATGCAAGGCGGCTTCGGTCCGCTCCGGCGACAGGTTTATCGCCACCAGCGCGCGGCAGAGGTCGAAATGAAATCCCGGGTCGCCTTCGCCACAAGCCGGAGACGTCAGTCCAAGCACGAAACAGGCCAGGAGGTGGTCGAGTTCCGCAGCGCTGATCCGGCTGGCGTATTGGCGCTGCAGCGCGGCCCAGGCCGCTTCGGCCTTTGGTGCGAAGACTTCGATTTCCGCGAATTGAATGTCCATGGGACAATCCGACATGCTGCTTCATCTGGTTGCCCCCGCCCCAAATGACTTCCCATCGCGACCATGGGTACGTTCGCGGCGTATGTATTTTGGAAAAGTCCGGAACCTTTGTAGGAAAATCCGGTCTTTGAGCGCTGAGCGACAGGTGTGGCCGCTCTGCAACACAACTTTTGGCTGCCGGGATCTCGCGATCGATCGCTAGGGGGAACCGAGAGGCGCGCCCGCGACAAATGTCACCCCTGCAGCTTCACCTGTTTGGGGGTTCTGCCGCGATATTTCGACATGGTGACAGTAAGGTGGCTCTGGTCTGAAAAACCACTCAGGTGAGCGACTTCCGCAATCGACAGATCGCTCTCGACGAGGAGCTTTTCGGCGAAATCGAGACGCAGCCGCAGCAGGTATTTGTGCGGCGGCTCACCGAAGGTCTTGGTGAAGGCCAGGATGAAGTGGCTAGGTGAAAGGCCGGAAACCGCAGCCAGTTCGGCCACGGTGATCTTGCTGGAAAAATTCACGTCCAGGAATTCCTGCACCCTCCGGGCGCTGCGGTTCGACAGACCGCCCTTTGGGCCTTGTGGCAACTTTCCTGCTCCTGCGTAGTTCCGGAGTATGTGGACGCCGAACATGGTGACCAGCGAATCGACATAGAATTCGTTTGGAGTCTCCCGCTCCGTCAATTCCACCTTCAGCAATTGCGCCAGCTGGAGTGCCTGGAGGTCGACGGTCCCGAGAGGCGGCGGCTGGAGCTCGGTTCGGCCGGTGCCGAATTCGCGCACCGCCAGGTCAAGGAGGCTATCGGCGGTGAGCGCCACGATCATGCACTCCATGGCGGATGACCACGTCACGCTGGCTTCGATGTTCGCCGGGATGACCACGATCATGCCGGTGTCGCCGTCATGATCGTGGACTTCGTCGTTGCCGAGCGAGACCCTCATCCCGGGCGAGGGCGCCAGCATGACCGCACCGAAATGCTCCGCCGCCTTGAATGTGTGCGATCCCGGCGCGCGAACGGCATGAGCCGCGCCGCCCCGAAAGGTGACCATGCGCGCGCCCGCATCTTCCGAAATTCCATCGAAGATGCTCTGGTCCGCGCGTCGCCGGCCTGTCCCGGTGCGTTCCAGAACGTCGCCTCTGTGTTGCATTTCCGTCGTGCCTCAGCCCTGACCCGGTCGATTGAACCTGTGCTGCATCGAGGCGCCCAGAAATCACGTCGATTCCTGGACGTTCCTTCGAACCTTAGCGGCGTTGCTTTATATTGAAAAGAAGATTTTCGGGCTGAATAAAAACTTTAAAGGGTTTCGTCAATAAATCTACAGTTTTATTCTTTAGATTGCACTAATGTTACGATTTTCCGATCCTATCTTACCCTTGAGCTTATGCATCGCGCCAGCCGCGCAATCCAGCGTTGCGTGCCGAATATAGATCGCGCGGTTGTTGCTGGACCTGCCGGCCTATACCGCCATAGCCACGGACGATCCCGCAGCAATTATCGCCCGAACCGCTCCCTCGCATGGTGGCTCTTCGCAGGCTGGCGCTTTCGGGATTGTCTCCAGAGTGCCGAGCGGCCGATCGACGTCCCACGCGTTCCTGAGCTTTGCCCGTATTGTTCATTCAACCTGCCTCGGCCGCCTTGCCAGCCATCGTAGTCCCGTGCCTGCGATGAAACGCACGGAACCCAGACGCCAGCGCGAATCCCCTTTAGCCCAACGCTGCCCCCAGAGTCAGCGTAACGCCCATGCCTCGGAAAAAAACCATGTGTGTGTGAAGAAAAAAATAAACACGAGGAAAAATATGACCGACGGAGAGTCACCACAATCTTCGCTTTATTCATGATCGGCTAATATAACGACGCGTAGCGCAAAGATCGGCGGCCGTTCAGCGACGCGATACAGAATTATCGGGTCCATCCAGGATTGTTACAGATCGCCTCGGCGCTTCTCATACATATCCCAAGACAGCTCAACCATGGCCAGAAGAACATCCTCCTGGCTCCACCCGGCTGCAACCGCCGCGTCCACAATTGCGCGCACAAGCGGCAGCAATTGGCGCTCGCATTCGGCCAACAAATTGACGTCGCCGTTCCCCGCCGGCGGACTTTCGAAATCAATTCTCATCGTTGGCGCTCCCCGCCATTAATGATCTACTGAAACGTATGTCTCTGCAATTCTAATCCTGCCTAATATACATGCATCTTGGGATGAAACATAGCAGCGTCGGAATTGACGCCACGGCAAGTCATCGACTGCCAGACAGTCTGGCCGGGCAGCGGAATCCGCCGCTCCTCTTGCTCAATCGGACCAGAACACCGGTTGGTGATCAGTTCACCGGGCCGAGCAGGACCGAGTCCGGCACGCCGCCGTCGATCGGAATGGCCGTGCGGTTCGCGCTCGCCACCATCGGTTGGCCGATGTCGGACGTCACCATAACCGGGCTCTTCGACGGAACGCGGTCATAAAGGTCGATGATGTCCTGGTTGATCAGCCGAACGCAGCCCGACGAGACGGACTTGCCGATCGAGTTCCATTCCGGCGAGCCGTGCAGGCGGTAGAGCGTGTCGACATTGTCATGGAAAAGGTAGAGTGCGCGCGCGCCGAGTGGGTTCTTCAGGCCGCCGGGCATGCCGCCATTCTTGGCGCTGTACTGTTCCAGTTCAGGCTGGCGGGCGACCATCTCATCCGGTGGCGTCCATTTCGGCCATTTCTGCTTCCACTGGACGACGGCGTCTCCCGACCATTCGAAGCCGGCACGGCCGAGGCCGACGCCGTAACGGATAGCCTGGCCGCCCTCGCGCACCAGATAGAGGAAATGGTTGGTCGTATCGACGATGATGGTGCCCGGCCGCTGGCCGGTCGGATCAGGAACGATCTGGCGCAGGAACTGCGGGTCCATCTTCTTGATCGGGATGGCCGGGAGCTCGAAGCCGCTGTCCGACATCGGGCCGTACATCGTCGCGTAGTCGCCGAGCGGCGGGTCGACATAGGTCGGTGGCGGTTCGACCGGCGCCGGCGCCGGTTCGGTGGTGGCGCAGGCGGAGACCGCAATCGAGGCGGCGCCAAGGGCTGCGGCGTTCAGAAAGCCGCGACGGCTCAGGCGATAGGGGTCGATTTCGGTCTTCAACATGGTTGCCTTTTTTAAGTCTCAAGTCGCAAGAAAGCGTGAATGCCTTCAGGCGGCGCAGTGTCGTCCTCCCCCAATGCCTGGCGCGATAGGCGGTTCCGATTCTGGCCTGAGGGTGGACAAACAAAGGCGAAGCTGTGACCATCCTGCCACTGTTGCCTCAGGGCAACAGAACAGCTCCGCATCTTTGTTTCTACGCAATTCCCAAGGGAAGGCGCTTCGCGCTTTTCCCGGGAAAACCGCTTCACACTTTTCCTGGAATTGCCTTAGCCGCCTGTCAGCAATCCTTCCAGCGACGGCAGGATCAGCGCCGGCGGGAAGTCCCGGTATTCCTCGGGCTGGTTGGCGCGGTTGATCCATACGGTGCGAAAGCCGAATTTGGTGGCGCCGGCGATGTCCCAGCGGTTGGACGACTGGAACGAGACCGCCCCCGGATAGAGACGCCAGCCCGTCGCCACCATGTCGTAGGTCGACGGATCGGTCTTGAAGCGCTTGACGGCGTCGACCGAAAAGATGTCGTCCAGTACCTGGTCGAGCGCCGCCGACTTGACCGCTGCTTCAAGCATCTCGGGCGAACCGTTGGACAGGATTGCCAGTTTCGCGCCGGACGCTTTGAGCGCCTTGAGCACGGCCGGCACTTCCGGATAGCAGTCGAGCCGCCAATAGGCCTCGAGCAGCTTTGCCTTCAGCCCCTTGTCTGCCGAAGGGACCTTGCGCAAGGCAAAGTCGAGCGCCTGTTCGGTGAGCTGCCAGAAATCGGCATAGCCGCCCATCAGCGTGCGCACCCAGGAATATTCCAGCTGCTTGGCGCGCCAGATTTCCGACAGCAGCTGGCCGTCCGGCCCGATCTCGCCGTCGTGACGGCGCACGGCGGCGTGCACGTCGAACAACGTGCCATAGGCGTCGAAAACGTAAGCCGCGTAATGCATGGCGACAGTTTTGAGGGCAGGCGGGGCAAGGTGCAAGCGTCGATTGCATCGCTGGGGCTACTGGCCTCAACAAAATCCGCTCTATGCCGGTTGACGGCACCGGTCAAAGCATCTTCCAATGCTCAGCAACAGGCAGCTTTGAAGCGGAACCGAACAATGACACTGGCGACTGCGGCGCTCTCGACGACATGGACCTTCGTCGACGGCGACTGGTACGAGGGCAACGTCGCCATTCTTGGGCCGCGCAGCCATGCCATGTGGCTTGCCACCAGCGTCTTCGACGGCGCCCGCTGGTTCGAGGGCGTCGCCCCGGACCTGGAACTGCATGCCGCCAGGGTGAACGCCTCGGCGATCGCGCTTGGCCTCGCGCCGTCGATGAGCGCCGACGAGATCGTCGGCCTGACCTGGGACGGGCTGAAGAAGTTCGACGGCAAGACGGCGGTCTATATCCGGCCGATGTACTGGGCCGAGCATGGCGGCTATATGGGCGTGCCGGCCGACCCTGCATCGACCCGCTTCTGCCTTTGCCTCTATGAATCGCCGATGATCCCGCCTTCCGGCTTTTCGATCACCGTGTCGCCGTTCCGGCGGCCGACCATCGAGACCATGCCGACCAACGCCAAGGCCGGTTGCCTCTACCCCAACAATGGCCGCGCCATTCTCGAAGCAAAGGGGCGCGGCTTCGACAACGCGCTGGTGCTCGACATGCTGGGCAATGTCGCCGAAACCGGCACCTCCAACATCTTCCTGGTCAAGGACAGCCATGTGCTGACGCCGGCGCCGAACGGCACCTTCCTGTCCGGCATCACCCGCTCGCGCACCATGACGCTGCTTGGCGACTATGGCTTCAAGACCACGGAGAAGATGCTGTCGGTGCGCGACTTTCTCGAAGCCGACGAGATCTTTTCGACCGGAAACCATTCCAAGGTCGTGCCGATCACCCGCATCGAGGACCGCGATCTGCAGCCCGGGCCGGTGGCCAAGAAGGCGCGCGAACTCTATTGGGACTGGGCGCATTCGACGCCCGTGGGCTGAGCGGCCGGCGCTCCGTTTGTCAGGCATTCTTTTTTGACGCAGCATCCTGTCCGCAAAACCGTGTGACACTTTTCCGGAACCTGCTTAGAAAGGAACCGGCGCTTCATTCCGGAGTTGTTCCAGAACAATCCAGCCCTATCTTAATCCGGTATCCACACCGGGTTTTTCCATGAGGAGTATGACCGATGGCTTTTGAATTGCCCGCCTTGCCCTACGACTACGAGGCCCTGCAGCCCTACATGTCGAAAGAGACGCTGGAGTATCACCACGACAAGCACCACAAGGCCTATGTCGACAACGGCAACAAGCTGGCCGCTGAAGCCGGTCTTGGCGATCTGTCGGTCGAAGAGGTGGTCAAGCAGTCGTTCGGCAAGAATGCCGGCCTCTTCAACAACGCCGCCCAGCACTACAACCACATTCATTTCTGGAAGTGGATGAAGAAGGGCGGCGGCGGCAATAAGCTTCCCGGCGCCCTGCAGAAGGCGGTCGATGCCGACCTCGGCGGCTACGACAAGTTCAAGGCCGACTTCATCGCCGCCGGCACCACCCAGTTCGGTTCGGGCTGGGCCTGGGTCTCCGTCAAGGACGGCAAGCTGGCGATCTCCAAGACGCCGAATGGCGAGAACCCGCTGGTCCATGGCGCCTCGCCGATCCTCGGCGTCGATGTCTGGGAGCATTCCTATTACATCGACTACCGCAACGCGCGGCCGAAATATCTCGAGGCCTTTGTCGACAGCCTGATCAACTGGGACCATGTCCTCGAAATGTACGAAAAGGCGAAAGCCTGATCGATCCAGAAAGCCCCGGCATCCCCGGGGCTTTTCTTTTTTCAGATCGAAACGGAGGCACACGGCAAAGCGGCAGTTTCCGTGCGGCGAGCACGGAATAATCTCAGCCCGCCATCCGTTAACGTCAGGTCGCGACCCCTCATCATCCTGGAGCCAATTGAATGAGAAAGCTTGTCATCGCCATCTCTATGCTCAGCCTGGCCGCCTCGGCCGCTTTTGCCGACCCGATCCTCGACCGACAGGGACTGATGAAGGAGCGCGGAAAACTCGTCGGCGGCCTGTCGAAAATCGCCAAGGGGGAAGCAGACTTCGATGCCGCCGCCGTGTTGACGGCGCTGCAGGCGCTGCAGGTCAATGCCGAGAAGGTCGATGTCGATGCGCTGTTCCCGGCCGGCAGCGACAGCGGTGACACCACCGCTTCGCCGAAAATCTGGCAAGACATGGCGGGCTTCAAGACCACGAACGAGAAATATGTCGCCGACGTCAAGGCCGCTGTCGCCGCCGCACCTGCCGATGTCGATGCGCTCAAGGCGCAGATCGGCACCCTCGGCAACGATTGCGGCACCTGCCACCAGACCTATCGGGTGAAGAAGGGCTGATCCCGGGCAATGGCCCTGTTGAAAAAACTCGTCGGCGCCGCCCTTGTCCTGGGCGTCGCCGGCGCGGGCGCCGGCTGGTTGTTGTCGGCGCCAGTGAAACTCGACACTGATACCCTGGCGCAACTCGGCCCCGGCGACGCCGTCAGGGGCAAGCGCATTTTCAATGCCGGCGGCTGCACCTCCTGTCACGCCAAACCGGGGTCCAAGGGCGAAGCCCGTTTGCAACTCATCGGCGGCCTTCAGCTCAAGACGCCGTTCGGCACCTTCGTGCCGCCCAACATCTCGCAGGATCCCAAGGACGGCATCGGCGCCTGGACGGTCGAAGACCTCGCCAACGCCATGCTGAAAGGCGTGTCGCCGTCCGGCGAGCATTTTTATCCGGCCTTTCCCTATGCGTCCTACGCCCGCATGAAGCCGGCTGACATCGCCGACCTCTATGCCTTCCTGAAGACGCTGCCGGCGGTCGCCGGCAAGGCGCCGGACAACGCGCTCAGTTTCCCCTTCAACATCCGCCGCGGCCTCGGCCTGTGGAAGCAGCTCTACCTCAGCAAGGAGCCGGTGACCGCCTTGGCCGACGGCACGCCAGATCCGGTGCTGGCCGGCCGCTATCTGGTAGAAGGACCGGGCCATTGCGGCGAATGCCACACGCCACGCGACTTCACAGGCGGCACCAGGAAAGGCCAGTGGCTCGCGGGTGCGGCGGCCGCCGAAGGCAGCGGCATCGTACCGAACATCACATCGGGCGAGGGCGGCATCGGCGATTGGTCGCAAGCCGACATCGCCAACTATCTCGAAACCGGTTTTACACCCGATTTCGATTCCGTCGGCGGCGCCATGGTCGACGTTCAGCGCAACATGGCGCAATTAACACCGGAAGATCGTGCAGCCATCGCCGCCTATCTCAAGGCGGTGCCGCCGCATCCCAACGGCTATCCGGTGCGCGCCAAGCCGGCTAAGTGATCTCGGCTACAGGTGGCGATCGCCGAGGAAATCGAAGCCTGTTTCGAAGAAATGACTGTAGTTGCAAGTCAGTTCCTCGCCGGGAGCGATGTCGCGCAAGGCATAGGTCTCTTCAGGGGAGGAGACATCGCAATTCGGTTCGTCGTCATGGTTCATGTATCGGGCGTCGTCGGCTTCGAAGACGATATAGGCCGGATCTCGCCGGTCGGGATAGGAATAGCGGTCGAGATAGCTCTTCACCGGCCCGCTCTCGCCCTCATAGGTCTCGACGTCGATGATCCGGTCGAATCTTGGGTCGAGCTTCCAGACCAGCGTGCCCTTGGCAATGTGTTCCTTGGCAAACACACCGATGCCCTGGATCGGCGATTTCTCGAGATAGGTGTCGACGAGCAGCATAGTGGACCCTTTTGCGTATGTCGTGATCTGGAAGGCGCCGCGCATTGGGTAACGCGCAGCCATTGCAATTGCGAGTGAAAATGAGCAGCGCGGAATTCAAAAAGTGATGATCGGCACGCCTGGATGGGCGCCTTCGCTCCGACGTCAGCGCTGCTGCAAGGCCAGGCGAACGCCCAACGCGCAGTAGATACCGCCGACCACCTTGCCTTGCCATTTCACCACCGATGGATTGCGGCGCAGGAACGTGCCGAGCCGGCCCGCGCTTACGGCAAAGACGACTGTGCTGAAAAGGCCGAGCAGAACAAAGATCATGCCCAGCGTCATCAGCTGGAGCATCACCGATCCGTTTTCAGGCCGCACGAATTGGGGCAGGAAGGCGAGGAAGAAAAGCGCGGTCTTTGGATTGAGCACCTCGGTCAGGACAGCCTGTCGAAACGCCTTGCCGGCGGAGATCGCAAGCGCTCCGGCACCAGGGCTGGCCGGTGTTCTCTCGATGATCGCGCGAATGCCGAGGTAAACCAGATACGCCGCGCCAATGTATTTTACGATGCTGAACAGCGTTGCCGACGTGGCGATGATCGCCGAAATGCCGACCATCGCCATGACGGTATGGAACACATCGCCAGCTGCGACGCCGGCGCCCGTCGCGATGCCAACCCGGGTTCCGGAACTCGTCGCTCGCGCCACGGTCAAAAGTGTGGCCGGGCCTGGAATAAACACAAAGCCAAGCACAACCGCCACGTATGCCATCAAGGTGGATAGATCGATCATGACGCCTCCTTTGCAATCTCGGCCTTTCCGGTCACCTTGAGCGCAAAGGAATAGGTGTAGGCAATCTCCTCCAGCCTCGAAAAGCGGCCGGACGCGCCGGCATGGCCGGAATCCATGTTGATCTTGAACAGCACCGGATTGTCGCCGCTCTTGCGCTCGCGCAGCCGCGCCACCCATTTGGCCGGTTCCCAATAGGTGACGCGCGGATCGGTCAGGCCGGCCAGCGCCAGGATCGGCGGGTAGTCGTGATCAGCGACATTGTCATAGGGCGAGTAGGCGGCGATCGTCCGATAGTCCTCCGCTGATGCGATCGGATTGCCCCATTCCGGCCATTCCGGCGGTGTCAGCGGCAAGCTTGCATCGAGCATGGTGGTCATCACGTCGACAAAGGGGACCTCGGCAACGATGGCGCCGAAATTTTGCGGCGCCATGTTGGCGATCGCCCCCATAAGCATGCCGCCGGCCGAGCCGCCTTGCGCGACGATGCGGTCGTGTTGTGTGTAACGCTCGGCGACGAGATGCTGCGCGACGGCGATGAAATCGGTGAACGTGTTCATCTTGTGCGCCCGCTTGCCGTCGTCATACCAGCCATAGCCCTTGTCCTTGCCGCCGCGGACATGGGCGATGGCAAAGACAAAGCCGCGATCCACCAGTGAGAACCAGTTGGTATTGAAGGCTGCCGGGATGGCGATACCGTAGGAGCCGTAGCCGTAGAGCAGGCACGGTGCGGAGCCGTCGAGCGGCGTGTCGCGGCGATGCAGGAGCGACACCGGCACAAGTTCGCCATCGGCGGCGGGCGCCATCAGCCGGCGCGTGACATAGTGCTCCGGATCATGGCCGGACGGCACTTCCTGGGTCTTCAGGAGCACGCGCTCGCGGCTGCGCATATTGTAGTCGAAGACCTGCGCCGGGGTCGTCATCGACGAATAGGTGAAGCGCATGACCTCGGTGTCGTATTCATAGGATCCCGAAAGGCCGAGCGAGAAGGCCTCTTCGTCGAACGAGATCAGGTGCTCCTCGCCGCTGTGGCGGTCGCGCACGACGATGCGCGGCAGGCCTTCCTTGCGCTCAAGCCTGACCATGTGGTCCTTGAAGCCGACCACGGAAAGGATCAGCCGGCCCGGCTCGTGCGCAACCAGCTCTTCCCAGTTGGCGCGAACCGGGTCATCAGCCGGCGCCGTCATGATCTTGAAGTCCTTAGCGCCGTCGGCATTGGTGAGGATGAAGAAGACGTCGCCGCCTTCTTCCAGATCATATTGCAGGCCGATCTCGCGCGCCGCCACCAGCTTTGGCTCGGCGAACGGCTCATCGGCGCGCATCAGCCGGTATTCCGAGGTTTCGTGATCGTTGATGCCGATCATGATCCATTCGTTGGAGCGCGTGCCGCCGACATCCATGAAGAAACCGGGATCGGTCTCCTCATAGATCAGCCGGTCATTTTCAGGGCTGTCGCCGAGCGCGTGGAACAGCACCTTGGACGGGCGGTGATTGTCGTCGAGCCTGGTGTAGAAGAAGCCGTCATCGGCGGCATTCCAGGTGCCGCCACCGCTGGTGGCGTCTACCTGGTCGGGCAATTCCTTGCCGCTGGTGAGGTCGCGCACGCGCAGCGTGAAGAATTCGGAGCCCTTGTCGTCGAACGCCCACAAGAGCTTGCGGTGATCGGCCGAATGGTCGACGCCGCCGAGGCGGAAATAGGCCTTGCCCTCGGCTTCCGCGTCGCCGTCGAGCAGGATCTGCTCATCGCCGCCATCACGCGGCATGCGGAAATAGCGTGGCTGTTCGCCGCCAAGCTTGAACGATGAGCCATAGGCATAGGGGCCATCCTTCATCGGCACCGTCGAATCGTCCTCCTTGATGCGCCCCTTCATCTCGCCGAACAGCTGCTTCTGAAGCTCCAGCGTGTCAGCCATCAGCACTGTCTGATAGGCGTTCTCGGCTTCGAGATGGGCGCGGATGCGGCCATCGAGCAGGGAAGGGTCCCTGAACATCGCCTGCCAGTTATCCGCCCTCAGCCAGGCATAGTCGTCGATGCGGGTAATGCCGTGATGCGTGTCGAAGACCGGGTGTTTCTCAGGGTTCGGCGGGCTGGCGGTCGGAAAAGCTGGGGTCTTGGTCATTGCGTCTCGCTGAAGAAGTTACTTGAATGGCAAATGAACACGCCGATCAGCGCGGGTTCAAGGGCAGGCAGGCATTGGTGCGGCGGGCTCGGGACAATGAGCCGAAAGGAGAGGATGATGAATTTCTATACCAGCACCGCCGCGGCTCTCGCCGTCGCTTCGACCGTTCTGGCCGTTACCGGCCAGTCTCATGCAACCGCGTTCGCCGCTTGGCAAGTGGCTGGCGTGCCGTTCGGCGACACGCTCAACGTTCGCAAATATCCGTCCAACGCATCCCAGAAGCAGGCCGCTTATCCCAACGGGACGATCCTGCAGATGACCGGCAAGTGCACGGGAGGGCTCAACCTTCTGGAAATCGCCGGTCGGCCGCACTGGAAGCAGAAACAGGCAATTCGCTACCAATGGTGTCAAGTTTGGCACGACCCGGCGCAAAATGGCGGTTTTGTGGCTGGCTGGGTCTACGGAAAATATCTCGTTCCCTATTGAATCCGGTCTAAAGCAGGTCTTCCTTCGGCGGCGTCGTAAACACCTTGCAACTTCTGATTTTGTACGAATCCAGCAATTCAGCTATTCGAGCCTACAAAGCATAGGCCAAGCATCGCAATCCACTTTATGAGTCCTTGCTGATTTAGTGATGCATGACCCTACGTCATGCCAGTCCTGGTCCGACCAGAAAATATCGCGAAGTTACAGAGTGCACGAAAGATTGAAGCTGAAGAGCGACTATTCGATGAATATCGTTGAATATAGCGCAAGATGCGAATTGACTTACTTGGTCCGTAGGCTCATTAAGATGCCCGGACGCGAATCCATGAAGCTCTTCCCGCATGAAATTCGCGCCATGCCCGATCTCTCAAAAAGGGCGCAAACAGAAACATCTTTCGTTGGGGCCTGAACACCATGGATATCGTCGAAACACCTTCCCGAAATAGCGATGCGCTGATCGAGCTGACCGCCGATGTGGTCGCCGCTTACGTCAGCAACAATCCCGTGCCAGTTGGCGAACTGCCAAATCTTATCGCCGACGTCCATGCTGCTCTCGGGCGTGTGGGCGGAGCAAGCGAACAGCCTCCTGCCGACAAGCAGAAGCCTGCTGTAAACCCGAAGCGTTCTGTCCATGACGACTACATCGTCTGCCTTGAAGACGGCAAGAAGTTCAAGTCGCTGAAGCGCCACTTGATGACCCACTACGGTCTGACGCCCGATGAATACCGCGAGAAGTGGAATCTCGACGCCAGCTATCCGATGGTTGCCCCCAACTATGCCGCTGCCCGTTCGCAGCTGGCCAAGAAGATGGGCCTCGGCCGCAAGCGCAAGGGGCGGTAACACCGGCTACAGTTCGACAAGATCAACGGCGCCTTCGAGGCGCCGTTTTTTGTTTCCGGAATTAAGCGGTCTGCTTGAGTGCCATCTCGGCATCGCGCTTGATGCGCTTGACCATCGAGCGCAGACCATTGGCGCGCTGCGGCGACAGATGTTCGTCGAGGCCGAGCGACTTCAGCGTTGCCTCGGCGTCGGTTTCCAGGATCTGGCTGGCGGACCGTCCCGAAAACAACGCGAGCATGATGGCGACCAGGCCGCGCACGATATGGGCGTCCGAATCGCCGGTGAAGGTGATGGCGGGATCGGCGCCCGGCGCTCGGCTCGTGGTTAGCCAGACCTGGCTGACGCAGCCGGGCACCTTGTTCACGGCATTGCGTTCGGCGTCGGGAAATGGCGGCAGCGCTTCGCCGAGCTCGATCACATAGCGATAGCGGTCTTCCCACTCGTCGAGCAGGGAAAAGTCGTCGCGGATCGTCTGGATCGTCGTGGCCATTGCTTGGGATATAGTCATCCGCGGCTGCGGCGTCACGGAAAAAGAAGAAAAACACCGCAGGCGCCGAGAGGTCCGACCGGCCTGCGGTGTCGCTGTAGAGACAGCGGAAACGGTGTTAGTTCTTCGCCACCAGCTTGGCAGGGATGTTGACTGTCGCCGGCAGCACAACGTCCTCGGCGACGCTGCCGGTGGCCAATGAGGTGTCGGGCGACGTCGCGGGTTCGGTGCCCTTGTCGTCCAGCATGGCGGCGGCGATCTTGGCGGTTTCCCTGGCCCGGGCGGTGATCGTATGCATCGCCGACTTGCCGGTCTCGCAGACATCTGGCTTGCGCTCGCAAATGCCGGCGATGTCGCCGACCGCCTCGCGCGCTGCAAACAGTGCCTGGATCGGCCCAACGCTCTCGTGGCCGTTCTCGTCGGTGCCGACGCCCAGCGGCAGCGCTAGCAGCACCAGCGAAAACCAGAACGCCATTCTTATAAGAAAGCCCATCGAATTGCCCTCTCGTCCATGACCGGATCATGCCTCCATGCGCCATGACCTCTTTTATCTCAGCGACAATGACACATGAGGCGCAAAGGACGGCTTGCTCGCCCAGTGAAAATTTTCCTCAAATTTTAGGCAAATTCGAAACGAAGCATTTTGCAATCCATTGGCTTCAAATGCCGGCGATTCCCTTAATCATGCACTAACCATCTAAGCGATTGTTATGCATGGATATATCCGGGAGTGCTGGCATGCCGGCTCAGGATTTTGCCGCCGCGGGCACGCCTTTTGCCCATAACGCTCCGTTTACTATGGCCGCAAATGACGGTGCATTCCGGCGCCGGCGCCGCAATTTTTGCCGCAGGGCGGGCGTTGTTCCGGTCAGCCTTATTCATTCCTTAAACGCTGGATGCGAGTTTCAAACAAACAAAAACGACCTGCAAAGCAGGGGCTGTCACGACCGGGTGCGAGTGCGTTGAGTTGAGTTTGATAAAGGCCAGATATCTTGAACTGCCTGGCGCGCTGGCGGCTAGTTGCGAGCGCATGGTCCATCCGGCCATCGTCGGCCGCGAAGATCGCCTACGCCAGCGCCGCTTTATCGGCACCATGCTCGCTGCTCCATTCTTTGCCGCAGGGGCCGCGGTAACGCTGGTCACCTCGGGCATGGGCGCCGCAGTCACCGTCGCAACAATCTTCGCCGCCTTCGGTCTTTGCTGGTTCGCCGCCCTGCTGGTGGCGGCGTCGGGCAAGGTGGCGCTGGCCGCCCAGGTCGCGCTTGCCGCCGGCAGTCTTGCCCTTGCCGGCGTCATCGCGGCAGCGGGCGGCCTGGCGTCGCCGGTTGCGCTCCTGGCTCTGGCGCTTCCATTCGAAGCCTGGTGGATCGGCGGTTCAAGGCGCGCGGCTTTTTGGGGTGGCATCGCCGCCCTTGCCACAGTGCTGCTGCAGCCCTTCGTCGGCTCTGTCGTCCCGCTCGGCGCGGTGCAAGTCGCGGCGTGGCACTGGCTGCTGCCGCTGGCCTGGGGGCTGACGCTGACTCCTCGTCTTGCCGCCCTTGGCGATGCCGCTCGCGCGCAGCCCGCGCTCCTTCCAGGCGACCGCCTCGAAGACATGATCGACGCCGTTGTCCTGCATATCGCCCGGCATGGCGAAGTCCTGGATGCATCGGCCAAGGCGCGCACCATCCTCAAACTGCCGCCGGAACTGCTTTTCGGCGCCGGGCTGTTCGATCGCATCCATCTGTCCGATCGCGTTGCCTATCTGAGCGCGCTCGCCGACCTGCGCGATGGCGCCTTGTCGCGGCGGCTCGATCTTCGGGTAAGGCTGCCCCAGGACGGCAATGCTCCGATGGCCGACAATTACCGGCCATTCCAGCTCGAACTGGTTCGGGCCGAAGAGCAGCAGGAGACCTTCACCCTGCTGCTGCGCGAGAACGACGAAATCGCTGAACTGCGCGACGAGCTTGCCGCCGCCAATGAGGCGGCAGCGTCGGCCGAGGTGGCGAAAGGCCGCTTCCTGGCCGTGGTCAGCCACGAGCTTCGCACGCCGCTCAACGCCATCATCGGTTTTTCCGACATGCTGCTGCATGAGATGTTCGGCGGCTTCAAGGACCCGCGCCAGAAGGAATATGTCGGCCTGGTCAGGGATTCGGGCCAGCATCTGCTTGCCGTCGTCACCTCGATCCTGGACGTGTCGAGGATCGAGGCGGGCGCCTACGCGACCGAGCCCGAGCCGTTCCGCTTCATCGAAGCGGTCGAGATGTGCCAGTCGATGATGCAGCTGCAGGCCAATGCCAAGAACATCGACCTCCAGGCGCAGATTGCGCCTGACGCCGGCGAGATCAATGCCGACCGCCGCGCCGTGCAGCAGATCCTGATCAACCTCGTCTCCAATGCGATCAAGTTCACGCCGGACGGCGGCGATGTCGTCGTCGGCGCCAAGCGGATCGGCTCGCGGCTGCATTTCTGGGTCAGGGACACCGGCATCGGCATTGCCGAGGAGGACTTCGCCAATCTCGGCAAGCCGTTCATGCAGATCCAGAACGACTATACGCGCCGCTTCGAGGGCACCGGGCTCGGCCTGTCGCTGGTCAAGGGCCTGGTGGCCCTGCACGACGGCACGATGTCGATCGAGAGCATGCCGGGCGAGGGGACCACGGTCACGATCAGCCTGCCGGTGAACGGGCCGAAGGCGCGCGCGACGGACAGGAACGGCGTGCTGCCGATGCCCGTGACCAGGACGAAGGGCGACGCGAAAGGGGACAGGAATGGCTCGCTCCGCAAAACAGCCTAAGGCGGTCAAGCGCCGCAGCGGCGCTTTCGAGGCCGGCGTGATTGCGCTCGGCGGCGCGATCTCGCGCAATCCGGTCCTGGTCGGCGGCTCGACCGCCTTTCTGGTGACGCTGTTCTACGTTTCCGCCAACGCGCTTTGGTATCAGCCGTTTCCGCATGCCGGCGCCTTCTTCGCCACCCGCAGCATCGAGGGTTTTCCGCACCCCGGCACAGACGAACCTGAAACCACCATCAACATCCTGCGGCCTGCGCCCGTTAAGAGCGACCCGACGGTCGAGCAGGTGCAAGGCATCCTGAAGGACCTCGATTTCTACACAGGTACCGTCGACGGCATTTCGGGGCCGAACACCCACAAGGCAATCCAGGCCTACCAGCAGAAGGTCGGTTTGCCGGCATCCGGCGAAATCGACGCCGTCCTGCTCGACCAGCTCGGCGCCAAGCAGACGACGGCGGGGATCCCGCATCCGGCACCACGGCCCGTGGATATGGCCGCTGCTCCCGCTGCCGCGCCCGTGGCCACCCCCGCGCCCATTCCAGTCTCAGCACCGGCATCCGCCCAGGCGCCCGATCCCCGCATCGTCAAGATCCAGGCCGGGTTGAAGGCATTCGGCAATGACGACATGCAGCTCGACGGCGTCGTCGGCGCCCGCACCAAGGCCGCGATCAAGGAATTCCAGTCGCTGTTCGGTCTGCCTGAGACCGGCGAGCCCGACGAGGTCGTCTACGTCAAGATGCGCGAGATCGGCCTGACCAACTGACGAGGCGACCGCTCGCGGATCGGCGAAAATCCGGTTAAGACGCTGCGCATGTCGTCCGGAACCTTGCCATGCGCGTAACCACCGATCTTTGGGTGTCGGCCCTGCTGCGCCGTGTGTTCAGCGCTGGCGGCTTTGCGGCCATTGTCAAGCGTGGTGCGACCGAGGCCGGCACGGTCTTCGTGCTGTCGCGTGGCCGGCTCGGGGAAGTTTCCTTGTTCGGCCCGGCGCCGCAGACCAGCTACGATTCGGCCAAACCGGATGACCGGTTTTTTACGCTGCTCGGCGCAGGCGACGATGCCGCCGTGCAGGATGCCAGGCTGGAGCGCGAGAAAAAATTCGATCCCGATATCTGGGTGGTCGAGATCGAGGCCGGCTCGGTCCCCGTCGAGGAGCTTCTCTCCGTCAAGACGCCTTGAGGCTGGCCCCTAAACTGGCCTTGTCGCTGTCCGGCGCCTGGTCGGCGTTCGCGGCGGCGGGTGCATTGCCGCGCACCGATCGCGACAATGCTTCGGCCTTCCAACCGCGGAGCTTTTCGAGAGCGGCCTCGTGGTGCAGCAGCCGGTAGCGGTCGAGGAAGATGCGGATCGCCTGCGGGTGAGGGAATTCCTTGGGGTAGACGGCGACCGTGATCAGGAATGCCCTGTCCTCGCTGAGGTCGAGCGCCCGCAAGGCGGCTAGCAGCGAGACGTAGCTCGACTGCTCGGTCAGCGCCCGTGCCGTCGAAAAGTCGATGTCGAGCGCATCGGCGAGCGCGGTCTGGAAGAAGGCGGCGTTGCCGGTCAGCGCCGTCTCGCGCAGCTTGCCGTAGGTTGCTGAGCCGACGAAGGGATTGGCAGATGTCGCTTCGCCCTCGGCGAGCATCATCGAGCGTAGCCGGCGCCTGGCGCTTTCGGCAGCACTGCCCGGCAGTTTTGGCGGGCTGGGAGCGGCGGGAGCGGATTCGGCGCTGTCGCCCGCCACTTGGGCGACCGGCTCGGGCTGTCGCACCCGAACCAGCGTCGGCTTTTCCAGCGCCTTGATCAGTTGCGCGATGGTCGGGTTCAAATCCCTCCGGCGGGCAATGGCGCGCGCATGCGGCAGCCCATGGCGCCCGATCAGCGCAATCAGGTCGATATCGCTCAAGGCGCGGGAACGGACAATCAAGGGCGCGCAGACATCGACCGGCTCCTCGCAAAGCCGCCGCACCAGGGCAGTCGGCGCATATTCGCATTCGGAAAGGGCGGCGGCGACATAGCGGCGCGATTCGATCGACACGCTGTCAAACAGCGGCAGCGTCAGATCCTCGAGCTGAGCGATCTCGCGACGCGACGGGCGGGTCAGCGAGCAGAACGCCGAAACCGCGGCGCGAAACAGCCTTTCGGCTTTTCCCGACTCCGTTCGTATAGCGATTTGCCTGAAATCCGAAGCTGACACGGAAGATACGCCCGATACTCGACACGACCCGCCATGCTCAACCGCAACAGTGTCGGTTTCGCGTGAGGCCTGGAACAAACATCAAATTAGCGGCGATCCGTTAGCGCTCCGTTAACCCTCTGCCTGCCTTAATCACATTTGGAGGCGTTGCGTTGTGCTCCGGGGCAACCGAGAGGAATACGCGAACCATGGGCATGGTACTGTCTTTTGTGCCGCGACGGGCACCAGTCAATCGAGCAGTTCAGGACACCGGTACGCCGGCGGCGGTGATCATTTTCCCCGGCGTCCGCTACGAGCATCCGCCGGTGGCGGGCGGGGCGCGGCCAGCCGGTTCGGACAAGCCAGGCACACCAAACATGCCTGTTCCGCACCACTGAGCCGCCTCCTGATCAGGGGCTGAAATCAGTAGTCCTGCAGCTCGCAGGAACTCTGGTCCAGGAACTGCGACACAACCGGCTTCCAGCTGTCGTCAGGCACGAAGGCGCGGATGACGAAGATGCCTTCCTCGATCGGCGCTTCGACGAATATCGCCCCTTGCAGATCCTCCGGCAACTCCCGGCGCACGTCGATCATCTGCGCCGGCGTCAGCACCACGGTGTCGAGCTTGTTGCCGGTTGCTGTGTGGTCGTTGAAGGAATAGAAATTGTGGCCGTTGCGGTCGTAGACCGAGACCGACCAGAACGGCACGCTGCCCGGCGCCTTGATCCGCACAATGCCTTCGGCAAGGTCGAAACGGCAGGCGGCGGCGTAAAACAACGGATCGACCGACTTCACCACCGGTGCGCCGCCGGCCTCGGCGTCGAGCCTGGTCATCTTGTAGAGGTCGGACGCCATCGCCAGCCGTGACCAGGCGTCGCGCTCGGTAAACTCCGGCACCAGCAAAAGCACCACGATGTGGACGATGCCGGCGCCGAGCAGGCCGAGCAGGATGGCGTGCAGCAGCCTACGCATTGCAGCCAGCCTTGACGATGCGCGGCAGCGCCACGTCGGAAAGGCCTGTGCTTGAGGCGATCGGCGTGTCGTAGAAGGTGAGCACGAAATACATCCGGCCAAAGCCTTCGGTCAGAAGCCAGTTGCCGGGCGCCGGGCGGTTGCCGACAGAAATGATCACCGAATTGTCGGGCTGGCGCAGCACCTGGTAGGATTGCAGCGCCGCCAGGCGCGGCTTGCCGGTGTCGACCACGCCGAGCGACTGATCGGCGGCATAAAGCGTCCAGAACCGGGCGGTGGGGAAACTGCCTTCGATCCTGTAGTCGCATTGCCGCTGAAGCTCATCGCCGGCCGCGTCGCGTTCGGCGATGAAGGACAAGCCTTCCGCCTTGCCGAGCGCCAGCACGCCCTCGCGCGCCACGCGCGCCTTCGAATAGGGGTCGGCATTTTGCGTGCCGATCTCGGGGAAGGCGGTCCATTGGCCGATGCTGATCGCGCCGACGCCGCTCTGCGCCTGCAGCGCATACCAGACGCTGCCGCCGCCGCCGCCGATGGCAATGGCAAGCGAAAGCAGCGTGAAGAAGGCGGTCTTGAGCATGAAGAACCGGGACGAGAGAACTGTCGTTCGGGGATATAGCGGGGCAGGCCGTAGAGCAAGCGGGGCTGTGGAATGGCGGATCAGAGCGCCGAGAGGGTCTCCGGCGCCGATGGTGCGCTGAGCACCGGTGCTGTCTGGAACACCTTGGTCATCTCGCGCAGCGTCTGCGTCGTGCGGCTGGACAGCACCGGCGGGCGCTCGGCAGCGGCATCGGCGGCCGCCTGGTCGGCATTCTTCTTCTCTGCCTCTTCAGCCTTGGCGGCGATCTCTTCGTCGACGAAGGGCTTGTCGAGACCGGGTATCGGCTTCAGGTCGATGTTCTGGTGCGCGTAGACCATCAGCCGCTGCCACACCATTGCCGGCAGCGTACCGCCGGTCATGTTGCGGGTTGGGGTGAAGTCGTCATTGCCGAGCCACACGGCGGCCGTGTAGTTGCCGGTGAAGCCAACGAACCAGGCGTCGCGGTAGGACTGCGTCGTGCCCGTCTTGCCGGCAACGACGATGTTGGGCAGCTGCGCGCGCCGCGCCGTGCCGATGGCCGGCACCGCCGCCAGCATGGTGTTCATGTATTTCAGCGCCTGTTCGGACAAGACGCGATGCGGCGCCGCCGCATCCTTGGCCCAGTCGTAGACCACCTCGCCGGTGCGGGTGACGAGCTGGGTGATGCCGTGGCGGGACCCGGCGAAGCCGTCCTGCGCGAACACGCTGTAGCCCGTCGCCTGGTCCATCACCGTCATGCCCGACGTGCCGAGCACCATGGTCTTGTGCGATTCCAGCGGCGATTCCACACCGAATGATTCCGCCATCGCCTTGATCGGGCCGATGCCGAGATAATCCTTGGCCAGCCGCACCGGCACGGTGTTGATCGATTTGGCGATCGCCGTGATCAGCGTCACATTGCCGGCCGAGCCGCCATTGTAATTGTGCGGCGACCAGCCGCCCCAGCTGATCGGCCCGCCCGAGACGACGGAGTCGGGTGTGAAGCCATGCTCCATCGCAGTGGCGTAGACGTAAGGTTTGAAGGACGAACCGGTCTGACGCAGCGCCTTGGTGGCGCGGTTGAACTGGCTGGCGCCATAGTCGCGGCCGCCGACGATGGCGCGCACCGCGCCATTGGTCTCGATCACCACCACAGCGCCTTCGGTGACGTTGTATTCCTTGCCGAACTGGCGGAGGTGGAATTCGACGGACTCTTCCGCCGCCTTCTGGATGTTGGCGTCGAAGGTGGTGTGGGCGACCAGCGAATGCTGGCCGGGCTTGGCGATCTTCTTGACCTCGTCGAAGGCCCAGTCGAGGAAATAGTCCGGGCTCTTCTGCTCGCCGCGGTCGACGATCTCGGCTGGATGCAGCCTTGCCTGCAACACCTGGCCTTCGGTCATGAAACCGGAATCGACGAGGTTCGAC
Source organism: Mesorhizobium sp. P2_E7 (assembly GCF_056403855.1). Taxonomy (NCBI): domain Bacteria; kingdom Pseudomonadati; phylum Pseudomonadota; class Alphaproteobacteria; order Hyphomicrobiales; family Phyllobacteriaceae; genus Mesorhizobium; species Mesorhizobium sp. P2_E7. The sequence goes on along the minus strand of NZ_JBFUER010000006.1, from coordinate 128,217 downwards.
AGCACCACATTGGCGCGGGCACGGGCAGCCGGCAGATTGATGTGCGGGGCGTATTTGGTCGGCGCCTTGAACAGGCCGGCCAGCATCGCCGCCTCGGCGAGGTTCAGATCCTTGACGCTCTTGCCAAAATAGAAATCCGCCGCCGCCTCGATGCCGAACGTGCCGCCGCCCATATAGGCGCGGTCGAGATAGAGCTGCAGGATCTCCTTCTTCGACAGATTGGCCTCCAACCACAGCGACAGGAAGGCTTCCTTGATCTTGCGCTGCAAGGTCCGCTCATTCGACAGGAACAGGTTCTTGGCCAGCTGTTGGGTGATGCTGGAGCCGCCCTGGACGACGGAATTGGCCCGCACATTCTCGAAGATGGCGCGCGACAGGCCGAGCACGTCGATGCCGTAATGCTCGAAGAAACGCCGGTCCTCGGTCGCCAGCACCGCCTTGATGACATGGTCCGGCATCTCGTCGACCGGAACGGAATCGCGCTGGATGATGCCGCGCTGGCCGATCTCGTTGCCGTAGCGGTCGAGGAAGGTGACGGCGAAATCGCCCTGGCTGCGCCAGTCGCCCGTGGTGATCTGGAAGGCCGGAATGGCCAGCGCCAGAAGCACGACGAAGCCGCCGGCGCCCATGGTGAAACCTTCGCTCAGCACTTCGATGATGCCGCGCCGCCAGCCGGTGACGCGAAAGCGTCGCGAAAAAATGGTTGCCGATTCCCAGAACTGGCCGGCCTTGAAGCCGATCTCGTAGAGCGAGGAATCGATCCACGCATCCACCGCCAGCAGTGCGGCGGCGATCGGACCTCTCCTTCTTGGACGTCGTTCTAAAGGACTGGCCATTCCCGAAACTCACCCCACCACGACCTGAAGACCGCAAGCGGGCAATTTCAGGGCGGGCACACCCGGCGAAGACTATTCATCCATTTCACCCGGCTCACAAGGGCAGCCGGGCCACACCGCACGGATTGTTGAGCATGGGCATGCTGGCCGATATCAGCGCGCGGCGATGAAGTGCATGAAATGAGCGACATCCGCGTCGCTCGGCTCCTGTCCGGTGAAGGCGCGCAGATAGGCGGCGAGATGGCTGACGCGCGCCTCGACCGGCTCCTTGAGGTCGAGCACGTAGTATCCGATCTGCATGTAGTAGAGCACACGCGCCCGGATGAAGGCGTCTTCTTCGTCATAGCCGTGGCCGCGATACATCTCGCGGATGGCGCCAAGACGGTCGTTGTCGGCCTGGTCGATGGCGGCGCGAACATCGTCTGAGCGCCGTGCCCATTCGCGGACGGCAAAATCGAGCCTGGGATCGAACAGGCGCTCGTCGGCCCAGCATTCGAACACGTTCATAACGCCCATAATGATGGTTGCGGCCGGCCGCCCGGCGCGCTCGACGATCGCCTTGGTGTTGGTGTCATGCCAATGGGCGAGCAACTGGTCGAGCAGGTCCTGGCGGCTCTGGAAATACCAGTAGAAGCTCGAGCGCGAGACGCCGAGCTTCTGGCCGAGCGTCAGCACCCGCACGCTTTCGATGCCATCCGCGATGAGGGTCTGCAGCGCCAGATCGATCCAGTCCTGGCGCGTCACCTTGATGTTGCCGGGTGCCGGCTCGGCCTGCGGAGCAATCATGATCATGGACCCACAAGTGCCATGGCGCTGAATTCTGCGCAAGCTCTGGACATAAGTGTCTAGACACATGTGTCCAGTATATGTATCGTGTGGGCATCCAACGAGAGGGAGAGGCTCGTGAAGTCACATTATCGGGCGGTCGTCATTGGAGGAGGCGTGGTCGGCGCCTCGGTGCTATATCATCTGGCGCGCTTCGGCTGGAGCGAGGTGGCGCTGATCGAACGTGCCGAGCTGACCGCCGGTTCGACCTGGCACGCCGCCGCAGGCTTCCATGCGCTCAACGCCGATCCAAATGTCGCAGCACTTCAGGACTACACGATAAAACTCTATCGCGAGATCGAGGCCGAGTCCGGCCAGAATGCCGGCCTGCATATGACCGGCGGCGTCAACATGGCGAGCGATCCTCAGCGCTGGGAGTGGCTGAAATCGGCCTGGGCTGTGTTTCAGTCGGTCGGCATCGAGACCGCGCGGCTGGTGACGCCGGAAGAGATCAAGGCGATGTGCCCGATCGTCGATGTCAACGGCGTGTTGGGCGGCCTCTATGATTCCAACGAAGGCCATCTCGATCCCTATGGCACCACGCATGCCTATGCAGGGGCCGCGAAAAAACGTGGCGCCGATGTCATCCTGCGCAACCGGGTGCTCGATCTGAAGGCGCGCGCCGATGGCGGCTGGGATGTGCTGACCGAACAGGGCCCGATCATTGCCGAGCATGTCGTCAATGCTGCAGGTCTGTGGGCCAAGCAGGTCGGCCGCATGGCCGGCGTCGAGCTGCCGGTGACGCCGATGGAGCATCACTACTTCGTCACCGAGGACATTCCGGAGGTGGCCGCGCTCGACAAGGAGCTCGGCCTCGCAGTCGATCTCGACGGCTTCTCTTATCTGCGCCAGGAGCGCAAAGGCGTCCTGCTCGGCGTCTACGAGCAGAACCCGAAGCACTGGAACATGGACGGCGCGCCGTGGGATTACGGCATCGAACTGATCCCGGAAGACATCGACCGCATCAGCCCCGAACTCACCAAAGCCTATGAGCGCTTTCCGTGCCTCGCGCACGCCGGCATTCGCAAATGGGTCAACGGCGCCTTCACCTTCACGCCCGACGGCAACCCGCTCGTCGGCCCGGTGCGCGGCCTCAAGAACTACTGGGTCGCGTGCGGCGTCATGGCCGGCTTCAGCCAGGGCGGCGGCGTCGGCAAGTCGCTGGCCGAGTGGATGATCCATGGCGAGCCGCAAGCCGACATCTTCGGCATGGACATCGCCCGTTACGGCGCCTTTGCCGCCAACCGCGACTATCTCAAGCAGACAACGCGCCAGTTCTATGCCCGCCGCTTCGTCATGACCTTCCCCAATGAGCGCCTGCCCGCCGGCCGGCCGTTGAAGCGCCCGGGCGCTTATGACGGCATGAGCGCTGCCGGCTGCGAATGGACGGCTTCCTGGGGGCTCGAAATCCCCGCCTATTTCGCGCCGATCGGCTTTCGCGAGGAGACGACGCTGAAGCGCTCTAACGCTTTCGACATCGTCGGCGACGAGGCGTTGCAGGTGCGCCGCGCCGCGGGCCTCGTCGATACCTCGGCCTTCTCGCGCTATGCCGTATCGGGGCCGGGTGCGGAAGCCTGGCTCGACCGGCTGCTGGCGTCGAAACTGCCGAAGCCGGGGCAGGCGAGGCTGGCGCCGATGCTTGGTCCGGACGGCAGGCTGAAGGGCGATCTCACCGTGCTCAATTGGGGCGGTGGCGAATACTGGCTCATGGGCTCCTACTATCTCCGGGAATTCCACATGCGCTGGTTCGAGGCGTATGCGGCGCAAGGCGTCTCCGTCGCCGACATCTCCGACACCGTCAGCGGCTTCCTCGTCACCGGCCCGAACGCGCGGGACATCGTGGCGCGAACCACGCACCAGGATGTCTCGGCAGGCGCCTTGCCCTTCATGGCCTGCGGCCGGTTCGACATCGGCATGGTGAGCGCTCGCGTGGCGCGGCTGTCGATCGCCGGCGAGCTCGGCTTCGAGATCAATTGCCCGGCCGTCATGCATGCCGCCTTGCGCGAAACCCTGCTCGCCGCCGGCGCAGATCTCGGCCTGGCGGAAGTCGGTTTCTATGCGCTCAATGCGCTCAGGCTGGAAAAGAGTTTTGGCATCTGGTCGCGCGAATTTACGCAGGCCTACACACCGGCGCAAACCGGCCTCGATCGTTTCATCGCCTTCTCCAAGGGAGATTTCATCGGCCGCGAGGCTGCGTTGAAGGAACGCGATACCGGTGTCCGGCGACGGATCGTGACGCTGGAGGTCGATGCCGTCGATGCCGACGCCAGCGGCTTCGAGCCGGTCTGGCATAAGGGCCGGCGCGCCGGTTTCGTCACCTCCGGCGGCTATGGCTACACCATTGGCAAAAGCGTCGCGCTGGCGTTGATGAACGACGGTTTCGCCGGCGATGGGACCGAGCTTTCGGTGCACATTGTCGGCGTCGAGCGTCCGGCGCGTGTCATCGCGGCTTCACCCTACGACCCCGACGGCAAGGCAATGCGGCAATGAGGAGAGGTGGCCATGGTCGATGATGTCATAAGGGAGACCAGGCGCGAGCGCCGGCGCGGGCACACCGGCGAGGCCGGCAGCGGGTCGAGCCGCCACCCGAATTATCGTTCGCTCAAAAACCCGTTCCTGCCGCAGCCGGTGTTTTCGGACGATCGCGTCGCCGCCATCCACGACACGGCGCTGCGGGTGCTGGAAGAGCTCGGCATCAAGGTGCTGCTACCCGAGGCGCGCGCGATTTACGCGAAAGCCGGTGCGCTGGTCGATGAGGACAGCCAGATGGTGCGCATCGGCCGAGACATCGTCACGGCCGCACTGGCCTCGGCGCCAAAGTCGATCCCGGCGCTGGCCGGCGACCGCAGCCGAGACCTCACGCTCGAACTCGGCTCGATGACATTCCTGGCCGGCGCTGGCGCGCCCAACGTCACCGATCTCGAACGCGGCCGCCGGCCGGGAACGCTCAGCGCCTTCGAGGAATTGACCAAGCTCATCCAGCATTTCGACGTACTGCACATGCTTTGCCCCTGCATCGAGCCGCAGGATGTCGACAACCGTTTACGCCACTATGCCGTCAATCGCGCGCAGTTGACGCTGTCCGACAAGTTCCCCTTTGTCTTCGCTCGTGGAACGCCGCAGGTCGAGGATGGGTTTGAGATGATCCGGCTGGCGCGCGGGCTGTCAGAGGATGAATTCCGCGCTGGCGCCCATTGCTACACCATCATCAACACCAATTCACCGCGCCAGCTCGACATTCCGATGGCGCAAGGCATCATCGACTTCGCCCGCGCCGGGCAGGTCCTGGTCGTCACGCCGTTTTGCCTGGCCGGGGCCATGGCGCCGATCACGGTTGCCGGCGCGCTGACGCTGCAGCATGCCGAGGCGCTGGCCGGTCTGGCACTGGCGCAGGTCGTACGCCCGGGCGCACCCGTGCTTTACGGTTCCTTCTCCTCCAATGTTGACATGAAGTCGGGCGCTCCGGCATTCGGCACGCCCGAACACGTCAAGGCGACACTTGGGGCCGGCCAATTGGCGCGCTTCATCGGCCTTCCCTGGCGCTCGGGTGCCGGCAGTGCCGCCAACATTTCCGACGCGCAGGCAGCTCATGAGTCGCAGTTCGCCCTTTGGGGTTCGGTGCTTGCCGGCGCCACCGTCTGCATCCACGCCGCGGGCTGGCTGGAGGGTGGCCTGAGTGTCTCTTTCGAGAAGCTGATCACCGACATCGAGGCAGTGCAGTCGATTGCCGAGCTTTGCGCGGCAACTCCCGGTGACGACGACGCGATCGGTTTCGAGGCCATCGCCGAAGTCCAGCCGGGTGGGCATTTCTTCTCGGCCGGCCACACCATGGCGCGCTACCGCACCGCCTTCTACGAGCCGCTGGTCGCCGACTGGTCGAATTTCGGCAACTGGACGCAGTCCGGTTCGAAGTCGGCCACCGAACGCGCCACCGGCATCTGGAAGCGGGTGCTTGCCGACTTCCAGCCACCGGCTTCGGCGGCTGCTACATCAGGTATTCTCGATGAATTCATAGCGCGGCGCACCGAACAGGGCGGGGCAGCACCGGTCTCGTGAAACGAACGCAACCGGCAATGATAATCTACTGGGCCGCCGGGATATTGACCGGGCGGTCCTGTTTTTCACGCTATATGCACGCGGCCCGGATCACGGGCCGGCGTATCGCTCTCAGCGATCAGCGGAGCCCGCCGCTCACGCGCCGGGCCCCTCCTTTGTCGTCACCGATCACGCATGCGCGTGCGGGTGATGAACGTCCCAGACTGCCCAGGCCGATGCGAGAACCACCAGCACGCCAAGAACCATATGGGTTCCCATTGCGTTTGCGTTCGCCACAAAACCAAGCAGCCAGGGCGAGACGATCAGCCAGAGCCCGAGAACAAGATTCACCCACTCTTCCCACTCGGCGAATACGGAAAGCGTCGCGAAAGCCAGCGCACCGAGCACAACGCCAACAATCCAGGCGTTGTAAGCGGCAGTGGTTTCAGCGGCGAAGCCGACTATCCAGGGTGAGACGAACAGGCAAACGGCAAGGATCAGATTGATCAGATCCTGGCCACGTTTTCCTTCCATGAGTTTATTGGCCATGACAACCTCCATAGAGAAGCTTGACCAAAGCACTATGTGTCGCGTGCACCGCACGCTTAGTGATTGATATAATTACGCTTCAAATGGCCTTCAAGGAGCTGCCCAAGGCGGCCGATGGCTGCGAATTCATGGCGTAGCGCACCGAACAGGGTTGGGGCAGCCCGGTCTCGTGACGAAACGCGGCGCGCGCCTCACATCGGCCGCTTGTCGCCGGTCTTCGGCGGTTCGCGGCGGATAGTGCCGGCGTCGGTCAGCTTATGCTTGTCGGCGGCAATCCGGCGGATGCGATCGAAGCGGCTTTCCTCTGCCGGCTTCGCCGGCACGCCATTCGGCTTTGGTGCGAACGTGATCATCTGTCGGTCTCCCTGTCGTTGCTGACTGCTGACTGACGGAAATCCTTGGGCACGCCGGGAAAATCTCCCCGGCGGCCGTTGTTCTGTCTATTGCCCGGCTCCCCGGGCGGGCATTTCAGGCGGGTGGTCAGTAACCGCCCATGCCGCCGCCGTTGCCCGCAGGTGCTGCATCCTTGGCCGGGATGTCAGTGATCATCGCTTCGGCGGTGATCAGAAGCGCTGCGATCGAGCCGGCATCCTGCAGTGCGGTGCGCACCACTTTCGCCGGATCGACGATGCCCGCCTTGATCATGTCGACATAGACCTCGTTCTGGGCGTCAAAGCCCTGATTGTGGTCCTTGCTGTCGGAGAGCTTGCCGACGACGATCGAGCCTTCGACGCCGGAATTCTCGGCGATCTGGCGGATCGGCGCTTCGAGCGCGCGAAGCACAATCGAAATGCCCGCCGTCACATCGTCATTGGCGCCGGTGAGGCCGGTAAGCGCCGATCTGGCACGCAGCAGGGCCACGCCGCCGCCGGGCACGATGCCTTCTTCGACCGCCGCGCGCGTTGCGTTCAGCGCGTCGTCGATGCGGTCCTTCTTTTCCTTCACTTCCGACTCGGTGACGCCGCCGACGCGGATGACGGCAACGCCGCCGGCAAGCTTGGCCAGCCGCTCCTGCAGCTTCTCCTTGTCATAGTCGGACGTCGTCTCCTCGATCTGGCCCTTTATCTGGGCGATGCGCGCCTGGATGGTGGCCTTGGTGCCGGCGCCGTCGATGATGGTCGTGGTGTCCTTCTCGATCAGCACGCGCTTGGCGCGGCCGAGCATCTCGATGGTGACGTTTTCGAGCTTGATGCCGAGATCCTCGGAAATCATCTGGCCCGATGTCAGCACGGCGATGTCTTCCAGCATCGCCTTGCGGCGGTCGCCGAAGCCGGGCGCCTTGACGGCCGCGACCTTGAGGCCGCCGCGCAATTTGTTGACGACCAGCGTCGCCAAAGCTTCGCCTTCGACGTCCTCCGAAATGATCAGCAGCGGCCTGCCGCTCTGCACCACCGCTTCGAGGATCGGCAGCATTGCCTGCAGATTGCCGAGCTTCTTCTCGTGGATGAGGACGTAGGGCTCTTCCAGCTCGACACGCATCTTGTCGGCATTGGTGACGAAATAGGGTGAGAGATAGCCACGGTCGAACTGCATGCCTTCGACGACGTCGAGCTCGGTGTCGGCGGTCTTGGCCTCCTCGACGGTGATGACGCCGTCATTGCCGACCTTGTCCATCGCCTTGGCGATCATGGCGCCGACGGTGGCGTCGCCATTGGCGGCGATGGTGCCGACCTGCGCGATCTCGGCCGAGGACTTGACCTTCTTGGCTTTCGCCTTGATGTCCTTGACCACGGCGGCGACAGCCTGGTCGATGCCGCGCTTGAGATCCATCGGGTTCATGCCGGCGGCAACCAGCTTGGCGCCTTCGCGCAGGATCGAGGCGGCCAGCACCGTGGCGGTGGTGGTGCCGTCACCGGCGAGGTCATTGGTCTTCGAAGCCACTTCGCGCACCATCTGCGCGCCCATGTTCTCGAACTTGTCGGCAAGCTCGATTTCCTTGGCGACGGTGACGCCGTCCTTGGTGATGCGCGGCGCGCCATAGGCCTTGTCGATGATGACGTTGCGGCCCTTGGGGCCGAGCGTGACCTTCACCGCATTGTTGAGGATCTCGACGCCGCGCAGCATGCGGTCGCGCGCGTCGGTGGAGAATTTGATTTCCTTGGCAGACATTTTTTCATCCAGTTCGTATTTGGAGTGGACCTTTCGCCGCGCGGACCGCGCAGCGCGCCAATCAGGCAGCCTTCTTGGCTTCGACGCTCTTCTCGATCACGCCCATGATGTCGGCTTCCTTCATGATCAGAAGGTCCTCGCCGTCGATCTTGACCTCTGTGCCGGACCATTTGCCGAACAGGATCAGGTCGCCTGCCTTGACGTCGAGCGGAACAAGCGCGCCGTTTTCGTCACGAGCGCCGGGGCCGACGGCGATGACTTCGCCTTCCTGCGGCTTTTCCTTGGCATTGTCGGGAATGATGATGCCGCCCTTGGATTTGGTATCGCCTTCGGCGCGCCGGATGACGACGCGGTCGTGGAGTGGCCGAAACTTCATGAGAACTTCTTTCTGGGGCCTGCACAGGCGGCCACACCGCTCTTATAGGCGCGTTGGCACTCGATAGATAGGAGTGCCAAAAATTATTCGCGGGCAATCCAAAATATTAAAAAGTATTATGTGGCCTGCGGATTTCCAGATATCGCGCTCCGTCTAAATAATTCAAAAAATTGAATTTCCGCGCCAAAGCGACTATTTATCTGGAAAGTTTCGTTTCAACGGTTTCAGGCACCAGGGAGATTTAAGCGATGGCCGACGGCAATCAGAGTATCATGGAAAAAGCTGAGGCCCGCTTCATGGACAAGCAGAAGAAGACGGCCGAGCGCAACAAGGCGACCTCCGATTACGTATCCGAGGCCAGAGCCAGGGAGATCAAGACCGCAAGGCTCAGGGGATTGCGCCTGGCCAAGGAAGAGGCCGACCGCATTGAGGAAGCCCTGAACCCGACACCGAAGAAGAAGCGGGCGACAGTCAAGAAGGCTGCCGCCGCACCGAAGGGAGCCAAGTCATGAGCCTGACATTCCCCAATCCAAGCCGCAGCTATGACGAGGCCGGCAAGCGCATCCGCTTTGTCGGCCATGACGGCATGTTCCAGATTTCCTTCTCTGTCGCCGCCGATGCCATCTCGAAGGCGCCGTCGGGGACGGCGACCGCGGAAGCCACCTATCTGGCGGCTTTCGATACGGCGTCAAGGTCCATCCATGACATTGCCAGCAAGGCTTATGCCCGCACCCGCAAGAGCATCTATGTGCTCACCGCCGCGGACTTCAGCTAGCTCCCGGCGGCGATCAACCTGGATCAGGATTTGCGGTCGGCTTTTGCTCGCCGCTTGGCGTCCCGGCTGTTCAGGCGGTCGGCCATCGCTTCCGCATCGCGCACAGTCATGCCGACCATGACCTGATGCTTGAGCTCGACAGGCTGGCCGGTGAAGATGTCGAAGATGGTCCAGCTGTCAGGCTCGTCCATGCGCAAGGCGTAGCGGTTTGCCATCTCGGCGTCAGGCCTTTGACATAAAAAATGCCGCCGCCAGGATCAGGATTGTCCAGGCCAGCACCGACAGCTTCAAGACCAGGCCGCCATGCACGGAAAGAACCTCCCGCATCCGCAAAGCCATGGCATTCATGCCCTTCGACGGGGTGGGCGCTGCCGCAATCGCGACCGGGGGCTTGACGCCAAGCTTTCCAAAAGCCGGCAGCAGCGATGGCGTTCGCATGAAATGACCTCGAATTGTCGGAGAAAACAGGCCTCCTCATAACACCCTTCTTGAAACTCCCTGCATGCCAAATAGAAACCGGTCCGTGAACCGGCCATGCCGCCCGATTCGCAACCGCGTCGGGCCGGTTGTCATCTGGCGAAACCGACGCAACGCAGTTAGGTTGCGCGCGAAACTGCCGGCGAGCATGAGGTTTGTTCCAGAGCATGATGCCGAAAAGTGTGAAGCGGTTTTCGGATGACATCATGCTCTTAGGCGTGACAGGCGAACGGAGACGACGATGACGGCGCCCGGCGATTTGCTGCAAGCCCTGTTCATGAGATTGAAAAGCGACGCCTCGCTGACGGCGCTGCTCGGCGGCGCCGGGTTGCGCGAGCAGGCGGCCGACAGTGCCGCCTTTCCCTATGTCACCTATGGCCGGACCAGCGCGTTCGATCTCGACACCGGCGCCGACAATGATGACGATCAGCTGATCACGCTGCATGTCTGGTCGAAGGCGCAAGGCGAGGCCGAGACGCGTCTGATCATGGACAGCATCCGGGCGCGCCTCGACGGCGCTGCATTCGCCACCGGCTCGCGCGACCAGACCCGCCTGTCGCTGGAATTCGCCGAGGCGCGCTACGACGAGGACCTGGCGCTCCATCACGGGGTGCTGCGGATACGCGCCATCACGCAAAGCGCGACCTAAATCTGCGCCTGGATTTCGGCCTTGTCGATGACCGACCACACCTCGCGAATGCGAGCGTCTGCGAATTCGTAGAAAACATTCTCGGCGAACGTCACGCGCTTGCCGTTCACCGGCAGGCCGAACAGCATTCCCTTGGGATGACAGTCGAAATGCAGGCGCGCCGCCACGCGCGGCGGCTGGCAGACCAGCAGTTCGATGTTGAAACTGAGATCGGGAATGGCCGCGAAATCGCCTTCGAGCATGCGGCGATAGCCTGACAGGCCGAGCATTTCGCCATTGTGCTGAACTTCATTGCCAACAAACTTTCCGAGATTGGCCCAGTCCTGGGCATTCAGGCAGGCGATGTAGCCCCGGTAGAGGTCGGCAAGGTCATTATCCGTCATGGCGCACTCCGATGGTTTGGCGTTTCCTACGCCAATTAGGGCGTCGCTGAGAATGGTCGCGCCTTGAGCTGTTCCCAATCCACCTGCGACTTGAGAACCAGCTGGCAAAAAACATAACCGCGCTGCCGGTTTTCCGGCTATGAATCGCACGCCCGGTCTGAGGGGATCTGGGCGGCATGATTGCATTCATTCGTTTCGCGCGCAGGGGGATTGCGGGGATGGATTTTCAACCGTTCACCGTTCATTTCACGTTCAGCACAGTTGCGTTACAACGCTGACCATGAAAACGCTTCGCTCTCATTTCAGAACCGCGACACTGGCGCTTGGCATCGCCGGGGTGTTGGCGTCGCAGGCGACGCCGGCGGCCGCGGCCGATTGCTACGCGATCGGTCAGCAGGTTGCCGAGCAGAATGGCGGCACACTGGCCAAGGCTTCGCAGTCGACGCGGGGCGGCCAGGAGGTCTGCGTCATCGTCGTTCTGGTGCCTGGCAAGGACGGCCAGCGTCCGCGCCGCTCCGAGATCGTCGTCCCGGCGAACTAACCCCCTTGTTTCCCAGGCCGTCGGAATCGGCCTATATCTGAGACATCAACAGGCCTGACCGATCATGCGCGTACTCGTCGTCGAAGATGACAAGGATCTCAACCGACAACTGGCCGACGCGCTGGTCGATGCCGGCTATGTCGTCGACCGCGCCTATGACGGCGAGGACGGCCATTTCCTCGGCGACACCGAACCCTACGACGCCGTCGTGCTCGACATCGGCCTGCCGCAGATGGACGGCATCAGCGTCGTCGAGCGCTGGCGCCGCAACGGCCGCAAGATGCCGGTGCTGATCCTGACCGCGCGCGACCGCTGGAGCGACAAGGTGTCGGGCATCGATGCCGGCGCCGACGACTACGTCACCAAGCCGTTCCACATCGAGGAGGTGCTGGCCAGGGTGAGGGCGTTGATCCGGCGCGCCGCCGGCCATGCCTCGTCCGAGCTCACCTGCGGGCCGCTGCGTCTCGACACCAAGGCCTCCAAGGCCGATGTCGACGGCCAGCCGCTGAAACTGACCTCGCATGAGTTCCGCCTGCTTGCCTATCTGATGCACCATATGGGCGAGGTGGTGTCGCGCACCGAACTGGTCGAGCATCTCTACGACCAGGATTTCGACCGCGATTCCAACACCATCGAGGTGTTTGTCGGCCGGCTGCGCAAGAAGATGGGCATCGACATGATCGAAACCGTGCGCGGTATGGGCTATCGCATGCGTGAGCCGGAGGCGTAAGGCGGAACCGCTCCCCATACCAGCAAGGAAGCCCTTTTCGGCACGGCTCTGGCCGCGTTCGCTGGCCTTCCGCGTCATCGGCTTTTCGACGATCTGGGCGATCCTCACCCTGATCGTCATCTTCACCCTGATCACCACGCTCTACCGCCAGGCCAGCGAGCGTGGCTTCGACAGCCTTTTGTCGGCGCATCTGTTCAACCTGATCGGCTCCGTCGGCGTTTCCGAATCCGGCCAGCTCACCGGCGCTCCCGACCTCGGCGACCTGCGCTTCTCGGAGCCGAATTCGGGCTGGTACTGGTCTGTGGAGCCGGCTTCCGAAGGCGTGCATGGCAACCTTCATTCATCCTCGATGACCACGACGATCCCGTCGCCGACCGTCGCCGAGGTGCCGTTCAATTCCAGTTTCCAGCGCAGCTATTCCACCGACGGCATCGGTGACGAGGAACTGCAAGTGTTCGAAAGCGAATTCGTTCTCGACGCCAAAAACCGCGCCGCGCGCTTCCGCGTCATGGGCAACAAGACCGAGCTCGAGCAGGAGATCGCCACCTTCCAGCGTCGCCTCTTGACCTATCTCAGCCTGTTCGGCGTCGGCATGATCGCCATCAACGCCATCGCCATCCTGCTCGGCCTGCAGCCCTTGCGCCGGGTCCGCAACGCGCTTGCCATGGTCCGCGAGGGCACGGCGCAACGGCTCGACGGCCAGTTCCCCGCCGAGATCGAACCGCTTGCCAACGAGACCAACGCTCTGATCGAAAACAACAAGCGCATCGTCGAACGCTCACGCACGCAAGTCGGCAACCTTGCCCATTCGCTGAAGACGCCGCTCGCCGTGCTGATCAACGAGGGGCGGGCGCTGGGCGGCGCCAAGGGCCAGCTCATTGCCGACCAGGCCGCCTCGATGCAGAAGCAGGTCGATCACTATCTGCAGCGGGCGAGGGTCGCGGCGCAGCGCGACAGCGTCGTCTACCGCACGCCGGTGACGCCGTTGGTCCAGCGCATGGTGCGCGTGCTGCAGAAGCTCAAGCCTGATGTCAGCCTGTCGCTTGCCTTGCCGGCGGCCGACATCGTCTTTGCCGGCGAGCGCGAAGATCTTGAGGAACTGCTTGGCAATCTCCTCGACAATGCGATGAAATGGGCAAAGAGCACTGTCGCCGTGTCCGTCACGCCGGCCGGCGCCGCCGGCTTGTTCGAGATCGCAATTGAGGATGACGGTCCAGGCATTCCCGAGGACAAGGCGCGCGATGCGCTGAAACGCGGCCGGCGCCTCGACGAGACCAAGCCGGGCACCGGGCTCGGACTTGCCATTGTTGCCGACCTCGTCAACGAATATGGCGGCGCGCTTGCGCTGGACCGCTCCGCCATGGGCGGGTTGAAGGCGGTGGTGCGCCTGCGCAGCCTTCCATGATGCTCTTCCCGGGAGCCAATCGACATGGCCGAATGCCTGTGTTATGGCGGCCCATCGATTGCACAAAAGCCGTTAAAAACGGCCAAATTTCCGACAAATATCAATAGTATGGCCTCCAGATATCCCCGATGACGCGGCCCCCCAGCGCATCCCGTTCAAGAAAACTGGTTGTAGGCATGAAGATTCGCGTTGCGCTCGTTTCCGCACTGCTCGCTCTCTCCGGCTGCGGAACCCTGAGCAAGGGCGGCGGCCCGGATATCTCCATCACCAACCCCCCTGCGTCGCCTCCTTCAGGGGCTAAAGTCGCGACGACGATCATCTCGGCCATGGCCGGCGGGCTCGTCGGCGGATCGATCGGCAGCGGCCTGAGCGAGACCGAGAAGCGCAAGGCGCTCGAGGCGGAATACAAGGCGCTCGAATACACGGCGAGCGGCCAGAAGGTGACGTGGAAGAGCGACAGTTCGGCCCATTCTGGCGAAGTCGTCGCGGCCCAACCCTATCGCGTCGGCTCACAGGACTGCCGCCAGTACACCCATACAGTGTTCACCGGCACGGCCGGCCAGACCGCGCGTGGCACCGCCTGCCGCAACGCCGACGGCAGCTGGACGCCGCTGACCTGATGGTCCACCGGATCGGGTCCGGTTGACGTCGGTCAACGACCACGCCGTCAAAGCGTCGCAGGATGCCCATGTTGGCAGAGCAGGGCTCTGCCGGTATTGGATGAAAAGATGCTGTTCTGGGTCATAGCCGCAATCCTAACGCTCGGCGCCAGCTTGGCGGTGCTGCTGCCGCTGGCCGGTGGCTCGAAAGGCGCGTCGACTGCCGGCGACCACGACCTCGAAGTCTATCGCGACCAATTGGCCGAGCTCGAGCGTGACGCTACGCGCGGCCTGATCCAGCCGGCGGAAGCCGAGGAGGCGCGCGCCGAAATCGCCCGCCGCATCCTTCGCCTGGGAAATGTCGGTCAAGTCGATCAGCCTGGCGCGCGGCAGGCGTCGCGGGCGGCCAGGCTGGTGGCGACGTCAGCGGTGCTGGTGGTCCCGCTGCTCAGCTGGGGCCTGTACAGCCAGCTCGGTTCGCCCGATTTGCCGTCACAGCCGCTTGCCGAGCGGCTGGCCAAGAACCCGGCCGACTCCTCTGTCGATGAGCTGGTGGCGCGCGCCGAGGCCCATCTTGCCGCCAATCCGTCCGACGGCAGGGGATGGGACGTGCTGGCCCCGATCTATCTGCGCCTGCAGCGCTTTTCCGATGCCGTGACCGCCTATCGCAACGCCATCCGCCTCGATGGCGACACCGCTGCCCGCGAGGCCGGTCTCGGCGAAGCGATCGCCAATGCCGCCGGCGGCATCGTTTCGGCTGACGCCCAATCAGCTTTCGAGCAGGCATTGAAGCTCGACCCGGCAAACCCGAAGGCGTCCTTCTATCTGGCCATGGCGCTGGCGCAGGAAGGCCGCCTGACAGAGGCGACCGCCGCCTGGCAGAAAATGCTCGGGCTCCTGCCGCCGGATTCGCCCTGGCGAGGCGCTGTCCAACAGGCGTTGGCCGAGGCTGCCAACCGCAGCGTCGCGTCAGGAGAGCCCGCGAAAGGCCCCGATGCCGCAGCCGTCGATGCTGCCACGTCGATGGCGCCGCAGGACAGGAAGGCCATGATCGACACGATGGTCGCCGGTCTCGACGAAAAACTGCGACAAAATCCGCGTGACACGGAAGGATGGATGCGGCTCATTCGTTCCTATGTGGTGCTGGGCAAGGCCGACCAGGCGCGCGACGCGCTGCATCGCGGTATTGCCGTGTTTGGCGCCGACAGTGAGGAAGCGAAGAAATTCACCGCCTTTGCCGCCTCGCTCGGCCTGACGGCGACGGAGTAGGGCATGACGCGCAAGCAGAAGCGATTGTCGGTGATTGTCGGAGGACTGGCCTTTCTCGGCGCCGCCACCGGGCTGACCTTCTACGCGCTCGGCCAAAAGGCCTCGTATTTCTATATGCCTGCCGATCTGACCACAGCCAGCCTGCAGCCGGGCCAGCGCATCAGGCTGGGCGGCCTCGTCGAAAAGGGCACGGTCGTTCGCGGGCAGGGCGCAACCGTTGCGTTTTCGGTGACCGACACGCACAAATCGGTCAAGGTCACCTATACCGGCATCCTGCCCGACCTGTTCCGCGAGGAGCAGGGCGTCATCACCGAAGGCAGCTTCGGCGCGGACGGCGTCTTCCTCGCCGACAGCGTGCTGGCCAAGCACGACGAACGCTACATGCCCAAGGAAGTGGCCGACGGCCTGAAAGCCAAGGGTGTGTGGCAGGAAAGCAAGAGTGAGTGATGGTTGAGACCGGACATTTCGCGCTTGTCCTCGCTTTCGCGCTGTCGCTGGTGCAGACGCTGGTGCCGCTCATCGGCGCCCGCACCGGTAACCAGCGGCTGATGGCTGTCGGCGGCCCGGTCACGGTCACCGGTTTCGCGCTCACGGCTTTATCGTTCGCCGCATTGGCCGGAGCCTATGCCGCCTCCGATTTCTCGGTGGCCAGTGTGTGGGAAAACTCGCATTCGCTGCAGCCGCTGATCTACAAGATCACCGGAACCTGGGGCAATCACGAAGGCTCGATGCTGCTCTGGGTCCTGATCCTGACCTTCTTCGGCGCGCTGGTCGCCGTCTTCGGCTCCAATCTGCCGGCAACGCTGCGGGCCAATGTGCTGGCCGTGCAAGGGGCGATCGGCGCCACCTTCTTCCTGTTCATCCTGGCGACGTCCAATCCGTTCATCCGGCTCAATCCGGCACCGATCGAGGGCCGCGACCTCAACCCGGTCCTGCAGGACCTCGGCCTCGCCATCCACCCGCCGCTGCTCTATCTCGGCTATGTCGGCTTCTCCATCTGCTTCTCTTTCTCCGTCGCGGCCCTCATCGAAGGCCGCATCGATGCGTCCTGGGCGCGCTGGGTGCGGCCATGGACGCTGGTCGCCTGGATGTTTTTGACCGGCGGCATCGCCATGGGCTCCTACTGGGCCTACTACGAGCTCGGCTGGGGCGGCTTCTGGTTCTGGGACCCGGTCGAGAACGCCTCCTTCATGCCGTGGCTGGCCGGCACGGCCTTGCTGCACTCGGCGATCGTCATGGAAAAGCGCTCGGCGCTCAAGATCTGGACGCTGCTGCTCGCCATCCTGACCTTCTCGCTATCGCTGCTCGGCACCTTCCTGGTGCGCTCCGGCGTGCTGACCTCGGTGCATGCCTTCGCCACCGACCCGACTCGCGGCATCTTCATCCTATGCATCTTGACGCTGTTCATCGGCGGTTCGCTGGCGCTGTTTGCGCTGCGCGCCTCCAGGCTGACGGCCGGTGGCCTGTTCCACCCGATCTCGCGCGAAGGCGCGCTGGTGCTCAACAATCTGTTCCTGACCACCGCCACCGCCACCGTGCTGGTCGGCACGCTCTATCCGCTGGCGGTCGAGGCGCTTTCTGCCGGTAAGATCTCGGTCGGCGCACCGTTCTTCAACCTGACATTCGGCCCGCTGATGGTGCCGCTGCTGGTCGTGGTTCCGTTCGGGCCGCTGCTCGCCTGGAAGCGCGGTGACCTCTATGCCGTCGCCCAGCGCCTGATGGCGGCCTTCGCCGCAGCCTTGGTGGCGATGCTGGTCACCGGCCTGTTCATCGACGGCGCGTCGGTGTTCGCCGCTCTTGGCGTCGGCCTTGCCTGCTGGCTGGTCTGCGGCGCGCTCACCGACCTTGCAATCAAGTCCGGCTTTGGCTCGGTGGCACCGGCCATCATGCTGCGCCGTTTCGCCGGCCTGCCGCGTTCGGTGTTCGGCACCGCCCTTGCCCATCTCGGACTCGGGCTGACGACGCTCGGCATTGTCGGCACGCTGTGCTTCGGCACCGAGAAAATCCTGTCGATGCATCCCGGCGAAAGCGTCGAACTGTCCGGCCACACGCTGCGTTTCGAGGGCCTTTTCCCGGCGCAAGGCCCGAACTACAACGAGCAGCGCGGCCGCTTTTCCCTGATCGGCGCCGATGGCGGCGTTTCGGCGGAAATCACCTCGGCCAAGCGATTCTTTCCGGTGCGGCAGACGACGACGACCGAATCCGGCATCGAGACGCTTGGATTCAGCCAGCTCTATCTGTCGTTGGGCGACGAAGGCACCGATGGTTCGGTCGTGGTGCGCCTGTGGTGGAAGCCACTGGTGACGCTGATCTGGGGCGGTGCTCTGGTGATGATGGCGGGGGCGGCGATGTCTCTGCTCGACCGTCGCCTGCGCGTCGGTGCGCCCTCGCGCCGCCGCAAGCAGGCAGCTGCCATGCCATCGGCAGGCGTGCCGTGAGCACCAGATTCTCGCTGGCCTCGCTCATTCTGCTGCTGGCGCTGCTGTTTGCCGGCGCAGCGCAAGCGGTGAAACCGGACGAGGTTCTCGCCGATCCCGCGCTGGAGGCGAGGGCGCGGCTCCTGTCGGAAGGCCTGCGCTGCATGGTCTGCCAAAACCAGTCGATCGACGAATCCGATGCAGACCTTGCCCGCGACCTGCGCATCCTGGTGCGCCAGCGCCTGGTCGCCGGCGATACCGACCAGCAGGTGATGGACTACATCGTGTCGCGTTACGGCGAGTTCGTGCTGTTGAAGCCGCGCTTCAGCCCGCGCAACGCCTTGCTGTGGGGCACGCCGGTGTTGCTGCTTCTGGTCGGCGGCATTTTCATCGTGGCGACCACGCGCTCCCGCCGCTCGCTGGCAACCAAGGCGCTAAGCGCCGAGGAACAGGCGGCGCTGGACACCATCCTGCGGCGCGACTGAACAGCGCCAACATTACAAAACTTTCATGCTTCGGAAATGGCGCCGTAATGTGCGCCTCTCTATTCCTCTTGTCCGAGGATGCTCTGCCTGAGCCGCATCCAGTGAAAAAAGAGGATACAGATCCATGTCTATTGCCCCCAATTCATATTCCCGCACCCGCAAGCGCCTGTTGGCCGCCGCCGGTTCGCTGGCCATTGCCGGCGCCATCGGCTTCGGTGCCGTTGCCACCGGCACGGCCCCCGTTCTGGCTGATGCCGTGCGGGTCGAAGCACCGCAGGTGCCGGGCTTTGCCGATGTCGTCGAGCGCGTTTCGCCCGCCGTGGTCAGCGTCAAGGTCAAGGCCAAGATCGAACCTGCCGCCGATGACGGTTCCGACCAGTCCGACGATCCGGACGGCTTCAACAACATGCCGGACAACCCGCAGCTGCGCCAGTTCTTCAAGCAATTCCGCGGCTTTGGCGATCAGAACGGCCAGGGCGGCGGCAACCGTCGCTTCAGCCATCGCGACCACAACAACGACCAGCCGCGCCCGGTGGCGCAGGGCTCCGGCTTCTTCATCTCCGACGACGGCTATCTCGTCACCAACAATCATGTCGTCGAGGAAGGCTCGGCCTTCACCGTGGTGATGAATGACGGCAAGGAACTCGACGCCAAGCTGATCGGCACCGATCCGCGCACCGATCTGGCCGTGCTCAAGGTCGATGGCGTCGGCAAGTTTACCTATGTCGACTTCGCCGATGATTCCAAGGTTCGCGTCGGTGATTGGGTGGTTGCCGTCGGCAATCCGTTCGGCCTCGGCGGCACTGTCACCGCCGGCATCGTCTCGGCCCGTGGCCGCGACATCGGCGCCGGTCCCTATGACGACTTCATCCAGATCGACGCTTCGGTCAACCGCGGCAATTCGGGCGGCCCGACCTTCAACCTCAACGGCCAGGTCGTCGGCATCAACACGGCGATCTTCTCGCCCTCGGGTGGCAGCGTCGGTATCGCCTTCGACATTCCGGCCTCGACCGCCAAGCAGGTCGTGCAGGACCTGATGAAGAGCGGCTCGGTGCAGCGTGGTTGGCTCGGCGTCGAAATCCAGCCGGTCACCTCGGATATCGCGGAATCGCTGGGCTTGAAGTCGCAGAACGGTGCCCTGGTTTCCAGCGCCCAGGACGGCGGTCCCGGCAAGAAGGCCGGCATCACCGCCGGCGACGTGATCACCCAGGTCGAAGGCAAGGACGTTGCCTCTCCGAAGGAACTGGCCCGTCTGATCGGCGCCTATTCGCCCGGCAAGTCGGTTGACGTCACGGTGTGGCGCGACGGCAAGAGCCAGACGATCAAGGTCGATCTCGGCACCCTGCCTTCGAGCGATAAGCAGGCCTCTGCCGACCCGCAGCAGCCCGCAGCCCCGGCAAAGCCGGCCGCGCTGGCCGATCTCGGGCTCACTGTCACCAAGTCGGAAAACGGCAAGGGCCTGGTGGTCACCGATGTCGACCCCGACAGCGATGCCGCCGACCGTGGCATCCAGCCCGGCGATGTCATCACCTCGGTCAATTCGACGGAGGTGAACGGCACCGAGGATGTCGCCAAGGCGATGGCCGATGCGGTCAAGTCCGGCCGCAAGGCGGTGCTGATGCAGATCACCCGCGACGACTCGAACCGCTTCGTCGCGCTGCCGGTCGCCAAGGGCTGACATCGAACACTTTTCCAGTGCGGCGGTTTCAACACCCCCGAGCCGCCGCACGGAAAAGCAAGGGGCCGAACGCGTTAGTCAGTCATCGTGTTCTGCCCCCGGCGGCAGCGGGCCCCCATCGCCCGCTGCCGCTCTAACAGCAAAGCATGTCGCCCAAAAGTGCACGGCAGTTTTGGGACAAACGACATGCTTGAACGAAAGCTTTCACGCTCATGGCGGCCCCTCAATCTTCCGGCGAAATCGCGTATAACGGCTCTATGAAGATTCTCGTCATAGAAGACGATCGCGAGGCGGCCGACTATATGCAGAAGGCCTTTGCCGAGGCCGGGCACACCGCCCATGTCGCCGGCGACGGCGAAACCGGCTTCGCGCTTGCCGATGCCGGCGACTATGACGTGATGGTCGTCGACCGCATGATGCCGCGCCGCGATGGGCTTTCCGTGATCGCCGGCCTGCGCTCGCGCGGCAACACCACGCCGGTGCTGATCCTGTCGGCGCTGGGCGAGGTCGACGACCGCGTCACCGGCTTGCGCGCCGGCGGCGACGACTATCTGACCAAACCCTACGCCTTTTCCGAATTGCTCGCCCGCGTCGAGGTGCTGAACCGCCGCGCCAGCGCCAGGGAAGCCGAAACCGTCTACCGGGTCGGCGATCTTGAGCTCGACCGTCTCTCTCATTCCGTCAAGCGCGCCGCGCGCGAGATCACGCTGCAGCCGCGCGAATTCCGCCTGCTCGAATATCTGATGCGCCACGCCGGCCAGGTGGTGACGCGCACCATGCTGCTCGAAAATGTCTGGGACTACCATTTCGACCCGCAGACCAACGTCATCGACGTGCATGTCTCGCGGCTGCGCGGTAAGATCGAGAAGGGTTTCGACAAGCCGATCCTGCACACCGTGCGCGGCGCCGGCTATATGCTGAAGAGCGGCTAGAACGCCAATGGCCCTTTCCCTGCCGGCCATCATGAGGACGACGGCGGCGCGGCTTTCGGCGCTTTATTTCCTGCTTTTCGCGCTGTGCGCCGTGCTGCTGGTCTTCTACATGACGTCGCTGTCGGCGCGCATGCTGACCGGCCAGACCCAGCAGACGATCAATGACGAGGTGCTCGGCCTGGCGCGAGCCTATCAGCGCGGCGGTCTGCCGGTGCTGGTGCGCGTGGTCGAGCAGCGTTCGCGCCAGCCCGGCGCCAACCTCTATCTGATCGCGGACGCCAACGGCCAGATCCTCACTGGCAATGTGCAGAGCCTGGAGCCGGGTGTGCTCGAGACCGATGGCTGGACGACCGAGCCGTTCTCCTACCGCCGCTTCGGCGAAGGCGAGCTTGAGCGGCAGCGCAATCAGGCTGCCGACCCCAACGGGACGCAGCCCGGCGAGCCCGAAGTTCAGGTGGAAGGCGAGAAGGGTCACAACGCCATCGCGCTGGTGCTCAGGTTGCCCAACCAGATGATCATGCTTGTCGGCCGCGACCTCGGCGAACCCGAGCGCTTCCGCGCCGTCATCCGTCGCGCCTTGATGCTGGCGCTGGGCATGATGGGGCTGGGCGGGCTGCTGATCTGGTTCTTTGTCGGCCGCGCGGCGCTGAAGCGCATCGACAGCGTCTCGGAAGCGAGCCGCCGCATCATGGGCGGCGATCTCACGGGACGCCTGCCGGTGACCGGCGCCGGCGACGAGTTCGACCGCCTGTCGGAAAACCTGAACACCATGCTGGCCAGGATCGCGACGCTGAACGAAGGCCTGAAGCAGGTCTCCGACAACATCGCCCACGATTTGAAGACGCCGCTGACCCGACTGCGCAATCGCGCTGAGGCCACGCTTTCGGGCAAGCACAAGACCACCGACTACCGGCAGGCGCTGGAAGGCACCATCGCCGAGTCCGACCAGTTGATAAAAACCTTCAACGCCATCCTGATGATCTCAAGGCTGGAGGCGGGCTATTCCTCGGAAAGCACCGGCAAAGTCGATCTCGCCGCCGCCGTGCACGATGTCGTCGAGCTTTACGAGCCTGTGGCGGAGGAAGCGGGCGTGGCGCTCGAAACCGCCGTGGAAGGGGACTTCACAGTTAATGGCAACCGCGAGCTGATTGGCCAGGCGCTGTCGAACATCGTCGACAACGCCATCAAATATTCAACCGACGCAGCTGAAAAGCCGGCCGTGCGCGTGACGCTGCAGCGCGTCGGTCATGACATCCGGCTTTCCGTTGCCGACAACGGCCATGGCATTCCCGATGATGCCGACCGTGCCAGGGCGACCGAGCGCTTCGTGCGACTGGAAAAGAGCCGCTCGCAGCCGGGTTCGGGCCTCGGCCTGAGCCTCGCCAAGGCGATCATGACGTTCCACAATGGCCGGCTTGAACTTCTGCCTGCCAATCCCGGATTGTCCGTTATCATGAGTTTCCCCGTGCGGGAGGATCACTGATGGCGGTGAGGATGGCCGAGACGCGGATCGAGACGGAATGGCAGCTGCAGCTGGCGGCGCAACTTGCGCCGCTGGACGAGAGCCGCGCCCGGCGTGAACTGTCGGAGATCGCTGGCGACGCCGAGGACGAGAACCTGCCGCGGCTGGCGAAATTCCTAGCGGGCAAGGGCGCCGCCCAGGATTTTCTCGCTGCCGTCTTCGACCTCTCGCCCTTCCTGCGCGATGTCGCGCGCCGCCGGCCGCAAATTCTCGATGCGCTGTTCGATGCCAGTGTCGAGGCCAGGCTGACCAGCATTAGCGACGCCATCGGCAAGGCCGCCTTTGCCGAGACCGTCTCGGAATCGAGCCTGATGATGGAGCTCAGGCAGTGGAAGGGGGAAGCTCACTTCCTGATCGCGCTCGCCGATCTCGCCGGCGAGGCCGAGACATCGCTGACGGTCAGGCGTCTCAGCGATCTCGCCGACGCCTGCAGCCGTGCTGCCGTCGACTTCCTGCTGCGCGAGGCGCACAGCCAGGGCAAGCTCAAACTGCCGGATCCCGAAAAGCCGTCTCAGCAGTCCGGCTGGATTCTGCTCGGCATGGGCAAGCTCGGCGCCCATGAACTGAATTTTTCCTCCGACATCGATCTCGTCGTCTTCTTTGATCCCGAGGCGCCGGCGATCGTCGATCCGCTCGATGCCACCGACCTGTTTGCGCGCCTCACCCGCAGGCTGGTCCGCATCCTGCAGGACCGCACCGAGCACGGCTATGTCTTCCGCACCGACCTCAGGCTGCGGCCTGACCCCGGCTCGACGCCGCTGGCGATCCCGGTCGAGGCGGCGCTCCGCTACTATGAGGCGCGCGGCCAGAACTGGGAGCGTGCCGCCATGATCAAGGCGCGCCCGGTGGCCGGCGATCTCGCAGCCGGCGAGGCGTTTCTGCGGGAGTTGCAGCCCTATGTCTGGCGTAAATACATGGACTATGCGGCGATCGCCGACGTCCATTCGATCAAGCGCCAGATCCATGCCCACAAGGGCCATGGCGAAATCGCGGTGAAGGGCCACAACGTCAAGCTCGGTCGCGGTGGCATTCGCGAGATCGAGTTCTTCGTCCAGACCCAGCAACTGATCGCCGGCGGACGCTTTCCCGAGTTGCGTGGCCGCGAGACCGTGCCGATGCTGGGTGCTCTGGCGGCGCGCAACTGGATCACCGCCGACGCTCGCGACACGCTCACCCGCCAATACTGGTTTCTGCGCCGCGTCGAACATGCCATTCAGATGGTCGCCGACGAGCAGACGCATATCCTGCCCGACGATGATGAGGGGCTGGAGCGCATCGCCCAAATGCTGGGCTTTGCCGATGCCGCCAAATTTTCCGAAACTTTTCGCGCTGCTTTGCATGAAGTCGAGCGCCATTACGCGGCGCTGTTTGAAACCGCGCCGGAACTGTCGGCCGGCGTCGGCAATCTGGTCTTTACCGGCGATGTCGACGATCCCGACACGCTGCGCACCTTGCACGGCCTCGGCTTCAAGCGGCCGAGCGACATCTGCCGCGTCATCCGCGGCTGGCATTTCGGCCGCTACCGCGTCACCCAGTCGGCCGAGGCGCGCGAGCGTCTGACCGAACTGACACCGGCGCTGCTCAAAGCCTTCGGCCAGACGCGCCGGGCCGACGAGGCGTTGGTGCGCTTCGACGAATTCCTCGCCGGTCTGCCGGCCGGCATCCAGCTGTTTTCGCTGCTGCAGTCGAACCCCGCTCTGCTGAAACTGATGGCGACCATCATGGGCGCCGCACCCCGGCTGGCGGCGATCATCACCAAGCGTCCGCATGTCTTCGACGGCCTGCTCGATCCGGCGCTGCTGAACGAATTGCCCAATCGCGCCTATCTGTCCGCAAGGCTGGCGGCTTTCATCGAAGGTGACAGGGCCTATGAGGACGTGCTCGACCGTCTGCGCATCTTTGCCTCCGAGCAGAAGTTCCTGATCGGCGTGCGCCTGCTCGCCGGCTCAATCAGCCCCAGCCGTGCCGGCCGTGCCTTTTCCGACCTCGCCGACCTCACCATCGACGCCGCACTGCAAGCGGTGACGGCCGAATTCGCACTGCGCCACGGCCGCATCGCCGGCGGCACGGTTTCGCTGCTCGGCATGGGCAAGCTCGGCAGCCGTGAGCTTACCGCCGGCTCGGACGTCGACCTCATCCTGCTTTACGATCACGACGCCGATGCCGAGGAATCCGACGGCCACAAGCCGCTGGCGCCGTCGCACTACTACACCAGGATGACGCAGCGGTTGATCGCGGCTGTCTCAGCGCCGACCGCCGAGGGCGTTCTCTACGAGCTCGACCTGCGCTTGCGGCCATCCGGCAACAAGGGGCCGGTCGCCACCCATGTCGACGCCTTCAAGAAGTACCAGCGTCAGGAAGCCTGGACCTGGGAGCACATGGCGTTGGCCCGCGCCCGTGCCATCGGCGGTGACGCCGCACTGTGCTTCGAGGTTGAAGTCGAGGTGGCCAAACTTTTGGCCCTGCCGCGCGACGCTGCCAAGGTGCGGGCCGAGGCAACCGAGATGCGCGCGCTGATCGAGAAGGAAAAATCACCGCGCGATCTCTGGGACATCAAGCTGATCCCTGGCGGCCTCATCGACCTCGAATTCATTGCGCAAGTGGCCGTCATCACCGGCCAGGTTGAAGCCGGCAACAGGGTGACAGCGACCGGCGAAATCCTGTCGCATCTGACGCCGGATTTCGCCGACGCAGATGTCAGGCAAGAGCTTTGCGAAGCCTATCAACTCTATCTGGCGCTGACCCAGATGACGCGGCTTTGCCTTACCGGCGCATTCGAACGCGACGACGTTCCGCCGGGATTGTCAGATCTGCTTCTGGCGGTGACTGACCTGCCGGATTTCGGTGTGCTGGAAGCACATCTCAAGGAGACGTCGCAAAAGGTCAGAAAGGACTTCGACCTTTTGCTTCGTACGAAAGGGTCGTGAGGGCGTGAAGCGCTGACGGCTGTTTCGGATCGCATCGGGGGTGACGATGCAACAGGAGATATCAATGAGAAAGACAACCGGACTTGCCCTTGCCTTCGTCGCGCTCGCCGGCGCCGTCGGCACCACCGCCTATGCCGAAAACAATCATAGCGCCAGAATGCGCGAGGACACGATGATGCGCCTCGACAAGGCGATGAAGGATTCCAACGGCACCATCAGCTTCGATCAGTTTTCCGACGTCATGAACGCACGGCTCAAGAAGCTGGTCGCCGACAATGGCGGCAAGCTCACCGTCGCCCAGCTCGCCGACGCGCTGGAGAAGGCGCGTTTCGAAGAAATGGCCAAGCGAATCGTCGCCCGCTACGACACCAAGGGTGACGGCACGCTGACCACCGACGACATCACCGGGCGCGAGAAGAAAGTGTTCGCCATGCTCGACCGCAACAATGACGGCAAGATCGAGCGCAACGAACTGCCGAAGAGCGGCCGCATGGGCCGCCACCGCCAATGGGACGGCGGCGACGACAGCATGCAGTGAGGTTGAGTGATCTGGGTCCGGCGGCAAGGCCGCCGGATTCTGCACGGTTTGGCCACGATGAAAAACTAGGCCGCAGCCTTCACCGCCGGCGCCGCCTTCTTCACCGGAATGCGCACCGATACGATGGTGCCGACGCCTTCGGTCGAGCGGATTTTCAGCGCGCCGCCCTGCAACTCGGCCAGTGAGCGCGAGATAGCGAGGCCAAGGCCGGAGCCGGCGTGGTTCTTGGAAAACTGGTTCTGCACCTGTTCGAACGGCCGCCCGAGCTTGCTCAGCGCTTCCTTCGGAATGCCGCAACCATTGTCCTCGATGGTCAGCACCAGCGCGCCTGAAGTATTGCGGGCACGCACCGAGATGTGGCCGCCCTGGCCGGTGAATTTTACCGCATTCGACAGAAGGTTGATGGCGATCTGCTTGATCGCCCGGCGATCGGCGAACAGGGTCATCGTATCGGCGATGCGGGTTTCGACCGTGATCGATTTCTCCGCCGCCTGCAGCGAGATGACGCGGACCGTCTCGCGGATCAGCGGACAGAGATCGATCTCCTCGCGGTCCATCGAGAACTGGCCGGCTTCGATCTTCGACATGTCGAGTATGTCGTTGATGACGCCCAGCAGATATTTGCCGCTGCCGTTGATGTCGTTGGCATATTCCTCGTAGCGCGGCGAACCGAGCGGCCCGAACAGGCCCTGTTCCATCAATTCGGAGAAGCCGATGATGGCGTTGAGCGGCGTGCGCAGCTCATGCGACATGTTGGCTAGGAATTCGGACTTGGCCCGGTTGGCGGCCTCGGCGCGCTCGGTTTCCTTCATGTATTTGCGGTTGAGTTCGACCAGTTCCTTGGCGCGTTCCTCCTCGGCCCGGCGGGCGAGGCTGAGGTCGTGGATGGTCGCCATCAGCCGGCGCTCGCTGTCGACCAGCTTCTCCTGGTGCAGTTTGATCTGGGTGATGTCGGAGCCGACCGAGACGGTGCCGCCATCCCTGGTCCTCAATTCGTTGACCTGAAGCCAGCGGCCGTCGGAGAGCTGCCGCTCGAAGGTCGCGCCGCCTTGCGGCCCGTTGGTGTTGGCCAGCCGGCGTTCCGAGGCGAAGGCCAGCATGCGCTCCTCAAGCACGGCGCGTGCCGCACCCGGCATGACGTCGCGGTCCGACAGGCCGTTGTCCTTCTGGTATTTGGAATTGCACATGATCAGGTGCTGGGCGGCATCCCACAGCACGAAGGATTCGTTGATGTTTTCGATCGCGGTTCTGAGCCGCAGGTCGGCCGCCTCGGAGCGCAACGCCAGATGCCGCTGTTCGGTAACGTCGACTGCAATGCCGATCAGCTGGATCTCGGGCGCTTCCGGGTCGATCACCTGCGCCCTGGCGCGCATCCACACCCACTGGCCGTCGGCGTGGCGCATGCGGAACACCTGGTCGATATGGTCGATCTCGCGCTC
Source organism: Mesorhizobium sp. P2_E7 (assembly GCF_056403855.1). NCBI lineage: Bacteria > Pseudomonadati > Pseudomonadota > Alphaproteobacteria > Hyphomicrobiales > Phyllobacteriaceae > Mesorhizobium > Mesorhizobium sp. P2_E7. The sequence goes on along the minus strand of NZ_JBFUER010000006.1, from coordinate 100,721 downwards.
GACGATTTTGTTGGCCAGCTCGAACAGGTCGCCGTCCTCGGGGTGGATGATGTCATCGACCTCACCGAACGACAGCATCGAGTTGCAGGGCTCGTAACCCAGCATGTCGTACATCGAGCGCGACCAGTACATCTTGCCGCGCACCATGTCCCAGTCCCACAGGCCGCAGCGGCCGCGCACCAGCGCCATGTCGATGCGTTGATGGGCTTCGAGATAGATGCGGTCGGCCGTCTGGGCGCGCGATGCCTGGCCGAAATAGGCGTAGAGGATGATGATCAGCACGCCGGCCGTCAGCACGAACAGTGTGACGTTGAGCGACACGGTTTTGCGCCAGCTGTCGAACACGGCTTCCTGCGGCACGAGCACCGCGGCGGCGTTCTTGCGGTCCCGGGTCAGGCTGACGGCAGCATACCAGTCCTGCCCGCCGATGCTGACATCCATGACCCCGGCGCGGTCGCCGAACATGAACAGCGGCTGGCCGCCCAGCACCAGGCTGTCGAGCGACCGCCCCTGCCAGCCGGTCGACAGCGGCGACACGGCAATGATCTTGAAGGCGCTGTCGGTGATGACAAGCACATGGCTTCTGCCCATGGCGCCCTGGCGGCTGGTGCTTTCCAGCAGGTCGATGGCGCCGTTGGATGCCGCGTTCGGGTCGGCCGATATTGCATTTGCCATCTGGCCGGCGGCCAGACCCAGCACCGCCTTGACGTCGCGCTCGACCTCGTCGCGCTCGTTCATCAGCGACAGGACGCGCAATGCAGCAATGACGATCAGGAAGATGATGATGAGCGCCGGTATCGAGCGACGCAGAAGGGGTTCGGCAGCCAGGAGCCGCCGGTAGGCTGGTTCAGCGATGAGCCGCGTGTTGCCGGCGAGGCCGTCGCCTCGCGCCTTGCGCCGCTCAAAAGCCGTCCCTTCGGGCGCGCCCCACGCGTCCGCCTTGGCCATAAATGGCACTCCCCGAATTTCCGTACGCTTGACGATCCGGCAACACCGCACGTCCGAATCGTCTGTAAAGAATCAAAGGTGATTCGCCTTGTCCAGTGGCGCGGGCGAAAAACATTAAAAATTGATTGAAATAACGCATTGTTGGTCTTCCCTTCTCCCCTTGTGGGAGAAGGGAAGGCGCTCACGCCAGTGTCCGCTCCACAATATCCCGCAAATCCGCCGAGAGGTTCTCGGCACCGGCGATCGCCAGCAGTGCTTCCCGTGCCTTGGCCTGTCTGCCCGGTTCCAACGAACGCCAGGAACGCAGCGCCGTCGCCAATCTGGCGGCCACCTGCGGGTTGCGCTTTTCGACCTCGAGCACGGTTTCGGCAAAAAACCGGTAGCCTTCGCCGTCGGCGCGGTGGAAGCCGGTCTGGTTGGCGCTGGAGAATGTGCCGACCAGTGAGCGCACCCGGTTCGGATTGGCCATCGAGAAGGCCGCGTGGCCGGTCAGCGCGCGCACCCGCTCGACGGTCCGCGGTCCCGGCACGGCGGCCTGGATCTGGAACCATTTGTCCATGACCAGCGGATCGGCCCCATAGCGCGCCTCGAAGCCAGCCATCGCCTTGACCGCCTCGGGCGACCCGTCATGGCGATGCGCAAGAACGGTGAGTGCGGCCGCGCGGTCGGTCATGTTGGTCGCGGCTTCGAAATGCCGGGCAGCCAGCTCGACGCCTGCCGGCAACAGCGAGAGATAGTCGAGCAGGATGTTGCGCAGCGCCCGTCGTCCCGCACTTGCCGCATCGGGACTGAACGGACCATCGTCGGCGACGCCGCCGTAGAGATTGGCGAAGGCGTCCTGATTGGCGCGGGCGATTGCCAGCGCCAGCGCCTCGCGGGCGGCAAAGATGGCGTCGGGATCGATGGTCCTGCCGATGTCGCGGGCAATGTCGGCCTCACCGGGAAGCGACAGCGCCAGGGCGCGGTAGGCGGGCTCAAGCGTCTCATCGCCGGCGATCTTGCCGGCAAGTCCGGTCAGCCTGGCGCTGAAGGCTGGCTTCGCGCCGCCCAGGATCTGGCGGAAAGCCGCTATCAGCGCATCGGTGAGCAGTGTGTTGAACGCCTGCCAGCGCGCGAAAGCATCGCTGTCGTGGCCGGCGAGGAAGAACTGGTCGTCGGTCTTCTGCTCGACCGAAAGCGTGATCGGCGCCGAAAAGCCGCGGTTGAGCGACACTGCCGGCCGCTCGTCAACGCCGGAAAAGCGCACCATGTGGCGGCGTTTGCGGATATGGATGACGCCGTCCTCAACGGCGGCACCCTCGACCCCGCCATAGGCGACCGGCTCGCCGCCGGCGCCGACCAGGCCGAAGGCGAGAGGGATGTGCATAAGCCGCTTGCGGCTTTCCGACGGTGTCGGCGGCACCGACTGCTCGATCTCGAGCGTGAACTCGCGCGTGGCCGGATTGTGCGTCGAACTGACGGTCAGGTTCGGTGTACCCGCCTGGTGATACCAGAGCGCGAATTGCGACAGGTCGCGCCCTGAAGCGTCCTCGAACACCTTGAGGAAGTCCTCGATCGTCGCGGCCTCGCCGTCATGGCGCGTGAAATACAGGTCCATGCCGGCGCGGAAGGTCTCGGCCCCGAGGATGGTGCGGATCATGCGCACCACTTCCGAGCCCTTTTCGTAGACCGTCGCCGTGTAGAAATTGTTGATCTCGCGGTAGCGCCGCGGCCGCACCGGATGCGCCAGCGGTCCCTGGTCCTCGGGGAACTGGTGGGCGCGCAGCGTGCGCACCTCGGCGATGCGCTTGACCGCGCGCGAGCGCTGGTCGGCAGAGAATTCGTGGTCGCGAAAGACCGTCAGCCCTTCCTTCAGGCAGAGCTGGAACCAGTCGCGACAGGTGATCCTGTTGCCGGTCCAGTTGTGGAAATATTCATGCGCGATGATCGCCTCGATATTGGCGAAATCGGCATCGGTCGCGGTCTCCCGATCGGCCAGCACATATTTGTCGTTGAAGATGTTGAGGCCCTTGTTTTCCATCGCCCCCATGTTGAAGTCGGAGACGGCGACGATGTTGAAGACGTCGAGATCGTATTCGCGGCCGAACGCCTGCTCGTCCCATTGCATCGAGCGCTTCAGCGCATCCATGGCGTAGCCGGCGAGCCCCTCCTTGCCCGGCTCGACATAGATGCCGAGCTCGACCTCGCGGCCGGATAGGGTGACGAAGCTGTCGGCGACCCGGCCGAGATTGCCGGCCACAAGCGCAAACAGATAGGACGGCTTAGGGAAGGGGTCGTGCCATCTGGCATAGTGCCAGCCATCGGTGAGGGCCCCGCTTTCGACCGGGTTGCCGTTGGACAGCAGCAGCGGTGCCTCGTCCAGCCTTGCCTCGATCCGCACGGTGTAGACCGACAATATGTCGGGGCGATCGAGGAAATAGGTGATGCGGCGAAAGCCCTCGGCTTCGCATTGCGTGCAATAGACATTGCTGGAGCGGTAGAGGCCCATCAGCGCCTCATTGCTGGTCGGCGCGATCTCGGTCTCGAGCAGCAGCTCGAAGCGCGCCGGCGGCTTCAAAATGGTCAGCTGGTCCGGTGTGGCGAGATAATCGGCCGGCGCGAGCTCGCGGCCCTCGATGGCGATGCGCTTCAGCACCAGCCCGTCGCCGTCGAGCATCAGCGGCACTGATGCGGCAGCGCCATCGCGGCGTTCGATCGTCAGCACGGCGGTGACGCGCGTTGCATCCGGCGAAAGGCGGAAGGTGAGGTTGGTTTGCGGAATGGAAAAGTCGCTGGGGCGATAGTCTTCGAGCTTGAAGACCTGGCCGGTATCGGTTCGCATTCCCTGGGGTTCCCTATCGTTATCGGGGCCGGCAGAGGTGTCCGCTGGCCCATAAAATCTAAAGTTGCGCGCTCTTTACACGAAACGGCCACTCGACAAAACTGCGCCAATGCCTATTCAGGGCGTTCTCCTTCCATCGCGAGGCCCTTGATGACCATCGTCACACCGAAGTTCGGAATGGGCAGCTTTGTGCTGCGTCGGCTGACGCGCGCCTCGGCAACGATCCGGGAAGCGGCGGGAACGTGACTTCAGGGCCGAGAGACGAGGCGGCGGGGAAACTGTCCGATCACCCTGGTCGTGTCCTGACCGGCATAATGCTCAAGATCATGTCGGTTGCGGTCTTCGTCGGCATGCAGACCTGCATCAAGGCAGCCGGTACTTTGCCTGCCGGCCAGATTGTCTTTTTCCGCTCCTTCTTCGCCATCTTCCCGATCATCGTCTTCCTGGCCTTCAGGGGAAAACTGGGTACGGCGTTTGCCACCAAACGTCCGCTGAACCACATCGCGCGCGGTGTCGTCGGCGTTTGCGCCATGGGGCTCGGTTTCTTCGCGCTGACAAGGTTGCCGCTGCCCGAGGCGATCACGCTGAACTACGCCCAGCCGCTGCTGGTGGTGGTGTTCTCCTCGCTGTTCCTCGGCGAGGCCATTCGCATCTATCGCTGGAGCGCGGTCGCGGTCGGCCTTGTCGGCGTCCTGATCATCTCCTGGCCGGAACTGACGCTTCTCACCTCGGGCGCCGCACTCGGCGACCAGGAGGTGCTGGGCGTCATAGCGGCGCTGGTCTCAGCGGCAATCTCCGCCAATGCCATCCTGCTGGTGCGCAATCTGGTCCAGACCGAGCGGACCGCGACCATCGTGTTGTGGTTTTCGGCGACGGCAAGCGTCATGGCGCTGTTTACGCTGCCCTTCGGCTGGCAGGCGCTGACGCCGCTGCAGGCCGGTCTGCTGGTTGCTGCCGGGTTTTGCGGCGGCCTGGCCCAGATCCTGATGACGGCGGCCTATCGCCACGCCGAGGCTTCGGTGGTGGCGCCGTTCGAATACACCTCGATGATCCTCGGCGTCGTCGTCGGCTATTTCGCCTTCGGCGATGTCGCCACCATCAACACGCTGGTCGGCGGCGTGATCGTCGTCGCCGCCGGCATTTTCATCATCTGGCGCGAGCGCCAGCTCGGCCTGGAGCGCACCCGCACAAGGAAAGCGGCGCCGCCGCAGGGGTGAGGAGAGGTCCGCGCAGGGCAGGGGCTGGCTCAGTTCGCTTCCGCCCGCTCCTTCGCAAGCCGCACCAGCACCGCACGCGTCTGCTCGTCGGCCGGGAAGAAAGACTCGATCGCCAGTTCCGACAACGTCACGTCGAGCGGGGTGCCGAAGACGGTGATGGTGCTGATGAAGGACAGCACCTGGTCGCCATGCGCCAGCCGCAGCGGATGGACGATGCCGTTGGGCTCGACCGGCACAGGCCGCGCGCCCTTGAGGCCGGATGGATAGGTTCGCAATTCACGCTCCAGCTCGACCAGCACGGGATCGCCGGCGGCATCGTTCTGGTGCTTCAGCCGCTCCAGCAGATGCGCCCGCCACTCCGCGAGATTGACGATGCGCGGCGCGATGCCGTTCGGGTGCAGGCTGAGCCGCAGCACGTTGACCGGCGGCTGAAGCAGCGACGCCTCGGCAACATCGGCCAGGAACGGGCCGATTGCGGCATTGGCGGAAACCAGGTTCCAGTGGTGGTCAACGGCCAGCGACGGAAACGGTTCATGCCCCTTGAGCACGGTCTCGACCGCGGCAAGCGCCGGTGCCAGCGTCGTGTCGGTGAGCGGCCGTTCGCTGAAGCTCGGCGCGAAGCCGGCGGCAAGCAGCAGCTGGTTGCGCTGCCGGAGCGGGATCTCAAGCTGCTCGGCCAGATGCAGCACCATGTCGCGCGAGGGTGCGGCGCGGCCGCTCTCGACGAAGGAGAGATGCCGCTGTGAAATCTCGGCCTCCATGGCGAGATCGAGCTGGCTCATGCGCCGCCGCGTACGCCATTCGCGGATCAGGCTGCCGGCGGAGGTCTGGGGTGTTGTCATGACTGGGATGAGTAGGCCGGGGAGGGGCGTATTTCAATTACGTCGGAGGTTAATGGCGCGGTTCTCCCTTCTCCCCTTGTGGGAGAAGGTGGATCGGCGCTTTAGCGCCGAGACGGATGAGGGGTGTTCCAGCAGAATGAGACGTTGGCGTTCCCTGGAACACCCCTCATCCGTCGCCTTCGGCGACACCTTCTCCCACAAGGGGAGAAGGGGAAGTCGCGCTTCACGCCAATCCCCTCAGCTTCACCTTCACCTCGAGAAAATCCCGCCATGCCAGCTTCTTGTGCGCCGGGGTTCTCAAGAGATAGGCCGGATGCAGTGTCGGCATGGCCGGAATGGCAATGCCGGAAGCGGTCGTGTGCACCCGCCAGTTGCCGCGCAGCCGCAATATGCCTTCGCTCGTGTTGAGCAAGGTCTTGGCCGATGGGCCGCCAAGGTTGACCAGCACCTTGGGATTGACCAGTTCTATCTGCCGCTCGATGAAGGGGCGGCAGATTTCGGTCTCGTGCGGCGTCGGTGTGCGGTTGCCCGGCGGCCGCCAGGGAATGACGTTGGCGATATAGGCGGAGGTGCGGTCAAGCCCGATCGCCGCCAGCATGCGGTCGAGCAGGCGGCCCGAGCGGCCGACGAAGGGAAGGCCCTCAATGTCCTCGTCGCGGCCGGGCGCCTCGCCGACCAGCATCAGCGAAGCCTGCGGATTGCCGTCGGCAAAGACCATGTTCTTGGCAGTGAATTTGAGATTGCAGCCGTCGAAGGAGGCCATGTGCTGGCGCAGTTCCTCGAGCGTCGAGGCGCTTGCCGCCATTTGCCTGGCAAGTGCTGCCTGTGCCTCGTCGGGCACGGTCGCGGTGGCCGGCACGGAGCGCGCCGGCGCGTCCGGCACCCGGCTCGCATCCAGCCCGGGGTTTGCTACGATTTGTTCCTGTGCCTTTTCGCGAGGTGGCGCTGGCGGCGCCGGTGCCCGCTCGGCAAGCCTTGGTGCGGCCTCGGCAAACCGGTTCACCGGCGCGTCGTCCAACGCCTCGTCAACGCCTGCGCTGGCGTAGAATGCCAGGAGGTCGGCAAGGTCGGATCGGTTGTTGGGGGAGGCGGCAGTCATGGCCGGCACATTCGTCCGCCCGTCGTCAATTTGCAAGCAAAGCAATCTGCCCGCACCAAGGTGTGTTGAGATTCAGGTCAGGCCGAGTCGAAAATGGTGGATATCGAGAACCGGAGCGGAGCGTACTTAAAGTAAGCACCGGAAGCGCAGATATCCGCCATTTGCAGGCCGGCCTCACCTGAATATCAACGCGCCTTAGCCCGTCGGTATGCGCGGATCCTGCACCAGATAGAACGTCCAGCGCGGCGTATAGTCAGTGATCAGAAACTCGAAGCTTCCCGTCTTCAGCGGGTCGATCTTGCCGTTTTTGAACAGCAGCCGGTCATAGGGTTCGAAATCGCGGTCGAAATCGGCATAGGCGCTCGACACGATGTTGTCGGGCGTCTTGTTGCGCTGGTCGAAGGACAGGCCGTCGCCGAACACACTCGGCTGGTTGAGGATCTCCTGCAGCTCGAACTGGAATTCGACCCAGGCCTGACCGCTGTTGTTGAGCACCTCGATGCGCATGTACAGAATGCCGTTGGCGAATTCGCCATCGGTGCTGAACGGCTGGATCGGCTTGGTGGTGCGGATGGTCAGCGTCACCGGCGTCGACGAATTCAGCTCCTCGGTGATAACCAGCGGGTTTTCCTTGGTGCCGAGGCCCGAGGCGCCGGTGATGTGGAAGCCGCCAAGCTCGTCGGAAAAGGAATAGGCCCCGGTCGCCCACACCTTCACCGGCTCGGCATGAGCAACAACCGGCGTGAGCATCGAAAGGGCGAGAAGGAGCGCTCGGCAGGTCCGGCCGGGCGGAAGGGGAAAGCGCGTCAATGAAAAGCCGGACGGCGTGCGCATGGGAAGAAGTATGGCCGATAAGCGAGCCGTCGAACAATTAAAATATGGGAACCGTAAGTCCAGCCGGTGCAAAACGCTTGCAGCAGCCTCGTTAACCGCGACTTTTTGGCGAAAACGGCATTGTCACGTCAGCGCCGGTTTCCTGTCGCGGATTGATGCGCTATGCAGCGCAGGAGCCAGCAAAATGCCCGGAAACGGTTAGCCAGTGCGGAGGGGTTGATGAGCGAGATCGAACGCGAGAGCATGGAATTCGACGTGGTCATCGTCGGGGCCGGCCCGGCGGGCCTTGCCGCAGCGATCCGGCTCAAGCAGGTCAATCCCGAGCTTTCCGTCGTTGTGCTGGAAAAGGGCGGCGAGGTCGGCGCCCACATATTGTCCGGCGCCGTCGTCGATCCCATCGGGATCGATCGCCTGTTGCCGGGCTGGCGCGAGGAGGAGGGCCATCCCTTCAAGACGCCGGTTACGGACGATCATTTCCTGGTGCTCGGCCCTGCCGGCTCGTTCCGCCTGCCCAACATCATGATGCCGCCGCTGATGAACAATCACGGCAACTACATCGTCTCGCTCGGCAATGTCTGCCGCTGGCTGGCTGGCAAGGCCGAGGCGCTGGGCGTCGAGATCTATCCGGGTTTTGCCGCCGCCAGCCTTGTTTACAACGATGCCGGCGCTGTCACCGGCGTCATCACCGGCGACATGGGCGTCGAAAAAGACGGCACGCATGGCCCGGGCTTTGCGCCGGGCATGGCGCTGATGGGCAAATATGTGCTGATCGGCGAAGGCGCGCGCGGTTCGCTGTCCAAACAGCTGATCGCCAAATACAAGTTGTCCGACGGCCGCGAGCCCGGCAAATACGGCATCGGCCTGAAGGAACTGTGGCAGGTCAAGCCGGAGAACCACCGGCCCGGCCTGGTGCAGCATTCGTTCGGCTGGCCGCTCGATCTGAAGACCGGCGGCGGTTCCTTCCTCTACCATCTGGAAGACAACCAGGTTGCGGTCGGTTTCGTCCTGCATCTCAACTACAAGAATCCCTGGCTGTCGCCGTTCGAGGAGTTCCAGCGCTTCAAGACCCATCCGGCGATAGCGGGCACCTTCGCCGGTGCAAAGCGCATCGGCTATGGCGCACGCGCCATCACCGAAGGCGGCTGGCAGTCGGTGCCGAAACTGTCTTTCCCCGGTGGCGTGCTGATGGGCTGTGCTGCCGGCTTCGTCAACGTGCCGCGCATCAAGGGTTCGCACAATGCGGTGCTGTCCGGCATGCTGGCGGCCGACCATGTCGCGCAAGCCATCGGCGCCGGCCGCGCCAATGACGAGTTGACCTCCTACGAGGACGCCTGGCGGGCGACCGACATCGGCAAGGATCTGAAGAAGGTGCGCAACGTCAAGCCGCTCTGGTCGCGCTTCGGCACCATCATCGGCGTCGGCCTTGGTGGCCTCGACATGTGGCTGAACACGCTGTTCGGCTTCTCGCCCTTCGGCACGCTGAAGCACGGCAAGGCGGACTACGCGACGCTGGAGCCTGCCGCCAAGCACGAGAAGATTGCCTATCCGAAGCCGGATGGCGTTCTCACCTTCGATCGCCTGTCCTCGGTGTTCCTGTCCAACACCAATCACGAGGAAAACGAGCCGGTGCACCTGCTGGTCGGCGACATGGCACTGCAGCAGCGTTCCGAGCACGACGTCTTTGCCGGGCCGTCGACGCGCTACTGCCCGGCCGGCGTCTACGAATGGGTCGACAAGGACGGCAACGCCGCCGCCGATCCGGCCGCCGAGGATGTGCGCTTCGTCATCAACGCGCAGAACTGCGTGCACTGCAAGACCTGCGACATCAAGGATCCGAACCAGAACATCAACTGGGTGCCGCCACAAGGCGGCGAAGGCCCGGTCTACCAGGGCATGTAAGCCGCCGGCCGGGCCGTCTCGACCGCCGCCAACAAAGAATGCCGGCGAAGGCCCGGTCTACCAGGGCATGTAAGGCGCCGGCGCCATGATTGTTGAAACCGTCGCCTGCTTGTGGTCTCATTGCCGCGTCCATGGGGGTAGTGGCATGCGCGTGTTGGTCTTGTTTTGCGTCGCCGTCATAGGCGTGGCCTGCGGCACCGTCGGGACGGCGTCGGCGGGGGTGAAGACCGTCGTCAAGACGCGAACCTACGACATCAGCGGCGTCACAGGTGCTGGTCTGGTCATAGCCATGAACCGCAGGGGACCCAAGCACGGTTTCATGACCCACGCCATCGCGCAGACGAGTTACACCGCGGACTGGAGCCTGGACCTCGGCCAGGTCAACGGCGTCTGCCGCCTGCGCCAGGCCAATGGAACGCTCAACATCACCTACACCTATCCGCGCGTGGCTTCGGCCGTCACGCCGGCGCTGCGCAAACGCTGGAACCGGTTTTTCACCGGCGTTCTCGCTCATGAAGGAACCCATGGCCGTATTGCCGGGCAGATGATGCAGGCCGCGGAGCGGTCGGTTCGCGGCCTGAAATTGGCCAACGATCCGCAATGCAACAAGACGCGCGCCGAAGCCCGGCGGCGCCTGGAAGCCACCGCCAAGCTCTATGAGGCGAAACAGATCGCCTTCGACGCGCGCGAGCACAGTGAAGGCGGCCATGTCGAGCGCATCATCGAGGCTCTGGTCGGGCTCTGAAATCTTAAGTCCGCAACATGTTGGTCTAGCCGCGCATCCCGGGCTGGATCAGCGATACGGTCGCGGTGGCGTCCTCATCGACCGGCTTGTTGCCGTCCTGCTTCAGCGAAAATTCCACCATCACCGGCAGATGGTCAGAGCCTGTGTCTTCCAGCCGGGTCGACGACAGGATCGTCACCGCACCCTTCGAGAACACCTGGTCGATCGGCAGGCCGGCATAGCGCCGCAGGAAGTCGGGCAGCGTCCGGTGAATCCAGCTGGGCCCGGCCGATGGCATGACGGTCAGCCCGCCGAGCGCGGCGACGCGCCGCACCGCAGCGCTCCACGGCACGGCGTTGCAGTCGCCGGCCATGATCGCCGTCTCGCCGAGCGAGGTCAGCGTCTTGGTCAACTCGCCGATCTGCCAGTATTGCTCCTTCGGCCACGGCCAACTCAGATGGATCGCCGCGACATCGACGCCGATGCCGCCGAAGTCGACCGTGGCGGTGGCCATCGCGCCGCGCGGTTCGCAGTATGGTTCGGTACCGACGGCAAACGGCCGCCTGGACAACAGTGCCACGCCGAACACGCCATTGGGATAGGCGCACAGAATGCGGTACGGATAGGCGCTTTCGAGAAGGCCGAGCTTTTCCGACCACATCTGCGACACCTCATCGAGGGTGATCACATCGGGTTTGGTGCGGCCGATCAGCGACAGTACCTTTTCCGGCGTCGGATTGTTGAAGCGCAGGTTCATCTGCAGCAGCCGATAGACCGGTTCGTTGCCGGGCGCGTCATAGGCGGCCTGCACCGGCCACAGGCGCGGCAAGGTGCTCAACGTCGAGGCGAAGGCGGCCACGGCCAGGAGCAGGCCCACACCTGCCTGCAGGCGAAACGAGGTGGCAAGCAGCGGCAGCGCAATCAGCGCCATCAGCACGGCCAGATGGATGCGGAAATGGGCGAAGGAATCGAAGGCCGGATGCAATGTGCCAAAGAACCCGGCCACGAGCGCGGCCGAGAGGCCGAGCATTGCCAGGAACGCCATCGAAGCCACCATGTTTCGCACGCGTGCCATCAGACCGGGTTTTGCATTGCCGAGGTGTCAGGCCTGTTATCGGCGCAAATGCGGCCCAATCAAGATGACGAAACGCCTCGCGGCCAACATTTGCGGGAAGCCGGTCTACTGGAAGGCCGTCTCCGAAAAGCTTCTCAGCTTGCGCGAATGCAGCCGTTCCATCGGCATTTCCGCCAGCTTCTCCATCGCCTTGATGCCGATGGTCAGATGCTGAGCCACCTGTCGCTTGTAGAACTCGGTCGCCATGCCGGGCAGCTTCAACTCTCCATGCAGCGGTTTGTCGGAGACGCAGAGCAGCGTGCCGTAGGGAACGCGGAAGCGGAAGCCGTTGGCGGCGATGGTGGCCGATTCCATGTCGAGCGCGATGGCGCGTGACTGCGACAGCCGTTGCACCGGCCCGCGCTGGTCGCGCAGTTCCCAGTTGCGGTTGTCGATGGTGGCGACTGTGCCGGTGCGCATGATGCGCTTGAGATCGTAGCCGGAGAGCCCGGTGACTTCGGCGACCGCCTCCTGCAGCGCCACCTGGACCTCGGCCAGCGGCGGGATCGGCACCCACACCGGCAGGTCGTCGTCCAGCACATGGTCTTCCCTGACATAGGCATGCGCCAGCACATAGTCGCCCAGCGCCTGGGTGTTGCGCAAGCCGGCGCAATGGCCAAGCATCAGCCAGGCATGTGGCCTGAGCACCGCGATATGGTCGGTAATCGTCTTGGCGTTGGAGGGACCGACACCGATATTGACCATGGTGATGCCGCCATGGTTCGGCTTCTTCAGGTGATAGGCGGGCATCTGCGGCAGCCGCGGCGCCGCCACGCCTTCGCTGGGCGCGTTGTGCCCGGCCTTGGTGATGACATTGCCGGGCTCGACGAATTCGGTATAGCCGTGGCCGCCTTCCGCCATCTGGGCCCGAGCACGGGCGACGAATTCATCGATGTAGAACTGGTAGTTGGTGAACAGCACGAAATTCTGGAAATGCTGCGGGCTGGTCGCCGTGTAGTGCGTCATGCGATGCAGCGAATAGTCGATGCGCTGCGCCGTGAACGGAGCCAGCGGCCGCGGCTCGCCGAATGCCACTTCGAATGTGCCGTTGGCGATCTGGTCGTCGGTGCCATCGAGATCCGGCACGTCGAACAGGTCGCGGATCGGCCGCTTGATGCGCTCGGCGGCGGTGCCATCGACATGCGTGCCCTCAAGGAAGGCGAAATGCAGCGGGATCGGCGTGGTCGATTCCGAAACCGTCACCGGCACGCCGTGATTGCGCATGATCAGCCGAAGCTGCTCGACGAGGTAGCTTTCAAACAGCACCGGCTGGGTGATGGTGGTCGAGAAATGCCCCGGCGTCGGCATGTGGCCGTAGGCCTGGCGCGAATCGATCTGGGTGAATGAATTGGTGGTGACGCCGATCTCCGGGTAGAAGGCGCGGTAGCGTTTGCTTTCGTCGCCGCCGGCGGCAAGTGCCGCAAAGGAGTCACGCAGGAATTTGGTGTTGCGGTCGTAGAGCACCTGCAAGGCGGCCACGGCCTTTTTGGCGTCATCGAAGCTCTTCTTGCCGAAAGGCTCCGGCATGACGACCGATTCGATAGCTTGTGGGTAGATTCGCTTTTCCATGGCTTAATATAGAGACTCAGGAGAGCGCTTGGGAGGGGTAGGTGGCCGCCAAAGCTGGCCAGTCGTCGATTTATTCGTCTACGCACCAAGGTGCGTTGAGATTCAGGTCAGGCCGAGTCGAGGGTGGTGGCTTTCGAGAACCGGAGCGGAGCGTACTCAAGTACGTGAGCACCGGAAGCGCGGAAGGCCGCCATCAGCAGGCCGGCCTCACCTGAATATCAGCGTACCTTACCCACGCTGCAGGCTGACCAGAAGAACAAAGCCAACGCCGTGCTTCTTCGCCGCCGGCGCGTCGGTCGTGGTGTCGGCGGCGGGCCGCATCATCGGCATCGCCAGAACTGGTGCCGACAGCACGATCAGGACGAGCGCCGCTCGCGGCAGAAGCCGAAGGGTGTTGAGGGCGTTGAGGGCTGTGCGGTTCATGGTTTTGGCTTTTCTGTTTGGATCTACGTCTTTGTCGTCTCAGGGGCGAAAATGGTTCATGCAATCGAACCGGCAGCTGCTGGAACTGGCTGCATCCCAGGAGCGCGCCGGACGGCCGGCTTCGGCCACGAGAATGGCGAAGAACATGCCGAACAGGCTCATCAACAGGCAGACGATGGTGAAGCGGCGAGCGAGCATTTGCGTGGTGTCTCCTTGAACACGCCATCAAAATGCCCTGATGCGACTGAACCGGCTCTGATGCCGGCGTTCATCTGCGGTTCAAAGTGATTGACGATGTTTTAGGGAGAGCATCGGCCCGGTTGCGAGACCGCGAGCAGCGACCATGCGGCTAGGTCGTGGACCGTTCTGGAAAAGAAAACGGGGCCTGTTGGGGGCCCCGTTGTCGTCATGTCAAAACAGCAAGCTCAGAGCTTGTGCCAGGTCTGGCTCTTGCAGATCAACCCGCCGAGCACGCAGCCACTCATCTTCAGCGAGGTGCCCGACAGCGTCGCCTTGCCGGAATACGTCTTGTCGTTTGCCGGATCTGTGATGTTGCCGGCATATTTGTTGTCGCCGGCCGGCTTGAGCGAGCCGATGGTCTTGCCGGCATATTTGCCGGTCTTCAGCGTGATGGAGAATGAGCCGCTGCCGCCAATGAGTGCGGTGTCGCCGGCTTGCGTCTTCCAATTGCCTTCGATCGGATCGGCCCAGGCCGCGCCCGCCATCATCACTGTAGCCGCCAGGGCCAAGCTCACTTTCCGAAACATATCTGTCCTCCCTGTGGTTTTAGGTGGGGCGCCCGCCTCTCTGCCCCTTACGCAAACGTAAGCTAATCCAGCTCCCGGCAAAACAAAAGCGGGTGCCGTGGGGGAAGGGTTTGCAATTTTCATAAGGGTCGAGAAAGCGCTCAGCGACCAGGAAATGAAACGATCGAGGCGTTGGCTTTGGTTTCCGTGGTTAGCAGAGTGTTGATTGGTGCCCCATAAATTTTCGTCAAATCCGGCGCGAAACGGCGCGGTTGCTGACTTTGTATCCTTAACGAATTTCCGCGTTTACCTCTTGTTTTAGCTTTGTTTTCTCCAAATTAAGCACGCCATTTAACGACGAATTCAAGGCTCGGCTTCATTCTCGAAAGCATCGAAAGAGCGGCTCCCCAGGGGACACCGGGGGACAGAAAAGGCCCGCTCTCGGGAGCCAGACAGGGGACTAAAATGGCACGTTTTGAAATGCTTGAAGCCGGCTTCGGCGCCATGGGGGCAACTGCCCAGGCCGACATTCTTTTCGAACTGGGCATGATGTATGCGACCGGCCGCGATTGCGAGACCGATGTCGTTGCCGCCCACAAATGGTTCAACATCGCCGCCATCAAGGGCTCGATCCGCGCCGCCGAACTGCGCTCGGAACTGTCGGCCGCAATGTCCAAGGTCGAGATCGCCAGGGCGCTGCGCGAAGCCCGCGAATGGATGACCATGCACTGAGATCGGCGATCTCGAGCAGATATACGAAAGACAGGGAAGCTCCGGGATCAAGACCGCATAGACGGCCGGAACCGGTAGACAACAAGACCGCGACAAGACGGTCGACGACGAAAGACAAGAACGCGGCAGGCCGACACGGTCCCAGCCGTGCACAATGGGGACGGTGAGCAGGTTTTCGTGGCGCGGGGGCGCATGGGGACTGCTCTAAGAGCAAAAAGCCACGACCGGCCGGAACAAGGCTGGCGTGGCTTTTTGCGTTGATGAGGCCCAATCGAGTGGCGCCGATGCGCCTAGACAGGCCCAGTGAAGGATGAAATTGTCCCGCCTTCTGAAAGAAGCGCGGCCAGAGCGGCTGCGCGAGTGTGGGAGGAGTTCTATCACCATGAAAAAAATGGGTATTTTGAGCGCGGCCGTATTTGGCCTGATGATGAGCGCGCCGGTTGCCTTTGCCGATGATGTCACCATTTCGGTGGTCGGCCCGATGACCGGACAGCTCGCCACGATCGGCGATCAGTTCAAGCAGGGCGCAACGGCAGCAGCCGACGCGATCAACGCCGCCGGCGGTGTCAACGGCTCGATGATCAAGCTCGACATCGAAGACGACCAGTGCGATCCCAAGCAGGCGGTTTCGGTGGCCAACCGGATCGTTGCCAACGGCGTCAAGTTTATTGACGGCCATGCCTGCTCGGGCTCCGCCATTCCGGCCTCCGCCGTCTATGCCGAAGCCGGCGCGCTGATGATGAGCCCGTCCGCCTCCAACCCCGAGCTGACCGACGCCGCCGCCAAGGCCGGTTGGCCGACAATCATGCGCCTTTACACGCGCGACGATGCGCAGGGCGCCTTCATGGGCCCATGGATCGCCAAGAAATATGCCGGCAAGAATGTCGTCATCCTGCATGACAAGAGCGCCTACGGCCAGGGCGTTGCCGATGCCGTTAAGGCGACGATGAATGCCGGCGGCCTCAAGGAAGTCGACTATGAAGGCATCAATGCCGGTGAGAAGGACTATTCGGCGCTCGTCACCAAGCTGAAGGACCTCAAGGCCGACGTCGTCTATTTCGGCGGCTATCACCCGGAAGCCGGGCTGATCCTGCGCCAGTCGGCCGAGCAGAGCGTCAAGTTCCAGCTGATCATGCCGGACTCGATCGCCACGCCGGAATTCTGGCAGGTCGCTGGCCCGGCCGGCGAAGGCACGATGTTCGTCTTCCCGTCGGACCCGCAGGCTAAGCCGGAAGCCAAGGACGCCATCGCCAAGATCAAGGCGGGCGGCTTCGTGCCGGAAGGCTTCACGCTTTTCTCCTACGCCGTCGTTCAGGCCTTTGCAGAAGGCGTCAAGCGCGCCGGAACCGACGATCCGGTCAAGGTCGCCGAAGCGCTGAAGAACGGCACGCCGTTCAGCACCGTGGTCGGCGAGGTTACCTTCGACGAGAAGGGCGACCTGAAGAACGCCAGCTACGACATCAACCAGTGGCATGACGGCAAATACGCGCCGATCGCGCAGTAATCGTCCGCATACTCATGAAATGGCCGGGCTTGTCCCGGCCATTTTTTGTTCGAGCCTCCAGCCGGCTATGCAGCCTCTTCAACGAAACGCACCAGCACGGTTCCGTCGGTGACCTGCGCGCCTTCCGCTGCAATCTCGGCGATGACGCCGTCATGGCTGGCCGAGATCGTGTGCTCCATCTTCATCGCTTCCAGGATCAGCAGAGGCTGGCCCTTGGTCACGGCTTCGCCCTTGGCCGCGCGCACCAGCTTGACCAGGCCGGGCATCGGCGCGCGCAGGCTGCCGGAAGCGGCGGCGGCTTCATCGGTTCGCGCCAGCGGATCCGGGACGAGGAAACTGTAGCCGACCGCGCCTTCAAACACGGTGACGTGGCCTGGCCAGCGCGCAAGGCGAGGGGCAGCGCGAAGATCGTGCGAGTTGACGCTGTCATAGGGCGCATCCAGCGCCACCTCGAAGCGCCCGTCCGGCCGCACTGAAACACGCGCCAGAATATCGTCCTCGCCATGGCGTAGCCGTGTGCGCCGCGCAACAGTGTGGAAATGTGCATAGCCGGCAAGCGACGACCACGGATCGTCCGTCTGCCGCAACGCACCGGCGCCGGCCGCGGCAAGGGCGGCCGCGGCAACGATCTCGCCGCTCGGCGGGGCGACCGTGGTCAACGCTTCCTGATGCCTGCCGATCAGGCCGGTATCGACGTCGCCGGCGGAAAAATCGGTGTCCGCGGCAAGCGCCGCTAGAAAGGCTGTGTTGACGGTCGAGCCGGCAATCTCGGTCTGCGACAACGCTGTGCCGAGCGCGTCGAGCGCCGCTTGCCTGTCCCTGGCGTGGACGACCAGCTTGGCGATCATCGGATCGTAGAAGGGTGAGATCGCATCGCCGGCCCGCACGCCGGTCTCGATGCGCATCGTAGCGCCTTCGGGCGCTTTGTCGGGAAACGCCAGATGATGCAGAGTGCCGGTCGCCGGCAAAAAGCCTTTTGCCGCGTCCTCGGCATAGATGCGCGCCTCGAAGGCGTGACCGGAGAGTTGGATTTCGCTCTGCGTCTTCGGCAGCTTTTCGCCGGATGCCACGCGCAACTGCCACTCGACCAGATCGGTGCCGGTGACCATTTCGGTGACAGGATGCTCGACCTGCAGGCGGGTGTTCATTTCCATGAACCAGAAGCGGTCGGCCTTCAGCCCTTGCGAGGCGTCGACGATGAATTCGATGGTGCCGGCGCCCGAATAGCTGATCGCCTTGGCGGCCTTCACCGCCGCTTCCGTCGTCGCCTTGCGCAACGCCGGGGTCATGCCGGGCGCCGGCGCTTCCTCGATCACCTTCTGGTGGCGGCGCTGCGCCGAGCAGTCGCGCTCATAGAGATGCACGGCATTGCCAAAATTGTCGCCGAACACCTGGACCTCGATGTGGCGCGGCTTGTCGACATATTTTTCGACCAGCACGCGGTCGTCGCCGAAAGCGGCCTTGGCCTCGCGCCGTGCGCCCGACAGCGCCTCGGAGAAATCGTCGGGATGGTCGACGCGGCGCATGCCCTTGCCGCCGCCGCCGGCGCGCGCCTTGATCAGCACGGGATAGCCGATCTCGCGCGCCTTGGACGCCAGCAGCACAATCTCTTGCGCCTCGCCATGATAACCCGGCACCACCGGCACGCCGGCCTTTTCCATCAAGCGCTTGGCCGCATCCTTCAACCCCATGGCGCGGATCGAGGCTGCCGATGGGCCGATAAAGATAAGCCCTGCCGCCACCACCTGGTCGACGAAATCAGGGTTTTCCGAGAGGAAGCCGTAACCGGGATGGATCGCTTCGGCACCTGTCGCCAGTGCGGCCGCGACAATCTTGTCGCCGCGCAGATAGCTTTCGCCGACGGGCGAAGCGCCGATATGCACCCCCTCGTCGGCCATTTCGACATGCAGGGCCTTGGCATCGGCGTCGGAATAGACGGCGACGGTGCGCACACCGAGCCTGCGTGCGGTGCGCATCACCCGGCAGGCGATCTCGCCGCGATTGGCGATCAGGATCTTGGCGAACATGGAGCCTCCGGGACCAGAGATTGAGCACTGTCCAGCCGGCCTATCCGTGCAAGCTTTCTCATTGCCGCACCCTGCGATGCAGCCCGGCCGTTGTCAAAGCGTCGGGAAGGAAGGCCTGCTCTACTTGGAAGCGGCGACTTCGCAGCCCGCCCCCGTAATGACCTTGTAATGGCTGCGGGCGGCCTCGCAGGATTTCATCGCCCGTTCTTCGGCAGCTTTCTGTGACGGTGCATTCAAGCCCGAGCCGCAGATGATGTACAACGAACGGATGCGGGCATAGGGGGTTGTCGCATAGGCCGAATGGCCGCCAGCCGCCACGTAGGCGTTGTAAGCCCTCGTGCACTGGTCTTTCGGGTTTTTCGGCAAATATGGATAGAAGTAGGTATCGCCCTTGCTTCCCGCCAGCGACGCCGCCGTTGCGATGCCGGTTGTCACGACTATGAGCAAGCCGGCAAGGATCGGTGCGGCAGCCCGTTTGATGTTCGCGGATTTCATTTGTTTCCACCCGTTTGGAAAGAACCGAGGCCGACCGGCGCCCATCTATTTGGACGCGGCGATGCTGCACGCCCCGCTGGTCTGGAATTTCCACTTCTTGAGACCGGCCTGGCATGATCTCAATGCAGCGTCCTCCGCCGTCTTTTGGGTCTTGGCGTTCACATGGTTGCCGCAGATGAAGAATTCCGTCATCCGGGCGATCGGAGTGGAAGCATAGGCGGAATGGCCGCCGGCGGCGACGTAGTCCTTGTAGGCCTTCAAGCAGCCCCCGGTCGTGCCGACCGGAAAGTAAACCGGATAGCGCACGTCGCCCTTGCTTCCCGCCAGCGAACCGGCGGCCTCGGCGCCGGGTGCAACCAATTTTAGAAATCCCGCAAGTATCGACGCGGTCGACTCGCGCCAATATTTTAAAGTCATTTCCACCCAACCCCAACTGCCCAGTGCCGAGCAAGCAATAGCGAATATTTCTTGCGGCCGCCAGTCCGTTGACGACAATTCGCGTTGGCCTGCTTTGGGGAAATTTTTGTGCCATAAGTTCAGCTTTCCTCAACGTCAGCAACAGCTCGTCGGTATAGTTCTGCGGTCTGTTCATCGAAGCAGCAGAAAGTAACGGTTTCAGGCAACGCATTCAGTGCGAGGAAACCGCCGACGATGCCGACGGCGATCCCGCTAGCCTCGTCCTTCGGATAGCCGTAGATGCCGGTCGAGATCGCCGGAAAGGCTACCGTCCGGCAGTCATGGGCGCGTGCGATTTCGAGCGACCGGCGATAGCAGGAGGCGAGCAGTCCGGCCTCACCTTTGCTGCCACCTTGCCAGACCGGTCCGACCGTGTGGATGATGTAGCGTGCGGGTAGCCTGTAGCCCTTGGTGAGCTTTGCGTCGCCGACCTTGCAACCATGCAGCATCCGGCATTCGAATTCGAGTTCCGGGCCGGCGGCGCGGTGAATGGCACCGTCGACGCCGCCACCGCCCAGCAGCGAGGAATTGGCGGCATTGACGATGGCGTCGACATCCAGCTTCGTGATGTCGCCGGTGTGAATGCGGATCCGTTCGCTGAGCGCGCTCATCCTACATCCTGAACACGCCGAACTTCGTTTCCTCGATGTCGGCGTTGAGCGCAGCCGACAGGCTGAGCGCCAGCACCTCGCGCGTTTTCGCCGGATCGATGATGCCGTCGTCCCACAACCGCGCTGAAGAGTAGAGCGGATGGCCCTCGTGCTCGTATTTCATCAGGATCGGCTTCTTGAATTTTGCTTCCTCTTCCGCGCTCCATTCACCGCCCTTGCGCTCGATGCCTTCGCGCTTGACCACGGCCAGCACGGTCGCCGCCTGTTCGCCGCCCATCACCGAAATGCGGGCGTTCGGCCACATCCACAGGAAGCGTGGCGAATAGGCGCGTCCGCACATGCCGTAATTGCCGGCGCCGAACGAGCCGCCGATGATCATCGTCACCTTCGGCACGCGAGCGGTGGCCACCGCCATCACCAGCTTGGCGCCGTCTTTGGCGATGCCGCCGGCTTCGTATTTCCGCCCGACCATGAAGCCGGTGATGTTCTGCAGGAAGATCAGCGGGATCTTGCGCTGGCAGCACAGCTCGATGAAATGCGCGCCCTTCAGCGCGCTCTCCGAAAACAGCACGCCATTGTTGGCGATGATGCCGACCGGCATGCCTTGGAGATGGGCAAAGCCGGTGACCAGCGTGGTGCCGTAATTCTGCTTGAACTCGTCGAACTCGGAGCCGTCGACGACGCGTGAGATCACCTCGCGCACATCATAGGGCTGGCGCAGATCGGTCGGCACGATGCCGTAGAGTTCACGCGGATCGTGAAGCGGCGGCGTGGGTTCCTGTAAGGTCAGGCTTACGGCCTTGCGCCGGTTGAGGTTTTTGACGATGCGCCGGCAGATGGCCAGCGCATGTTCGTCGTCCAGCGCATAGTGGTCGGCGACGCCCGACAGCCTGGTGTGCACATCGGCGCCGCCCAGATCCTCGGCGCTGACGTCTTCGCCTGTGGCGGCTTTCACCAGCGGCGGGCCGCCGAGAAAAATGGTCGCCTGGTTGCGCACCATGATCGTCTCGTCCGACATTGCCGGCACGTAGGCTCCGCCTGCCGTGCATGAGCCCATGACGCAGGCGATCTGCGGGATGCCGGCCGCCGACATGTTGGCCTGGTTGTAGAAGATGCGGCCGAAATGCTCGCGGTCGGGAAACACCTCGTCCTGGTTGGGCAGATTGGCGCCACCGCTATCGACCAGATAGACGCAAGGCAGATTGTTCTGCAGTGCGATTTCCTGCGCCCGCAAATGCTTCTTCACCGTCAGCGGATAATAGGTCCCACCCTTCACCGTGGCGTCGTTGACGACAACCATCACCTCGGTGCCTTCGACACGGCCGACGCCCGCGATCATGCCGGCTGAGGAAATCTCCTCGCCATACATCGACCATGCTGCGAACTGGCCGATCTCGAGGAAGGGCGAGCCGGTGTCGAGCAATTGCGCCAGCCGCTCGCGCGGCAACAGTTTCCCGCGCGAAACATGGCGCTCGCGCGCCTCGTCGGAGCCGCCGCGCTCGACGCTGGCGGCCTTGTCGGCGATGTCGGCGACCAGTGCGCGCATGCGTTCGGCATTGGCGCGGAAGGTTTCGGAGGAGGGCGAGATCTGAGAGGCTAGAGTGGCCATTGACGAACCTTTTGTGATATCATATTTTAGTATCACTATGGGCTCTCGCCCTAACCCGAGAGGAGCCGACTACCACGGTATTCAATTTGGGGAGGGCGGAAAGTCATGAAAGCTGCGCACCGGCAGACACTAGACAAGATATTTGCGAATCCGGTCAGCGCTTCGATCAAATGGCGCGATGTCGAGGCATTGCTGGTGGCGCTTGGAGCCGAAGTTTCGGAAGGCAGCGGCTCACGAGTGAGGTTCACCATCGCCGACCAGACACTGTTCCTGCACCGCCCCCATCCATCGCCCGACACCAAGCGGTGGGCAATCAGGGACATCCGGGAATTTTTGACCAATGTTGGAATAGGGCCATGAAACTTTACAAGGGTTATGCCGGATCGATCGAGTTCGACGATGAGGACATGGTGTTCCATGGTCGCGTCCTTGGCATTCGCGACATCGTCACTTTTGAAGCCGAGACTGCAGAGCAATTGGTGAAGGCTTTTCAAGGCAGCGTCGACGACTATCTTGCTTTTTGCAAGGAGCGTGGCGCTGATCCTCAGAAGCCGTACTCGGGCAAGCTCGCTTTGCGCACGACACCAGAGATTCATGCGCTCCTGGGCAAGGCCGCCGCCAGCGACGGCAAATCGATCAATCAGTGGGTGTCGGACACGCTTGCCGAAGTCGCCCGCAAGCGGGTCGACGAAGGTTCGACAAAAGTCCGAACCCGCACGCACTAAACCCCCTCCGCCATGATCTCGCGTCCGATCAGCCAGCGGCGAATTTCGCTGGTGCCGGCGCCGATCTCGTAGAGCTTGGCGTCGCGCAACAGCCGGCCGGTCGGATAGTCATTGATATAGCCGTTGCCGCCGAGCAGCTGGATGGCGTCGAGCGCCATCAGCGTCGCCTTCTCCGCCGCAAACAGCACGCAGCCGGCGGCGTCCTTGCGCGTCGTCTGACCGCGATCGCAGGCAGCCGCCACTGCATAGACATAGGCGCGCGCGGCGTTCATCGTCGAATACATGTCGGCCAGCTTACCTTGCACCAGCTGGAACTCGCCGATCGGCTGCCCGAACTGCTTGCGCTCATGCACATAGGGGATCGCGACATCCAGGCACGCCGCCATCAGTCCGATCGGTCCGCCGGCAAGCACGGTACGCTCATAGTCGAGACCCGACATCAGCACTTCGACGCCACGCCCTTCCTCATGCAGCAAATTGTCGTAGGGAACCTCGACATTGTCGAACACCAGTTCGCCGGTGTTGGAGCCGCGCATGCCGAGCTTGTCCAGCTTTTGCGCCGTCGAAAAGCCGGCCATCGCCTTTTCGACGATGAAGGCGGTGATGCCGCGCGATTTCCGTTCCGGATCGGTCTTGGCGTAGACGACCAGCGTTTCGGCGTCGGGACCGTTGGTGATCCACATTTTCGAGCCGTTGAGCACATAGCGGTCGTTGCGCTTTTCGGCGCGCAGCTTGAGCGAGACGACGTCGGAGCCGGCGCCGGATTCCGACATGGCGAGCGCGCCGACCTTTTCACCCGAGCACAACGCTGGCAGATATTTCTCCTTCTGTGCTGGTGTCGCCCAACGGTTGATCTGGTTGACGCAGAGGTTCGAATGGGCGCCGTAGGAGAGGCCGACCGAGGCCGAAGCACGGGAAATCTCTTCCACCGCGATCACATGGGCGAGGTAGCCCATGCCGCTGCCGCCGAAATCGGGATCAGCGGTGATGCCGAGAAGGCCGAGCGCGCCGAGTTCTTTCCACAGATGCATGGGGAATTGATTGCTGCGGTCGATCTCGGCGGCGATCGGCGCAATTTTCTCCTGAGCGAAGCGGCGCACCAGATCGCGCAGCGCCTCGATGTCTTCGTCATGCCCGAAGCTAAGCGTGTTCGTGTACATGCCGTTCCTCCCCGAAATGGATCTTCGCGCCAACCAGGCGCATTGTCATCGAAAGATATGTCGCCGTGACTTCAGCCATCGACAGCCGCTCGCCCGGCCGGAACCAGACGATAACGCCGGTCATCATCTGGATCAGCGCCATGGCGGTGAGCCCGGTGTCATCGATGCTGAAGGCGCCCGTTTCCGCCCCCTCGCGCAGGATGGCGCGCAACTCCTTCTCATAAGCGGTGCGCATCCTCAGGATCTGCGTCAGGCGGTCATGCGAAAGGCTGCGCAACTCCATGTTCGAGACATGGGTGGAGTGGCGGCGCTCGATGTGGAAGGCGATATGGTTTTCGACATAGGCGGCAAGCCGCGTCGTCGGATCGGCGGCATCGGGGCGTGCGGCGTCCCAAGCCTTGATCAGTCCTTCCATGTGCTCGCGCATCAGCGTGAACAAAAGGTCTTCCTTGGTCGGAAAATAGCGGTAGAGCGCGGCAGCCTGGACGCCGACCTCGGCGGCGAGCTGGCGCATCGACATCGCCTCGTAGCCGAAGCGCGCGATCAGGCTGACCGCCGCCTCGCGGACAGCGGCTTCGGTCTTTTCACCATCGGATCCGGCGGTGCGCGCCATGGCCGCCTCCCTATGTCGTGCAATAATAAAACGAACGTTCAATTAATTCAAGAGGGCAATCAAAATCGTGCCGTCTAGACGATGATCCGAAAGTCGATGGGCGCGTCACGGAGTTCGAATTCCTCGGTCTCGACCTTCGAAACGGAAGCTCCCATAGGTCCTTGCCGCAGCCGTTCGACCATTGTCGAAACCCCAGCATCGGCACCGGCAATCCAGGCCGTCACCGTGCCGTCCCGTTCGTTGCGCACCCAACCCGTAAGGCCGAGCCCGATCGCTTCGTGTCGCGCCCACACCCGGTAGCCGACGCCTTGTACCTTGCCGTAGACGCGCGCCTGCACCGCCTTTTGCCGGTCATCCATCGTTATCTCCCATGCACAGAGTCTGGCGCAGGATTGGACGAAAGCAACAGGCTTGAGTGGTTGGATTGCAACTAGATGGGACAGGATCAGGATCGCGCCTTTGAGGTGAATGACGTCGTCCAGCAAATGGTTGACTAAATCAACTAATGCGATGAAGGTCGGACACTGCGGAAATGTTTCGGAGAAAGGTGCCTCACATGCCAGTCGATCGAAATGCGTTGATTGCCGAGATACGCGGCTTCAACAGGTTCTACACCTGCCTGGTCGGGCTGCTCGACGAGACGCTGACGCAGAGCGCCTACACGCTCACCGAAGCCAGGGTGCTGTTCGAACTCGGCCACCGGCCAGCTGACGTTTCTGCTGGCCCCGGCGGCGAATCGGGATTTTTGGCGAGGGCGTTCCATCTCGATCTTGCGCCTGTTGCATCGGCCCTTGCCGGCGAACTCCAGCTCCCGCCGGCCCATCTCATGCGGATCCTGAGGAAATTCATGGCCGCTGGCCTGACCGAGCTGCGTGCCGACCCGGACGATCGGCGTCGACGGATTCTGTCGCTGACGGCCCGGGGCAGTGCCGCACTGGCCACACTTCAAGCGGCGGCGAATCGTGACCTCGCCTGTCTGACTGCCGGTCTCGCCGATGATGAAGCGGCCGAGCTTTCAGATGCGCTGAAGCGCGTCACGCGGCTGCTCGGTGGTGGCGCGAAGGATTCGCAGGCTCTGCTGACGGTCGGCTGATGCCGATCCGCTTGCTGATCGAGGCCGCCGCTGGGTAGGCTTGCCGCAGGCAGTCCGGTCTAGTTCCCGCGAGCCGCCGCCAGCGCGCCGAGCAGTTCCTCGGCAAAAATGTCGAGCTCATGATCGAGGCCGACGCTGACCCGGATGCAGCGGTCGAGCCCTGGCGCCATTGGCTTGCGGATGAAGACGTCGCGCGACAAAAGGTTTTGCAGCACCTTCAGCGCGAAGGCGCCGTCCTGGCCGCAGTCTATGGTGACGAAATTGGTCGCCGACGGCAGCGGCTTCAGTCCGTTCGCCTCGGCAATCCCCGCTATACGTGTGCGTCCGGCAGCGACCCGCGCCACCACGCTGTGCAGCCAGTCCTGGTCGGCAAGCGCTTCGACGCCGGCGATCTGCGCCATGCGGCTCACGCCGTAATGGTTGCGGATCTTCTCGAAATCGCGGATCACCTCAGCCTCCGCCACCGCGTAACCGCAGCGAATGCCGGCCAGCCCGTAGGCCTTGGAGAAGGTGCGCATGCGGATGACATTGGGCCGCGCGACATCGATCGGCGGCAGTGTCGAGGCCGGCCCCAACTCGCCATAGGCCTCGTCGAGAACCAGCATCGTGGTTTCCGGCAACGCTTCGATGAAGCGGGAGATATCGCCCGCGTCCCACCAGCTGCCCATCGGATTGTCGGGGTTGGAGAGATAGACCAGTGGTGCTTTTTCCCTGGCGACAGCTGTGAGCAGGCCGTCCAGGCTTTCCTTGTCGTTTTCGTAAGGCACGGTGACCAGCCGGCCGCCGACACCGGCGATGTGGAAGTTGAAGGTCGGATAGGCGCCGAGCGAGGTTACCACGGCATCGCCGGGCGCCGCATACATGCGCGCAACCAGACTGAGCAGCCCGTCTATGCCTTCGCCCACCACCACGTTTTCGGCACCGACGCCGAGATGGCGGGCCGCCGCCTGCTTCAGATCGTAATTGTCGGGGTCGCAATACATCCACTGGTCACGCGCAACGCTCTCCATGCGGGCGATGACGCGCGGCGACGGCCCGAAACTGCTCTCATTGGCGCCGATGCGAGCGCGAAACGGGCGGCCGCGGTCACGCTCCTGCGCTTCAGGCCCGACAAACGGCACCGTAGAGGGAAGCGCGCCGACAAGCGGCGTGAGGGCAGGGCGCTGGCGCATGGCAAAAGGCTCACTCGAAAAGGGCCTTCTTGCTAGCGTGGAGGCATGTTGGGCGCAAGATGACAATGCCGCACTGGATTTCGCCGATCCGTTTTGCTAGCGAAATGGAATGAGCAACCGATTGCCACCCGCTTGGGCCAAGCACCTTAAAACCCAAGCATCGCCGAAGGGCGCGCCGCCGAAGGTTGGGCAGCCGAAACCTCAGCCCACAAAGGCGGCTCCGTCTCGCGACGATATGATGTTGAGGCAGGCGCTCGAGTTCCAGCAAGAGAAACGATTGCCTGAGGCGGAAGAGCTCTGTCATCGCGTTCTGGCGAGAACGCCCGAACATCCGCTGGCCCTCTATATACTAGGGACGATGGGGATCGGGTACGACGAGGAAAAGGTCCTGCGGTATTTTGGTCGGGCGATCGCGCAGGAGCCTCGAAATCCCTACTACCACCTAAGCCTCGGTCAAGCCTATTTGAGGCTCAGCGAGTTTACACCGGCGATTGAACACATTCAGTACGCACTGGCATTGAAGCCGGATCTGGTGGAAGCGCTTTGCGCCTTGGGCGATGCATACAATTCGTTTGACAAGGGCGAAATGGCGCTGCCGCTTTTTGAGAAGGCGCTCAGGATCGACCCGGATCATCCCGAGGCCCGATTGGGGCTGCCTCGTGCGCTGGCAAGCCTCGGCCGTATGGACGAAGCCGCCGTTCGTCTCAAAGAGGCAATAGATCGGCGTATCGCGGTACCTGCTGCCTACAATGCACTTGTACGCACGCGCAAGTTCACTGAAGAGCCACCAGAACTCGCGGCGATCCTGACGGAGCTTCAGGACGCCGACCACGGATCCGAGGGAGCGGCGGCGCTTCATCATGCGGCGGGAAAGCTGCTAAACGACCTCCGTCGCTACAAGGAGGCGATGGATCACTTCAAAAAAGGAAATCAAGCCGGCGGCCAGAGCTTCGATGTGCAATCCTACCGTCGTTGGGTGGATGCCCTGATCGAAACCTTTACACCGGATCTGGTGGCTTCTAGGACTGCTTCTGGCAATGCCTCGGAGGTGCCCGTGTTCGTAGTCGGGATGCCTCGCTCGGGCACAACACTGACTGAGCAGATCTGCGCCAGCCATCCCAATGTTCATGGCGCCGGCGAGTTAGCAAAGCTTGGGCGCACATCGAATGGGCTCGGTCTTAGGCATGGTTCCGACATAAGCCCGGGTGAGGCGATCGCATCGATGACTCCACAGCTGTCCAGGGCGCTGGCTGCGGAGCATCTTGCCTACCTGCGCGAGCGGGCCCCGGATGCGCGTCGAATTGTCGACAAGATGCCTCACAATTTCGAGCTGGTCGGCCTGATTGGCATCCTTTTCCCCAACGCGCGCATCATTCATTGTCGCCGCGACGCCATTGACAACTGCATCTCCTGTTTTGTCCTGCAACTCAGCGAAGGGCATAGCTATAGCGCCGATCTGGAGACACTGGGGCTTTACTACCGGGAGTATGATCGTCTGATGCGGCATTGGGACAAGATTTTCCCGGGCCGTATCTTCGAAAACCGGTACGAGACGTTGATTGAAAATCAAGAGAAGCAGTCGCGCCGTCTCATAGATTATCTCGGACTACCTTGGGACGATAGCTGCTTGCGCTTTTTTGACCGGGGCGGCTCCGTAAAGACCTATAGCAATTGGCAGGTGCGCCAGCCGATCTATACGTCGTCCGTCAAGCGGTGGACGAATTACGAAAGCGAGATCCAGCCACTGATCGAGGCATTGGGCGATCTTGCCAAGGTTTGACTGCTATCGTCTGGATTAGGATCGGCGATTCACATCGATCGCTCGGGCCGTGGCCACGGAATGGTTGGCGCGCTGCGCGCGAGCCTTACCATGTTGCCGATTGGAACCAAGGCACATGACGGCCGGTGCATATCAGCAGAAACCCGGCGGTTGCCCGCCGGGTTTCTGTCTTCAATCAGGCGTGACCTGTTAGAACGAGCGCTGGAAGCGGAGGAGACCGCCGACGCTGTTCTTGCCGTCTGCATTGGTGAAGTTGACGGTCGAGGAATGGTCCGCGTTCCATTGGTCAAACTTGCCGAAATGATCGTAGTCGACTTCGGCCGTTACCGTGAAGCCGGGAACAACGTCGTAAGCGACGTTCGCCGCCACGCCATAGTTCTTGTCCTCATCGCCCGACACCTGGAGGTTGAACGAGGTCTTCTCGTTGAACTTGTAGGTGCCGCCGGCCCAGAACGCCCAGTTGCCGCCCCAGATCTTGTAGAAGCCGCGGTCGTGGGCGTCGATGAAGTTGCTCGGGTCATTGAGATTGTCGTCGCTGCCATAGCCGGCCATACCGAACAGTGACAGTTCGTTGGTCACGTTCCAGTCCACACGGACCTTGCCGGCGACTTCTTCATAGTTGCTGTCATAGGCAACAACGCCGGTGATGGCGCCCCAGCCCTGCATGTACTTCACGCCGCCGACGACATGCGGAACGTAGCTGTCGATGGTTCCCACGACGCCCGAGCCTTCTTCGAGCGAAACGACGGCCGAGAAGCCGTTGCCCGCGTCGAAATAGTACTGGACGACGTTGGTGTCGAAGTCGCCGTAAGGAACGATCGTATCCTGGATGACGTTGCCGGCGTAGCCGATGAACGTATCGAAGGCCGATTCGTCCTTGCCGACACGCAGGCCGCCGAGCTGGATCCAGGCGAAGTTCAGCGAGACATTCTTGTTGCCGGCCGGGTTGCCGATCGGGTCGCCGGAGGTGCTGAAGCCGCCGTAGTTGTTCCGGTTGCCGAAGTTGAAGCGGGTCTCGGTGTAGGTCTTCAAGGTGCCGAGTTCGGTTTCCTGGCCGGTCCAGGTCTTCAGCGTGAAGCGGGCGTTCTTGTAGAAGGTATCCTGCTCGTCGCCGTCCTTATGGTCGAAGGACTTCGCGCCGTCGAACGAACCGACGTCGCCGACGCCGATGTCGTAGCGGACATAGCCGCCGATGCGCAGGCAGGTTTCGGTGCCGGGGATGTAGAAGTAGCCCGAGCCGTAAACGTCGCAAATCTTGACGTATTCAGCCGGTTCCGGCTCGACGACGACGACGGCGTCGGCGGCGCGCGCACCGGAAACTGCGATCAAGGCCGCAGCGGAGCCGAGAAGAAGGCTCTTGATGTTCATTTTCTGACCTCCAGTCAGAATCGGAAGCGGAGGTCAGTGAAAAGCAGGTCGTTGCCCTTCTTTTCTGTTTTATTTCAAGCAGATGAGCCTCTTTGGCGGTCAGTTGGAGCTGTTCGCAAAAAACCGCTTGCTCGCAAAAGCCTTGCCTGACCCGGTCTTGAAATATCGCTCGAGCTGCCGTGCGTTGGCCTCGGTTTCAACTCCGATATAGGCCTTCAAGGCCACAGGCAGGTGAGCCTTTGTCGACGCCACATGGCCTGATCGGTGAGATTCGAATCGGCGTCGAAGGTCATTTGTCGATCCGACATAGACATCGCCGTTATGGAGCTGCAGGAAGTAGACGTACCACATGGTCCCCCTACGCTACTTCGTAGCTTCGGGCGACACTCCTACGCCCAAAATGCGGTTCCGGGTGGCCTGCCACCCGAAGCCCGCAGGGCGTAGGGTGGCGGAGAGGATGGGATTCGAACCCACGAGAAGCTTTTGACCTCTACTCCCTTAGCAGGGGAGCGCCTTCGACCACTCGGCCACCTCTCCGTTGCGCCGGTGGATAAAGAAAAGCGCCGGCACAATCAACAAGCCGGCGCCATTATCCGTGAAAAATCCGGATTCGGCTGCTGCAGCCCCTTCGCATGCGGCGATTCTGCGGCAGCTCCTTGGCCAGCGAGTCGGCGACGGAACCGCATTTTCGGCCGGCGATTGCCGGATTCGGCCGTATTTCGAGGCCCTGGCCAAGGCTTCCGCGCTCTTCGATAGTTAATGAGAGCTTTCTGACTGAGGCCAAATCGTGTCATTTGTGCAACAACGCCAGGGGATAGCGCCCGGATAGGCCTTTTGCCGGTACGATCGTGGTTGAACGCCGCCGCCTCATGGGTAATGTCGAATTCGAAGGAGCGGCGCGGTGCGCATCTTTTTCGGTAGTGGGGATGGGGCAGGGAACGCTGTCCTTCAGCAAAGAATACCCAGACCCGTTTTTTAACTTTTGACTGGAGGTCAGAAAATGAACATCAAGAGCCTTCTTCTCGGCTCCGCTGCGGCCTTGATCGCAGTTTCCGGTGCGCGCGCCGCCGACGCCGTCGTCGTCGCCGAGCCGGAACCGGCTGAATACGTCAAGATTTGCGACGTTTACGGCTCGGGCTACTTCTACATCCCCGGCACCGAAACCTGCCTGCGCATCGGCGGCTATGTCCGCTACGACATCAGCGGCGGCGATGTCGGCTCGTTCGATGGTGCCAAGACCCTCGACGTGAAGGATGGCGACGAGAATGATACCTGGCGCAAGAAGGCCCGCTTCACGCTGAAGACCTGGACCGGCCAGGAAACTGAACTCGGCACCTTGAAGACCTATACCGAGACTCGCTGGAATTTCGGCAACCGCAACGACTATGCCGCCAATTCCACCACCGATGACAATTTTGCTGGCAACTCGGGCGTCTCGCTGAACTTCGCCTGGATTCAGCTCGGTGGCCTGCGTGTCGGTAAGGACGAATCGGCCTTCAACACGTTCATCGGTTACGCCGGCAACGTCATCCAGGATACGCTGGTTCCCTATGGCGATTTCGACACCAACGTCATCCAGTACTACTTCGACGCTGGCAACGGCTTCTCCGCCGTTCTCTCGCTCGAAGAAGGCTCGGGCGGCGGCACTGATGGTTCCTACGGCAAGGGTACGATCGACAGCTACGTTCCGCATGTCGTCGGCGGCGTGAAGTACACGCAGGGCTGGGGCGCCATCACCGGCGTCATCGCTTATGACAGCAGCTACGAAGAAGTCGCCGGCAAGGTTCGTTTGGACATCACCCCGATGCAGAACCTGTCGCTCTTCATCATGGGCGGCTACGGCACCGACGACAACTACACGGATACGAGCTATGCCTTGGCAGCCGGCGGCCGCGGCTTCTACAAGCAGTGGGACGGCAATTGGGCAGTCTGGGCTGGTGGCACCTACACCATCAACGAGAAAACCTCGTTCAACGCCCAGGTCTCGTATGACGAAGGTGAGAACCTCGGCGTCGCCGCGAACATCGCCTACGACATCGTCCCCGGCCTGACGATCACGGCCGAAGTCGACTACATCAATGCAGGCAAAATTGATGAAGTCGATACGCGTGGCACGAACCACAACTGGACCAATATTGGTGCCGGCGACGACGACGCCATCGGCGGCATGCTCCGCTTCCAGCGCTCGTTCTAAGGGCTGGCTTTATACAGGTGAATACCAGCCCGGGCGCTTCAACGCCCGGGCTGTTTTGTTTCGTGACTGGGTCAAGACAAGCAGAAGGAAAAGGGGGAATCGGCAGCTGAACAGTCCGTAAGGGTGAGTTCGTGGGATCCGCTGATGGGCGGATGAATTCACAACTGCGTGATTAAATCTCTTGAAAGGACGCTTCCAAGCGGGTAGGTCTGACTCTATCCACTCGGGGGTGTGGCATTTGATGACCATCGAAGCGATACAAGAGGGTGATCCCTCCGAACATTTCTCAATGTTCTCTTCTCAAACCTCGAAGATAAAATACAGCTACAACAAGATCAGAGAAGTAAAGTCGCACAGGGTCGGAGAGCTTTTTTCAGCATACCGGGACATACTCTGGGATGATGGGCGGCATAAATACAATGTCAGTTCCTTCATCGGCGAAATAGACGAGATTCTCCTCGGAGAACGGTTCAGCGCCTTCGACCAGAGCACCCTCGACAACCTTATTGGCACCTTGCGCCAGCGCGGCAACAGCAACGCAACCATCAATCGAAAGATGGCTGCCCTCAGCAAACTGCTGCGCAAGGCTTACAAGATGGGGGATATCCACAGCCTGCCCGAGTTCCGCCGCCAGAAGGAGCGGGCGGGACGCATTCGTTTCCTCGAAAGGGACGAAGAGGCAAGGTTGTTCGCCGCCATCAAGAGCCGCAGCGAGGACGCCTATCGTCTCTCCGTCTTCCTCGTCGACACCGGCTGCCGCCTCGGCGAAGCGCTCGGACTGATCTGGAACGATATCCAGGAACACCGCGTCTCGTTCTGGATCACCAAATCCGGCCGCAGCCGCACCATTCCGATGACCGAACGGGTCAAAGAGGTGATCAAACTGCCGCCTTCAGAGGGCCGCAGGCCCAAGGGTCCGTTCACCAAACTCAGCCAGGCGCAGTTTCGCGCCATCTGGAACGATGCGAAAGCCGAGGTCGGTCTCGGCGCCGACGACCAGGTGGTTCCGCACATCTTGCGCCACACCTGCGCTTCGCGTCTGGTCCAGGGCGGCATCGACATCCGGCGCGTGCAGATGTGGCTCGGCCACCAGACGCTTTCGATGACCATGCGCTACGCGCATCTGGCCACCAACGATCTCGACGGCTGTGTCGTCGTGCTGGAAACGCCGCGCGGCGAGGGGCCGTCGGGCGAAAGCTCGGCCTTCGCATCGCCGTTGACCACGGTTTCAGCGGCAGCGCCGACAAAAAAGAGCGAAGCGGCTGCGGCGAAGCCGGCCAAGGCGCCCAGGAAAAGCTCGAAAGCCAAATAGTTCTGTCGAGCGTTCATATACTGGAACGGAAACCCCAGGATCATATTTGATCTTGGGGCTTACTTTATCTAAGCTGCATTCTGTGCCTTCAGCAGGAAAGCTGCAATGGCGCCGGGCAGATAGCCTGTGTCCAGGAAGGGGGCGTGGCCCTGGCCCTCGACCGTGATCGCTTCCATGCCGGGATGGCGCTTGCCCATCTCTTCCAATGTCTCCACCGACAGAAGTTTCGAGTTGGCACCGCGTATGGCAAGCAGTGGTATGGCCACCAGCGCCTCGAACTGCGGCCACAGATCCGGAAGCGGCTTGCTGAGGTCCAGGCCCGCCACCGTCTCGACCAGCCGTGGGTCGAAATCCGGCAGCAGCCCCTGATCGGTCTCACGGTAGAGGGCCGACACCATCCGATCCCAATCCGGCAAGGTGAGGGCGGGAAAATCCGCGCCATGCGCGACGCGTTGCGCCTCAATAGCCTCGGTCCGGCTCTTCGGTTTCGGCGCCGGGTCGAGATAGGTTTGGATGTGAGCCAGACCCGCAGCCTCGATCACGGGGCCGATGTCGTTCAGCACAATGGCTTTCAGCGCCGCCGGCCGCAGCGCACCGAGCACATGAATGATCAACCCGCCGCGCGACGTGCCGATGAAGGCCGCTTCCTCAACGTTCAGAGCGGCCAGCCCTGCGAGGATGTCACCGGCCTCGATGCCGACATTGTAGTGGCTGATATCAGGGTCGTAGGCCGACAGGCCGCGGCCGCGATAGTCGAAGGCGATGACCTTGCGCGGATTATCAGCCCGCTTCGACAGGTAAAGCGCGAGCTCATGAAAATCGCGCGCGTTGCGGGTCAGTCCGGGCAGACAGACCACCGGCCACGCTGGCGAATTCGTCTCGCCATAGACGCGGGCGTGAAGCCTGAGCCCATCTGGCGCTGTGTAGAAAAAGTCGGAAAAGCCGTCCGTGCTCGACATCTGAAGGGGTTCCCTGGTCGGATCGTCGCCGACTGCTACAGGTGAGGGGTGGAGCGGTCAAATAAGGTCTTCCCTTCCCCCCTTGTGGGGGAAGGTGGATCGGCGCGCAGCGCCGAGACGGATGAGGGGTGTTCCAGCGGAGTGAGACGTTGGTGTTCCCTGGAACACCCCTCATCCGACCTCGCTTCGCGAGGCCACCTTCTCCCACAAGGGGAGAAGGGAGGGAGCCCTCAACTCCGCCCGTTCACCAGATCGCCGACAATGTCATACTTCCCCGAAATGCGCATCTTGTAGACTTCGTAATTCTCCATCACGCGCTGCACGTAGCTTCTGGTTTCCGTGTAGGGAATCCGCTCGATCCAGTCGACGACGGCGTCGATGTCCTTGCCGCGCGGGTCGCCATATTTGGCCACCCATTGGGCGGCGCGGTTGGGGCCGGCATTGTAGCCGGCGAAGGTCAGCACATAGGAGCCATCGAAGCGGTCGAGCTGCTCGCCGAGGAACGCCGCGCCCAGCGTTGCGTTGTAGCCGGCATCGCTGGTCAGCCGATCCTGCGAAAAGATCAATCCCGCCTTTTTCGCCAATTGCTTTGCGGTGCCCGGCATCAGCTGCAGCAGGCCGCGCGCGCCGGCGCTGGAGACGGCGCCGACATTGAACTCGCTTTCCTGGCGCGCAATGGCATAGGCCAGTGCCTTGCCCGAGCCGGAAATGTCGGCGGTGTCGGGAATGACGCCGAGTGGATGCGACAGCGCGCCGACATCGATGCCGCGCGCCCCGGCGATCTTGCCGACCTTCAGCGCCATGAAATGATTGCCCTGCTTTTCCGCCAGCACGGCCAGCAGCGCCAGTTCGCCGGGGCTGGTCAACTGTCCGGCGAGGTCGCGGTAGAGCGTCTCGGCATAGCGGTCATAGCCCGCCTCCTGCAGCCGCTTGATGGCGCTGACAGCCTCGCGGCCGTCAAAGCTTTGGCGGTCTGCGGCGCTTGGCTCGGGATAGACGATGTTCAGCGTGCGCAAACCAACCCGTTCCGCCGCCAGCTGCCCGTAGAAAGTGGTGCCATAGGTGGCCGCTTTGGTGAAATAGCTCTTCGCATCGCCGGGACCGCCGACTTCTGCCGCGCGGCCAAGCCAGTAATAGGCGCGCGACAGCGACATCGGCCCCTGCGCAAGATCGGCGATGCGGGCAAAATGTCCGGACGCGGTGCCGGGATCGTTGAGGCCTCGCAGCGCATACCAGCCGGCGTGGAATTCGGCCTCGGCGGCACTGGCGGAGCTTTCGGCGGCATGCGCGGCAACGATCTTGTAGGCGGTCTTCCAATCGCCCTGGTCGACCAGTGCGCGCGACAGCACGCGGCGCTCGACCCACCAGGCATCGGGATCGACCAGCGCGTCGCGATCGGTTGGCGCTTTCATCACCACTGCGGCGGCGTCAGCAAACTTCCGCTGCTTGCGCAGATATTCGGCTTGCGCGAAGAAATAGCCGGCCGAACGCTGCTCGACGGGCACCGCCTTCAACAGCTTGGCCGTGATCTTGTCGCCACGCGAGGCGGCGGCCCAAGCATCGGCCAGCGGTTGCGCGCCGGCAAGGGCTGCGACCCGCAGCGCCGAATTCTCCCGGTCGGCATAAAACATGCGTTCCATGCGGAAACGATGGTCGGCAGCCGGGATGATGGCGCCAAACTCGCTGATGACGGCCGCCTCGTCCCTGGCTTCCAGCTTTTCGGTGCGCCAGAACGGCGACAAAACCGAGAGCGCCGCCTTGGTGTTGCCAAGCGCCACATAGGAGCGAGCAAGGATCACCACACCTTCGAAGGTCAATGGCTGGCTTCCGTCAAAGGCTTTCACCACGGTCTGCGGCGACGGGCTTTCCCGGTAGAGCGCGCGCTCGCTGTTCTTGCGCAAGGCGATGGTGCCCGGCCAGGTCGGCAGCATCTTTGCGGTATCGGCAATCTCGCTGCTCGGCACCCGGTCGCCGCCATAGAGCGCGATCGCCCAAGCAAGGATATGGCGGTCCAGCGAGTTGGCCGGCAATGTTTCGCGCACGGCGCGTGCCGCGGCAATATCGCCGGTCGCCAATGCGTCGAGACCGCCTTTCAACACGATGATACTGGCGGAAGGCGCATCAGTCTGCGTTCCGTCCTGCAGGCCCTTATCCTGTAGACTGGGCATCGGGATCGATGAGGTCGTCAGCTCATCGACGCTCTCGTTCGCCGCCGTCCCCGCTATCAGCAGGGCAACGGCGCCAAGCAATGCGAAGCGGAGGGGCCGACTGGCCGGCATGGTCCTGATCTTTCCCTGTTGCGGCACTTTAGATGGCAAGCCCAGGTGCCTGAGAGCCTAGACTTAGGTCGTGAAGAGCCCGTAAACAAAGGGTTATCGAGGCTGTTCGAATTGCGCTCGCTGGCACCATCGCCATGCTTGCCGCTGAACAGTGTCGAGACTATGGTGCGCGGCTTCGCTTTCGGCTAGAAGGCGCCGACGCTAAAACACGTCAAGAAACCCTAGAAGTCCCAAGGAGTTGGACGACATGCTGAGAGGCTCGCTTACTGCGCTCGTGACACCGTTCGAAAAGAGCGGGCGTTTCGACGAGAAAGCCTTTCGCGCTTTCGTCGAATGGCAGCTCGCAGAGGGCACTACGGGCCTCGTCCCGGTCGGCACCACTGGTGAGTCGCCGACGCTGTCGCATGACGAGCATCGCCATGTCGTCAAGGTCTGCATCGAGGTCGCCAAGGGCCGCGCTCCCGTCGTCGCCGGCGCCGGCTCCAACAACACCGCGGAAGCGGTCGGCCTGGTGCAATATGCCGAACAGGCGGGCGCCGACGCGGCATTGGTCGTCACGCCCTATTACAACAAGCCGACGCAGCGCGGCCTCTATGAGCATTTCGCGGCTGTCGCCAGGGCGACCAGCCTGCCGATCATCATCTACAACATCCCGCCGCGCTCGGTGATCGACATGATGCCCGACACGATGGGCCGGCTGGCGCACGACTTCAAGAACATCATCGGCGTCAAGGATGCTACCGGCAAGGTCGAGCGTGTGTCCGAACAGCGCGCCACCTGCGGCAAGGATTTCATCCAGCTTTCGGGCGAGGATGCCTCCGCGCTCGGCTTCAATGCCCATGGCGGCGTCGGCTGCATCTCGGTGACGTCGAATGTCGCGCCGCGGCTCTGCGCCGAATTCCAGGAAGCGACACTGTCCGGCGACAGCGCCAAGGCGCTGGAATTGCAGGACCGCCTCTTGCCGCTGCACAAGGCGATCTTCCTCGAGCCCGGCCTGTGCGGCGTCAAATACGCGCTGTCGAAGATTGGCAAGGTCGAGAATGTGGTGCGCTCGCCGCTGGTGACGATCGAGGCATCGACCGCCGAGAAGATCGATGCGGCGATGAAGCACGCCGGCTTGATAAATTGAGGATGAGGCGCCACCTCTCCACATCATGAATCAAGTCAGAAAAGCTGATCCCAACAACAAGACCGTTGCGGAAAACCGCAAGGCGCGGTTTTCCTATGAGGTGCTCGACACGGTCGAGGCCGGCCTTGTGCTGACCGGAACCGAGGTCAAGTCGCTGCGCCAGGGCCAGGCCAACATCCAGGACAGCTATGCCTCGGTCGAGGGTGGCGAGATCTGGCTGATCAATTCCTACCTGCCGGAATATCTGCAGGCCAACCGCTTCAACCACGAGCCTAGGCGGCGGCGCAAGCTGCTGCTCAACAAGCGCGAGATGGCAAAGCTGTCGCAGAGCATCGAGCGCGAAGGCATGACGCTGGTGCCGCTGAAGATTTATTTCAACGATCAGGGTCGCGCCAAGCTTCTGCTCGCTGTCGGCCGCGGCAAGAAACTGCACGACAAGCGCGAGACCGAAAAGCAGCGCGACTGGTCGCGCGAGAAGGGCCGATTGCTCAAGGAACGGGGCTAAGAACTTCGGTCAGCCCCAGAAAAGCCGGACATCGGCTTTCAAGTCTCGAACAGCCACAGCAGCTATAGACGACGGGGAGAGGCTTGAAGAACCGGATCATCCTCTGGGGTGCGGCCAGTCTGGTCGTTGTGGGCCTCATCGCGGCAGGCGGCTTCTTCTATTTCCAGACCTTCTCGCCGGATCGCGACAGCTATCCGGTCAGGGGCATCGACGTTTCCCATCATCAGGGTGAGATCGACTGGCGGCGCGTCGCCGCCGACGATGTTGCCTTCGCCGTCATCAAGGCGACCGAGGGCGGCGACCATGTCGACGATGCCTTTGCCAAGAATCTGCGCGAGGCGCGCGCGGCCGGTCTTGCGGTCGGCGCCTATCATTTCTTCACTTTCTGCAGGCCGGGCGCCGACCAGGCGAAGAACTTTATCTCGGTCGTGCCGCACGACCAGCCGCTGCTGCCGCCGGTCGTCGACATCGAATTCGGCGGCAATTGCCCGCTACGCCCGTCGCCGCAGCAACTGAGAGCCGAACTTCAGGCGTTCCTCGGGCCGGTTGAAGCCGCGTTCGGCAAGCCGGCGATCATCTACCTGACTGACGAGGCCGAGGAGGCCTATCTCGGACAGATAGCTGTGCGTCGGCGCTGGCTGCGCTCGCTGGCGATCAAACCGAGCGAGGACGGCTGGATCTACTGGCAGTACCACAATATGGGCCGGGTCGCCGGCATCGAGGGCGATGTCGACCTCAATGTGCTGCAGGGCGGGCAGCAAACGCTGGCCGAGTTGTTTGCGCCATCCGCACAACCGTCGCCATCGCCCTGAATCAGGCAGTCTTGGCCACAGGTCTGGCGATGGCCGAAAAGGCCATCCCCGCAGCCATGATCAGGATGGCGGCGAACTGGGTGCCGGTCGGCGTTTCGCCGAGCACCGTCATGGCGATCAAGACCGTTGCGATCGGCACGCATGGCATGAACAGCGATGCCGTTTGCGACCCCAGCTGTCTGACGACATAGGTGTAGAGGAACATGGCGGCCGCACCTGCCAAAAACCCTTGAATGACGATCTGGCTGGCGATCTCGCCCACTGATGCGGCGCGCAGGCCGCTTGGAGCAAACAAATAAAGCAGCGGCAGCGGCACGCATGACAGCAGCACGACCGTCGCGGTCGCCGCAACCGGATCGACGCGCCAGCGCCGCACCAGAACGGCATAGGCGGCAAACATCGCGCCCGATGCGATGAACAGAAGATCGCCGAAGAGGACATCCTTCATGCCGCTGTCGCTACGCGCCGGCGCAATGAATAGGATCAACCCGGCAATGATGGCGGCGACGCCGATGGTCCGCCGGCGTGAGGCCTTGTCCGTGGTGGCGATGTGCGACAGCACGAATGAGAAAAACACAATCGAGGCGGGGCAGAGTGCCGCGCCATGCGCGGCCGGTGCATAGGTCAGGCCCCAATTGATGATGATCGGGTAGGGCAGTCCGGCGAGCGCCGCCAGCGCCAACGCACGCCTCCGGCCCAATGTCTTGATAGTCGCCAGGCCGCTTCTCCAGACGACCGGGAGCATGACCATGCCGGCGCCGACAAAGCGCAAGGTCGCGAGATCGGTTGCCGTCAGATGCTCCCGCAGGCTGAAGCGGGCAGCGACGAACTGCACGGCGTAAATGCCGATCATCGCCAGGCCGGCAAGAATTGCCGGCTTCGTGTTTCGGTCCTCTGCCACGCGCAGTCTCATCCCGCTCGATCCTGCCGGCGGAAGCTTCTTCCTCCAGCGGCTATCGTTGAAAGCGCAGCCTATTGTTGAAAATGGTGCGACAAAATATGCTGTTTTTGCGATTGGGAAGTGAAAGTCACACATAAGGGGTGCCACAAGCGTGAATCATGAATCCGATCAACTCGACGCCATTGACCGCAGCCTGCTGCGGCTGCTGCAGGAGGACGGGCGCCGCACCACGCTCGATCTCGCTGCCCGCGTCGGCCTGTCGCCGACTGGCGCCAGCCAGCGGGTGAAGCGCCTGTTTCGTGACGGGTTCATCACCGCGGTCCGGGCCGTGCTCAATCCGCAAAAAATCGGCCGCGGCACGCTCGTCTTCATCGAAGTCAGACTCGACCAGGCGGCGCCACATGTGTTCGACCGTTTCGCTGAAGCGGTGGCGAAAGCCCCCGAAGTGCTGGAATGCCATATGGTCGTCGGCGGCTTCGACTATCTGGTCAAGGCGCGTATTTCGGAAATGGCCGCCTATCAGGATTTTCTCAAACGCGTGATCCTGCCGCTGCCGGGCGTCAGGGAAACACACACCTATGCGTCGATATCGGACGTAAAGCCGGACGCGCTGCTGCCGGTGTGAGACGGGCCGCCTGAAGTCAGGCCGCCTGGGAAACGGCCGGCGCTAGCGTCACATTCGCATCGCCCCAGACTTTCAGGGCGGTGATCACCGGCTCCAGGCTTCGGCCGCGCGGTGTCAGGCTGTACTCGACCTTCGGCGGCACCTGCGCATAGACCTTGCGGGCGATGAGCCCGTCCATCTCGAGTTCACGCAACTGGTTGGTCAACATGCGCTGGGTGCAGTTGGGAATGCGCCGGCGTATCTCGTTGAAGCGCATTGTGCCTTCCAACAGATGGTAGAGCACGACGCCTTTCCATTTGCCGTCGATATAGCGCAGCGTTCCTTCCACGGCACAGCCGGGGCTGCAATCGAATCGCTCATGGCGGATGCGCGGCATGACGGTATCCTTTTCGACACTATGTGCTTTATATGTGCATTCTTGCGCGTTGCCAACATAAGCCGCATCTCTGCCCCGAACAACACCCAACAGAAATCGTGGAGATCAGATGCGCGCCGTCGGCTATCAAATCCCAGCCCCCATCACCGATGAGGCCTCCCTCGTCGACATCGACCTGCCAAAGCCGGAGCCGAAAGCCCGCCAGTTGCTGGTCGAGGTGAAGGCGATCTCGGTCAACCCGGTCGACACCAAGATCCGCAAAGGCGTCAAGCCCGAAGCCGGAAGCTGGCGCGTGCTCGGTTGGGACGCCGCCGGCCGGGTTGTCGCCACAGGTTCGGATGCCAGCCTGTTCAAGCCCGGCGACGACGTCTTCTATTCCGGTGCACTGCCGCTGCAAGGCACCAACGCCGAGTTCCACCTCGTCGACGAGCGCCTTGTCGGCCGCAAGCCGAGTTCGCTCGACTACGCGTCAGCGGCGGCGCTGCCGCTGACGGCGATCACCGCCTTCGAGGCCCTGTTTGACCGCCTCGATGTGAAGAAGCCTGTCGTCGGCGCCGCAAATACCATCCTGATCATCGGCGGCGCCGGCGGTGTCGGTTCGATTGCGGTCCAGCTTGCCCGCCAGCTGACCGGTCTGACGGTGATCGCCACCGCATCCCGGCCGGAAACAAGCGACTGGGTGCTTGGCCTTGGCGCCCACCATGTCATCGACCATTCCAAGCCGCTCGCCGCTCAGGTTGCAGCCCTCGGCATCGGTGCCCCGGCCTTCGTGTTCTCGACCACCAACACCGACAAGCACTTGGCCGAGATCGTCGAACTGATCGCGCCACAGGGCCGTTT
This sequence comes from Mesorhizobium sp. P2_E7, assembly GCF_056403855.1. Lineage (NCBI taxonomy): Bacteria > Pseudomonadati > Pseudomonadota > Alphaproteobacteria > Hyphomicrobiales > Phyllobacteriaceae > Mesorhizobium > Mesorhizobium sp. P2_E7. The sequence goes on along the minus strand of NZ_JBFUER010000006.1, from coordinate 59,208 downwards.
CGGCCTGATCGACGACCCCCAGACGCTCGACATCAATCCGTTCAAGCGCAAGAGCGTTTCGGTCCATTGGGAGCTGATGTTCACCCGTTCGCTCTATGAAACGCCTGACATGGACGCGCAGGGCGAGCATCTCAACGAACTGGCACGCCTTGTCGATGCCGGCACAATCCGCACCACTTTGGGCGAGACGTTGGGCACTATCAATGCCGCCAATCTGAAGCGTGCCCACGCGCTGATCGAGACCGGCAAGGTCAAGGGCAAGATCGTGCTGGCGGGGTTTTGAAGGGCAACTATGTCCGCAGGAATTCCGCGATGTCGCTGAAGACCCTGACGAACATGGCTTCGGTCAAGACACCGGTGTTGGTGTTGTAGCGCGAGCAGTGGTAGCTGGAAAACAGCGTCACGGTGCCGGCCTCGAGCCGGCCACCATGCTTGAACGGATAGGCGGCGACGCGCTGGCCGAGCGCCCGGACTGTCGACTGATGCGCTATCGAACCCAGCGCCAGCACGGCGCGCAGCCTGGGAAAGCGCGCGATCGTCGGCACCAAAAAACCGCGGCAAGTGGCGATCTCGGCGCCGACCGGCTTGTTCTCCGGCGGCACGCAACGCACGGCATTGGTGATCGCGGTGCCCACAAGCTGCAGCCCGTCATCCGGCCGCGCCTTGAACTCGCCGCGGGCAAAGCCGTGGGCGATCAGCGTGGAATAGAGCAGGTCGCCGGCATAGTCGCCGGTGAAAGGCCGCCCGGTGCGGTTGGCGCCGCGGAGGCCAGGCGCCAGCCCGACGATCAGCAACTCGACGGCCTCGTCACCCTCCGGCGGCAGGAAGGTCGGCACCGGCGCGTTGAACCAGGACGGCTCGCGCTGTCGCCAGTCTGCGATGAAATCATGCAGGCGCGGGCAGAGCGGACAGTCGCGGTCGGGTTCGGAAGCGGCGTTCAAGGCGGCCGCTTCTCAATAATCTTCCTCTTCGACGTCCGCCGGCTCGGGCCGGCGCACCGGCCGCTCGGAAGGATCGCGGCCGACCTCGTTCTTCAGCGAGGTCAGGTCGATGAAGTGGTCGGCCTGGCGGCGCAGATCATCCGAGATCATCGGCGGCTGCGAGGCCATGGTGGAGACGATCGAGACCTTGCGGCCGCGCCGCTGCAGCGCCTCGACCAGGGTGCGGAAATCGCCATCGCCGGAGAAGATGACATAGTGGTCGACGACATCGGCAAGTTCGAGCGCATCGACGGTCAATTCGATGTCCATGTTCCCCTTGATCTTGCGGCGGCCGGTCGAGTCGGTGAATTCCTTGGCCGGCTTGGTCACCACCTTGAAGCCATTATAGTCGAGCCAGTCGATCAAGGGACGTATCGAGGAGTATTCCTGATCCTCGACCAATGCGGTGTAGTAGTAAGCGCGCAGCAGATAGCCGCGCTTTTGAAAGCTGGACAGCAGTTTGCGGTAGTCTATGTCGAAGCCAAGTGCGCGCGAGGTGGCGTAAAGATTGGCGCCGTCGATGAAAAGAGCGATTTTTTCACGGGGGTCGAACATGGCAATATTCCTTTTTCGAAATAGGTGGCGGACTAATCGAAATGGGTCTGATATATCGGTCGGCTCGTAAATAAACCGGCTGACCTTTCGTCAACCGAGATAGCGCCAGTTTTGCGGCAATCCAAGGGTGCCAGGGCTGACTGCAAGCAATTGTGATCGGGGGCCGTATCGTCGCGGGCGGACAGGCTTCACCGGTGGGCATTTGACCGGCGTTGGTACGGCGCCGAGGCAGCAGCGCCATAATGCTTGTATTTTGGCGGCGTTCGGGTTATGGACCGCGCCTGTTTTCCATCAAATCCAGGCATGAAAGGGGCAATCAATGGCCCGCGTAACCGTTGAAGACTGCATCGACAAGGTCGACAACCGCTTCGAGCTCGTGCTGCTCGCCGGCCATCGTGCCCGCCAGATCAGCCAGGGCGCGCCGATCACCGTGCCGCGCGACAACGACAAGAACCCGGTCGTGGCGCTGCGCGAGATCGCCGATGAGACGCTGTCGCCCGACGACCTCAAGGAAGATCTGATCCACTCGCTGCAGAAGCATGTCGAGGTTGACGAGCCGGAAGCCGACGGCGAGGCGATCGCCGACCAGACCGGCAACGCGGTCACGGCAACCGATGCCGACGACGCCGAAGACAACGTCACCTTCGATCGCATGACCGAGGAAGACCTGCTGGCCGGCATCGAGGGTCTGGTACCCCCGGAAAAGAGCGACGACTACTAAGCGGACGCTCTGGATCTGCCGGGAATATGGTTCCGGCACTTCCGTCCCGTCAGTTTCGTGGCTATCTATGAGATGCGCCGTACGCTAGTGCGGCGCATCAATCATTTCAGCACCGAGAGAACCCGCCCATGATGCGTCAGTATGAGCTTGTCGAGCGCGTCGCGCGCTACAAGCCTGACGTCAACGAGGCGTTGCTCAACAAGGCCTATGTCTACGCCATGCAGAAGCATGGCCACCAGAAGCGCGCCTCCGGCGATCCCTATTTCTCGCATCCGCTCGAAGTCGCCGCCATCCTCACCGAAATGCACATGGACGAGGCAACGATCGCGGTCGCCCTGCTGCACGACACGATCGAGGACACCACCGCGACGCGGGCCGAGATCGACGATCTGTTCGGCCCGGAAATGGGCAAGCTGGTCGAGGGCCTGACCAAGCTGAAGAAGCTTGATCTCGTCTCCAAGAAGGCCGAGCAGGCGGAGAACCTGCGCAAGCTGCTGCTGGCCATCTCGGAGGATGTCCGCGTCCTCCTGGTCAAGCTCGCCGACCGTCTGCACAACATGCGCACCCTCGACCACATGCCCGAGGCCAAGCGCCTGCGCATCGCCGAGGAGACGATGGACATCTACGCGCCGCTGGCCGGCCGCATGGGCATGCAGGGCATGCGCGAGGAGCTGGAAGAGATCGCCTTCCGCTTCATCAATCCGGAAGCCTACCGCGCCGTCACCGCGCGGCTTGCCGAGATCTTCGAGCGCAACAAGGGCGTGCTGACCGACATTGAGAAGGCGCTGTCGGCGCTGTTTGAGAAGCATGCCATCAACGCCGGCGTGAAGAGCCGGCAGAAGAAGCCGTGGTCGGTGTTCCGCAAGATGGAGGCCAAGGCGCTGTCCTTCGAGCAGCTCTCCGATATCTTCGGCTTCCGCGTCGTCGTCGACAGCGTCGAAGATTGCTATCGCGCGCTCGGCGCCATCCACACGACATGGTCGATGGTGCCCGGCCGCTTCAAGGACTACATCTCGACGCCGAAGCAGAACGACTACCGCTCGATCCACACCACCATCGTCGGCCCGTCGCGCCAGCGCGTCGAACTGCAGATCCGCACCCGCGAGATGAACAAAATCGCCGAATATGGCGTTGCCGCGCATTCGATCTACAAGGACACCGGCGGCAAGACGAATGGCGCCGGCCATGCGATCTCGAAAGAAACCAATGCCTATGCCTGGCTGCGGCGAACCATCGAGCAGCTGGCCGAAGGCGACAACCCGGAAGACTTCCTCGAAAACACCAAGCTCGAGCTGTTCCAGGACCAGGTGTTCTGCTTCACGCCGAAAGGCATGCTGATCGCGCTTCCGCGCGGCGCCACCCCCATCGACTTCGCCTATGCCGTGCACACCGATGTCGGCGATACCTGCGTCGGGGCCAAGGTCAATGGCCGCATCATGCCGCTGATGACGGAGCTCAAGAACGGCGACGAAGTCGAGATCATCCGCTCGAAGGCGCAGGTGCCGCCGGCGGCGTGGGAGTCGGTCGTCGTCACCGGCAAGGCGCGCTCGGCCATCCGCCGCGCCACCAAGAACGCCATCCGCAAGCAATATTCGGGTCTCGGCGCCCGCATCCTCGAGCGTGCCTTCGAGCGCGCCGGCAAGACCTTCACCAAGGAAAACCTGAAGCCGGTGCTGCACCGGCTGGCGCGCAAGGACATCGAGGATGTGCTGGCCTCGGTTGGGCGCGGCGAACTGGCCTCCACCGACGTGATGAAGGCGGTCTTCCCCGACTACAAGGACGAGCGCGTCACCGTCAGCGCCCCCAAGCAGCGCGAGGAGGGCTGGTCGAAGATCCGCAACGCTGCCGGCATGCTGTTCCAGATGCCCGGCACGCGCGCCGCGCGCAAGGACAAGGACCAGCCGCGCGATGGCGCTGTGCCGATCCGCGGCGTGCGCGGCGACCTGCCGGTGCGCTTCGCGCCGGAAGGGGCGGTGCCCGGCGACCGCATCGTCGGCATCGTCCAGCCGGGCACCGGCATCACCATCTATCCCATCCAGTCGCCGGCGCTGCAGGCCTTCGACGACCAGCCGGAGCGCTGGATCGATGTGCGCTGGGACATTGACGAGCAGACCAAGGAGCGTTTCCCGGCGCGTGTTTCAGTCACCGCCATCAACGCGCCGGGGTCGTTGGCCGACATCGCCCAGGTGGTTGCCTCGAACGATGCCAACATCCATACGCTGTCGATGGTGCGCACCGCGCCTGACTTCACCGAAATGCTGATCGATCTCGAAGTCTGGGATCTGAAGCACCTCAACCGGCTGCTGTCGCAGCTCAAGGACAATTCGAGCGTCAGCGATGCGCGGCGCGTCAACGGCTAACCACTAGTTTGCGGGGCAGGGCAGGATGAACACGGACGAAGTGCTGGGCATTTTTCGCGAGGCGGGAGCCGTCCTCGAGGGGCATTTCATCCTGACGTCGGGCCTGCGCAGTCCGGTCTTCCTGCAGAAGGCGCGCGTGTTCATGCATGCCGACAAGACCGAGCGCCTGTGCAAGGCGCTGGCCGAAAGGATCCGCAAGGCGGTGCCCGGCAAGATAGATTATGTCGTCGGCCCGGCGATCGGCGGTCTCATCCCGGCCTATGAGACCTCGCGCCATCTCGGCGTGCCGGCAATCTGGGTCGAGCGCGAAGGCGGCGAGTTCCGGCTGCGCCGCTTCGAGATCGCGCCGGGATCGCGCGTCGTCATCGTCGAGGACATCGTCACCACCGGCCTTTCGATTCGCGAAACCATCGACTGCCTGCGCGAACTCGGCGCAGAAGTAGTAGCCGCCGCTTGCATCATCGACCGCTCGGCCGGCAAGACCAATGTCGGCGTGCCGCTGATCGCGCTCGCCGAATATGAGGTGCCGGCCTATCCCGCCGATCGGCTGCCGCCGGAACTTGCCGCCATACCTGCGATCAAACCTGGCAGCCGCAACATCTGAGGGAATGCATCTCGCCCAACAGTGCGCTGGGCCTTCCGCAATGAAAGTCAGGCAGCCTCTTGCTGCATTGCCTTCTCCGCCGCCTTGGCGAGAAAACCAGATCGCGTATAGCCGTGAGCCTCAGCAAACGCATCGATCCGTTGAAGAACATCAGCCGGTAGGGTGACGTTTACTCGCACCGCCTTTTTAGCGTCGGTTTTCACCCCAACCAGAATAGCTACGCCATCGCGATTGATCGCTGATGCCATAATCTCAGCCAGAGACGAGGGCTCCGGAATAGCCTCTCCGTCCTCAATGAGCCCTTCGATATGGAAGGCAAGGGCTTCTTCGGCCATGCCTCGGGCGTCGTCCAAGTCTTCACCCGCCGTAACCAGGCCGGGAAAATCAGGAAAGGAGACGCCAAAGTCGCTTTCGGCATCCTTATGGATAAGTCCGATATACTGCTGCATGGTTCTCACCTCAGTTTCAGTCCGGATTGTTTTTCGATGCTGCGCAGGGTGCCGATGGGTATGTCTCGTTTGGGGTGTGGTACGGTGACCCGCCCCGGTTTGTCGTGGTGCTTGAATTGAGCATGACTGCCTTTTCGAGCAACTTCAAACCAACCGTCAGCAACCAACTTTACAATCACATCGGCGCTCTTCATGTGTGTATAAATACACACCCATGCCGCATGATGTCAATGAAAACCGGTCTGGTAGAAGATGAAGGTCGTTCGAAAGTGTGCGGTGGTTTTTGGAGCAACGACATGCATAAGGGAAAAACACCATGATCGCCGGCATCGATCATTTCGTGCTGACGGTCCGCTCGGTGGAGGATAGCTGCGCCTTCTACCAACGCGTGCTTGGCCTGAAACGTCTCGACGAGCCGGCGCGGCCGACGGCGCTGTTGTTCGGGTCGCAGAAGATCAACCTGCATGAAGTCGGCCGCACTTTTGAGCCGAAAGCCAGGACGCCGACGCCCGGGTCCGGCGATTTCTGTCTGGTTGCCGCAAGGCCGCTTGCCGAGATCTGTGCAAGTCTCGAAGCCAATGGCGTGGTGATAGAAGTCGGTCCGGTCGAACGCACCGGCGCCCGCGGCCCGATGATGTCGGTTTATTTCCGCGACCCGGACAGCAATCTGGTCGAAGTCAGCGAATATCGGGAGTAGTTTATCTGCCTCGGCGTCGTCTTCACGGGCGGGCCTTGTCGTCGTCATCGAAACGCTTACCTGACGTTGTCCTCAGTTTTGCCCCAATAGCGCTCTTGTTACGCGTCTGCGGCAGACCATCGCGGCGGCGTTTCGTTGTTCCGCGGCAGGGCAGTCGCTATATCAAAGTCGTTGTTGCCTTTCTGCGCCCTCAAAGCGCAAGATAGACCTATCACGTCCGGCCTGGGATGGTTGGGGCGTTGCTGAACGGGAATTGAAACAGAGTGCTTTTTCGACGCCGCAAGCCGGATGGCCTGTTGGAGCGGGTGCGTACCTATCTGTGGCCGCGCCGCTCGTTTTCTCGTTCGTTGCAGTATTTCTCCAAGCGCATCCTCAGGCTGAAGGCCACCCCGCACGCAGTGGCGGCCGGCGTTGCGGCCGGCGTGTTCGCCTCCTTCTTCCCGCTCGGCTTCCATTTCGCCGTCGCTGCTGTGCTCTGCTGGATAATCGCCGGCAATCTGGTGGCCGCCGCCCTCGGCGCGGTATTCTTCGGCAATCCGCTGACTTTCCCCCTGCTGTGGGGGGCGTCCTGGGAAGTCGGCAAGCTGATCCTGCATGAACGCCTGCCCAAGAACGGACCGCCTGCGCATCTCGGCGAGATGATGCACACGCTGTCGTTTGCAAAACTGTGGCACCCGGTGCTCGAACCGATGCTGATCGGCGCCGTTCCGCTCGGGCTGGTCTTCGGCCTCATCTTCTACGGCATCACCCGCTGGGGCATGACCGTCTTTCGCGAGCAGCGCCGCAAGCGCATGGCCGAACGGGCACACAAGGCCGGGCACGGCGGACGGGAAGTCCCTGCGGAATGATCATCGGCATCGGCAGCGACCTGATCGATATCAGACGCATCGAAAAGTCGCTGGAACGGCATGGCCAGCGTTTCATTCAGCGCATCTACACCGAGGTCGAGCAGGCCCGCTCGGAGGGCCGCGCGGGCCGTGCAGCCTCCTACGCCAAGCGCTTCGCCGCCAAGGAGGCCTGCGCCAAGGCGCTCGGCACCGGCCTGGCGCAAGGCGTGTTCTGGCGCGACATGGGTGTCGTCAACCTGCCCAGCGGCGCGCCGACCATGGCGCTGACCGGCGGGGCGGCCGCGCGATTGGCCAAAATCCTGCCGCAAGGACACAAAGCGGCGATCTACCTCACAATCACCGATGATTTCCCGCTTGCTCAAGCCTTTGTGATCATCGAAGCGTTGCCCGCCGAACAAGCGCCACATTGATTGCATCTGACGACCGGCGATTATATCTAACGCCGGCATGACGTTGCCCAGCGCGCGCCGAGACTCTATACCATCCGAGCACAATCGAGGACGACATGAGCGTGGCTGAAAAATCCGAGAAGAAATCCGGCGGGCTTGGCGAAATCGTCAGCGTCATCATCCAGGCTTTGCTGCTGGCCATGGTCATCCGCACGCTGCTGTTCCAGCCCTTCTCGATCCCGTCGGGATCGATGCGGCCGACCTTGCTCGAAGGCGACTATCTGTTCGTCACCAAATGGTCCTATGGCTTCTCGCGCTATTCGCTGCCGTTCGGCCCCGACATCTTTTCGGGCCGCATCTGGGGCTCCGAACCGAAGCGCGGCGACGTGGTGGTGTTCAAGTTCCCGCCGAATCCGTCGCTCGACTACATCAAGCGCGTCGTCGGCCTTCCCGGTGATCGGATCCAGATGAAGGACGGTCAGCTGTTCATCAACGGCCAGGGTGTGCCGCGCGTGAAGACCGGCCAGATCGACAATCCGGACATCACGGAAAAGGATTATCCGATCGATGTCTACCGCGAAACGCTGCCCAACGGTGTCAGCTACGACACGCTCGACCTGAACCCGAATTCGATCGGCGACAACACCAACGAATTCGTCGTGCCGCCCGGCGACTATTTCATGATGGGCGATAACAGGGACAATTCTTCCGACAGCCGCTTTGACGTCGGCTATGTGCCGGCCGAGAACCTGGTCGGCCGCGCCAGCGTCGTCTTCTTCTCGATCGGCGGCAAGGCGAGCCCGCTCGAGATCTGGAAATGGCCGTCGCTGGTGCGTCTGTCGCGCATGTTCCATTTCGTAAATTGATGGCTTTGAAGCGCCCGACCGGTGAAACTCTGGCCGATCTGGTGAAAGCCAAGACCGGCCATTCCTTCCGGGATGTCCGTTTGCTCGAGACCGCGCTGACCCATTCCAGTGCGGTCAAGGCAAGCAGCAACAACCAGCGCCTCGAATTCCTCGGCGACCGCGTTCTCGGCCTGATCGTTGCCGACCTGCTGTTCGAAAAATTTCCCGAAGCGCCGGAAGGGGAAATCGCCCCTCGCTTCAATGCCCTGGTTGATGCGCGGACATGCTCCGAAATCGGCATTGAAATGCAGCTGGAAGATCTGGTCCGGGCCGACGCCGCCTTGAAGGCGCGCTCGCGCGGCTCGGGCGGAAACTATCTGGCCGATGCCGTCGAAGCGCTGATCGCGGCGGTCTACGTCGATGGCGGCCTCGATGCGGCCAGGCAATTCGTCCTGCGCTACTGGGAGCCGCGCTCGCAAAAGGTGGTGGCAAAGCCGCCCAATCCGAAATCCGACCTGCAGGAATGGATCGCCAAGAGCAGCGACACCAGGCCCGAATACGCGATCGAAAAACGCGAAGGACCCGAGCATCAGCCGGTCTTTACGGTGTCCGTGAAGGTCAGCGGCTTTGCCCCGGCAAGCGGCATGGGCGGCTCTCGCCGCGCCGCCGAAGAAGCGGCGGCATCGGCATTTCTGGTGCGCGAAGGCATCTGGGCCAACCAAGGGAGTGCGGCATGACCGCCAGCGAAGACTTGCCCTCGGCAGCGGAAGCTCCCGTCACTCATTCCGGCTTCGTCGCCTTGATCGGCGCGCCCAATGCCGGCAAGTCGACGCTGGTCAACCAACTCGTCGGCGCCAAAGTGTCGATCGTCACCCACAAGGTGCAGACCACCCGCGCCATCGTGCGCGGCATCGCCACGCATGACAATGCGCAGATCGTCTTCGTCGATACGCCCGGCATCTTCAAGCCGAAGCGCCGGCTCGACACCGCGATGGTGACCACGGCCTGGGGCGGCGCCAAGGACGCCGATATCGTGCTTTTGCTGATCGATGCCGAGCGCGGCATTAGGGGTGACGCCGACGCCATCCTTGAGCGGCTGAAGGATGTCCGCCAGCCGATGGTGCTGATCCTCAACAAGGTCGACCGGGTCAAGCACGAGGCGCTGCTGGCCTTGGCCGCGGCAGCGAACGAAAAAGTGCCGTTCAAGCGCACTTTCATGGTTTCGGCGCTGACCGGCTCCGGCTGCAAGGATCTGCTCGACTACCTCGCGCAAGCGCTGCCGGCCGGCCCGTGGTACTACCCGGAAGACCAGATTTCCGATCTGCCGATGCGCCAGCTGGCGGCTGAGATCACCCGCGAAAAGCTGTATCTGAGGCTGCATCAGGAACTGCCTTACTCCTCCCATATCGAGACCGAGAAATGGGAAGAGAAGCCGGACGGTTCGGTGCGCATCGACCAGACCATCTATGTCGAGCGCGACAGCCAGAAGAAGATCGTGCTCGGCCACAAGGGCGAAACGATCCGCGCCATTGGCCAGTCGGCGCGCATGGAGATCGCCGGCATTTTGGAGCAGAAGGTGCACCTGTTCCTGTTCGTCAAGGTGCGCGAGAACTGGGGCGACGACCCTGAGCGCTACCGCGAGATGGGGCTGGAGTTTCCCCATTGAGTTTCGTCGTCTAGAACTGCCGCCCCCGCAGTTTGAGATGACGATATGAGTGACCCAAAACCGACCATCGATACCAATCTCGTGCGTCGGTTGATCATCACGCAGTTCCCGCAATGGCGGCATCTGCCGGTGAGCCCGGTGGCATCAGGCGGCTGGGACAACCGCACCTTCCATCTCGGCGATGAGATGACCGTGCGCCTGCCAAGTGCGGCACCCTATGCGCTGCAGGTCGAAAAGAGCAGCGCTGGTTGCCGAGGTTTGCGCCGCTTCTGCCGCTGCCCATCCCGGTGCCGCTGGCGATGGGCGAGCCGGCGGAAGGTTATCCCTGGCATTGGTCCGTGTACCGCTGGATCGAAGGTGAAACGGCAAAGACTGCCGAAATCGCCGATATCAGGCAGTTCGCGGTCGATCTCGCCGATTTCCTCATTGCGCTCAGGCGAATCGATTCGGCGGGCGAGCCGGCCGCCGGCCAGCACAATTTCTTCCGCGGTGGACCGCTGAGCGTGTATGACAACCAGACAAGGGAAGCACTGCAGGCGCTGCAGGGGCAGATCGACACACAGGCGGCCACCGCTGTCTGGGACGCGGCCCTCGCCGCCACGTGGCATGGCTCACCCGTCTGGTTCCACGGCGACGTCGCCTGGGGCAACCTTCTGGTCCAAAACGGTCGCCTGAGCGCCGTCATCGACTTCGGCACGTCAGGTGTCGGCGATCCGTCCTGTGACCTGGCGATTACCTGGACGTTCTTCGACGGCGAAGGCCGGGAAGCGTTTCGCGCCGCCATCGACGTCGACGACGCGACCTGGGCGCGCGGTCGCGGCTGGACGCTGTGGAAGGCGCTGATCACCGTTGCCGGGCACGACGCCAACCAGGCCGAGGCGGAACGATCTCGGCGCGTCATCGATGACGTGCTGGCCGATTACAGGAAATTCGCATGACGGTGGTATTTCGACTACGCGTCGGCCGCCTAATGTCAGCACAGATCGCGCGCCGCGAGCCAAAATCTTGATTTCGCCACGCAACCGGTGACAAGCTCGCGCCATGGAATGGCGCGACGAGGGAATCATTCTCGGCACCCGCAAGCATGGCGAAACCAGCGCCATCCTCGAGGTGATGACGCGCGCGCATGGCCGCCATCTCGGCCTGGTGCGCGGCGGCCGCTCGCGCAAGCAGCAGCCGGTGCTGCAGCCCGGCAACCGCGTCGACCTGTTGTGGCGGGCCCGCCTCGACGAGCATCTCGGCACCTTCCAGGCCGAGGCGATCGAGATGAACGCGGCCCGGCTGATGGACAGTGCGGTGGCCGTCTACGGCTTGCAGACCATGGCCGCGCATCTGAGGCTCCTGCCGGAGCGCGACGCCCATGGCGGCCTCTACGAGACGCTGGCCGTGATGATCGCCCATCTCGACGATGCGGATGCCGCCGGTGAATTGGTGGCGCGCTTCGAACTTCTCATCCTCGACGAACTCGGCTTCGGCCTCGATCTCAGCCAATGCGCGGCGACCGGCACTCGACAGGATCTGGCCTACGTTTCGCCGAAATCCGGCCGTGCGGTGTCGCGCCAGGCCGGTGCGCCGTGGCGCGACAAGATGCTGGCGCTGCCGGCCTTCCTGCAGCGCGGCTCCGGCCTGCGTGCCGACCAGGCGGCACTTGAGGAAGCCTTCCGGCTGACCGGCTTCTTCTTCACCCGCCATGTCTACGAGCCGCGCGGCATCGAACAGCCCGACGCCCGTGCCGGCTTCCTCGCTGCCCTGCGCAAACATCATTCGGGCGGCAAGGCCGCCGCAACGGCAGGTGCCCTCCCAGAAATCACGACGTGAGAATCATATGAGCGAAGTCGAACTCTACCCCGGCCGGGTGTCGCCGCTTGGCCTTGGCACCATTCCGCTTGGCGATCTCCTCGAATACAGCGGCATCGACCTTTTGCAGCGTATCATCGATGGCAAATATCCGGCCCCGCCGATCTCCTTCCATCTGAATTTTACCCTGACCGAAGTGTCGGAGGGGCGTGCGGTGTTTCGCGGCGTGCCGAGCGAGCGCCATCTCAATCCGTTGGGTGGCGTGCATGGCGGCTGGGCGGCAACGCTGCTGGACTCGGCACTGGCCTGCGCGGTGCAGACGCTGCTCGACAAAGGCGAGGCCTACACGACGGCCGAGTTCAAGGTGAATTTCACGCGGCCGATCACGCCGAAGACCGGCGAAGTGGTCTGCGAGGGCAAGATCGTCCACAAGGGCCGCACGCTGGCGGTGTCGGAAGCGACGCTGAAGGATGCGCAGGGCAAATTGCTCGCCTTTGGCACCGAGACTTGCTCGATCTTTCCAGCCGCCAACCTGACGGCGCGCTGAGGCTCGTCATCCGGACGACGTAGCGCTCAGCCGGTTTTGCGCCGCGCCATGAAATCATCGAGGATGGCGCGCTGGCCGTTGAGGATCTTCAGGCTGGCTTCAGGCAATGAAAACCAGCGAGCTCTGTCGACTTCGGGAAATTCCTTCATCGCGCCAGACCTTGGTGGCCACTCCATGCTGAACATGTTGCTTTTGACGGCATCGGCGTCGAGGTCGGCTTCGACGCTCCAGGCGATGACGATCTTGCCGCCGGCTTGCCGATAGCTGCCGACAGGCTCGAAATCGCCTTCGATGGCAATGCCGAGCTCCTCTCCGGCCTCGCGCCGGGCTGCCGCCAGCTCATCCTCGTTGTCTTCGACGAGACCCTTGGGGATAGACCACGCGCCTTCATCCTTCCTTGCCCAGAACGGACCGCCGGGATGGACGAGCAGAAACTCGAGAATGCCGGCCTTTGTCCGGTGGATCAGCAGTCCCGCGCTTCTCTTCGGCATTGGATTTCCTTGTAGCTCATCTGAGGATAGCATGGCTTCCTGGCAAGTAGCGGTGGCGCCATTCCTGACCATCCGGGATGATGGGTGAGGATAACGACTGTAGACCGCTGGAATTTGCCGGCGAAACATGCTCGATGATTTATCTCCGGTCACCATTGCGGTGGCGTGACTTGATTGGCTGTCCGGGCTGGCCGTGTGGCCGCCGCAATTGTCAGTGAAAACTGGCCTGGTTTGGGGGAACCGCCATGTTTGAGAGCCTGATTGGCGCTGTCGTCGTTGTCGTGCTTTTCGTCATCGTCTTGCGTCAGCAGGGCCGCATCGGCCTGATCGAGCGCGAACTCGGCGCGCTGCGCAGCCTGGTTCTGTCCGGCGTGCATTCGGCACCACCCGTGGCCAAACCGGTCGAAGAGGCCGCAAACGACAGTGTACCAGCGCCCGCTGAGGCAACTGCAGCAGTTGGCGATGTAGCTCCGCCAACAGTAGCCGAAACGGCGCAGGCGCCGGCCGCCGAAGCCGAAGCGGTCACCAGCGAGCCCGTGCCAGAACTGTCAGCCGCAGCCAAGGCGGCGTTGACCGGATCCGCGCCGGCTGCTGCAGCAAAAGCCGCCCGCCAGTCCGAAGTCGAAACCGCGCTCGGCACCCGCTGGGCGGTCTGGGTCGGCGGCATCGCGCTGGCCTTGGGCGGCCTGTTCCTGATCCGCTACACCATCGAGGCCGGCATTTTCGGCCCGGAAGTGCGGCTTGCCCTGGCGGCATTGCTCGGCCTGGTGCTGGTAGGCGGCGGCGAGTTCATCCGCCGCACCGGCTTCAAGGTCCCGGTGGAAGGCGTGGCTGGCGCCTATATCCCGGCGATCCTGACGGCCGCAGGCGCCTTCATCCTGTTCGGTACGGTCTATGCCGCCCATGCCGTTTACGGTTTCGTCGGCCCGGCCTTTGCCTTCACCGTGCTCGGCGCCATCGGCGTGGCGACCATCGCCGCCGCTCTCGTCCATGGCCAGGCCTTGGCCGGCATCGGCCTCGTCGGCTCCATGGCAACGCCCGCCCTTGTGTCCTCGCAGGCGCCAAATCCATGGGCGCTGTTCGTCTATCTCGCCATCGTGCTTGCCGCCACCGCGGCGATCGCCCGCATGCGCGACTGGAAATTCCTGATCGCGGCGGCCTTCTTCGGCACCGGCGCCTGGACCATCGCCTACATGATGGCTGCGCCCGGCACCGACCTTGCCGTGATCCTGTTCATCGACGCGGTGACGCTGGCCGTGCTTGCCTTTGTCTGGCTGGGCAGTCATGGCGGCGAAGCGGAAACCGCAAAGAACGGCTTCGACTGGCCTTCGATCGTGCCTGGCGTTTTCGTCGCGTTTTCGGCGCTCGGCCTGTCCGTCGACACGACACTGGTCGCCGAAGGCGGCGCCTTGCCGGGCGCGGCCGTCCTCGTTGCCCTTGTCGCCACCGCACTCTACCGGCCGCGCGCTTTGCCGCTGCTTCATGCCGCCGGTGTGGTAAGCGTGATGATCTATCTCGGCATCATTCCGCCCGCCACCATCGGCTCGGACATATCCCAGGGAAACATAGGCTTTGACGGCATGCCGGTGGCGGCCGGAAACCCCTGGACGCTGCACATCGGCATCGGCCTTGGCCTGGTCTTCATCGGCGCCGGTTTCTGGGCCGCCCGCCGCTTCGCCGCGACCGCGCAGGTTCGCGCGGCATGCTGGGCGGCATGGGGCGTCGCCGCACCTCTGGTCATCCTTTCGACGCTGTGGCTCGCCTATGGCAATCTCGACCGCGACCTGGCCTATGCCGCGGTCGCTGCCCTTCTGGTCGTCGTCTTCGCTGCCGGGGGCGAATGGATCGCGCGCGCCGAACAGCCGCCGCTCAAGGGCGGCATCGCCGTCTCCTTCGCGCTTTGCGGTTCGGCCCTGGCCGGCCTCCTGATGCTGCATATGGCCTTCAGCTCCGGCTGGACCACGCTGCTGGCCGGCGTTGCCGCCATCGTGCCGGCGTTGGCGACGCGCTGGCGCTCCTATCCGGTGCTCGGCTGGATTTCGGTCGGCGCGGTCGTCGCGGTGCTCGGCCGCGTTGCCTTCGATCCGACCATCGTCGGCGCCGGAGCGCTGACGACGACGCCGGTGTTCAACTGGCTGCTGCCGGGATACGGCGTGCCGGCGCTGGCCTTCGGCTTCGCCGCCTGGCAACTCGCCCGCACAACCAATGGCCGGCCGCGCCTTGCCATGGAGGCGGGGGCAGCGCTTTTCGCGCTGCTCACCATCGCCATGCTGGTGCGCCACGCCATGCATGGCGGCATCATCGACACCGGCACCGTCACGCTCGCCGAACAGGCGATCTATACGCTGATCGCCATCGGCGCCGGCGCCATATTGGTGGCCAGCGACATGCGCTCGCCAAGCTCGGTGCTGCGCTACGGCTCGATGGCCGCCGGCGTGGTCTCGGTCGCCTTCATCGTCTTCCAGCATTTCCTGGTGCTGAACCCGCTGTTTACCGACGAATCGACCGGCCAGATCCCGGTGTTCAACCTCTTGTTCCTGGCCTACCTGCTGCCGGCCATCGCCGCCGGCGGGCTGGCGCTCTATGCCAGGTACAAGCGGCCGCCATGGTATGCGCAGATGCTGGCGGTGGTCGCGGCACTGCTTGTCTTCGCCTATGCCACGCTGTCGGTCAGGCGCGTGTTCAAGGGCGAGTTCATAGGCCTGTGGAGCGGTCTCGGCCAGCTCGAGACCTACACCTATTCGGCGCTGTGGCTGGTCATCGGCGTCGTGCTGCTCACCGCCGGCGTCTGGCTGAAATCGCAGGTGCTGCGTATCGCTTCGGCGGCGCTGATCGCGATTGCCGTGGTGAAAGTCTTCCTGTTCGACATGTCGGAGCTGGAAGGCGTGCTCAGGGCGCTGTCCTTCATCGGCCTCGGCGCGGTGCTGATCGGCATCGGCCTGTTCTACCAGCGGCTGCTGACGCGGGCGGCGAGGGAAGTGGATAAAGACAAGCAAGAACAATAAGATTTCCATTTAACCAGGAATAAATCGGTCAGCGGTGTCGTTATCTCATTGCTTGGGTGACCGGGGCGGCGGACCGCTTCGCGCTGGCCGCTTGCGCCGCGCCGGGAAGGCGCGTTCAATCGGGTTAAACAAGGGCGACCTCAGAACCAGCGGTCATGGACGAAAAGAAGGCAGCAATCCTTGGTGAAATACCGCGCCTGCGCCGCTACGCACGCTCGCTTCTGCGCGACCGCGATTCCGCCGACGATCTCGTCCAGGATTGCCTCGAACGGGCGCTCTTGCGGCTCGAGAGCTGGCAGACAGGAGAAAGCCCCCGGAGGTGGCTGTTTACGATCATGCATCATTTGTTCATCGATCAGATGCGCAAGGTGAACCGGCGCGGTGAGGCGGCGATCCTTCCGCTCGACGCAAACGAGGCGCAGGCAGTGCCCGCCGAGCAGGCGGAAAATGCCGCCTCGCGCGAGATCATCGACGCGTTGCAGGCGATCAGCCCCGACCGCCGCGCCGCCCTTGTCATGGTCGCCATCGAAGGATTTTCCTATGCTGAGGCCGCCAACATTCTCGGCGTACCGGCCGGCACGCTGATGTCGCGCATAGCGCGCGGGCGTGAAGAGCTGCGCAGCCTGCTCGACGACACGGCGCGCCGCCGCTCGATAAGGATCGTCGAGAAATGACCCGCCGCGATTTTTCCGAACGCGACATCCACATGGCCCTGGACGGCGAGCTGCCGGGCGACGAGCGCGCCGCCTATGACGCCTGGATCGACGCCAATCCCGAAATGAAGGCGAAAAGCGCCCGCTACACCGCCGACCGCGCCGCACTGCGCGCCGCCTTTGCTGGCGTGCTTGACGAGCCGGTGCCGGCGCTGTTCAAGCAGATCGTACTCGGCGAAGGCGCGACCAAAGTGGCGGCGCGGCACTCGCGCTGGTGGCTTGCAGCCGCGGCCGCCGCAGTGCTCGTCGTTGGCGGTCTTGGCGGCTATTTTGCCGGCATCGACGGTCTTGGCAGGCAAGACGGCGCCGAAGACCAGCTGGCCGAGGAGGCGATCGCCGCCCATGTCATCTATGCCGCCGAACAACGCCATGCGGTGGAAGTGCCGGCCAGCGACAAGGATCATCTGCAGACCTGGCTGTCCAACCGCGTCGGCCTGAAACTGGTAGCGCCGGACCTGGTGGCGGAGGGCTTCCAGCTGGTTGGCGGCCGGTTGCTGCCTGCCGGCCAGGGCAAGGCCGCGATGCTGCTTTACGAGGACGCCAAGGGCCAGCGCATCTCCCTGTTCGTGACCGCCGATTCGGCAGCCAAGTCCAAGGGCACCTACATGGCCGACGCCGACGGTCCCGAGGCGGTCTACTGGCTGGACAAGGGCTATGCCTGCGCCGTCGTCGGCTCGCTGCCGCGTGAGCAGCTGGCTGCGGTCGCCAAGCGCGCCTACGGTCAGCTTCTGGCGGGTCTCGCCAGTTGAGCGCATTCCGTTTTCGGGTCATGCGCCGGGGCGGCGCCGCACTTCGCGGTGCCGCCGCCACCGGCCGCCACTCGCAACGGAACTGTCACAATTCGGCCCTATTCAAGGTGCGATAGCGCTTGGCTGTACATCGGCGTTTCAGCTGATGTTTGCGACGTGTTCGACCGGGGCTTTCCTCCCACTCAATCGAGGTTTTCTGAACCCGCATGCCTGCCGAGATTCGCAAGGCCCGCGCGTCCGACGTCGATGACCTCACCGCCATCGAGAAGGCGGTTTTTTCCAGTGACCGCATTTCCCGGCGCTCGTTCCGCCTGTTGATCGAACGCGAGACCGCCGAGATGCTGGTCGCCGAAAGCGACGGCCGCGTCGCCGGCTACGCCGTGGTGCTGTTTCGCAAGGGCAGCGGCGTCGCCCGGCTCTATTCGCTTGCCACCGGCCCATTTTTCGGCGGCCGTGGCGTTGGCCGCATGCTGCTTGCAGCGGCTGAAGAGGCCGCCTTCGAGCACGACCGCATGATGCTGCGCCTCGAAGTGCGCGAGGACAACCTTCGCGCCATCGGCATCTATGAGCAGAGCGGCTACCGCAAGATCGGCCGCGAACCTGGCTATTACGAGGATGGCGCCACCGCGCTGCGCTACGAAAAGACCTTGCGCGGCGACATTCCGGTCGCCACCAAGGTGCCGTTCTACCAGCAGACCTGTGAGTTCACCTGCGGCCCGTGCTGCCTGATGATGGCGATGGCCAATTTCGATTCCGGCTTCGTGCCCGATCCGGTCATGGAAATCCGCCTCTGGCGCGAGGCGACGACGGTTTTCATGATGTCCGGCCCGGGCGGCTGCGAGCCGTTCGGCCTTGCGGTGGCCGGCCACGAAAACGGGCTGGAGGCGGAAATCTTTGTTTCCTTCTACGGCGCGCTGTTCCTGCAGTCGGTGCGCAGCGAGGACAAGCGCCGGGTGATGGAACTTGCCCAGGTCGACTTTCGCCGCCGCGCGGAACAATACGGCATCCCGGTGAATTATCGTCCGTTCGGCATCGACGACATCCGTGGCGCCCTGGCTCAGGGAAAACTGGTGCTGGTGCTGATCAGCGGCTTCCTGATGTTCGGCAAGAAGGTGCCGCATTGGGTGCTGGCCATCGGCGATGACGGCGACCACATCCTCATCCACGATCCCTGGGTCGAGGACGAAAGACAGGAGACCATCCTCGATGCCGCCAACATTCCCGTCCCCCACGGCATCTTCATGAACATGGCGCAATTCGGCCGCGACGGACTGCGTGCTGCCATCACTCTTGGGAAACGCTGATAACAATGACCTGGGTCATCCTCACCGGCCGGCAGAACGATCTCGACCAGGCCGCGACGCCACACAAGATCATCACCAACCGTGATTACCTTGCGCATCCGGCGCTGTTTCGCGGCCAGCAGCCGAAGGTCATCAACCTGTCGAACAATTACGCCTACCAGAGCCGTGGCTACTATGCCTCTCTGCTCGCCGGTTCGCGCGGCCACAAGGTCATCCCGACGGTCGAGACGATGATCGACCTGTCGGAGCGCAAGCTCTACGAGCACGCGCTGCCGGAACTGGAACTGGCGCTCAACAAATGCCGCAAGGATCTCGGCGGCGTCTTTCCGCAAAAAGTCTGCATCTTCTTCGGCATCGGCCCGTCGAAGATATGGGACCGTTTCGCCAAGCTGTTGTTCGACTGGTTCCGCGCCCCGGCGCTTGAGGTCCACATCAAGGACAGTGCCGAATGGGCCTCGATCCGCAAGATCGGCTTCCTGCCGCTGGCCAGGATGACCGAGGAGGAAGAAGCGTTCTTCGTGCAGGCGCTGGAGACCTACACCAACCGCGAATGGCGTGACACCAAGGGCCGCACGCCGGCGCGCTACACCTTCGCCACGCTGGTCGATCCGCATGAGGAACTGCCGCCGTCGGAGATTTCCTCGCTGCGCTACTGGGCCAAGATCGCCGAAAAGATGGGCGTCGAAATCGAGCCGATCACCAGGAAGGACTTGGCCAAGCTCGCCAACTACGACGCGCTGTTCATTCGCGAGACCACTTCGATCTCCAACCATACCTACCGCTTCGCCCGCCGTGCCCAGCAGGAAGGCATGCCTGTCATCGACGACCCGCTGTCGATGATCCGCTGCACCAACAAGGTCTATCTCAACGAGTTGATGGCCTACAACAAGGTACCGGTGCCGCCGACGGTGATGATTGCCGGCACCTCTGACCTTGAACTGGCGGCGCAGACGCTGGGCTTCCCGCTGGTGCTGAAGATCCCGGATTCATCGTTTTCGCGCGGCGTCAAGAAATGCGGCAACTTCGAGGAGCTGAAGACACTCGCCACCGAGTGGCTAGAGGATTCCGATCTTCTGATCGCGCAGAAATTCATCCCGACCGAATATGACTGGCGCGTCGGCGTGCTCGGCGGCCAGCCGCTGTTTGCCGTGCACTATCTGATGGCCAAAAAGCACTGGCAGATCGTCAACCACAAGGCCAGCGGCAAGCCCGACCAGGGCGGCATCAAGACCTTCACGCTGAAAGAGACACCGCCGCATGTCGTCGAGACGGCGGTGAAGGCGGCTCGCTGCATCGGTGACGGGCTTTACGGCGTCGACCTCAAGGAAACCAAGGATGGCGTCTTCGTCATCGAGGTCAACGACAACCCCAATCTCGACCATGGCTGGGAGGATTCCGGCGAAAAGGACGAGGTCTGGGTGCGGCTGACGCAATGGTTCCTGGAGCGGCTCGACCGCCCCGGGCGGTAGTTCAAGGTGAGGGGGGACGTATGCAGTTCATCGTCATCGAGGATTTCACCGGCTGCGATCGCAAGGAGATCTATCGCCGCTTTCGCGACCGTGGCCGCCTGAAGCCGGACGAGCTTGTCGTGCACCACAGCTGGATCGCGGCGGATATGAGCCGCTGCTTCCTGCTGGTGGAGGCCGATGACGTCACGCTGCTGCAGCGCTGGGTCATCGAATGGGCTGACCTGGTGGAGTTCGAGATCATCCCCGTGGCGACGAACAAGGACATGGTCGCCGCATTGGCCAGCCATCTCTGAGCGCGGAGCATTCGCCGCCGATTTCTGAGCAGGGGCAAACAATCATTGAAGCGCCGGCGATTTGACCGTGCGCACGCACTCCTCGATCAGCCAGGCGCGAAACGCCGCCACCACGTCGCGCCTTGCGCTGCGCTCCGGCACAGTCAGGCAATAGGGCTGGCGCAGCCCGATCGATAAAGCGTTCGGCCGGACCAGCCGGCCGTCTTCCAGCGCCTGGGCGCAATAGATGCCTTGTGCAAGCGTCACGCCCAACCCTGAAATGGCCAGGTCGAGCGCTGCCCGCGACGAGTTCGCCGACAGGCCGCGTTGGACTGCCCGGCCGGGTTCGATGCTGGCCGCCTCGAACCAGTTGCGCCATGACGGGAATGACGCGCCGGTCGGTCCCCAATCGGTATGGATCAGCGGCAGACCGGCCAGGCTTTCCGATCTGGCGGCCAGTCCAGGCGCGCAGACGGGGTAGACGGCGTCCCTGACAATGTCCTCGGTCGGGTGTTCGCGATAGTGCGGTCCGAAGGACAGTCTGAGGTCGATCAGTTCGCGGTCGAACGGCACCGGGTCGTCATCGCCGCGCAGCGAGATGTCGACGGCGCCGTGACTGGCGACGAAGCCGGCGAGGCGTTCGGAAAGCCAGCCCATCGCCATCGACGGCGGCACCGATATGACAAGCCGCGGGCGGAAGGCATCGCCGCCGCGCGCGATGCTGCCGATCTCCTGGAAGGCCAAGGTCAGCCTCGGCAGCATCTCGACGCCGGCCTCGGTCAGCACGACACGGCGGTTGACGCGGTGGAACAGTTTGCGGCCCATCTGTTCCTCGACGGTGCGGATGAGCTGGCTGACGGCTGCCGCCGAGATCGACAGTTCTTCCGCCGCCGCGGCAAAGCTGCCCGAGCGCGCAGCGGCCTCGAAGGCTTGAAGTCCTCTCAGGGACGGAAGCGATGCCATGGTAATCCAATGGATAAGTTGAGCTTATCTATTTTGCAGAAATCCTCGTTTTTAGAAAGGTTTCTTGTTGGAGTAGCGTGGGGCCATGAACATATCCGCCCAGACCGAACCCAGAGACCATCGCGACGTCATCGCCTCGCTGACCAATGAAGAGCGCAGCCGGCTGACCGGCAAATCGGACGGGCCGGGCCTGGCCCAGCTCACCTTCCATCTTGGCGGGATCTTCGTTCTCGGCGCGCTGATCGCGGGCAAAGTGCCGTACTGGCCGGCGCTGATGCTGCCGCAAGGCATCCTCATCGTCTTCCTGTTCACGCTGCTGCATGAGACGGTGCACAGGACGGCCTTCGAGACGCAGTGGCTCAACGATGCTGTCGCCCGCTTCTGCAGCCTGGCGATCGCGCTGCCGGCCGACTGGTTCCGCTACTTCCATTTCGCCCATCATCGCTTCACCCAGGATCCCGAGAACGATCCCGAACTCGCCTTTCCGAAACCGGAGACGATGCGGCAATACATCGTCCACGTCTCCGGCCTGCCGGTCTGGCGGGGGCATTTGCAGACGCTCTACACCAATGCGACGGGCGGCTGCCGAGACACCTACGTGCCGCCAAAGGGCCTGCCCAAGGTGAAGGCCGAGGCCCGCGCCATGATCGCCTTCTATGTCGTGGTGGCGGCGCTCGCCCTCTGGTTCAAGGCAAGTGTGCTGCTCTATGTCTGGATCGTGCCGGCACTGCTCGGCCAACCATTCCTCAGGCTCTATCTGCTGGCCGAACATGGCCGCTGCCCGCTCGTTGCCAACATGCTGGAAAACACCCGCACCACGCTGACCAACTGGCTGGTGCGCAAGGTTGCCTGGAACATGCCCTACCACGCCGAGCACCACGCCTATCCCGGCGTGCCGTTCCATCAGTTGCCGGCATTCCACCAACTGATCGAGCGGCATCTCAAAGTGGTCGAGCCCGGCTATGTCAGCTTTCACGAAAAATACATCGAGACCATGCGCTGAGGGCGTTCAGCCTGTCTTCGCCAGCGTCTGCTCGACGAGGGTGACGAAATAGCGAAGCACGGTGGGAACGATGGCGTCGTTGAAGACATAGCGATCGCCATGCAGCCCTTCGCCCGGGCCGACCGCGCCGGTGCCGATCCACGCATAGCAGCCGCCGGCTTCGCGGACCATGTAGGCGAAATCCTCGCAGCCGAGGCTCGGGTTGAACGCGGTCTCGACCTGCTCGCTCCCGACGACGGCGGTGGCCGCCTGGACGGCTTGGGCTGTCGCGGCTGGTGTATTCACCAGCGGTGGGTAACCCTTCTTGTAGACGAGCTTGGCGGTCAGGGCATGCGCCGACGCAACCCCTTGCGCTATGTCGCCGATCAGTCTTTCGCAATGATCCGACAAAGCGGACTCGAAGAAGCGGCAGGTGCCTTGCAGCCAAACCTTGCCCGGCACGATGTTGCCGACATTGCCGCCATGGATCTGGGTGATCGAGACGACCAGCGCCGTCTGCGGGTCGACAGAGCGGCTGACGACGCGCTGCACGGCCTGAACGAAGGCGCCGGCTGCAAGGATGGGGTCGTCGCCAAGCTGCGGCATGGCGGCATGCGCGCCGGTTCCCTCGAAACTCAGTTCGAAAGTGTCGACGGCCGCCATCATCGCACCGGCACGGGCCGCGATCGTGCCAAGCGGCAGTCCTGGCCAGTTGTGGACGGCGTAGACGGCTTCCACCGGGAAGCGCTCGAAAAGCCCATCCTCGATCATCCGCATGCTGCCGCCTTCATTCTCCTCCGCCGGCTGGAAGATGAAGCAGACGGTGCCGTCGAAGGCTCTGCTGTCGGCGAGCAGCTTGGCGGCGCCCAGCAGCATCGCAGTGTGGCCGTCATGGCCGCAGGCATGCATCACGCCGTCCTTTTTTGAGGCGTAGGCCAATCCGGTCTTCTCCAGCACAGGCAAGGCATCGAGTTCGGCCCTGAGCCCGATCGCGCGTGTCCCCGGCCGTCCCCTGAGGACGCCGACAACGCCGGTACCGCCTATGCCTTCATGGATTTCGTCGAGCCCGAAGGCGCGCAGTCTGTCGGCAACAAAGCGCGCGGTCTCGTACTCGCCGAAGCCGAGCTCGGGATTGGCATGGATGTGGTGCCGCCATTCAACCACCTGCGGGGTGAGGGCGGCGACGGGGTCGTTGTACAGCATTGCGCTCTCCTTGCCGGCCGTCGTAAATTCGGCCTTGTCGATGCCAGCACCTAAAGGGTTTGCGCCGGCAGCGTCTTGAACAGGATTGACCGTGTCGGGAATTCAAGAGCCGCAGGAGACAACGCAGTTCTGGCGTCATCCGCGCTTTCGCGATCTTGGCATGCTCAAGGCGCGTTTCACGCGGCATCGCTACCAGTTGCACACGCACCCGACCTATGTCGTCGCCCTGATCACGCAAGGCTGCGAGCGTGTCCGCATCGGCAACGAGACCGTTGTCGCGCCCTCGGGCACGGTCCTCCTCGTCAATCCGGAGGTGTGGCACGACGGCGAAGCTGGCGCCGAGCAGGGTTGGGCCTATCGCACCTTCTATCCCTCGACCACACTCATGGGCGCGATCGCGGGAGAACTCGGGCAGGATCGCGCGCCACTGTTTTCGCAATCGATCGTCGATGATGCCGATCTCGTCCAGGCGGTGGCCGCCGCACACCAGGCCTCGACATCATCAGGCGATGCGACGAGTGCCGAGACATCCATGCTGATCGCCTTGCGCAAGCTCATCCTGCGCCACGGCGATTGGGGCGGCTGTCGGCGCGAGGCGGTCGAAAGCTTCGGATCGAAAAGCCGGCTCCGGGTCTATGAACAGGTCATCAAGGACCATCTAAACTCGGACCTCGATTTGCGGCGGCTGGCCGAAGTCGCAGGCGTGACGCGCTTTCAGGTTATCCGGGATTTCAGGAAGGTCCTGGGTCTTACCCCTGCGGCCTTCATCCGCGACCGCAGGCTGCGCCGCGCCAATGTCCTGATCCAGAGCGGTTCGGATCTCGCCGATGCAGCTTTTGCGGCCGGCTTCTCAGACCAGAGCCATCTGTCACGCACCTTCCGCGCGGCGCATGGGATGTCGCCGGGGATGTTCAGGCGGGCCGGGACGCTGCCCTCGACTTGAGCAGCCGAGCCATGTCGGCCGCCTTTGACGGCACGCCGATCAGAAAGCCCTGCGCCTCGACGCAGCCAGCCTTGCGCAATATTTCGAGCTGCGCTTCGGTCTCGACGCCTTCGGCGGTGACGGTGATGCCAAGTTCGGCGCCAAGCCCGATGATCGTGCGCACGATCGCCGCCGTATCCCGGTTGTCGATGTCATGGATGAAGGAGCGGTCGATCTTGATCTTGTCGACGGGGAACCGCCTGAGATAGCCAAGCGACGAATAGCCGGTGCCGAAATCGTCGAGGGCAATGCGGACGCCAAGTTCGCGCAGCTGCCTCAGCGTCTTCAGCACCGTCTTGCTCTCATCCATCAGCACGGTTTCGGTGATCTCCAGCTCAAGCCGCCTGGCCGGCACGCCGGAAACGGCCAGCGCCGAAATCACGCTGCGGGCAAAGTCGGCGCTTCTGATCTGCACGGCCGAGACGTTAACGGCGATGCGCATTTCGGGCGGCCAGCCGGCGGCCACGCTGCAGGCTTGTTTCAGCGCCCATTCGCCCAGCGGAACGATCAGTCCGCTGTCTTCGGCGGCGGCGATGAAATCGTCGGGCGCCACCAGGCCGCGTGTCGGCGAATTCCACCGCATCAATGCTTCGGCGCCGACGATTTCGCCCGACGCGATGTTGGTGATCGGCTGGAAGTCCAGGACGAATTCCTGCCGCTTCAGTGCCGTCTCGAGATCGGTTTCGAGCGCCCGGCGCTCCCGCACCAGGGCATCCATGCCGGGTTCGAAAAAGCGGTAGACGTTGCGGCCCTCGCTCTTGCCCCTGTAGAGCGCCATGTCGGCATTCTTCAACAGCGTGTCGGCGTCCTTGCCGTCACCGGGATACAGCGCGATGCCAAGGCTGATGCCGACATGCATGTCGCGTCCCTTGTCGCGAAACGGCTGGCTGACGACAGCGACGATGCGCTTTGCCAGTTGTTCCGCATCGGTGGCACCTTTGGGATTGAATTGCAGGATGGCGAACTCGTCGCCGCCGAGGCGGGCGACCACATCGGTGTCGCTGCGCAGGCTGTGCCGCAGCCGTTCGGCCACGCATTTCAGCAGCCAGTCGCCGGCCGGGTGTCCCCAGGTGTCGTTGACGGCCTTGAAGCGATCGAGGTCGAGCGAGAAGATCGCCAGCGGAGTAGCAGGGATTTCGCCAAGCGCCTGGTCGAGCCGTTCGCGGAACATCGACCGATTGGGCAGGTCGGTCAGCGTGTCGTAGTGGGCAAGGTGGCTCATGCGCTCTTCGGCGCGCCGGCGCTCGGTGATGTCTTCGAAGGTCGCCACCCAACCGCCGCCGGCAAGCGGCCGGCGCGCAATCAGCAGCGTCCGGCCGTCGGCAAGGCTGCGGTTGGTCGAACGCGTTTCGCCGGCCTGCAGGCTGGCCCTGGTCTTGGAGATCTCGCCGTCAATGTCGATCGACGGATAGATGCGCAGGCGCACCATCTGTTCGAGCAGGGCGCGATGGCTCATGCCGAGCGGGAAGTCGCTGGGCGTGACGTTGTAGAGGTCGAAGAAGCGCTGGTTGCGCACGATCAGCGTGCCGTCGGCGTCATACATCAGCAGGCCTTGCGACATGTTGGCCAAGGCCGCATCGAAGCGACGGTGCTGCTCCTTCAATTCCTGCTCGGCCCGTCTTTGCTCGGTGATGTCCTCATAGATCGACACCCAGCCGCCCAAGGCCAGCGGCCGGTGCGTGATGGAGATGATACGGCCGTCCGACAGGACTTCCTCATAGGTCGAGGCTTGCGCGCGCTCGATATAGGGCTTGCGGATGGCATAGAGGTCTGCGGCGCTCTGCGAGGCGACGCCGATGTCGACGCTGTGTTGGAGAATGTCCAGGAACGGGATGCCGGGCCGCACGATCTTCGCATCGAGGGAGAAGATGCTGAGATAGTTGCCGTTGCAGATGATCATCCGCTCGTCGGCATCGAACATGCACAGCCCATGCGACATGTTCTCGACGGCCGCCGAAAAGCGCTCGTTCTGGTGGCGCAATTCGTCGGCGATCTGCCGTGGCGCGGCGACGCCTCCGGCTCCCCGTCTGCGGACGGGCGAACCACCCTTGACGTGCGCAACGGACATGAGGCGTACCTGCTGGCCGTGATCGAACCCGGTACTGTGGTTACCGCTGGTTAATTTAGCGTATGTTCACTGCGCCGAATGCACAGCAACCGTTGCCTGGCGCTGCTTTTCGAGCGTCGCATAACGCTTGAGGAAGGCAGCCTGCGCCGAGGTCACCGAGCGCGGCGTGAAATCGAAACGGTCCGCATTGAAGCCGCGCGGCCGGCCGAAGAACTCGGTTGCCTCCGCGGTCGAAAAGCCGGCAAGCAGCGTCGCCTCATAGTAGGCAGCGATCTGGTCGGCGCGCTTGATCTCCTTGCGCAGGCCGACGCCGAGCTCCGGCGGCATCGAAAAGCGCTGGTGGATGGCCCGCTGCAGGCGCGTTTCGCAGTCCTTGTAGGAGCCGCCCATCACCGATTTGAACGGCGAGATCATGTCGCCGATGACATATTCCGGTGCGTCGTGCAGCAGCGCCGCCAGCCGCGCATTGGCTGTGGCGTCCGGTTGCAATTCGCCAAAAAGCGCCTCGACCAGCAGCGAATGCTGGGCAACTGAAAACGCGTGATCGCCGCGCGTCTGGCCGTTCCAGCGGGCGACGCGGGCAAGCCCGTGGGCGATGTCGGAAATCTCGATGTCGAGCGGCGAGGGGTCGAGCAGATCGAGCCGCCGACCCGACAGCATGCGCTGCCAGGCGCGCGGCGGCGCCCCGACCCGGTCGGCGGCCATCAGACTTCCTCCGCGCCGACGGCGTCCTTGGGAAAGCTGAACTTTGCCCAGGAGGGAATAGCAAGCGAAACAGCGACGTCACCCGCCAGGATCGGCTGGCCGGCATCGAGCGCCGCCTTGACCCGATCGATGCGGACAATGGCGAGACCGCTCGTGCCCTCGCTCGCGCCGAGCGTGCCGACCGGCCGCCCCGCAACCGTCAGCTCCGTGCTCGCCGCGGGCAAGGCATGGTCGGCCGAAACAATCAGCACGCGCCGCCTGGCGGTGCCGCGATGCTGCATGCGCGAGACCACTTCCTGGCCGACATAGCAGCCCTTCTTGAAGCCGACCCCGCCGGTCTCGTCGAGCAGCACGTCATGTGGGAAAGCATCGCCGAGCTGATAATCGGAACCGCTTTCGGCAATGCCGTTGGCGATGCGCAGGGTGTGCCACGCAGCCGGATCGCCGCCTTCGGGCGCAATGCCATAGCTGCGGTTGACACTCACCTGGCCGAAGCGCGTATCCAAAGTTGAATCAGTTTGTGAGGCGGTTGTATCAGCCCCCCATAAAACCGTCACAAGCGATTGATCCTGCTTGGCAATCTCGACCTTGGCGCGCAGCTTGTAAAGCGTCAGCCGGCGCAGGAAGTCGTCGGCGACATCAGCCCGGCATTCCAGCCGGAAGCCATTCTCGCCGGCGCGCGAGATCAGGAAATCGAACAGGATCTTGCCTTGCGGCGACAGCAGTGCGCCGGGCTTCGCCTCGCCGGCCGCCAGCGTATCGAGGTCGGTGGTGAGGATGTTCTGCAAGAAATGCTCGGCATCCTGGCCTGACACGGAAATGAGGGCGCGGTCTCTCAGCAGGGCAAAGGGCATGGGTGAAAAGCAGCCTGATCTTGCAAAACGGTCGGCCTTTACGTAAGCCGACGACACTCCCCCCGCAAGAGACCGAACGCCCATGGCAACCACCTACGATCTCATCCTGACAAGCGGCACGGTGGTCAACCATGACGGCGAGGGCGCACGCGATGTCGGCGTCAAGGACGGTCGCATCGCCGCGATAGGCGATCTCCGCCAGGCTTCGGCCGGCGAAACGATCGACTGTCGCGGCCTGCACATCCTGCCGGGCGTCGTCGACAGCCAGGTGCATTTCCGCGAGCCGGGGCTGGAGCACAAGGAAGATCTGGAGACAGGGTCACGTGCCGCCGTTCTGGGTGGCGTCACCGCCGTCTTCGAAATGCCCAACACCAACCCGCTGACCACCAGCGAGGCGGCCCTTGCCGACAAGATAAAGCGCGCCACCGGCCGCATGCATTGCGACTTCGCTTTCTGGGTTGGCGGCACCCGCGAGAACGCCGGCGACGTCGGCGAACTCGAGCGGCTGCCCGGCGCTGCCGGCATAAAAGTGTTCATGGGCTCGTCCACCGGCGACCTGCTGGTCGAGGACGACGAGGGCGTTGCTTCGATCCTGAGAAACACCCGCCGCCGCGCCGCCTTCCATTCCGAGGACGAGTTCCGACTGCGCGAGCGCCTTGGCCTGCGTGTCGAAGGCGACCCGTCATCGCATCCGGTCTGGCGCGACGAGATCGCTGCCTTGCGCTGCACCGAGCGGCTGGTGCGCATCGCGCGAAACACCCGCGCCCGAATCCATGTCCTGCACATCTCCACCGCGGAAGAGATCGTATTCCTCGAACAGAACAAGGATGTCGCCACCTGCGAGGCGACACCGCACCATTTGACGCTCGCGGCGGACGACTATGCCCGGCTCGGCACGCTGATCCAGATGAACCCGCCGGTGCGGGCGGCGCGCCATCGGGACGGCGTCTGGCACGGCATTGCGCAAGGCATTGTCGACGTGCTCGGCTCCGACCACGCCCCGCACACGCTGGCCGAGAAGGCAAAGCCCTATCCGGCCTCACCATCGGGCATGACCGGGGTGCAGACGCTGGTGCCGATCATGCTCGACCACGTCAATTCAGGCCGGCTGACCCTACAGCGTTTCGTCGACCTCTCCAGCCACGGCCCGCAGCGCATCTTCGGCATGGCCCGGAAAGGTCGCATCGCCGCAGGCTATGACGCCGATTTCACCATTGTCGACATGAAGCGCCGCGAGACCATCACCAACGCGCAGGCCGGCTCCAAGGCCGGCTGGACACCCTATGACGGCAAGGAAGTGACCGGCTGGCCGGTCGGCACCGTGGTGCGCGGCAGCCGCATCATGTGGGAGGGCGAGATCGTCACGCCGGGACAGGGCAGGGCAGTGGAATTTTCCGAGGCCCTGCCAAAATAGCCTGACGGCAAAAACTCAATCCCCGGCGACGAAAAACGTCCATTGCCCGTCGGGCGTGATGCCGACGCGGTAGAAGATGTAGGCGCCGAACTGCTTCATGTCGTCATAGTCGCCGGCAGTGACGATCTTGAACAGCTCAACCCGCTGTTTGGCGTCGAGCTTGTCCAGCGGCAAAGCGAAGAAGTACGGCCAGACATAGAGCTCCTGCGGCGTGCCGACGTCGACATGGACATAGCCGGCATTGAGCACCTCTTCCATGATGGCGAGGATTTCCTGGCCTTCCTTGTCGCCTGAAAGCCCCTTCAGGAAGGCGATCGGGTCGCCCTCGATCTCGCCCAGCGACAATTGGGTCATGGTGTCGCCCGTGCCGATCAGTGGCCGCAGCTTCTCGATGTCGCCGCTGACGCAGGCCTCGACCATCAGGGCGTGCATGCGCCTGACCGGCTCCGGCAATTTGGCGAGGTCGTAGACGACTTCGGGTATCGGCGCTTCGGGATCGGCGCGCGGGTTGGCCACGCCGCCATCGTCGGTCGGCCCTTCCGGCTCGCTCTGTTCAGGCTCTGTGGGCGATTCCGGCTGCCTGGCCGCCGGCGGCGTCGTGCCGGGCAGATCGGGCATGGGCACGGAATTTTCGGATGGCGTCGTCTCACCATTGGCTGGCGGCGCAGCAGGGGCCGGAAGCTCCTCGCGCTTGATCTCGCTCAGCGCGTAGGCAGGGCTGTTGGTCAGGACAAGTACCAGCGGAACCGCGGCGCAGGAAGCGGCAAGCCAGATGCTGAGGACCAGTCCGCGAGGCTGGCCTGACATCGAAAAATTCACCGCTTGCCTCTCCTTGCGCCTGCACCCCTTCAGGTTGCTGGCATGATGCCCAAACGGCGCGTCCTCGTCAAAGAACAATGGCGCCAGGCGCCGCTATGCGTCCAAGGGACGCGCGCCGCTCCAATTCCGGACGGAAAACCGTTTCGCACTTTTCCTGGAATTGCTCTAGTGCCGGAACCGCTCCGGCTCGAAAGCGCCGGCGATCACCTTTTCACGCATGCGATCGAGCAGGGCAAGGGCCGAGGTCTCGCCATTGGCGCGCAGCATCTCGCCGAACGCCGTTTCAAGTGCTGCCTCGGCGATGATTTCCGGCTCAATGCCGGCCGACAGACCTTCCGCCCAGGCCTCGCTATGGCTTTCCACCGCGGTCAGGCGCTTTTCTTCCCTGACCAGCGCGTCGATGTCGTTGACGCCATGTTCCATTGCGATGTCCACCCTTTTCAAGCGGCGGTCCGACAGGTCGGATCCGGCTTGGGCTGTCCCTATCTCCACGCAGGCTAAGTAAGTATTTGTAAATACGACATTTTGTTGATCGTCTTTGACAAACTTCATCGCCTGCGTTCGGTCCGGTTCAAACTTAGCCGATTAGACCGGTGAGCGGGATGAAAACCTTCAGTTTGAGTTAATTCCACATCCGCGCGCTAACGTTTCGTTAATACTGTTGCGAAAGTGCAACACCAAGATTGCACCAACGTGCCGTGGATACAAGGCGGGGGTGCTCGAAAAGGTGTTGGCTATAACGCGGTCTGGCGTCGGTCAGTTGCCGTAGCGCGAGGCGATATCGCGCGTCAGCGTCTCGCCTTCCTTCATGTAGCGGCTGATGGCTTCGGTCGCCGACGGCGTGCACTGCGTGTAGGTGCCGCCGAAGGAACGGTAGCCGCGATTGAAGCTGGCGATGAAGCGGGCGCGCCGCTCGGGATCGGGATTTTCCGAATCGATCAGCTTTTCCATCTCGGTGCGCCACTGGTCGCCCTTTTCGCCGCACAGATTGCGCAGGAAGTGCAGCGACCCCAGCACCTCGGCCAGCCGCATCAGCCCGGGCTCGAATGGCGACTCGGCGGCCAGCGCCGGCTGCACGGCGGTGCTGGCGGCGAGGCATGCGGCGAGGAAGAGCGCGGCGCGGTTCATAAGTCTATCTGGCGAAACAATTTGTCGCCTGCAAGGCGATTCTCTGGGTTCAGATGCCGGGACCGCTTGAGCCCAGAAGCTCCTCAGCGACCTCAAACACGTCGCCCGCGAGCGGCATGTCGGTCATTTCGTCCAGCGTATAGAAGGCGGCGGTCTCGGCGTCGTCGCTGGCTGTCGCCTCGCCGCCGGCATAGACAGCGCCAAACACCGTGAGGAGATAGTCGACCGGGTGATTCTCGCCGCTGCCGTCGATGTGGATGTCCCGAAGCGGACGATAGTCTATCGCCCGCAACCCGGTCTCCTCCAGCAATTCGCGCACCGCTGCTTGCACAAGCGTTTCGCCAGGCTCGACCTTGCCACCGGGAAAGGCATAGACCCCTTGCGACGGCGGCCGCGCCCTCTTGACCAACAACACCGTCCTGCCGCGCACGACGGCAACGGAGACTGCGGGAAGTGTCTTGCGCTGCTCGTTCATCGATCTCGATTCGCCCGTGCGAGGCCAGACCCTTGTGGACCACCTGACGGTATTGAGCTTTAGCGGTTGCGCAAGACCGGTTCCATCGCCACTTTCGCGATCGGATCATTTCATCGAGCTTGCTTTATGTGCGGACGCTTTGCCCTGACGGCTACGCCGGACGAGACCGCTGCCTTGCTCGGCCTGGCGGAGTTGGAGGGTTTTCCGGCTCGCTACAACATCGCGCCGACGCAGCCGGTGCTGATGGCGCTGTCGGGGGCGCCGCGCATGCCGGGCTCGAATTTTCCCGATCGTCAGGCGATTCTGGTGCGCTGGGGTCTGATCCCCACCTGGGTCAAGGACACCAGGGAATTTCCGCTGCTGTTCAATGCGCGCTCGGAAGGGGCGGCGGAGAAGGCCTCGTTCAAAGCCGCCATGCGCCATCGTCGTGCGCTGGTTCCGGCCTCCGGCTTCTATGAGTGGCAGCAATCCGGTAGCGGCAAGAAGGGCCAGCCCTACTGGATACGGCCGAGGCATGGCGGGCTTGTCGCCTTTGCCGGGCTGGTCGAAACCTATGCCGAGCCAGGTGGTTCGGAGATGGATACTGGCGCTATCCTTACCGTCAACGCCAATGCCGGCATCGCCCATATCCATGACCGCATGCCGGTGGTGATCGCGCCGGAGGATTTCGCTCGCTGGCTGGACTGCCGCACGCTCGAGCCGCGCGACGTGGCCGATCTGCTCAGGCCCCCACAGCCCGATTTCTTCGAGGCAATTCCGGTCTCCGACCTCGTCAACAAGGTCGCCAACACCGGGCCAGAGATACAGGACAGGGGCGTCGTCGGGCCTGAGCCCGAGAAGGTCAGGCGCCAGAAGCCCGGCGCGGACGACAGTCAGATGACGTTGTTCTAGAGCACGATCCCGAGCAGCCAGTCTTCGGGAAGAACCTGCTCAAATTAGGAAGGGCTGTCGTTTTTTCAGGCGCGCTTGGGCGCCTCAGCCTTCCATGCCGGCACGCGCCTTGTCGGCGGCCGGCGACCCGATGCCAATTCAGGCAGCGCGGGGCGAGGTGATTTTCGGCGCCGGCTTCTTCTTCTTGGCGGTATGCAGAAGGGCGGCGACGATGGCGGCCGGGCCGATCGCTCGGTAGTGGTTGGCGAGCGCCGGTTGCTTGGCGCGGCTCGATTCCTGCTTGGTTCGTGACATCAATCTCTTCCCTGGTAACATTTCCGTGTCTGCGTTTGCCGGCCGAATCTGACCGAATCGTGACCTATGGTGGACTAGCCGGCGAATGTTTCATGACTGTGCCGACATGTTTAATAAAATGTTTCACTGGCTCATGACCGGTGATCCAGCGACGCTTTTGCCGGAAGTTGCGACTTGACGGCAACACCGGCCAAGGCGATAAAGCCGCCCATGAAAACGTTTTTCGCCATTTGTGGCATTTGCATTATTGGCTAGCCTCGCGCTGGTCCGGACGTTTTCGCCTCATCTTTCCCCAGAGTGGACAAACGCCCCGGCCAGCAGGCTGGAGCCCGATTTGTGCCTTGGCACGAGGGACGGCTCCACCCAGAATTTAACGGACCGGAAGGGCACGCATGTCTGACGCATCGAAGGGTCTCAGCCTCTACAACACGCTAACGCGGGCGAAGGACGCGTTCGTCCCGATCGACGCTGGGAATGTGCGCATGTATGTCTGCGGCCCGACCGTCTACGACTTTGCCCATATCGGCAATGCGCGGCCGGCGATCGTCTTCGACGTGCTGTTCCGTTTGCTGCGTCACCTCTACGGCGAGGCTGATGTCACGTATGTGCGCAACATCACAGATGTCGACGACAAGATTAACGCCCGCGCGCTGCGTGATTTCGGCGCCGAGATTGCGTCCGGAAAACTGACGCTCAACGAGGCGATCCGCCGCGTCACCGAAAAGACCGCCGACCAGTACCATAGGGATGTGGCCGCACTCGGCTGCTTGCCGCCGACGGTCGAGCCGCGCGCCACCGAGTTCGTTGCGCGCCGCGCCGACGGCAAGGCCGACATGATCACCCTCATCGAGCGCCTGATCGAGCGTGGCCATGCCTATGTCGCGGCCGGCGAGGTCTTGTTCGACACCGCCTCGATGCCGGATTACGGCGAGCTGTCGAAGCGCAATCTCGACGAGCAGCAGGCGGGCTCCCGCGTTGCCGTCGACGCGCACAAGAAGAACCCCGGCGATTTCGTGCTGTGGAAATTGTCGTCACCGGAAGAGCCCGGCTGGGACAGCCCCTGGGGCAGGGGCCGTCCGGGCTGGCACATCGAGTGCTCGGCCATGTCGGCCGCCTATCTCGGCGACGTCTTCGACATCCACGGCGGCGGCCTCGACCTGATCTTCCCGCATCATGAAAACGAGATCGCGCAGTCCCGCTGCGCCCACGGCACCGACGTCATGGCCAATGTCTGGATGCACAACGGCTTCCTGCAGGTCGAAGGCCAGAAAATGTCGAAGAGCCTCGGCAATTTCTACGCCATTGCCGAGTTGCTGGAGACCGAGACCTTCGGCGGCCGCAAATGGCCTGGCGAGGTGCTGCGGCTGGCGATGCTGATGACGCATTACCGCGAGCCGATCGACTTTTCCGTGCGCAAGCTGGAAGAGGCTGAGAACACGCTGCGCAAATGGAAACGCGCAGCCGATCTCGCACCGGCCGCGGGGCAAGTGCCGGCCGAAATCGTGGCGGCGCTGTCGGACGACCTTGCCACCTACGCCGCCTTCCAGCAGCTCACACAGCTTGCCGGCGAGGCAGCGGAAGGCAACGAAGCCGCAACCTCGCTGAAGGCATCGCTGCTGTTCCTCGGCTTCGATACCGGCGCGGCTGACGTGGACGAGGCTGCGGTCGCCAAAACCATCGCCAGGCGCCTGGAACTGATCGCCGCGAAGAACTGGGCCGAGGCTGATCGCGTGCGCGACGAACTGCTGGCGCAAGGCGTGCAGCTGAAGGACGGCAAGGATCCTGTCACCGGCGAAAGAATCACCACCTGGGAGGTAAAAAGATGATCGACCATCTTGGCATCAACGTCGCCGATTTCGACGCTTCGAAGGCCTTTTACGATCAGGCGATGGCGCCGCTTGGCGCTTCGCTGATCTACATGGTGCCGCTGGAATACACCGGTGGCGCCAAGGTCGGCGGTTATGGCCGCGACCGGCCGGTGTTCTGGCTGCAGGCCGGCACCGATGAACCACGGACCCATCAGCATGTCGCCTTCACCGCGCGCAGCCGCGCCGAGGTCGATGCCTTTCATGCCGCCGCCCTTGCCGCCGGCGGCAGGGACAATGGCAGGCCGGGCCTGCGGCCGCATTATCACCCGAACTATTACGGCGCCTTTGTCTTCGATCCCGACGGCAACAATGTCGAGGCCGTCTGCCATGGCCCGGAATGAACATGAAACGGAGTGAGACGCGATGAGCCTCGATAACCGGCCCATCTACACCGGCGGCTGCCAATGCGGCGCGGTGCGCTTCCGCGTCGAAGGTACATTGGGCGACGCCTCGATCTGCCATTGCCGCATGTGCCAGAAAGCGTTCGGCGCCTTCTACGCGCCGCTGGTTTCGGTGCGTGGCGCCAAGCTCGACTGGACGCGCGGCGAGCCGAAATATTTCGCCTCGTCCAGCCATGTCGATCGCGGCTTTTGCGCCAATTGCGGGACGCCGCTGACCTTTACCGCGCCCGATGGCGTCGGCCTCGCCATCGGGGCGTTCGACAATCCGGCAGAAATCGTGCCGGTAGCCCAGTGGGGCACCGAGGCAAAGCTGCCCTATGTCGACACCCTTCCGCAATTGCCGGGCGAGGACACGATGGCCGACATGTCGTCGGCTCCCTATCTCGCCGAACTCGTCTCCTACCAGCATCCCGACCACGACACCGAACAATGGCCGCCAGAGGAAAAATCATGACCGATGATATCAGAACCGGCGGCTGCCAGTGCGGCGCCGTGCGCTTCCGCATCAAGGGCAAGCTCGGCCGCCCGTCGATCTGCCATTGCCGCATGTGCCAGAAGCAGTTCGGCTCTTTCTTCGGCGCACTGGTGACGGTGCCTAGGGATGGCGTGGAATGGGTGCGCGAGGAGCCGACCTACTTCCAGTCGTCGGTCAACATCGATCGCGGCTTTTGCGCCCGCTGCGGCACGCCGCTGACCTACCGCCAGCCCGGCGCGCTGGAGATCGCCATCGGCGCTTTCGACGACCGCTCGGATCTGGCGCCGCAGATCCAGGTCAACTACGCGGTACGGCTGCCCTGGGTCGAGACCATCTTCGACCAGCCCATCCACCAGGATCCGGATTTTTACACCCGCCAGGAACAGATCATCTCCTTCCAGCATCCCGACCACGAAACCACGGACTGGCCGGCACACGGCCTGCAGATATGAGCAATGAAATGAGCAGTGAACTTCGCACCCTCTATCCCGAGATCGAACCCTTCGCGTCCGGCATGCTCGATGTCGGCGACGGTCACCAGATCTATTGGGAACGCTCCGGCACCAAGGGCGCCAAGCCTGCCGTCTTCCTGCATGGCGGTCCCGGCGGCGGCTTCTCGCCAAAGCATCGGCGGCTGTTCGACCCGAAACTCTACGACGTCATCCTGTTCGACCAGCGCGGCTGCGGGAAATCGACACCCAACGCTTCGCTCGAGGCCAACACCACCTGGCATCTGGTCGCCGACATCGAACGCTTGCGCGAAATGTGCGGCTTCGACAAATGGCTGGTGTTCGGCGGCTCCTGGGGCTCGACCTTGGCGCTCGCCTATGCCGAGACGCATCCGAAGCGCGCCAGCGAGCTTGTTGTGCGCGGCATCTACACGCTCACCCGCGCCGAGCTCGAATGGTATTATCAGTTCGGCGTCTCCGAAATGTTCCCCGAGAAGTGGGAGCGTTTCCAGGCACCGATCCCCGAAGCCGAGCGCGGCGACATGATGGCCGCCTACCGCAAGCGGCTGGTCGGCTCCGACCGCAAGGCGCAGATGGAAGCCGCCCTTGCCTGGAGCCTGTGGGAAGGCGAGACGATCACCTTGCTGCCGGAGCCGGAGACCAGCGACAAGTTCGGCGAGGACGATTTCGCCATCGCCTTTGCCCGCATCGAGAACCACTATTTCGTCCACGCTGGCTGGCTGGAGGAAGGGCAATTGCTGCGCGATGCGCACAAGCTCGCGGATACTCCCGGAACCATCGTCCACGGCCGCTATGACATGCCGTGCCCGGCGCGCTACGCGTGGGCCCTGCACAAGGCCTGGCCGAAGGCGGATTTCCACCTCATCGAAGGCGCCGGCCATTCCTATTCGGAGCCGGGGATACTCGATCAGCTGATCAGGGCAACGGACAAGTTCGCGGGAAAGAAATGACATCGGCCTTCGGGCCAGAGGAGGGTGCGCAGGCACCCGCGCAGCCATGACAAAGCAACGCCTCTATCTCTTCGACACCACATTGCGCGACGGCCAGCAGACGCCGGGCATCGACTTTTCCGTCGAGGACAAGATCGCGATTGCCAAGCTGCTCGACGAGTTCGGCATGGACTATGTCGAAGGCGGCTATCCCGGCGCCAACCCGACCGACACCGCCTTCTTCCAGCAGAAGCGCACGGCGAAGGCAAAGTTCGTCGCCTTCGGCATGACCAAGCGGGCAGGGGTGTCGGCGTCCAACGATCCCGGGCTGGCGTCGCTGGTGCAGTCGAAGTCGGACGCCATCTGCTTTGTCGCCAAGAGCTGGGACTATCACGTCCGTGTCGCGCTCGGCTGCACCAACGAGGAGAACCTCGAGTCCATCAAGGCTTCCGTCGAAGCGGCGACCACCGCCGGCAAGGAAGCGATGGTCGATTGCGAGCATTTCTTCGACGGCTTCAAGGCCAATCCGGATTACGCGCTGGCCTGCGCCAGGACAGCCTACGATGCCGGCACGCGTTGGGTGGTGCTGTGCGACACCAATGGCGGCACGCAGCCCTCGGAAGTGCGCACCATCGTCGGCAAGGTCATCGCTTCAGGCATTCCGGGCGATCATCTCGGCATCCATGCTCATGACGATACCGGCCAGGCGGTGGCCAATTCGCTCGCCGCCGTCGAGGCCGGTGTGCGCCAGATCCAAGGCACGCTGAACGGTATTGGTGAACGCTGCGGCAACGCCAATCTGGTCTCGATCGTGCCGACGCTGGCGCTGAAGCCGGCCTTTGCCGATCGTTTTGAAACGGGCATCTCGGCCGAGGCGCTGACCGGCATTTCGCGTCTTTCCCGCGCCTTCGACGAATTGCTCAACCGCGCCCCGGAGCCGCAGGCGCCCTATGTCGGCGCTTCCGCCTTCGCCACCAAGGCCGGCATCCATGCCTCGGCACTGGCCAAGGAGCCGGCGACCTACGAACATGTGCCGCCCGAGGCTATCGGCAACCGCCGCCGTGTCATGGTCTCCGACCAGGGCGGCAAGGCCAATTTCCTCGCCGAGCTGAAGCGGCGCGGCATCGATGTGCCGAAGGACGATCATCGGCTCGACGCGCTGATCTCCGTGGTCAAGGAACGCGAGGCCGAAGGCTATGCCTATGAAGGTGCCGATGCCTCTTTCGAGCTCTTGGCGCGCAAGATGCTGCACGGGCTGCCGGAGTTCTTCAACGTCACCTCGTTCCGCTGCATGGTCGAGCGCCGCTTCGATGCCAATGGCCAGCTGAAGACGGTCTCCGAGGCAATCGTCAAGGTGATGGTCGAGGGCGAGGAGAAGATGTCGGTGGCCGAAGGCCACGGCCCGGTCAACGCGCTCGACATCGCGCTGCGCAAGGATCTCGGCAAGTTCCAGGGCGAGATCGCCGACATGGAGCTGGCCGACTTCAAGGTGCGTATCCTCAATGGCGGCACCGAGGCGATCACCCGCGTGCTGATCGAGTCGCATGACGGCACGGGCGCTCGCTGGTGGACGGTCGGCGTGTCGGAAAACATCATCGACGCCTCCTTCCAGGCGCTGATGGATTCCATCGTCTACAAATTGATGAAGAACCGCGAGATGGCTGGGCTGGTGGCGGCGGAGTGACACCGCCGCCCTTTCCTCGCCCCCGCGCAGCGGGGGAGAGGTGGCCCGGCGAAGCCGGGACGGAGAGGGGGGACGACCTCCGCGAAGCCAGAGCCGGTGAAGGCAGGGCGCGGAAACGGCCCCTGTCATCAACCTTAGCATCAGCTCGCAGCCGCGGCGCTGCCCCTCTCCGTCCCGGCTTCGCCGGGCCACCTCTCCCCACTTCGTGGGGCGAGGAACTTGCGCCTCACCCTTCACCCATCAGAAAAAATCCATTGATCCATCAGCAATTTGGTATGGTTTTGAGCACCGCGCTGGGCCATAGCCTTGGCCCATGGTCAGCGAAACAACCCAGTCCGATGCCGACGCCAAAGCCCGCAGCGGCTTCCTGTTGGCGCTCGGCGCCTATCTGTTGTGGGGGCTGTTGCCCTTCTACATGAAGGCGGTCGCGCATCTGCCGCTGATCGAGGTGATCGCACACCGCATCGTCTGGTCGGTGCCGATCGCCGCTTGCGTGTTGGTCTGGGCCGGCCGGACTGCCGATTTCAAGGCGGCGATCCGCTCGCCGCGCAGCATCGGCATGGCGGCGCTGACGGCGACGCTGATTTCGATCAACTGGGCCATCTATGTCTGGGCGATCTCGGTCGACCGCACCGTCGAGACCGCGCTCGGCTACTACATCAACCCGCTGGTCGTCATCGTTGTCGGTGCGCTGGTGCTCGGCGACAAACTCGACCGGCTGCAGATCGCGGCGGTAGTGCTGGCGGCGATTGCCGTTGCCGTGCTGACGGTCGATGCCGGCAAACTGCCCTGGGTGTCCCTGGCGCTGGCCTTTTCCTTCGCCGCCTACGGCTTCTTCCGCAAGACGCTGCCGATCGGCCCGAGCCAGGGTTTTTTGCTCGAAGTGCTTCTGCTGTCGGTGCCCGCACTTGGCTACATCATTTTCCTGATCGCCAACGGCCAGGACCATTTCATCTCCGGCAACGCCACCGATACGGCACTGCTCATCGGTTGCGGCCCGGTCACGTCCGTGCCGCTGCTTCTGTTCGCCTTCGGTGCCAAGCTTCTGCGCCTCTCCACCATCGGCATCATGCAATATATCGCGCCGACCATGGTGTTCCTGATCGCCGTGCTTGCTTTCGACGAGCCCTTCGGCACCACGCAGGCGATTGCCTTCGCGCTGATCTGGACGGCGCTGGCGATGTATTCCTGGTCGATGTTCCGTGGCCGTGAAATCCGCCCGGCGGTTTCGGCCGCGAAATAGGAAGACGTCCATGTACGTGCTGCACATTGCCAACAAGAACTATTCGTCATGGTCGCTGCGGCCATGGGTGCTGATGCGTACCCTCGACATTCCGTTCGAGGAGCGATTGACGCCGTTCCCGACCGGGCCCAGCTTCGATCTCTTCCGGTCGTTTTCGCCGAGCGGCCGCGTGCCTTGCCTGGTCGATGACGGTTGGGCTGTCTGGGATTCGCTTGCCATCGCCGAATATCTGGCGGAGCGCCATCATGGTGTGTGGCCGGCCGAAGCCAGGGCACGGTCCTGGGCGCGTTCGGCCGCCGCCGAAATGCATTCGGGCTTCACCGCCTTGCGCGGCGCATGCCCGATGAATTGCGGAATCAGCGTAGAACCGTTGCCGATGTCGGCTGCGCTCAGGCAGGATCTGTTCCGTTTGGGCGATCTGTGGAACGACGGCCTTGCCCGCTTCGGCGGACCGTTTCTGGCCGGCGGCCATTTCACCGCCGTCGACGCCTTCTTTGCCCCGGTGGCATTCCGCGTCCAGTCCTATGGGCTCACTTTCGAGGGTGCGGCCGCCGCCTATCCCGCGCAATTGCTTGGCCTGCCGGCAATGCAGGAATGGTATGCGGCTGGCCTTGCCGAGACCTGGCGGGAGCCGGACCATGAGGCGGAAGTCGCTGCCGCCGGCACCGTCATCGAGGATCTTCGCGCCACGGCGTGATGAATTCCAGGAAAAGTGTGTAGCGGTTTTCCGTCCGGAATTACGTGAAAGCAAAGAGATTGGCCGGGCGGCTACATCCGCCCGAGCCGCCTGACGAACAGATAGGTCGCTGCCGCGATCACCACCGAAACCGCGGTCACCACCCAGAACCCCATCGACGTGTTGACCAGCGGCAGGCCGCCGACATTCATGCCGAACAGGCCCGAAATGATGGTCATCGGCAATAGCACCGCCGTCATGACCGACAGCACATAGAGCAGCTGGTTCGACTGCATCGTCAGCTTGGCCATCAATTCGTCCTGCAGCAGCCTGGTGCGCGCCTGCAGCTGTTCGCCGTCGTGGTAGAGCGTGTGCGCCCGGTGCGACAGCCTTGTCGCCATGTCGTTGATCGGGTCAGGCAGTTCGTTGCGATGCGAATGGTCGAGATGGCGGAACAGGTTTGTCAGCGTCGCCATCTGCCGATGGATCATCACGAGCTGACGGCGCGCCTCGACCAGCGACTGCCGCTCGCTGTGCCAGGCATCGCGCACGATACGGTCCTCGATGCCGTCCAGCGTATGGCCAAGGCCATGGAGCTCGGCCGCCATGCCGTCGAGCGACTGGCCCATGACCGCCTCGATCAGGTCGGCCGGTGAGCGGAATTTGCGCGAACCGCTCTCGACCGTCTTGCGCACGAGATCGACCGATTCCAGCGGCTGCTTGCGCGCGCCGATCAGCATTTTTTCGTTGAGGGCGAAACGGAAATGGCCGAGTCCGCGTGCCTCCGCCGAATAGTCGTGGCGCAGGTCCGGCAGGTCGCCATAGAGCCAATCGTCCTCAAGATCGATATGGCAGCCCTGGCTGGCGCCGAGGAAGGCTTCGCGAACCGGCGCAGGCAAAGCCTGCTCGGCGGCGATCTCGCGTCGGGCGCGCAGGTCGGACAGCTGGTAGCTGCGCCATGTCCATTGCGCCTCAGCCGCGTCCTTGGTGCGCAGGCCGTCAGCGGTGAAATGGTAGATGAAGAACAGCCCGTGCTCGTCGGGCAGGTAAGGCGACAGGGGAGTGCCTTCCGCGTTGAGAGCGATGTTCACGGCTCGCCTCGCCAGATACAGATTTCGACCACGCCGCGCGCGGATGCCGGCAAGCTATTCCTAACACGGGCGCGCCGGGTTTCGTGTGACAGTTTCTTGACAGCCGATCACAGTCTGTCGATCAGCGACGCTACAAAGCCTTGCGGAACAGATGCAGGCGATGCAGCGGCCTGGCATTGGACTTCTGCTTCTGGGCGAGGCTGGCCTTGTTGCTGTCGCCTATCCAGGTGTTGCCCAGCGTCTCATAGCCGGCGGCCTTGAGCGCCAGCACGACGCGGCGCAGCACCACCGGGTTCACGCCCTGGCCCTGCAGATCGGGTCTGACGCCGGAAAAGATCAGCACGGCGCGTTTGCAGGTGAATTTGTGCATCAGGAAATGCCAGGGCGTCGTCAGCCCGATCCTCGACCGCGTCTTGCGCAGGAACGGGTTGAGGTCCGGGATGCAGATGATGCAGGCGGCCGGCTCGCCGCGATAATTGAGCACGGCCGAAATGCGCGGATCCATCACCCACTTCATGTCGCGCGCCTGGAAGTGGAATTCTTCGTGGCTCACTGGCACAAACATAGGATTCTGGGCGAAGGAGGCGTTGAGGATCAGCCGCGCGTCCTCCATGCGTTGCGGCACCAAGGCCCGCGTCAACGGCGCAAAGGCAAAGTCGGGGTTGTCGAGGATCGCCTGCTGCTTCGGACCGATCTCGGGCGGGGCGGCCCCCTTGAGATCGAGCTCGAACGTCGTCATCGGAAATTCCGGGCGGTAGCCGTTTTCCTCCAAGAGCCGCGCAATATGCGGCGGGCTGTAGATCAGGTCGGTGTAAGGCGCCTTGTCGAACGCGCTGGTCTGGACGCCGATCTGCTGCATCGCCGTCAGGTTGAAATTGCCCATGATCTCGGCGTGGCCACGCCGCCGTCCCCAATCCTCGGCCGCCTTGAGCAGAAGCCCGGCCGCCTCTGCGTCGTCGGCGCAGTCGAAATAGCCGAAATAGCAGCGGTTCCAGCCATACTGAGTATTGGATGCGCCGTGCACATGCGCGGTGATCCGGCCGATCGGACGTCCGTCGCGAAATGCGGTGAAGTAGGTGATCTCGTCGTCCCTGCTGAACAGCGGATTTTCCGTCGCCGACAGGAAACGCTTCAGATCGCCCTTCATCGGCGAGACATAGAGCGAGCTCTCGCCATAGGCCTCGAACGGAGCTGCGAAGAAGGATTCGAAGTCGCGCTCCTTGAGTGTCACCGGCATGGCATTTGTCTCCCTGGCCGGTGTGCTCGCATCGCGCGCCTCACAGCAGCTTCAAATATTCGAGCAGCGCCGCCTTGTCGTCTTCCCCAAGCGGCGCGAACTCGGTCTCATGGCCGCCATTGCCGAGGCCGAACGCCGTCGTGTCGATCTCGGCGGGAATGGACCAGGGCGTGTAGTCTGCGGGCTGAGACCAGCCGCCTGTGCCGTCGTCGACGCCGGCGATGCCAACCTTGTCGAGATCGAGCCGGTGGCCGCCGACGCTGAAGCGCTTGGGCCGCTGGCCCGGGTGCATCAGGTGCCAGAGCGTCGGCACGCTGCCATTGTGGAAATAGGGCGCGCTGGACCACAGCCCGGTCAGCGGCGGCGCCGTGTAGGTGGTCACGGTGCGGGCGTCGATGTAGCGGCCATAGAGCGACCCGTTCACCGCATCGGCGACCGCTTTGCCCAAGAGTTTGTGCCGTTGCGGATCGGTGCCGATCTCGCCTTCCCAGTTCGGGAAGCTGATCAGATGCGGGCGCTCAATGTCCTGGCCGTAGGCGCCGTGACACGAGGCGCAGTGCTGGGCAAAGACAGCCTGGCCGCGCGGCAGCAGCGATCTGTCGATGCGGCCGGGAAATGGCTGTGGTGTGTACTGGCTCATCCAGCCGGTAATGTCGAAAGCGTGGCCGATCGAGGTCTCCGCAACTTCGGGGGTGACGCCCATGCTGGGAACGGTGAAATAGGAAATGATCGCCGCCAGTTCCCGACGATGTTCGGGCGTGATGTCTTCGGCGTGGATTGTCCTGTTATGGTCGACGCCGGGGATGGCGTAGTTGCCGCAATTGAGGAATTTGCTGCGCCACAGCCGCGAGCCGAGATCGGGCACCGAATTGAAAACGCTCTCGGGCACGAGCTTGCCTTCAGGGATCAAGCCGAGCCGGCTCCTGAGCGAATCCAGCCCATTGGTGGCGCCGGCCAGCGACGCCCGAAACGGCAGCAGCCGGCCGATCGAAGCCTGGCGTTCGGCAAGGGTCTTGGCCAGCTGCGGAACGACGAAATAGCGCAGCGTCATCCGCTCACGCCACTGGGTCTCGGGATAAAGACGCTGCACGGCATTCATAAGCAGGTCCGGCTTGTTTCCGAAGGCGCTGAATGCGGTGTAGAGCGCCTGCGTATAGGCCTCCAGGTTGATCGAGCTGTTCGGCGCGCCGAGCCAGACCCGGCCGGTGTCGGGATTGCCGGAGGCATCGTACATGACGCTGGAGTGGCAGGCCGGACAGCCGACATTGCCGATCGTCGCGCCGATCGGAGGCAGCGACCGGCCGCCAAAGCCGATATTCTGCCCAAGCGGCGTCTCGAAACTGGGCGGCGGCAAATGCGACGGCCAGTTGCC
Source organism: Mesorhizobium sp. P2_E7 (assembly GCF_056403855.1). Taxonomy (NCBI): domain Bacteria; kingdom Pseudomonadati; phylum Pseudomonadota; class Alphaproteobacteria; order Hyphomicrobiales; family Phyllobacteriaceae; genus Mesorhizobium; species Mesorhizobium sp. P2_E7. The sequence goes on along the minus strand of NZ_JBFUER010000006.1, from coordinate 14,523 downwards.
GATGGTTTTGGGGGTGTGGAAGCCGAATTGACGATAGAGCGCCGCGAGGTCCACCTCGGCGAGGCGATCGAGCTTGCCGTCGACGGAGCTGAGCGCCAGCGCCGCCGTCGCAAGCTTCCAGGGCGACGCCGAGACTTTCAGCGTGTCCGACGTCAGGGCCGAGAAATCCCCAAAAGCGAAATAGGCAACGCCGCGATCCGTCTCGCTCTTCAGCGACGGCACAAGCGCCTGATAGCGGTCGGAGGTCGCGGCAAACGAGGTGAGCGCAGGCAGCGCCACCACGACGGCTCCAGCCGCGACGGCAAGCAGTGCTGCAGCAATCAGCAGGAAACGAGTGCGTCGCAAAGACCAACCGCTCAAAGTCGCATCGCACGCCAGACGCGTACAATATCCCGGAAGCATTATTGCCCGTCATTCCTTAACAGGCGCTGGAGCAGCTCGGTTAATAGCTGTCGAAAAAGGCAGGAATTTTGGCGATGGCCCTTCGATGCGGGTATCCGGATGGCGGATGCGGGGTCTTCCATTTGGCGAGATGTATCATCGGTGGCAGCCAACGGCGCCGATGCCGCCAGTCGAACTTGTTTGTGATCCGGATTGAGGCAAACGACACTATGCCGTGACATTCATCATCGCGGCCTTGCCGCGTTCCCAGCAGGCGTGAATCTTTTCATATTAAGAGCATACTTACACGACTAGACAAAAGGTACTCTTGGGCGTGTATTGCGTTAGGGGAATAAAGAGCTTTTAGCTTGGGGGAGAGGCAGTGGCTGCTTGGTTCGAAGACCTTCCGTTGGACTTCGCTCGGGATGAGACGAGGACCGCGGCCCAGTTGGTTGCAACCGCATTCCCTTCGAGTGCTGAACTTCAGATGTTCGCCGACAGCATCGGACTGGATGGTGGGGCAATCAACTTCGCCCAGACGCCAAGGCTGATTGTCGCGAGCCTGCTGAAACAGGCTCGCCTTTCGGACCGCATGCCATCGTTGATCAGCGAACTGCTGAAAGATCCAGCCCTTGCTGCCCTTCACCCAGCGCTCCTGAACTTGATCAAGGGATACGAAGGGTCGCTTGCCGCGGCAGCACTACGAAAAAAGCCTTCATTGGCCACTTTGGCGTTGCTGCCATCGAGCGTCGATATTTGGAGCAGCGACGAGGCTTCAGCCAAACCTTTGGCATCGCCCGGCCTTGAGAAGATCGTCAACGCTGCCGCTGGGTTTGCCAATCCCGCGGAGTTCAGGACACGCCTGGCTGAAGCCGAGGTGCGAACCGCGCGCATAGACATAGGGGGGCACGCCAAAGGCACCGGATTCCTCGTAGGCGACAGCCTGCTGTTGACAAACTACCACGTCGTGGAAAAGGGGGTTGTGGGCGGCGTCGCTGTCTTCGACAACAGTATTTCGCCGCTCGGCGTTCAGAATGCCGGACGGTCGGTAAGCTTCGCGGCAGATTGGTTGGTCGCCAGCAGCCAGCATGCAGCCGTAAGTGCGGAGGTTGGTCCGGACGGGCCGCCGCCCGGAACTTGGGACTTCGCCCTCGTGCGGCTTTCGGAGCCAGTTGCTGCGCAGGCCATCGGGCCGGATCCGAAAGCGGCCGGTGCGGATCGGCGTGGGCGCTACCAGTTGGACGGCAATACATATCTCTTTGATCCGGCGGAACCGGTGTTCATCGTCGGCCATCCCGACGGGCGTCCGGTGCAGTTTTCATACGCCAGCCCCTCCAGTGCAAAGCTTACCAAGAACTCGAATCGCGTGCGTTATGGCACCAATACCGAGGGGGGATCGTCGGGCTCGCCGGTGTTCAACCGCGACTGGCGGGTTGTCGCCTTGCATCATGCCGCCGGACCAACGAACAAGCCCGGTGACTTCAACCTTAAAGAGAAGAATTTCAACCAGGGCATTCCCCTCAACGGCCTTGTCGGGGAACTCAAGCGTCAACTTGCCGACAAGCCGGCGGCGCTGAAAGAACTCGGATTGGAATAGGCCGATGTCGATCATTCTGCCCTTCGGCCGTCCGGCCGTCGATATCGTCGGCGGCTCGTTTGAAGCGCCCAACATGCCATGGGCCTTGTTGGGCGAGCCGGCAAACAGAACCCGGCTGGAAAGCGCAATAGCCGCCGTGGGTCGCGTCGACATCGTCGGACATCCCGCCATAAAGTGGAGTGGCACTGCCTTCGTCGTCGGCCCCGATCTGCTGATGACCAAGGCTTTGAGCGGCTTGGCAATAGTAGAGGAGAACGGGGTCTATTCATTCGAGAAGGGCATGTCGGCGTTCGTCGATTTTGGCCATGAGCGCGAGTCGTCGAACGCTCCAAGGGCAAAGATCGAGGATATCTTGTATGTGGACCCTATCAGTGGAATTGAACTTGTAAGGGCAAAGCTACCGCCCGGCATCTCACCGTTGAAACTTTCGCTCGAAGGGTTCGAATCGCTGCAAAACCGTCAGGTGGCCGTTATCGGCTACCCGGCATGGGACCCTCGCTCGGAGCCAGCTCAACTGCAGCAACTGTTTCGCGGCATTGTTGACGTCAAGCGGCTGCTTCCCGGTCGTATTTTGGGGCACGAGGCCTATAAATGGCGTGGTGCCGGCTCGTCGGACGTACTGATTCACGATTGCACGACCACGGGCGGCTGTGGCGGCGCACCGCTTGTCGACATTGTTTCGGGCACGGTTGTTGGAATTCATTTCGCCGGCGTGTTCCTCTCAAAGAACTATGCCATCCCGGCTGCAGCGCTTGACCTGGATCCGCGCTTTGCCCAATCCGGCGTCCTGTTCGCAGCCAAGCAAGCAACGCCGGGGCCGCATGACCCGCCTTCCTCTGATTCAAATCATGCCGGGCTTGAAACATCAGTGCCGAGCCTCTCGGAACCCATGACTGCCGCCAGAGCCGCAATGGCAAAGCTGGCCGCAGGCGGCACCATTGACGAACAATCGATTGACGACCTTGAGGCGATCATCGTGCCTGACCGTAGCAGGTCGCTTCAACCTGCCCAAACCGCCACGCTTGAGGCGATCATATTTGGAGCCGGCAGACCGGCTCTGCCTGCCCAATCCTGGTTGAGCGCGGCCGACGGCGAGTGGAAGGATGTCCTGAAAAGTTACGAGCCGCGAATCGACCTTGCATTACGATCGGTAGGCAAACTGCTCACCGACGTCGATCAGGACGATTGGCGAGGGACGGCGTTTCTGGTTGGTGAGAGATTGGCCCTGACGGCGTCTTTCGGACTCACCGGATTTGTCGATGGCACAGGAACGCACGCAACCCTCAAACCGGGCGCGAAGGTGGCGATCGACTTCAGCGACGCGCTGGGTCGGGAGCCAAAGTCCGCGCTTGCAGCCGTAGTTGGCGTCAAGTTCCTTCATCCTTTCTTCAGTCTCGCTTTGCTTGAGGTCGAACGGCCGCCCAAGGGGACCGGCGCTTTGAACCTTGCAGCACAATTACCCTCCCAACTGGCCGGCCGCCCGGTCGCATTGCTGTCCTTTGCCGCGACGGAACAGTCGGGCGGATTGCTCGTCCAGCCCGGCAAAGCGCTTCAGATCGGCCAGATACCGGGCTCGGCGGGTGTTCCGGCTTTGATACACGATTGCACATCCGCCGCGGGCTCTGCCGGCGGACCGGTGATCGACCTCGGCACCGGCTATGCGATCGGCGTCCATACGCATAGATCAGAAGTGGGCTCCGGCATGGCACAAGCCGTATGGGAGTTTGCCCGCGACCCCTACGTCTGGGAGTACGCAATTGGCCTGCGTCCAGACCCGCGGCCTTCATGGTTGGGCAATTGGGACGCCGGTCTGCTGCCCACCATCGCGCAACCGGCACCGCCGAAGCCGGAGGCTCCAGTCAAGCGTTGGACAGTTGACGATGTGCCGATAGTTTGGAGCCTTCCCGAGCCCGTTCAGCTCGAGAAGTTGCTTTTGGTGATTCCGCCGCAAATGGCTCTGTATGCCGCTGAAACCGCGGGCTTGCAGCTTGGCAGCCTGAATGCCAATGCCGAACCAAAGATCCTTTGGCGAGCGATATTGAACCAGTGTTCTCTTGCGGGCGTCCTGCGGCGCATGCTTGAGGAGATCGCAAACGACTATGCGGGGCTGGCGCCGAAATTGCGCGCATTTCTGTGAGCAGCAAGCGGCTGGCGGCGGGCGAGCACCGCCAAATTGAGCTCACTGAACCAGAATACGCGTGTCGCGCTGCATAGGGTAGCGTCGCGATAACCGACGTTGCGCGGACGTCTCAGCGCTTGGGCCCAAACCCGGGGTAGGGCGCGAGCGGCACCACTGCGGCGATGTCCATCATGCCGGCCTTGACCAGCGGCAGAGTGGCGAGATGGCCGCGCACGTCGGCGTCGCTGCCGGCTTCGAACATCATGCCGCTGCCCGGAATGTCGCCGCGGTTCCACACCTGGCGCACCGCACCCTCGGCATAGAGCGTACGGCGCTGTTCGGCCTCGCCGGGCAAAAGGGGCGCGAAGTCGGCGTCGCTGAACTTTTCGGTGTTGCGGGTGAGAAGGGCAAAGAACTGCATGGCGGTCTCCTATGGTTGCGATGCTCAAATTATTGCTGCCGCTGGCCAGACTGTCCAAGACTGAGTAGGCTAAAGTTGAGACCCAATGGGACTTAAAGCCTTGGAGAAAGAATGTTCGACCTGCGCCAGCTCCGCTATTTCGTCACTGTCGCCGAAGCAGGCACTGTCGGCCGTGCCGCCGAACTCCTGCATATCTCGCAGTCGCCGCTCAGCCGCCAGATCATGCAGCTCGAGGCGCAGCTTGGCGTCACCCTGTTCGAGCGGGCGAAGCAGCGCGTTCACCTCAATGCCGAGGGGCAGGCCTTTCTTGCCGAGGCGAGGGCGCTTCTCGCGGGCGCCGGTCGACTGGAGGCGCTCGGCCGTGACCTTGCAGCCGGCACCGCCGGCCGCCTTGCCATAGGCTACGTCGAGGGCGCGGTGCATGCCGGGCTGGTCGGCCGGATGCTGCGGCAATTCCGCAGCGACCGGCCGCGGCTGCATCTTAGCCTGATGAGCCTGCGCTCGGCCGCCCAGCTCGAGGGGCTGCGCCAACGTACGCTCGATCTCGGCTTGGTCTATTCGCCGCCGCCGGCCAACTATCCTGAAATTGCCTCGACGTTGGTCCGGCGGGAGCCGCTGGTTTTGGCGATACCCGAGGGCGATGCGCTTACCGCCGTTGCCGACATCCGCCCGCATCATCTCGACGGCCGCACCTGGATCACCGTGGTGCGCCAGCCCGCCGACTCCAACCGCGGCCAGTTCCTCGCCGCCTGCATCGAGGCCGGTTTCATGCCCGACATCGCCTACGAGACGGCGGATCCCCTGACATCGCTCGGCCTGGTCAGCGCCGGGCTCGGCCTGGCGACGGTGCAGGCAAGCCTGCAAAGCGCCGCACCGTCAGGGATCGTGTTCCGCGACCTGCCGTGGTTCAAACGCAACGTCTCGATCCATCTGGCCTGGCGGCGGCAGGACAAGCGGGCGGTGATTGCGGAGTTGAGGGGGGCAGTAGGGCAGTAGGCAGTAGGCAGTAGGCAGTAGGCAGTAGGCAGTAGGGGTGGCGCTCGCGGCACCTCACACAACGCCTACTGCCCAATCCCTACTGCCTAACCCATCACATCTTATCAATCACCGACTGCACACCCTCGGTCGGCGCATCGACCGACGAGCCCGCCACCATGATGGCGGCGACGATGGCTTCGGGGTCTTCGATCACCAGGGGTTTGACCCGCTGCGCGGTGTGGATGAAGCCTTCGCTCGACATATGGTCGATCAGCGCCAGCATCGGATTCCAGAACCCTTTGACGTTGGCAAAGACGATCGGCTTGCGGTGATGGCCGAGCTGGCCCCAGGTCATGACCTCGACGATCTCCTCGACCGTGCCGATGCCGCCCGGCAGCGCCACAAAGGCGTCGGATTTTTCGAACATCTTGTGCTTGCGCTCGTGCATGTTGTCGGTGATCAGCAACTCGTCGAGCCGGTCAAGCGCGGTTTCGGTCGCCTCCTTGTTGATGAGGAAGCGCGGAATAATGCCCGTTACCTTGCCGCCGGCCTTGAGCGCGCCTTCGGCGACGGCGCCCATAATGCCTTTGGTGCCGCCGCCATAGACCAGCCGCAGGCCGGATTTGGCGAGCGAGCGGCCGAGCAGGTGTCCGGCCTTGGCGTAGATTTCATCGCGGCCCGGAGACGAGCCGCAGTAGACGCAGACGGATCGAATCGTGTTCATGCGTGATTGGTGATTGGGTCTGAATGCGGGGTCAAGCCCCAGAGGCTGACAAGCCCGGGCTTTTTCTTGTCGGTTCCGGCAAAACACGCTAGACCGGCGTTAGGTGGCTAAGGGGCAGGGGAAATATGGCTGTTAATCCATTGAAGGCGTTTCTGTTCGCGGCGGGTGGGACCGTCGCGGTCATCGGAACCGCTTATATATCGGGCGCACTCGACCCGTATCTCAATCCCACGCCGCCGGCGGAGATTGCGTCGCTGACACCGCCGGCTGACAAGCCAGCCGATTCGGGGACCGAGGGAAGGCTGCCGCCAGCGCCTGCTGCACCCACCGATGCCAAGGCTGTGCCGGCACCGGCGCCCGCCGACGCGACGGCTCCCGCTACAGAAGCAGCCGCTCCGGCAACACCTGCCGCGCCCGCTGCTGCCCCGGCAACTCCAGCACCGGCCGCGGCCGGCCCGGTTGTGCCGAGCTTCGATGTTGTGCGCGTCGAAAGCAACGGCTCGATCGTCGTTGCCGGCAATGCCGCGCCCAATGCCAAGGTCGAGATCCTCAACGGCTCGACAGTGCTCGGCTCGACGGTCGCCGGTCCGGACGGTGCCTTTGTCATCGTTCTCGACGATCCGCTGAAGCCCGGCGACTATACGATTGCGCTGCGCTCGACGACCGGCGATGTGGTTACGCCTTCGGTGCAGACCGCCGTCGTTTCGGTTCCCAAGGACGCAGCCGGCCAGGTGCTGGCGATGGTCGAGGAGCCGGGCAAGCCGGCTGAACTGCTGACCGTTCCGGCGCCCGAGACCAAGCCTGCGGCGCCGGCCACCGGCGATCAGGCCGCGGCTCCGGCCGCCGAGGCGCCCGCCGCACCGGCACCTGCCGCCCCGGCCGAACCTGCGCCGGCCGCCCCGGCCGCCGTGGATGCCGCAGCAACTCCGGCGGCACCGGCCCCGGCAGCAACGCCGCCGGCTGCGGCAGTGGCCGAACCCAAGATCGTCGTCGAGGCGGTCGAGATCGACGGCAACAAGATCTTCGTTGCCGGTCTCGCCGATGCCGGCCGCAAGGTGCGCGCCTATGCCAACGATATCCTGCTCGGCGATGCCACGACTTCTCCCGACGGTCATTTCCTGGTCGAGGCGACGCGCGACATCCCGGTCGGCAGCTACACCATCCATGTCGACGGTCTCGATGCCGACGGCGTGAAGGTGGTGGCGCGTGCCGCCGTGCCGTTCGAGCGCGAACCGGGCGAAGCGGTCGCAGCTGTGGCGCCCGCAGAGACCAAGCCGGCCGACGCAAAACCTGCTGAACCGAAGCCGGCCGCACCGGCTGCTGCCGAAGCTCCGGCTGCGCCGGCCCCTGCAGCGCCGGCCACGGTCGCGGCTGCCCCGGCCGAGCCTGCACCGGCTCCTGCGGCCGAAGCGCCAGCCCCGGTGGTTGCCGAGGCCCCGGCAGCGCCCGCTACCGAGGCTCCGGCTGTCGTCGCGGCGGCAACACCCGACGTGCCCGAGACGGTGGCGCCGAAACTCGAACATGCCGACGGCGCCGTCATCATCCGCCGCAACGACACGCTGTGGCGGATCTCGCGGCGGGTCTATGGTCATGGCGTACGCTACTCGACCATTTATCTCGCCAACCAGGACCAGATCAGCGATCCCGACCGCATCTGGCCGGGACAGGTTTTCAAGGTTCCGGAAAAGTCGAAGGAAGGCGAAGCCGCCGACCTCAAGGCCATGGGCGAGCAAGCGACGACGGCGCCGGTGAAGGCGCAGTAAGTGATTGGCTAATCTCCCCCCTTGAGGGGGAGATGGCCGGCAGGCCAGAAGGGGTCGCCGCGCGTCAATCGCTGGCCTTCTCTTCGCTGCAAACGACGTCGCGTCAGGACGTACCGACCCCCTTTGTCGCCTTCGGCGACATCTCCCCCTCAAGGGGGGAGACTAGTCGCACTCTACCCATCGGGTTAGCTTGCCCTGCACCCGTTCATCGTCTATCGCCGATGAACGATGGCCCACTCCCTCTCTGAACAAGATCACGCAAACTGCGCACCGCCCGCCAGCCGCGCCGTCGCCGCTCGCTTCGCGGCGCTCTCGCACCCGGCGCGCATCGAGATCCTGAAACATTTGTCGGCCAGCAAGTCCTGCTGCTGCCGCGAGGTTGTCGACCATCTCGATCTGGCGCAGTCCACCGTTTCCCAGCATCTGAAGATCCTGGTCGAGGCCGGCCTGGTCCGCTTCCAGCCTGACCGCCAGCGCTCGCGCTATGAAGTCGACCGCGCAGCGCTCGCCGATGTTTCTGCATCGCTGACCGCGCTCGTCAATTCCTGCTGCTCCGGCCGCTGACTCCCACCCAAAAGGCAAGAAAAGTGGCAGAAAAAACCGTTTCCGACACCTCGACCTTCAGCACACTGCGCAATCTGTGGCCGTATATGTGGCCGGCCGATCGCGCTGATCTGAGAGCCCGCGTCACCTGGGCGACGCTGCTTCTGGTCGTCGCAAAGCTGACGCTGGTCGCCGGTCCGTACTTCTTCAAATGGGCAACCGATGCACTGGCCGGCGACGCCAAATCGCCGCCGCCTTTGCCGTCCTTCCTGCTGGCGCCGGTCATGCTGGTCGTCGCCTACAATGTCGTTCGGCTGGTGCAGCTCGGCTTCAACCAGCTGCGCGACGCGCTGTTTGCCCGCGTCGGCCAATATGCGGTGCGCCAGCTTGCTTTCCGCACCTTCGTCCACATGCATCAGCTGTCGCTGCGCTTTCACCTCGAGCGCCGCACCGGCGGCCTGTCGCGCATCATCGAGCGCGGCACCAAGGGCATCGAAACGATCGTGCGCTTCATCATGCTGAACACGGCGCCGACCATTCTCGAATTCGCGCTGACCACCGGCATCTTCGCGTACACCTATGGCTGGAAATATGTGGTCGTGGTTGCGGCCACCGTCTGGCTCTACGTCTGGTTCACGGTCCGCGCCAGCGACTGGCGCATCTCGATCCGCCGCGACATGAACGACAGCGACACCGACGCCAACACCAAGGCGATCGATTCGCTGCTCAATTTCGAGACCGTCAAATATTTCAACAACGAGGGCATGGAGGCCGAGCGCTTCGACCGTTCGATGGCGCGCTATGAGATGGCCGCGACCCGAATCTGGACCTCGCTCGGCTGGCTGAACTTCGGCCAGGGCATCATTTTCGGCCTCGGCACCGTCATCGTCATGTGCATGTCGGCGCTGGAGGTGCAGGCCGGCACGCAGAGCGTCGGCGATTTCGTCTTCATCAACGCCATGCTGGTGCAGCTTTCGGTGCCGCTCAATTTCATCGGCTTCATCTATCGCGAAATCCGCCAGGGGCTGACCGACATCGAGCAGATGTTCGACCTGCTCGACGTGCCGCAAGAAATCACCGACAAGCCCGATGCCAGGCCGCTCGCCGTCTCGGCCGGCAAGGTCGAGTTCCGCGACGTGCACTTTGCCTATGATCCCAACCGCAAGATCCTGAAGGGCGTGTCCTTCGAGGTGCCGGCCGGCAAGACGGTGGCCATTGTCGGCCCGTCGGGCGCCGGAAAATCGACCATTTCGCGGCTGCTGTTCCGCTTCTACGATGTCCAGGGCGGTCAGGTGCTGATCGACGGCCAGGATGTCCGTGACGTGACGCAGGAGAGCCTGCGCGGCGCGATCGGCATGGTGCCGCAGGACACCGTGCTGTTCAACGACACCATCGCCTACAACATCCGCTACGGCCGCGTCGGCGCCAGCGAGGCGGATGTCGAGAAGGCAGCCGAACTCGCCCAGATTGGCCCGTTCATCGCACGGTTGCCCGAGGGCTACCGCTCGATGGTCGGCGAGCGCGGGCTAAAACTGTCGGGCGGCGAAAAGCAGCGCGTGGCGATCGCCCGCACGATTTTGAAGGCGCCGCCGATCCTCATGCTCGACGAGGCGACCTCGGCGCTGGACAGTCACACCGAGCAGGAAATCCAGGCAGCCCTCGACCTGGTCAGCAAGGGCCGCACCACCATCGTCATCGCGCACCGGCTGTCGACGGTGATCACCGCCGACGAGATCATCGTGCTCAAGGACGGCCAGATCGCCGAACGCGGCACCCATGCCGAGCTGATGCGCAAACACGGCCTCTACGCCTCGATGTGGGACCGCCAGCGCGAGGCGACAGAAGCCGAGGAGAGGCTGCGGATTGCACGCGAGAGCGACGAGTTGGGGGTTATTGTGCGCAGGCGCACTTCGGAGGTGAGCTAGCGCGGCGCTTTCCCTTCTCCCCTTGTGGGAGAAGGTGTCGCCGCAGGCGACGGATGAGGGGTGTTCCAGGGAACGCCAACGCCTCACTCCGCTGGAACACCCCTCATCCGTCTCGGCGCTGTGCGCCGATCCACCTTCTCCCACAGGGGGAGAAGGGAAGAACGCGCCATGCGAAAATTCCCTCTTGACCTCAACCTAAGCTGAGATCGCAAACCCGTTCCTGAGCCACCGAACCCAAGTCGTTCAAGAACGGAGATAGATTGGAATGGACCAACTCAATCAACAGCTTGCCGATGCAGCCGTGTTCCGGGTCGACAAATTCGTCGTCCCCGCCCAGGCGCGCGAGGAAATCCTTCGCAAGGTCAGGGTGACGCATGAATTGCTGCGCGTGCAACGAGGCTTCGTGCAGGATTTCGTGCTCGAGCAATTTTCGGGGCCGGGCGAATTCAACCTCGTCACCATTGTCGAATGGGAGAACCAGGCGGCGGTGGACAATGTCGTGCCGATCGTCAAGGCGGCGCATGAAAGGGCGGGCTTCAACCCGCAGGAGACCATCGCCCGGCTGGGCGTGAAGGCCGACATCGCCAACTATCAGCGTCTGCCCGAACTGTAAGAGGGCCAGCCGACGCCAGGTGCAGGCGCTTCGACGCTCAGCACCTGGCCGCTGCGGGCATCGCTGACCATATGCTCGAAGCCGCGCCATTCGGCGGCGACGATGAACAGTGTCGTGCCGTCGGGTCCGCCCAGCATGCAGGCAAAGCAGCCGCGGTCGGCATTGACAGTCTGCAGGACCTCACCACCTTCGCGCACCCGCACGCAGCGCTTGTTGGGCACATCTGCATACCAGGCAGCCCCTTCGGCATCGAGGCAGATGCCGTCGGGAAAGCCGTCGAGATCGGCCCATACGCGGCGGTTGGCAAGGCTGCCGTCGGCAGCGATGTCGAAAGCGGTCAGCCGGTTGGCATGCGATTCCGCGACGATCAGCGTCTTGTTATCCGGCGTCACCGCCATGCCATTGGCAAAGGCGATGCTCTCGGCTACCTGCCGGATCGTGCCATCCGGCATGATCAGAGCGATGCTGCCCGGGCCGAAATGCTCTCCCGGCGCCGGCGCCGGTCCGCCGCCATTGACATAGATGTTGCCGCGCCCGTCGACGACGATCTCGTTCCACGGGCTTTTCGACAGCGATCGAAGATCGGCATGAGTGGCCAGCGTTCCATCCGCCTCCTGCCGCAGCAGCAGACCCTCGCGCCCCGAGATGACCAGCAGCCGCCCATCCGGCAGCCAGTCGATCGAATAGGGGAGGACGGCCGGTATTGTGAGCACGACCTCGCTCTTGCCGTCGGCCTCGACGGCGACAATCTCGCCGGTGCCCCAATTGCAGACCCAAAGGCGTCCGTCATGCCAGCGCGGCGACTCCCCGAAAGCGAGGCCGGCGGCAACGAGATGCGTTTGGTTCTGCATTGGAGGACACTCCTTGTTGGAGCGCCGTCATGGCAAAGGTCGGCGCCGTCTCACCAAGGACGGGCGAGCGGGTGTCTCCCCGACAGCAAGCCTAACGTTTTTCGCTCAGGAAGAACGTTCCGTCGGCATGGCCGTTGGCGCCGCAGGATGGCGGTTCGGATCTGTCATCCTTGCCGGTGCCGCTCTGCTCGACGACAAGCGCATCGCCGTCGCGGCGAACGGTGAAGACAAAGCCGGTCGGTTTGTCATTGTCGTCGGTGTCGACCAGCCGCAAGGTCTTGCCCTTCTCAACGGTGCCACCGATGTCGCACGCACCGCTTCCCGACACGGGGTTGGTGACAATCTCTGCCGAAATCTCGAGCTTGCCCGCGCCTGCGGCCTTGATTTCGACCGTGCCACGGACACTGCTCCATGTGCCGATCAAACCTGCATCCGACGGCTTGCGGATGCCGGCCAGGAAGGTCGCCCGGTCGCGCAGGAATTCGCCGAGGTCGAAAGTCTGCTGTTCCTTGGGTGTGTTTTCGTTGAAGCCGGCGATCTGGTCGCGATAGGCGATGAAATCGCTCTGGTCGTCCCGCAGCGCTTTGCCGGCATGAGCATCGAGCGTCTTTAGCACCGCGGCATAGGCCTTCGCCACATCGGCATCGGCTTGCCCCAGAACCGGGTCGGCGCAGATGGCCTTTTCCGCCACGCTGGCGGCTTTGGCGCAGTCGAAGGATGGCTTGCCCTGCGCCGCTGCGGGATCGCTCGTTGCCAAAAGGGCGGTCAAAACAGCAACCATCGCTGCCAATCGCGTGGCAGTGAGCGGCGCTTTCCCTGATTTCGGCATCATGGGCGGTCGGCCTTTTCGCCGCGCACTGAACCAGCGGTGGCTGGAATTCTGCCGGCAAAGCCGCCGACAGGCAAGCACGTCGCCGTTGCTGCCGGCTGTGGCCGACGCGGCCTTGCCCAATGTTGCGTTGCGACGACGGAGCCTTTCCGGTATTGAGGCCGGACCTGAAACAGGGACTGCCCCCATCCCATGAGCTCCATCCAATGAGCCTCGTCGACTCGGTCAAGAATGCCTTCGTTCCGATCCACCGCGAAGGCTATCCGTTCATTGCCGCCTTTGGCGCGGGCACGCTGTTCCTCGGCTATTTCTCCTCGGTGCTGTTCTGGATCGGCCTGATCCTGACCGCATGGTGCGTCTATTTCTTCCGCGATCCCGAGCGCATCACGCCGGTCGACGACCGGCTGGTGGTGAGCCCGGCCGACGGCATCATCTCAGCGGTCGGGCCGGCCGTGCCGCCGCGCGAACTTGGCCTCGGTTCCACCGAGATGACCCGCATCTCGGTGTTCATGAACGTCTTTTCCTGCCACGTGAACCGCGCCCCGGTGCGTGGCCGCATCACCAAAATCGAGCACCGGCCGGGCAAATTCCTCAATGCCGAACTCGACAAGGCAAGTTCGGAGAATGAGCGCAACGGGCTGGTCATCGACAGCCCCAACGGCACCGTCGCCGCCGTGCAGATCGCCGGCCTGGTGGCACGCCGCATCGTCTGCTGGGCCGAGACCGGCGGCTCGATCGCCATTGGCGAACGCTTTGGGCTGATCCGCTTCGGCTCGCGCGTCGACGTCTTCCTGCCCTCGACCGCCGTGCCGCGTGTCGCCGTCGGTCAGACGGCGGTCGGCGGCGAAACTGTGCTCGCCGAATTCGGCGGCATCGCCGCAACCCCGCTCGTCAGGATCTCGTAAGCGGTGGGCGCGCCGTTCAAAAAGTTCGAGGCTCACGGCAGCGGCGGCCCGCGCATCCGCGAAATCCCGATGCGCATGGTGCTGCCCAATCTGGTCACCGTGCTTGCCATCTGTGCCGGCCTGTCCGGTATCCGCTTCGGCTTCGAAGGCCGTTTCGAGCCGGCAGTGGTGATGGTGCTGCTCGCCGCCTTCCTCGACGGCATAGACGGGCGCCTGGCGCGCATGCTGAAGGCGACGTCCAAATTCGGCGCGCAGATGGATTCGCTGGCCGACATCGTCAACTTTGGCGTCGCCCCGGCGCTGGTGCTCTATGCCTTCCTGCTCGACCGCGCGGGATCGCCAGGCTGGATCGCGGTGCTGCTGTTTGCCATCGCCTGCGGCTTAAGACTGGCGCGCTTCAACGTGCTCGATGAAGACCACGATCGCCCGATCTGGCAGAGTGAGTATTTCGTCGGCGTGCCGGCGCCGGCAGGCGCCGTGCTGGTCATGCTGCCGCTTTATTTGTCGTTCCTGCGCGTTGGCGTTGAGCCCAGCCGTACCGCCGCCTTCGTCGCCAGCGGCTTCACCATCCTGGTCGCCTTCCTGTTGGTCAGCCGGCTGCCGGTCTACTCCGGCAAAAGCCTGAAAGTGCCGGGCGACAAGGTGTTGCCGATCATCCTTGCGGTGGTGCTCTACGTGCTGCTGCTGATGACCTATCCCTGGTACACGCTGACCGCCTCAGTCGCCGGCTATCTCATCTTCCTGCCGTTCAGCGTGCGCGCCTATTCGAAACGCGCCCTGCGCGAGGGTGAGAAGGTCCCGCCTTCGGATATCGGGTAGAGTCGCGCAGCCACGCTCGGTCGAGTTCCTTCACAACCCCCCTCTGTCCTGCCCC